>OZ243888.1:5502500-6815163 GCA_965213535.1 Caldilineaceae bacterium
TAGGCCATTGCCAACAAAATCTTTTTTATGCTTATAACCCATTGTCCTTATTAGTCCAGCCAGTTGGCCATTTTGCCAGCACGCTGGCTTTTTTGTTTTCTACATGAAATTTTCAAGCGTCGTTTTAGCGGCGGGTAAAGGGACGCGTATGAAATCCTCCCTTCCCAAAGTCCTACATGAAATTTGTGGACGCTCACTTATTGAGTGGAGCGTTGGCACAACACAGGCCGTTTGCACTGGTCTGCCAGTTGTTGTGGTAGGTCATGGACAGAAGCTTGTACGGGCTGCACTGCGAGACCGTGCTGATTTCGTCGAACAGGAGGAGCTGTTGGGGACGGGGCACGCTGTCCAACAGGCGCAACCGCTGCTGCAAGGCAGCAGGGACGCAGTGATTGTTACCTATGGGGATATGCCGCTGCTGCGCTCGGAAACACTGGGTGCGCTCGCCGACCACTTTTCTGAACAGTCGCAGTCCGCTGACCTAGCTCTTGCAATGCTGACCATCACCCGTGACGATCCCCAAGGCTTTGGACGCGTGGTGCGCGATACGAATGGCAATGTCCAAGCGGTTGTCGAGGAGGCGGATTGCACGTCAGCGCAACGGGGTATCAAAGAGTTGAATACAGGAGTTTACTGCTTTGATGCCGACTGGCTGTGGAGCAGCCTGCCCAAAATTTCTCTCAGCGCCAAAGGTGAATACTACTTAACTGATTTGGTTGCTATGGCTAGCGCAGATGGTCGCGCCGTTACTGCCTTGGATGCGCCGCTGAACGAAGTGGATGGAATCAACACGCGTGTGCACTTGGCGAACGCCGAAGCCACCATGCGGCAGCGCATTTTGATACAGCATATGGTAAACGGCGTCACTATCATCGATCCTACTTCGACCTACATTCAGCCGGACGTAAAAATTGGGGCCGATACGAAAGTCTACCCCGGCACTATCCTAGAAGCCGGTACTCAAATTGGTCAGCGCTGCACCATTGGACCCAATACCTATGTTGCAAAAAGCCAAATTGGTGACAGCTGCTTGGTACAATATGCCTTTGTTGAGGAGGCCGTAGTAGGTAACGACTGCGAAATCGGTCCCTTTGCCCGCCTGCGCAAAGGCGCTGTGTTAGCCGACCACGTACACATGGGCAATTTCGGCGAAGTTAAAAACAGCTTTATTGGCCCCGGTACTAAGATGGGCCATTTTAGTTACATCGGCGACGCGCATTTAGCGGGCGATGTCAACGTTGGTGCAGGAACGATTACCTGTAATTTCGACGGACAGCGCAAGCACAAAACTCAGGTGGGTCAAGGCGCTTTCCTTGGCAGCGACACGTTATTGGTCGCGCCCGTATCCGTGGGCAATGGTGCGCAGACAGGTGCGGGGTCCGTGGTAACACACGACGTGCCAAAGGATGCGCTCGTATATGGCGTACCGGCACGTCAAAGCGCGAAACGTACTGAGTAAAGGCTGATTTATGGATATATCTCCTCAGCAACTCGTCGACCGCGCTCTCCAAGCGCGCGAACATGCCTATGCGCCTTACAGCGATTACCAAGTAGGTGCAGCCTTATTGACAACGGATGGCCAAATCATTGTCGGCTGCAATGTAGAAAATGCTGCTTATCCGGCTACAGTTTGTGCCGAACGTGTAGCGTTGACCTCTGCCGTGGCCCAACAAATGCGCGACTTTAGCGCGATTGCTGTTGCAACGCAAGATGGTGGATCGCCCTGTGGTATCTGTCGGCAGGTGATGGCGGAGTTGGGAGCCGATATGGACGTTTATATTGCCAACAACAAAGGCGAATTTTCTACAACAACTGTCCGAGACCTTTTGCCCCTCTCTTTTCAAAGGACAAGCGTGCTCGGTTCGTAGAAAGTTACCGAAGCGTAGCTTTACATAGCACCGATAGCCAACCAGCGGTTCGCTCAATGAGACACTGAAATTTGCACTTGCTACGCTCTGGCAAGTGCTTTTGTTTATAGACCTTTATGGAAAATGAAATGAATGTTCCCGCGCTCATTGCAACGCACCAACTGCGACAGCGCGAATATCTGCTGCGCATCACGCGTGCGATGACATCGCGACTGGACCTGCCCAGCCTGCTCGAGTTGATTCTGAACAGCGCCGCGGAAATGGCAAGTTGCCGCGTCGGGTTGATTGCGCTGGCTGAGGAGACGGAGATCGAGCAAGACCTCAGCACCATTCAATTTCAATTCCGCACGGCCTACGGCATCCCACCCCATCTGCTGCCCGCCTTTGCGCCGCTGCTCAATGCACTGCCAAACGTGCAAAATGACGAAGGCGAAAGCCTCGATTTGAAGGAAAAACTGCGTCACTACTTTAGCGACTTACAGCAGCGTGCCCAGCTTGTGCAGCAGGAGCTCAATAACGAGGAGCAGAAGGTGCTGCTGCATCAGGTAATTGGCTTGCCGCTGCTGTTCGAGAACGATCTGCTCGGCATCATCTATCTCTTCCGCGGCGACTACGCCTTTACGCAGGTCGACTGGCAGCTTCTGCAGGGCTTTGCTTACCAAGCGGCGATTGCCGTGCGCAACGCGCGGCTCTACCGCCAGCTCAACACGGAACGCAATCGCCTGGAAACGATTATCGAAAACAGCGCCAACGGCATCATGATTCTGGATACCGAGCGGCGCGTAGTTGTCATCAACCAAGCGTTGGCCTCAATGCTGGGGCTTCCAGCAGTGGAGGCGGTCGGGCAGAACTGCCAGCAGATTCTCGTTTTGGATAATGTCCAGGGGGACGATTTTTGCCAAATCGATCCGCCACAGGTAGCGATCAACCGGCTGCTGCGCGAGGGAAACCTGCGCTGCGAGGGCGACTTGCCCCGACCGGGCGCTGGCCGCATCACCCTTTCTGTTGTCTACACGCCGCTCCTGGGCGACGACGAGCAGGTGGTCAACATCATTGTCAACGTCCACGACATCACGCGCTATCGGGAGGAAGAGGAGGTGAAGTCGACCTTTGCCTCTATTATCAGCCACGAGCTAAAGACGCCCGTTGCGCTAATCAAGGGCTTTGCGCAGACGCTAGCCAGGCCGGATGCCGAGTGGAATGTAGAGACCGCGCGCCAGGGTTTACAGGTGATCGAGGAAGAGGCCGATCGGTTGGAGCTGTTGATCAACAATTTGCTCGATATCAGCCGCATTCAGGCGGAGGGGCTGCGGCTGGACTACGCCGATGTGGACCTGAACCGGTTGGTGGCGCGTGTGGTCAAGGTCTACCGCACGCAGAGCGAGCAGCACGAGCTGGCGGTGCGGCTACCGGAGCATCTGCCGCTGGTGTGGGGCGATGAAGAGCGGCTGCGGCAGGTGTTGACTAATCTAATTGGCAACGCCATTAAATATTCGCCCAACGGCGGCGAGATTCGGCTGGGTGGCTGGACGGCGCGCGGGATCAACGGGCGCACGAGCGTGGTGCTCTATGTGGCCGATGAGGGCATTGGCATCCCATCGCACGAGCTTCCGCATATATTCGAGCGCTTCTACCGCATCGACAGCAGCCTGCGGCGCAGCACGGCGGGCACGGGGCTAGGGCTATTTTTGGCACGCAAGATCGTCGAGGCACACGGCGGACAAATTTGGGCGCGCAGCGAAGTCGACAGGGGGACAACTTTCTTTTTCTCGATTCCTGCCGAGCAGGAGGCGGGTGGCCCTATTGTGCTTGAAGCGCGACCGACGCCGTTGGGCCTGTAAGCCGCTGGTGTGGAGAGGGATAACCAACTGAATGGGTAGAAAGCCGACCCGATCAAGGCCAGCTGGCTTTCGCGGGTTTTCTCCAGACAAGCTGACAGGCTTTAGCCACCAGCGGCAGCGCCACACGAACCGTCTACCGATTTACGTCAATGTTGAGCAGCCCCCCGCGGCCCCGGTGCTCGTCGTGCGCGACTAAGCGGCTTCCATGCCCGGGCTCGCCTGCTGCGAAATTGTCCTGTCGGATTGCTTGGTGGACGCTTCAGGTAGGGGGGGAGATTCGTGATAGGTTGGCAGATGCAGCGTAAAGGTGCTGCCTTGACCGGGAATGCTTTCAAATTCTACGTACCCGTGGTGCGCTTCGGCAATCCACTTGACAATGCTGAGGCCAAGCCCCGTGCCGCCCTGATCGCGGCTGCGCGCTTTGTCCACGCGGTAGAAGCGCGAAAAGATGCTCTTCTGGCTTTCTTCATCAATGCCAATGCCGGTATCTTGCACAGAGACCTGCACCCAGTCGGCCTGATTGCGCAAGGCCAGCGTAATTGTCCCATCAGCGGGCGTGTATTTGATGGCATTTTCGGTTAAGTTGAGCAGCAGTTGCCGCAGCCGGTCACGATCGCCCCAAACAAGGGCTTGATCCTCGCGTCCCAGCCGAACCTCCAGCGAGCCGGGGCCTTTGCTGCGTTCGGCAATGCGCTGCGTCTGCTGGTAAACTTCCAGCAGCAGCGTGTCCAGCTCGACGGGGTGCAGCGTAAGCTGCATGGAGCCGCTGTCCGCGCGCGCCAGCAGCAGCAAATCGTTGATCAGCTTGTTCATACGCATCGATTCTTCGCCAATTTCATTCAGCATATCCTGTCGCATTTCGGCGCGTGCATCGCTCTGTGCGGACAAAGAACTTTCAGGCGGCTCGCTCGCCGCCATGCGCTGCAGCAGCTCCACGTTGCCCTGAATCGTGGTAAGCGGCGTGCGCAGCTCGTGGCTCACGTCGGCGGTGAGCCGCTCCTGCGTTTGAAAGAGATGCTGAATGCGATCCAGCATCTCGTTAAAGGTGGCGGCCAAGCGCCCCACCTCGCTCGAATCTTCGCGGATGTGGATGCGCTGGCTCAAATCTCGGCGGCGCGTAATGTTGCTGGCTGTTTCCGTAATCGAAGCAACGGGGCGCAGCGCCTGACGGGCCAAAATCGCGCCGACAATGGCTGCGATGAATAGACTGACAGCCGTGCCCAGTGCTAGAAAACGCGCTACTTGATTCAGCGTCGGCTCAACGGGATTAACAGGTT
Source organism: Caldilineaceae bacterium (assembly GCA_965213535.1). Taxonomy (GTDB): domain Bacteria; phylum Chloroflexota; class Anaerolineae; order Caldilineales; family Caldilineaceae; genus JBCCFC01. The sequence continues at coordinate 5,507,487 of OZ243888.1, forward strand.
GCAGCACTTGAATCGCGCCAAGCAACATGTTATCCCTTTGGAAAGGCATACTATAAACGATGTTGGACTCATCGCCGCTGCCTTGCATATATGATTCTACTTTCCCTCGCTCCATTTGTGGCATCGTTTGCATATAGTCGCCAAAATCTGCCAAGGACGACTCACTGCTGTGAAGCCATATTTTGCCTTCTGTATCCACCACCTGAATGGAGGACGTGCTAGTAGTCAAGTCAATTTCGCTGGTTAGCCGCTCAATTAAAAAGCGTGCCAAGGATGCACTGCGACTCGACCGTTCTTCCTGGGAGAGCATGTTAAGCGCATCCGCTGCCGTGCTAGCCAGCAATAGATTATCGACACGTTGCGCAATCTCAACAGCCTGTCGTTCAGCGTCATCCTTCGCCTGCATGCGCAGCGTTGTGCCCAGCGCGGAATAGACGAGCATGCTAAACAGAATGAGCGTTGTGCCGAGCAGCGTTGTATACCAGAGGGTTAGACGGAGGCGAATGGACATTGGTAGTTCTCATCGGAACAAAGTTGTGTGCTGCCGACTGCTACGGCAGCGCGTAAGACTACATGGGTAGACTACATGGGTCTTCACGACGAGGTGTATCAACCAGTTTATGCGTGGTGCGTGTACCGGTACACGCACCACGCATAAACAAAAAAGGCTTTGGATACACGATCATGTAAAGAGCCAACTTTGCCACAAGAAGCTGAGGAGCAAATTAACCAAACGTAAGAGTTGTGATGTAGGAGCTGTAATGCAGGAGCTGTAACGCAAGAGTTGTAATGCAAGAGCTGTAATGCAAGAGTTGTCGATCTCAGCTCTCGCGCAGCGTGTAGCCAACGCCGCGCACCGTCTGAAGCAGACGCGGCTGGCCACCGGCTTCGAGCTTGGTACGCAAATAGCGCACGTAGACCTCGATGATGTTGCTTTCCCCACCAAAATCGTAATTCCAGATATGCTCGTAAATCAAATCGCGCGTCAAGACTTGATTGGGGTGGCGCATGAAGAGTTCGAGCAGGTCAAACTCCTTGGCCGTGAGCTGAATCTCTTCGTCACTGCGAAAGACCTGGCGCGTGCGCGGGTTAAGCGTTAAATCGGCAAAGCGGTAGATTTCCGGGTCCGCCTCCATGCGGTGGCGACGAAAGAGCGCCCGCAGCCGCGCCAGCAGCTCATCAAAGGCAAAGGGTTTAACGAGATAGTCGTCCGCCCCGGCATCCAGTCCCGTTACGCGATCCGGCACGGAATCGCGCGCGGTGAGGATGATGATGGGCACGTCGGACGCGCTGCGCAGGCGGCGGGTGACTTCCAGCCCGTCCATGCCCGGCAACATCAAATCCATAATCACTACGTCCGGCAGCTTTTCGCGGGCGCTGCGCAGCGCCGCTTCGCCATCCTCCGCGGCATCCACGGAATAGCCCTCAAACAGCAACCCGCGCCGCAGCATGTCGCGGATGCGGCGGTCATCCTCCACCACTAAGATATGTTCAGCCATAGGTATACATCTCAATCCACTAAGATTTTTAACTGCCCTGATTGTAGATAAATTAGAAATCTCCGTCAAACGCTCAAGGGGTTAAGGGGCGTCTCAGATTTTGAGCCATTGGGCAGTTTCCCGGTATAGCAATCCGCCTGACGGATATGAGAGACGCGCTGTGCTTGAATTGACCCATTCCAACTATCTATATCAGCAAGGACTACATATGACAAACCACACACAAGCAGCGGGCGAGCAGCGCACCGAGCGGGACAGTCTGGGCGAGATTCACGTGCCAGCCAATGCACTATACGGTGCGCAGACGCAGCGCGCCGTGGAAAATTTTCCTATCAGCGGCCTGCACTTTCCCCGGCTCTTTATCCGCGCGCTGGGGCTCATCAAGGGCGCGGCGGCAACTGTTAATCAGGATTTGGGGCTGATGGATGCGGAGATGGCCTCTGCTATCGAAGCGGCGGCTCAAGCCGTGGCCGACGGTGAGCACGATGCGCACTTTCCGCTTGATATTTTTCAGACGGGATCGGGGACGAGCACTAACATGAACGCCAATGAGGTGATCTCGCGCTTGGCCGCGGCGCAGCTTGGCGACAAGGTGCACCCCAATGACCACATTAACATGGGGCAAAGCAGCAACGACGTGATTCCCACGGCGATTCACCTCAGTGCCTACCTGGCCGTTGATGAACTGCTGCTGCCCGCGCTGCGCCACCTGCACGAGACGCTGACGCAAAAGGCTAATGAGGTCGACCATGTGGTAACAACCGGGCGCACGCATCTGATGGACGCCATGCCCGTGCGCTTGAGCCAGGTGTTGGGCGGCTGGGCCAGCCAAATTCAGCACGGCATCGACCGCATTGAGGCGAGCCTGCCGCGGCTGGCGGAGCTGGCACAGGGCGGCACGGCCGTGGGCACGGGCATCAATGCTCACCCGGAGTTTGGCGAGCGCATGGCCGCCAAGCTGGCCGAGCGCACCGGCCTGCCTCTGCGCCGCAGCGACAACTTTTTCGAGAGCCTCAGTACGCAGGATGCGGCCGTGGAGTTGAGCGGGCAATTTAAAACGGTTGCCGCGAGCCTGATGAAGATCGCCAACGACCTGCGCTGGATGAACAGCGGGCCCATTGCTGGCATCGGCGAAATTGCGCTGCCGGCGCTGCAGCCGGGCAGCAGCATTATGCCAGGCAAAATTAACCCCGTGATTCCCGAAGCGGTGACGATGGTCTGTGCACAGGTAATCGGCAACGACGTGACTGTGACCATTGGCGGCCAAGCAGGCAACTTTCAGCTCAACGTGATGCTGCCGGTGATTGCGTACAACGTGCTGCAAAGCGCGGAAATTTTGGCCAACGCCAGCCGCGCCCTGGCCGACGACGCCATTGCGGGCTTCACCGTCAACGAAGAGCGCATCAGCGGGCTAGTGGGGCGCAACCCAATCTTGGTGACGGCGCTGAATCCCGTAATTGGCTACGAGCAGGGCGCGTCGATTGCCAAAACGGCCTACGCCGAGGGGCGGCTGCTCAAGGAGGTGGCCCTGGAGAAGACTGAGCTCAGCGGTCAGGAATTGGACGAGCTGCTCGACCCGCGACAGCTCACCGAAGGCGGCATCCAAGGATAGCGTGGGCTGGGCGAACTGACTAAATCAAACTCTGTCACAAGGAGTAGCAAAAAGCGGAGGTCGACAATTGACCTCCGCTTTTGTTTACCCCTATTTTCCCGCTTGCCAGCGCGCCTGCTTTTACGGTAGGTAGCTCAGCGGATTGCGGCGCACGCCTTGGTAGCGAACTTCAAAGTGTAGGTGGGGGCCGGTGCTGTTGCCCGTGTTGCCTACGCTGCCGATGGGCGTGCCTTGGTCCACGCTTTCGCCCGCGTAAACCCAATACGCATTCAAGTGAGCGTAAACCGTTTGGAAGCCGTTGCCGTGGTCGATAATCACGTGCTGGCCGTAGCCGCCGTTCCAGCCGCCCGTTGCTAGCCGTACCACGCCCGCATCCGCCGCAACGACCGACGCCCCCGTCCAGGAGCTAACGTCAATAGCCATGTGGCCGCTCCACGGCTTCTGGCTGACGTTGCCCGCCGTGGGCCACTTGAAGTTGCCGCTGCCCAGGCTGGCCACCGGCACGGCCTCGGTGTTGCTATACGTTTGCACCACCGGCTGCGTCGTCGTGCGCACGGTTCCGTTCGGAACCATAACCTGAGCCCCAACCGCCAGGTTGACTTCGTTGCTGGCTAGATTATTGGGGGCGTAAGCAACAATGTCTTCCACATTGACGCTGTAGGCGGAGGCAATTTTGGAGAGGGTGTCGCCCGTTGTGACAGCGTGGAGCACGCCATCTGTGGGTGGAATAGACAATTCATCGCCGATCTGGAGACGGTCCGGATTGCGGGCAACTTTGGGGTTGGCCCACTGCACCGTTTCGGGCCGCAAGCCAAATCGCTCGGCAATCGCCAGCACGGTGTCGCCCTTCTCCACGTTGTAAACGAGAACCTCGGTCGCAGCGGCGGGCGCTGCGGCCTCTAGCGGCTCCTGCAGCGTTTCTTTGATTTCCGTAAAGGGGATGGCTGCGCTTTTGAGGGCGTTTAGGCCAAAGCTGGGGCCAGCGACTTCGCTCAGACTGGCGCTGACCGCCGTGCTGGCGCTGCTAGCCGTGCCCATGGGCAGGGAGCGCAGCGAAAGATTCCAGTTGGGCAGCGAGGCTTGGCTGATGAAGAGAACAATGGCCGCAACGGCCAACACCGAAATATGGCCCGCTAGGCGCAGGGGCGTTATGTGATCGCCCAGCATATCGCGTAGGGTGGTGTGAGCGTGCTGAATGGTACGTTCAGCGTTGCTGGCGGGCATCGATGGATTGGCTACCCACTGCGGCACGTCAAATGCGGACTGGGCAGAAGGAACGATGGAAGCATTAAGCGACTGTGTAGAAAGGGCAGAGGAAGAAAGCTGAATTTGATTGGGGGGAGGGGGAGTGTACCCAGGAACCGGGCGTTCTTCGGGGAAGAATTTTGGGTCGGGCACGTAGTTTAAGTCTGCGGACATAGATGCTTCTCCGTACTAGCAATCGGAATTGCAAAGCCAGGGGCGCAAATTTCGCGCCGAGGTTTCCCTGCCGCCCGCCTGTGGCGGGCGCTGGCTTTTAGTGAGCAGCCGATCTGTAGGCGACGTTGAAAGCGGCAAAGACAGAAGTGACAGCTCGTTTCCTGATTGGCTGAGTACAAGCTTGCTAAACCAATTCAGCACGAAGCTGTTGCAAAAATTGTCGTAGAATCGTTGTAGGACCAAAGTAATGGACGCTGATGCGCTGTTGCCGTCCAAGGGCGGATTATAGCAGAAGCGCTTCGCTTGGCAAACCATCAACGATCAGCAAGTGGCCTTTTTAGGAAGAAAAAGGGCGGGCGCGCTCGACTTTTATAAGATCGTTGACCCGCCGTAGGGATTGCGTAGCATTTGGCAGGTTAAAAAGCCCAGCAACTGCTCACATTCTATGTTTGCTGCAAGAAGGGATGTTCGAGTCAAAGGAGAAGGCTGGCGCGGAGCCGCTGGGATTCCACGAAGGGCCGGAATCCCAGTTGAATTAGCCAGGGCTTGCGCTACGTTCGGGTGAGCGTATCCAGGAAATCCTGGTTGGTGCGCGTGCGGCTCAAGCGTTCCACAATTGGCAGGATCGCGTCGTAGCCACCACCCATAGCATCGATCATGCGGCGCAGCGTGTAGACCTTGGCCAGCGTTTCGGGGTCAAGCAGCTTCTCCTCGGCGCGCGTGCTGCTGCGCTCGATATCGATTGCCGGGAAGATGCGGCGCTCGGCTAAACGGCGATTCAGGTGCAGCTCCATGTTGCCCGTGCCCTTGAATTCCTCAAAGATGACGTCGTCCATGCGGCTGCCCGTATCGACGAGACAGGTCGCCAGCACGGTGAGGCTGCCGCCCTCCTCGATGTTGCGAGCTGCGCCAAAAAAGCGCTTGGGCGGATAGAGCCCCGCGGGATCCATACCGCCGGAAAGCGTGCGACCGGACGGGGGAACCGTCAGGTTGTAGGCGCGCGCGAGGCGAGTCACGCTGTCCAGCAGAATCACCACGTCCTTGCGGCTTTCCACGAGACGCTTGGCGCGCTCCAGCGCCATCTCGGCCACGCGCACCTGGCTCTGCATCGGCTCATCGAAGGTACTGCTCACCACCTCGCCATCCACCGAGCGATCCATATCGGTCACCTCTTCGGGGCGCTCACCGATAAGCACAATCATAAGGTGAACGTCCTTATAATTCGTGGAGATGCCGTTGGCCAGGCGCTTGAGCACGGTCGTCTTACCCGCTTTGGGCGGGCTTACAATTAGCCCTCTCTGCCCGCGGCCAACTGGGGCGAGCAGATCGATCATGCGCGTGGAGATGATGTTGGGCTTGGTGGAGAGACACATCTGCTCGTCGGGGAAGATGGGCGTCAGCTTTTCAAACATCGGACGACGCTTGGCTTCTTCGGGGTCCAGCCCGTTCACCGTTTCAACTTTGAGCAGCCCGTGATACTTTTCGGTATCCTTGGGCGGGCGCACCTGTCCAATCACGAGATCACCCGTGCGCAGGCCAAAGCGCCGAATTTGGCTCTGGCTTACGTAGACATCTTCCGGCCCCGGCAGCAGGTGGTCGCTGCGCAGAAAGCCGATGTTGTCCTGCACGACTTCCAGAATGCCCCCGCCGAACGAGTGACCCTGGCGCTCGGCATTGGCCTGGAGCAGCCGCATCACGAGATCGTGCTTCTTGAGGCGCGAATGGCCGGTTACGCCATTTTCACGCGCCAACTCGCGCAGCTCTTCGAGCGTTTGCCCTTCCAGCTGCCCAATCGTCATGGACGACAGCGAGTCATGGTTTTCTTCTGACATAATTTTTCTATCCTTTTCACGTTCTTTCTTTACTAATTTCGTTTCTACTTATCTTTACACTACGGTTAAACATTACGGTTAAACGTAGTAAATTGATACATGGCAATCATAGAATGCTGCTCAACGGCGGGAAAAGCCGTTGCAAAAGTTTCTTTCGCTAAAGTTTCTGGGCTACCACAGAGAGGCTGGTTGGATTTGCGGCAAGCAACCGCGGTATGAAAAACTAACGTAAGCTTTGGAATGGACCAAGCGCCTGGTCTGCGAACGCTGTGGGCGAGGGTAGGGACTGAGTTGGAAGTGCCGCCGGAAAAGTGGCCGTGTTGGGTAAGGTGGAAAACGGGCAGGTGGCTGATCGCGATCAGCCTCCTCCAAATGTAACGATAGAAATGCAACGATAGCGTTGGCTTTGGGGGCAACAGATGCTTGAGGAAAATTGCGCTGACGATGATTATAGCAGAAAACCGTTGGGCCGTCAATAGGCCGAGCAGGAGAACGGCAATCTCATATTCAAGAGAGATTGAGCTACGAGACGGCTCTTCGGCCTGGCTTACCGGGTTGCCTAGAGGCAAGCCCAGCGACTTTAGCGCTGGGCGGTGGTCGGACAGCCACTTGAGTTGTTCAACCACACTGAGTTAACCATCTGAGATCAGATGCCGCCCCACGACCTCGTTATCAATCAACCGCACTCCGTCCACCACCGCCGCCAACGACAGCAGCACCGGACTCGCCACCGTCTCCTGCTCAAGCAGCGTCTCCGGATCGGCCACGCTTACGTAGTCGACCTGAATGAGCGGCTCGGCGCTGAGGATGCGCTGCATAAGGTCGCGCAGCGAGGCGGCGTTGCGCTCGCCCTGCTCGATGGCGGCGACGGCGGACAGCAGGGCGCGGTGTAGGCTCGTGGCCTGTTGGCGCGCGGCGGGCGCGAGGCGCACGTTGCGCGAGCTCATCGCCAGCCCGTCCGCTTCGCGCACGGTGGGGCACACCACAATCTTTACGGGGAAATTCAGGTCACGCACCATCTGCTGCAGCACGGCGACCTGCTGAAAATCCTTCTGCCCAAAGTAGGCGCGCGTCGGCTGCACCCCGTTGAAGAGCTTGGCCACCACCGTTGCCACCCCGCGAAAGTGGCCGGGCCGCGCGGCCCCCTCCAGCAGCTCCGTCAGCGGGCCGACCTCGATCTGCGTTTGAAAGCCGGGCGGGTACATCCCGTCTGGCGTGGGCGTCCACACCAGATCAACGCCCGCCTCGTGCAGCAGCGCGAGATCGCGCTCCAGGTCGCGCGGGTAGCGGTCGAGATCGGTAGCTTGGCCAAACTGGAGCGGATTGACAAAGATGCTAACCGCCACGCGCTCGTTCTCGGCCCGCGCACGCTGCACGAGGCGCAGGTGGCCGTCGTGCAGGTAGCCCATCGTGGGCACGAGGGCCCATTCGGCCAGGGGAAATTGTCTGCGGACGGCGCGGACTTCGGCAACGGCGGAGCAAATTTGCATGACAGCGTTTGGTGAAGGACGAACCTTAGAGAATCTGAGCCGCATCGGCTGAGTGGCAAAGATGAAGGCTGTAGCGCTCGGCCTGCTGTGGATGAGCAACCGGATAGCGCTCGTGGACGGCGCTGATAATTTCGTCGCAAGCGGCGGGATCGATGAGGGCGACGCAGCTGCCGCGAAAGCCAGCCCCGCTAAAGCGCGCGCCGTGGACGCCTGTCTGCTGCGAGAGAATTTCGTAGAGCGTGATCAGCTGTGGGCTGCCGCACTCGTACTGATGCACCGAGCTTGCACCCGATTGATTCATCAGCGCGCCAAATTTTGCCAGATCGCCCGCTCGCCACGCTTGAACGCCCGCCGCCACGCGCTGCATCTCACCAAAGTAATGAGTGGCTCGACGACGCGGTTCGGCGGGCAACGCATCGCCCCGTGCCGCAAAGGTCTCCGGTGCAACGTGTCGCAAACGCGGATCGGCGGACGGATCACCGAGCTGTCGCGCAGCGGCTTGACACTCGGCCACGCGGCTGTTGTAGCCCGTGCCCACCAGCCCCTCGGCGCGGCTGAGTCCCGAATAAACAACCAAAATGTCAAATGCAGCCGCATCGTCCGCCACGGGAATCTGCGTGATGTCACGCGATTGGCAATCGATGTGAGTCAGGTGATTTTCGCGGCCAAAGAGAATCGTCGTCTGGTCCAGAATGCCGTTGCGCAGGCCAATGTAGCCGTGCTCGACGCGCGTCACGAGGTCGACGTTGTCCAGCGGGGCAATGGTGAGATCGTTGACGACCTCCAGCGCCAGCAGGTAAGCAACGGTGACCGCCGCTGAGGAGCTGAGGCCACCAATCGGCAGGCTGCCGTCGATCACGCCGATGAGGCCGCGCCCGATGTTGTGTGTTTTGCACAGGGCCTGGGCCGCACCGCGCAGGTAGTTGCCCCAATCGCCTGGCTCGGAGGGCGGAATGTTGCCCAGCGTGAACGAAGTCGCGCGCTCGAAATTGAGACTTTCGACGCAGACGTTGCCCTTGTCGACGCCGTCACCCGTCGGCGCAAAAGCGAGCAGCACGGATTGGTCAATCGTCATACCGGTGACGCAGCCGAGCTGGTGATCGATGTGCGCGCCGAGCGGGCTGATGCGCAGCGGCGCGCGCACCACGCGCACGTCCGCGGCGGGCACGCCGTGCTGGTGCTGGAGGCGGTCGGCGAGACGGTCGAGGCGGTCGGCTTCGGAGGTAAAGGGTAGGGGAGTTGGTAACTTTGTGTTGCGCATGGCACTATTTTACACGGAATTGATCCCCACGTGAAACCGAATCTAACAAAGAACAAACAATTCCAAAGCTCTTCGCATGATAGTGTATTGAAGGCTGTTTTGGATGGTGCACTTTGCTGCAAAGACCCGACTCCACCTTGACGGCTCTCTATGCATCTGATATAGTTTAATGATATAGTTTAACATTGAACTATCAAGCAAATTACTCAACAGGAGGAACGCTATATGACCGCCACCTACAACACCGATTCGACCAGCAGCATCAAACCGACGCTGGGCCAAATTGCCAAAGCGACGGGCCTCGCCATTGCCGTGGCCGCCCTCGTCAACATCGTGCTCTACTTTATCAGCGCCGCGGCGGGTTGGCTGCCCGCTGAATCGACTCAGGGCACCATTACGCTGCCGATTCTCTTGGTTGCTAGCATCGTGCCGCCGATTGGTGGAGCGGTGCTCTACTACATTTTGACCCGCTTCCTCTCCTATGCGCGCGCCAATCTGGTCTTCGTGGTAATTTCGTCGATTGTGCTGATTGCAATGGCGACTACGCCAATTGTCAACACAATTGATCCCACCGTGGGTACGGTGATGATTCTGCAAATTACCCACCTGGTTGTGGGGTTGCCGACCATGTACTTTCTCACCAATTCGGCGGGCTAAGAACGCTCACTACCTCTTTCAAATTGCTCGCTACAAGCAAGAAAGCCCATCGACTACGGTCGATGGGCTTTCTTGCTTGTGTAAGTGTCGCCGAACAAAACAGCAGAATAAAGATGCGCCGTTTCGTCCGTAGTGAGCTGGCTTCTTACGGTGTTACAACGTCGGTGTCACTTACGGTGTCACTTCTTACGGCGTCACAACGTCGGTGTCCGTGATGATGCCCGCATCATCCACAACGGGATCATCGACGGTGTCGACGCCATCGCCAGCGCCGCCGCCACAGGCGCTCAGTACAAGCGTAGCCAGCATAAGGGACAAAAACAGGGAGCAAAGCTTCTTCATTGAGTGGGACATAGGTATCTCCTCAGTTATTGAAAAGCACCAAGAGCTATCGGTTTACCTTGGTGTACATCAAATGTAGTATGGCGTCGGGATGTTTTTCGTAAGAAAATGTTCAAAGTTGGGGATTCGTCTAATTGTACGTTAGCAAAGAGTATAGATTTTCGTTGAGGAAAAACCCGGTAGATTGGTATAATTCTTGCGGTTCCAGCGTGCGATTCGTTGGGTTCCGTAAACATTTCGCTAATCGGCTTTGAAAGAACGGGGCGGGGGTGAGGGGCCTCACGCAAATGCCAACGGAACCTACCGACACTCCTGCGTCTAGATGCATTTCGATTTGGAGGAAACGACAGATTGAGCCAGAGATCGGTAGTCTTGTTATTCCCACCGGATTTTGTCCCTATAAGGGCGAGAGCGACAGAATTTGACGCCTCCGTTAACCTTCAATTTTGCATATGTTTACATGCTCTCTACTTCTGATGAATAGCTTGATATTTCGCCCCAAACTGAAGTGAACCCCCTGCATCCCCGCCCACAGAAAAATGCGCCTTAATTTGCTACGATTGTAAACAATGATTTTGGTTCCCCGCCAATAGCTTTACCCTGATTAAGGAGCCGTTCCATGACGACCGCGACCCACCCTAGAAGTGCCCAAAAGCTTGGTCCGATAAAAATTTTAGCCGCCGCCCGCGACTCTCATCTCACGCCCGACGATCTTGCCCAGCGCGCCATTGATCTGGCCCAGTCGCTGCTCGCCAATGCCCGCGAGGAGCAGACCGACAGCGAGCGCCAGCAGGCTCAAAAAATCGCCCGCATGATGGAGGACCCCGCGGGCAAAAATCTGACCATTGCCCTCAGCGACCAAGTCTTCCGCAGCCACAAGCCCAAGCGCATTGCCAACCAGCTCCAGCACCTGCTGGAGGGCTACGGCGTGCCGCGCTACATGGAGTGGTGGGAGCGGGCGGCGCTGACGCTCGGCGGCTACATGTCGGACGTGATGCCAGCCCTGGTCGTGCCGCCCTTCACCGCGCGGCTGCGCCAGGAAACCCAGAACGTCATCCTGCCCGGCGAGGAGGACGCGCTGAAGAAATATCTCAAGAAGCGGCGCAAGGGCGGCACGCGTCTCAATCTCAACCACCTTGGCGAAGCTATTTTGGGCGAAGAGGAAGCGGCGCATCGCATGGATGCCTATTTGGCGCTGCTGGCGCGCGAGGATGTCGAGTATATCTCGGTCAAGATTTCGTCGGTCTTTAGCCAGATCAATCTCGTCGCGTTCGACTGGACGGTCGAGCAGATCAAGGGGCGGTTGCGCACCCTCTATCGGCAGGCGATGCAGCATCAGTACCGCGATCCGCACGGCACGACCGCGCCCAAGTTTATCAACCTTGACATGGAGGAATATCGCGATCTGCACCTGACCGTCGCCGCCTTCCAGCAGGTGCTCGACGAGCCGGAATTTCAGAACTACCGCGCGGGCATCGTCCTCCAGGCTTACCTGCCCGATTCGCACGGGGTGCAGCAAGAGCTCACGCACTGGGCGATGCACCGCTTCGAGCGGGGCGGCGCACCGATTAAGGTGCGCATCGTCAAGGGCGCGAACATGGCAATGGAGCGCGTCGAGGCGTCGATTCACGGCTGGACACAAGCGCCCTACCGCACCAAGCTGGAGACCGACGCCAACTTCAAGCGCATGGTCGAATATGGGATGCAGCCGGAGCACGCGCAGGCCGTACACATCGGCGTGGCGAGCCACAATTTATTTGACGTAGCCTATGCGCTGCTGCTGCGCGCCCACTTTGGCGTGGAGGAGGATGTGGAATTTGAGATGCTGGAGGGGATGGCCAATCACCAGTCGCGCGCCGTGCAGCAGGCCGCGGAGGGGATGCTGCTCTATGCGCCGGTGGTCAAGCGCGATGATTTCCACAGCGCGGTTGCGTACTTGGTGCGGCGGCTGGATGAGAACACGGCGGAGGAAAATTTTCTCCACGATTTGTTTGGGCTGGAGCCGGGCACGCCGCAGTGGGAGAAGCAGCGCAACCAGTTCCTGCACTCGTTTGCCATGCGCAACGAGGTCGCCATTGGGCCGCAGCGGGCGCAGGATCGCAATGGCCGTTTCGACAGTAGGGAGAAATCTTCAGACAGTCAACGAGAATCGGTAAGTCAAGAACAGATTTCTCGCGCTGCTCGAAACGACGGCTTTACTAACGCCGCCGACACCGATTGGTCGCTTCCCCAAAACGTCGAGTGGATTCACGAGAAGCTCGCCGCCTGGCGCGACCGCGACGCTGTAATCATTCCGCTCCAGCTCGGTGGCGAGGAAATCAGCGGCGTCGACCTCGCCGACGGTGTCGATCCCTCGCGACCTGACACAACGCCCTATCGCTACGCCCGCGCCAACCGCGAGCAAGTGGACGTCGCGCTGGATGCAGCCGTCGCGGCTCAGCGCGACTGGGCGGCGAAGTCCGTTGCCGAGCGGCGACAGATGCTGCTCGATGTGGGCGACGAAATCGAGCGCCAGCGCGGCGACCTGATCGGCGCGATGACCGTCGATGCCGCCAAGAGCATCACCGAGGCCGACCCCGAAGTGAGCGAGGCGGTGGACTTTGCCCGCTATTATGCGCGTTCGCTGGATGAGTTTGCGGAAGGGGAGGGGGAGGGGGTTCTGATGACGTCGCTGGGCGTGGTCGTCGTGACGCCGCCGTGGAATTTCCCGCTGGCGATTCCGGCGGGCGGCGTGCTGGCCGCGCTGATGGCTGGCAACAGCGTCATCCTCAAGCCCGCGCCAGAGGCGACACTGGTTGGCTGGCAGTTGGCGCAGTGCTTCTGGAATGCGGGCGTTCCGCGCGAGGTGCTCCAATTTTTGCCCACGTCGGACAACGAAGTCGGCCAGGCGCTCATCACGGACGAGCGCACCAGCGCCGTCATCCTGACGGGTAGCGGCGAAACGGCGCGGCTCTTCCAATCTTGGAAGCCGTCGCTCAAGCTGTTCGCGGAGACGAGCGGCAAAAATAGCTTGATTGTCACCGCGCTAGCCGACCACGACCAAGCGATCAAGGATTTGGTGCGCTCGGCCTTTGGCCACAACGGGCAGAAGTGCTCCGCCGCCTCGCTGGGCATTCTGGAGGCCGAGGTCTACGACAACCCCACCTTTCGCCGCCAGCTTCGGGACGCCGTGCAGTCGCTTCCTATTGGCTCGGCGTGGGAGCCGCAGAACCAAATCACCCCGCTTACACAGCCGCCGAGCGATAAGCTCAAACGCGCGCTAACAACCTTGGAGGAGGGCGAGGAGTGGCTGCTGGAGCCGCGCCAAATTGGCGACGACCCGCGGCTCTGGTCGCCGGGCATCAAGCTCGGCGTGAAGCAAGGCTCGTTTTTCCACCAGACAGAGTGTTTTGGCCCCGTGCTGGGGCTGATGCGCGCCAAAGATTTGCAGCACGCCGTCGAGCTGGCAAACGACGTGCGCTTTGGCCTCACCAGCGGCATTCACTCGCTGGACAGCCGCGAAATCAACTACTGGCGCGAGCACGTTGAGGCCGGCAATGGCTACATCAACCGACAGACCACGGGCGCGGTCGTGCAGCGCCAGCCCTTTGGCGGCTGGAAGCAATCGACCGTCGGCCCCGGCGCAAAAGCGGGTGGGCCAGATTACGTGTTGCAGATGGCGACGTGGCGACAGGTCGACTTGCCGACGGCCCAGGCCGAGCTGTCCGCGCCCATTGCAAAGCTGCTCGCCTTCCTGCTGCCGCTGGTGGACGACGCGAAACAGAATCAACTGCGTGCGGCGGCGGGCAGCTACGCTCGCTGGTGGCAAACGTACTTCAGCCAGGAGCACGACCCATCGCAGCTGCTGGGTGAGGACAACGTTTTGCGCTACCGCCCGCTGGATAAGGCAAGCGGCGGCGTGCTCGTGCGCGTGGGCGCAGAGACAGAGGCTGCGTCGCTGGCGCAGGTGGTGCTCGCCGCACGCACGGTCGGCGCGGTGCTGACGGTGAGCCTGGGTGAGGCGGCGGATTTCCCCTGGGTGGCGGACGTGCCGGGCGTGGAGGCGGTAGTCGAGAGCGAGGACGGGCTGATCGCACGGCTGGCGCAGGCGGGCGAATCACCGTACGTGCGGGCGCGGCTGATTGGGGCGGTATCGGATGACGTGCGGCGGGCGCTCAACGAGGCGTGGGTTGGCGTGGTCGACGGGCTGGTGCTGGCGAACGGTCGGCTGGCGCTGCGGCATTATCTACGTGAGCAAGCCATCTCGCACACAACGCATCGCTATGGAAATATCTTGGAAGCGGCGTAAGCGAAGAAAATTTGGACGCGGAAGCGCAACGGAGTTGTTCGGCGGCGAAGTTGGCCCCACGTTTTTATGCCTTCAGCTGGATTTGTAACAGAGAAGTGCAAGGCGAACGGCCAAATTCAAAGTGGACGCGACCGGTAAGTTTGAAGCTCTTGAGCGGAAAGTGCGTCCGCGCGCACCAGGCGGTAGTGCTTTTCAGCGGCAACGGCAAGCCCGCTTTCTGTCTCTTCGACTTGAAAGAGCGCAATCAGGTCGTCCGCCATAAATTGGGCGGCAATGGGAATCGCAATCAAGTGGGGAAATTTTTCGCTGCACAGCGCAATCGCGTGTTCGATCTGCACACGCCCAATGCGGTCCTTCCCGCCTTTTGCTTCAACCGGCAAAACATATTGCGCGCCGCGTCGATCGACGCCGATGTAAACTTCATCCGTCTCCACCTGCCCAATTCCTCGAACGGTTGTGCGTAGGTGGTTCTGTAGCGAGTAGCAGGTGAGTCCAGTAAAAATGTCGATGAGGCGGTTGTAGCGCAGCTTGGCCAGCAGCGCTTGTTCGTCGCTCAGCGCGTATTTCTCGATGATCGCCGGAGTTGCGTCGAGAATTTTTGTTTCAACCAGCAGCTCGGATGGAGTCAGGACGACTTCGCGGACGAGGGCAAACTGATAGCGAGCCGAACCGGTGGATCGAATAATCCATTCAAAGCCATCTGGTGCTTCGTCGAGAATTGGCTTGGGCAACTCCGTGCGGTAGCGAAACGAATAAATAATGTCGCCAATGTTCTTGGGCAGGCGGATGTTCAGGGCTTCCGCGGCTTCGTTGATATCGGAACGAACAAAGGCAACGGTTGTGTCGCCCAGGTGGAAGTATCTAAAGAAAATCGATTCGATGATTTGGGTGTAGCGATTCTGTGCCCTGTTTTGTCCTAGCCAGGCCAGCGCAGCAGCAGAACTTCTTCGCGCAGCTCGGATTGGGTCGCCGTAGCAAAGCGCGTGCGGAATAGATCGATCCCCATCACGTCGTAGCCCAAATCACGGGCAACGTCGGCCAGCAGCTGACCTGTCCGGATCATGATTCGCAGATACGAAGCCTGATCGCCGACGACGTAGGCAAGCTGGGCGCCGGGTTTCAATACGCTCTGCAATTCAGCCAGATGTCTTGCCATGCCACCAAAATAGAGCAGCGTTACGCGCGCGTACTGCTTCTCAAAACCGGAGGTTTTCCCCAGTTCGATGCGCTTGGCTTCGATCGTGCTGGCAAGCTGCCGAATGTGGTCGTGCTGTGCAATCCATCTGTCGTCCTCATCCGCTTTGTAGACGCCGCGCGTGTTGGAGCGTAACAGGGTCTTCTTAAAGCTACGCAACTGCATCTT
This sequence comes from Caldilineaceae bacterium, assembly GCA_965213535.1. Classification (GTDB taxonomy): domain Bacteria; phylum Chloroflexota; class Anaerolineae; order Caldilineales; family Caldilineaceae; genus JBCCFC01. The sequence goes on from OZ243888.1 coordinate 5,523,250, forward strand.
ATTCTGGAAGAAGCCCAGCACGACAGATTCCAGACGGGTCGTGCGCGTGTAGTCTTTCTCGTTGGGATAAGGCGGCGAGGTAATCACCGCATCAATTGTTTGCGGCTGCAGCACATGGGACAGCGCGCGCGCGTCGGCGTGATGCACGATGGCATGGGGATAAGCTCGGTCTTGGACGAGGCGTAAATGCTCCGCCATACGCTCCATCTCGGCCAGCCAGACGTGTACAACTGGCGCATCTGCCTTTGCCTTGCCAACGCCGACTTCGGGACCAAAGCGGATGTTACCAATTGAATCGACCAGCGCTTTACCCAGCGCCAACAGGCAGTATTTGTATGCGGGTGAATCTGTAATCTTTTCCAGCTGATCCAGCAGAACGAGCGTTTTGTGCAGCGGCAGCGGGCTAATCGAATTCTTGATCAAAATGGCTTCGGCCTCTGGCGGAAGGCGGCGCAAAGCAGGCTGCTCGCTTTCGCCGCTAAAGGCAAGATCATCAATGCCCTGCTGCTGGAGAACGCGCAACGTCTCGGCCGCAACACGGGATGCGCAATTCTGCAATTCCGTTGGATCAACCGACCAATCCACTTTGGTGGAGGCGGCAAAGTGGGGAAATGGGTTGGCCTCCAGACCCACGCCTCGCAGCCCGTTTAGCTTTGCTTCAACAACCGTTGTGCCCGTACCGCAAAATGGGTCGAGGATTGTGCTGTTTGAATCCAAGTGAAAGCGGTCAAAATAGTCTCGCACCAGGTGGGGAGGGTACGACAACACAAAGCGATACCAGTCGTGGAAGGGCTCGTCCTGTTTTTGGATTGTGTTGGAATCGCTGCTCAAGCCGTTTTGTGCCAAATAGGGCATGGCGGCTTGCTGATAGAGAAGAGACATTGTGATTTCAGAAAGTTTTATCCAAACAGCCCGCCTTGCTCGCTGCGACCGTTGTACGGAATATCCATGTGCTCGTAGGCCGCGCGGGTGGCAACGCGACCGCGTGGGGTGCGGTCGAGGAAGCCGAGCTGGAGCAGGTAGGGCTCGACCACATCCATGATCGTGTCGCCCTCCTCGCTGATCGAAGCGGCGAGCGTGTCCAGCCCGACGGGGCCGCCGTCGAATTTGGTGAGCAGGGAGTCGAGCACGCGCCGGTCTAGATCGTCCAGCCCCAGCTCGTCGATCTCCTGCAAGGCCAGCGCGCGGCGGGCGACGTCGAGGGTGATGTGGCCGCCGGCGCGGGTGGTGGCGTAGTCGCGGACGCGGCGCAGCAGGCGCAGGGAAACGCGCGGTGTGCCCCGCGAGCGACGCGCGATTTCGTGGGCGGCGTCGCCGTCCAGCGGCACGGTGAGCAGATCGGCGGCGCGGGTAATGATTTCGACCAGCGCCGGGATGCCGTAAAAATCAAAGCGCTCGACCACGCCAAAGCGCGCCCGCAGCGGCGAAGTGAGCAGCGCCAGCCGCGTCGTTGCGCCCACGACGGTGAAGGGGGGCAGCTTGAGCCGAATGTTGCGCGCCCCCGGCCCGCTGCCCACAACAATGTCCAGCGCAAAATCCTCCATCGCCGGGTAGAGAATCTCCTCCACGGCGCGACCGAGCCGATGGATTTCGTCGATAAAGAGCACGTCATCCTTGCGCAGGTTGGTCAAGATCGCGGCCAGATCACCCGCTTTGGTGATGGCGGGGCCGGCGGTGACCTTGAGGTTGGCGTTCATCTCCGCCGCAAGAATGTGGCTGAGCGTCGTTTTGCCAAGGCCGGGCGGGCCGTAGAGCAGCACGTGATCCAGCGAATCGCCGCGCATCCGTGCTGCCTCGACCAGAATGCGAATTTTCTCGCGCAGGTGGTCCTGCCCGATCATCGCATCGAGCGAGCGGGGGCGCAGCGCGCGATCAACGCGCTGATCACCGGGCTGCTCTTCGGGCGAGATGGCGCGGTCGGGTTTCGGTTGTTTTGAGCTGTCGTCGGGCTTGCGGTTGCCGTTGGGTCGGCCCGGCCCGCTCATGCTGCGTTCGTCGGCCATCAAAATCACCTGGGTTGCACGTTTGTTCTAGGGTCGATTATAGCAGATCGGCGGAACAAAAGAAAGCCTTTGTAGGCAAAAGATTTAACGCGGAGGCGCGGGGAACGCGCGGAGGAACGCGGAGAGAAGAGGAGCAGACAGAATGTCGTTTCGCTCGCGTAGCGGCCGCTTCGACGCCGACTGCAAGAAATCCGCTCGCCGCTTACAACACGGTGAATTAACAAGTGGTTCGTTTACCACAGAAAGATTTCTTCCTCCTGTCGAAATGACAAACCCAAAATCCCTTTGCGCCTCTGCGTCCCCGCGTTAAAATCTTCTTTACAAGCGAGCGATAAAAATCCCTTCAATAAGCCGAAATGTCAGCCTCCCACTCTCGATGCGCGGCTGCCAGTAATCGCGTGCTTCGCTTGGCGCTTGCTCGATTCCCTGCTGCAATTCCGCGCGCACGGCAACGTCCACGTTCATGTTGTCGCACCAGCGGGCGAAGTCCATCCCCTTGCCCATCGTCTCGACGTGCGTCATGCGAAAGCCCGCGGCGGTGATCGCCGCCTCCCATTCGCCGAGAGACAGCGCGCGCGCGTGGCTGGGATCACGGCGTTTTTCCGTGGCGTTGATATGGGCCGCCGCCTCATCGTCGTCCGGCACGATGTTGTCGACCACGGCCAGCGTCCCTTTTACGCACAGCACGCGCGCCGCCTCGCGCAGAAACTGCATGACGTTGGAGAAATGATGCGGGGCAATGCGGCAGGTCACCAGGTTAAAGGCGTCGTCATCGAAGGGTAGATTTTCGGCGTCCGCCGGTTCGATGGTCACATTGGTCAAGCCGCGTTCGAGGGCCAAATCCGCGGTCACGGTCAGCATCTCCGGCGTCAAGTCGCTGGCAACCACGGCTTCCACGTGTGGCGCGACGGCCAGCGCCATGTGGCCGCCGCCCGTCGCTACGTCCAGCACGCGCCACGTGGCCTGCGGCTGTACCAAGTCGACCACGCGCGCTAGGCTCGCGCCCTTGGCGTGGACGGGGCTGTCGCCGTACATGGCGGCGTTCGCGCCAAATTGCGCCCGGACGCGCGCCTTCTCCCGCTCTACCGCGCCTGAATTTATTGATGAGTTCATTGACCGTTCTCCTCGCTGGGGGTACAATCTAACTTAGCTGAAGATACCACAGAATCGAGACGAACATGACATCCGAGGCCAACACAACATTGGATTTTGAAGCGTCGCGCCGCTACCACCAGCAGCGCGAGCAGCGGCGACGCGCCCAGCAGGAGGCCGAGCGCCAGCGGTGGCTTGACCGCACCCGCGCCGCCATCCGCGACATTGCGCCGCGCCACCCAGCCATCGAGCGCGTTTACCTCTTTGGCTCGCTCACGCAGCCGGGCCGCTTCCGCCCCACCAACGACCGCTGGGGCTCGGATATTGACGTGGCGATTGAGGGACCGATTGAGGCGGAGACGCCCTTCTGTCGGGATTTAGAAAGTGTTTTGGAGCGATTTGTCGATGTGCGTCCATTTGTACACCCAATAACTTTAGCCGTCGAACTGTATGGAGAGCAAGTATATGAACGAGAAAATGTTGCTGCTTAAACGTAACATTGGCGAAGATTTGCAAGTAATCGGCGAGCTTTATACAAAGCTACCCTCACCGCCGCTAACGGTTGACATGGACGAGGATGAACTAATTGTTATAGCTTACCGCTTGCACAATATCTACACGGCCTTTGAAAACATCTTCTCTAATATTGCTGTGTCATTTGAAAATTCGGTCAACGACTCTACGCATTGGCACGCGCAGCTTCTTAAACGGATGCGGCTTGACGTGATGCCACTTCGCCCTGCTGTTATAGACAAGCAGATGTACGAGGCACTCGATGAAATGAGACGGTTTCGTCATCTGTTTCGACATGCTTATGCTGTCGTACTCGATATTGATCGACTTAACTTTGTGCTGCGCAAGGGATGGAACTTGCGTGCAGCTTATCCTGACAGAATCAACCAGTTTCTCGAATTCCTCGATACCCGAATCAACAGCTAACGCATGACCTCGCCCTCCAACATCCACAGCAATATCCACAGCAACACCCTCATCGGCATCGACGTGGGCGGCACCTTTACCGACTTCGTCCTCCTGCGCGATGGTCGCCTGGTTGTCCACAAAATTGCCACCACGCCGGACGATCAGAGCCGCGCCATCCTCGACGGGCTGCGCGAACTCGGTCTCGACACAAACGACTCCCTCGACCTCGACACGCTTGATATTGTCCACGGCATGACGGTGGCCACCAACGCGCTGCTGGAGCGGCGGGGTGCACGCACCGCGCTGATCACCACCGAGGGCTTTGCCGACGTGCTGGTAATTGGTCGCCAGAATCGACCGCATCTCTACAAGCTGCACCAGTCGCGACCAGAGCCGCTCGTGGCCGATGCGTGGCGGCTGGAAGCGCCCGAACGGATCGACTACACGGGTCGCATTTTGCGAGCGCTGGATGAAAAAGCAGTGTACGCCCTGGTCGACAAACTCGCCCGGTCCGACATCGAGAGCGTTGCCGTCGCGCTGCTCTTTGCCTTTCGACGGCCCGATCACGAGCGCCGCATCGCCGCGCTGCTCCGCGAGCGGCTGCCCAATCTGACCGTCTCGCTCAGCAGCGATGTGCTGCCCGAATACCGCGAATACGAGCGCACCGCCACCACCGTAATTCACGCCTACGTGCAGCCTCTCGTCGCCAGCTACTTGGCTCGCCTCGACGACGCGCTCAGCGAAAATTTTGCTGATTCTCGCGTCCGCATCATGCAGTCCCACGGCGGCATCATCGGGCTGGCGCAGGCCGCGAGCCAAGCGGGTCGGCTCGTGCTGAGCGGGCCAGCGGGCGGGGTGGTCGGGGCGTTCGAGGTTGCGCGGCAGGCGGTTGAGCAGGGGAGCAGGGGAGCAGGGGAGCAAGGGAGCGAAGAGGTTGGCCCGCGAATTTTAACCCTCGACATGGGCGGCACGAGCACCGATGTGGCGCTCTGCCCCGGCGCGATTCCGACGACGGCGGAGAGTACGATCACCGACTTGCCGCTGCGCTTGCCCGTGATCGACATTCACACGGTCGGTGCGGGTGGCGGCAGCATCGCCTTGGTGGATGCGGCGGGCGGCTTGCGCGTGGGGCCGCGCAGCGCCGGGGCCATGCCGGGGCCAATTTGTTATGGGCGCGGCGGCACGCAGCCAACCGTGACCGACGCCAACCTCGTGCTTGGCAGGCTGGATGCGCGCGGCTTTCTTGCGCGGGGGGCGGGTACGGACGACAATGCAGCCATGATGCTGGATGGAGCAGCGGCCCACAGCGCTTTTGAGACGCTGGGCGCTTCGTTAAACTTACCGGCGCAGGCCGCGGCGCTGGGCGTGATTCGCGTTGCCAACGCGACGATGGAGCGGGCGCTGCGGGCCGTTTCCGTCGAGCGCGGCTACGACCCGGCGGACTTTGTGCTCGTGCCCTTCGGCGGCGCGGGCCCGCTCCACGCCTGCGATCTGTCCGATGCGCTGGGCGTGGAGCAAATTCTCGTGCCCCCCGCGCCCGGCGTGTTGAGCGCCTACGGCATGTTGGTCGCCGATGTCGCCGCCGATGCCTCGCAGTCGATTCTGAGTGATGCCGCTGCGCTCGTCGAACAGCCCCGGCCCCTGCGCAACGCCTTCGCCACCCTGAGAGAGCAAACCACGCGTCTGCTGCACGACGAAGGCCTCGCCGATCCCACGGTCACCGCATCGCTTGACCTGCGCTACCGCGGGCAAAGCTATGAGTTGAGCGTGCCGCTGTCGACAAACGGCAGCGAACTCAACGCTGCAAGCGTGGCCGACGCCATCGCCGGCTTTCACGATGCCCATGACCAGCGCTACGGCTACGCCGCTCCCCACGAAGCCGTCGAAGCGGTGACTTTGCGCGTGCGCGCCCAGACGCCGGGGGCACGCCCGTTGCTGCCTCGCCAGCCGCTCGGCGACGGCGATCCCAGCGCCGCGCGCCTCGACGACGCGACCGTCTGGTTTAGTGCGGACGACGGCGAGGCGCAGTCGCTAGCCAGCGCCTGCTATGCGCGCGAGCGGCTGCGGCCGGGCAATCGCTTCAATGGCCCGGCGCTCGTCTTGCAGTACGATACAACGCTTGTGGTCGCGCCGGGCTGGTCGGCGCTGGTGGATGGGATGGGCAATTTGCGGTTAGAAACGGTTGGGTAATCCCAATACGTAATCCAAACAACAGCGTCATTTACTCATTTACCTCATTGACAATGGCGTCATCCAACTGGTAGAGCGCTTTGCATCTCCGCGCCTCCGCATTAAACTTTCCCCATGCGATTAGCGTTTCTCGGCGACATCCACGGCAATCTACCCGCGCTCGACGCTGCCCTAGCCGACCTTGACCGCCACTCGCCCGATGCTGTCTATCTTACCGGCGATCTCGTCAACCGCTGCCCGTGGAGCAACGAGGTCATGGACAGGCTGAGCGAGCGTGGCTGGCCCTCGATTCTGGGCAATCACGAGCTGGTGCTGCGGCGCGTGGCGCAGATAGTGGCCGAGCAGGGCGCGCAGTCGGCGGATGCCGTGGCCGGGCAGCGGAAATTTCCCAGCATCTTTTGGACGTACCAGCGGCTGCACCCCCGCCACCTGCACGCGTTCGAGCACTTCCCCGCCCAACGCCGCATCACCATTGACGGCGCGCCTCCTATCCGGCTCTTTCACGGGATTCCCGGCAACGCCTTTGTCGGCGTGATGCCGGAAATGGCGAACGAAGAGATCGCAGAAACGCTGGCGGACATCGACGAGCCGACGGTGGTCTGCGGTCACACCCACCGCCCGTTGGAGCGCAAAGTCAACGGCCAGCAGATTCTGAACGCCAGCAGCGTAGGCATGCCCTACAGCGGCGATCCGCGCGCCCAATATCTGCTGCTCGACCTTGTGCACGGGCACAACGGCGCGCGCTGGCGGCCCACCTTTCGCCGGGTCGACTACGACCGCAGCGGCATCGGGGCGGCCTTTGCCCGATCCGGAATGCTGTCCGAGGTGGGGCCGATGGCGGATTTGTACCTGCGCACCGTGCTCACGGGCGAACCTTGGGCCAGCGATTTTGGCCACTGGCTCAAATCACAGCCGCTGGCCGTGCGCGAGGATTGGGAGCGGGCGGTGGCGCTTTACCTGGCGCAGCACGGGCCGGGCCGCTGGGCCTTTGCGTAGAAAAAGGTTAGACGCGGAGTTAAGCGGATAAAAAGCAAATCTTTCTGGGGAATCTGCGTAATTCCGCGTAGCTTTGGGTCCAAATTCTTTTCGAGGAGACGTCCCATGATTCGACTGCTGACCGAGACCGATCGCGCTGCCGCCATTCGTCTGCTAGCGAGCGACGTAGCGCACAACCTGTACGCGCTGGGCAACCTTCAGACGCTTGGCTTTGATGAGCCGTACTGTCGTTTTTGGGGAGACTTTGCCGACGAAGCGGCGAGCGGTACGTTGCGCGGCGTGCTCAATCGCTACCGCAAGGGGTGGGTGCTCTTTGGCGAGGCCAACGCCGATTGGCGCGGGCTGGCACAGGTGGTGGACAATCATCCCGCCGAGGCCGAACGCCTGCAGGACAACCCGGGCGGCACGGAGAGCCTGCTGCCCTTTTTGCAAAATTACGCGGCGCAAAGCGTTCGCGTCGAGCAGTTGATGAGGCTGTCCGCGCAAAATTTCTCGCCGCCGCCAGCGGTTGACGCCCGCATCACCAGCGTGCGCCGGGCCACGCTGGCGGATCTGGACGCGCTGAGCGGATTTTTCGCCGATGCCGACAACATGTCGCGCACGCGGGCGACGGTGGAGGAGCCGCTGCGCCAGCGCCGCGTGTGGTTGGCCGAGCAGGATGGCGAAGTGCTCGCGGCGGCGCTGACCAACGCCGAACTCAGCGGCGACTACATCAGTAGTCCGTCGATGGTTGGTGCAGCTATGATCGGCGGCGTCTTTACGCGGCTCGACGCGCGCGGTCGCGGGTTAAGCAAGGCCGTGTGCGGCGGGCTTTGCGAGGAGCTGTTAGCGCTGGGGAAAACGCCGTTCTTGTATTGGGACAATCCCGCCGCGGGGGCGGTTTACCGGTCGCTGGGCTTTGAGCCAGCGGGCACGTGGCGGGCGGTGCGGCTGAAGCGAGCGTAAGGGGTGGGGAACAAAAAGAGCAGGCGGGTATTGAATAATCTAAGCTGCCACCCAAGGTCGCTGGTAGCTAAGCCCACCAGCTTGCTGGCAGAAAAGCTGCTGAAGCGGATTGGGGAGGTGCTCGATGCGCTTCGGCGGGTTTTGTTCGGACAAGCCCGGCGGCTTTGGCGCCGGGCGGCAGTTGGTAACAATTTGGGTTGAAAACCCGCTGGCTTTTTTGCGTTACCAATCTCTTTACTGCAAACGCATGGGAATCAAATTCTCCTCCACCAGCCGGTTGCGCAGGGCGGCGCGCCCGCGGCTGAGGCGCGATTTGACCGTGCCCAGCGGCAGGTCAAGCGTGTTGGCGGCTTCGGCGTAGTCGCAGCCGTGCACGTCCACGAGCAGCACAACGTTGCGGTGCCAGCTGGGCAGATCGGCAATGGCGGCCAGGATACGCTGCATTGTTTCGCGGTGCACGGTGATCTGTTCGGGATTGTCGCTGAGGGGCGGGCCGTCGAGTGCGTGGACGCTCGAAAATTCGGTGGTGGGCTGCTCCAGCAGTTCATCCAGGCTGAGCGCGGGGCGGCGGCGCTGGCGACGTAGGTGATCGTAACAGGTGTTGGTCACAATGCGCAGCAGCCACGAGCGAAAGTTGCCGTCCTGAAAGCGCGGCATGGCGCGGTAGACTTTGATAAAGGAATCTTGAAGCGCATCGGCAGCGGCCTCGTCCGTGCGCATGATGTGGCGGGCCACGCGCTCCGCCGCGCCGTGGTGGGCACGGATCAGTGCGCAGAAGGCGGCTTGGTCGCCCGTGCGCGCCCCTTGAATCATGGCGTCTTCCGCTTTGGTCGACGCACGGGCGGGGCGAACTGGTGCGGGGCGAACTGGTGCGGGGCGAACCGGAGCCGCGAGCGGCGTCTGAAAGCGGTGGGGGTGGGGAGCGCTAACGCTTTGTTCCATGTGAACCTCATCCAACAAGTTTGTACAGCCAGGCACGCGAGCGCCGGAAATAGCAAGCGAGCATAGGTAGTTTGGTACGGGTAATTCGGCTAACACGCAGCTGCGCCGGGTCGACGGAGCCCGTTAACTGTCGCGGCGAAGAGGAGGGCCGACTCTATTGGCGTGTCGATTGAGTGAATGGCCGCGAACCATGGCTGAGTGCAGCGAGCGAATGCCCTGGCCGAACGCCGGAGGCAAGCACGCCGCAATAGGCCGAATTTGGCTGTATTGTACGAAGTTCTGCCAAAGACAATTTGACTGCTTTGCCACCAAAGCCGGACCGTTGTCCTACGATCTGGAAAGCTGGCAGGCTTGCCAGCTTGCGAAGTGGAAGAGGAGAACCTAACGGGGGAGCGAGCAGGAATCAAGCCTGGGAAATAGATAAGAAGCTTCCCATAACAATCGTTGGATTTGTGGGGCAAAATGCACAAAAAGCGCCGGTTGGCAGGTGGCTGTTCGCCTTTACTGCGGACGGGCTACTGCTCGTGGCCGCTGCACCGACGCAGCCAAAGCAGCGGTGGCATCTTGAGAAAATAGCGCTACACTAAACCCGCGTAAGCCAAAGTAGTCTAAATGTCGAGCTTGTAGCCGTAGCCGCGAATGGTGGAGATAAAGCGCGTCTCGTCGCCCTCCGGCTCGATGCGGCTGCGCACGCGGCTCACCATGCGATCAATGTTGGCGTCGTAGACGTCGCCGTCCGCTTCGGGCCAAACGGCCTGGGCAATTTCATCTTTGCTGACGACGCGACCGCGATTCTGGTGCAGAAACCAGATCAGGTCAAACTGCTTGACGCTCAAAGGGGGGTCGAGCAGTTGACCGTCCACGAAAACCTGGCGCGTGGCGATTTCCACGCGCAGCGGCGGCTCCTGGATGGCAACGAGCGAGGGCGCGGTAACGGTGGCCGTGGGATCGTAGAAGCGAAAGCGGGTGGAGGCAAACTGCACCTCGTCGCTGTCCGTGAGCCAGGCCGTCGCGCCGGTGGGCAGGCGGCGACCGTTGAGGCTCGTGCCGTTCTTGCTGCGCAGATCGTGCACCTGGTAGCCATCGTTGATGCGCCGCACTTCGGCGTGGTGACGCGAGGCGAACTGATCGTCCAGCGGAATGTGGGATTCCAGTGCACGGCCCACGGTAGAAATCTGCGCCGTGAGCAGATACTCCGTCCCAGCGGCAGAGCCGCTCAAGCAAACAACTTTCCCTGGCTGACTCACGCTAAATTCCTTTGATAAAGAGATATCGATATGCTAAAATGGAGACACAGAAACAGCCAGCCAACGTTTGCCGGACGCAATTTCCATTGGAGACGTGCCTGGCGATTCTAAACGAAAAGAAGCATCTATACAACTATGCGGTTCTATTATGAGAGCGCCATACAATACACAGCCGTTTCGTAGTGTAATCGTATGCCGTGGGGATTTATCAATTCCGGCGACTTGCGCTTTAATAAGGATAGCTTTGCGTGCAGCGTTGCGCGCACCGCGGCCCTGAAAAATTTAGGGAAGTGGTAACAATTAAGTAAAGCAGGAAGGACGCGGCGCAGATGTTGTTGGCGCTGCTTGTCGTTTTAGGGGTAAATTTGGCAGCGCGGTGGCAAGCGCAGCCGCCTGCCACCGCGCTCTTAAAGATTGGCGTCTACACGTTAATCGTTCACGACCGTTGCGCAAAGTGGAAAGACCTTCCCGAAGACAGACTTGTCTGCGCGAGGCCGGTCCGCTTGGCAGCTTCCTCCGCTTCGGCGCCCTTTGGCTGTTTAACGCACCGCACTGTTGCGGTGGCGTAAATTGTGTAAGGCAGCGCCGGGGCGCAATATCTTTTTAAGAACAGAGGCGTCATCTTACGTGCTGCGAAGCGTGCACTGAGATTGTATTCACAGAGATTGTGTCTACAGAAATTGTGTTCACAGAGACTGTGTCGTACAGAAACTGTATTGTAACAAACCCACCCAGCGTGCCGTGACGGAAGATTCGCAACCCAACGCAAATTTAGAAAACGAGCAGCCAACTGCTGCGCGCAGAAGCTATGGCGATTTAGTAGGCCACGTTGTGGGCCACTACCTGGTCGACCAGCGGCTGGGCGGCGGAGCTACGGCCAGCGTCTACCGCGCTACCGATCAGATTCTTGATCGCACGGTGGCGCTGAAAGTGCTGCTGCCCAACGCCGACGACACGGCGCGTCTGCGCTTCCGACGCGAGGCGCGCACCGTCAGCAAGCTGATTCACCCACACATTGTGCGCACGCTGCAGGTGGGCCAAATGGCCGAGGACGGGTTGGCTTATATCGCCATGGATTTGGTAGAGGGCGAAAGCTTTGCCTCGCTGCTTGAACGCGTGCGCCAGCTCAATCTACAAGAGGCGGCCCAGCTGCTGGCCCCCATGGCGCAGGCGCTGGCTTACGCCCACAAGCAGGGGGTGATCCATCGCGACGTGAAGCCAAGCAATATCCTGCTGCGTCGCGTAGAAAAGAACGTACCGCACAGCGTCTACCTCTCCGCCGTTAACGCCAGCTACGTGCCGCTGCTCTCGGATTTTGGCATTGCGCGCGCGCTTGATGCCCCGGAGCTAACCAACATTGGCCGCACCATCGGCACGCCCGCCTACATGTCGCCCGAACAGTGCGCCGGCAGCCGCGAAGTCGATGGCCGCGCGGACATCTACTCGCTGGGCGCGGTGCTCTACCGCGCTCTCGTTGGTCGCCCTCCCTTCACCGGCACGACAACGCAAATCCTGCACGCCCACGTTTACGAGCCGCTGACGATTCCCGAAGACATTGTCAACGAGCTTTCGCCCAGCGCGCTGGATATTTTGCGCCGTTCGCTGATCAAAGAGCCCAACCAGCGCTATAACCACGTCGAATTGATGGTGCACGATCTGGTCAACGTGGCCGGGACGCCCAAACGCGCGCCCACTACGACTGGGTTGAAAGCAGTCAAGCTGCCCGATCGCTTGGCGGACGCGGCCACTCCTTATGCCCCACCGGGTAGCCAATCGAGTAACGCACCGAACAGTCTGCCTGGCGGCCTATCTGGGCGCGGCGAGCGCACCACCGGCCAGCAGACGATTTACCCCAGCGCGCCCACCCCGTTTGGGCGACCCACTACGGACAACGTCCCATCGGTTCGGCCACCAATCCAGCCACCAGTTGGGCGACGCAGCCCGCGGACCACGCACAGAGCCCCCACTTCCCAACGCCTCCGGCTGGGCTGGCTGTTTGGCGGAGCCGTCTCGGCGCTGCTGCTTCTTATTGTGTTTGCCATTGCAAGCAACTTGTTGCCGTTGGCCGGTGGGGGGGCGGAAGGTACAGCCGAAACGACTGTGGCCGAGCAGCCGGACGGCGGAACGTCCGCCGCCCTTGGGCCGCCGCCTGCCCAGGACACGCCCACGCCGACCCCGTCGCCGGATGATCAAACGTCCAACGATGAAGGCAGCAGCGACGGCGGCGCACAGTCCGTTGGGCCTCCTGCATCGTCGTCGAACAGCACGGTCGCTGTGGAATCCGCCGCGGGCGATTCGCCGACCGAATCACCCACCGAACTAGCTACCGAAACGCCTGTACCCATCTTCACCGCAACGCCCACGCTGACGCCCACGCCCACGCCCAACGCGACGCCGGAGCAGCCGCTGCAGGAATTGTTCGCGCTGGCACAGGAGAGCTACGCAGCGCACAACTGGCGCAGCACGCGCACCAATGCGCAGCTGGCGCTGCTTCGCACCGAAGAGTACGCAGCGCTGCCGAGCGACGAGCAGGCGTTGATTCAGGAAATGCTCTTTGTGGCCAATGTGGGGCGCGCGGCACAGCTTAACGCCGAGGGCGAACAGCCGCTCGCCGCTGCCCGGCTGCGCGAAGCCCTGGCCTTGCGCTCGAATCAACCGCTGGTCACCAATCTGCTTTCGGCGACCGTCCGCCTGGCGGAGGCTCCCGTGCTAATCGTGGCCGATGGTGATACCGCGCCCGATGAGCGGCCCGACTCGAATCCGACGGGTCAGGGTGAAAGTGGGGACAGCGCTGAAAACGAGGCCGCGGACGCGATAGATTCGCCGGCCCAGATTGTGGCCGAGCGTCGCCAGACGCTACAGGTGGCTTACGTCGACTATGCCGCGGCGCTGGCGGAAGCGGACGTCTACTGCCTCGCCGCCGAGCAGATGGCAACGGCGCTGGCGCTCTCGCCCGATTCGCAGACCGCAGATGATGTGCCCGTTACCGTTAGCCAGCCGCTAACAGAGGAAGCCACGCGCTATGAGCTGCGCTGTGCCGAAGCGGATCAAGTCACCGATCTGGACAATCTGCTGGCCGGCATGCGCGGCACGCTGATCTACTCCACACAGGAGCTCAACCGCGGCGCCTACAACATTTACAGCCTGCCTGCCGCGCCTAATGCGCCGTCGACGCTGGTTGTCCGCAACGGGACGCAGCCCGCGGTTTCGCCCAACGGCCAGTACGTGGCCTTTCACTCCACGGCCCCCGGCGAGGCTGGCGTGTACAGCTTCGATTTGACCGACCCCGCGCTCAATCCCAGCAGCCGCAGCCGGCAATTCTCGGACAATCAACAAGATGGCGCGAGTGGCCGCATTGCCTGGGACAACAGCGACAGCTTGATCTTAGCTTATACAACCGTAGTTCGTAGCGACACGCCCCAAATCGACCGCGCCTTTATTGTGAGCGAGCAGACGCAGCGCTTCCGCTATTACAACATTGCGGTGGGCAAAGACCCGGCCTGGCATCCCAGCTTGCCGCAGCTTGTCTACAGCGGCGATTACGGCGCGCAGGGACAAGGGCTCTTCCTGCGTCCCGCAGACGTTGGTCAGCGCGGCGCTCAACTAACCAGCAACGTTACCGATCAGCGCCCGGACTGGACGCCCGACGGGCGCTACGTGGTCTTTATGCGCCAGATCAACAGCAACTGGGACATCTACCGCGTCGACGTACAAAACCCGCGTAACGTTCAACAGTTGACGGATGCCGCCGCCAAGGATGGCCTGCCCGCCGTGAGCCCGGACGGCCAGCTCGTATCCTTTGCCAGCGATCGCGGCGGCGAGTGGCGCATTTGGGTAATGACCATCGATGGCGAAATTGTCGACAGCGAAGCGCGCCCGCTCGCCAACATTCAGGGCGTGCTCTACAACTGGCTCGATCACCACCTTGATTGGTATGTATCACCTTAACTCCAACCGCTTCTCCCCCACAACGGGGGAGGGGCCGACCCTTTGCAGCCCAGTCGCAGCTCCCTCCCCATCTTGAAGAGGGGTGGGGTGGGGGCAAGCACTGAATACACCCGGAAGTTTAGCGAGTTATGCTCGGCTCGGTAAGCAAACCCCTACAAGATATTTATGAACACACAACTCCGCCTGCGGCGCTGGCTGCTTCTGCTTTGGGTAACGCTCCTGCTTGCTGGTTGCGGCGGCCAGCGTTCCCCCGCGCCCACGCCGACGCCCACACCGCTGCCCACGGCCACGCCGACCCCGGTTCCCACGCTCGGCGCAGATGCTGTCCCCACGCCCCAAGTCACCATTCCCAACGGCTTCCGCGAGCAGGTGGACGACCTGCGCGGCTACTCGCTCGCCACCCCACGCGGCTGGACGGTAGTCGACCTGCGCGGCCAACAGGTGCGCAACCTCGCCGGTACGCTCGGCGTGGACGAGCAGATGGAGCCGCTCTACGAGTTTTTGGACAGTGAGGCGGGGCAGGGCGTGGGCACTGTCGCCGCCACAGGTTTGGCGGGCGCCCTCTTTGGCGGCTTGCCCACCGTGCTCAACGTCTCCGTAATCGACGCGCCAGGCTACACGCCGGAAACCGCCGTTGCCCTCATCGAAGCCACGCTGGCCGAGAACGCCGGCCTGCTTAACGGTCTCGACATCGAAACTATCGAACCGACCACCGTCAACAACCTCCCCGCCGTCACTGGCCACGCCACCCTCGATCTCACTGACTTTGGCTACGACACCCAGCTCTACGCCCGGCTTACCGGCCTGATCGCCAACGACCAGATTTACCTGCTCACGCTGGCGACGAGTGCGGGCAATCGTGCCGAGCAGCAGACGGAGTTTGAGCAGATTGTGGGGACGTTTCGGCCAGAGTGAAGTGGTGCGTAGTGCGTGGTGCGTGAACTGGTAGACGCTGTGGGCACGTACAAAATTTGTCCCGACAGAAAGCCGCCCCACGGTCTGCACACTGCACACCACCCAAGAAAATCAAGCTACAGTTCACGCACTACGCATCACGCACTACGCACCACGCACTACGCATCACGCACCATCTTCACCCCATGCCTATCGACCTTGCCCCCAACCACAAACGCGGCCTGCCCGTAGCCAACCCCGTTCTGCTGGCGGGCGGCACAATTGGGGCGGGGGAAGCGCTGCTGGGCGGGGCGGAGGAAGGGGTGCAGACCGCGCAGCTGGGCGCGGTGGTCGTTGGGCCAATTTTGCGACACAGCCGGGCTGGCAGTGAGCCGCCGCGGCTGGGGGAGACGGTGGGCGGCTTTGTGCTGGGCACGGGACTGCAAAATCGCGGGGTGAGCGCCGCCGTGCGCAAGTTGAGCGCGGGCTGGGCTCGGCTCGGCTGCCCAGTCGTGGCGCAGGTGGCCGATTCGCAGCCGGACGCGCTGGCGGAGACGGTGGAGCGGCTGGGGCGGGTGGAGGTGCTGGCGGGGCTGGAATTGCTTGTGTCGCCGCACCAGGAAGCATGGCAGGTGACGGAGCTCGTGGAAACGGCGACGAGCATCACCGATCTGCCGCTGTGGGCCAAGCTGCCGCTGGATTACGCGGCGGATTGGGCAGAGGAGGTCTACGGTGCGGGCGCGGTGGGGCTAGTTGTCGGCCAGCCGCTGCCGGGCGCGGCGATCCACGCGGTGACGGGTCAGCCCGTTACCGGCGCGCTTTACGGGCCAGCCACCTTTGCGCCGATGCTGCGGGCGCTGCTCGCCGTCGCCAAGCTGGAGCTGCCCTGTGCGCTCATTGCCTGTGGCGGCGTCTACACCGCCGCCCAGGCGAGACAGGCGCTGGCTGCGGGTGCACGTGCGGTACAGATCGACGGCGCCATTTGGGCCGAGCCGGGATTGGCGGCAACCATTGCGGAGTCGTTGAAGCAAGGAATTTAACGCGGAGGCGCGGAGGCGCGAAGGGGTTGATTTGTCGGTTGTGCTGCGGGGGAAATCGTTGTCTTGGGGCAGTGGGTGTCATTGCCAACCGGGCGGCTGGCGAAACATCGCGCTTGCGCCTTTGCGCTCCCGCGCTAAAATTTAGGGGATTAAAAGAGCGATAGCTGCTGCTCGACTTGGCGACCGTTGAGCAATAGGTAAGGCAGCGCCTGCTCCGGCCTGCGCAGGCCCAAGCGCTTGAGGTGGGCAATTTCGCTGATGACGCCGCGCCGGCGGGCGGCGAGCAGGGCGTCGGCGGTTTTGGGGCCAACGCCGGGGATGCGCAGCAGATCGCTGCGCTCAGCCCGGTTGACCTCGACGGGGGCGTCGCGCAGATTTTCTTCGGCCCAGGCGCGCTTGGGGTCGATATCCAGCCGCAGATTGGTGTTTGCGAGAAAAGGCATCTCCTCGACGCTCCAGCCGTAATCGCGCAGGAGGAAGCTGGCCTGGTAGAGGCGGTGCTGGCGTTGTAAAGGCGTCGGCGCGACTTGCTCAAACGGCGTTTGGCTGATGGGATGGAAGGCCGAAAAGTAGGTGCGCCTGAGGCCGAGTTGGGTGTACAGTTTCTCGCCCAGCGAGAGCAGCTCCAGATCTGTGTCGCCCACGGCTCCCACCACAAACTGCGTCACCACGCTGGCGCGCAGCCCCTCGTTGCGGCGCAGCTCGCTGGCCCACTGCAGCCGCTGCACCATCTCCTCCCAGAAGAATTTTTTGGGTGCGAGCGCGTTGAGCCGCTGCTCCGTTGGCCCCTCCAGGTTGATCGATACCCGATCCGCAAGCTGCATGGCGCGGCGAATTTGCTCGCGCTCGGCGCTGGGCATGATCTTGAGGTGAACGTAGCCGCGGTAGCCGTGCTGATTGCGGATGATGTCCGCCGTGTCGATAATTTTATCCTGGGTGGTGACGCTGCCCTTGATGATGCCGGAGGAGAGAAAGAGCCCGTCGACGTGACCAGCTCGCTGCATGGAGTCGAACGTCGTCGCCATCTCGTCCGGCGAGAAGGTGACGCGCTTGGTTTTGCTGCGCCCGGCGCGGAAGGGGCAGTAGAAGCAGTCGCGCTCGCAGGCCGTCGTCATCATCGATTTGAGCACCGGCTTGGCGCCCGTTGGCGTCGAAACGTGCGACACGCAGGGCAGCGCCTTGAGATTGCGCTTCTTACGCGCAACATCCTCACTCGTCAGCGGAGAATCCAGCGCTTCCTTCTGCGGCGATCCGCCCGCTGGCTCAAAGCGCATGACGTCCGCAATGGTGTCCGAGCCGGTCGCTTGCTGCAGCAGCGAGAGCTTCTGGGTGAGGTCGGGCGCAACGGTGAAGTTCATGGGGAGATTATACGAACTTTTGTTCGATTTGTCAATGAGGCAATTTGGTGCGTAGTACGTGGTGCGTGAACGTTCGGCCAAACTGATATCCGATTCTAAATGCTGTTTTCTCGTTCACGCACCACGCACCACGCATTATAATACTGGAGAATTCATGCGAATTGTTCTACAGTGCGTTACCAGCGCTCAGGTCGAAGTCGACGGTGAAATTGTGGGCGCGATTGGTCGGGGGGTTCTGCTGCTTTTGGGTGTAACTCACGGTGATGGCGAGGCCGAAGCCGTACACTTGGCGCGCAAGGTTGCCGGGCTGCGCTTGTTTGGGGACGAGGCGGGCAAGATGAATTTGGCGCTTGCCGATGTCGACGGCGCATCGCTGGTTGTGAGCCAATTTACGCTCTACGGCAGCGCGCGCAAGGGCCGCCGACCGAGCTTTACCGATGCCGCCCGCCCGGACCATGCCGAGCCGCTGTACGAGCGCTTTTGCGAGCTGCTGGCAGCGCAGGGTGTGCCCGTGGCGCGCGGTCGTTTTGGCGCGCAGATGACGGTGTCGCTCGTGAACGATGGGCCGGTAACGCTGTGGTTGGATACGGAGGAGCTGCTGCGTGGTGCGTAGTGCGTGGTGCGTGAACTGGAACCCAACCCAAATGGTAGTTGGATAAAGATTCGCGTAAAGTTCTAGTACATCATCAACATTAAAGATTCGGGTAATCAAGAAGGAGATAACCCGAAAATTAAGACTTGATAATGTACTTAGTCCACGCATACGCACCACGCACCACGCACCACGCACTAAAAACCCTTACCAAACCAGAAAGCAGTCAACATAATGAACTACCGCAAACTCGGCTCCACCAGCCTCCCCGTCTCCGAAGTAAGCTTTGGGGCGTGGGCGATTGGCGGCTCGTGGGGCGAGGTAGACGACGACGAGTCGCTGGCGGCGCTGCACCGCGCGATTGATCTTGGCGTCAATTTTATCGACACGGCGGACGTTTACGGCGGCGGGCGCAGCGAGCGGCTGATCGCGCAGGCGCTGGCCGAACGCTCGGAGGAGGTTTACGTCGCCACCAAGGCGGGTCGCCGGCTGAGCCCGCACAGCGCCGAAGGGTACAATAAGGAGAATTTGACGCGCTTCGTCGAGGAGAGCCTGCAAAATTTACAGACAGAGGCGCTCGATCTCGTCCAGCTTCACTGCCCGCCAACGGACGTTTACTACCAGCCGGAAACCTTTGCTGCGCTCGACGATCTCAAGCGGGCGGGCAAAATCCGGCACTACGGTGTCAGCGTGGAAAAGGTGGAGGAGGCGCTCAAGGCTATTGAATATCCCGGCGTGGAGACGGTACAGATTATCTTCAACCTGTTCCGCCAACGCCCGCTTGATCTCTTTTTCGAGCAGGCGCAGCGACGCGACATCGGCGTGATCGTGCGCGTGCCGCTGGCGAGCGGACTGCTCACGGGCAAAATGTCCCGCGACACCGAGTTCGCCGACGACGATCACCGCCAGTTCAACCGCGATGGTGAATCGTTTGACCGCGGCGAAACCTTTGCGGGCGTCGACTACGAGACGGGGCTACGCGCGGTGGATGCGCTAAAAGCGCTCGTGCCCGAAGGCGCGACCATGGCCCAGCTCGCCCTGCGCTGGATTTTGATGCACGACGACGTCTCCTGCACGATTCCCGGCGCGAAACGCCCGGCACAGGTGGAGGACAACGTCGCCGCCGCCGAGCTGCCGCCTTTAAGCGAGGCGCAGATGCAGCACGTGCGCGAGATTTACGAGGGCGAGGTTTACGAGCAGGTGCATCACCGCTGGTAAGCACAACACGAGCTGTTCGCTTGCAGCTTGGACAAGCCAAGTAAAATTAGAAAGGATATACCATGGCAAACAGCAGCAAAGTTATTGGCGAAGAGCCAGCCGTCGATCTGGCGATTGCGCAGACGATGGCCGAGGAGTTGGAGGCCTATATTTTTAGCGACGAGCTCTATCGCACCGTAACCGCCGATACGCCGCGCGGCCAGGAGCGGCTGCAAATGACGGGCGGTGACTTGCTCACGCGGCTGCACCGGCTGCACGCGACGCGCGACGAGCTAAATGAGACGCAGCAGTACCAGCTCGACCAGGTGCAGCAGCAGGTGAAGGAGGGTATCTATAGCCTGCGCACGCGCTTTCACGAGCGGCTGCGGCGCGAGATCAAGACGCGGCTCGATTCGCTCAAGTGGTTCTTGGACGACTGTCGCGGCCCGGATGCAAGCTGCCGCAGCGAATATCCCTTCGAGATTCGCAACCGCCAGCGCATTGAGGAGGTGCTCAAGGAGCTGGGCAGCGATCTGCCCGATGAACTAGGTCAGCAGATCAGCGCCATCGACCGGCGCATTCGCGGCCTGGCGCAAGCCAGCGATTTTGTGTGGAGCGACGCACTGCAGACCGTCTTCCCACGCGAGCCGTACTGGTATCTTTACATGCTGCCCAACAAGTAAAAGCCGCGGCTAAAATCTACACCTTGTCCCGACGCGATGGCTTGCCCAGCCCATCGATTTTGCCCACCATGCGCTCCAGAACGTCAAACGGCGTAACGATGCCCTGAACGCCGCCGTGCTCGTCGACCGCGAAGATGATGTGGACACCGGTCTCGCGAAAGTGCGCCAGCGCCTGCATGGGGTTGGCCGTTGTGGGCAGGAAAATGGGCTGGACAGCGACGGACAGCAGCTCCTCCGCCCTGTCCAGCCGACCGCCATCGGTGACGTACCCCAGCAGATCGCGCGCCCGTGCCACCGCGCGGACGCGATCCAGCGACCCATCGCACAGCGGTAGATAGTTGTGTCCGGCTCTCGTGATTTGGTGAACAATTTTCTCGTGCGAGTCGCTGAGATCAAGCCAATCCACATTGAGCCGGTGCGTCAACAGCGAGCGCAGCGTGATGTCGTCCAAATCGAGCGCGTGCTTGACAAGCTGGCGCTCCTCTGGCTCCAGCGCCCCCGATTCCGCCCCTTCCTCCAGAATTAGCTTGATTTCCTCCTCGGTCACCTCCGGTTCGTCCGAAGCTTCAATGCCCAGCAGACGCAGCGCGCCGTTGGTGGAGGCGCTCAACAAGCGCACCAGCGGCAGCGTCACCCGCGCGAGCTGGCGCATGGGCGGCGTGACGAGCATGGCCCAGCGCTCCGGGTTGTTGAGCGCAATCGCTTTGGGAACTAGCTCGCCCACCGTCAGCGATAGGTAAGTGATGATGCCCACCACGGTGACGTAGCCAAGCGCGCCGCTGTAGGGCGCGAGGGGCCCGGCGCGCGCGATCAGCCCGGCCACGTCGTCGGCTAACGTTGCGCCACCAAACGCACCCGCTCCAATGCCAATTAGGGTAATGCCAATTTGAACGGTTGCCAGAAAGTCCGTGGGCTCTTCCGTTACCCGCAGCACCGTCTCGGCGCTGCGGCTGCCCTCTCGCGCCCGCTGCTGCAGACGCGCCCGCTTGGAGGAAACCACCGCCAGCTCGGACAGCGCAAAGACGCCGTTGAGCAGCGCAAGCAGCACAATAATCACGATGTTGGTGAGGGGGCTGTTTAGCAGCTCAGTCATGCGGCCAATTGTGCCACGATGCGCCGGGGACTTCTGTGGGCGCTGTGGGGTTTAGTGGATAGGTGCGTCGAGAGTGCGTCGAGAGTGCGTCGAGGTGGTGCAAGCGATTTACTTGCGGCTGGACAAGCGATTAACCTGTCCGGCAAATTACGGATTGAGCAGCCGAATCACTTCATCGTGGAGCTCGCCCGCCGTGGCGACAGCGCCCCTTGCACCCGGCTCGTCGCCAGCGAGAATCGAGCCGCCGCGCCAGTCCGTTATGCGCCCGCCCGCGCCCTCGATGATGGGGATCAGCGCCATCAAATCCCACTGGGCCAAAATGGGGTCGGTCATAACATCGATGCCGCCGGTAGCGAGGAGATAGTAGCCGTAGCAGTCGCCCCAGGTGCGGTAGAGCTTGCTGCGCTTGGCCAGCGACTCGAAGGCGCGCCCGTTCTGATATTGGTGAACATTCCAGTGGTCGGTCGTCGTCAGCACGGCTTCTTCAATGGACGCACAGGGGCGAACCGAAACGGGGTCGCCGTTGAGCCACGCCTGCTGGCCGTCGCCCAGCAGCAGGTCGCCGAGAATGGGCTGGTGGATCGCGCCGAGAATGGGCTGGCCGTCGCGCAGGAGGGCGATGAGCGTGCCAAAGAGGTGGGCATTCGCCACAAAGGTTTTCGTACCGTCGATGGGGTCGAGCACCCACTGGTACTCGGCGTCCGGCTGATGATCGCCAAACTCCTCGCCGAGGATACCGTGCGCCGGGAAGCGCTGCTGGATGTGCGCGCGCATCGCCTGCTCCGCCTCGCGATCAGCGGCGGTGACGGGCGTGTCGTCGGCCTTGGTCTCCACGCTGGCGCGTCGAAAATAGGGCCGGATGATCTCGCCGCTGAGGTGGGCAAGTTCGCGGGTGAAATTGAGAAAATCTATCATGGCGAGGGCTGAACGGATGCGGTGGCGGGTTAACTACGTGTGATTTCGTTCAACAGAGTTTCCCGTTCACACCACTGATTGACACTTCTATAGAGATTATGTACGATGCCGCCGCTGGTGACAAGTCTTCGTTTATCACGGCGGGAAAGCGACCCTTGACCAATCAACCATCTCTGCTCGAAAAAATCCAAACCATCAACCAAGCCCTTGCCCAGCGCTTCCGCAACGGCAACGATCCGTTCCAGATTATCACGCGGCTGGCCGAAGAGTGTGGTGAACTGGCGGCGCAAGTCAACCACTTTGAGGGTGGCGGCATCAAGCGGGAGAAGCATGGCGAGCCGGATCGGATGAAGCTGGCGAAGGAAGTGCAGGATGTAATTCGCTGTGCGCTGCAGGTGGCGGAGTACTACGATTTGTGGGAAGAGTTCGAAGCGTCGGTTGAACGCGATCATCGGCGAGCTATGGAGGAATTGACGGGGCGAGCCAGTACAGCCCGGCAGAAATAGGTAGGCAGCTTTTTGCGCCTGCCCACCAGAGGTAGAAGACGCATTAATCTGCCGTGATATGTACGCCCAAATGTACTAGTACATGAAGGCGTAAATATCTAGGCGGTTGTCAGCGCGTAATCCCCATCCAGTCAACCGGCTTTCAGCCGGTTTTCTTCAGGCAAGCTGGTGGGCTTTAGCCACCAGCGGCGGCGCACGCGAACCGCCCAATTACTTACGCCGCTGTGTACTAGTTAGGCAACGGCAAACTCCGTGTACTGCCGCTGCCAGGGTGCTTGAAACGCAAGGACAATATCTTCCCTTGGTACGCCTGCTTTTAATAGATGGGACGCGAAGCCATCCTGTGAGCCATCGTATTCAATCCAAATCTTATCGTCCTTCAGGCGAATGTGAATGACCGCGCCGTGTGTGCGCCCGCTGCGCTCCCAGCCGATGTACATGAGCTGATAGCTGCCGCGTTCGTCATCAAAAACGAGATGCGGTTCAATTTCGCCAAATGCTGGCCGAACGCTGGCTTCGTCCTCAAGCAGCGTTTTGATCAATGATTTATAGCGATCTAATTTATCCATCGTTGAATACTTCTCGCTTCCGTATCAATCGTCACGATCCTCAGCGCGGACCCTGCCAGTAGCACCTCGCCATCTGCATCCAAAAACATTTCCTCAAAGACAAAGTCATCCATAGCCAGATAAACGGTGTACTCCGGATGCTTGTCTGCTAACAAGACTTTGTACATTGTAAACTGTCCCAACGCTTGCTGAAGGTCAGCCATGCGCGACAGCCCCACAAAACTTTTAATTTCAACGACAATCTTTTCTTCGCGCTTCTCGGCAACCAACGCTCTCTCCGCGCCCAAATCCGCATAGATTTTGCGACGCCCAAAAGGAATCACAAATGGATCGTGCGTGATCGTCCAGCCGTCTTGAATCAAGGCGTCTCGGACGACATCGTGTAAAATATCTCGTGCTGGCATGAACCAATTATAGCACAGATATTTTCATCAAGCATGAATTCCCTCTCTTTCTACGCCGATTTCTACGCCGACCGCCCCGTCCTCATCACCGGCGGGCTCGGCTTTGTTGGCGCGACCTTGGCGCGGCGGCTCGTCGACCTGGGCGCGCGCGTCACGATTGTCGATTCGCTGATCCCGGCCTACGGCGGCAATCGCTTCAACCTGCACGGTTACGCGGATCGCGTGCAAATTAACATTGCGGACGTACGCGATCCGCACTCGATGCGCGCGCTCGTGCCGGGGCAGGCGGTGCTGTTTAATTTGGCCGGGCAAGTCAGCCACCTCGATTCGATGGAGGATCCCTTCACCGACCTCGACATCAACACGCGCAGCCAGCTCTCGATCCTCGAAGCCTGTCGCCACGAGAATCCCGACGTTAAAGTCGTCTACGCGGGCACGCGTCAGCAGTACGGCAAGCCCAATTATTTGCCGCTCGACGAAGCGCACCGCCAGCAGCCAACCGACGTCAACGGCGTCAACAAGCTGGCGGGCGAGTGGTATCACATCGTCTACCACAACGCCCATGGCCTGCGCACCAGCTCGCTGCGGATGACGAACACTTACGGCCCGCGCCAGCTCGTCAAGCACAAGCGGCAGGGCTTTATCGGCTGGTTTGTGCGGCTGGCCGTGCTGGGCGAAACGATTCAGCTCTACGGCGACGGCCAGCAGCTGCGCGACCTCTGCTACGTCGACGACGCCGTCGATGCCTTTTTGCGCGTGGGTGCGTCGGACGCCAGCAACGGCGAAATTTACAACCTCGGCGGCCTGCGTCCGCTGCCGCTGCTGGAAATTGCCGAACTGCTGGTCGGGATTGCGGGGCGCGGCCGCGTGGAGCTCGTGCCCTGGCCCGCCGCCCGCCAGCGCATCGACATCGGTGATGTTTATTCCAGCTACGCCAAAATCGAGCAGTCGCTGGGCTGGCAGCCTACGATTGACGCGCCCGAGGGGTTAACCCAAATGGTTCGGTTTTATCAAGAACATGGACATCATTACTGGCAGTGACGTATTTGTTCGTTAATATAAAACGATTCGCTTAAGTGATATTTATGCTGCATTTTAGATGCGCCAAGGCACGAAGAGTTGCGAATGATTCTTCGTGCCTTTGCGTCTTTGTGGTAAATTCAGCGGTAAACTAGACAACACCATCAATCCGATGAACCTGGGTGACCGCGACGACAGCAGAGGTCGCCCGCCAAGAAAGAAGCGCTCATGCAACCGATTCGTATTGCCGTGGTCGGCATTGGCAACTGTGCCAGCTCGCTGATTCAGGGCATCTACTACTACCGCAACCAGAAGCGCGAAGAGGCCATCGGCCTCATGCACTGGCAGATCGGCGACTACACGCCGGGCGATATCGAAGTCGTTGCCGCGTTTGATATTGACCGGCGCAAGATCGGTCAGGAGGTCAACGAGGCGATTTTTGCCGACCCCAACTGCACCACCGTCTTTGCCGAGGATTTGCCGCTGACGGGCGTCACCGTGCAGATGGGTCGCGTGCTCGATGGCTTTTCGGAGCACATGCACGACTACAAGGACGACCACACCTTTCTGCTGGCCGATGCCGAGCAGCCCGACAAAGCCGCCGTGGTACAGACGCTGCGGGAGACGGGCACGGATATTTTGATGAACTACCTGCCCGTTGGCTCGGAAGAGGCGACGCAGTTCTACGCCGAGTGTGCGCTGGAAGCGGGCGTGGCCTTCATCAACAACATCCCGGTCTTTATCGCCAGCAATCCAGAGTGGGCACAGCGCTTTGCGGAGGCCAACCTGCCCATCATCGGCGACGACATCAAGGCCCAGCTCGGCGCGACGATTACCCACCGCACGCTGACGGACCTGTTCCACAAGCGCGGCGTCAAGCTGGAGCGGACGTATCAGCTCAACACCGGCGGCAACACCGATTTTCTCAACATGCTCAACCAGAGCCGCCTCGCCTCCAAGAAGGAATCGAAGACGGAGGCCGTCCAGTCCGTGACCGCTCAGCGGCTTGATCCGGACAACATTCACGTCGGCCCCAGCGATTACGTGCCGTGGCAGAAGGATAACAAAGTCTGCTTTATCCGCATGGAGGGCAAGCTCTTTGGCGACGTGCCGATGAACCTGGAGCTGCGCCTCTCGGTCGAGGATTCGCCCAACTCGGCGGGCGTTTCAATTGATGCGATCCGCTGCGCCAAGCTCGCCCTCGAACGCGGCCAGGGCGGCGTGCTCGAAGGACCCTCCTCCTACTTCTGCAAGCACCCGCTGCACCAGGTTACGGACGATAAGGCCTATCAGATGACCGAGGCGTTTATCAACGGCGACCGGTAATCAAAAATTTAACGCAAAGACGCAGAGGGCTTCCATGTAGACTGTCCTGGTTGATCATTCATACCGTTGACGAGTTGACATAGCCATTATTTAGGGCCTGCATCCTCTCTAGAGGCCCTCGTGTCTCTGCGACTTCGCGTTGATTGGGTGCGTACTTCCCACCTCTATGCAAATTCCATTCAATAATCTCCGCGCCCACTATCTCGCCCATCGCGCCGAAATCGACGACGCCGTTGCCCGCGTCCTGGACAGCGGCTGGTACGTGTTGGGCCAGGAGGTCGCTGCCTTCGAGCAGGAGTTTGCAGAATACCTCGAACGCAAAATCGACCCGCAAGCCAAAATCCAAAACCCAAAATCCAAAATCGAGTCCGTTGGCGTCAATTCCGGCACCGACGCGCTCCAGCTTGCCCTGCGCGCCTGTGGTGTAACCTCCGGCCACGAAGTGATCACCGTCTCGCACACCGCCGTCGCCACCGCGGCCGCGATTCGGCTGGCTGGGGCCACCCCCGTGCTGATCGACGTTGACCCGCGCACCTACACCCTTGATCCCGCCGCCCTGGAAGCCGCGATCACGCCGCGCACGCGGGCCATCGTGCCCGTGCACCTCTACGGCCATCCAGCCGCGATGTGCGAAATCCTGAACGTTGTCGAGCAGGCGTCCAACCGGCTTGGCCACAAAATTTACGTTATCGAGGATTGCGCTCAGGCCCACGGCGCGATGTATTTTCAGCAGCCCGCTGGCACGCTGGGCGATTTGGCCTGCTTCTCGTTTTACCCCACCAAAAATCTCGGCGCGCTGGGCGACGGTGGCGCGGTGGTCGGCCCGGCTGGCCCGCTGACTGAGCGCGTGCGGGAGTTGCGTGAGTACGGCTGGTCGGCACAAAGCCGTTACGTCTCTCAGCACGAAGGGCTCAACAGTCGACTCGATGAACTCCAGGCCGCCATCTTGCGCGGAAAGCTGCGCTACCTGGACGCTGATAACGCCAACCGCCGCGCCCTCGCCGCCGTCTATGCCGAGCATTTGCCGGATAATGTTGTTGCGCCGGTCGAAGTCGATGGCTGCGAGCACGTCTACCACCTCTACGTCATCCGCACGGCGGAGCGCGACGCCCTGCGCGCTCGCCTTGTCGAGCAGGGCATTGGCACCGGCATCCACTATCCGGTTCCGGTTCACCAGCAGCCTGCTTACGCCGGTAGCGATGTCATCGTCGCGCACAATCTATCTCAAACGGAGCGGCTCGCGGGCGAAATCCTCTCCCTCCCGCTACACCCCACGCTCACGGTCGAACAAGCTGCTCGCGTCGTCCGCGCCGTTAACCATTCACACTTACCCATCAGCCATTAACCATTGACCATCTGCTGGGCGTGGGGCGAAGCGCTGCGTCGTCCCACGCCGTTGACAATTGACAATTCACCGTTGACCATCGACAATTTGCAGGCCACATTTGAATGGTCACTGGTCAACGGCCAATAGTCAACGTTCAATTTTTTGATGTCCCGTCTACTCCGCCGACTCGCCGCTCCCTATCGCCTCGCGCTGCTCGCCCTCACCTCGCTCTACACGCTCATCTTCACGCGGCTCGCCTTTGCCCAACATGCGGGCATGCGCACCCACCGCTCGGACTTGGGCCAAATTGCCCAGGCCGTCTGGAACAGCAGCCGCGGTCGCTTTGTCGAGATGACGGACAACGGCTACCTCGCCACACGCCTCAGCGACCACGTCGAGCCGATCCTGGTGCTTATCAGCCCGACGCTCTGGCTGTGGCGCGACGTGCGCGCCCTGCTCCTGCTTCAGGTGCTGGCCGTCGCGATCGGCGCTTTCTTCGTCTACGCCCTGGCTCTGCGCCGCTTCGATACGCTGCTGACCGCCCGCGAACGCACCCACGTCTGGCAGGTCGAGCCGTTGCGCGCGCTCACCCAGCCGCTGGCGCTGGCCCTGGCTGTCGCTTACCTGCTCGCCCCCCAGCTTCAATCCGCCCTGCTCACCGAATTCCACGCCGCCCCCCTCGCCGCCCCGCTGATCCTGTGGGCCTTCTGGGCCGTCGATACACGCCGCTGGGTGCACTTTGCCCTTGCCGCCGTGCTTGTCGCGCTTGTCAAGGAGGAGATGGCGCTGCTGGCGGCGGGGTTGGGGGCGTGGGCAATGTGGCGATTTTGGATTTCGGATTTACGATTTACGATTGGCGACAGCGAACAACTAGCCCTCTCCGCATCCCCGCGTCCCCGCGTCCCCGCGTCTCCCCTGCTCGCCGCTGCCGCTGTCGTCGTTTTCTCGCTCGCCTGGTTCTACATCACCACCTTCGTGATCGTCCCCACCTATGCCGAGCCCGTTTACGGCGTGGCCGAGAGCGGCTACTTTGCCCGCTACGGCGCGCTCGGCGATTCGCCGGTGGACATCCTGCGCAGCGTGCTGACGCGGCCCGATCTCGTTTGGCAAATCGCCAGCGAGCCCGCCCGCGCCGCCTATCTGCGCAACCTGCTGATGGCCTTTGGCTTTCTAAGCCTGCTCGCCCCCGAGATTTTGCTGCTCGCGCTGCCCGTGCTGCTCGCCAACCTGCTCAGCGCCTACCCGGCCCAATACTACGGCGACTTCCACTACAGCGCCCCCCTCGTGCCCTACTTTGCCGTCGGCGCCATCTACGGCGGGGCCAGACTCTGGCGCTTCGTGGGCCGTCGCATCAACCGCTCCTCCGCCAGCTTTCAGCACATGCCCGCCGCCAGCACCGGCACCATGGCGCTCGTCTCGCTCTTTTACAACTCGCGCACCGCCCTGCGCCCGCTGCTCGCCTTTGCCCTCGGCGCGTGGCTGCTCGCCTTCGCCACCGTGCTCTACGCCCAAGACGGTCGCGGCCCGCTGGGTGGTGATTACGATCCAACGCCCGTCGGTGCGCACCACGAGCTGCTCTCCCGTTTCGTCGATCAAATTCCCGCGGATGCCGCCGTCACCGCCACCGCCGCCGTGCATCCGCACCTCGCCCTGCGCCGCTTTGTCTACCAATTTCCGCTTGGCCTCCCCAATCCGGATGGCGACCCGCGGCTGCTCGGCAACGCCGACTGGGCGCTGCTCGACGTGACCACCAACACCGACATGGCCCCCGGCGACCTGCACGCGCGCGTTCAGCAGATGCTCGCCGCCGACTGGGGCGTCGTCGACGGTGCAGATGGCTTTCTGCTGCTGCATCGCTACGAGATAAACAGCGGCGAGACAAACAGCGGCGAGACAAACAGCAGCGAGACAAACAGCGGCGAAGCGGGCAAAGAGATCCCCCCCGCGTTTTATGACTTTGCCCGCAGCACGGGTCAAGCCGCTTCGAATGCCCCACCGCTGGAAGCCGTCGACGTTGCGCTCGAAGATTGGCCCCGCTGGCGACAGACCAAAGTCACAACGCTCTGGCAGGTCGGCAGCGATTTTGACGCAGACGCCATGTCGCCGCGCCTGAGCATTCGCACGCCCGGCGGCGATAGCGTCTACAGCTTTGCCGAATCGACGCCGCCCGCGCTGATCTGGTATCCGCCGTCGCAGTGGCAGACGGGCGACACGATCCGCGCCACGACGCTCTGGCTCTGGCTGCCGAAAACGTGGGGGGTTTTTGCAGGTATTGGTGGTGACGAGGAATTGCTAGCGATCTACGCGCGAGAGGATAACGCGTTAATCGAACGGGAAGCGCTTGTTGTGGTTGAAGAAAGCCAGCCGCTCGTGCCCGACCAAACGTGCGCGCTGATTGCGGCGTCTTGTGCGAGCCAATAGCGGGCCGCAGGCGGCTGCCCAACACTACGCCTCGTAGTAGACCCAGCGTCTTTGCAGCCGCGTTTGCAGGAAGGTAAAGAGGAAGATAAAGACAAACAAAAACCACGCCATGGCCGAGGCCTTGCCCATGCGGCCAAAGTCAAAGGCGTTCTGGTAGATGTAGTAGACAACGGTCAGCGTGGAGTTGGCGGGGCCGCCGCGCGTCATCACGTAGGCTTCGGTGAAGAGCTGAAAGGCGCCGATCATCTGGATGATCAGCAGAAAGAAAGTGGTGGGGCTGACAAGCGGCAGGGTGATGGAGCGAAAACGCTGCCACGCGCTCGCGCCGTCGACGTTGGCCGCATCGTAGAGCGCCTGCGGCACGCCCTGCAGCGCGGCCAGGTAAATTACCATCGTAAAGCCGACGTTTTTCCAGAGTGTCAGCAGCACCACCGCTGGCTTGGCCCACGCCGTGTCGTTGAGAAAATCGGGCGGCTGAATCGGCAGGCCCGTAAGGTCACCCAGCCCCCAGATGGCCTGGCTGATGAGACCGTAGTTGCGGTTGAGCAAAAACTGGAAAACAATTGCGCCCGCGACGACGGTCGTGACCACCGGCATAAAATAGATGACGCGGTAGACAAGCAGCCCGCGGATCGCCTGATTGAGCGCCACGGCAACCAGCAGCCCGACAGCTAGCTGGAGCGGCACGATGGCGACCATCAGGTAGAGCGTGTTGCCGAGCACCTGCCAGAAAAGCGGGTCGCGCTGAAGCAGCTGCTGGAAGTTGCGCAGCCCCACCCACTCCGGCGCGCCCAGCAGCCCCCACTCCGTAAAGCTAATCCCCAGCGACGCCCCCACCGGCAGCACGACGAAGACCAAAAAGCCCAGCAGGCTGGGCAGGAGAAAGAGATAGGCTTCCCACTGTTGGTCGGGCCGCCAGCGGAAGCGGCGTTGGGTGGATTGCATGCTGGGTCTTGATGAAGATATTAAGATAAGCAGACGCGGAGAGGCAGGGACGCAGGGACGCGGGGACACGAGGAAGTTACCCTATACTTCCCCGCGTCTCACTGTCTCCGCGTCTCACTGTCTCCCCGTCTCACTGTTTCCCCGTCTCACTGTTTCCCCGTCTCACTGTTTCCCCGTCTCACTGTCTCCCTACTGCGGGTAGCCGTTGTCCGCCAGGAAGGCATCGATTTGGTCGCACAGCTCGGGCAGCACTTCGTCGACCGTGGCTTCGCCCGTCCAGATGCGCTGGAGCTGCGGATCGATGATCGAGCCGCTCAGCTCGCCCCATTCGGGGAAGTAGCCAAAGCGACCGACCGCGGCGTTCTCGCCCTCGATCAGAAAGGCCTCGCGGTTAACGGGCGGCTCCTCGCTTTGCAAAAAGGCTTCGGAGCGCGCCGTCGATTCCAGCGCGGGGAAAATTTCGCCGGAGCTGGTGTAGAGGGCCTGGCCACCGTCCGTGCTTTGCAGCCAGGACAAGAAGGTCCACGCCGCATCCTTGTTGTCGCTCTGCTCGCTCATTACCCAGGCCGCGCCGCCCGCGCTGGCCGAGCGTTGCCCGTCCGCTGGCGTCGGCACGGGGGCGACGTCGTAATTCAGCCCGGCTTCGTTAAACTGCGAAACGCGGCTGGCGTTCTGGATGATCATCGCCGCTTCGCCGTTGGCAAAGACGCCCGCATCGCCGCCCGCCTGGCTCAGGTTGGAATCGCGCATGGCGACTTCATCATTCATCATGTCGGCGAAGAATTGAAACCCCTCCATTGCCGCGGGCTCCGTCAGCGTGCAGCGCGACGGGTTGCGCATATCATCGAGAATGCTGCCCCCGTTTTGGCCGCTCCAGAGCTGATATTTGCCGCCCTCCATCGCCAGACCATACTGCGTCACGCGACCGTTGTCTTCGGTCACCGTCAACTCTTCGGCGGCGCTGCGCAGGTCGTCCCACGTCCACGACTCATCGGGATACTCAAGACCAGCGGCGTCAAACAAATCCTGACTGTAGTAGAGCACCTCGACGCTGATGTCGCGCGGGAAGCCGTAGACGCTGCCGTCGTAGGAGGCCGATTCGAGCAGCGCGGGCCAGTAGTCGTCCAGGTTGTAATCCGACGCTTCGATGTAGGGATCGAGATTTTCGAGCACGCCTTCGGCGGCGTAGCGCGGCGTGGGCCACAGGAAGAGGACATCGGGGATCGATTCGCTGTCGCCGCTGGCCCAGAGCGTCTGCATCCGCGTAAAGTAATCGGCCCACGGCTCATTGTAGATTTCGACGTTGATGTCGGGGTGCTCGGCCATGAAGGCATCGGCCACGACTTGGTGGGTGGCGACCTCCTCCGTGCTGCCCCACATAGCCCAGGTAAGGGTCACGGGACCGTCGGCGGCGGTGTCGCCCGCATCGGCGCTACCGGTGTCGCCCGCCGGGGCTGGCGCGGTGCAGGCTGCGGCCAGCAGAAGGGCCAGCAGCAGCGTGGTGAGTAGGGTGAGTTTGCGGTTCATTGTTGGGTTCCTTTGGTTGAAAAATTTTGCTGTTGTTTAGGGAGTGCGTTGCTTCGGCAACTGTCATCTTCCCGGAAGCCGATCAGAATTAAACGAAGCGGCTTCATCAAACTTCCGGGAAGATTGAACTCAATCTTTGCAACTATTTGTGTCACTTAGAAGCAACTAAACACTGGCGTGTAGCGAAAGGGAAAGAAACGGGCTGGTAGAGTCGAGCCAGGATAGCCTTGTCATTCTCATTTTCATGGGAATCCATCGGTTGGTTGCGCTGGATTCCCGCATTCGCGCAATGGTGTTAAGTTAGTGGTCGTTTTGACGTAAATGCAGTCATTTGCACCGGACGCTTCGAGGGCACGTTCGCATTTGAGAATGCTCACTCCGCCGCTTCACTCCCTTAACTAACGCCATTGCGCATTCGCGGGAATGACAAAGTTTGACCCCTCCGTTACCGCTGCGACCACAGAGCGTTTCTTGATAGCGACTGATTTTTCCCTGCTGAGCCCGGGCAGCGTATGTGCGCCTGCTGAATATCTTCGGCCTCCGGATAGGGATACTCTTCGAGAATCCGCTCAGTCGAATGGCCGGAAGCGACGGGCCGCCAACATGCCAACCGTGACGCGCATCCCGCGAACGAATGGTTGCCGTCTATGACGGTCGGGTCGAATGTGATACGGTCAAGTTCTTACACTTTTGCCATTATAATTCGCTTATTGTTTTGACTCAAACACTAATTTCGGCTTGAACGGCAAGCAAAGTCGCTAAACGCATCGAAGAATTAACCTCCCAGATGTGAATGTCACCACCTGATACACAGAGCAGACGGTCTCCAGTGCTGTCAAAACAGAATTGATCAAGCCATCCAACATCAATGCGTTTACTGCTTTTTGCCTGTATTTCCGCCTCTCGCTGGTTGTGTTCATAACGCTGTCGCCAATCAAAGAACTCTATACCGCACACATTTCTATCTTCCAATCGATTCGTAATGGCAACCGCAATGAGAGAAGAATCAGTTGGATGAAAAGATAGGGGAGCCGCTGAGCCAGCAACACGTAATAACCGTTCCTCTTGCCAGCCATCCACGTTACGTATCAATAATCCCCAGGATTCGCCCCAGGCGGTAAACAGATTGTGCTCGGCGGAGAAGTGGAACAGTGCATGGTCTTGAAGAAATCGATCGAGGCGGAATGGATGTTCTTCTGATGTTGGCAAAATCTCTGTACCCTCTTGGGTAATTCCAATCGCCCTCCCCCTTACCCAATTGTGACCGTGAATGCTTTCGCCATTTACTCTCACTAAGATATACGCGCCGTTGGGTGCAATTGCCCAGCCACTCAAACTTTCGTTTTCATGCTGTAAATCCGAAACGGTAATCGGGCGACTCAGCGACTCAGCCAGTACATCGTACACTCGAAGCTCGTCATCGTTGTATTTATCGCGAAAAACCAACGTTCTTTGGTTAAAGGCAAAATGGTCGGTCGTCAAACTGTTTAGGTCGACTCTTTTTCCGTCCTCAACACGCCACGCATCAAAATCTATAGTCCACCACTGAAAAACTTTTCCAATATCGAACGCCTCAATCAACCTGCACGTGAGAAATATATAGCCATCAAGAGACTTCCCAATTAGCAATCCTGGCCGAGTAAAACGAGGCTGGTACTTCTCTAAATCCCATGCAACAACCGCTAAATTTTTGAAGTTATACCGGAAAGACTCATAGGGAACTATTGTAGAATGGAACAGCGCAGTGCCGCTGTCCGCAAGCTCCGGTCGTCTTGATTTGAGATGGTAGAGTAAATCCGAGGAAGAAATTTGAAGCATGAGATTGTCACCATTAATCTCTGCTACCCCCCATGACTTTTCGTCTTTCCTGTGAAGTGGGGACGGCAAAGTTTGTCACGTAGCGGAGCATACGTGACCTACCCGATTTTACACTGGCCCGCCGCCTGCTGAAACGGCAAAGTCGTTGTGCTCCGCCGCCACCGCCGACGCGGGCTTGGCCGCCAGCAGATCGTCAAAGAGCGGCAGCTTGCCCGTGCGGACGGCGTGATCCGCATACAAAAACATCGCCGCCGACCACGCCTGCTGGGCGTAGCCCATGGGGTGGCCGCGCTCGCCGTGCAGCCATTCGGTAAATTCCCAGGGCGCTTCGATGCCCTGCTGATTGGCCTCGGCCAGCCGCTTCAGCAGCCGCGCCGCCTCCCCGTGCCAAGCCTCGCGCTGCCTGGCCTGCTGCACCAGCGCCGCCACGTGAAAGCCGCCGACCATCGGCCAGATGCCGCCGTTGTGGTACTGGTGCGGCAGGTTGAGGTTGCGGCTGCGGTAGTAGTCGCGCCAGTCGCTTTCGCCGGGATAAATTGGCGGGTAAATGGCCTTGGTCGGGTAGGGCTCGGCCATGCCGACCTGCTGCATGTAGCGCAGGATGTGCTCCGTGCGGTGGCCGTCCGCCAGGCCGACCAGAACGGTCAGCAGGTTGCCTAGGCTGTCGCACCAGCCGCCGTATTCGCGAAAGGCGACCCACGGCAGGTAAAAGGGTCGGCTGGAAATAGTGCCCACGTTGTGGTAGAGCATAAACCATTCAAGACGAATCGCCTTGAGCCGCTCCAGATGTTCCGCAAAGTGATCGGCGACCCAGCAGCGGTCGATCCAGAGCAGCAGATTCATGCGCTCGTGAATCTGCGCCGCGTCGATCAGTACCGCCACACACTCGCCCGCCTGCATCTGCTTCGCCATCTGCTCGTAGCCCAACATGGCGGCGTAGTAGAGCACGTTGTCGTAGAGCACGTTGTAGCGCACCGACATCAAATCCATCCAGTTGCCCGCTTCGGGAATTTCGAGCAGACCACATTCGTTCATATCTTGATATTGCAGCCACGTCAGCGCACGGTTGATGGCACGCCAGCTTTGCGACAGAAAGGCATCGTCGCCCGTGGTGCGCCAGTGTAAAAAGTGACCGAGAATAAACCACAAATTAGCGTCGACCGCCCCGGCATTCTCGGTGCTAATGTAGCCCGTATCAGGGTTGACGTTGAGCTGGATCAGCCCACGCGGCGACTGATGCGCGCCCAGCGTCTTTAGCGATGCGCGCCCGGCGCGAATCAGCGTCTCGTCGCCAGTCGCCACCGCACCCAGGAAGATGATCATGCTGTCGCGCGCCCAGATTTGTGGATAACCCGCGGCCAGCGCCGATGCGCGAAAGCCGTGTGGAGTCGCGCAGCCGTGCAGCACGTCCAGCGCGCGTGCGCGGGCTTCGTTGAGGAACCGACCGTCCGTTTGCTTCGACATATCTAAATGCTAAACGAAGTTGGGGCGAAAGTCAACGCTCTACAATAATGTCTTCTACGGTAATGTCTTCCACAATGTCTTCCACAATGTCTTCCGTCATAAAACATCTGTTGCTAGCGAAATCAACAAACTTCAAAAGCTCAGCCACAAGGAGCACGGAGCGACAAGAAGGCAGAAAGACAACGCTCTTTTTTTGCCTCTTCGTGCCCTGCGTGGAGCAATTTCTACAGTTTTGAAGGTAGACTTAGCTTTAATCGCGTTTGCGAAAATTTGCGCCAATCCGTAGAGTGTGAATAAATAAAAAGTCGATGTGTGCGCTCAGAATCGAGCTGGGGGAGCGGAATTGTGCCGTTTGCGACAGCGTCAAGCACTCCAATCTACTACGAATGGCGCCAGCGTAATCCATCGATTAGTGCATCCGCCAACCTGCCGTTGCTCCTGATTATGGGGCTGGGCGGCAGTCGCCTGGCCTGGGGCGAGGCGCTGCTCGATCCGCTCTCCGATGCGTTCGATCTGCTGCTGTTTGACAACCGCGGCGCGGGCCGCAGCGACAAGCCGGACGGCCCCTACTCGATGGCGCAGATGGCGAGCGACGCCATCGCCGTGCTGGATGCGGCGGGCGTGGAGCGGGCACACGTTTTGGGCGTGAGCATGGGCGGCATGATCGCGCAGCACGTGGCGCTCGACCACGCCGAGCGCGTGGCGAAGCTGGCGCTCGGCTGCACCTTCCCCGGCGGGCACGAATCGATCCGCGCCAGCAACGACATCCTGGACTACCTGTCGCCGCCGCCGGAGATGTCGCCGCTGGAGGCCGCCATGTGGGGGCTGCCCGCGGACTACACGCCGGAATTTATCGAACGCGAGCGTTCTTTTTTGGAAGGGCACATGAACATGTTGATTGCCGAGCCGACGCCGCGCGCCTGTGTCGACGCTCAGGCCAGGGCCATCCGCAAAACGCACCGCACCTTTGCGCGCCTGCCGGAAATTAACGCCGAAACACTCGTCCTCACCGGCGATCGCGACCTGCTCGTGCCGCCGCAGAATAGCGAGATTCTGGCCGAGCGCATTCCGAACGCCCGTCTGCACGTCATCGAGGGCGCGGCGCACTCGTTTTGGGTGAGCCATGCGGGCGAGACGGTGCGCGTAGTGAAGAAATTTTTGAATGGGGGATAAATTACTGCTCGTTCCCACGCTCCGCGTGGGAATGCCTGCCGCGACGCTCCTGCGTCGTAACGAGCACATACTTAAAATACTATGACTAAACTTGTAATTGTTGAATCACCAACCAAAGCCAAGACGATCCGCAACTTTTTGCCCAAGGAATACCACGTCGAGGCGAGCATGGGGCACATCCGTGATCTGCCCGCTTCCGCCGCGGAAATCCCGGCCAAGTTCAAGGGCAAATCGTGGGCGCGGCTGGGTGTTAACGTGGAGGACGATTTTGACCCGCTCTACGTAATCCCCAGCGAGAAGAAGAAGCATGTCTCGCAGCTGCGCAAGCTGCTCAAGGATGCGGACGAGCTGATTCTCGCCACGGATGAGGACCGCGAGGGCGAGTCGATTGGCTGGCACCTCTACGAGGTGCTCAACCCCAAAGTACCGGTGCGGCGCATGGTCTTTCACGAGATCACCCAGGAAGCCATCGAGCAGGCGCTCAACGACACGCGCGATCTCAACGACGACCTGATCCGCGCGCAGGAGACGCGGCGCATACTGGATCGGCTGGTCGGCTACACCGTGTCACCGCTGCTGTGGAAGAAAATTGCGCCCAAGCTGAGCGCCGGTCGCGTGCAGAGCGCGGCGGTGCGGCTGCTCGTGATCCGCGAGCGTGAACGACGCGCCTTCCGCTCCGGCGCATATTGGGATTTGAAGGCGCTGCTCAACAAGCGGCCCGACCAGCCCGACCACCGCTTCGAGGCCCAGCTCGTCTCTGTCGACGGCACGAGAGTCGCCACCGGACGTGACTTTGACGAAGCGACGGGTAAAGTCGCCGAGGGCAAGGAGGTGCTGCTGCTCAATCAGCAGGAGGCGGAGACGCTGCGCGAGCGGCTGCTGAAGAGCGCGTGGACGGTCAGCGACGTGGAGAGCCGCGAGTCGACGCGCTCGCCCGCGCCGCCCTTTACCACGAGCACGCTGCAGCAGGAGGCCAACCGCAAGCTCAACATGGGCGCGCGCGAGACCATGCGCACGGCGCAGAAGCTCTATGAAAATGGCCACATCACCTACATGCGCACGGATTCGGTCCACCTGAGCGATCAGGCCGTCAACGCTGCGCGTCGCCGTATTACGGAGCTTTACGGCGAGCAATATCTACACGGCAAGCCGCGCCGCTACAAGACCAAGTCCAAGGGCGCACAGGAGGCCCACGAGGCGATTCGTCCCGCTGGCGACCAGATGCGCCCGGCGGACTCGCTGCCGATCAGCGGCCAGGAGCGCAAGCTCTACGACCTGATCTGGAAGCGCACCGTCGCCACGCAGATGGCCAACGCGCGACTCAAGTTTACGACGGTGATGATTCGCGTCGACAACGCCGAATTTCGGGCCAGCGGGCGCGAGGTCTTGTTTCCCGGCTTCTTCCGCGCCTACGTCGAGGGCAGCGACGACCCAGAGGCGGCGCTCGACAACCAGGAATCCCCCCTGCCCGCGCTGGCCGTGGACGAAGAGGTCGACGCGCGCGATCTGGAGGCCATCGGCCACGAGACGCGCCCGCCCGCCCGCTACACCGAGGCCACGCTCGTCAAGGCGCTGGAGTCCGAGGGCATTGGTCGACCGAGCACCTACGCCACCATCATCGACACGGTGCAGCGGAGAGGCTACGTCTTCAAGCAGCGCAAAGAGCTCGTGCCCACCTTCACCGCTTTTGCGGTGACGGCGCTGCTGGAGAATCACTTTGACGAGCTGGTTGATTTTCAGTTTACCGCCGAAATGGAG
This sequence comes from Caldilineaceae bacterium, assembly GCA_965213535.1. Taxonomy (GTDB): domain Bacteria; phylum Chloroflexota; class Anaerolineae; order Caldilineales; family Caldilineaceae; genus JBCCFC01. Next base: position 5,561,564 of record OZ243888.1, read on the forward strand.
CAAAAGCTGGACGACATCGCCGCAGGCGAGATGAACTGGCTCGAGTATCTGCGCAGCTTCTACCTGGGCGACACGGGGTTGGAGACCCAGGTGCGCGAGAAGGAGGAGGGCATCGACCCGCGCATCACCAGCGGCATCGATTTGGAGGGCCTGCCCGCCGAGGTGCGCATCGGCCAATTTGGCCCCTTCATCGCACGCGAGGAAAATGGCGACCGCATCACCGCGGGCCTGCCCGCCGAGCTGGCGCCCGCCGATCTCACGCCGGAGATGGTCGAAGAATTGTTGACGCAGAAGGCGGAGGGACCGGAGACGTTGGGCCAACATCCCGAAGAGGACAAGCCGGTTTACCTCAAGAGCGGCCCTTACGGCCCCTATGTGCAGCTGGGGGACGAGGGCGAGCCCAAGAAGAAGGGCAAGGGCAACAAAAAGCCCAAGCGCGTCAGCCTGCTCAAGGGCATGGAGCCGAGCAAAGTGGATCTCGCGCTGGCGCTGCGGCTGCTGAGCCTGCCGCGCAAGCTGGGCGAGCACCCGGAAACAGGCAAGCAGGTTAGCGCCAGCGTGGGCCGTTTTGGGCCGTACGTGCTTTATGACGGCACGTATGCCAGCATTAAAGAGCCGGATGAGGTGTTGGAGATCGAGCTGCCGCGGGCGCTGGAGCTGATCGAGGAGAAGAAGGCCAAGGGCGGTCGCAGCGCCAAGAAGGTCATCAAGGATTTGGGCGAGCACCCCGACGGCGGGCCAATGCAGGTGCTCGACGGTCGCTACGGCCCCTACGTCAAATACAAGCGCACCAACGCCACGATTCCGAAGGAAATCAAGCCCGAAGAGGTGACGGTGGAGCAGGCGGTGGCGTGGATCGCGGAGAAGAAGGGGTCGAAGAAGGGTGGGCGCAAGAAGAAGTAGCGCTGCCCGCGGAAGTAAGTTTGTCTGCAAGCGTGCCCGGTGCGAAAATGCGCCGGGCACGCTTTGTTAAAGGGGTGATTGCGTCCCCAGCACGCGCCGCACGCGACGGCGTCTTCAAGCAATCGGTTGGCGCGTGCTGGGGACGTAAGCTACGAGGCTTTGCCACCGCCCGCAAGTTCGAGCTCAATTTTGGATGTGATGATGAGACGCTTTCTTCGTTTTCGCCCTGTTGCCATCTACAGCGCCCTGTTGCTGCTGGCGCTTGGCACAATTATTGTTGTTGATTCTGCCCCCGCCGCGGCGCAGGGCGACCCCGTGCGCATCCTGCCGCTGGGCAATTCGATCACCCAGGGGGAAGGGCGCGCTCGTCAGTTTTACCCAGAAACCCCGCGCGACAGCTATCGCCGACCGCTGTGGCAGAAGCTGGAGGCCGAAGGCTGTGCCGTCGACTTTGTCGGCTCGTCCACGACCAATTTCAAAGGCCCCGCCCCCAATCCCGATTTTGATCTCGACCACGAGGGGCACTGGGGCTGGCGGACGGATGAGATTCTAGACGGCAACCCCGATGCGGAAGCCGGTTCGGGCAGCGGTCGGCTAAGCGAATGGCTCGATGGCTACACGCCCGACATCGCGCTCGTGCACCTGGGCTCAAACGACGTGTTTCAGGAGCAGAGCAACGCCAGCACCATCGACGAACTCAACGCTGTCATCAACCAACTGCGCATCGATAATCCAAGCGTGACGATTCTGTTTGCGCAGCTGATCCCGGCAGACAGCCCCTTCAACGATAAAATCACCGCGCTCAATCGCGATATCGCGACGCTGGCAAATGACAAATCGATTGAGTCCTCGCCCGTGATCATCGTTGATCAAAACACGGGCTTCAACGCCATTACCGACACGTACGACAACGTGCATCCCAACGCGATCGGCGAGGAGAAGATGGCGCAAACGTGGTTTAACGCGCTGCTGCCGCTGTTGCCCTGCGGCGCAGCCGAGACGCCGACGGTGATGCCGACGGTGATGCCGACGATGATGCCGACGGTGATGCCGACGGTGACCGCCACGCTGCTGCCGCCCTCGGCCACGCCAACCGCTGTCCCACCCGTTCAATCGCCGACCGCCACGCCGAATGTTACACAGACCGGCCAGCCGCCCAGCCCAACGGTGACGGCATCCCCCACGGGCACGCCGGAGCAGACGCCTCCATCTCCCGCCACGTCAACGCCCGCGGCCACTGCGTCGCCGGCGCCATCAGCGGAGCCAACGGCCACTGTTTCTTCAACAGAAGCGCCCTCGGCCACCATTTCGCCCACCCCTTTGCCAACGCCGCTGGCGCTCTCTCCCCGTCAGTTTTTGCCCATTGTGGAGCGGTAGAAAAATCTCGTGGAGCGGTAGAAAAAGTAAAGCACAAAAGTCGGGGCACGCCATGGCGTGCCCCGACTTTTGTGCTTTGCTAAATTTCTGTTGACGCTAGCGGGAAGGGATTTCCGGTGGCTGCTCGGCCAAGCCCATCTCCTGCAAGAGGCCGACCAAGGCAAAATTGGCGGCCAGCGACAGCAGCGCCGGCGTGAGCAGCAGCACGGGCAGGGCGAGGACGGCGCTAAGCGCAATAAGCGCGATCTGGAAGAGCAGCATCAGCACCGTGTAAATGGGGTGGCGCAGGGCGAGAATCAGCGCGTTGCGCAGGATCAGCAGGAGGCTCGGTTCGTCCTGCTGCCAAAAGAGGGGGAAGACGTACTGCACAAAAAGCATGATCAGCATCAGTACCCACAGCCACATCAGCCCCACAAAGCGCAGCCACGAGGCGCTGTTGAGGTAGAAAAAGATGTTGAAGGTAACGGCCACGGGCATCAGCATGGAGATAAAGTAGAGCACCCAGCCGCGTCGAACATCGGTGCGTGCGCCCTGCCAAAAAAAGCTGTTGTCGACGCGCTTGTAGTTGGCCACGCGATTGGTCACGCGATTCATGCCCAACATAACGGGCGCAGCGGGGATGATCAGGATCGTGCCGATCCACCAGAGCAGGCTCATGTAGACGCAGAGGAAGAGTTCATCGTAGGCGGCGCGTAGCGTGCGGCCCATCACTAGGAAAGCTTTCATAGATTTCAGATTATAGAGGGAAATGAGGCGGGCGGCAAACGTTCGCCTGCCAAAGGTAAGGTTTGAGTTGTAGGCGAAGCGTTCACCCCAAGTGGCTCGGCGAGAGCGCGGAATAGACAAGGCTTTTCCGGCAAAGAGTTTTTATTACCGGTAAGAATATGTCCTAATTGACAGCCCCCGGAAAACGCGGTAATATCTACTAATCAGCGGGCAATGACGCGCCACCTCCTGCGTCGGACGCCTCGCTTTTCCCAAAGCAACGCTGCTTGCCCCTGTTTGACTAGCCTAATCACCGACATTCTCCATTCAACCTTGGTGAAGTCAATCATTTGGCTAACACTTCTGTTTTTAATCAATTTTTAATTTTCCCGAACAAAGGAGAACTCCCACATGAATCGGAAGAATACCTACATTCTTCGCATCTTGAGCCTGTTGCTGATCCTGGTGTTGGCGGCGTGTACCGCCACCCCCACCGGCGATGTGGCCCCAGATGCCGACGCCGATACGGCCGACGCCGCCGACAGCGACACCGCCGACACCAGCGAAGACGCCGATGCCGACACCACGGTGCGCATCATTTACTGGCAGGCCGCCTCCATTCCAAACCCCTACCTCTCCACCGGCACAAAAGACATCGACGCCGCCAGCATCACGCTGGAGCCGCTGGCCGTTTTTGATCCCGCTGGCGAACTTGTGCCGCGCCTTGCCGCAGAAATTCCAACGATTGAGAACGGTGGTTGGGCAGAAGATTTGACATCGCTCACGTGGACGCTGCGCGAGGGCGTGCTTTGGAGCGATGGCTCGCCCTTCACGGCGGAGGATGTCGTCTTTACCTACAACTACTGCGTCAACCCCGATACGGGCTGTGGCTCGCTGAGCCGCTTCGAGGGCGTGGAGAGCGTCGAGGCCGTTGACGATCTCACGGTGCTGATTACCTTTACGGAGCCCAAAGCGTACCCCTACGATCCCTTCACCAGCGGCCAGGGCGTCATCCTGAACGCCACCCAGTTTGCGGACTGCATTGGCGCGGCGGCGCAGAGCTGCAGCGACGAAAATCTGAACCCGCTTGGCACCGGCGCCTTCGCTATCGAAGAGTTCGTGGTCGATGATGTGGTCACCTATATCAAGAACGAGAACTACCGCGACGCGGAGAACGTCTACTTCGATCGCGTAATCTTCGAGGGTGGTGGGGACGCCGCCGCTGCCGCGCGTGCCGTGCTTGAAACTGGTGAGGCCGATTACGCCTGGAATCTCCAGCTGGAGCCGGAAATTCTGGACGAGATGGCTGCTGCAGACAACGGCGAGGTTGTTTCGGCCTTTGCCGGTAGCGTGGAGCGCATCCTGATCAACCTGACGAACCCCGATCCGGAGTTGGGTGAAAATCGCGCGGTATACACCGAGGACGGCGAATTTGCCCATCCTTTCCTGAGTAACCCCGTGATTCGCCACGCCATGTTTATGGCCGTGGACCGCAACATCATCGCCGAGCAGCTCTATGGCGAGGGTGGCCTGCCCACCTGTTACATCCTGCCAGCGCTGCCCGATTCGTACGAGTACGAAGTCGAGGAAGACTGCCTGGAACCGGACATCGAAGGCGCGAACGCCATGCTTGATGAGGCTGGCATCGTCGACAGCGACGGCGACGGCATCCGCGAATACGAAGGCGAACCGCTGACCCTCCTCTACCAGACCTCCACCAACTCGGTGCGCCAGAAGACGCAGGCGCTGGTCAAGCAGGCCTGGAGCGAAATCGGCATTGAGACGGAGCTGCGCAACATTGATGCCTCCGTCTTCTTTGGCGGCAATCCGGACAGCCCGGACACCTTCCAGAAGTTCTTTGCCGACGTCGAGATGTATACGAGCAGCCCCAGCGGTGCGGATCCCCAGCTCTATCTCTCGAACTTCCTTTGCAATCAGATTCCAACCCCGGACAGCGGCTGGCTGGGCAGCAACATCCCCCGCTTCTGCAATCCGGAATTTGATGCGCTCTTCGCTGAGCTGGCGGCAACGTCGGACTTTGTCGAGCGCGGCGATATTGCCGAGGAGCTGAACGCGATGTTGACCGAAGGGTGGAACTACATTCCGTTGGTCTACCGCGGCGGCGTTTCGGCTCACAGCAATGACCTCACCGGCGTCGAGATGACCGACTACGATTCTGAGATGTGGAACATTCACGAGTGGGCGCGACCGTAAGGAAAGAATAAAGATTGAAGATTGGGTACTTTGCCCAATCTTCAATCCCCCCCCGCGACTTACCGCAGGTCACATAGCAAAGCATATGTGACCTGCGTTTTTACAATCAGCCACTGCCCATGACCCAATACTTCGTCCGCCAAACGCTGACCGCGCTGCTGACTTTGGTGCTGATCAGCTTTATTATTTTTGCCGTGCTCGATCTCGCGCCGGGCGACCCCACCGCTGGGCTGGCCGAAACCGTGCGCCCGGAGGTGTTGGAGCAGATGCGCGCCGCCCTGGGGTTGGACGAGCCCTTTCACAAGCGCTATCTGGGCTGGATTCACCAGTTTTTTGTCAACGAGCCGCTGCAGCTGTGGGAGGAACGCTCGCAGCAGGCCATCGATATCGACCTGGGATTTTACGAGAATTACTCCGCTGATCGCGTGCGCGTTACTTCTTGGAACAGCCGCGGCAAGCCCGTTACCGAATTGATTTTTGAGCGGCTGCCGCAGACGCTGTGGGTGGTGGGCCTGGCCTACGTGTTCGCTATTTTGATCGCCATTCCCCTGGGCGTGATCTCCGCCGTGCGCCAGAACTCCATCTTTGATCAGCTTAGCACGGTTTTTTCCGTCATTGGCTACTCGATGCCCACCTTTGTGACGGGGCTGCTGCTGATCGTGATTTTCTCCGTGCAGCTTCCCTGGCTGCCCTCACGCTACGACACCACGCTCGACGTCACCAGCTGGAGCACCTTTTTGCAGCAGGTGAAGCAGATGATCATGCCCGTGGGCGTGCTCGCCTTTTTTCAAACGGCTACGCTTAGTCGCTTTACGCGCTCGTCCATGCTGGATAATCTGAACATGGACTACGTGCGCACCGCCCGCTCCAAGGGCTTCCAGGAGCGTTACGTCATCACCGCCCACGTGCTGCGCAACAGCCTAATTCCCGTTGTGACGCTAATCGCGCTGGGCATTCCACAGATTTTTGCGGGCGCAATTATCACCGAGCAGATTTTTAGCGTCAATGGCCTGGGCGAGCTGCTCGTTCGCTCCGTTCAGAATTACGACATTCCCACGCTGCAAACGTTGACCTTTATGTTCGCCGTACTGATTGTGCTCTTTAATCTGATCGCCGATTTTGTCTACGCCTTCCTCGATCCAAGAATTAGTTATAGCTAGGAGATAAAGGCGAGAGATAGCGCTAAGAGCAAGCTGGCCATGCCGCAGCTTTTCTGTTTCTATCTCCACGCTCTAACCAATCCATGACCGTACAAACCGCCCCCGCTCCACCACCCCTAATTGCCGCCGAGAATTTGTCCGAGCGCCCGCAGCGCACCCTGTGGGGGGACGCCTGGGCCAAGTTTCGCAAGAACCGCTTGGCGATCCTCGGCCTAGTAACGCTCTCGATCATTGTGCTCGGCGTGCTGCTCGGCCCCTTCTTCTACCGAGTCGACCCGCGCTTTGTGGGCATCACGCAGGATTTGAGCTTGTCCAACCTCACGCCCACGCGTGCGCATCCCTTTGGCACGGACGATGTGGGGCGGGACATGCTGGCCAACAACCTGCACGGCGGGCGTATTTCGCTGGCGGTGGGCATTTCGGCGATGTTGGTCTCGATTATTTTGGGCACGCTGATCGGCCTGCTGGCGGGCTTCTTTAAGCGGCTGGACACGCCGCTGATGCGCATCACGGATATTGCGCTGGCCCTGCCCCGCCTGCCGCTGCTGCTCGTCATCACCCTTCTCTTCCGCGATACGCTGCGCAACGCCTTTGGCCCGGAGCGCGGCATCTTCCTGCTTATCGTCTTCGTGATCGGCATCCTGGGCTGGATGCCCACGGCGCGCATTGTGCGCGGCTCCGTGCTCGGCGTCAAGGAGAAAGAGTTTGTCGAAGCGGCCCACAATATCGGCACGCGCGACTTGACGATTCTCTCGCGCCACATCTTGCCCAACGTACTCAGCCCGATCATCGTTTCGGCCACGCTCACCGTCGCCGCCTCGATCCTGACTGAATCGGCGCTCTCCTTCCTCGGTCTCGGCTTCCCGCCGGACGTGCCCACCTGGGGCAGCCTGCTCTTTGCCAACCAAAACTACATCTCGAACAACCCCTGGCTGCTCTTCTTCCCCGGCCTGCTGATCTCGCTCACGATTCTCAGCATCAACTTTATGGGCGATGGCCTGCGCGATGCGCTGGATCCCAAGTCGCTGAAGTAAGAATTTAGCGCGGAAACGCGGAGACAAGTAGCACTACGTGATAGCGTGGAGATGGCCGACTTTCCGATGCAGACAGATAAACTATTTCACGAGTATTTCCAAACCGTGCCCCAGGCCCTCTTTGAGCTGCTACAGATAGAGCCTCAGTGCGCTTATCGCTACATCAGCCCCGTAGTCAAAGCGGCGGAGCGGCGACTGGATGGTTTTCTGGCGCCAGAGCTGCCCGGCTACCCATACTACTTCATTGAAGTACAGGGCTATAGAGATTCGCTGATCTACTGGCGCACCATTACCCAAGTGGGGCTGTCCCACGAGCAGAATCGCGAGCTGGGTGGGCAGAATTGGCGGGTAATTGTGTTATTTCTAGATGCTGCTTATGATCCGGGCATCCAAACGTTGGGGCCTCTCTCCTCGGCGCATGAGCAGTGGCTAACGCGCAAAGTGCTGCCCGACGCGCTGACCCAAATGTCGAACGCATCTCCCGTACTAAACGTGCTGCGACCTTTAGCCACGAAACGGGTCGAGGAGCTTCAGCAGCAGGGCGCACGCTGGGTGGAGGAGATTCGAGACGCATCGGAGTTTGACGAAGCAACAGAAGTGAAGTTAGTATCGCTGCTAGTCCAGTTTGTGGCTCAGCGCTTCATTGAGCTGCCGAGAGAGGAGATTGACCGCATGTTAAAACTTACCCCGTTTGAAGAGACCCGTGCAGGGAAGCAATACATCGAGGAAGGGCTCCGCAAGGGGCTGGAGCAGGGGCTGGAGCAGGGGCTGGAGCAGGGGCTGGAGCAGGGGCTGGAACAGGGGCTTCAGGTAGCACAGCGAGCACGCAGGGAAGATGCTCTCATGGTTCTCCAACTCCGTTTTTCACAAGTGGATGAGAGAATTACGCAGCGGATTGAGCAAATCGACAGTTTGGAACAGCTCAAGACGTTGTTCGAGCAGGCGCTTACGATCGAGTCGCTGGAGCAGTTCGAACAGCTGTTGCTCACGCAGTAACCGTCCAGCGCCGCCTTTTTAGGTAGAACAAAACGGGGTACGCCGTGGCGTGCCCCGTTTTGTATCGGTTAAGAATCTGGCAAGCGTTGAACGCTAATGGCCAACTGCTGCCTTCGTGTAACGATTGCTCCGCTCTCCCACAATTCCGATCCCGGAACCCTGTAATCTATCCCGCCTTCGATGTAACCCGCGCGACAAGCTGTGCTCGCCCGACTGGCCCAAAGCTGCGGCTGTCCGTGCCCGCATCCCGATTGTCGCTGGCGAGCAGGTAATCTCCCGTATCCGTCTGTCCACCGAGCCGCTTGATCACCCACAAATCGGGCCGCTGCGGATGCCGCGCGACAACGATTTCGCCGGGCTGCGGGGCGCGCATGCGGTAGGCGTGGCTGTCGCCGAAAACGATATCGCCCGCATGAAGCGTCGGCAACATCGAATCGCCCGCAACGCGAAAGCGCTGGCGACGGCGCAGCAGCCACAATAGCCACTCACGCAGGTCTGCGGTGGGCAGGGGCGGTGGTAGGTTTGAAAAATCCATGATCAAAAACAGCCGCTCGTCATCGACGAGCGGCTGTTGGTATTTTGCAAAGCACGCTTAGCTAGCGGTGTACCACTGCACATCTCGGCCCTTGGTGGACCAAAAGATGTTGTGGATTTCCTTTACGGCGTTCATTAGCTGATCAGCCTTGCCCTGATCAATACTGGTCTTCGTGGCCGAGCAGAGCTTGGTTGCATCCCAAATTTTGGTGTGCAGATCGGGGTACTGCTCCAAGTGCTGCGGTTTGAAGTAATCCGTCCACAGAATCAGCAACTCATCTTTCGTGATCTGCGCCTGCTCCTCCTTGATCGCCACGTAGCGCGAAAAGGTGTTGTGACCCTGAACGTCGCTGGGATCGCCCATGTCGAGCAGCTTCTTCGTCATCGAGACAACGGATTCGGCAGCGATGCGCGCCGACGCCGGATCGTAGACGCCACAGGGACCATCACAGTGGGCGCTGACTTCTTTGGCAGGGAGATGGCGGGTGAGGGTGGATAGAATACGGGTAAACATTGTTGCATTCTCCTTTTATTTTTAACAACTTTTTATCCTACTATTGGCTGCTTCATTAGCATAGCACGCCCGGCCAAATTTACGCCGTGATCGACTATACAAATTGTAGTAGCCATACCGATTGAGGGGTAAGCGATTTCGTTTCAGTTTACCGTCAACCAGCCCACTAGCCGCCGCACAAGTGGCGCGACCACCAACACCACCGGAAACGCCACCGGCCACGACGAGAGATAGGCCGACAGCCACGCGCTGCCGAAGCCGCCAAAGTCGGTCAGCGCTGCCGCGGGGCCGAGTACGCGCAGCAGCGCAATCCCCGAAATCAAAAAGGTCATAAAGCCGGAGAGCAGAAAACCGAAGAGCAAGGAGCCAAAGCGGTTGGGGATTTTGTACATGGAGAAGTTTCTCTAAACCTACGGTGCGGGGAGCGTGGAGCGTGGAGCGGGGAGCGGGGAGCGTGTACCGGCACACGCTCCACAACTCGATAGCAAAGCTCAGCCAAGCGGTTTACAGCGTACTCATTCCCCCATCCACCACCAGCTCCACACCCAAAATGTACGATGCATCGCCCGAAGCCAGGAAGCTCACTGCCTTGGCAATCTCCTCCGGCTGCCCAAAGCGACCCATCGGCACGTTTTGTAGGATCATCTCGCCAAAGCCCTGCTGCTGCTCCGCGGACATACCCGTGCGCGAGGTGAAGGGCGTGGCAATCGGCCCCGGGCTGACGGCGTTGACGCGAATCCCCTGGCCGACAACCTCCGCCGAAATCGTGCGTACGAGCGTCTCCAGCGCCGCCTTGGCCGCGGCATAGGCGCTCATCGTTGCCATGCCCATGCTGTTGACGATGGAGGTGTTGAGCACGATTGCGCCGCCCCGGCCCATTAGCGGCAGCGCCTTCTGCACCGTGAAGTACGCCCCCTTGAAGTTGACATTCATAATGTTGTCGAGCTGCTGCTCGCTCATCTCGCCGATTGGGTTAGTCGTCGTGCCGCCCGCGTTGACGAAGAGCACGTCGATCCGACCGTGCTGGTCGCGCACATTGTCGAAGAGCTTGTCGAGATCGGCCATCTGCGTCACGTCCGCCTGCACCGCCGTTGCTCCGTTGCTAATTTCACCCAGCGCTGAATTCAGTGTCTCCTGGTTGCGTCCAGAGATGACGACCGTTGCGCCCTCTGCCGCGAGTTCCTTCGCCGTCGCCAAGCCGATGCCGCTGTTGCCGCCGGTGACGACCGCGATTTTGTTGTCAAACTTACCCATGGGGTTGCTCCTGTATTTGTGTTGAAAATTGGTTAACCTAAAAGTGGTCTATTCGCTAAATTCGCCGTAGCCGTTGACCAACTGGAGAAATGAAATCTTCAGCGGCTCGGCAATCAACGAAGGTAACTCTGCCATGAACGCCTGAAGATGCGCCGTCTCTTGGTGCTCGCCCCTGAAGTACGCCTCGCTTTGCCATCGCTCGTACATCAAAAACTGGTGATCGTCCCGATTGATCTGCACGCCGCGATAAAACGGCTCCGTTGCGACGCGTTCTTTGAGCGCGACCAGGTTTTGCTCGAGCGCATCGGCCTGTCGAGGCCTGGCACGGAGCCGGATGACCACGGTAACGGGTTTAAGTGAGCTTTGCATTGGCCGATATCTCTCCCAGTTGGTTTTATTTGAATACTTTTGTTGAACAATCGTTCCAGAATTTGCGAAAAAGTTAGCGCCTGGTCGGCGATGTCCTTGCCGCGCCCAGCCAATACGTTATTGAAATAAACCTCGCACGTTCTGCACTACGTGAAGCAGCATCTCGCGGCGCGGTTGCGTGCGGGCCAGCGTCCGCAGCCCCAACACGTGGCTTACAAGCACGTGCGCCGTGGCGCGCGGCAGTTGGTCAGCGGCAAAGTTGCCAGATGTTTGTGCATTCTGCAAAGCACGCTCAAACATCACCTGCATATTATCTATCGAAGCGCTAAACTGCTTAAAGACTTTATCGTCGCAGCGACTGCGCTCCGTAGCGGATTGAACGACAAAACAGCCTCGATTTTCCGCTTCACCAAGCGCATCGTCAAAGATGTTCTGGAAGACCTGCACAATCTCTTCTGCACCGGCACCTGGCTGGGTCAGCGGCAAGAAGCTGCTGTTGCCACAAGTGCTTTGGTAATGCGCCAGCGCCTCGTGGTAGAGCTTTTCCTTGCTGCCAAAGGTGTCGTACAAGCTGCCGCGACCAATGCCCATACCCTCCACCAAATCCTGCATGGAGGTGGCGGCGTAGCCCTGTTGCCAGAAAATGCGCATAGCCTTTTCGAGAGCCTGCGTGCGGTCGAACTCTTTTTGTCTTGCCATGGAGCCACTCTATCACATTCTGTAACGACTGTTCAAGAAAGCGCGCTTCCATTTGATAAGGCACTTGCCCTTTGCCGAGTTTCCCTACTTGCGCCCACCTCGAAAATAGGCGATGATTCCCCCATGAGCCAGTCCCAGCAGTCGACAGTCGATCTCTCTATCATCATCGTCTCCTGGAACGTGTGGAATCCGCTGCGGGCTTGCCTGCGGTCGATTGAGGAGAGCAGCACGCCGTGCGGCGAACAACATTTGCGTGCCTTTAAAGTCAACGGCCACACGCTCACGCTGGAGACCATCGTCGTCGATAGCGACAGCGAGGATGCAACGGTCAGCCTGCTGCCGTCGCAGTTTCCGTGGGTGCAACTCATGGCCCGTGATGAAAATGTTGGCTTTGGCCGCGCCAACAACCACGGCTACGCAGCGAGCAGCGGGCGGCTAATTTACTTTCTTAATCCCGACACGGAGCTGACGCGCGACAGCCTGGCCACGCTTGTTGCCGCGCTGGAAGACAGTCCTGATGGGGGTGCGGAGAAGGTGGGTGTTGTTGGCCCGCGGCTACGCTATGCGGACGGTGCGTGGCAGAACAATCGACGGCGCTTCCCCACGCGGCTAAGTGGCTTCTGGGAGAGTACTTGGCTGGGCCGCACGTGGCCGCAGAATCCGTGGGCACGTCGCCTGCACATGCTGGATTGGCCCGCCGAAGCCCGGCACGATGTTGACTGGCTGGTAGGCGCGGCACTGCTCTGTCGACGGGGAGCGCTGGAAGCGGCAGAACTCCACCCCAACCCTCCCCCACACGGGGGAGGGGGCCGTTTAGGCGTTGATGTTGAGGAACTAAGACAAGCCAATCTCAACGCGACAACTTTGGGTACAAGCCACCCTTCCCCCGTGGGTGCGGGAAGGGCCGGGGATGGGGGCCCCTTCGACGAGCGCTTCTTTCTCTACAGCGAGGAGACGGACCTTTGCCGCCGTATCAAGCAGGCGGGCTGGCGCGTCATCTATGTGCCGGAGGCAAGCGTGATTCATTACGAGGCACGCAGCAGCGACCAGGCATCGACGGCGCGGCACATCTACTTTAATACAAGCAAGGTGCGCTACGCCGAGCGCTGGTTTGGCCCGCGCTGGGCGTCGCTGCTGCGGCGCTACCTGCTGCTCGAATTTCGGGTGCAGCTCGCGCTCGAACGTGCCAAACGTCTGCTCGGCCACAAGCGTGCCTTGCGCGCGGAACGGATCGCGGCCTATCGCCGGGTGCTGGCAAGCGGGCTGAAGTAGCTTGTGTGAACCGGTTGGTTCTTAACCTTGGCCCAGAGCAACAAACCATTCTTTGTCTGTTCTTATTTGGAGATTTCCCCATGCCTCGACTGCGTCTTTGGCTCATTTTTCTCGTCAGCACCGCCCTCCTGCTCGCGCTGGCCGCGTGCAACATCACCGTTACCCCGCCCATTGACCCCGGTGGAACCCTGCCCGGAACCGTACCCGGAACCCTGCCCGGAACTGTACCCGGAACCGTACCAGGAACCCTGCCCGGCACCCTGCCCGGCACAATACCCGGAACCCTGCCAGGAACCGTGCCGCCCACTGCCGATCTTCTGCCCGCGCCGCTCTACTTTCTGAGCAGCACCGGCCAAATTATGCGCGTGGAGCGCGACGGCAAGACGCTGACCCAACTGACCAACGAGCCGCAGCCCATTACCGATTTTGACGTGTCGGCGACGGATGGGCGCTTGGCGTACGTGACCAACAACAATCTGATCGAGCTGGCGACAGACGGCACGCGCACCGTCAAGCTCATGGGCGATCTCCTGCTGGAGGGCGACTATGTGGGCCAGATCGTCAACGCGATTCGCAGCCCGCGTTTTTCGCCGAGCGGCGGGCTAATCGCCTTTGCGCTCAACGGCATCAACCTGGCCGAAGTTGGCCCGACGCCGGTCTACGAAGTGCTCCGCCCCAGCGATCCCCATCCCGATCTTACCGGCAGACAGCCCGATGGCCGAATCCGCTTCTACCTGAGCGCCGAGTGGGGACCAGACGGGGAGCGGCTGATCGAGGAATTTGGCTACTATCCCGAAGGGGGCGGCCTCGCCATCGATGCGATCACGAATGAGCCAACCGACACGCCCCTCTTTTTTGTCTCCGCCAACGGGGATGCGCCGCTGGTGGGCGATTGGGCCTGGAGCCGCGACGGGCTGCGCGGCTACATCGCCAGCGACCTGCAGGTCTACGGAATTCCTGGCCTGGCCGAGGTGGATGTGCAAACGGGCTTTGTGACGCTGCTTGCCTCCGGAATGCCGCAGATTGAAACTCCCGATGCGCCGGTGGGCCTCTTCCGCGCGCCGCACGAAAGCGTGGACGGCCAGCTGTTTGTCTGGGTTGCCGCCCAGGATGAGGTGAACGCGCCGCTGCTCTACACGCCGCACGAGTTTGTCGACGGCGAGCTGACGTCGCTAAACGATACCAGCCTTGAGCTGTGGGGGGATGTGCTCTGGAGCAACGCCAGCGATGGCGCGGTGATCACGCTGGGCGACGAGTACGTGGGGGCGCGACCGGTTGGCGCGCTGGTCTGGGTGCCGGTGGATAAAACAGGCGAGGGCGAGGCCGTGGCGCTCTCCGGCATCGGCAGCGACCTGCGCTGGGGGCCAGTCGACCTCGCGCTGGAGCAAATCGCGCTGCCGAGCACCGGCGGCATGGGCCAAGCCGCGGCTGAAATTGCGCTCCAAATGGTTCAAGATTTTGAGATAGAGGTGAGAACGGACGAGGGCTTCGACGGCGTTCTCGCGCGGCGGGTGGACGGCGCGGCGCTGACGGGTGGCCCCTTCTGGGTGGCTCACACCACGGGCTTTCGCCCCTTTGATCCGCTGCGCAGCCACCTCGTCGCCATCTATACGGAAGCCCCCAACATGGAAGCTAACGGTGGCTATGCGCTGGTGGCCGGGCTGGAGCTGGACGGGCCGGATGCCGATGCACCGATTGGCCCCGACTACCTGTTCGAGGAGACGGTCAATCAGGTGGCCCTGGAGCTAAACGAGCCGACGTCTCGGGTGTGGCTTAACGTGGACGGTGGCTCGGGCGCGCACAGCGGCACCTACCACCTTCTCAGCTTTGATGGCGAAGCATTGGCTATCGAAGTCACGGGCTTTAGCGCCAGCCCCGGCGCCGGTCGGCTAATCGATTTGGGCAACGACGACACCACCGAAGTCGCGCTGGACGCCACGGATTACTACGTCTTCTGCTACGCCTGCGCCGTGCGCGAAGTTACCTATGTGGTGCTGGGCTGGGATGGTGAGGCGTTTGTGCCCATCGATCTGACGGCGCTGAGCGAGGGGGCGGCGGATGAAGCGGTTGTCGCCGCCAACAATGAATTGGTTGCGCTGGCGGAGGCCAACCTGTGGCGCGACGCGTTGGCTTTGGTGGAGAATGGAAGCACCGCCCTGCGCGAGAACGAGGTCTACCGGCAAAACGCCAACCTCGTGGGCTTTCTGGGCGAAGCGCGCCGCGAGCTGACCCGCAGCGAGCCGCTCGACTTCACCCTGCTGCACAATGTCTTCTACGGTGATTACGCCGCTGCCGTCGATGAACTGCGCCCCTACGAAATTGCCGATCTGCTTGATCCCGTGCCGGAGTCACCGCTCTTTGCAGGCACGGTCGGCGAGGGCTTCGACGAGATCATCGCCACCTACGCCGTGGCCTATGCCACGGAAGCGCTGGCCGTGCAGCCCGACAACGCCGCCGCTTACTACCTGCTCGGCTGGGGCCAGAATCTGCTCGACCGCACGGACCCCGCGGCGCTGGAGAATGTTAGACGCGCCAGGGAATTGGCGCCGAACGATGAGCTGTACAGCAAGAGTTTGGAATTTTTACGGAATTAAGGTCCGGTTCGGCCTGATCCGGCACACGCAACAAGCACTGATGACCACCACCACCGCCCCGCTCACGGGCCAAGCTGCTTCTACCCGCACCGACCCCAACCGACAGCTCTCGCTGCCCGGTCGGCTGGCGCTGCACGGCGCGCTGCTGTTCGGCAGCGCGCTGATGCTGCTGCCCTTTGCGCTGATGCTGGTCGCTTCGCTCGTGCCGGAGGCGCTGCTGCTCAGCCGCAACTTTGGCGTGGGCGATTTTACGCTCGCCAACTATTTCGAGACCTTTCGCGCCGTCCCCTTTGGCCGCTTCTACCTCAACAGCTTCATCGTCGCCACCGCGACTACCGTCATTCAAATCCTCACGGCCTCGCTGGCGGCTTTTGCCTTTGCACGGCTGCGCTTTCGCGGGCGCGAGCCGCTCTTCCTGCTCTACCTCGCCACGCTGATGATCCCCTTCCCCGTGACGATCATCCCCAACTTTATCCTCGCCACCCGCTACCTCGGCTGGTTCGACACCTACCAGGGCTTGATTCTGCCCACCGCCTTTAGCGTCTTTAGCGTCTTCCTGCTGCGCCAGTACTTCCTCGGCCTGCCCCTCGATCTCGACGAAGCCGCGCGCATGGATGGCGCCGCGAGCTGGCGCATCTGGGCACAGGTGATCATGCCGCTCAGCGGTCCCGTCATCGCCACGCTGGCAATCTTTAACTTTCAGGCGTCGTGGAACGATTTTCTGTGGCCGCTCGTGATCACGCGCAGCGAAGCAATGCGCACGCTGCCCATCGGCTTGGCCTCCTTTCAAGGCCAGTTTAGCACCGAGTGGCACCTGCTGATGGCCGGCTCGGTGATCGCGCTGCTGCCCGTGCTGATTTTGTACATCTTTGGTCAAAATTGGTTTATCCGCGGCATCGCTATGACGGGCATGGGCGGGCGCTGATTGTTGTGGGATGTACTGTAGTTTGAGGAAAGTTGAATCAAAGATAAGACAGTCTTGTCATTCCCGCGGAGGCGCAATGGCGTTAAGTTAGTGAGCGTGTTGACGCAAACGCAGCCATTTGAGCCGGACGCTTCCAAGGCACGTTCGCATTTGAGAATGCTCACTCCGCTGCTTTTGTCCCTTAACTTAACGCCATTCCTGCGCAGGCGGGAATCCATGGGTTACCTGTCGTGCAGATTTTTGCATTCGTGGGAATGACACATTTTGACGCCTCCATTGACCTTCGCTACCCTTGAGCGTCCATCGAGGCGGCCAAAGACAGGACGCTGCGCATACTAAAGTGCGTGCAAGATGAAAGCAAGAGTTCGCGGTCTAAGTGACTGTCACTGTCCATAGCCGGACAGCTTACCCCATTTTGTCTGGACAGTGACTGTCACTGACTCCTCAAACCCCTGTTCTCGACACAACTTTACTTTAGAAGCAACGAGTACTAGTCAATACGACACGAGGCAGTCTATATCATCCCCGCACATACGGAAATCCTTCGTTTGCCATACATGGATTCCCGCCTGCGCGGGAATGACAGACTTTATCGCTTCCGCTGGCATTTGCCCCGCTGAGTGTTTTTTGATGGCAGTGCCTCTAGCCGACAGCTTGCCCGCTACTCCACGCGCACAATCTGCACCGGCTCTTTCGTCCGCACCTCGTACAAATCGGGGCGACGATCGTAGAGCGGGCGCACGCTGCCGAGGTCGCGCTGCTGGGCCAGGCTCGTCAAATCCAGCTCGGCAATGGCGACGGCCTCGACGTTGGGGTCCGCTTCGGCCAGGGTAGCCTGGGGCGCAAAGGAGAAGTCGCTGGGCGTGAAGACGGCGGCCTGGCCGTAGTTGATGAGGTAGGCCTTCGAGGTGTGAAAGTTGCCCACGTTGCCCGCTATCACGGTGTAGATGTAGTTTTCAACGGCCCGCGCCTGCGCGGTGATGCGCACGCGCTGAAAGGCCTTCTTCTCGTCGGTGCTAAAGGGTACGAAGATCGCTTCCACGCCCGCCAGCGTCAGCGCACGCGCGACTTCGGGAAATTCAATGTCGTAGCAGATTTGGATGGCAATGCGCGCCAGCGGCGTCTCAAAAATTTTGATGCCTTGGCCGGGACGCACGCCCCACAGCTCGCGCTCAAAGGGCGTCACGTGCAGCTTGTCCTGGGTGTAGACGTTGCCGCCCGGCGAAAAGAGGTGGGCCACGTTGTAGAGCACGCCGTCGCGCAGGGTCGGCGTGGAGCCGCCGATGATGTAGAGCTGATTTTCCGTGGCCAAGCGGCGAAACATCTCGACGTAGCGCTCGGTCTGCTCGGCGAGACGCAGCGCGGCATCCTGCGGCGCAATGTCGCGCGGCATGGTGCTGAGCAGCTGCACGGTGAATAATTCAGGCAGCACGAGAAAGTGGCAGTGGTAGGAATCCGCCGTATTGACGAAGAACTCCACACCGCGCTCAAACTCCTCCCAGGTGGCGATGTCACGCATCTGGTACTGCGCGGCGCAGACGCGCACCTTGCGCACCGGTCGCCGCAGCGCCGCCGCCGCGATTTTGCGCCGCTCGGGCCGAAAGTCTAGATTAGACATCTCCAGCAGCGCGGCGGGGTTGAGGCTTGCGCCATTGCCCCGCAAATCCAGCAGCACGCGCCGCGCCGTATAGCCCGCCCGCAGGTGTTCGCTCAACACCGGGTCCTCAACCTCCTCCAGCACCACCTTGTCCACATACTCCCGCGCCGTCAATTGACCGGCGTAGCGGGCATACCCTTCAAGCGGCTCATAAGCCACAATGCGTCGCAGGTTATAACGCTTGAGCAGCCTGCGACGCTCTTTATGCAGCGCCGCCGCGACATTCTGCCGCCCCGCCCGCCCGCGAAAGTCGGGGTGCACGACCGTGTCCGCCTCAAAGAGGGTGTCGCCGCTGGACAGGTGGGTGCGAAAGGTCCCGTCGCCGGTGATTTCGGCGTAGGTGTACGTCTCCTCATCGTCGTTTAGCTGCACGATCAGCGAGGAGGCATAGCCCACCACTTCACCACTGATCTCGGCCAAGAATTGGCCTTCGGGAAAGGCGTCCAGCTGGAGGCCAAAGGTCCGCTCATCCTCCTGGTCGCGCGTTTGCGGATACGCGGCTTTTTGGCAGGCGACGAGGGCCGGAATATCCTCCGCCGTCCAGCGCCGGGTTTTAAGGGCTTTGGTGGTTCTCGTCGATTTTTGTTGAGTGGTCAATTTTGTTCCTCGGCTACATAATCTACGCTAAATTATAGCGAGTGCATTGCACGGTCAAAGGTGTGGCTGCACGCCTGTCGGACAGCTGGCCGTGCGCTGCACTCATGATCCGATCAAGTTTGTTGGTTGGATTGCGAGTGCAGCGCACAGCGCACGCAATGCCTCGTCTGCAAATTGAGCCTGCGCCGTGCAATGCACTCGACTGGCCTGGCTCGTTATCCCACCAGTACCCGCACATCCCCCGCCCGCCACGTGACGCGCGCCACATCGCCCACGGCAAGCGCATGTGCAGCGCGACCGCCGACGTTGGGCTGGCGCACGGTCAGCCCTTCACCGGAGGGCAGGTCGATCAGGTAGCGCGTGTCCGTACCCAGGTAGATGATTTCGCGAACGGTTCCCGTTGCGGCTTGGGCGGTCGCGGCCTCGTCAGCTCTTTGATTTAGCGGCGCGAGCGTCAGCTTTTCGGGGCGCACGGTCAGCGTCACGTCCTGACCCGACTGCAGAGCGTGGCCGTTGATCGGCAGCACAATCGGTTCGGCCACGCCGTCGACCCATACCGTTGCTTCATCATCATTCACCCCGTCGACTTCACCGCGTAGGAAATTACTCTCGCCAATAAAATCTGCCACGAAGCGATTGGTCGGCTTCTCGTAAAGCGTTACCGGATCGGCGACCTGCTGCACCACGCCGCTCCGCATCACCGCAATGCGGTCGGACATCGTCAGCGCCTCCTCCTGGTCGTGGGTGACGTAGATAAAGGTGATACCAAGCTCCTGCTGCATCCGCTTGAGCTCCATCTGCATCTCCTTGCGCAGCTTCAGATCAAGCGCGCCCAGCGGCTCATCCAGCAGCAGCACGACCGGGCGGTTGACGATGGCGCGCGCTAGGGCGATGCGCTGCTGCTGCCCGCCGGAGAGCTGCGACGGCTTGCGCTCGGCCACGTTGGGCAAGCGCACCAAGTCGAGCGCGTCGGCTACCCGCTGTTTGCGCTCGGCTTTGTCGACGCGCTTGACGTTGAGGCCAAAGGCTACATTTTCGCCCACCGTGAGGTGGGGAAAGAGCGCGTAATTCTGGAAGACGGTGTTGACCGGTCGCTGGTTGGGAGAGACGTGCTGCATCGCTTCGCCCTGGATGCGCACCTCGCCCGACGTCGGCTGCTCGAAGCCAGCGATCAGACGCAGCGTTGTCGTCTTGCCGCAGCCGCTGGGGCCGAGCAGGGTGAAGAACTCGCCGGTCGCAATCTCGAGATCGATGTGGTCGACGGCGAGCACGCCTTCGTCTTCCGCTTTGTTGCGTTTTCCACTACGGGCGGCTGAGTAGACTTTGCTTAGGTCGCAAAGCTGAACGGCTTGGCTCATATTCTTCCTCCTCTGCTGGTGGCGGTGTCTGGCCCAGCTGACGCAGCCACTCCACCAATAAAATCATCAAGATGGAGCCGACGACGATCAGCGACGCCACGGCGACCACCAGCGGTAAGCGCCGCGGAAAACGCAGCTGCGAGTAGAGATAGATCGGCAGCGTTGGTTCCGGGCCGATGAGAAAAAAGGTCAGCGCGAACTCATCGAACGAGGTGGTAAAGGCGGTGAGGAAGGCGGCGACAATGGCGGGAAAGGCCAGCGGTAGCGTGACGCGCCACTGCGCGCCCCAGAAGCTCGTGCCCAAATCCATGGCCGCTTCTTCGAGCGTGCGGCTGAGGCCCAGCAGCCGCGCCGCCACGATCAAAATCACCACGGGCAGGCTGATCACCACGTGGCTGACGCCGACCGTCCACAGCGAAAGGGGGATGCCGAGCTGCACCGTGCCGATTAGAATCGCCACGGCCAGCACGACTGTGGGGATCACCAGCGGCATGGCGGCAATGGCGAGGAAGAGGTTGCGCCCCGGAAAGCGAAAGCGCACGATGCCAATCGCCGCCATCGTCCCCAGGAGCGTCGCCACCACGGATGAGCTGAGGCCGAGCACAAGGCTGTTGCGCAGCGCGCCCAGCAGCTCCGGCGTGCGCCAAAGGTCGGCGTACCAGCGCAGGGTAAAGCCCTGCAGTGGGAAGATGAGGTTGGTGGAGTCGTTAAAGGAAAAGATCAGCAGCAGCAGCAGCGGCAGATACAAAAAGGTAGAAATTAGCACAAAATAGATTGCGCCAAGCGGAATGCGCGGGCGAGCGCGCGGCACGTCGTCCATCTATCTAATTCTCCACAAAGCGTTCGAGCCGCGCAAAGCGGGCAAAGACAAGCATGATCGGCAGCGCCACCAGCAGCATCACAAAGCTGAGCAGCGACCCCAGCGGCCAGTTGAGCGAGCGCCCAAACTGGCTCTGTACGATATTGCCGTACATCAATCCATCGACGCCACCGACGAGCATCGGCGTTACATATTCGCCGAGCGTGGGGATGAAGACGAGAAAGAAGGCCGCCAGCGCGCCGGGCAGGCTCAGCGGCAGGGTAACGCGGCGAAAGGTTTCGCCCGCGCTGCTGCCCAGATCGGCGGCGGCCTCGAAGAGCGAGCGATCAATGCGCTGCAGGGCGGCGAAGATCGGCAGCGCGGCAAAGGGAATCCAGACGTAGACAAGCACGACAATTACGGCCAAGCGGCTGTAGAGCAGCAGCGGCGACGGCTCGCTGGTGATGCCGAGCCAGAGGAGCGTGCTGCTCAGCACGCCGCTTGAGCCAAGCACGAGCCGCCACGCAAAGATGCGCAGCAGAAAGCTGATCCAGCCCGGCACGAGCAAAATCAGCAGCAGCGTCACGCTGCGGCGACCGGCGTTGAAGGCCAGGTAGTACGCCACCGGGTAGGCCAGAATCACCGAAAGCGCGCCCACCAGCAGCGACGTTACCGTTGTTTCCCACAGCAGGCGGTGGTAGGACGAATTGGCGAGAAACTCGCGGTAGTGCAGCAGCGTGAAGGTGTTGCGCGCGTCGCCAAAGCTGCCTTCGCGGAAGGTAAAAAGCGCCATCGCGCCCACGGGCAGCACGAAAAGCAGCAGCAGCCACACGATGGGTGGTCCCATTAAAATGGCAATCCAGCGTCGTTGTTGCATAGTTAGAATCTGTTACACAGGGCACACGGAGAAGACACGGGGTTTCACGGAGATTTTTCTCTTCTTTCCTCTGTGTGTCTCTGTGCTTCCTCCGTGCGCTCTGTGTCCAGAAATGTTACTGGCTTGCCTTCACCTCATCCCACATGCGAGTGACTTCCTGGCGCTGTGCATCCGACATGGGGCGGTAGAAGTTGGTCTCCTCCAGCACGCCCGGCTCGTCGAAGTTGAAAATGCTGACCACGGTCTCGTCGAGCAGGGGAATGGCCTCCTGGTTGGCCGCGCCGTACCAGTACATGTTCGCCATGTTGGCCATCGATTCCGGCGCAATCAGCGCGTTGAGGAAATCGTAGGCCAAGTCGACATTTTGCGCGTCCCGGCTGATTGCGTAGCCGCAGAGCCAGCCGATGCGACCCTCCTCCGGCTGCACATATTCAACCGCCACGCCTTCTTGGTCCAGCGTGCCAAAGATATCCGGCCAGACGTTGCTCGCGATCCAGATGTCGCCGGACGCCATAAGCTGGCTCAGCTCCGTCGAATCCACCCAGTAGGTTAGCACGTTTTCTTTGAGCTCGATTAGCTTTTGCTTCACCGCCTCGTTCTCCTCCGGCGAGAGGTTCCACGGATCGTCAAAGCCGAGGGCCAGCGCCGTCATCAGGCGGTTGGCCTCGGGCATATCGGCAATCGCGAGGTGGCCCGCATATTCCGGATTCCACAGGTCGGCCCAGGAGGTGGGGACACTGTCCACTTTATCCGTGCGTACGAGGATCGAGTCGTAGCCCCACTCCCACGGCACAAAAAAGGTTTCGCCGTCAAAGTTGGCCAGCTCGGCCATCTGCGGAACCAGCGCATCCCAGTTGTCCAGCTTGGACGTGTCGATGGGCTGGACGAGCTCGTTCTCGACGTAAACGCCCCACCAGCTGTCGCAGACGTGGACGATATCGACCTCGAAGCCGCTCTGCATCTTGGCAAAGGCGTCCGAATCCTGCTCCATGTAGGTGTAGTTAACCGTTGCATCAGGGTGGGCGGCGGTGAAGGGCTCGAAGAATTCGAGCAGGTCATAGCCCGCCCAATCCATCACGGTTAGCTCGTTGGGTGGGGCGTCGCTGCTCGCGCCGCCGGAGGAGGCGACCTCGCAGGCGGTAAGGAGCCCGATTAGCAGCAGGCAACCCAGGGTCAGCTGAATTTTTTTCACGAGGGAGGTTCCTTTCAAGGATAGATAGCGTACAGCAAGAAATTGCAAAACCCCGATTCCAACCGCAAAAAAAAGAGGTTTACACATGGCAATCATCGCGAGATGCTTGTCATGCGTAAACCGCTCAGTAATGCGAGAACGATTTGATCCTGGTTCCGCCAGCGCAGTCGATCAGTAGGTTGAATCTAATCGATAGGTAAACTTTCTTTTAGGGTTGGGGCAATCGGTAATCGGTAGTTTACTTTGAATTGAGCAGTTGTCAAGTAATCAACTACCGATTCAGCAGTTCCAAACTTGGGTGAAGGTCAGTGTACAGCAAGCGCTACAGTCACTACAGTCACCACAATTAGTGCCGACAGTAAGTTTGAATCCAGCGCTCCTTTTTTTGCTGCCAAATTGGGTCAAATGTCTGGTACACGATTCTCATCTTTTGGGCAACGGGCAGCCAATCTGGTAACAAATTGCGACTGGGGGTTTATGACAATGTCCTTTGCTTGTGATAAAATGCACACACCGAAATCAACGAGCCGACTGTTGAAAGTTAACCACCTACTTATGAGCAACAATCGCTTCCCTACCTTTGCCTGGAGCCTGCTCGGCTACAATATTCTCGTGATCGTTTGGGGCGCGTTCGTCCGCGCGACCGGTTCCGGCGCAGGCTGCGGCAGCCACTGGCCGCTCTGCAACGGCGAGGTGATCCCGCGCGGCGCGACGATGGAAACGCTGATCGAGTTTTCGCATCGGATCACGAGCGGCCTCGCGCTGGTCGGCGTGGTCGTGCTGCTGGTGTGGGCGCTGCGGGCCTACCCGCGGGGCTCGCTCGTGCGGCGCGGGGCGCAGTTTTCCATGTTCTTCATGGTCGCCGAGGCGCTGATCGGCGCGGGGCTGGTGCTTTTGCAGTATGTGGCATCAAACGTTTCCGTGGCGCGCGCCTTTTGGATGGCGGGTCATCTCACCAACACCTTTTTCCTGCTCGCCGCGCTGACGGTCACCGCTTGGTGGTCATCGGGCTGGGCGACGCGGGCGAATTTGCAGCGGCTG
This sequence comes from Caldilineaceae bacterium, assembly GCA_965213535.1. Classification (GTDB taxonomy): domain Bacteria; phylum Chloroflexota; class Anaerolineae; order Caldilineales; family Caldilineaceae; genus JBCCFC01. The sequence goes on from OZ243888.1 coordinate 5,585,635, forward strand.
CAATTCCGCGGACACGGTCTGCCCGGCACGGCGCTGGCTGCGTCGATTATCGCCGTGCTCTTTCTCGGCATCAGCGGCGCGATCACGGCCTTGGGCGATACGCTCGTGCTCACGGCGGGGATTTCGCCGGAGGACTCACCGATTGTGGCAACGCTGGTCGAGCTGCGCATTTTCCACCCGCTGATTGCCTTTGCGGTGGGCGGTGTGCTGCTCGCCGCCGCCTGGGTGGTTACGCAGCGGCAGCCGGGCCCTTTGACGCGTCGGCTCGCGCTGGGGATGGTCGGGCTGTACACGGTGCAGCTAGCATTTGGAGCGCTCAACGTTTGGCTGCGTGCGCCGGTTTGGCTACAGCTTCTGCACCTCTTTTTGACTGACCTGATCTGGATCAATCTCGTGGTGCTGACGGCCGTATCGCTGGCGCGGCCCGTGGCCGAACGAGCAGCGGCCAAGGGGCTACCGATGCCGTCGCGGGTTTAGCTCAAAATACAATTCGCCTACGCCAAACCTACGCTTGAGCAAAGCGGGACAAAATGCCGTCCAAAATCGGTTCGTTCGCCTACGCCGAATTTGGCAGCGGCGGCGAAGTGCGTATAATGCTTCCCAGACAAAAGGCCGCGGCAGCGCAAACGGCGGCTCTATCGGGAGGCATTATGTTTCATTATACATCCAAGCACATCGTCAGCGACGTGCTGCTGATGATCGGCTTTATCGCCCTGCTGGGCTTTGGCGCATTTGAACTTTCCGGCTGGGGCACGCAGCCGCTCGTCCCCGCCACCGCCGCCCTGCTGATCGGCTGCACCGCCGTGCTGGACCGCGTCGGCGAAGGAGAGCTGGAGTAGCTCCCGAGAAATTTTCTAGAAATTAAAAGCCCTGCCACTTTTAGTGGCAGGGCTTTTAATTTAGATGCAGTCGTAAATAAGCGGACGGAGCAGAAACAAATCGCGAAGGGCACAAAGAAGCACGAAGGAAGAGTACTGGATCGTCTTCCTTCGTGCTTCTTTGTTCCCTTTGTGGATCAAATCTTGGAGCCGCAAAATTTGTGTGCAGCTATTGCTGGCACACGTCCGGCAAATTCTCCGGCACTTACTCCGTGACCGGCGGCGCAACCGGCGGCTCCGCTGTCGGCGTCTCGACAACGGTTGTTGCGTTCCGACGGCGACGCACGTTGCGCGGCGACAGGTTGCGCGGGTTCAAGTCATTCGTGAGCGACTGCACCGAGCGGCGGAAGCCCGCCGCCGCTCGCCCCGTGCGCACCATGGGGTTGACGACGCTCTCGCTCACAAAGGTCGTCGTCCCGCGCACCGTACCCAGCGTCTCCTGCACATCCTCGACAATCGGCTTGATCTCTGTCTGCACCAGCTTGATCAGCCGCCACACCTGCCACACCAAAATCCCCAGCAGCGCCATAATGATGATGCTCTCCAGGGCAATAATAATAATCGCAATATCGCGAATCGCGTCGATAACATTCATAAGTTCAAACTCTTTTCTCTTGTAAAATTTTTAACGCAAAGACGCAAGGGCCGAAGGAACGGTTTGTCAACAGAGTCGCCGCACGGATTGTTGCTTGCCCGAAAAGATAGTCGTCACCAACAACCACATTGACGAGGCAAAGCCTTTGCGTCGTTGCGCCCTTGCGTTAAATTTCTAATCTGCGATTATCTGCTGGCGTTGCAGCAGATAGACCAGCATCAACGCCAGCCACGCGCCAGCCGTGCCCTCGATCACGCGCACCTGCCCGATGCGCCACACGTCCAGCCCCAGCAGCACGCTCGCGCTGTGCCCCAGTGCAAAGCCCAGGATAGCCGCGAGCAAGCAGATCCCCAAGTCGCGCAGGTCGCGCCCGCCCCACAGGTGGTAGAGGCTGGCGTAGCCCGTGCTCAGCAGCAGGGCCAGCAGCAGGCCGGGATGGAGGGCGTTCACTTGGCGATAATCCCGCCGCCGAGACACAGATCGCCGTTGTAGAAGACAGCGCCCTGGCCCGGCGTGATGTCGCGCAGGGCTTCGTCGAAGCGCACCTCGACGGCCCCGTTTATAGATAAATTGGGCTCCAGCGGGTAAAGTGTGCAGTCAACGGCGCGCGCCCGGTAGCGAATCTTGCACTGTGCCCTCGTCCCGCTCGCCACCGGCTCGTCCAGCGTCCAGTTGACGTTCTCCGCCAGCAGATGATCCCGCCCCAGCTCCGCCGCCGTACCGACGACGAGCCGGTTCTGTGCCGAATCAAGCTCCAGCACGTAGAGCGGCTCGCTCGCGCCGCTGCTGTTTTTGCTGCCAATGCCCAACCCCTTGCGCTGGCCAATGGTGTAGCCCGGCAGGCCAGCGTGCTCGCCCAGCCGCTGCCCCGCTCGGTCGACAATCGGCCCGGGCTGCATGGCTTGCGCCGCCCAGTCCTGCAGGAAGCGCCGGTAGTCATCGTCGGCCACAAAGCACAAATCCATCGAATCGTGCTTGGAGGCGATGGGCAAGCCCTTGGCCGCCGCCATCTCGCGCAGCGTCGGCTTGAGGTAATCTCCGACGGGAAAGAGCACGTCCCGCAGCTCATCCTGCCCCATCACGCTGAGTACATAGCTCTGGTCCTTGCGCGCATCCACCGCCTTTAGCAGCTCGACCGTGCCGTCGGCTCGCCGCTGAACGCGCGCGTGGTGGCCCGTGGCGAGGTAGTCCGCGCCGAGCTTGCGCGCATAGTTGAGCAGGTAGTCAAAGCGGATGTGCTTATTGCAGGCCAGGCAGGGGTTGGGCGTCAGCCCCGCGCTGTAGCCCTCGATAAAGAAGTCCACCACGTTCTGCTTAAAGGGCTGCTCGACGTTGATCAGGTAAAAGGGCATCCCCAACTCGTCCGCCACGCACCTGGCATCGTGGACGCTCTCCAGCGAGCAGCACTTGTTGGTCGAGCCCTCGCCCGCGCCGGTCTCGGCCCACAGCCGCATCATAATCCCAATGCAGTTGTAGCCCTGCTCGACAAGCAAGGCCGCGGCCACCGAGCTATCCACGCCGCCGCTCATGGCGACGACGACGGTGGTTTCCTGGGGGGTCTTGGGGTGCTTTGTGTCTATCATAAAAGTCTATGCTTGCAGCAGCGAAACCGGCGCGTCCGCTCGCCTATAGTTGAGCTTGGCTTGGTTGTGATTGCTCCAAACGTCTCGAAAGGCTTGGTAAAATCTCTGGATTTGCTGTGAATCAATCTCGTCTGCGTCCTTGCCCGCCAGGTAAAAATTCAAATCGTTGCGCACCTTGTAAAATTCGCCCATGGCTGCCTCGTGCTCGATCCAGCGCGACCGATAGTTGAAAAACGATTCCAGCGCGCTGACCAACGTTACAACGGTAATCGCAATAAAAGCCAAATTCCGCAGCAGTGGGTCATAGCCCGCAATGTCGATGCCCAGCAGAATCGCGCCCAACCCCGATAGAGCAATCGTACCCAGCTTGACCGTCGTCGCCTTGGACTGATTGCTGCGTCGATGCTTGAGCATGTAGCCAATTCCTTCATCCAGCGCAGCCCGCAGCCAAGCAACCTGTTCCTCCGTCGACTGCGCTTCTCTCTCGACGATTTCCACTGAACCTTCTCCTTTGCCCACCTGGACAATTACGCTCGCAAGTCAAACCAACTTCGTTTATTCGTATTTATCAGCGGTTCGACTTTCTTACTTCGTCGGTGTGTTGGGACGCAGAAGCGTTCCACAAGACATTCCCACGCTCTGTGTAGGAACGAGCAATTCACTACACCATCACCGGCTCGACCCTGCGAATCTGCTCGACAATCCGCGGCAGCGTCTCCAGCACATAGTCCACCTGTTCCGGCGTGTTGCTGCGCCCCAGGCTCAGGCGCAGCCCGCCGACGGCGTCGCGCGCGGGGATGCCCATCGCTTCGAGCACGTGGCTGGGCCGCTGCGAGCCGCTGGTGCAGGCGCTGCCGCTGCTGGCGGCCACGTTCGCCATGTCCAGCGCAATCAGCACGCCCTCGGCCTCCACACCAGAAATAATGAAGCTGGCGTGGTTGGCGAGCCGCCCCTTTTCATCGCCACTGTTTTCATCACCACTGTCCGTCGCGCCGGTTAGTTGCGCGCCCTCGATGGATTCAAGCACGCCGCCGATCAGCTGGTCGCGCAGCACGCGCAGTCGACTGGACTCCGCCCCGCGCTCGGCTTCGGCGAGCGTCAGCGCCTCGGCCAAGCCGACGATAAAGGGCACGTTCTCCGTCCCGGCACGGTGGCTATTTTCCTGGCTGCCGCCCGTTACGAAGGGCAGGCAGGGCGTGCCGCTGCGCAAATACAAAAAGCCGACGCCTTTGGGTCCGTAGAATTTGTGCGCGCTCGCGCTCAGCGCATCGACGTTCAACTCATCGACATTGAGCGGCAGCTTGCCCGCCGCCTGCACCGCGTCGCAGTGGAAGGGGACGCCGCGCTCGCGGCAAAGCGCGCCCATTTCCGCAATCGGCTGCAGCGTGCCGACTTCGTTATTGGCGTACATCACGCTCGCGACGGCTACACTGTTGTTTTGCGCGCCACCGCCGGGCGCGGCGCCATCATCCAGCGCCTTTGTCAAGTCGTCCACGCTGACGCGCCCCGCCGCATCCACCGGCAGCAGCGTCAGCTCGAAGCCGTAGTGGTCGCGCAAATCACAGGCGGTGTAGAGCACGGCCTTGTGCTCCGTCGGCGCGGTGATGAGGCGGTTGGCGCCCGTCTGCTCGCGCCGGGCCAGCGCAATGCCGCGCAGGGCGGCGTTATCGCTCTCCGTGCCGCAGCCGGTGAAGATGATCTCGTTGGCCTTGCAGCCGAGCACGCCCGCCACATCCCGCCGCGCGTTGGCGAGCGCCACGCCCGCCCGCCGCCCCACACCGTGAATGCTGGACGGGTTGCCGTAGAAATCGGCAAAATAGGGCTGCATGGCCGCCAGCACTTCCTCGCGTACGGGCGTGGTGGCGGAGTGGTCGAGGTAGATGGTGTCGGTGGGTCGCTTGATCATAAAATTTGATGCAGAGCGTGCAAAGAACGCAAAGAGAATGCAGAAAATATATAATATCGGTATGGTACCGGGATTTAACGCGGAGGCGCGGAGACGCGAAGAGCAACTCTGTTAATGAAGCCTTCTCCTTGCGCCTTTGCGCCTCCGTGTTAAAATCACCGGCTTTCGCCGAAACCTCTGCGTTCTCCGCGCCCTTCTCGTTGAGTCGTTTCTAATTCCCCAATTCCCCAATTTTATCACCGCCCCCGCACAGGGTCAACAAAAACGTCGCTATCCCGCCGCTGATTTGACCAAAATTTGGCGTGCCCACTACAATAGGGAGTCTTTTCACATTCCGCTGCGTGATTTTCCGCTAACGCAGCGATAAAGTAAATGTATTTAACTGGAAATTTTTAATCCACTTCAACGGGCTCCCCCTGCCCGTAGAATCACCCGCTTAGTTTTAGGAGGATAACGCTTTGTTTGAAGTTGCAGATTCCACACTGTTTGCCCTATTTTGCGGCCTTGGCGCCGTTGCGTTCATGATCTGGAAGGCGCGCGACGTGCTAAAGGAGGACGACGGCAATGACGTGATGCGCGAAATCGCCGCGGCCATCCAAGAAGGTGCATCGGCCTTTCTCAATCGCGAATACACCTTTTTGGCTATCTTCGTGGTCGTGATTGCGGTGCTCATTACCTTTGCCATCAGCTGGCAGACGGCCGTCTGCTTTATTATTGGCGCAATTGCCTCTGGTGCGGCAGGCTATTTGGGCATGTACATTGCGGTGCGCTCGAACGTGCGCACGGCGGCGGCGGCCCAGCGCAGCCTCAACGACGGCCTGCGCGTTGCTTTCAACAGCGGCTCGGTAATGGGCATGGCCGTAGTTGGCTTTAGCCTGCTGGGGTTGACGCTGCTGATGCTGATCTTTGGCTCCGGCCCCGCTGCCGTCCAATATGTGACGGGCTTTGGCTTCGGTGCGTCATCGATTGCGCTCTTTGCGCGCGTCGGCGGCGGCATTTATACAAAAGCCGCTGACGTGGGCGCGGACCTGGTTGGCAAGGTGGAGCAGGGCATTCCCGAAGATGATCCGCGCAACCCCGCCGTGATCGCCGACAACGTGGGCGACAACGTGGGCGATGTCGCCGGCATGGGTGCGGACCTCTTTGAGAGCTACAGCGGCTCAATCATTGCCGCCGCCACCCTGGGTGCGACGCTTGTGCTGGGGCTGGGCTTCTCCTCGGCCTACGTCGGCCTGCCCTTCTTGGTTGCTGGCTCCGGCGTGATCGCCGCCGCGCTCTCGACCTTTCTCGTGCGGGCAGAGGAGGACGCCACACAGGAAGAACTGCTCGGCACGCTGCGCCGCTCGGTCTACGTTGCCTCCGGCATCGTGCTGCTGCTGACGCTGCTGGTGGTGATCCTGACCAAGTTCGGCGCGGGCGAAGGGGTGAGCTTTAACTTCTTCTGGATTGTGCTGGCTGGCTTGGTGGCGGGCAACGGCATCGCCTGGTTTACCGAATACTACACCTCCTACACGACCAAGCCAACGCAGGGCATTGCCCGCGCCTCCGAGACGGGCTCAGCCACGCTTATTATTGAAGGGCTAGCCGTGGGCATGATGAGCACCGTTGCGCCCGTCCTGATTGTGGCCGTGACGATTCTGTTGAGCCTGTGGCTCGGCGGCAGCGCGGGCGAGGTCTTCAACATTACCCCTGGCCTCTACGGCGTGGCGCTCGCTGGCGTCGGCATGTTGAGCACCCTCGGCGTAACCTTGGCCACGGATGCCTATGGCCCCGTGGCGGACAACGCAGGCGGCATTGCCGAAATGAGCCACCTGCCCGACTTTGTGCGCGACCGCACGGATGCGCTGGACAGCCTGGGCAACACCACGGCGGCCACGGGCAAGGGCTTTGCCATCGGCTCCGCCGTGCTCACGGCGCTGGCGTTGATGGCTGCCTACGTCGAGGCCGTGCGCTTGAACAACCCCGACTTTTCGCTCGACCTGATCCAAGATCCCACCGTGCTCTCTGGTCTGTTGATCGGTGCTATGTTGCCCTACCTCTTCGCCGCGCTTACGATGACGGCGGTGGGACGCGCGGCTTACGGCATTGTGCTCGAAGTGCGTCGCCAGTTTGCCGAGATTCCCGGTATTATGGAGGGCACGGCTAAGCCGGACTACAAGCAGGCCGTCTCCATTTCCACGGAGAGCGCTCTGCGCGAGATGATTCTGCCCGGCCTGCTGGCCGTGGCCGCGCCGCTGGTGGTGGGGCTTGTGCTCGGCGCCGAGGCGCTGGCCGGGATGCTGATTGGCGCTATCGCCTCCGGCTTTGTACTCGCTGTGATGATGGCCAACTCCGGCGGCGCGTGGGACAACGCCAAGAAGTGGATCGAGACGGGCGAAATGGGCGGCAAGGGCTCGGATTCGCACAAGGCCGCCGTTGTCGGCGACACGGTGGGCGATCCCTTCAAGGACACCAGCGGCCCGTCGCTCAACATCTTGATCAAGCTGATGAGCATCGTGAGCCTCGTCTTTGCCGGCGTCTTTGGCAACGGTTGGCTGGGCTTTTAGGGCAAACCAGCGCAATGATTTGCGTTACGTCTGCCTAAACTACGTTATATCTGCCCAAACAAAGAGCCCGACTTCTTAAGAAGTCGGGCTCTTTGTTTGGGCAGACGCGATGTTGCGGCGAGCACAATTGTGCTTATTCTTGATCGCTTTTACCCAACCTGCATCCGATTTGCCACGCGTAACATCTGGCGTACCGAATCGTAATCGCGATCCTGCACGGGGGCGAAGCGCGCAACCGGCAACTCCGCCAGCACGGCCTGCCCGGCGATCGTCTCGTGCATGTGCAGCAGGGTACGCCGCAGCGCCGCGCGATCCGCCGGCGCTACATGCGTGCCCACCACCCACGGCGGCATTGGATTTGGCCCCAGCGTCTCGACGATGCGCAGGCGGTTGGCAACGTCCGGCTGCTGGCGTTGGCGTAGGTCGAGCACGGTCGTGTCAATAGCGGCGCAGTCGACCTGCCCAGCGAGCACCATGTTGAGCGCCTCGTTGTGCGAACCGGCGTTTACGCGGCGGCCAAAGAACGACGTTGTCTCGCCTACCTCAGCCAGCCGCGCCAGCATAACAGCGTAGCCCGAAAGGGAGTTGGGCTCGTTGTAGGCCCAGGCGCTGCCCCGTAACTCTTCAAAGGTTTGCAGCAGGCTGTCCCGGTGGACGACGACATCCGAAAAGTAGATGGCCTCGCCGCCGTAGCGGTCGCCCCGCCAAACGGGGGCGGCGAGCAATTCCAAATGTGCGCCGCGCCGCTGCCGCTGTACGTAGGGTGCGCCGCAAATCCACGCCACGTCCAGGTCGCCCTGATCAAGCCGCGCATAGCGTTCTGGCCAGTCCAGCTCGTGACGCAGCTCTAGCAAGCTGTCAAGTTCCCGCGCGAGATAGTCAATCACCGCGCGCACTACAAAATCCGCGCTTGTTGCCATGCACGAAGCCACGCGCAACACTTCTGGTAAAGCCAAGTGAACATCCAATTCTAGCAGTAGATTGCCCAACAAGAAACGATCAGAGGTAGCAGAGGTCGTGGAGCTATCAAATTTTGTCATTCCTGCGAAGGCACGAATCCATGGGCGACCGACAAACCGACTGTGCAAGCATCCAAATCTGTTTCTTTCCTTGTGCCGTACGCCAACGTTTGGCGGCTACCAAACAACGCGCTCAAATGTCAAAAGACAGCCTATAAAAGAGACCAGATGTACGGAGAAAAGTGGATCAATTCTTGCGCTCTGTTTTCGCCTACTCAGCTTTTTCCACTTCCACCAGCTCGATCTCGTAGACGCGCGGCCACAGTTTCCCCGTGACGAAGAGCCGCTTGCCCTCTGCATCCCAGGCAATGCCGTTGAGCACGTCCACGCTCAATTCGCCGCGGTCGGCCTCGTTGAGCAGACCTGAGAGGTCGAGCCAGCCCGCGACGCGCCCCGTTTCCGGCTCGATAATGGCGATGATGTTGCTCTGCCAGACGTTGGCGTAAACGTAGCCGTCGATATACTCCAGTTCGTTCAGTCGCTGCACCGGCCCATTTGCCGGCCCAATGATTCCTGCGCCGTCGTACACCTCGACGCTGCCGGTGACTTCTAGCGTTTCCGGATCACGGAAGTAAAGTGTTGGCGTGCCATCGCTCATGATGAGCCGCTCGCCATCGTGTGTAAGACCCCAGCCTTCGGTGGGGTACTCAAATTCGCCGACCTGCTCAAAGCTGGACAGGTCATAGACAAAGCCGCGGTTGGCCTGCCACGTAAGCTGGTAAATTTGCTCGCCGAAGATTGCGACGCCTTCACCAAAGTAGCGCGGGTCAAGGTCGATCTGCTGCTCCACCGCACCCGTCTCCAAATCAACGCGCCGCAGGTTGGATTGACCGCGTCGCCCCGTGCCCTCGTAAAATGCGTCGCCGCCGTCGTCCGCCGCGCCTGCCACAAAGACGAGGCCTTGCGTAAAAGCGGTGGGATCATGCGGATAGCTGGTGATGACGCTGTAGCCGTAGAGCGCAACGCTGTCGGTGTCGACGGCGGTGGCAGTGGGTGTAGCAGTGGATGTACCGGCGGGTGTAGCGGTGGGAGCAACAGGGTCCACGACGAGCGAAGTGGCACTGGCCACTGCACCAGGCACCGTCTCCCCTTCCGACGTGCCGTCTGCACCCACAATTGGAATAAAGACCGTGCTCGCCGCCAGCTGATTTGTCCCCAAAGTCGCGCTGGCTCCACCACGCCCTACAAACCAAAAAAAGCTGGCAAGCAGCAACACCAGGACAACGGCCAGCACAATCAGTGTATTACGCAACAAGCGATCCATGCTCTCTCCTATTCGTTCCTATCAGCCCGGTTTATCGACATTCGCCGCGCGGTTGTTCAACGGCACAATCGAGAGTATGATAGTCGCCCAGCATCTATTTCCACAAAATTTAGCCGCTTACTGTGTCACATCTCCAATCAAACTCAGGTCGCAAGCGCCGCTGCACGCCGTTTCAAGTCTGCCCTGGCTCTGTTTGTGTTGACAAACGCGCTCGTTTTCAAGTCAGCTCTGAATCATGGCATTAAACAAACGTGTTGCGTAGGCTACGCAAAGTTCATATTAGCGATTAGCCTGGCCTAAGTTATCCCCAGCTCACCGTAAGACAGCCTGATACAGCGGAAGATAATTCACAAAACTATTTTCGGTAGTGACAGTGTACATATCGACCGCTCATAAAACGTTTCGCATCTGCTAACGCGAGTTGTTGCGGGCTACCGCTACTGTGCTCGGGCCAACGCGGCTCGATCACATGGGGCAGCACAGCCGCACATGGTCCGCACCTCGCTACCAAACGCAGGGAGCAATATGCTCTGCTTACGCAGTAAGCCAGCCGAAAAATAATCTTGATGGAAGTTGCTAGGGTGAGGAGGGAAAAGCGGCGGGGAGTAGTGCGAGCTGTTGATGTAAAGTCTGTTCGCTTGTAGTGCTAAAGCTACAGCGGGGACTTGTGGCGTGCTCTGGTTAAAAGCTACATCTTAAACGAGTTGTGCGCTTTGCTGGTAAAAGATCCAGAACGACAAAGGGCGCGCACACCATTGTCCGCGCCCGCACGGGGGTCGATACGGGAAAATACAGAAAATTCAGTCTACATGGACAGAAATAGCTAAAAGTGAATAAATTGAGCAGTATTACGAATAATACGGTAGAAATTAGAGAAAGTACAAGGGTATACAATAAAAAGCGGTTCGATTAGCGCACAATTACGGTAGAACTTGTATAAAGGAATGCCCTAATTATAGAGCACTGTCAACGTTGTAAAAATTTAATGAAACACGGACTGCAATTTGAAGGGCCGACATCATTGGCGACCCCTCGATAAAGAGTATCTCCCCGATGGGGAAGAGGTAATGGCAAGTTGGCCCATCGATCGACCTGTCGATTCGATGCGCAAAATTTCGGGTGATTCGCATACCTACGCTTGACTGTCGCCGTGCTTGACGTGCGATGTTGCGGTGTTGCCCACGGCCCGACTTGTCGAAGTAGTGAGCAATGTTGGTGCGTCTCCCGGCGACCTGTCGCGGGGGAGAGCGGTGCAATCTGGTAGGTAATTGTGTTGCGGCTACCCTCTCACTCCTTTAATCGCAGGTACAATGAATATCCTTCGCGCAATTTGAAAAATTCAAAAATTAATTTCAAGCGCATAGATTAAAAGACTTAACGCAAAGTCGCAAAGACGCGAAGAGAAGGTTCGTTTGACGAAGTTTTCTCCCGGCGTCTCTGCGACTTTGCCTTGAAAAGATGCGTTGAATAGAAAGGGTTTACTCATGGCTTCGACAACTGGGAAAGACACCAAGGGCGGCTCCAAGCTGGACCGCCGCCACCCGCTGGACGCGATCTTTGCGCCGCGCAACGTCGCCGTGATCGGCGCGACGGAGACGAAGGGCAGCGTGGGGCGCACGCTGATTAATAATTTGATCAGCAACCCCTTCGGCGGCACGATCTTTCCCGTCAACCCCAAGCGCGACAACGTAATGGGCATCTACGCCTACGACTCCGTCAGCGAAATTCCGGCGCAGGTGGATTTGGCGGTGATCGCCACGCCCGCGCGCACCGTGCCCGCCATTATCGAGGAGTGCATTGAGGCGGGCGTCAAGGGCGCGATTATTATTTCGGCGGGCTTCAAGGAGATTGGCGAGGAGGGGGCGAAGCTGGAGCGGGAGATTCTGGAAAAAGCGCGCGAAGCTAAGATGCGCATTATCGGCCCCAACTGCCTGGGTGTGATGAGCCCCGTCACCGGCATCAACGCGACCTTTGCGCAGGGCATGGCGCGACCGGGCAACGTCGGCTTTATCAGCCAGAGCGGGGCGCTGCTGACGGCAATTCTGGACTGGAGCTTTGAGGAAAACGTCGGCTTTAGCCAGTTTGTCTCCATCGGCTCCATGCTCGACGTCGATTTTGCCGACCTGATTTACTACCTCGGCGACGACCCGCGCACGCAGAGCATCGTGATCTACATGGAGACCATCGGCGACGCGCGCGCCTTTCTTTCCGCCGCGCGCGAAGTATCGCTGACCAAGCCAATTATCGTGATCAAGGCGGGCCGCACCGAGGCCGCGGCGGAGGCGGCTGCTTCGCATACCGGCTCGCTCACGGGGAGCGACGAGGTGCTGGATGCGGCCTTCCGGCGCTCCGGCGTGCTGCGCGTGGAGCGCATTGCCGAGCTCTTTGCCATGGCCGAAGCGCTGAGCAAGCAGCCGCTGCCCAAGGGGCCCAACCTGACGATTGTCACCAACGCGGGCGGCCCCGGCGTGCTGGCGACCGATGCGCTGATCGGCGGCGGCGGCCAGCTGACCGCGCTTTCCGAGGCCACGATGGAGGCGCTCAACGAACGGCTGCCTGCGCCGTGGAGCCACAACAATCCGGTCGACATTTTGGGGGACGCCAGCCCGCAGCGCTATGCCGAAACGCTCGCCATCACCGCCGATGACGAAAACGCCGACGGCCTGCTCGTGGTGCTAACGCCACAGGACATGACCGAGCCCACGCAGACTGCCGAGCTGCTGCGCGACGCGGCCGACGGCGTCAAAAAGCCGGTGCTGGCCAGCTGGATGGGGGGCGCAGGAATTGCGGCGGGCGAGAAAATTCTCAACCGCAGCAACGTTTCCACCTTTGATTACCCCGACACGGCGGCGCGCATCTTTAACTACATGTGGGACTACGCCAAGAACTTGCGCAGCATCTACGAAACGCCAACGCTGGCCGTGGCCGAGGGTGATGCCCAGGAACGTCACGAGCACGCGCAAGGGCTGATCAACAGCGTGCGCGACGAGGGGCGCACGATTCTGACCGAGTACGAATCCAAGCAGGTCTTCGAGGCTTACGGCATCCCAACCGTGGAGACGCGGCTGGCCGAATCGGCGGACGAGGCGGTGCAGCGGGCGGGCGAGATCGGCTACCCAGTGGTGCTCAAGCTCAACTCCAAGAGCATCACGCACAAGAGCGACGTGGGCGGCGTGCAGCTTAATCTGAAGGACGAGGCCGCCGTGCGCGCGGCCTTTGCGCGCATCCGCGATACGCTGGCCGAGCGCGAGGGCGAGGGCCACTTTGACGGCGTGACGGTGCAGCCGATGGTCGATCTGGACGGCTACGAGCTGATCGTCGGCAGCTCGCTCGATCCGCAGTTTGGGCCGGTGCTGCTCTTTGGCACGGGCGGCACGCTGGTGGAGGTCTTCAAGGATCGCGCGCTCGGCCTGCCGCCGCTCAACACGACGCTGGCCCGCCGCATGATGGAGCAGACCAAAATCTACGAAGCGCTGCACGGCGTGCGCGGGCGCGAATCGGTGGACATGGATTTGCTCGAATCGATCATGGTGCGCTTTAGCCAGATGGTCGTGGAGCAGGAGCGCATCAAGGAGGTGGACATCAACCCGCTGCTGGCCTCTGAAAACGGCATCACCGCGCTCGACGCACGCATCCTGCTGCACGAGCCGGAGGTCGCCGATGAAGATTTGCCGCACACGGCCATCCGCCCCTACCCGACGCAGTACATCGGCGACTTCACGCTCAACGACGGCGAGCAGGTGATCATTCGCCCGATTGGGCCGGAGGACGAGCCGCTGATGGACGATTTCAACCGCTCACTTTCGCCCGCCAGCATCTACCTGCGCTACTTCCACCCCGTTGCCACCACGCAGCTTACCTCGCACGAGCAGCTGGCACGCTTAACCTTTATTGACTACGACCGCGAGATGACGCTCGTCGCCGAGAAGGGGCGGGATGGTGACAGGCAAATCCTGGGCATGGGCCAGCTCACCAAGCTCACGGGCAGCGACGACGCCGAGTTCGCCATCCTGATCAACGACGACTACCAGCGCACCGGCCTCGGCACCGAGCTGCTCACCCGCCTGCTCGACATTGGCCGCGATGAGGGCATCGAGCACGTGATGGCCGAAATCCTGCCGGAGAACGCAGGCATGCGTCGCGTCTGCGAGAAGCTGGGCTTCCAGATGGAGCGAACGGCGGAGAACGATATTTTCGCAGAGATTGCGCTGTAAGCTTTGGCGCAATGGCGTTAAGTTAAGAATCACTGGGATCACTCGTTCCAGGCAGAGCGTGGGAACCAGATTGCTTAGTCCGTTCCAGGAAAACAAACACCGCAGGGGCGAGTCGAGGTGACCGTCACGGCCCTCCGTGAGAAAGACTTTCCCCGTTGGTAAATGGGCGTGACTGTCACCTCTGACTGTCACCTCTGATGGGCACTCTGACGGGCACACTGACGGGCACACTGACGGGCACACTGACGGGCACACTGACGGGCACACTGACGGAGTAATCCAATTGTTGGAATGGCCTGAGTCGGCGCCATCAAGCTTTGGGAGAGTTGTCATAGCAAGACAACGAGATTTCGAGGAATTAAGCAAAATCAACGCGGGGACGCAGAGGCGCAACGCTGTATCAGAATCTTTGTTCTGGCTCGCGCCTCGTCTATAATTACACCAACGTTATAGACAGGAGCCATCCATGCCCAGCGCTCGCTATGCCGAAGTCGTGGTCAACGTGCCGATTCGGCGCTCGTACAATTCACGCCACCAAATACCCACCAACGACTCAGACGGCGAGCCGCGCCCGGAAAGCCTGCCGGGTCTGCGTTCCTTTCACTATGAAATCCCCGCCGCGCTGGAGGGCGAGTTGCGCCCCGGCCACCTTGTATGGGCTCCGTTTGGCAGCCGCCGCGTGCAGGGCGTGGTAATGCGCTTGACGGCGAGCACGCCCGTGCCTGCCAAGCCGCTGGATCGGCTGGCGCGGAGCGAGCCGGTGCTGACGGCGCAACAAATCGAGTTGGCCGAGTGGATTGCCCACGAGTATGTCGCCCCGCTCTCCGAAGCTATTAAATTATTTCTGCCGCCCGGCCTGCTGCAAAAGCAGGAGGAGGCCCGCGGCGTGCGCGTCAAGCGCGAGCTGCAGGTTGAACTGGTTGATGAGGCGTTCGGTCAGAACGGTGCGTTTGACGCCGTCGCACCGCTGCTGGCGCTGGGGCGCGAGACACAGCAGGTGCAGATTTTGCACTGGCTGTTGAAGAATGCCGCGGGCGAGTCGCAAGATGGGCGAGGGGAATCAGCACCGAATAAAGTACCGGGGCAGGCAAAAGAGACCTCTCCCCCAAACCCCCTCCCCTCCGAGGGGAGAGGGCTTCACCCGATTCGTAGTCAAAGAACTAGCGCCGAGGGGGAGAGCTCGAACGCCCCAATACAAGGCCAACCCCCGACAACGCGAGCAACCCTGCGTCAAGCGCTCCACCTCAAAAGCAATTCGGCCATTGACACGCTGCTGGAAAAAAACTTGCTGCGCGAGGAAGACGACGCGCTCCAACTTGCCCACTCCCCTGCCGAAACGCAACAAGCCCTGCTTGACCTGCGCGGCGCAACCCGCTACATGTCCATCGTTGAAACGCTGCACGCCGCGGGCCAGCCGCTCTGGAAAAGCGACCTCTATGCCGCCCTCGCCGAGCGCGACGCCTCGACTACGCTGGCCCACCTACGCGATTTGCAGCAGCACGGCCTCGTCACGCTGACAGAGCGCGTGCGCTTCCGCGATCCGCTGGCCGGGCGCACCTATCCCCGCCGCCCGCCACCCGTGTTGACGAGCGAGCAGGCGCGCGTTTGGTCGGAAATTGAGGCCGCGCTGGGAACAGAATCATCTGAAGCGCCCAAATTTTTGCTGCACGGCGTAACGGGCAGCGGCAAGACGGAAATCTACCTGCGCGCCATCGAGCGCACGCTGGCGCAGGGCAAGCAGGCCGCCGTGCTCGTGCCCGAGATCGCGCTCACGCCGCAGACGGTCGCGCGCTTTGCCGGGCGCTTCCCCGGCCGCGTCACCGTGATTCACTCTCAGCTGAGCCAGGGCGAGCGCTACGACGTGTGGCGCGCCGTGCGCGATGGCGAATTTGATGTGGTTGTCGGCCCGCGCAGTGCGCTCTTTGCGCCGCTGGCCCGGCTTGGCCTCGTGATTTTGGATGAGGAGCACGAATCGTCCTACAAGCAGAACGCCGAGGAGTGGGGGAGCTTTACCGTTTTCTACGACGCGCGCCGCGTCGCCGAGCGCTTGGCCGAGCTGACGGGCAGCACGCTGATTCTGGGCAGCGCCACGCCCAGCCTGGAGCGCTATCACGCGGCGGTGGGGAGTGATTTAAAGGGCGACTTTACGCTGCTGGAGATGCCGCACCGGGTGCGAGCGTCGTTTGAGGAAGTGCCGAGCGAGAGTTCACCTGCGGCAAGCGAATCGGGCGATGAGGTTTCTGTGTTGATGAGCAAGACCCCTCCCCCAAACCCCCTCCCCTCCGAGGCGAGGGGGCTCCACCCGTCCCGTGGTCAGCAAGATGACGTTGGGGGGGAGAGGTCAGTCTACGCCGACATGCCGCCCGTGGAAATTGTGGATATGCGACAGGAGCTGCGCGCGGGCAACCGCAGCATTTTTAGCCGCAGCCTGCAAAGCGAGCTGCACGCGACGCTCGACGCGGGCGAGCAGGCGATTCTCTTTCTCAACCGGCGCGGCACGCACACCTTTGTCATGTGTCGAGACTGCGGGACGGTCGTCGAGTGCCCACGCTGTGAAATTCCGCTGACCTATCACGACAGCAACTACGGGGGACGTGCGACCGAGTTGATCTGCCACCGCTGCAACCACCGCGAAGCAATTCCCAGTGTTTGCGCAGAATGTCAGAGCCGCCGCATCAAATACTTTGGCAGTGGCACGCAGCGCATTGAGGAATACGTGAGCGAGATTGCGCCACGTGCCACGCTCCTGCGCTGGGATGCGGACACGACGGGGCATAAAGGCAGCCACGAGGCGATCCTGTCACGCTTTGCCGCGGGCGAGGCCAACGTGCTGGTGGGCACACAGATGATTGCCAAGGGATTGGATCTGCCGATGGTGACGTTGGTCGGCGTGGTGGCGGCGGATGTGGGGCTGCACCTGCCGGACTTTCGCTCCGGTGAGCGCACCTTTCAGCTGCTGACACAGGTGGCGGGGCGGGCCGGGCGCAGCCAGCGCGGCGGCCGCGTGGTGATTCAGACCTACACGCCGGAGCACTACGCGATTCAAGCCGCGGCTCAGCACGATTACCACGCCTTCTACGAGCGCGAAATTGCGTTCCGCGAGGAGCACGGCTACCCGCCGCTGCGGCGGCTGGCGCGGCTGGTCTATTGGGAGAAGAAGTTGGAGAAGGCGCAGGCCGCGTCGGAATCGCTAGCGGCGGTGCTGCGGCAGCGGCTGGAGAGCATGGCGCTGGCAGGTGAATACGCGGGCGTGCTCGGCCCCGCGCCCGCGCCCTTTGCGCGCTACCGCGGCTACTACCGCTGGCAAATTCTCCTGCGCGCCCCCGATCCGGCGCTCGTGCTGCGCGGTGTCGATCTCCCCTTTGGCTGGCGCGTGGACGTCGATCCGCTGTCGACGCTGTAGCGGGGCGGGCAGCGCGATAAAATTGGCGGCAAATTCAGTAATTTCAAAATTTTAAATTTAGCGGGCTCAATCAAGTTTCAGCTGCAAGTTACGCAACTGCGTAAGGTGTGGCCAACTACGCTTCCTAAGGTTGCGTAGTTTGTGCAACCTGCGGCTCGGTTCCTTTTGCATTTTGCAGATGTGCTCGTTGAAATTTGAAAGTGCTGGCGTTAAATTTGCCCCATTTGACTTAAACAAGAATTTGTGGCGTGCAATTTTGACAGCACGTTGCTACATGTGGTATATTTTTCCTTCGTGGGCTGGCACATGCAAGCGCTTTGTCGACTCATAGAGCAAATACTATTACAAATTCCTTCGGAAGCAATATGGTTTGATTGCGCCGATGGATTTTTTGTTGTCATTATACGGTTTTTGGAACTTGTTGCTGAATCGCCGTTTGCTGGATCATTGTTCGTTGAATCATCGTGGCTTGCTAAGTTGAGCCCGTCAGATCGAGAGGGATTTCTTGCCTACTATCAACCAACTGGTCCGCAAGGGCCGAAAGAGCCAATCCAAAAAGAAGAAGTCGCCCGCGTTGGCTTTTAAGAAGAATACGCTGACGGGCAAGACGAAGCGCATGCGCAAGGGCAACCCGCAGAAGCGCGGCGTTTGCACACAGGTGCGCACCACTACGCCCAAGAAACCAAATTCAGCGCTGCGTAAAATTGCTCGCGTCCGGTTGACGAACGGGCAGGAAGTGACAGCCTACATTCCGGGCGAGGGGCACAACCTTCAGGAGCACAGCGTGGTGCTGGTGCGCGGTGGGCGCGTGCGCGACCTGCCGGGCGTGCGCTATCAGATTGTGCGCGGTGCACTGGACAGCCAGGGCGTCAACGATCGCAAGAGCGGTCGCAGCAAATACGGAGCCAAGCGGCCCCGCGGCGCATAGTCGCCAGATATTACAGCTGCCAGATATTGCTGCCAGGCTTTATGCAAGGCTTGATAGTTACGCACAAGATAGTTGTGCACAAGGAGAACATTAGATGCGTAGAAATCGCGCCGAAAAACGACCGGTTACCCCAGATCCGCGCTACAACAGCGTAGTGTTGGCCAAGTTTATCAGCAACATGATGGAGCGGGGTAAGAAGAGCACCTCCGCCCACATTCTTTACGATGCGTTTGACATTATTGAAGAGCGCACCAATCGACCACCCCTGGAAATCTTTGAGGAAGGGTTGAAGAACGCCACGCCGCTGGTCGAGGTGAAGCCACGGCGCGTGGGTGGCTCGACGTATCAGATTCCGACGGAGATCAGTGGAGCACGGCGGCAGGCGCTGGCCATGCGTTGGCTGATCGAGAGTGCCCGCAAGCGTAGCGGTCGCAGCATGTCGATTCGTCTGGCAGGCGAGCTGATGGATGCAGCGCGCAACGAAGGGGCAACGGTTAAGCGGCGCGAGGATACACACCGCATGGCGGAATCCAACCGTGCTTTTGCGCACTTCCGTTTCTAATTTTAGAGTTTAACCGGCGACTATCAGGCTGGCTTTCGCGTGGCAGGCCGCATGCAGCAAAGCTAGCCTGATTAAAACATTTTGACAATTTATTAGGCGTGACGGCGGCTGTTTTGTACAGCCGTTTGTTGTGGGTAAGCCTGCACGGGCGGCGTGCCCGAATTATGCTGAAACACAGGATTTACTATGTCCATCGAATATCCAATTGAACGAGTACGTAATATCGGCATTATTGCGCACATCGACGCAGGCAAGACGACCACGACCGAGCGCATTCTCTTTTACTCCGGTCGCATCCATCGCATGGGCGAGGTGCACGAAGGCACGGCGGTAACGGACTGGATGGTACAGGAACGCGAGCGCGGCATCACGATTACCGCCGCCGCCATCACCACCGTCTGGCCGGACAAGCGCACGGGCGAAGATATGCAGATTAACATCATCGACACCCCGGGCCACGTCGATTTTACCGGCGAGGTACAGCGCAGCCTGCGCGTGCTGGATGGCGGCGTGGTTGTGTTTGACGCCGTGGCTGGCGTGGAGCCACAGTCCGAAACGGTTTGGCGGCAGGCTGACCAGTACGGCGTACCGCGGATCTGCTTTGTCAACAAGATGGATCGCATTGGCGCGAGCTTTGAGAATACGAACGCAATGATCGTCGATCGCTTGAATGCGGTGCCGCTGCCGATTCAACTGCCGATTGGCAAGGAAGACAACTTCCAGGGCATCATCGATCTCATTGAGATGAAGGCGCTGCTCTTTACCGACGAGTTGGGTGCAAAGCCGACTGTGGAGGAAATTCCCGCCGACATGCTGGAAGCTTCGCAGCAGGCGCGCGAAACGTTGATTGAGCGCGTGGCGGAGACGGATGATGAGTTGACGATGAAGTTCCTCGAAGGCGAAGAGATCAACAACGAGGAAATCTACGCAGCGCTGCGGAGCGGCGTGATTGCCAACGAGATCGTGCCGGTGCTTTGTGGTACGTCCCTGCGCAACAAGGGCGTACAGCCGCTGCTGGACGCTATCGTGCGCTATCTGCCCAGCCCACTCGACGTGCCATCCGTCAAGGGCATTGATCCCGTGACGGAGGAGCCGGATGAACGTCCGGCGGACGCCAATGCGCCCTTCTCGGCGCTGGTTTTCAAAATTGTGGCGGATCCGTATGTGGGTCGCCTCGCTTATGCGCGCGTCTATTCGGGCACGCTGCCCGCGGGCACAAACGTCTACAACGCCAATCGTCGCCAGCGCGAGCGCGTGGGTCGGCTGCTGCAAATGTACGCGGACAAACGCGAGGAGATTGACATCTGCGATGCGGGCGATATCTGCGCTATTGTTGGCCTCAAAGATACCTTTACGGGCGAGACGCTTTGCGACCCCGACAACGAGATTCTGCTGGAAACCATCGAGTTTCCCGATCCCGTGATCAAGGTGGCCGTGGAGCCGAAATCCAAGGCGGATCAGGATAAGCTGACGGACGCGCTGCTCAAGCTGGCCGAGGAGGATCCGACCTTTCAGGTGGCTTACGACGACCAGACCGGCCAGACTACAATTGCCGGCATGGGTGAGCTGCACCTCGATATTATTGTGGATCGTATCAAACGCGAGTTCCGCGTGCAGGCCAATGTTGGCCGCCCGCAGGTAGCCTACCGCGAGACGATTACGCGACCGACCAAGGTCGAAGGTCGCTTTGTGCGCCAGTCCGGTGGTCGTGGCCAGTTTGGTCACGTCTGGCTGGAAATGGAGCCAAACGAGTCGGGTGAAGGGGTAGAGTTCGAGAATCGCATCGTTGGCGGCGTTGTGCCGCGCGAGTATATTCCCGCCGTGGAAAAGGGCGTGCGCGAGGCGCTGGACAGCGGCGTTCTAGCTGGCTACCCTGTCGTTGATATCAAAGTGGCGTTGGTGGACGGCAGCTACCACGATGTTGACTCAAATGAGATGGCGTTTAAAATTGCGGGCAGCATGGCCTTCAAGGAAGGTCAACGCCGGGGCAACGCCATCTTGCTGGAGCCAATGATGCACGTTGAGACCGTTGTACCCGAAGAGTATGTGGGCGATGTGGTCGGCGACTTTTCGAGCCGACGCGGCAATATCGAGGGTATGCAGTCGCGCAGCAACGGCGCATCGACGGTGACAGCTTCTGTGCCGTTGAGTGAAATGTTTGGTTATGCTACCGATATTCGTTCAATGACGAGCGGTCGCGGCACCTTCTCGATGCAGTTTGAGAAGTACTCGCCCGTGAGCCAATCTATTGCCGAGAAGATCTTGAAGGTTGCATAAAGACCTGGAGCGGTAAAGCAGGCAGGTAGCAATCATATGTAAACTTGTAGAAATAAAATTTGCATATATGTCATCTGTTTGATACACTGTTTAAGTTTGCAGGGACGCGAAGCGTGCCCACCAATAAAAAGTAAATAATCTCGCGTTTACGGCACCGCCGATAGCTTATCGGCGGTGCTTTTCCACCGCAAGACCATGCGCTTGCGGTGTTTTCATCGCCTTTTACAGGTAAATGATGCAGGTGAATGAAGAAGCGGTTGACTGATAAAATTGAACGAAACGATAAACGGCTTTGCACAGGCAATTCAATAGGAATTGCAAAGGAGAACACCACATGTCGAAGGCAGTATTTGAGCGGAACAAGCCGCATGTAAACGTGGGAACGATTGGGCACGTGGATCACGGGAAGACGACGTTGACGGCGGCGATCACGAAGACGCTGAGTTTGAAGGGGTGGGCGGACTTTTCGAAGTTTGACCAGATCGACAACGCGCCGGAAGAGAAGGCGCGCGGCATCACGATTGCGATTAGCCACGTGGAGTACGAGACGGAAGAGCGGCACTACGCGCACGTGGACTGCCCGGGGCACGCGGACTACATCAAGAACATGATTACCGGGGCAGCGCAGATGGACGGCGCTATCTTGGTGGTGAGCGCGCCGGATGGGCCGATGCCGCAGACGCGCGAGCACATTTTGCTGGCGAGGCAGGTGGAAGTACCGGCCATGGTGGTCTTCCTCAACAAGGTAGACATGATGGACGACGAGGAGCTGTTGGAGCTGGTGGAGATGGAGCTGCGCGAGCTGTTGGACAGCTACGGCTTCCCCGGCGACGACATCCCGATTGTGCGCGGGTCGGCGCTGGCGGCGCTGGAGGAAGAGAGCACGGACGCGGACGCCGCGGCCTACGCGCCGATTTGGGAGCTGATGAATCAGGTGGACAGCTATATTCCAACGCCGGAGCGGGCGGTGGACCAGCCCTTCCTGATGCCGATTGAGGATGTGTTCTCGATCAAGGGGCGCGGCACGGTGGTAACGGGTCGCATCGAGCGCGGGGTGGTGCACCCGATGGAAGAGGTGGAGATGGTGGGCTTGGCGGACACGCGCAAGCTGACGGTGACGGGGGTGGAGATGTTCCGCAAGCTGCTGGACGAAGGGCAGGCGGGGGACAACGTGGGTTGTCTTTTGCGCGGGATCACGCGCGAAGAGGTGGAGCGGGGGCAGGTGCTGGCAAAGCCGGGCTCGATCAAGCCGCACACGCAGTTTATGAGCGAGGTGTACGTGTTGAAGAAGGAAGAGGGGGGTCGTCACACGCCGTTCTTCAAGGGATATCGGCCGCAGTTCTACATCCGGACGATGGACATCACGGGGGCGATTGAGCTGCCGGAGGGGGTGGAGATGGTGATGCCGGGGGACAACGTGAACATGCGGGTGGAGTTGATTTCGCCGGTGGCTTTGGAGCAGGGGAGCCGCTTTGCCATTCGCGAGGGCGGCCGCACCGTTGGCGCGGGCGTCATTACCGAAATCCTCAACTAACTTTGATGCGAGAGCCTGTAAATGCCCATCTGTTGACTGGACAAACAGATGGGCATTTGTGAGCCCTGCTTCTGAAAGGACATTATGGCCAGACAAAAAATTCGTATCAAGCTCAAGGCATATGATCACCGTGTGCTAGATACCTCCGTGCAGCAGATCGTGGATGCTGCTGAACAGACGGGCGCACAGGTAGTTGGCCCCGTGCCGTTGCCGACGCGTATCGAGAAGTTCACAGTTGTACGCTCGCCTTTTGTTTTTAAAGATGGTCGCGAGCAGTTTGAAATGCGCACGCACAAGCGCTTAATCGACGTGGTGGATCCAGGCAGCAAGACAATCGAAAATCTGACGCGTCTAAATTTGCCTGCTGGCGTTGACATCGAGATTAAGCTTTAACCTGATGTTCGGCTCTTTTTGAATCTGCTTAGTTGCCCAGCATAGCTAAGCTCAACAGCAGTTGAGTTTGTCAAAGCTAGAGTGGACCAACAAAGCAAGGGTAGGTTAAACGTAAGATTTGTATACTTGAATCGCAACGGCGACAAACTTTTACACCGGACGAACAATCTAAACTAATTTAAGGGATGATGTGGAGACGCGTAGCGGCTGCCAACAGTCCTGGGAGGATGACATGCGAGGTATTCTCGGCAAGAAAGTCGGGATGACCCAGCTCTTTGATGAGAGCGGTACGGTCGTGCCCGTGACGGTAATTGAAGCAGGTCCCTGCCACGTGACGCAGGTTAAGACAACCGAGAGCGACGGTTACAATTCCATTCAAATCGGCTACGAAGAAGTTGCTGAACGCAAGTTGAGCAAGGCCGAAAAGGGCCATCTGCGCAAGAGCGATGCCCCGACGCTCCGCCGCTTGAGCGAACTGCGCTACCAGGATGCGCCCGAGTTGACCCTTGGTGACGTGATCAAGGCTGATGTTTTTAACGAAGGCGACTTCGTGGACGTTGTTGGCACTTCCAAGGGCAAGGGCTTTACGGGCGTTGTTAAGAAGTATGGCTTCGCTGGTGGCCCCAAAACTCACGGCCAATCCGACCGACACCGCGCCACCGGCTCGCGCGGTGCAGGCACGACCCCCGGCCATACCTTCCCCGGCGCCAAAGCACCCGGTCAAGCTGGCTCACGCCGCGTGACCGTTCAAAATTTACGGGTTGCGCTAGTTGATGCAGAGCGTAACTTGATTGCCGTGCGCGGGGCTATTCCCGGTTCGCGCGGCAGTCTGGTTTTGGTTAAAGAAGCCGTTAAGAAGAATGCCCAGGGGTAAACATCTGTCAAGCTGGCGCTGCATAAACAGACCAAGCTTCAGATGAAAAGGAGAGATTATGTTATTGCCTGTCAAAAATATGAGCGGAGAGCAAGTCGGCGAGATTGAAGTAAACGATGCCGTCTTTGGCGCACCCGTTAACCAGACACTGATGCACCAAGCGCTGCTGCGTCAATTGTCCAACGCTCGGTTGGGCACGCACAAAACGAAGACACGCAGCGAAGTGCGCGGCGGTGGCCGCAAGCCGTGGCGTCAAAAAGGTACGGGCCGCGCCCGTCAGGGGTCGATTCGCGCGCCGCAATGGATCGGCGGCGGTACAGTTTTTGGGCCGCGCCCGCGTAAGTACACCAAGCAAATGCCGAAAAAGATGCGGCGTGCCGCGTTGCGTAGCGCCTTGAGCGTCAAAGCTGGTGCGGAGCAAATTGTTGTTGTTGATAGACTTGAAATTGAGCAGCCCAAGACAAAGGTCGTCGTCGAGATGCTCAACGCACTGGGTGCTTCGGGATCAAGCGTCCTGCTGGTGCTCAATGAAGCGCAGCAGACCGTGCAGCGCAGCGCCAAAAACTTGCCCAAAGTCAAGACAATTTTGAGCGGCTATGTTAACGTCCGCGATTTGCTGGGCCATGACGTGATAATTTTGACGCGTGAGATAGTCGAAGAGCTGGAGCTTTGGCTGCTTTCGGCCAATGCAGAGCGCGTGCTGGCTATAGAGGCCGAGCTGTCGGGCGAGGAAACGAGCGATGGTGCGGTCGACGCGGCAGTTGCCAGCGTAGCGGTGTTTGACGAAATGGCGCGCGACGCGGCGGCACATAATACGGCGAACGACGCCGCGATGGAAACGGGAGCATAAATCATGCATATTTATGAAATTTTAAAGCGTCCCGTCATTACGGAAAAGAGCATTGACGCAACGGATTTTGAGAACAAGTACACCTTTGAAGTGGACATGCGCGCCAACAAGATGCAGGTGCGCGATGCGGTTGAGACGGCCTTTGACGTGGTGGTGCTGGACGTGCGCACGATGGTGATGCCAGCTAAGACCTCGCGGCGCGGTCGGCGCACGACAATCCGCAAGGCCAAGTGGAAGAAGGCCATTGTCGAGCTTCAGTCGGGTGATAGCATTCAGCTGTTTGAGGGAGTCTAAGCCATGCCAATCAAAGTTTATCGACCTACATCACCCGGTCGGCGCAACATGAGCGCTTCGACGTTTGAGGAAATTACCCGCACCGAGCCGGAGCGTTCGCTGATAGCCCCTTTGCGTAAGCGAGCCGGGCGCAACAATCGCGGCACGGTCACTGTGCGCCACCGCGGAGGCGGCCACAAACGTCGCTATCGCATTATCGATTTTCGCCGCAATAAGCTGAATGTGCCCGCGCGCGTCGACTCAATTGAATACGATCCCAACCGCAGCGCCCGGATTGCCCTCGTAGTCTATGAGGACGGTGAAAAGCGATACATTTTGGCCCCCGTTGGTCTTGGCGTCAACGATATAATTCTGTCCGGTTCCGAGGCTGATATTCGGCCCGGCAACGCACTGCCGATTCGGAATATCCCACTGGGCACGGTAATTCACAACATTGAGCTATACCCCGGCCGCGGTGGGCAATTGGTGCGCAGCGCCGGTAACTCGGCGCAGTTGGTGGCAAAGGAAGGGCGACGCGCTCAGGTACGTCTGCCCAGCGGTGAAGTCCGCTATATCGATATGAACTGCATGGCGACGGTAGGTCAGGTTTCCAACCCTTCGCACGGCAACCAAAATATGGGCAAGGCCGGTCGCAACCGCTGGTTGGGCAAGCGCCCCACTGTGCGTGGCTCCGTAATGCACCCGGCGGCTCACCCGCACGGCGGTGGCGAAGGCCGCTCGCCCATTGGTATGGCTGGCCCAAAGACGCCTTGGGGTAAGCCCGCGTTGGGTAAGAAGACGCGCCGCAACAAGCGGACGGAGAAGGACATTGTCCGTCGACGCGGCGGCAAGCGAAAGTAAAGCACGCGGCTTTGGGGGCGTAAACCCACATCGCGCGAGATTGGGTTGTTGGAAATCTGAGGTTGGCTTGGCTGCTATGCCAAATTCTACTCTCCAATCTTCAGTCGCCGTCATTAGCTATTGAATAAACAGAGAGGTTAACCATGTCTCGTTCTTTGAAAAAGGGCCCTTTTATAGAGCCCAAGCTCCTGAAAAAAGTGGAAGAGCTAAATCGCACGGGCCAGCGCCGCGTAATTCGCACCTGGTCGAGGGCATCCACAATTTTCCCGCAGTTTGTTGGTCACACCATTGCTGTCCACGATGGTCGCCGACACGTGCCGGTTTACATTTCTGAAAACATGGTGGGGCACAAGCTGGGCGAGTTTGCCCCAACGCGCTTTTTCCGCGGCCATATTCGGGCGGAACGCGGGACGCGTGCACGCCGCTAAATGAGCGAGAGGGCTGCAACGCTGTGTGCCATCGCCGCCATTTAAGCACGGAGAATCAAAAATGGAAGTTAAAGCAATTACAAAATTTACAGGCATCAGCCCACAGAAGGCGCGTCTCGTTTGCAATGAGATGAAGGGCAAGCATGCTCAAGAGGCGCTGTCACTTTTGGCATACATGCCGCAGCCTTCAGCCAAAGTGGTGGCGAAGACGATCAAGAGCGCGCTGGCTAATGCTGAGGAGAACTTCGGTTTGGAATCCAGCGATATGTATATTCGCAAAATTGTGGCGGATAAAGCACCGAGCCGCCGCTGGCGACGCTTTGGAGCACGCGGGCGCTTTAAGCCTTGGATTCGGCGCTCGTCGCACATCACAGTTGTTTTGGAAGAGCGTTACGACGGCGAACTTTAGGGAAATTTGGTAAACGGGCTGTAAACAAAGGAGAAACTCTTGGGACGAAAAGTACATCCGACTGGCTTCCGATTGGGCATTACCAAAGAACATAAGAGCCGCTGGTTTGCAACAGGCAAAGATTATGTGGAGCGCCTGGAGGAAGACCGCGCCATTCGCAATACGATCGAGACCGATTTGCCGCGCGCAGGTATCAGCGCCATTGAAATCGAGCGCCAGCCCAATCAGGTACACATTGTCATCGATACAGCACGCCCCGGCGTGATCATTGGGCGTAAGGGGGCGAGCGTTAACGCGTTGCGCTCCAAGCTGCAGGATATGACGCAGAAGAAAATTAAGCTGGACGTGCGTGAAATTACCAAGCCAGAGCTGGATTCGCGTCTCGTGGCCGAGAGCATTGCCGAGCAGCTGGAGCGCCGCATTAGCTGGAAACGCGCCATGAAGCAGTCCGTCCAGAAGACGATGCGCGCCGGTGGCCAGGGCATCATGATTCAGGTTGGTGGACGCTTGGGCGGCAGTGAAATGGGCCGCGTGGACAGCGTGCGCGAAGGCCGCATTCCCCGCCACACGCTACGGGCCAATATCGACTACGGCACAGCAGAGGCCAAGACGACCTACGGCGTGATTGGCGTCAAGGTGTGGATTTATCACGGCAACATTATGCCAGGTGAGGAGTTTGGGGGTCATGAGAACCCCGCTATGGCGCCAACGCGCGGCGGCGGTGGCGGTGGTGGTGGCGGCGGTGGCGGACGACGCAATCGTGGTCGTGGTCGCGGCGGCAGCCGAGATGGCCGAGATAACCGCAACTAAACACGGCATGGAAGTTGTTCGACACAAAGCGTTTGCTTTAAAGAAGTTAGCGCAGAGAAGTTAGCGTAAAGAAACGGGGAGAATCAACATGTTAATGCCGAAACGCATGAAGTTTCGCAAGTATCAGCGTGGCCGCATGAAGGGGCTCGCCCAGCGTGGCAACGAAGTGTCATTTGGCACCTATGGTTTACAGGCACTGGAGCCACACTACATTACGAGCCGACAGATTGAGGCGGCCCGTCGTGCTATTGTACGCTACATTCGCCGCGGTGGTAAGGTGTGGATTCGCATCTTTCCGGACAAGCCCTTTACCATGCGCGCTGCCGAGACGCGCATGGGCTCCGGTAAAGGCAACATCGAGCACTGGGTGGCCGTTGTTAAACCAGGACGTATGTTATTTGAGATGGCTGGCGTGCGCGAAGAGGTAGCCCGTGAGGCGCTGCGTCTGGCTTCACATAAGCTGCCAATTAAGACGCAGTTTGTGATGAGGGCAGAACAGAGTGCTACCGAAGCTACCGAGGCTGAATAGG
The DNA here is from genome assembly GCA_965213535.1 of Caldilineaceae bacterium. Classification (GTDB taxonomy): domain Bacteria; phylum Chloroflexota; class Anaerolineae; order Caldilineales; family Caldilineaceae; genus JBCCFC01. The sequence goes on from OZ243888.1 coordinate 5,613,772, forward strand.
ATAGCGGAATGGGTTAGCACAACAGCCTAGCCACGCGAGCGCACAGCGCTTGGAAGGAGCAGATGATGAAAACAACCGAAATTCGCCAACTCAATGATATGGAGCTGGCAAACCGGCTGGATGATGCATATCAGGAGATGTTTAATCTCCGCTTTCAGCGGGCATCCGGCCAGTTGACCAACACGGCTCGCGTGCGTGAAGTGCGCAAGAGCATTGCGCGTATCAAAACGGTGCTGCGCGAACGCGAACTAGCTACTTTTGAATAAGGAGACGGAATGCGCGAGCAAAGAAAAGCGCTGGTGGGTACGGTAACAAGCGACAAAATGGACAAGACCATTGTGGTTAGCGTCCAGCGAGTTACGCGACATCAGCTGTACGGAAAAGTCATTAAACTGAATAAGAAATACAAGGCTCACGACGAAGAGAACAGCTGCCACATCGGTGACCGAGTCCGCATTCGCGAATGTCGGCCGATTAGCAAAGATAAGACTTTTGAAGTGGAAGAAATCTTGGAGCGTGGTGTTCTGGTGTAAACGAGCTGTATCTGTCTGCTCCTGTTGCTGCGGTATTACGGTTTGTCTCAGCCTGTGCGCTCGTTTTTGTGCTGCGAGGCGAGCCCTACCGGCTGGCCTGGTACGCTAACTTTGCAACAGGGTGAGCCAGCAGCAGAGCAAGAATACGCCCGCCTCACTCACTGATCTCAATCTTGGGATTGAAAGGTTGCAATTATGATTCAGCAAGAGACCCGACTCAAAGTAGCGGATAATACCGGCGCTAAAGAGCTGTTGACTATCCGCGTGAAGGGCGGCAGCATGCGCCGCTACGCATCAATTGGCGACCAAATTGTCGCTACAGTTAAGTCCGCTAGCCCCACGGGAACAGTGAAAAAGGGTGATGTCGTGCGCGCGGTTGTGGTGCGGGTGCGTCGATCCATTCGGCGTGCTGATGGCAGCTACATTCGCTTTGACGAAAATGCGGCGGTTATTATCGACGACAATAAAAACCCACGCGGCACGCGCATTTTTGGCCCCGTTGCCCGCGAGTTGCGCGAGCATGGCTACATGCGTATCGTGTCGCTTGCTCCGGAAGTTTTGTAGTCCGCACAAACAAAGCAGCGTTGGATAGCAACGCCTTTGCACGTGAAGATATGTTGGCTATCAAGCTGCAAAGTGGAAGCGGACCGAGGGCAGCGAGCGAGCAAAAGGAGCAAACTATGAACAAAGTAAAAATCAAACAGGGCGATACGGTTGAGATTATCGCTGGCAACGATAAGGGTTTTCGCGGCGAGGTACAGCGTGTGATCCGTAAAAAAAATAAGGACGGCAGCTACGATCCCAACCGCGTTTACGTCACTGTGGCCGGGGCCAAAATTGTGATCAAGCATCAGGGGCAGCGCAGCGGAGTGCGCACTCAGACGGGCCGCATCGAGCGCGAAGCGCCCATGCACATCAGCAACGTGATGTTGGTGGGAACCGATGGCCAAGCCACGCGCGCCAGCTACCAGGTACAGGACAATGATAAGGTGCGTGTCGATCGCCGCACGGGTGCACAAATGCCGCATCCTTCGGTTGCGCGTTAATTTTTAGAAAAAGGCCGATGCTTAATCAGAGAGCTGTTGGCTGCAAAACAAGCTCGACCTGGCGCCGGACTTGCCGACGCTTGCGAGCCAAGGAGTTGAGTAATGAGTGCACAAAATGAAAATGGGACGCGGCCCAAGCCGCGGGTAAAAGAGCGGTATCAGACTGAGATTGTCCCGGCGATGATGAATGAGTTCGGGTACGATAATGTTATGCAAGTGCCGCGCGTGCAGAAGATTTCGGTAAACATCGGTCTTGGTGAGGCGCTGCAGAACAGTCGCGCTATCGAAGCCGCCACCCAAGATATGGCAACGATGACGGGCCAGAAGCCCGTTGTGACGCGGGCGCGCAAGTCCATTGCCGTTTTTAAACTGCGCGACGGGATGCCCATTGGCGCAAAGGTGACAATGCGTGGCAATCGCATGTGGGATTTTTTGGATCGCTTGATTAACATCGTCCTACCCCGCCAGCGCGACTTTCAAGGCATTTCGCCCGATTCATTTGACGGGCGCGGCAATTATAGTTTGGGGCTGCGCGAACAGCTGGGCTTCCCCGAAATCGATTACGATGAAATCGATAAAATCCGCGGTCTTGAAGTCACGATAGTTACCACGGCGGAGACGGATGAAGAAGCACGCCGTTTGCTAGCGCTGATGGATATGCCGTTCCGGCGCTAAAGGCGACCAAGCTTATTTGAACTGAGGAAAATGCTATGGCGAAAAAATCAATTCTGGCCCGTGAAGGAAAGCGTAAGTATGAAGTCCGCGTGCGCAACCGCTGCTCCGAGTGTGGACGGCCCCGTGGATATATGCGTCGCTTTGGGCTGTGCCGCATTTGCTTTCGCAAGGAAGCGCTGCAGGGCAACCTGCCTGGTGTAACGAAGTCTAGCTGGTAAACAAAACCTGTTCAGTCGTCGACGCTCCTGCGCTGCACTCCTTGGTTCGCATTCGGTGCGAAGTTGATATCTTTAGACGGCGGTCTCTTGTAGAGCCGTTGTGTCTGAGGGTGATCACTCCGCGGCTGTGTGTATGATTTTGCAGCTTTAGATAATTTTGGAGAGCGCAGCGACTGCACGGTTTGGTTGCTAACTACATTCTGACAATTCAGCTGAGCCGCAGTCCCTGACGGGAAGCACGCTCGAAGATTGCAAGAGTAGCCAAGAGGAAATTTTTTATGTTGACCGATCCAATTGCCGACATGCTAACGCGTATTCGCAATGCGTCCACGGCGCGGCACAATCAAGTAGTAATGCCCAGCTCCAAGGTAAAGGCAAACATTGCCCAGGTGCTGGCAGATGAAGGTTTTATCGATGCGTTTTTGGTAACGGACGACAAGCCGCAGCCCCGGCTGGTGATGCGGCTCAAGTACACGTCGCTGGGCGAGCCGATTATTAGCAACCTGCAGCGTGTAAGCAAGCCGGGCAGCCGCGTTTACACGGGCTATTCGGATATTCCCTGGGTACGCAGCGGTATGGGCATTAATATTGTGTCCACCCCCAACGGCGTGATGACGGGGCGCAACGCCAAGCGTCAGCGCGTCGGTGGTGAAGTTATTTGCAACGTTTGGTAAGGAGAATACTATGTCACGTGTAGGACGCGCGCCCATTCCCATGCCGAATGGGGTAAAGATTGAAATTGATAAAGGCAATCTCGTCAAGGTGACGGGTCCAAAGGGCTCGCTTCAACAGCAGCTCTTGCCGGACATGAAGATTGTGCAAGAGAATGGTGAAATTACCGTGGAGCGGCCAACGGACCTGCGCCATCACAAGGCACAGCACGGGCTAACGCGTGCGCTGGTTAACAACATGGTGCTGGGCGTCTCCGAAGGTTTTACGAAGCGTCTGGAGATTCGCGGTGTCGGCTATCGTGCCGAGAAGCGGGGCAACAATCTGGCCCTGCAGGTGGGCAAAAGTCATCCCATTGAGTACGAGCCACCCTCGCCGGATATGTCGTTTGATGTGGCTAAGGATGGACGTTCCTTTGTAATTCACGGCATCAATAAACAAGACGTCGGCCAGCTGGCGGCGGTAATTCGCAAGGAGCGCCCGCCAGAGCCCTACAAGGGCAAGGGCATTCGCTACGAAGGCGAATATGTGCGCGCCAAGGCCGGCAAGGCCGGTAAGGTCGGCAAGGGCTAGGAGTCAGCTATTATGGCAAAATCAAATCGTATGCAGAGGCGACGCCAGCGTCATGCGCGGGTGCGCCGCAAAATTCAGGGCACTTCAGCGCGACCACGGTTAAACGTTTACCGCAGCACGAATCACATCTATGCCCAGATTATCGACGATGAGTCGGGCCACACCGTGGCGTCCGCTTCTACGTTGGATAAGGGCGTGCGCGCGCAGCTGTCCGAGGAGGGCAGCAAGCGTGAGGAAGCCAAGACCGTGGGTATGGCGCTCGCCGAGCGCGCCCGTGAGCAGGGCATTGAGAGCGTGGTGTTCGACCGGGGTGGCTATGCCTACCACGGAAGAGTCGCCGCGCTGGCGGAAGGCAGCCGCGAGGGTGGCTTGGTCTTCTAGAAACTTTAGGCAAAATTAGCACAGTCGGCTGGTTATAACTGGGTCGACCGTTTGCAAGGGAGAACTTATGGCAGAGCGACAGCGTCGCCGGCGACGCGACAGAGACGAAGAGCGAGATGAATTAGATGAGCGCGTCGTCCACATCGCACGTACCTCGAAGGTCGTGCAGGGTGGTCGCCGCTTTTCATTCCGCGCCGTTGTTGTAGTTGGCGACGGCAAGGGACGCGTCGGCATCGGCGTGGGCAAGGCTCGCGAAGTGCCGGACGCCATCCGCAAGGCCTCCGAGCGCGCTCGCAAGGAGATGGTGCAGGTGCCCATGCTCAATACGACCATCCCCCACGCGATTCAAACGCGTTTTGGCGCGGGCGAAGTGTTGCTCAAGCCAGCCAGCCCCGGTACGGGCGTTATCGCTGGCGGCGGCGTGCGCGCAGTCTTGGAAGCCTGCGGCATCAAGGACGTATTGAGCAAGTCGCTGGGCAGCGACAACATCTTGAATGTGGTACAGGCCACCTTTGCCGCACTGCAGGAGCTGCAGGATTATCGCGAAGTCGCGCGCCAGCGTGGCGTGGAGCCCAAGCATTTGGCCCCCTTCTGGTACAAGGAGGAGAATTATGCCTAACGCCAACGACAAGACCGTTACGGTCAAGCTGGTTCGCAGCCCGATTGGCTACGAACAGTCACAGAAGGATACGGTGCGCGCGCTGGGATTGCGCAAGATGCATCAGAGCGTCGAAAAGATGGATTCACCCGTTATCCGCGGTATGATCAACAAAGTCTCCCACCTAGTGGAAGTCATCGAAAATTCGTAAGCACACCATTTAGAAGTTTGAGGCATATTATGAAACTGCATGACCTGCGTCCCGCCGAAGGATCGACGCAAAAGCGCAAGCGAGTGGGTCGCGGTACTGGTTCGGGCAGGGGCAAGACCAGTGGCCGCGGGCAAAAGGGGCAGAACTCGCGCTCCGGGGGCGGCGTTCGCCCCACCTTTGAGGGTGGTCAACTGCCGCTGGTAAAGCGGCTGCCTAAGCTGCGCGGCTTCAACAACCGCTTCAAGGTCTACTACGTGCCCGTCAACGTTGACGATCTGGAGCGTCTCTTCGACGCCAACGCCGACGTCACGCCGCAATCGCTCAATCAGGCTGGCCTGCTGGGCAATGCCAAAGACCCGGTAGTGATTTTGGGGCGCGGCGAGATCAGCAAGCCGCTGCGTATCCAGGCGCATCGCTTTAGCAGCAGCGCTCAACAAAAGATTGAAGCAGCGGGTGGCTCCGTTGAGAAGCTGCCATCGGTTGTCAATAAGAACATGCCCCGTTCGTAGGGAGTTTGCACTAACTGTGTAAGTCCTTTGAACCTGAGGAGACATTATGCTTGAAGCTGTACGCAACGCGTTTCGGCTGCCCGATTTGCGCCAGAAGCTGCTGATTACATTTGGCATTCTGGTGCTCTATCGCTTCGCCGCCAACATCCCGCTGCCCGCCGTGGATCGGGATGCACTGGCTGGTGCGTTTACTGACGGTGGCGCGGGGATGCTGTTGAGCCTGCTCAACTTGTTTAGCGGCGGTGGCCTAGCGCAGATGGGCGTTATGGCGCTGGGAGTCTATCCGTACATCACCGCCTCGATTATTATGCAGTTGTTGACGCCCATTGTGCCGCAGTTGGAAGAGCTGCAAAAGGAAGGCGAATCCGGGCGGCATAAAATTAACCAGTACACCTATTGGATGACTGTGCCGCTGGCCGTCTTGCAATCGATTGCCCAGGCGACGCTGCTGAGCCGCACGGCTGGCTTTAACGTATTGCCCAATTGGGGCTTTACGGGCAGCAGCCTGCTGCCTTCGATTACAATTATTATCGGCATGACGGCGGGCACGATGTTTGCTGTGTGGCTGGGCCAGCTTTTGACGGAGCAGGGCATTGGCAACGGTGTCTCACTAATTATCTTTGCTGGAATTTTGGCTTCCGTACCGGGACAAATTCGCCTGTTGGCTGCTCAGCCCTCAATGCTGATTATCTTTATCATCATTACGGTTCTGACGGTGGCGCTGATTGTTTGGGTACACGAGGGGCAGCGCCGCATTCCCGTTCAATATGGGAAACGGGTGCGCACTATGCGCGGCAACCGGCTGATGATGGTAGGCGGGCAAAGCACGCACGTGCCGATGCGCGTCAACACCGCAGGCATGATCCCGCTGATCTTTGCGCAGAGCCTACTGATTCTGCCGGGCACAATTGCCAGCTACTTTGCATTGGGATCGGGCTTTGTGGGTCGCTTTGCTGGCTGGGTCAATACGGCGTTTAATCCGCAGAATTTTCTCTATTGGGCGTTTTACTTCCTGTTGACTGTGGCCTTTACCTACTTCTACACCGACGTGATGTTTCGCCAGCAGAATCTGCCGGAGACGCTGCAAAAGCAGGGCGGCTTTATCCCCGGCATCCGGCCCGGCCCGCGTACGGAATCATATCTCAACGGCGTGCTCTCGCGCATTACGCTGGTCGGCGCGCTCTTTTTGGGAACGATTGCGATTCTGCCTTTTATCGTGGGTGTTATCGCAGATGGCATCTTTAACAGCGGTACAAGCGCGCTGTCGGGCTACAATTCGTTGATTATTAGCAGTACCGGTTTGCTGATTGTGGTGGGTGTGGTACTGGACACAATGAAGCAGATCGAGGCCCAACTGATGATGCGCAACTACGAAGGTTTCATCCGCTAGGCAACACACACTTGAAGCGAGCAATTGACAATGAGCGAGCATAAGCGCACCTACCTTGTTTTCCTGGGCGTGCCCGGAGCAGGCAAGGGGACGCAGGCGAGGCGCTTGGCTGAATCGCTGGGCATTCCGCAGATTTCGACGGGCGATATCTTTCGCTACAATTTGACGAACGAGACGCCCCTGGGGCAGCAGGTTAAGGCCTACTACGACCAGGGCGATCTCGTTCCCGATAAGCTTACCATAGAAATGGTGCGTGACCGTTTGCAGCAGGAGGATGCGGCGAACGGGGCCATCATGGATGGTTTCCCGCGTAATTTGGCCCAAGTGCAGGCTTTTGATGAGATGGTGCAGCCCTATGGCGGCATCGACGCGGTTCCGCTGATCGAGATTAGCGATAAAGAAGCCCTGCGGCGCATTACGGGCCGCCGCATTTGCCGCAGCTGTGGCGCGGTTTATCACATTGATCTAAACCCGCCCCAGCAGACCGGCGTTTGCGATATCGATGGTGGAGAGCTTTACCAACGCGAGGATGACAAGCCGGAGACGGTGCAAAATCGTCTCTATGTTTATTACAAACAGACGTCGCCGCTGGTTGGTTACTACTTTGCCAAAGCGCTACTGACCCAGATTGACGGTAGCCAATCCATCGATAACGTGTTTGAGAAGCTGTTGACGCTGGTTGATGGTGTGTAGATAGAATTGGCGATTCGCGGCGGGTGCCGCGAGTAGATTAAGCAAGCAGTTGGAAAAGGCTAAGATATGTTCCGTCGTGGATCTCGCAGATCGCTGCGTCGCAAACAGCAGAATCAGAAGCGGCAGCCGATTGTTCTTAAGAGCCCGCGTGAAATTCAGATTATGCGCGAGTCTGGGCGCATCGTCGCCAAGGTGCACGACGCACTACGCGAGGCGATTGAGCCGGGCGTGAGCACGTGGGAGTTGGACCAACTGGTCCACGAGATGCTGCAAAAGTATGGAGCCACATCTAGCTTCCTGGGCTACGGGGGCTCGGCCAAGCAACCGCCCTACCCCGGCCACGCGTGCACCAGCATTAACGACCAACTGGTGCACGGCATTCCTCGCAAACGGGACGTCCTGCATGAGGGAGACATCATCAGCATCGATGTGGGCGCGCATTACCGCGGCTTTATTGGCGATAGCGCGTGGAGTTACACCGTGGGCAAAATCAGCAGCGAGGCGCAGGAGTTGATGCAAGTGACGGAAGAGAGCTTGTACAAAGGCATTGAGCAGGCTGTTGTGGGGCGGCGCGTGGTGGATATTGGTCGTGCCGTGCAGAAGCACGTGGAAAAGCACGGCTTTTACATTGTGCGCGAATACACGGGCCACGGCGTTGGGCGCGAGATGCACGAAGGGCCGCAGGTGCTCAACTACGAAAGCGAAGACCCGGATGGCAAGGTGATTTTGCAGCCGGGAATGGTGATAGCAATTGAGCCAATGGTGCAGTTTAGTACACACGAAACTAAAACGCTGAAGGATAAGTGGACGGTTGTCAGTAAAGATGGTGGTCTGGCGGCTCACTTTGAGCATACGGTAGCGGTTACGAACCGTGGGCCAGAAATTTTGACAAAGCTCTAACGGTCGTGTATCCTTATAGAGTTGCGCTGAGAACAGAAAAAGGAGAATAATATGAAGGTAAGAGCTTCTGTCAAGAAGATGTGTGACAACTGCAAAATTGTTCGCCGTCGCGGTGTAGTGTATGTCATCTGTACAAACCCCAAGCACAAGCAACGTCAAGGGTAGTGGGCTGATAACCTAAAGCCTTGGCCAAATAGTAGATTTGGCGAACCCCCACTAAACAGGCGTCGGAGACAGGCGCTAGCAAACAGATATTGATAAATAACTATAAAAGCAGTCAACCAAGTAATCAGTTGACCCTTTTTGCTCGAACGCTCAAAATTATTTGGCAGGAAAGAGAGAGAAATTATGGCACGCATTGCTGGCGTTGATATTCCGCGTGATAAGCGCGTGGTGATTTCACTGACTTATATTTACGGCATTGGCAAGACAACGAGCGAGAAAATTCTAACCGATACCAACATCAGCGCCGACACGCGCGTGCGCGATTTGGAGGAGAGCGAGTTGAGCCGCCTCCGTGAGTATATTGACCGCAACGTACGAGTCGAAGGTGATTTGCGCCGTGAAGTCAACATGAATATCAAGCGGTTGATGGAGATCGGCAGCTATCGTGGCCTGCGCCACCGCCGCAATCTGCCAGCCCGCGGCCAGCGGACCAAAACCAATGCCCGCACGCGTCGCGGTATCCGCCGCACGGTTGCCGGTAAGAAGCGAGCGCCTCGTAAGTAGGCCAGCTATCGCGATTTGATTAGTGCTTTGCAGGGATTAGCTTGCTTAGCGAGACCTATTAGCAAGATCAGCAGGGGAAGAACATTATGGCTCGACCACAGCGCAGACGAGACCGGCGAGGTAGCCGACGCGAACGAAAAAACGTGCCGCATGGACAGGTGCACGTTCACGCATCTTTTAATAACACGATTATTACGATTACGGATCGGCAGGGCAACACGCTGTGCTGGGCCAGTTCCGGCAGCAACGGCTTTAAGGGCAGCCGCAAGTCCACACCGTTTGCGGGTCAGCTTGCGGCGCAAAGTGCGGCGCAGCAGGCGCGCAACGACTTCAACATGCAGGATGTGGATATTTTTGTTAAGGGACCGGGGCCAGGCCGTGAAAGTTCAATTCGCGCCGTGCAGTCGGTAGGGCTGACTGTTCGTTCCATCAGCGATATTACGCCTGTCCCGCACAACGGCACGCGCCCGCCCAAGAAGCGCCGCGTGTAGGCTCGATACATCATAAACTTTTGAGACGTTCAACGGGCGACAGCGCAACGGCTGTGCACGATTGACAACAGATTATTGGATAGAGAGAACAATGGCAAGGTATACAGACGCAGTATGTAAATTGTGCCGCCGCGAAGGGCAGAAGCTCTTTTTGAAAGGCGATCGCTGTCTCGGGCCCAAGTGTGCGATTGAGCGCCGTGCCTACCCGCCCGGTATGCATGGACGTAAATCCACCATGCGCCGCAAGACGTCCGATTATGGGCTGCAGTTACGTGAAAAGCAAAAGGCTCGCCGCATTTACGGTATCATGGAGAAGCAGTTTCGCCGCTACTTTAAAGAGGCAACGCGCCGCAAAGGGCTAACTGGCACGGTGCTGCTGTCCATGCTTGAGAGTCGGTTGGACAACGTAGTCTACCGTTTGGGCTTTGCAGACAGCCGTGCCCAGGCAAGGCAGCTCGTGCGCCACGGCCACTTTGATGTAAACGGCCAGCGTACAGATATTCCTTCGTTTGCCGTGAAAGAGGGCGATGTTGTCTCCGTGCGGCAGGGCAGCAAAGCTAATACCTACTTCCGCGATCGAGCCCAGCTGATGCAGGACGGTAACGTTTCCGGGCAAACGCCTTCGTGGCTCAATATGGAATCTGCTAACATGCGAGGAACGGCCGTCGCTGATCCGGCGCGTGAGGATATCGACATTTCGCTAAACGAGCAGTTGATTGTTGAATATTACAGCCGTTAGCAGGTAGCCACCAGTTGAGTGTTGAGCTTTCAAGACTTTCTTGGGAGATAACGCTAGCAAAGCGTTGATTAAAGCCAACAGCTGGTTAACGCGGGGCAAGCTAATGCGGTGTGAGCAAAGACGTAAGCAGCCATCGGCTCCTTCACGTCTTTGCCGTTTTTGTACCAGCTGGAATTTTTGAGTTGGACAACTGCACGGCGCTGAGCAAAGCTAAATGTTTAGCTAGAGCGGCTATATTTTGCTAATAGAGCACCGCAAAGCAGTACAGACTATAAAAATTAGAAATAGCGAGCAAGGGGGATTGACCGTTGCTTAACATGGTTTTACCAAAAATTGAAATTGCAGCAAGTTCGCAGAATTACGGCCACTTTGTGGTAAGCCCGTTGGAAAGCGGCTACGGCATTACGCTTGGCAATGCGCTGCGACGCGTTTTACTTTCCAGCTTACCCGGCATGGCCGTTACCTCAGTGCGTCTGAGCGGGATTCACCATGAATTCTCGCCTATTCCCCACGTCCGGGAAGATATGACGCAGTTTGTCCTAAATGTGAAGCAGGTTCGCCTGCGTGGTGAAAGCGAAAATCCGGTGCGCGTGTACGTCGAAATTGCCAGCGAGGGCCCGGTAACGGCTGGCGACTTGGTTTGCCCGCCTGAGGTGGAGGTGGCAAATCCGGACCAGTATTTGCTAACTGCCGATTCGGATGAAGTTGACCTTGATATCGAGCTGGTAGTGGAAATGGGGCGCAGCTATAGCCCCGCTGAAGAGCGTACCCGCCTTCCTCTGGGTGAAATTCCTGTTGACGCCATTTTTAGTCCCGTCAAGAAAGCAGCCTATCGGGTTGAAAGCACCCGGATTGGGCAGCAGACTGACTACGATAAGCTCAACGTGGAAATCTGGACGGACGGCACAATTGCGCCGGAGGATGCGTTGCGGCGTTCAGCAGCCATTCTTGCCCAGCACATACAACTTCTTTCGGGCACGGAAGCGATTGAAGTGGAGCAGCCGGAGGTAAAGGAAGAGGGCATTCCCAGCCGCGTCTACGATGTGCCGATTGAGGAGCTAGAACTGACTGTCCGCGCGTATAACTGCTTAAAACGCGCTGGCATCACGAAGGTCGGTGAAATTCTGCGGCGTATGGAGAAGGGCGAAGAAGAGATGCTGGCGATCCGTAACTTCGGTAAAAAGTCACTGGATGAGCTTGTCGACCGGTTGCGTGATAAAAATTATCTAAACGTTCCCGGCGTGGATCTAAGCGCATTCGTCAACGGCTCAAGCGAGCCCGTTGATGAACCCGAAGAGGAAGCAGCTAGCTAGCTGACACCGGCAATACGGCTTGTAGATAATTTGATAACAGGCCCGACGTGATAATAAAGAGGATATCACCTGTTGGTATTCTCTTTTCCTTGAGTAGTGGAGATGATTGCAATGCGACACGGAATATCTGGGCGTAGACTGGGGCGCGATTCGGCCCACCGCAAGGCGCTCTTTCGCAACTTAATTAAAGAACTGTTTACGCATGAGCGTATCCAGACAACAGAGGCCAAAGCCCGTGCGATTCGTTCGGATGCGGAGAAGTTGATTACCAAAGCCAAACGCGGCATTGCCGACGGCGGCAATCGCGTGCACGCACAACGTCAAGTGGTGGCATTTTTGGACGACAAGACGGTGGCCAAGAAGGTCTTCGACGATATTGCGCCGCGCTACACCACGCGCAACGGCGGCTATACCCGCATGATTAAGCTGGGTAAACGACCCGGCGATGCGGCGGAAATGGCGCTAATTGAGCTGGTAGAATCGGCAGAGGTTGAATAGCAGCGCAGCAACGTTGCTATGAAGGGTTTTCGCTAAATCATATCGTGTATATTCGCTGTGCAGTTGCCTACGATGGAACAGACTACCGGGGGTTTCAATACCAGCCCAACGCGCTCTCTATTCAGGAAGAATTGGAAGTGGCACTGGATAAGGTTGCTACGCTTCAGTCGAGAATCGTCGGGGCGGGCCGCACAGATACTGGTGTGCACGCGAGAGGGCAAGTCGTCGCTATCCACGTAAGCTGGAGACACGATATGTCGACGCTGCAACGGGCGTGGAATGCCAAGCTACCGCCGTCGATTCACGTGTACGATGTGTGCGAGGCACCGCCGAATTTTCATCCGCGTTTCAGCGCGCTACACCGTACGTACAGCTATACTGTTCGGCATTTGACAAGCGATGCAAACTGGGTACGGTCTCCCCTGACCGACCGTTATGCGCTGTTTGAGCGACGGCATTTGGACGTGGATGCAATGCAAAGCGCGGCCCATCTGTTGATTGGTGAACATGACTTTGCCACGTTTGGTCAACCAACGCAGGGCGAGAGCACAATCCGTCATCTACTATTGGCAGAGTGGGCTGTTACCAGCTTTCATGTAGAGCTGTACGAGGGGTTGTGCAATCAAGAGCCAACTCAGACGCTTGTCTTCACCGTGCGTGCTAGCGGATTTTTAAGACATATGGTTCGTAACATCGTCGGCTCCTTATTGGAAGTGGGTCGCGGGCGATGGTCGAGCGAGCGGATTGCCCATATTTTGAAAGAGAGGGATCGTTCTCTTTCTGCGGCACCTGTATCACCTCGTGGGCTGGTGTTGGAGTGTGTTGGTTATCCACATATTTAGGTTACATATTTAGATTGTGTAAGCCCTACAGTCCTATTAAAATGCGACATCTGTTACTTAATGGTTGACAGAATGAAGAAGCGGAATAAATCGGAGAAATTAGCGTGAAAACATTAAGCCTCAGTGCTGAAACGGCCAAGGCCGAGCGAGAATGGTGGGTTGTCGATGCGACGGGTAAAACGCTGGGGCGGCTGGCCTCGGAGATTGCCAAGATATTGCGCGGTAAGCACAAACCCACATTTAGCCCCCATATCGACAGCGGCGACTTTGTGATTGTAACAAACTGCAAGCGCGTTGTCGTAACGGGCAACAAGATGGACGAAGTCTTCTACTACCGCCACTCGCGCTACCCCGGCGGCCTGAAGCAGCGTTCGCGTCGCGAAACAATGGAGCGCTTCCCCGACCGCGTTATCTTTGAAGCGGTAAAGGGGATGATGCCCAAGACGCGCCTGGGACGTGCTCAGATGAAGAAGCTACGTATCTATGTAGGAGATGCGCATCCCCACGAGGCGCAGAAGCCCCAGCCACTTGAACTGTAATCTGAACGCTCATCGCTCAATCGCCGCAGACCTTGATCTCATTTAGGAAGCACGCAAAGCTAAGCAGGCTCGCGATAGGTGAGTTAACTTGAAAGGGCAGGAAATACGAAATGGCTCAATACTTTGAAGCGGTCGGTCGCCGAAAAACGGCCTCGGCTCGCGTCCGTCTCTATCCCGGCAACGGCGAAATTGTTATCAATGATAAGCCGATGGACAACTACTTTGGTCGCGATTTGGACCGCATGATTTTGCAGCAGCCGCTACAGGCTACCGGTACAACCGAGAGCTACAACGTGAGCATTCACGTGCGTGGTGGTGGCGAATCGGGCCAAGCGTCCGCGGCGCGACACGGCATCTCCCGTGCACTGCTCAAGGCGGACGAAAATCTGCGCCCCACGCTCAAAGCGGCGGGCTTCCTCACGCGTGACCCGCGCGCCAAGGAGCGCAAGAAGCCAGGCCTCAAACGCGCCCGCAAAGCGCCGCAGTACACCAAGCGGTAATCTACGCGTTAATTCGTTTGGCCTCGCCGGGCATCACTTGTTGAGTGCTCTGCGATTAGCTGACGAACGGATATGACAGCAGAAGGCCCTACCGCCAATTTACAAATTGGCGGTAGGGCCTTCTGCTGCTTTACGGAGACAGACAGGTAATAACCACCTACTATGATTGCCATTCGCACAGGCCTACTCTTTGTCCCAGAAATAGACGACGCTGCCTCCCAGCGCCTGCGAGACGTTCTGCACGCCAGCCACAGCAATTTCTTTGTGATGCTGGAGCGCGCTGCAAAAAGCCAGCGCAACTGGATCGAGGAGATATTGCGGCAGTGGAGCGACGAAGAGGAGCTGGACGCCATCTTCACGGTGGGCGGCACGCTACCCGCGCCCGGCCCCAGCACCCTGGAGATTGTTCCGGAAGCAACGGCTGCCGTGCTGGAGCGCGTTCTGCTCAGCTTGCCCGAGACGATGCGCGCGCTGGCTTATGAGCAGAGCGAGCTGGCCCTGCTGGATCGGAGCACGGCTGGCGTTCGTGGTCGCACCCTGATCGTCAACCTGCCAGCTGGAGCAGATGCCGCGGCCATCTTTCTGCAATCAATTGTCAGAAGCATTGAACCTATCTGTCTACACCTGCGAGAAGATAGCCAAGCGCCGAGATTGGCAGACGCGATGGCGGTCACTGACCTGTCTGCCCCAGTGAAAGGCGATTTGTTGGCAATGGATGACGTTGAGACAACCGTTGAAGATCCATCGGCAGCGCCCACAGCCAGCAAGCTCGACGCGCAAGAGTTTGCTGCGTTTTTACAGCGCTCCTCCGAAGAGCTTAAATAGCGTTTGCACAAACATAAATTAAGAGCAGAGGGCGCGGAGAGCGTGGAGAAATTTTTGATTTCTCCACGCTCTCCGCGCCCTCTGCCTTCGATTGGTATGAACGGTCGTGTGCTCGGCGGCTAATCCGAGGCCGGAACCAACTCCTTGCGCTGCTCGCGAATCGTGTCCAGCAGGTCGGTGAACGAATCGGCAAATTTCTGTACGCCCTCTTCCTCCAACTCATCCGTTACCTGATCCATCGAAATACCCGTCGCCTCGATGGCCGCCAAGGTTTGCTTGGCCTCGTCCACATTCTTCGTTACCGTTTGCTCGGCTGTGGCGTGATCCTTTGTCGCCTCGTAAGTCTCCGGCGGCATGGTGTTGACGGTGTGCGCCCCAATCAGCGAGTTGACGTAGAGCACATCTGGATAGCTGGGATCCTTGGTACTGGTACTGGCCCAGAGCGGGCGCTGCACGTTGGCCCCGGCATCGGCCAGCTTTTGCCAGCGCGCGCCGCTAAATTTTTCCTCGAACTGTTGGTAAGCCAGCTTGGCGTTGGCAATCGCCGCCTTGCCCTTTAGCGCCTTGATCTCATCGGCCTGTTCGGGTTTATTCGCTGCCGCCTCGTCCAAGTAGCCATCAACCTTGCTGTCCACGCGGCTGATGAAAAAGCTGGCGACGGAAGCAATGTGGTCGATGGAGTTGCCAGCCGCCAACCGCTCTTCCAGCCCCTGGATGTAGGCTTCCTTTACGGCGGCATAGCGCGCGCGGCTAAAAATCAGCGTCACGTTGACATTGATGCCTTCGCTAGTTAGCGCGCGGATAACTTCCAGACCAGCCTCGGTGGCGGGCACTTTAATCATGACGTTGGGCCGGTCCACAGTCTGCCAGAGCCGACGCGCTTCCTCGGTGGTGCGCTCCGTATCATAAGCCAAGTCCGGTGCAACTTCAATGCTTACGAAGCCATCCTTGCCACCCTCGCGCTCGTACACCGGACGCAGCACATCCGTTGCCGCCTGGACATCATCTGCCGCCAAGGACTCAAAAATTTCGCGGGCGTCTTTATCGGTTGCCACGAGCTGTTGCAAATCCTGCTCATAGGCATCGCCGTTAGAAATGGCCTTCTGAAAAATGGTGGGGTTGGAGGTGACGCCGCTCACGCCTTCCTCCACCAGCGACTGAAGCTCGCCCCGGTGTACCATGTTGCGTTCAATATAGTCGAGCCAGACGCTTTGACCTTGCTGGTTAATTTGTTGGATGCGATTCATAATCTTCCTCCAGATTTTTGATAAGCTCCGCTTACTTATTATAGCGCCTGAACCGTTACAAGAAAGTAAGATTCCAACGCCACAGCATCTGAAGGGCAGTTTTTATCCATTGTTGACAAGCGGCAGGAAAAGTTGCTCGGGCGGATCGGTAAGCGGCGAGGTTGGTGGCGCGACAGGCGTGCTTGGCGGTGCAGCTGTCGGTGTCGCTGTGGCAGTGGTTGCCGCTCCCTCTAGCAAAACATCGTCCACAAAGAAGCTGCTTGCCAGCGAAGCATCAGTCTCTACATAAAAGCTAACGGTGACCGTCCGATCTGCGACTGTAGCCAGCGAGATCGTGGACGATGCCCACTCATCGGTCTGTTGAGCGGCACAGAGTGCAAACGAGGCGGCAGCAACCTCATCCACGAGAACGATGGCTTCGTCATTGCCGCAGGAATCGGTGGATCGAATCTGATAGTAGAAGGTGAGCGTTGGATTCACCGCAGGCACGCGCGTTGTCTGGCTAAGCTGGCTAATCTCGTCGTCGATGCCGCCGAGCCAGGCAACGTAAGCACCCGCATGGGGTTCGATGGCTCCAGGCAGGTCGCGCTCGTGATAGATCAGCGCGCCATCGTTGCCCAAGTTGCTCGACTCTACCGTCCACGCGTTGATGTCTCCTTCCTCGAAGTCGCTATTGCTTAGCGGGTTGGGCAGCGAGTTGGGTACGGGGCTCGCTGTTGGCGAGGGCGTTGCAACAGGAACGGTTGAGACGGGGGCAGCGGTATTGGTCACGGCAGGCAGCGACGCACCTGTCGCTGCTGGCACTGGTGAGGGCATTGCAGTGGGCGTTGCCGTGGGTGCTGATGGCGTGGGCGCTGATGGCGTGGGCGCTGATGGCGTGGCTGTGTCCGTGGGAATGGCCGTGGGCGTGGCCGTGGGCGCGGTCGTTTCCTCGCCCACAAAGCCGCGAATCCATGTCACAAAGTTGGGCACGCGCGTGTAGACGCCCGGCGAATTAGCCCGCGCACAGCCACTGCCAAAGCTCACGATGCCTGCTACATTCCATCTCTCTGCCGCCCCGCTCCTGTCCGCCCCGCTCCGCACTACGAGCGGGCTGCCGCTGTCGCCCTGGCAGGCGTCGCGCCCACCATTAACATCGCCCGCACAGAGCATGTTATCGGTGATGAGCATCCGCCCGTCCACCAGATCGCGGCAGCTTGAGCGCGAGATAATAGGCAGGGCCACTTCGCGCAGCACGGGCGAGACTTCGCCCCCTTCTACCGTCGCGCCCCAGCCGGTTGCCACGGCGTCGACCCCTTCCGCTACGAGGTCCGCTTCTTCATCCTGCAGTACGAGCGGGATGGGCTGCACGCGCTCTCCCAACTCCGCTCCACGCGCCAAATACAGCAGGGCTAAATCGCTATCGCTAGTGCGGCTGTCGTAGTTGGGGTGGGGGTAAACGTCCGAAACGAGATGGGTCTGCTCGGCGCCTTCGCTGCGGCGGAAGTCGTGCTCCCCCAGCACCACCACCACCTCCCCCGCGGCAACGAGTGAACCGTCGATCGCGTAGAGGCAGTGGGCCGCCGTCAGCACCCAGCGCTCGTGGAGCAGCGTGCCGCCGCACAGATATTCATCGCCGATGTAGAGCAGCGCCTGCCACGGCCACGCGCCCGGTTCGGCTTCCTGCCCACCCACAATTTGAACGTTCTGCGAGGCGGCCCCGACCGGCACGGGGGCAATGTCGAGAGGTTGGGCATCCGCGGTGGGCGTAAGCGTGATTTGGAGCGCGGTCGAGGTCGCTTGGGCGGGTAAAGCAGTTGCTTGCGTTGCGGTGAACCCGATACAAAACAAACCAGTAATGAATAGAAATCCGTGGAGCTGCCGGCGGGCTTTGTTAGACATAGAATCTCCGTTTGATTGCTTCATCAGCGTTGTAAGCCAAAAGTTAGCGCAAGGGCAGTTACGTGCGTTTCTTGGGAACAGCCCAAGAGAAAAGCCCCCAACAGCATAGGGTGAACTGCGGGCGAGCACATCGCCCAAATGAAACAGTTATGCCGTCATTTTGATGGAAAATCGAGCGGGGAGGGGGCTTCCAATACCTCGTTGACAACGAGCCGATGTTGAGGGGGCAGGGCCGAAGCCTCATCAACATCGGCTCGACCCTAAACTGAAACGCATCTGACGGTCGACAGCCCGTTGCTCAATGCCGCGCTGTGCAGCACTCTGCCGCCACCTATTCGCGCCCGTCGCTTGCGTAGGAAAATCTGGCCTTCCTGCACGGGTTGACAGAGCTGCCGATCCTGCCCAAAGGCATCCTACACCCGGACGACGCGCGGCCGACGCTCGAACACGGCACAAACGGCGTAATTGTGAGCAACTGCGGCGGGCGGCAGGTCGACGGGGCGATTGGGGCACTGGATGCGCTGCCGGGCGTGGTGGAGGCAGTGAACGGTCGCGCGCCGGTGCTTTTTGACAGCGTCATCCGCGGCGGAGCCGGTGCGTTTAGGCGCTGGCGCTGGGGCAACGGACATTTGTGTGGGGCGACCCTATGTGTACGGATTCGCGATTGCGGGGAAAGCCGGTGTGCGCGAGGTGTTGCGCAATCTGCTGGCCAATTTTGATTTGACGATGGGGACTGGCCGGATGTTGAGGAGTGAAGAAAGTTAGCCAGGAAACGCTGGTAAGCGCCAGGTGGGGTTAAAATTTCGCGGAGATTTGCGCAAAACATTACGAACTTGGACTGCGCCTTATAGAACCGTCTGGATACTCACGGTTGTTACCAACAAAATCTTATAGAGTTTGTGCAAAGTGCCCAATGACGAATCGACCCGTTACCGATATACTAAACGCAGTTGTAAAATTTACTGGGGAGCGAACTTTACAGCAGTAGATACTCCTTTGGTTTTCCGCAGTACTTCCTCCTACCTCCTTCGGGCGTCACCGTTGCTTATGCGGCGGTGACCCCAACCCCCTCTCCCTGCCCACCACTGCTTTCGATAGCTATATTAGCCAGTGCAGTTGGCCTAATCAGCCTATCTTTGCGCTGTGCAAAAATTTTGTGCCGATGGGTCGGCTCGGCCTGCATCTCCAATACTGGCCGCAGCAATCTCTATGCACTCATCCAATCTCATGATGAAGCTTGTGGGGGTGTGGAATCGCGGCGCAGACTGCACGAGTGCTCGACTCTAGCACCCACTACGTCATCACAGTCGAGCACTGTATGCAATATGAACTGTTGATGCGGCAAAGTCGCTAAACAGAAATGCTTTTCAGTAAAATAGTTGTGCAATATAAACATAAGCAGAATGGTTTTCGATGATAATCGGAAAATACACGTATAAATCTCGCGATATTACAAATAATTTTAGCAAATGACTGTGCAATTTGTCTAATGGCAAATTGCTCCACCGCTCATATAATAAGCCTAGCTGTAAGATTTACTGGGGAGCAAGTCTTACAGCGGTAGATATACTCCTTTGGTTTTCCGCGATACACCCTCCTTCTTCCTCCGGGGCACTGCCGTGAGAGCGGCAGTGTTCCACCCCCCTCTCCTTTCGAGCCATATCTGTTTTAGCCCACACCAAATCGATCACCTCTCTTTGCCACCGTCAAATTCGGAACGAACTTTTGGCGAATTCGTGTATCTATAGAGTAAGTGCAGTAGTGAGTGGACATACTTACCCAAGCGAGTGGAGACGGCAATCGATGGACATTGAGGCGCTTGTGCAACGTGCACAGGTAGGTGACGGCGAAGCGCTATCGGCGCTGGTGAAAATATATCAGATGCCCGCTCCGCGCGTTGCCCAAGCGATTCTGGACAATCTGCACGACGCCGAAGATGGCCGTGCAGGACGCGTGGTTACTGGCCGTGCCCAAGCTGGCGACGCTACGCGAGCCCGCATACCTTAGGCCGCGGCTCTAGCGCATCTTTGCCAACGCGGCACTGCGCCAGCGTCAGCGGCAGGCCGCGCAGCCCGATCCGCAGACGCTCTCATCGAGCGGCATTACGCCTGCAAAATTTTGCGCAGCCCCATGCGACCGTCGCCGTTGGAATACCAGTTTTCCATTTCAACAAAGAGTTCGTACCCCTGTCGTTTGTAGAATGCTGGCCCCTCGTACCCCGCCGTCCACGTCCAAATTTTGTCGACTCCACGCTGCAGCAGCCTCTGTTCAAGCGTCGCAAGCAGCGTCGCACCAACTCCTCGTCGACGATACGCAGCCTCCACAAATAAGTCGGTCAACTGAAACCAGCCGCTGTACACATCGCCGTTCTTGTACGCCAGCCCGGAGACGCAGCCGATAAACTGGTCGCCAGTCTGTGCCACAAAGCCAAAGCGATCCGAGCGCTGAATGGCCACGTGGTTGTCCAGCGCATGCTCATCAAAGCCGCGCTTCATGCGTTCGAATTCGGCGGACGTCATGTCGCGTTCGATAAGCTCGAGATCGTCCATCATTCCCCTCGCAACTCGATATTCTAACTCAGTACTCTTTGACAACCTCGTGCAGGGCCAGCACAATGAGCGCGGCACCGTCGGCATTCACCGGTACAGCACCGGTACAGCACCGGGACGGCACCGTGAAGAAATGGCTACGTGGGGTAATTCGCGCGCGGGTGACGCAGCGCGGAGCCGGTGCAATCTGCTGAGTATAAATAGAACGGATGCAAATGCAAGAAGCGACTTTATGCTTTGCGCTAACGCCAACGCACGTGCTGCTCGGCCTCAAGCGGCGGGGTTTTGGCGCGGGCAAGCTGACGGGCATCGGCGGCAAGCTGGAGCCGGGCGAATCGGCGCGCGAGGCCGCCACGCGCGAGGTGCAGGAGGAGTGCGGGCTGGTCGTCGCGTCGGGGGATTTGCTGGCGCGTGGCGCGCTGATTTTCCGCTTTCCGGCCAAGCCCAACTGGAACTTTCGCGTGTCGCTCTTCGTCTTCCACGCGTGGACGGGTACGCCCACCGCGAGCGATGAAATCGAGCCGCTCTGGTTCGCGTACGCTGGGATTCCCTATGACCGCATGTGGGACGACGCCTCGCACTGGCTGCCGCACCTGCTGGTGGGGCGCAGCCTGCGGGCGGAGTTTACCTTTGCGGCGGATAACGAGACGGTCGAGCGGGCGGTGGTGGATGTGGTATAATTGGCGACAGTGAACCGCTCTTTTGAGAGGAGATGGATATGGCAACACCCGCTTCAGCCCTGCCCGATGAGAAAATTCGAGAAACAACTTTGCCGGCCACGAACGGCGTCGCCATGCGGCGCGGCGAGCCGGTTTGGGCCGTGGCGGAGACGTATCCGATGCAGGGGTATTGGAGCGAAGAGGAATACTTTGTATTCGAAGCCAGCACCAACCGGCTGGTCGAATTCACAAATGGTTTCATCGAGGTGTTATCCGTGCCCACACAAGCCCATCAGTCCAGCGTGCTTTTTCTAGTCGATTCTTTGCGTGATTTTGTCCGTGCAGACAACTTGGGCAAAGTCTTGTTTGCTGGCACGCGTGTGCGCTTGTACCCCGGCCAGTACCGTGAGCCAGATATCGTCTTTATGCTGCGGGAGAACGAAGCACGCCGCAACAACAAATTTTGGGTCGGTGCCGATTTCGTGATGGAAGTCGTCAGCGATAGCCCGCAGGATCGAGAGCGCGACTTGGTGACGAAGCGGATTGAATATGCCGAAGCAGGCATCGCCGAATATTGGATCGTCGACCCGGAGAGGGAGTTGATTACGGTGCTAACATTGGCGGGAGGGGGGCAGAAGGAGGGCAATGTCTACGCGGAGCACGGCGTCTTTGCTCGCGGCGAGACGGCGACATCGGTGCTGCTGGCGGGCTTGGAAATTTCCGTCGATGAAGCGCTCGATGCAGATTGATTCCCACCCGTGCCCGTGCTAAAATGTGGCACAACTCTTTGCGATTCTAGAAACGATGATTCCCGAATGCCGTCTGCTCCACCCGATCTCCCAGCCGATTTGACGATTGACCCGCCGCATCTCGTCCACACGCCAGCCGCGCTCGACATTATGCTGTCGCACCTGCGTGAACAGCCCCGCTTTGCCGTCGACACCGAGAGCGACAGCCTCTACCGCTACTATCCCAAAGTCTGCCTGATCCAGGTCTCCGCCTGCCGCCACAGCGCGCTCAACGACGACGCCGAAGGGGTAACCGATTATCTCGTCGACCCGCTGCAAATGGAGGATACGCCCGCCATGCTGGCCGACTTTGGGAAGCTGCTGGCGGATGAGGATTACGAAGTGATCATGCACGCGGCGGAAAACGACATCTATACGCTGCAGCGTGATTTTGGCTTTACCTTTCGCAGCGTCTACGACACGCAGATCGCGGCGCGCTGCCTGGACTGGCCGGGGATTGGGCTGGCGAAAATTTTGGAGGCGCAGTTTGGCGTTATCAGCAACAAGCGGATGCAGCGCACGGATTGGGGCGTGCGCCCGCTAACGGACGAGCAGACCGTTTATGCGCAGAAGGATACGCACTATTTGCTCGACCTGCGCGAACGGCAGGTCGAGCTGCTTCAAGAAGCCAAGCAGTGGCGCAACGCCCAGAATGCTTTTAAAAGCCTGGAAAAGCTGGACTTCCGCGAGCGTACGCCCCACGAGCGCACGTGGCGCAACACCAAAGGCTACCGCCGCGTGCCGCGCAAGCAGCAGCCAATTTTGAGCGAGCTCTGGGCGTGGCGCGAGGGCGAGGCGCAGGCGCAGGACGTGCCCCCCTTTAAAATTGCGCACGACCGCGTGCTTGTCGCCCTCGCGATGAAGCAACCGCGCACAGCGCTCAAGCTTTCCGAGATCGACGGCTTTGGCAAGTCGCAGGTGCGGCGGTATGGCGACGAGGTGCTGCAAATTTTGAACGGGGAGGCAGCGTGATTGCTCGTTCCGACGCTCCGCGTCGGGATGGCTGCTCGACGCTCCGCATCGCCGGTCAATCAGCGAGTAGATACCGCTTCGTGAATTCCAAATCGCTCTCAAATACGGCGTAATCTACGGCCTTTCGCCGCGAGCCATCTTGCGACGCAGGAGCATTGCGGCAGGCATTCCCACGCTCTGCGTGGGAACGAGCACTGTTTTCAACCATGATTCCCATCTACACCCACACGCGCGCGGCCCTGCTCGGCTTTGGCGGTTGGGGCTTGCAGACGCTGCTGCATCTCCTCCCCCGTCTCCAGGCCGCCCAGCAGCGGCGCGACGCCCTCACCAACGCGCCCAGCCCCGATCTCACGCGCACAACCAGCATGGCCGTGCTCCTGCCCGACGCTGCCCCGAGCGATGAGCAAGTCACCTTTCATCTCTACCAGCTCGGCGTGCAGAGTGCGCTGGAGCCCTTTTATCTGGAGCGCACGCTGGAGCGGCTGCGACACGAGTCGCGGCTGCAGAATTTTGCGGCCACCCCGGCAACCGAATCGATGACTGTGTCCGAGCGACAGGCGCTGGCGCTGCGTCGAGCCGTAGCGCCGCTGCTGCAGCGGCTGGGGCCAGCAGATGGCTTTGTCTTTCCCACCAGTCAATCGCACAGCGGCCGCGCCACCCGCAGCGACCTCTTCCGTGCCGCCCTCCACCACGCCGACGCCGTGGCCCAGCTGCTCGATATTCACCTCGTCGATCCCATTCGCGACGACAGCCTCGTGCCCGACGATCCCTACGTGCAGACGGCGCTCTACGCGGTCGCGCCGCTGTATGAGCCGCTGGCGACGGCGTTGATTTGGCCCACGGTAGCGGGATTGATGGCGCGGCTGAGCCGCCGCCATTTAACACAGGTCGTGGGGCTGTGGGCGATGGGCAGCTATGCGACGGATGCAAGTCGCGGGGTGGAGAATGCGGCGGCGGTGCGGGCGCTGGATGAGATGGAGGCGCTGACGGGGATGGATTATATGAAGAATCGGGGGTGGAGTGGGTTTTTGCCGGAGCAGGCAGAGAACAGTCAATGGTCAACGGTGAATGGTAAATTGTTAACGGGTAGGGAGGACGATGCAGGAGGCGAGGAGACGGTCGATGGGGGGCGGCTGAGGGGGGTTGTCGAGGAGGAGAATGGGGAGTTGGGTGAGCATGTAGGAGAGCTGCTGTTTGATTATGTTTACCTGCTGGACCGCGAGAAGAGCAATCAGGGGATGGCGCAGGCGAGCGACGAGCTTTCGGTGCTGGCGGGCAACGCGCTGGAGGCCTTTTTGACGGCGGGCGGCGGGCTCTATGTGCAGGAGCAGCTCGGCGTGGGGCTGCACGGCGTCGACACCAAACCGTACAGCCTGCTCGGCGCGGCAGGCGATTACGTGCCGGTGACGCAGCTGCTCTACAACGTGAGCCAGCGCGAGGGGCGGCGGCTCGTCCGCGAAAACGTGCTGGCTCAGGACGATGTGCACACCAGTCAGAACGTTGATGAAAACTTGGGTACGCTGGGTATTTTGCCCGGCCAGGCGTTGGCAACCCTGGTGTCGCGGTTGCCGGAGCTGCACGCCCAGCGCACGCCCGTTGCCACCAGCGAGCTGGCCGTGGCGCGTGATTTTGTGCTCTCGCCAGCGGCGGCATTGGGGCTGCGCCAATTTCCACTGCGCTGGGGCGAAGCGTTTGAGACGCACCGGCTGGTGGTGGATGAATACTTTGCGCTGGCCGCCGGGCGCGGCGCAATTCGCCGCGATTGGGGTGTGGAGGCTACCGATGCGTTGGAGGCGCTCGACTTTGAGACGCGAGAGGGCGACGCGCGCCTCGTGCCCGCGGCGACCCGGCAAATCCACGAAACGCTGCTCTTGCTGGGTGCGGCGGGGCCAACCGGCCTGCTGGCCGCGCGCGAGCAGGCCGAGGCGTGGCTGCACGCGCTGCGAGCCGAGCGCCAGCGTCTGCAAGCGCCCTCCGTCGCCGACGTGAAGCAGCTTTCGCAGATTCAGCGCGAGCTCGTCCGCCGCGACTGGCACACGCGCTACGACGCCGTTGCCAGGCGCAACGCGGGGCTGGGCACAACGCTGGCGCGGGCGGCGCTGCTGATTGGGCTGGTGGCGCTGCTGGCGTGGGGCTATGCCTTTGCCGCGCAGAATCTGCTGGGGCCAGCGGTGGCTTGGAATGCGCAGCGCGATGGGCTGGCGCTGGCGGGCGTGGCCGTTGGCATTCTAGCGGCGAGCCTGATCGGCCACCGGCAGCGGGCCGGGCGCGTGGCGGTGCTGCGGCGCGAGCGAGTCGCGCTGGTACAGGCCGAGCTGACGGCACGGCTCCAGCGCAACGCCCGCGATGCGCTGCTGGATGTCTACGACGAATTGATTGCGCTGCTGCGGGCACAGGCTAAACTGTGGGGCGAGGCCGTGGCCGATTTGCGCGCGTGGAGCCGCGTCGCCGAAACGCCGGACAGCGAAAGCCCAGGGGAATTTACAGAGAGCGCTGCGCCGCAGAGCCTCTATCCTTCACATCTCTATCAACCGCACGTCAGCGGCGCGCTCTGGGCGCGCTGCTCGGACTATTTGGGTAGCCAGCGCGACGCCCAGGGTCGCCGCAGCCGCGAGCGGCTGCACGAGCTGTGGGGCAATCGGCGCTGGCTGGCCGAGGCGCGCGGCATCGTCACGGGCGTGCTGCCGAGCGAGGTGAGCACGGCGCTGCTGCCGGGCGAATCGCCCGCGCGCTCGCTGGCCGATCTGGTGCGCCACACCGTAAGCGAGGCGGCGGATCAGGTGGATCGCGAACGCTTGGCGGCAGCCAATCACCCGGACGAGGCCAAGCAGCGGCGGGCCTTGGTGCGCGAGCTGGCCGGACCCTTTGGCGTGGAGGAGATGCTCTGGCGCAACCGCACGCGCGAGCAGGAGATCAGCCGCTACCTGCGCGCCCTCGGCAGCGGTGAGCGGCCCGACCTGCCGGGCACGCCCGATCGCGCGCTCGCCGCAGCGGGGCAGTCGATTGGTCAGCAGCTTGCGCCGGACGAAGAGCGGGACGTGGTGCCGGGCGGGCAGCAGCTGGCCGGGTACTGGTCGCCCGCGGCGGAAAATCAGGCCGAGATTTCGCAGCGTCGCTACCTGGAAACGGTCTGGAGCCGGGCCAAGCCCACGGCCAACTACGACGTGGCCGACCGGCTGGCAACGCACGGCGTGCTGATCAACTTCGCCGCCGCCTCCGGCCACCCGCAGAGCGACCTCGCCGGTTCCTTGCAGCAGGACCTCGGCGTCGCCCTGCTCGCCACGCAGGACCCCTACAGCCTGCTGCTCGTGCGCACGGTTCACGGCTTGGGCGCGGACGACATCGAGAGCGTGCAAAGGTATCGAGCGGAATGGGGTCGACTGGACGAGGCGGGGCGGAAGTTATTGGCGATTGACTGATTGGCAGAATGGAGAGCGAACATGTCTAACACTTATCAGTTCGATTCCATTGACTTGATCGAATTTCGCCGCTGGGCGAATTTCTCGCCGGGGACGCGCAGGCTCCCTCACCGTTACGACTCGTACGCTTCTCCCCGCTCGCGCAGCGCCTGCTGCACGCCGACGTACGAATCGGTGCGCTCGACGAGCCGCCCGGTGACGTATTTGTGGATAATGCTGGCGACTAGCGTCTGGTAGGGTACCCCCTCTTCGATGGCGCGCACGCGCAGAAGCCGATGGTCGCGCTCGGTGAGGCGCAGGTTGATGCGCTTAGTTTTGTTAAGCGTGTTGCGCGCGGCTTCCTCGGCGCGACGGATTTCCTCCTCTAAGTTGGGAACCGATTCGTACTCGCCGCGTTCCACATAATCTAAAATTTCCTGCTCATAATCATCAAGTTTGTAGGTCACTAGATTAACTCCGTAAATAGTCTCGTGTCGCCTTACGACTAGTACATTTGGGCGTACATACCACGGCAGATAAATTCGTCTGTGACCTCTGGCGGGCAGACGCAAAAAACTGCCTACTTATTTCCGCCGGGATGTACTAGGTATCGCTGTTTTGAGAAAATTGACGTCCCCGTCTCGAACAAAGGGGACGATATAAACATAGTCTTTGAGCCGTACAAAATAGATGCGCTGATTCGGATACTGCTCTTGATTTGGATGGGGAATCGTGTCGAGCAGTTGCCCCTTCGCTATGGCGTCGACAATATCCTCAAATGAGACGCCTCGTTCAGCTTTCAGTCGCTCGTTCTTTTCCCTGTTCCACTCGAATTTCGACATAGCGTCAATGTAGCTTGATGTGTGCCTTTTGTCAACACGAAATCAACCTTATCCACTGTGAACAACCCATGACCACCCTCGGCCTCATCAGCGACACGCACATGCCCGAACGCTGCCTGGCCCTGCCCGACAGCGTGACCCACGCCTTCAACGGCGTCGAACTGATTTTGCACGCGGGCGATGTGGGCCAGCTGTGGGTGCTGGACAAGCTGGGGCAGATTGCGCCAACGCTGGCCGTTTGCGGCAACGATGAAACGCGCGAAGCCGAGCGCGAGCTGTCTAATCGACAAATCGTCGCCATCAGCGGCGTGCGCATCCTGCTCTGGCACAATCACTACCCCGACCGCACGGACGAACTCCATTCGCGGCTCGACGACGACTTGCGCCCCAAGCTGCGGCGCATCGGCGAGCACGCGCGGCGAGCAGGTGCGACCATCGCCGTCTTTGGCCACTGGCATATTCCGCTAATTTACGAGTACGAGCACGAGGACGGCAACGTGCTGCTCGTCAACCCCGGCGCGATTGCGCCCGGCTGCGCCATCTGCCGTCAGAGCGTGCAGAGCGTCGCCCGGCTGGAGCTGCACCCCGGAGCTGCGCCGCGCGCGACGCACGTCAACCTCGCTGCGCCGAATCAGCCGTTCACCCCAGAAATTGATTTTGACGGGGGCTTTGGCAGGGCGTGGGCGCAGTTTGGCGAGTCGATTCTGTCGCCAGCGCTGGCGATGAGCACCGAGCAGATGCACTCGACCTTTTCGCCGCGCGTCTCCGGGGCGGCCTATACCGTGCTGCTGCGCGTGGCCCATCGCGTGTGGGCGGGCGAGGCGGCGGCGATCACGCGTGAGGCACTGCTGGCGGAGATGCAAGGGGATGCTTGTTTGAGCGAGGAGGAAAGGGTAAAGATTCGAGGAGTGTTGGGGTAACTGAGAAAGCGCACCCGGCACGCGCCAGACGCGACCAGGCAAACAAGGCGGCGCGTGGCGCGTGCTGGGGAGGCGGTCACGCCTCCCCCTGCACCGTCACCAGCAAAATTCCCTCCCGAATTTCGACTGTCGCCGTCTCCTCCGCCAGCTCGTTGCTGATGCCGCGCGTGCTGCCAAATTCCAGCGTGGCGTTTATCAGCGGGTAGCGCAGGCCGCCGTAGGTGATGCCGACGGCCTGCGGGCTGAGCGGAATCGCGCTAACGATGCTGCCTGTCGCACCGTGCAGCGTAATTGATTCACCGCCGCGCACAATCTGCGCCCTCTGTCGCCCCTCGACGAGCGTCACCGGCACGCTCCAATCTTCACGCGCCAGGATCAGCAGGTTCCCCAGCGTTTGGTCCAGCCGGTTCCCCAACGCGCCGACCAACAGCACCGCATCCGCTCCATCGTGCACGGCCCGCGATAGCGCCAACTCGATGTCCGTCTCATTCTTCACGGGCGGGTGGCGCTCGATCGCAACGCCTTTTCCTTCAAGCGCTTTCACCGTCTCTGCCGACAAGCTATCCAAATCGCCGACAACCACGTCCGGCGTGCGACCGAGCGCGAGGCAGTGGCGCGTGCCGCCGTCTGCGCCGATCAGGTAGTCGTCGTCGCGCAGGTGCTGGCGGAGGTGATTGTAATCGGCGATGTGACCGTTGACGAAGATGACTGCGCGCATGAGGGGAAGAAAGAATGATGAATAACGGCGGCGAGTGCGCTGCACGGCGCTCTGCTTGTGGCATACTGAGCATCACATGCGTCGTGCGTTGTGCTTATGATCCAACCTGTACTTCTACGAGATCGCTCTTCATAAAGGGGTAATTAACGCCCATCTCCTCGAACGCCGCCCGCGACAACCCAACGTCCGCCAAGTAGAGCCGACCACACGCAGGACGCGCATCATCGTGAAGCAGCGGCGGCGGTGCGAGCAGCAGCGTCGCTTCCGCACGCACATAAGCGCGGGCGAGCAGGCCCCCGTGCAGGTCGACGCCGCTGGGCGCGCCCACGCTCACAATCGGCGCGACGCTGCTGTTGGCAAGCTGGATGAGGTCGAGCGCGGCGCGATCCAGCGCGTACGCATCGCCCGCCACTGCGTCGATAATGAGGTCGGCGGGGGGGAGCTCCCAGCCCTCTTCGGCCCACGCCGGGGAAGCATCCGCCGCGGCAAGGCGGTCGAGCTGGGTGATCATCTCCGGCGAGAGCTGGTCGCGCGGGCTAGCGAGCAGCACCTGAACCCAGCCCTCGCCAGCGAGCAGGTCAACCGCCGCCGCCACGGCTGCCGCCCCCCGCCTTCCACCGCCTGCGAGCACGACGATGGAGCGGTCGATTACGTCGTTGTCGAGCAGATGTTGGGACAGAGTGGCGAGGCGAGCGCCAATGGTTTTGGCTGCACGGGGCAAGGCCAGCGCTTGGTCGACGAGGGCATGATATTGTTCGACGGGCCATGGGGGAAGGGTGAGGCGGGGCGGCATAGTTGGTCGAGTTGTGGGTGCAGTGCAGGATAATGCTGCCGGGTCAGGATAGTCAACGCTACCGTTACGGCTCCAGAGTGGCTAGACTGCCCAACCAGCATTTGGACCGTGATTGTCACGTTTCTGCGCGACCAACTTGGTCGCGGACCGTGACAATCACGGCCTGAACGAGTCGGGGATGCCGCATCGGTAGGAGGCTGCGACGGTCACATGCGACTGTCTACATCGTATCAATCTGCGTCTTGGCCAATTCACCGCCTGCTGCAAGCAGCGCTTGCACGGCCTTGTCCGTACGGCCTTCGGCGTAGATGCGCAGGACGGGCTCCGTGCCGCTTGGGCGGATGAGCAGCCAGGAGCCATCTTCCAGAATATATTTGACGCCGTCGCGGTCGCTGGTTTCACAGACGGCTTGACGGGCCAGCGTTTTGGGAACGGCCTGCATCAGCGCAGCGACAAGCGTGCGCTTGTCAAAGGGGGGAACGGGCTGATCGTGGCGCGCGTAGCGGAAGGGGCCGACATCGGGCGCGGCCATCAGATCATCCAGCAACTGCACCAGCGTCTGCTTGCGGACGGCGACCATCTCGGCCAGCAGCAGCCCCATTAGCACGCCGTCGCCTTCGGGAATGTGGCCGAGCACGCTGATGCCGCCGCTCTCTTCGCCGCCAATCAGCACGTTCTCGCTGAGCATCACGTCGCTGATGTGGTTGAAGCCGACGGGCGTTTCGTGCAGCGGTAAATCGTAGCGGGCGGCGAGGCGGTTGAGCATCTGCGTGGTGCTCACCGTTTTGACCACGCTGCCGCGCAGGCCACGCTCGTGGACGAGATATTCCAACAGCAGCGCCATGATGCGGTGCGGGTCGACAAACGAGACGTCGCGGAAGTGGCCACCGGGATCGACCGCGCCAATGCGGTCGGCGTCGCCGTCGGTGGCGAGGCCGAGCTGGTAGTGGCCCGTGGCCATGGCCTTGAAGAGCGGCGTTAGGTGGCGCTCGATGGGTTCGGGGTGGACGCCGTTAAAGCCGGGGTTCATCTCGCCGCGCAATTCGGTGACGTGTGCGCCGGCCTCTTCGAGCAGCGAACGCAGATAAACGCGCCCGGCCCCATACATCGCATCGACGGCGACGTGCAGGTTGGCGGCGCGAATTGCATCAAAATCGACAAGGGTGCGGATGTGCTGGCGATAGGCGGGCAGCGGATCAAACTTTTGCACGAGGCCGCGGTCGATGGCCTCGTCCAGCGACAGCCGCTTGGGCGGCGTTTCGCCCTGCGCCTCCAGCTGAGTAACAACGGCCTCCGTATCTTCGGGGGGCGCGGAGCCACCGTAGGCCGCTTTGAGCTTGATGCCGTTGTAGCGCGGTGGATTGTGGCTGGCGGTGATCATCACCCCGCCCATGATATTGCTGGTGCCGGATTTGTGGACGATAGCGTAGGAAATCAGCGGCGTGGGCGCGTCGCTGCTGGCCAGCCAGACGTGGATGTCGTTGGCCGCCAACACTTCAGCGACGGCGGCGGCGTAGCGGTCCGAAAGAAAGCGCGTATCATAGCCGACGACGAGCGAGGGGCGCAGATGCGAGCGCGTCGCGGCGGCGCTGTCGCCGAGCGTTTTGTCCGCAATGGCCTGGGCGACGCGGCGGACGTTCTCGAAGGTAAATTCCTCGCTGATAACGGCGCGCCAGCCGTCTGTGCCAAATTTGATGGTCATGGGTAGATTTCTTGAGCAGTTGGGAAGCGGTGCAGTTGCTCAAGCCATCATAATACGAGAAAGGCGGCGGCGCTAGGGGGAGCGGCTGTCAATGTGCTGACAATCACTGCTTGTTGCGACGCGCTATGCCGCTATGCAGACCGGACGTTCCGCGTTATCGCACGGTCAAACAGAAGAGTAACTGAGCAGCTGTTGGAGCAAAAAGCTGTCAACGGATTCTAAGGAACGAATTGAGCGGATTCAGGATCGATTCATCGGTTCTGCAGATGGATGAGCCGTGCTGGGCAAAGCAACGTGGATTGATACGGATGAATTCGTTTAATCTACTCCCCAATTCGTTGATAGCTAAACTGTCACCACGATTTTTTGTTTGGCACGGCGACGCCGAGCGTCGAACGGGCATCCCAACCCAGAGCGGCGGGACGAGCAGCGAGCCCCGTCAATAGGCCCCCTTGCCGCGGAGAACCACCCCGATTGTGCGCCAGAGAATCTGCAGGTCGAGCCAGAGCGAGTAGTTTTGGATGTAGTATAAATCTTGGTCGGTATGGAGGTGCATCGGATTGTCGCTGCGACCGTTGACCTGCCACCAGCCCGTCATGCCCTGGGGCACGGCAAAGCGTTTGCGCTGCCAGGGCTCGTACTGGTCCACCAGCCAGGGCAGTTCGGGCCGCGGGCCAACGATGCTCATTTCTCCCCGAAAGACGTTGATGAGCTGCGGCAGCTCGTCGATGCTGGTGCGGCGGATAAAGCGGCCCACGCGCGTAATGCGTGGGTCGTCGCTCGTCTTATAAATCACGTTGCCCTCTGCATCGCGCCGCGCCAGGCCGTCCTGCATCCGGTCGGCGTTGAGACACATTGAGCGAAATTTGAGCATGTAAAAGAGCCGCCCATTTTCGCCCACGCGCTGGGCGCGATAGAAGATGGGGCCGCTGTCCTCCAGCCGAATGGCGAGGGCCACGGCCAAAAAAAGCGGCGAAAGCGCCAGCAGCCCCGCGGAGGCTAGCCCAAGGTCGATTAGCCGTTTGCAGAAGCGCTGGATGCCGTCGATGGCCGGATCGCGCAGGCCAATTAGCGGGATGCCGCCGAGCGTGGTGAGCGTGGCGTGGTGAAAGGCCAAGTCAAAATAATCCGGCACCACGTGCAGCCGCACGGGCAGCCTCTGCAGCAGGTTGACGAGCGTAACCAGCCGCACGTGGGCGTCACGCGGCAGCGCCAGCACCACGGTGTCGATATCGTGCTGGTGCACAACTTCCTCCACCTCGTCGATCAGGCCGAGGATGGGGATGTTGTCCACGCTAAAAATCGCCCCGTCGTCGACATCGCGCAGCAGGCCCACGATTTCGAGGCCGGGCCAATCTTGCTGCGCATATTTCTGCACGAGTTCTTGCCCCGTCCGCCCCGCCCCCACCACCAACATCCGGGTGACGGTGCGGCTGTGGCTGCGGTGCAGACGGTGGTAGAATCGCAGCAGCGTGCGGTAGCCCAGCATAACGGCCAGCGCCGTGAGAAAAAAGTAGCCATAGGCCAGCCGCAGCAGGATCAGCCGCCCCAGGTAGAAGATACCGGCCAGCGTCAGCGCCGCAACGGTGTGGGCCACGATGACGCGCTGGAATTCTTCGGCCCAGAAGAGAATGCGCCGCGGCGTATAGACGGAGCCCATCAAAAAGATCAGCGGCCAAACAAGACCGATGATCACATAAAATTCAAGGCCGGGCAGTTCAAAGTATTCGGGGGCAAACTCGGGGCGCACCGTTTGGCCAAAGGGCAGCACAAAGCGCAGCTGCATGCCCAGCCAGAAGCAGATTTGGATCACCACTCCATCAATGAGAAAGAGCAAGACCATGTAGTTGGTGCTAAAACGCTTGAACATGGTTGGGTGCGGCGAAGGGTTGCGTGTTGATCAATCTGTAAATAAGAACGCTTGACAACGAATTTGGATGCGAGTGGACACGTAAATTCTCATCAGCTTCCCAGTCTATCACGAATCCGCGCCGCAAGTGAAGCATTGATCACGATTGGCGTACATTGAGGGTTGTTCAGCTAGTCGAGGAGGGCGTCGTAGCGGGTGGGCGGCTGACGGTCTCGCTATTGGCGCTGGCGGCTTCGTGCTTGATCGCTGCCTCCTGCTCAAAAACGGCGCGGTGGACCAGCACAATCTGTGCATAGATGAGCCAGGGGACGAAGGCCAGCTTGCTGCTCCACGTGGCGGCATCGAGCACGCCGTGCACGAGCATCCCCACCAGCGAGGCCAGACAGGCGGCAGCGAGCGCAAAGTGCAGGCTTGTGCGCTCGCTGCGGCGCAGCACGCGAATCGCCATGGTAAAGAGCATGGCGATCAGCGCTAGCCAGGCCACGAGGCCGGGCAGGCCGAGGTCGACGCCAATTTGGAGCAGGAGGTTGTGGGCGTGGGTGACCTCGGGGCCGTTAACGGTGGGATAGGGATAGAGCAGCGGGATCACGCGGTCAAACGTGCCAAAGCCAATGCCGGTAAAGGGGAAATCGCGCAGGGCGCGCAGGGCGTTTGTCCACACTTCAATGCGAAAGTGAGAGCCGCCGAAGGTGGTATCGGCGCCGAGGAGGTTGAAGAGCTGCTGGGGGCCGAGCCAGAAGACAGCCCCTGTGGCAGCCAAGATGCCAAATGGCACGGCGTAGAGCAGACGTGGCCAGCGCAGCGTTAGGAGCACGATTAGCGCGGCGGCGACGGCTAAATAGCCGCCGCGACTTTGTGTTAGCACGATGAGACCCAGCGTGCAAGGCGTTAGCAGCCCGGTTAGCCCGTACAACGAGAGGCGCACTGGCTTTCGTTCAAGCGACGAGGTAGGCCGGAGAACGCCGGGCCAGAGAAGCGGCAACATAACAAAAGGCAGCAGCAGAACAAGCACGCTCGCAATGACGTTGGCGTGAATCGTCTGGCCGACAAGGTCGTCGAGCGGCAGCGCGCGCAGCCAATCGTAGAACGGCAGTCGAAAGAGGCGAAACTGGGGCTTCCAGAGGATAAAGGGCGGTGACGCAAAAGTGAACGCTGCGCACAACAGAATGAACAGCAGCCAAAGCTGCCGTGCCGTGCGCGATTGCCGCAGCCGAGCAAACGGCAGCAGGCAAGCGACAAAGACCGCTGCCCCCAGCAAAACCGGCGCAAGCGCAGTCAGCGAGACGGCCCAATTCACTGACGCCCAGAGGTTGAGGGGGAGCCAAAGCAGGAGAAAGAGCAGCGGCGGCACGGCAGCGCGATGAAGTCGAGACACGGGAAAGTAGAGAGGTGCTACAGCCCAAAACGTTCGCGCAGCACGCGCCAGAAAAAGCGCGGGTTGCCGAGCACATAGCGTTTCCACAGCCGCCGGGGCTCAATGAGCAGACGACCCAGCCACTCCAGACCGTTGTCCGTCATCCACCGCGGTGCGCGCTGCAGGTCGCCGGAAATATAATCAAAGACTGCGCCGCCGGTCAAGATGGCGCTAGAGTGAATGTCCTGAACGTTTTGCGAGAGCCACTGCTCTTGCAGCGGCATCCCGAAGCCAACGATTAGAATGTCCGGCGCAGCGTCGCGGATAGTTTGCAATACTCGCAAATTTTCGGGCGAGTGGAGCATCTTGTCAAAATAGCCGTGGTGGGTTCCGGCAATCTGCAAGCCGGGCGCATGGGCCTGCAGACGGGACGCTGCTTTTTCCGCCACGCCGGGGCGGCTACCCAGGAGGAAGATGGTCAGCTCGCGCCGTGCAGCCATTTCAGCCAGCGGCCACGCAAAGTCCGCCCAGGTCATACGCGGCGGCGCATCGTGGCCGAGCAGCCTGGCCGCGATGCGCACGCCTGCCCCGTCCAGACGCACAACATCGGCGCTGCGGAAAAAGTCGTGCAGCCACGGATTTTCGTAAGCAAGGTTGAACGAGTGGACGTTGCCACTGAGAATAATTTGCCTGGTTTGCTCCTTTGACGCGTGGCAAATATATTCCAACATTTCTTGCTGATCCAGAAGAGCAATTGGCACGCCTAAAATGTTAATGGAAGCTGGGTTTGAAGCAGACAACTTGTCGTTGCCGTCATGTGTTGCTTGGTAAAGGTTTGTCATTGGTCTACGAACCAAAACTGTTCCTCGCTAAACGAAACTCTGCCTATGATGCCAATCGCGGCTGTTAACTTACTTTGTCTCGATACCCTGAAGAGATTTGATTCTTTGATACAATTTAATATCTAGGTGGTTTACATCCTTTATTGTTTCGATTGTGGCCTGGGGAATATCCTGAATGGGTGGTCTATCCGTCGTAACGTTAGATTTTATGCCGTTGTAGTTTTCTCTAAGCCCCGCCACACACCGAAGCGATTCAATAAATGTTTCAAACTCATCTAAAAATCCAATTATGTCGTATCGAGCCGTCAAAACCTCAACAGCTTTGGCAAGAGAATCGTTGGGATTCGCCTCGATATCGCTGGGGACAAGCCCAGAAAAGTGGGCAACATACCAGTTGCGAAGTTCAGCGCTTAGGTCTGATGTCGCATACTGCTCCAGGGTCATATTTAACTTGTGTATTTCGGAGTGAAGATAATGAGTCTTTCTGCGTTTTGCATAGTAATAGTGCGAGATGATCCGATTGGTTGGCTCTCTCATCATTGTTACTACAACGCATTCTGGATGGACGTAATTTAGGAACTCACGTCCGAGATGACCTCGCACAAGGTCATATTCGTATCGTCTGCTTTGGGATAGGGACTGAAACGCTTTAACTGAGGCAGCCGGGTCCAACCCACTGATAATAAATGTTTTTCGTCTGGAGTAGTGCGCTTGAAGATAGAGATTGAGCGATGAGCCGCCACATTTTGGAAGATGGTCGAACAAAACTTTTTTTGGCTTTGGCAAAGGCAAAAGATAACGAGATTCTCCCTTTAGGTAGGCCAACTCTCGGTTTAATCTGCCTAATCCTCTTGTAACGATCGATTTCACCACGGAACTCCTTTTGCCACGGCGCTTATGTTTGCCTTAACGGTGAATTTGGGCAAATGCACGAAAGACATTGCAACCTTTTGCTTTGTAGTCTAGAGCCACCAAGCTGTATCTAGAGGGTTTTGCCAGTGAGACATAAGAGGAGCGTGCTTGAAACTAGGTAGCTTGGTACATTCTATCAATGCACAAAGCGCACCAGGCAGGCCATGTGAATCAGTGTAAATCTTCTCAAACGGTCGTTCGACCAAATGTTGTAAGACCCCATTAAAGTTCGCCTCTGCCGCTGTGTAAACAACTTCCTTCAAAGCGAGGCGTTCTGTTTGCGGAAGCTGAAGGTAGGCTCGGATGATGCAGAAATTGCCATCTAAATCAATGCAGAACGGGTGATCTTTGTATAGACCATTTGGCTTTTGAAGGGAAGTTGTAGTGGCAATAATGCGATGGGGATATGGAAACTGCTCATTCATTGCTTCATAGACCCAGTAAAAATGCACCGCGCCGCCCATGTCGATCAGTGTTGGTTTTTTATAAACTGTATTCCAAAAAGCGCGTTGCCAGTAGCCTGTACGCGGATTGGCATTGGCATTGAGCCATTCTATATACCAACTCAGCCACGATTGGCCCGCTTGAGGCAGCGACCACCACTCACCAAAAAGATGTTGCGTCATGCCGATCACCGCCGCGATGCCGCCACCTACGTGAGAGCCGCGCCAGATGTAATGCCAACCGAGCTTTTTCCGTCGAATGCTCTGTAGCGTGGGTCGAAAATCCAAACGGTGAATCCAACGCTCAGATGCATCTCGATCCTCAAGCAGCGGCAGCAAAAACGCCAGAGGCTTTACTTGGTCAACATATAATTCGTCCGGCTCTATGGCGAGCAACATCAGCGCGCCCAGTGCATAAGCCGTGGCGTGCTCACGAGAATGGCCGCGCAGATTGCGTCTAGAAAACCAGCCTTCGTCACCTTGACAGCTGAGAATGCGCGCTGCCCATTGCTGGCGAGAAGCGCGGCTGGTGCGGGGAGCAAGTTCGCCCAGCGTAAACAGAATATAAGCAGCGTCAAGCATGCCGTAAAGGTCAGGCTCGTTGCGGTTACACAACAGAGAAAATTCGCCGCTAAGCAGGTCGCGGTCAACGTGTTCGTTACCTGTGGCATGTGCCTGCAAAAAATCCAGGCTTCGTTGTTTTACCTCTTGCATCTGCTGGTGTAGGGAAGATTTGCTGGAAAGAGTGTTTTTCATTTGGCTGCAAGAATGCTGCTGACAGATTCAATCAAAAATTTGATGCGCGCTGCCCAGCTGTGGTGGGCAACCACCTGTTGGCGAGCGGCTTTGCCCATCTTGCCTAGTAAATAGCGATTGGTGTGTGCTTGGCGCAGAACCGTTTTTAACCCTTCTTTGCTATTGGGCTCAAACAGATAGCCCGTCTCGTTGTGGTCGATTAAGCGCGTCGCATCCTCGAAGCTTGAGGCAATTACTGGTTTCTCCATCGCCATATACTCATACAGCTTTTGGGGCGAGCCGTACATCACACCAATAGATGCTTGTCGCTGGCCGGAATATCCTACATCAAATTGAGCAAGGTAGGCTGGCACTTCATCACGCGTAACTTGGCCGACAAACTTAGCGTGCTCGTTGAGCGCCAGCGAGTTCGCCAGCGATTCCAGCTCAACCTTGAGCGGGCCAGTGCCGACGATGACAGCGCGTAAATCTAGCCCTTCGTCCAGCAAATCGCGTAGCGCTTCCAGCAGAAGATCGACCCCTTGTACCTCCCAAAGCTTGCCGACGTAGCCTATTATCAGGGGGCCATCTGTCTGTGTACTGGGTGGATTCGTAATACTTCCTGTAGACAGCGTTGCTGGATTAAAGAAATCGATATCCACCCCATTGGACATCACAACAATTTTGTCCGGCGAAATATTTGCCTCGTTGATAATAATGTCTTTCAAGGCAGTGGTAATACAGACCAGCACATCACAATCTCGGTAAGCTTTGAGCTCTAGATGGCGTGCTAATCCACTGAGCGCAACGGTTTTTCGAATAACTTTTGCTTCGTAGAAAAGCGGGGCGTTGGTTTCCAGGATCCACGGCACGCCGCGTCGCTGAAAAGCTGGACCAAGCGTCTGCATTGTGGCGTTGCGTTCGTAGACCCAATCGACGCGTTCTCCCAACTCGCTCCATGCTTGGCGAGCATTGCGTAGACCCATAGCAACCCGTACTACATCGGCTGCAAGGGGACGCAACAATCCTCGGTTGATGCTGCCTTCGGATTTTTGTGCGCTCCAGGAATTAGGGACGCGATCGCCCACAATAAATGGCTCCACTGCCCAACCTTGAGCGGCAAATCCTTTCATGACGCCCAGAACGTGTGAACGTGGACCACCCGCTGCCTGTGGGCGCGTGGAGACGCGTGGAGCAGCAGAAAGATATCCAAGGGCTTGAGAGTTGGTCTCTGTTTTAGCTTGTACTAAGGAACTCATAAATAGAATAGCTAGAGTGGGGTGGGCAGAAGTTAAAGTGTAAGGCCGTCTTTTACCGTTGAGATAGATAGAATAACCGCTTGTGAAACCATCTGTGACTGCTGATCAGCTTTGCGACGTTTGACGTCTGGTAGGTGTATTAAGAAAGCGCAACCGAAGAACAAAATGACCCACATTTCGCAGGAATTCCAATGTGACAAATCTTGCGAACCAAAATGCATTTGGCGCAACTTTATAGGCAAACCAGAAGTGGTCCTTTAAATTGTAATGTGAGCGGAGATCAAAAAAGTACTGACGAGCATCGCGAATCGTATAGCGCTGTTGGGAGTTGATGTCGGACTTTTTGCTGACATGGCTAACAACGACTGCGTCATAGCTTACCACCAATTTGTATCCATTCTTCAGCTTTGCTCGCACAGGCAATTCGGTATCTCCACACTGTTTAAAATGAAGATTATCGTAAAGACCAACATCACGAAACACCTGGGAAGAAAAGAGCGTGCCGCGCCCCGTTAGTTTTGACACTTCAACTGCAAATCCATTAGGGAACTCATCTAAGTTTTGGCCTTTATTTAGACGGGAGTATTTTGCTGTTGCCCAGTTGACGCGCCCACCACCACTTTTGATAGTGCGGGGCGCATCCATCGTGGTTTCAACGGAGCCAATGATTGCCCCCTCGTGCTGGTGGGCAGTGGCCAAAAGGTTCGAGAGATAATTTGGGGATACGGTCAAGTCATCGTTGATAACGAGAATATAGTCGTCCGCTTGGCAAACATCTAGTGCGTGTTGAATCCCTTTGTTAATTGAACCAACCCACCATAAATCGCCGTCGCCATGTAGCAGAACCACATCTGGAAACTCCTCTCGGATCATTTCGCTTGTGCCATCTGTCGATCCATCGTCTACGACGATTACGGTAAAATCGCTGTAATTTTGATTGCGTAAACTGGCTAGACAGCCGCGCGTGAGGGATTTGCGATTGAAAACGGGAATGACAATATATATCATATCAAAGAACCCGGAATTTTTTGACAGGAGATAGCACCTTGAAGCTCATCAAAATGATGCAATAAGTAAAGATAACAGGCACTGTATTCATGGGATATTTTACAACGCTGACAATTTGGATTGCAAGAAACATCAGGGTTGGCCCCCATCCTACTCCAATCCAAATACCCGAGCGGGTGATCGATATAGGATATGCAATTACAGCGAGGAACAGGATACTAAGAAGCCAACCAACCAGCCCTACTTCGGAATAAAAGGTAAACAAGTGCCCCCAATTCCCAATGGTTCGTTCTCGCGTAATTGGGTTGAGGTAAGCGCCCGGCCCATCGCCAAACCATCTGATTGGGCTTGTTACGTAATAATGGATGGCAGCAGCGCGTTCATGATTCCCACTCAAAAAGGCGCCTTGGTCTACATCGCCCGTAAAAACTGTGCCGATAGATTCAAAACGCGTTACTGTGTGTTGCAAGGTAGGGAAAGTTAATACCCCTGCCTGAAGCAATACGCCTAAAACTCCAACTATGATGCCAGCAACAATTGCTACTGATACCAACGTTTGGAGACGAAAATGGATAAGAATATAAGTTGCCCAAACAAGTAGCACCGTTAAGTGCTGAACCTGTGAATTTCCCACGAAAACCGTCAAACTAAACAGGGCAATAAGTGGCCATTTCCATCTCCTAAGCAAACTATCGCGTTCATTAAACATTAGAATTATTAAGAGCGCAATAAGGAAAAATGTCATGGCGTTGTCGCCATTTAGGGTTCCCATACCAAAATCATATAGAGACATTTGCTCTTGCAGCGGTGAGAATTTGAATCGTGCTGGCAAATGTGGATAAGCTACACGCTGCATGATCAGTACTGGGAGTTGTAGTATGGCCAAAAAAATCATCCAGCGCAAGACGTTATGTGCCCGTTCGGCATCTTTGATGTATACATCAACAACTTGATAGACGAGAAATGAGACCAAGGGAATGCGTAGAAAGGTAATTAGCTGCAAAAAGGATGATGAGTTAATAACAAATGAAGCAACGATCGCCGCACTCATTATCAAAGTGACAAAGAGTAACTTGCTATTGCTTACTGCAAAGCGAAGTAGAATTGGAACAATCGCTAGCAGGGAAACAATCGGCCCAGCCCGGTAAGCGCCCAGCGTTGCAATATCCAAAAGGCGACCAATTAAGTAGCTTTGAAGAAATATAAACCAAAAAACGGCCGCATACAGATTAACTTTGAGCGGCAGATTTAAAAATTTTGCAGAAGTTAGGTAATTGAGCGAACGTGTGTTTATCATCGAAACTGTATTGTCTATCCGTATAGATGAGCTAACTTGACTACTGCTGCCGCAAGCGAGATAAACCATCTTGAATGCGCTGATCACTGGGAACCAACTTTTCGGCTTGCTGGTAAGCAGCAAACGCCCTATCCACATCGTGGTTCATTTCATAGATTTGCCCAGCTCGAATGTAGTAGTTGGAACTGGGTGATTCGCTAAATGCAAGCGCATCTTCAATAGCCCGGACAGCTTTTGCCGGCTCCTCCAGCAGGTAATAAGCCCAAGCACTTTCAAAGTAAGCGGGTGCGTAGCCGATATATCGTTCATTGATCTTTTGATACAATTCCAGCGCTACTGTAAGTTGATTTCCATCGCGCGCTGCGTTGGCTTGTGCCACGTACCACC
Source organism: Caldilineaceae bacterium (assembly GCA_965213535.1). Taxonomy (GTDB): domain Bacteria; phylum Chloroflexota; class Anaerolineae; order Caldilineales; family Caldilineaceae; genus JBCCFC01. Next base: position 5,655,220 of record OZ243888.1, read on the forward strand.
ATTTTATTTCCGGTTTGCCCTGCAGTTGATTCGCTTGTGAATACAACTCAAATGCCTTGCTATAGTTCCCTAACTGGGCCTGAATTGCTGCTAGCTCGGCATAAGCTTGTGCATAGTCAACGTCTTCCTTAATAGCCTGCTCAATTGCCCCTATGCCTGCGTTGATATCGCCTACTTGATACAACGACTTACCCAATTCCACCAACAATGGAGCGTCGCGTGGGAATTCATTTAATCGTTGTTGAGTGATTTGAACTGCGGTTGGCCACTGTTCGAGGGCAACTAAGCTTCTTACAAGTCCGCGCGACCATTCTAACCGGAGCGGGTGCGTCTTGTAATCTTCAAGCACCTCCTGCCAAATGTCTCGTGCCTCTTCAAATTGCCGTTCCTTGTACAACCAACTAGCAAAGGTATCTGCCCCATCCCCAAAATTTACTTCTGAAGCCAAGCGATACCACGTTCCTGCCTCCGCCATCAACTGGCGTGCCTCTGTCCCTTTTCCAAATGCAATCAACTGTCCAACATCAAGGGAGACCGTTTGCCACGCTTGAACCGCACCCGCTTCATTGCCTTTCTGTAAAAGAACAAACCCTAGTTTTTCTGTTGCGCGATTAACGTTTCGTGCGGAGGAAGGAACTTCCCGCAATAGCCTTTCTGCCTCGTTGAGATGAAACGATTCCGCAGTTGGGTATGCAGAAGCCTTGGCAAAGTGAATGAGTGCTAGATTGGCTTGGAGCGCCCCACTCAGCTCAAAACGGAACTGACTAGCGATAAGTAAAGCAAATATCACGAAGAACAGGCTGAGTTTGTGATTCTTGTTCAGTTGCATGACAAGTTAATAGCGCTTGATTTCAGCCAAAGGTCTCATATAGAGCCAGCGTGGACTTTGCTGTCTGTTCCCATGAAAAGCTTTTTACTCGTTTTAATCCTTTTTGAACGTGCGGCGCGCTTCTGGGTATCGAAGTTGCTTTGCCCAATGCCTCGGTCAACGATTCCACCTTGTCCAATTCAAAGTAGAAAGGAACTTCTCCGCCTATTTCTCGATGAACGGGAATACTCGAGGTAACAACCGGGCAGCCACAGGCCATTGCTTCTAGAAGAGGAATACCAAACCCCTCATAGTAAGAAGGATACACAAATGCAGCAGCTTGATTATACAAGCGACGCAGAAGATTATCGTCGACTTCCGTCAGCGCATGTACGGAATTCTGAATTGAATAATGACTCAGCATTTGTCGTTCCTCCGGTTGCCACGAAGGACCGACTGTAACCAAGTCAACTTCTGCTCTATATGCCCATTGAGCATAGGCATCCAGTAAGCCGCTAAAATTTTTGTAGCCTTGGCGACGCCCAACGTAAAGCAAAAATGGCTTCTTAAATTGTTTCGACGCTGTTTCTGGCTCTTGGCTAAAAACCGGGCTGTGGGCCAAGTGAATTACGTGGGTTTTTTCGCGGGGCACGCCATAAAAATCGATGAAGTCCTGTCGAGTTGACTCCGATATACAGGCAAACGCATCGCCACGTTCCGCGCACTTACGCTTCTGTTCAACAACCTGGCGACTCAGCGAGTCAGTAAACTCATCGGGGAATCTTTCCTGAATCATATCGTAAACGGAAATAATCGTAGGCGCATCTCTCTCTTTAGGCAAGGTGTAATAAGTTGCGTGCCAGATTGAGCAATGCAGGTCAACGGCTCGATTTAATAAAAACTGACGCAACTGGATTTGCAACCGGCCAAAGTAGCGCGTCGGTCGCATCTTCTTATAGGGTGCAGGAAAAATATGCGGGGAAATTTTAGAATGGATTGGCAGCGCCTGACGTAAATTTTCGCCAGCCCACAGATCTATCGTCAGCTCCTGCGAGAGCTCACACATGAGGGGCAAAATCTCGTGGTAAATACGCGAAATTCCGCCTTTGCTTTGCCTCTCATAAATGTACCCATCCAGTGTAATATGCAATCTGCTAATTCCTGAAGTTACTTATGTGGATAAACACCACTATGGCTTCGACTTAGAAGCGGAACGACTGGATAAAATTATTTCGTGTCTGTTCAAAACATGTCACAAGGCCAATTCCCTCTGGCGCACTGCGTGGAATATGTCGGCATCTTGTTTGTGAAACATGCCAATATCGCTGTAACGCACTCCATTGCGGCCCGAATAGAGGTGATGGATGTCCGCCAAGAGCCGTTTGTTGGATAAGTCGACAGAAGCTAAGTACTCGCCTGTATTCTCATAAACGACCGCGTAAGCGTAACCAATGTCTTGCAGCTTCTCAAATAGATCAAACCCACTGTCTCCATGTTGGTTGAAGAGGTGGGGATCGTATTCGAGAAAAATTACAGGCTTTAACCGCGCAAATAGATCGATTTCACTTTGGACAATGTACGGATCTAGTCCATCGGTGTCAATCTTTACCAGTTTAGGGGTAGGAAACTCAGGGTGAGCTGCCAATACTTCAGAAAGTACACGTGCCTGAAGCGATTTGTGGGTGTTTGTCTGAACAAGGCGAGCCGTTCCTCTGTCGGATATAAGGTTACCAGCAACCTCTTCCGTTGCCGAATATATAAAAGCGTGTTCAATATAGATATCTTCTGTCCGCGCAGTGTTTTTCTGCAAAATTTTGAAAAACTGGTCGTCTCCATCGATACACAAAATTGGACAGTGTGTTTGGCTTCGCAAAATAGCCACTGTATCTCCGATATTAGCGCCGATGTCGACAATGCCGCTATCCTCGTATTTAGACAACACCTCCTTGGCAATTCTGCCAAGATTTTTTGAATACTGATGGTATTTATCTCGGTGAAGAGGAAGGTTGTGAGAAAAAGGAATCAGCAGCTCTGTTCCGTCGAGGTCGTAGACAACGAGTGGATCAGTGATGTGAGAGAGCAGCGTTCGTAACTTTTTTAGAAGCCGATATGTAAGGCCAAAAAAGTTACTGGGCTCAACCTGCAAAATAGAATCAAGCAACTTCTGAGCCAGAATTGATAGCATTTAAAGTTGTTACCTCTCCTGTTGCGATTGTCGTCTACCTTGTTCAAAACAGAAACCGAGAGCTCGACGAGGATACAACACATTAACCCAAAACAGTATTTTTACACCTGTCCTGATTTTATCGTTCCAAGTGCTCGTTGATAGTCTTGCTCAACCAATGAGCGCTTGTGTGAAAATATATCTAGTAGTGAACTTATTCTGGTATTGGCGCTTGCCCTAAAGAGTAGGGGGTTAATCTTCTCCACTGTCAGCAAGTGGAAATTTGTGCCGTTTGTGTACAAATTTAACCCAAAATAATTTGCAAGATATTGCAACGTTTCTCGCTTGTAAAGAGCTACGTGTTGACCGTGTTCAAGCCCGTAATACCACCAGTTTCCGGGAGTAGGATTGTGGCTGGGAACCATCAAGGTTGAAAATAAGATGTGAGGCGAGCGGTTGAGCATTTTCTCGAGCTCCACCAAAGGGTCAACTAGATGTTCAAATACTTCGAATGCGACAATCAGTTCGTAAGAGAGTTTATCTTCCGCCTCAAACGTTTGGGCAAACAAGTTTTCGCAGAAGGGATCATAGTAGAAAAAATCTAATCCAGCATTTCTCATCAAGCGTACAAGAAGGCCATATCCACCACCATAGTCTAAAAACCGTCCCTCGGAATTGTAGAAAAGCGCGATAACTGCTTTTACTTTTTTCGACAGAATAACATTCCGCTGAACTAATCCAACATCGCTGAAAGTTATTGCCTCGTTGTAAGCGTCAGCAAGCCAGTAGGGTTGCTCTGTTTGAATAAGCTGGCACGTTTGGCACTGAAAATACTGGACATCATATTTCTCTAGTATTTTCGCCGAAGCAAACGGCAGCGTATGCGCGTTACACAATCTACATTTCATGATAATCCTCCTGCAATGTGGATTGTTTCAGCGTTCCCTCTTTGTTCATCGCTTTTAATAACCGGGGTACGTAAAGCGACATCGGCAGAACCGTAAACAACACGTACGCAATAATCGTACCCCACACGATTCCAATTACCCCTACGCGTTGCGCCAGGAAGATTTTTGCGCCTACTGCTGCAACCATCATGAGAACTGCGCAAATCGCCTGGAAGCGAATAAAGTTGGCACCATTCAAAAACATAGCCAGCGCATTCCCTGTCGCACTGAGCACTGTCCAAATCGCCAATCCAACGAGCAGGGCAAGGGAAGTCCTAATCTCTCCCGTTGTCCACCACAATATAAAAGGGCGACCAATCACCACCAAAAAAATGGCGGGAATACCGGACACAACGACTGATGCAATAAGTGACCGAATCAGCGTACGCCGTACCCAATGTAAATCCTGCCGGGCAACTGCTTCACCATATGCGGGCCAGAAAGGTTGAAGCGCCATGCTAACGATTATCGATATCGTCATAAATAGACGCAAGGGAACGGCGTATTCAGAGACAGCCTCTGCTCCTAAGACTTGAGCCGTCACGATATTGTCGGAGGAAAATGCCAGCGCACCAGCAACTTGCAATACGAAAAATGAGCCGCCTAGCTGTAGCAATCGTGTAAGGGTTTCTTTGCGTATGAATTGCCACTGCGGGCGCAACCAGGGGCGCCGGACGCCAAACAGCACAATGCTATTGCACAAAAGCGCCAATACAGGACCCCCAGCCAAAGCCAGGACAAGCCAGGACAACCCGGCTTCAATTCGAATGGCAAATAGAACACCACATAAACCTATAATGTTGCCTGCCGCGAGCCATGTGCTGTTGACAAAGCCTTCTTGATAGCCGAGATGGATGCGTTGAGTAATGCCGAGGGGTAATCCAAGAAGAAAGCAGACCACAAACGCAATAATTGCGGTCTCTGCCTCCCGTCTCGCTTGGGCAGAAGAAACGTTAAATATAGAGGCCCAGTTGACAATTGGATAAAGAATTGTGAAGAGCAGAGCAAGCAGCAGGGCAATCCCAAGTAACAGGTAAAAGCTAGTGGATACGTAACTTTTGGTGACCTCCCTATCTTGCTGACCCTGTGCCTCAGCAATGACGTTCAGCAAACCATTTCCCAAACCCAAATCAGCAAAGCGTAGAATGACAATAAATGAACTAATGGTGAGCCAGATACCATAGCGCTCCGCTCCCAGGTATCCCAGAGCTAGCGGCACGGAAACCAGTGCCGTTAAGATGTTGATACCCTTAGCGGCAACCTGAGTGATCGTTGTCAATGCGATGCGGCGATAGCGCTCGTTGGCGCGACCATTCGCATCGGATGTGTCGAAAGGAGTAAAGCGGACAAACCGAGAAAAGGAGATTGCCTGCCGCAACATTAACATAGATGATTGAGCCTACTTTACACGTACTGATAGACAGACGCTGGCTGTGTCATCTCGTGCTGATACCACGCAATCGTCTCGCCCAGCCCTTCCTCAAAGCCCGTCTGCGACTCAAAGCCGAACAGCGCCTTTGCCCGCGACACGTCCAGCTTGCGGCGCGGCTGACCATTGGGCTTGCTTGTATCCCACTCGATGCGACCCTCGAAACCCGTCAGTCGCGCGATGGTCTCTACCAGCTCGCGGATGCTAATCTCGAAGCTGCTGCCGATGTTGACGGGCGCGCTGTCGTTGTAGCGCTCGGCGGCTAGCAGAATACCTTCGGCAGCGTCGGTGGCGTACAGGAATTCGCGCGTGGGCGAACCATCGCCCCAGACGACGATGTGATCTCGCCCCCGCTGCTTAGCCTCTAGGCACTTGCGAATCAAAGCGGGGATGACGTGCGAGGTTTCCAGGTCAAAGTTGTCGCCGGGGCCGTAAAGGTTAACGGGCAGCAAAAAAATTGAGTTGAAGCCGTACTGCTCGCGGTACGTTTGACTCTGCACCAGCATCATCTTTTTGGCCAAACCGTAGGGCGCGTTGGTCTCTTCGGGGTAACCATCCCAGAGATCGTCTTCCCGAAAGGGAATTGGCGCAAATTTGGGGTAGGCGCAAACTGTACCAATGGCGACAAATTTTTCCACGCCAGCCCGCCAGCTTTCGTGCATGAGCTGCACGCCCATCATAAGATTGTCGTAGAAGAAATCGGCGGGGTGCACGCGATTGGCGCCAATGCCGCCAACGCTAGCTGCTAGATGGATAACAACGTCCACAGGGTCTGTGTTAGCGCTTTGCGTGTCGCTCAGCAAGTCAAGGATGGCTTCGCGTCGCCGCAGATCATACTGCTGTTTTCGGGGCACAAATACCTCGGCTGCACTACGCGCCTGCAGCGATTCTACTACATAGGAACCGAGAAACCCGGCGCCACCCGTCACAATAACGCGCTTTCCGTGCCAAAAGGCTTGGCCGTCCGACCAGGTGTTCTGCATTGAATGCTGCATAGAGTAATCCATCGGTTCGTGCAATTCGGTAGATGCGCCGTGAGCAACTAACCCATTCTACTAAACTTCTTCCGCTTCCAAAATTTACAAACTAAACGTTCGGCCAATCAATATCAGTTCGAGCTTTAGATTATCTCGACCTCGCTCACCGCGCCACCACCCGATACCGCGCCCGCAACACCCGACGCACCCCACCCCACTCCGCTGCCGAGAAGAAGCCTGAAAGCCCTAACCCAAGCAAAAAGACAAACGGCGCCGTCACGCCCACGATCAGAAACCATGCGCGGTAATATGATAGCACAAGACCCAACACCGTCGCCAGCGCAACCGTGCCCGTGCCAATGCGCCCCAGCCGCCCCCACTCCAGCTCGACGAAGCCGCGCCGATAGGCAAAAAACAGCGTCGCTCCCAGCAGCACGGCGTAGCTAACCAGCGTATTGACTGCGGCGGCAAAGATACCGTAGACGGGCACAAAAAGCAAGTTGAGCGAGACGTTGGTGGCGGCGCTGATGGCGGTGGCAATCGGGATCCAACGCGTGTCCTTGCGCGCCATTAGGTAGCTGGCGGGCAGATAGTAAAGCCCGTGCGCCGTGTAGCCGAGCACCACCCAAAAGGTAATACTCACAGCGGCTTGGTAAGCGGGCAAAAAAGTCTGCACAAAAATCGGCAGCAGCGCCACCAGGACGAGCCCGCCCAGCGCGATGATCAGGGCGTAATAGGTGGTCAACGTAGGCAAGTGGTGGCGCTCGCGCTCGTCCTTGATTGCCTTGACAAAGAGCGGCAGCCACGCTTTGTTGACGGCCGCCGTGGCTACGGCCATGCCCATGCTCAGCTGGTAGCCAACGTAGTAAACACCAATTTCGTCTAGGGAGACAAAACGATCCAGGACGATGCGATCCGAGACGCTGAGTGCCCACAGAGACAGACCGTGCGGAATCAGCGGCAAGGTCAATACGAGCGATTGACGCAGCCACTGCACGTCGAGGGTCCACGCCACGTTGCGGGCAAAGAGAAGCACGTAAGCCACCGCCATCGCAGCCGCCGCCCAAAGCTGGCCGCGCAGATAGCCCATGGCACCCTGCTCGCGTACAATCAGCAGATACAAAATCAGCGCTGCCGTTATTAGCGCCGTAATCAGGGTCGTTGCTACATAGCGAACGGGTTGCTCGCGGATGCGAAAGACGGCCTGTGGGATCAGCGAAAAGGTATTGTAAAAGAAGCTGTACCAGAGCGCCAGCCGCACGTACTCAAAGGGCAGCTTGGTAAAGACGGTGCGAAAGAGCGGCTCGCCAAACCTATCCAATCCCAGCGTCAGCACAAAGCCAGCGATGAGCGTGAAGAGCCAAATGCTGCCCCAATGTCGCCGACGTTCGGCCTCACTTGTCGTCTCCACGTATAAAATCGCCACGCTGCCGTGAAGCGACAGATTGAGGAAAATTGCCAGCACCATTGCCAGGGAGGTCGCCAAGCCGATGAGGCCAAATTCTGCTTTGCTAACAAAAAGTTGGTAAAACGGCAGCAGCGCAAAGGTCAACCCACGCGCCAGCACGTCCCCCGCGGCGTACACAGCAGATTGACCAGCGAAGCGCTTCAAAATTTGCAGCATGAGCTAATACTCAGCGCTACACATATTCAGGCAGCAGCGCCTGCTTGACCTTCTCGGCCACGCTCAAGACCTCCGCTTCGCTCAACCGCGTCGACGAGGGCAGGCTTATTCCCTGGCGCGAGAGCCGCTCGGTCATCGGATAAGCAGTCTGCCCGTTGACGCGGTGCTGGTAGGGCGGCATGTCCGTTAACGGGTAGAAAAAGGGGCGGGCGTCCAATCCCTGGGCCGCGAGCCGTTCGATCAGCTCATCACGCGAAAAGGGCGCGCTGTCGTCCACCAGGAGCGAGTAGAGCCAGCAGACGGGCTCGGCCCATTCCGCCCGCGGCGGCAGCACCAAGCCCGGCACGCCCGACAGCGCTTTGTCATATAGCGCGGCCATTTCGCGCCGCCGCGCCAAAATTTCGTCGATGCGCTCCATCTGCGCCACGCCAATCGCCGCCTGCAAATTCGTCAGCCGGTAGTTGTAGCCCACGATCGGATGCCAGTAGCGCCGCTCCTTGTCCATGCCGTGGTCGCGCAGCACGCGCGCTTTGGCGTCTAGCGCCGCGTCATTCAGCGTCAACATCCCGCCCTCGCCCGTGGTGACAATCTTATTGCCGTAGAAGCTAAAGCAGCCAATATGCCCAATCGAGCCAACGACTTGCCCCCTGTAGCGCGCGCCGTGCGCCTCCGCCGCATCCTCGACGACCCACAGCTCGTGCTCGCGCGCAATCTCCATGATCGGGTCCATGTCGGCGGGGTGGCCATAGAGATGCACGGGAATGATCGCCCGCGTGCGCGGCGTGATCTGGGCGCGGATCGAGTCGGGATCAATCGTCCACGTCTCGGCGTCGACATCCGCAAAGACGGGCTGCGCGCCGGTGTAGAGCACGGCGTTGGCCGTGGCCGCAAAGGTGAGGCTGGGCACGATCACCTCGTCGCCCGGCCCAACGTCGAGCGCGGCCAGCGCCAGGTGCAGCGCCACCGTTCCGTTGGAAACCGCCACGGCGTGGTCGACTTCGCAGAAGCTGGCAAAGAGCTCCTCGAAGCGCGTCACAAATTTGCCCGCGGACGAAATCCAGCCGGTCAGCACGCACTCGCTGACATATTCCAGCTCCTTGCTGCCCAACACCGGCTCGGCAATCGGCAGCCGGATGCGCTGGTCAAAAGTCGCTAAGTCGGCCACGCGGCCCTCCTCATCCAGCAGCGGTACGACGCGCACCGGTTTGTTAAACATTGCAGCAATCTGCTCCGGCGATGTGCCTGCCCGTGCCGTTTTCGAGGCGGGCCGCGACACTTCGCGCACCGGTGCGCTTAGCCCGCTGCCGCCCAGCAGCGCCCGCCGAATATCGCCGTCGGTGACGAGCCCCGCAAACATTTGCGTGCCGGGGTCGATCAGCAGCGCCGCGCCAAGCGCGCCGCGGTCGATGGCCTCCATCGCCTCGCGAATCGTGCTCTGCGGCGACACGCTCATCTGGTTGATTTGTTGCTGGACGTTCATAGACTTTTACCAAATTTTGCCAACGCACCTTCTGTGCCGCCGCGAACGATTAAGTTTATCCTACCGCATCGGCTAGTCGACCGTAGATCACGTATGCTCCGCTACGTGACGGGCTGGACATATCCCCACCTTGAGGGGCACTCTCCAAAAAGAGGGTAGGCGATCCGTCGCCTTGCGAAGCAGAGATAATCTTCGGGTTGAAAAGACAATGATTGCGCAGATAAAAGCAGCGCCTACAATTTGTTCAGCTTATCTCGTCCCGCAGCCAAGCGATGTAAGCGGGCGCAGCAGAAATATCCGAAACCGTGGATTCGACCGTGAGCGGCACGTCCGCCAGCGCGGGCAGCCGCAGCGCTTCCAGCACCCAGCTTCCCGGCTGCACCGGCTGGTGCTGGTCCGCCGTGCCGTCGTTGTCGTGGACGTGAATTCCGCGCACGAATGGCGCCAGCGTCTCGACAAATTTCATTCTATCAAAGCCCAGCGTGTGTGCGCTAACGTTGAGGTGGCCCGTATCGAGCAGGATGCCCAGATTGGGCGCGTTGATCTGCTCGAACAGGGCTAGGAATTCATCGGTCTCCTGCAGCAGCAGCTTGCCCACCAGCTCCGGCCCGCAGACGTTGTTCTCCACCAGCACGTCCAGCCCCGAGCCCGCCGCCGTTTGGGCAACGCTGTTGAGCGCGTCCACAAAACGCTCGGTGGCCTCCCCTTTTTCGCGGGGCGAATTGGGCAGGGGAAAGACAAAGCTCGTCGTGCCCATCCCGGTTGGGTCGGTGATAAAGCCCGCGTGGACGGAGTAGAAGGATGCGCCAATCTGCTTGCTCAAGCGCAGCGCGTTCTCGACTAGCTCAGTGCTTCGTGCACGAATCGTTTCGTCGCGCGAGGCCAGGTTGAGCACAAAGGGATCGGCGGGCGGCGGAAAATAGTTGTGGACGAGCAGCCTGCCCTCCCATTGCTCGACAGCCGTCCGGTCCGCATCGCCCACCGTTACCCGCGCCCCCAGCTCCACGTTCCGAATGTCGTGCTGTCGGTAAGTCGCCAGCCGCTGAGCCAGCGGCTGGCTAAAGGGCAGGCAGGCGGTAGAAAGGTAGATGGGTCGGGTCATGGGGTGTTAGAAGTTGGATAGTCGAAGTGACCGTCACGGCCCCAGGCGACAAAGACCTACCCGATAAGATGCGGGCCGTGATTGTCACTTCTCTTCTACGTTGGTCGCGGAACGTGTCAACCACGGCCCACGCATGAAGGGGAAGCATCAACTCTTTGGGCTGCGACGGTCGCATTCGACAGTCGTCCCTCACAGCGCCACCAACCCCACTACCTGCCCATCCCGCGCCGCTTCCTCCTCAAACACGTAGCCCAGCCGCTGGTACATCACCAGCGCCACCTTGTTCTCCCAGTGTACCTTCAGCCGCACCTGCGTCGCCCCGCGACAGCGCGCCGCGGCATGTAAAAAGTGCATCAGCAGCTTGCCAATCCCCATGCCGCGCGACTGCGGATGCACCGCCACGCCCAGGCTTGGCACGGCGTACCCCGCATCCCAGCCCCGCAACATGCCGTAGCCCACCAAACAATTTTTGTAGACTACGCCGTAGTACAAATCCTGCCCCGTATAGTGAGCGATTTGTTTGGCGGTCGCTGCATCAAAGGGGTGGGGATGAAAGAAACGTTCATCGGCGGAGCCAGCCAGCTCCCCAAAGAATTGGATGAGCAGCGGCTCCATCTCCGGCCGCAGCCGACGAATTTCGAGCGCGGAAACGTCCACAGGCCACTATTCTTCCAAATCCGACCAGCTCAACAGAGCGTCGGGCGACAGCGCGCGCCGGGCGCGCTTGCCCACAACTTCATCCAGCAGCGCCGGGCGCAAGCCCGTGCCCGGCCGCTTAAAGGCCAGCATCCCCTCCGTGATAGTGGTGTCCGCTGGAATCTCCTGCTTCGCCACAATGCTGCGCCGCATTCCTCGTGCATTCACCCGCTCGACCGCCGTCGGCCCCTTGAGCGGCGAGCCGAGCACGGCCTCCGCCTCGCGGATGTGTGCCACCAGCTGGGTAAACTCCGCCGGATCGGCGGACGATGACTGGTCCGGCCCCGGCAGCGACTTGTCCAATGAGAAATGCTTCTCGATTACGCACGCGCCCAAGCCAATCGAAACGAGACAGGCCGTCTCGCTCTGCGTGTGGTCCGAGTAGCCGACGAGGGCGTCAAACGCGTCGCGCATGGTGGGCATGGTGAGCAGATTGGCATCTGCGGGGCGCGACGGGTAGTTCGTCGTACACTGGAGCAGCACAAACTGCTCGTTGCCCGCCTCGCGCAGCGTGCGCACCGCCTCATCGACCTCGGCCAGCGTTGCCATGCCGGTGGAAACGATCAGCGGCTTGCCTTTGCTGGCCGCGTAGCGCAGAAAGGCGGGCTCGGCCACGTGGATCGACGCCATCTTAAAGGCGGGCGCGCCCAGCTCGTCGAGGAAATCGACATCATCGCGGTTGTAGGGCGTCGAGAAGAAGACAATGTCTTCTTTTGTACACAATTCGATTAGCGTCTTGTACGCGTCAAAATCCAGCTCCAGCTTGCGGAGCATGTCGATCTGCGATTCGGCGGGGTCGGTCGTTTTGAGCTGGTACTCCGCCTTGGGCGCATCCTGCGTGATCACCTGCTCGGCCTTGAAGGTCTGAAACTTCACGCAATCCGCGCCCGCGCGCTTGGCCTCCTTAATCAACTGCTCGGCCATTTCTACGCTGCCGTTGTGGTTTACGCCCGCTTCGGCTATCACAAAACAGGGGGCACCCGACCCAATGGAGCGGTCGCCGATTTTAATGGTCTTCATGGGCCTCTTTCGCTTTCAGGATCGTCTCGGCCATAGCAAAATCTAGCTCCGTGTCAATGTCAACGCTGCGCTCGGCCGGCATCACGTAGCCGCGCATGTCGTTGCCGTAGAGCACTTCGTTTGCCAGCACGCCGTCGCAACGCGTCACGTCGACTGCGCCGTTGAGTCGATAGGCTGTTGGCAGCAGCTGACGCTGATAATACTGCCGCTCATCCTTGCCCTCGATAAAGGGCTGCAAACAATTGCCGTTCAGCGTCTTCATCCAATAGGGGTGATGCTCTACTGCCACAATGGAACGCACGCAGTCCGCCGCGCTGTCGGCGAGAAGCTGCACGGCAGCATCGACATCGGCAGCACTGCGTAACGGCGTCGTTGGGCGCAGCCACGCAACGGCCCAAGGGTGGTAGTCTTCTTGTTCGGCCAGCCAGCGTAGCGTGTGCAGGTAGACGGGTAGATCAGGCGTGTCGTCCTGTGCAAACTCTGCCGGTCGCAAAAATGGGGCTTCCGCCCCCCGCTGACGGGCCACGTCCCGAATCTGCGGGCTATCGGTCGACACCACCACCCGCTCGACGCTATCGCTGGCAAGGGCTGCCTCAATCGTCCACGCCAGCAGCGGTTTGCCCGCCAGCAGCTTGATGTTTTTGTGGGGAACGGTTTTGGAGCCGCCGCGCGCGGGAATAAGAGCAAGACAGGGTTGGGAAGCGGCCATTCGGTTTTGCGGGCGGAAGCGTTGGTGCTTGTGAATAAAAGTTGACAACAAACTCACGCTCATGTGTGGCGCGATAAGGCAAGACTTTATCATTGCCGTAGGCGAAATGCAAGAAGGGTCGATTCCAGATTTTACCGCAAATAAAAAGCGGTGGGACTGCTATAGCAGTCCCACCGCTTTTTATTTGCGGTTTTTAGTGTATTGCTTTGAGCTTAGTGGCTGGGCGCGCCAGCCACATGCACCCGCAAAACTAACGCACAACCCCCAGCCGCGTCAGCTCCTGCAAAATCGTCTCGACGCTCTCCTCCACGCTCATTACGTCCGTTTCGACGTGCAGGTCGGGCTTCTGCGGCGCTTCGTAGGGCGAGGAGACGCCGGTGAACTCCTTGATTTCGCCGCGCAGCGCCTTGGCGTAGAGCCCCTTGGGGTCGCGCTTCTTGGCGACTTCGAGATCGCAATCGACGAAAACCTCAAAGAAGCGATCCTGCGGCAGCAGCGAGCGCGCAAATTCGCGGTCGGCGCGGAAGGGGGAGATAAAGGTGCAGATGGCGATGTTGCCGTGCTCGAAGGCCAGCCGCGCTACTTCCGCCACGCGGCGGATGTTCTCCTTGCGGTCGTCGTCGCTAAAGCCCAAATCCCCGTTCAAGCCGTGGCGCACGTTGTCGCCATCGAGGAACATCGTGTTGCAGCCCATCTCGAAGAGGCGACGTTCCAGCTGCTTGGCCACGGTCGACTTGCCAGAGCCGGAAAGCCCCGTAAACCACAACACCGCCGCGCGGTGGCCGTTCTGCCGCTCGCGCATCTCGCGGGTGATGTGCGTCATCTCCCAGAAGACATTGCTCGAACGCTCGCGCTGCACGGGCGGCGCTTCGCTCAGGCTCTCTGCCTCGGCCACCACGTCGTCGACTTCGCGCGCCTCGCGCCGAATCATCCCCGCGGCGACCGTGCCGTTGGTAAACGGGTCGATCAGGATAAAGTTGCCCGTCTCGCGGTTGAGCTGATACGAGTCGTAGAAAATGGGCTGTGTCGTCTTGATTTTGACGCGGCCAATCTCGTTGAGGTGCAGCGTTTCGGCCTCCTCGCGATGCAGCGTATCGACATCGATGCGGTAGTTTAGCTCCGAAATGTAGGCACGCACTTGGCGCGTGGTGTGCTGCAAAATATAGGTGCCGCTGGGGTTCATCGCGTCTTCGTCCATCCAGCAGAGAATACATTCGAGCTGGTTGGCGACCTGCGGCAGGTTGCCCTTGCGCACGATCATCTCGCCGCGGCTGATGTCGATTTCGTCCTCCAGCGTCAGCGTCACGGCGTCGCCCGCGGCGGCTTCTTCGAGCTCGCCATCAAAGGTCACGATCGATTCGACGCGGCTCGTCTTGCCCGACGGCAGCGCGACAATCTCTTCGCCCTTGCTAACGCTGCCGGAGACGACTTCGCCCGCAAAGCCGCGAAAATCCTGGTTGGGTCGCTGCACCAGCTGCACGGGAAAGCGAAAGTCCACCAGGTTGCGCGACGCGCCCACGCTCACGTTTTCGAGGTGGTGGAGCAGCGTCGGCCCCTGGTACCACGGCGTGTTGTTGACCTCGTTGAGGTCGTGCTTGTTGACGACGTTGTCGCCCATGAGCGCCGAAATTGGCACGAAGATCAGGTTCTGGATCGAGAGCTTCGCGGCAAAGTTGCGGTAGTCCTCGACAATCTGGTTGTAAACATCTTCGCTGTAGTCCACCAAATCCATCTTGTTGACGGCGACGACCATGTGCGGGATGCGCAGCAGCGAGGCAATAAAGCCGTGGCGCTTGGACTGTGTCAGCACGCCCTTGCGCGCGTCGATTAGCACAATCGCCAGCTCGGCCGTCGACGCGCCGGTGACCATGTTGCGCGTGTACTGAATGTGGCCGGGCGTGTCGGCGATGATGAATTTGCGCTTGGGCGTGGCAAAGTAGCGGTAGGCCACGTCGATGGTGATGCCCTGCTCGCGTTCGGCGCGCAGGCCGTCCGTCAGCAGCGCCAAGTCAACGTGCTCATCGCCGCGCTTGGCGCTCACCTCTGCGATGGCCTCCATCTGGTCTTCAAAGATGGCCTTGGAATCGTAAAGGAGGCGGCCAATCAGCGTGCTCTTGCCGTCGTCCACGCTACCCGCCGTGGAAAAGCGCAGCAAATCCATCTGCGCATCTTGAAATTCCTCCGGCTCCAGTAGGGCCTGGGGTACAGTTTGTTCGAGTAACATAATGTGATTTCCGATTTTTGATTTACGATTTACGATTCCGCAAAGCCAAGGAGGCTCCTCGTAAACCGTGGAATCGTAAATCCGAAATTAAAAGTATCCGGCCTTCTTGCGATCTTCCATCGCCGCTTCGGAGCGCTTATCGTCCGCGCGCCCGCCGCGCTCGGTGACGCGCGCCGAGGCGACTTCTTCAATAATGTCGTCCAGCGACGAAGCTGGGGATTCGACCGCGCCGGTGCAGGTCATGTCGCCGATGGTGCGGAAGCGGATCAGGCGCTTCTCCGGCTTCTCGCCGGGCAACAGCTCGATGTAATCGCACTCGGCCAGCAGCGTGCCGTCGCGCGAGATGACGTCGCGCTCGTGGGCAAAGTAGAGGCTGGGCAGCTCGATGCGCTCGTCCTTGATATACTGCCAGATGTCCATCTCCGTCCAGTTGGAAATGGGGAAGACGCGAAAGCTCTCGCTCATGCTTTTGCGTCCGTTATACAGGCTCCACAGCTCGGGCCGCTGATTCTTCGGGTCCCACTGGCCGAACTCGTCGCGGTGGGAGAAGAAGCGCTCTTTGGCGCGGGCCTTCTCTTCGTCGCGCCGCGCACCACCCATGGCGGCCTCGAAGCGAAACTCGCCCAGCGCCTCCAGCAGCGTCACCGTTTGCAGGCCGTTGCGGCTGGCGCGCGGCCCCTTTTCCTCAACCACGCGCCCGCCGTCAATCGAATCCTGCACGTAGCGCACAACGAGGTTGGCATCAATTTTGTCCATCCACTCATCGCGAAATTCAATCGTTTCGGGAAAATTGTGGCCCGTGTCGATGTGCATGAGGGGGAACGGAATCTTGCCGGGGTAGAAGGCCTTGCGCGCCAGGTGCGACATCACAATGGAGTCCTTGCCGCCGGAGAAGAGCAGCACCGGGCGCTCAAATTGCGCCGCCACTTCGCGCATGACGTAAATCGCTTCGGATTCAAGCTGCTTGAGGTGTGATCGTAGATAAGAAGGCATAGAATCTTTCCAAGTTTTTCAATAATTTGCCGTGTCATTTCAAGCGAATAAATGTTGTCTATCGTAGGTCACATAGCGGAGCATATGTGTCAATCTCAACTTAGGCCATTCCAAGAAGGAATACCGGGCCAGATCGAGTCAACCCTCTCTATCACCTTGCGGAGCAAAGGTGACCTACGGAAGCCCAACTTGATCGGTTACCTACAAAAAGATTCCTCTCTTCGGTCGAAATGACAAATCAACTTTTTTTCAACACGTGGCGCGTGTCGACCACCAATGGCGCAACGCGTGCGACGTGTGTCCAATCATATTCATCGTGATCCGTGACAATAATCACGCAGTCAATTTCGTTCAGCGCCAAATCCAAGTCGGCCACGCTCGACATTTCCAGCCCTTCGTAGCGGAACTGGGGCACGTGCGGATCGTGGTAGACTACGTCCGCGCCCTTCTCCTGCAGCAGGTGAATAATGTCGATGGCAGGCGATTCGCGCAGGTCGCTCACGTTCTTTTTGTAGGCCACGCCGAGCACGAGCACTGCGCTGCCCTTGAGCGGCTTGCCGTGCTCGTTAAGCGCATCCTGCACGCGCTGCACCCACCAGGCGGGCATAGCGGTGTTGATTGCGCTGGCCAGCTCGATAAAACGCGCGTTGTACTTGACCGTGCGCAGCTTCCACGACAGATAGTGCGGATCGACGGGGATGCAGTGGCCACCGAGACCGGGGCCGGGCGTAAATTTCATGAAGCCAAAGGGCTTGGTCGCTGCCGCCTCGATGACTTCCCACGCGTCCAAGTTCAACTTGTCGCAGATCAGCAGCAGCTCGTTGGCCAGGCCAATGTTGACCGAGCGAAAGGTGTTCTCAAAGAGCTTGACCAGCTCCGCCGCATCGGGCGAGGAGACGGGCACGAGGTTGGGCATGGCCTGCCGATAGTAGGTCGACGCGACCGCGACGCAGGCCTCCGTCGCGCCGCCCATCACCTTGGGCATTGTCTCGACCGTCCAGTCGGTGCGACCGGGGTCGATGCGCTCCGGCGAAAAGGCCAGGAAAAATTGCTGGCCGACCTGTGCCGCCTCCAGCACTTCTTCGTCCCGCAGCTCCCAGTAGTCGCGCAATCCCTGCTCCAAAATCGGCAGCACCACCTCGCGCGTTGTCCCCGGATAGGTTGTCGATTCGAGCACGACCGTTAAGCCGGGGTGCATGTAGCGCGCAATGTTCTGCGCGGCGTTGATGATGTAGCTGACGTTCGGATCGCCCGTTTTGTTGAGCGGCGTCGGCACGCAGATCGAGACGGCGTCGCAGTCGGCGATGGCGGCGTAGTCGGTGGTGGCGCTCAACTGCGTTGGGGTGGTGGGGTGCGCCGGGGATGGGGTGACGACAGCCGCAGCGTCCACTTCGCTTCTTCCATGGATTGCCGCCTCCTGCGCTCCCCACGTCCCCACGTCCCCACGTCCCCACGCCTTTTGCACGAATTCAGCCAGCTCCACCGACGGCACATCCTCAATATATGATTCACCCCGGTTGATCGCGTCCACCTTCTCCGCATCGACATCGATGCCGGTGACGCGGTAGCCCGCTTTGGCAAAGGCCACGGCCAGCGGCAGGCCGACGTAGCCCATCCCGATCACGGCGACGTGCGCCTGCCGGGCTTCAAACTTTTTGATGAGTGCTTGTTGTAATGAGTTTGACATGGTTTCCTCAGCGATTGGGTTCGATGTTGGGTGCAAAGTCACGCTGGTAAACTTCCCAGTGTTCGGCAAAAACGTCGGGCGCAACGGCGTGGAGCATTTCGAGCGCGCGCTGGCCCATGCGGCGAATCTCCCACTGCGCCGCCTTGTCGATGGCGCGCAGCCAGAGAAAGTGGCTCCACGCCGCAAAGTTCATGCTGGTCACGATGCGCGTTTCGGCGGCGTTGGGCAAGATGAAGCGCGCGTCTTCCTTGCGGATGCCGAGCTTGCGCAACTCTGCGTACGTCTCTTCGGCGGACTGCCAAAAATCGTTTAGCTTTGCTACGGCTTCTTCGTTCGCCGCCACCGCGTCCGGCACAACCGCTGCCCAGCCGCCCTTGCTCAAATCGACGTAGCGCTGCGACTCCTGCGAGAAGCTCGCCAGCCGATGGCGCACCAGCTGGTGCGTGCAGGTGCGGCTGATGCCCTCGAAGAAAAAGACCGCCTGCCCGTGGTGCAGCGCCGCGTCGGCGTCCGCAAGCTGCGGCTGGGTGTAGCCGAGCAGAGTCACGCGCATGGGGCCGTCAGACGCTGGCGCTAAAGATTGAAGATTAAAGATTGAAGATTGGGTAGATGAACTGTCCGCCGTCTCAATCTTATCTCCGGTTACTTGGCCATTGGTGCTCCTGAACTCTTCGAAAACTTTCGGCGCGATCCGGTGCAGAATCGGCACGGCCTCCAGCAGGATGCCGTCGCGGAAGAACTGGAGCCAGACGCGCAAGTTGCCGCTGACGAGCCAGGAGCCGTCATCCGATTCGGTGATTTCCTCGGTAATCTCGCAGTGGCGATTGAGCAGCCGCCAGCGCAGCGGATCATAGCCGTTCGATTTGCTGGGCCACACGCGCAAAGTCGCCACGATGTGCTCGATGATGTCCTCGTGCGCTTCGCGGATGCGCGCGGAAATAAAGTTGGGCGAGGTGCCCATCCGGTGTGTGCTGCGGTAGCAGACGCGACCGGCGTATTCGACTAGATTCTCGGCGAAGGTTCCATTGCCCTCGTGAATCGCGCTCAAATCGCTGGTGTCGGCGACGGCCTCCGGCGTGAGGGCCGGGTTTGGTTGGGTATGGGCGACCAGTTCGACCGATGGTCGCCGCTCTGTTTCTCCTCGGTGCATGGCACTTTCCTCGGGGCGCGCGGCGATTTCGCCACGTGCCGGTTCAAAGTTTAACATGGGTTTTGGTGTTGCCAGCTTACAATTCGCTGGCAAGTGGGTTGGGGTGGTCGAATGCGATGCACGGCGTCCGTCAAGCTGACAGACGAAGAGTCGCCCACGCCGTGCGTTGCACTCACGGCCCGGCCACTTGGTCCCCCACTCGTTCGTCTACCAACTTGGTTGGATCATTGAGTGCAACGCACGACGCGCTGCCCGACGAGTAACACAGCGACGCCCTGCGCCGTGCGTCGCACTCGACCAGCGTCTGGGTAAGCGACCAACTTTGTCACCCATTTCCCACGACGCCCGCTACGGCACAAAGTCACGCGGGGCGGATGGCACAAATCATTTTGCCCTCGCGCGGCGACGGTGATAGACTGGAAAGCGAAACGTAATGCGTGATGCGTAAAGTGTGGCAATGGCCTCGCCCTTTTGATTATCTACGTGCTGACTATTTGCATCACGTTGATTATCTGCGCTGCGTCACAATCACAACGAATCGCCACCACAACGAAGAATCACGTACCACGCATCACACATCATTTTACACGACAACAACCGGATTGACCGGATCGAAAGTTTAACAACGGAGCATTCTCTTGGCGACAAAATACTACGGCGGGCAGGCCGTGATCGAGGGCGTGATGATGCGGGGGCGCAAGCGGGTGGCCGTGGCGGTGCGCAACCCGCAGGGCGAGCTCGTTTTGCACGAGGAGCCGCTGACGGCCAAAATCTATACGAGCCGCTGGGGCGAGTGGCCCTTTGTGCGCGGGCTGGCCCTGCTGTGGGATGCGCTGGGGCTGGGGATGCGCGCGCTGATGTGGAGCGCAGAAGTGGCGGCCCAGGAGGAGGACGGTGAGCCGGTGGAGTTTACGGGGCCCGTGGCCTGGACGACGATTGCGGCCAGCCTCTCGTTTGCCATCGTGATCTTCTTCCTGCTGCCGACCTTTGCGAGCCGCTGGCTCGCCTCCTTTGCCAACGACAGCGCCATTGTCGACGCCATCTGGGAAGGCGTGATCCGGCTCGTGCTCTTTGTGCTCTACATCTGGGCAATCGGCCACATCCCGGACATTCGCCGCGTCTTTGGCTACCACGGCGCCGAGCACAAAACGATCAACGCCTACGAAGCGGGCGATCCGCTCACGGTGAAGTCGGTGCAGACCCACAGCGTGCAGCACAAACGCTGCGGCACGAGCTTTTTGCTCTACGTGCTTGTGATCAGCATCATCCTTTTTGCGCCGCTCACCTTTTCCGGCGTCGGCCCCACCTGGCTGGCCCTGCTGCTGCGCTTTGTCACGCGGCTGCTGCTCGTGCCCATCGTGGCGGGCATCGCTTACGAAATCATCCGCTTCAGCGCCGACCACGCCCACTGGCCCCTCGTCGGTGCGTTGATTACGCCCGGGCTGTGGCTGCAAAAGCTCACCACCCGCGAGCCCGACGACGGCATGGTCGAGGCGGCGATTGCCGCGCTGGAGCCGGTGCTGGCGGCGGACGGCGTGGTGATCCGCAACGACCGCGCGGTCACGGAGCCGACGACGCAGGAGCCGGTGGCGTCGCTGCCGTAGATTGCTGCCCCCCGCGCGACAGCCGCGCCACCACCTCGTCGTCCTCCCTCTCCCCCGTTTCGACAAAGCCCAGCTTGCGATAAAGCCGCTGGGCAACCCCGTTCGCTGGATTATATGAAAGGGCAAAGTTCCGAAAGCCGTGTGCCTCGGCCAGCAGCGCAACCGCCGCCCGCACGGCCCGCCCGCCGTGGCCGCGCCGCTGGTGCTGCTGGTCGATCAGGATGCCGCCGAGCCAGCAGCTGCCGTCCGCTTCCTCCACGGCCCACATTAGGAAGCCGATGACCTGCTCGTCCAAGTAGACGGCGAGGGGCTGCCAGTCGCTGCCGTAGCAGCAGAGCGCCAGGTAGTAGCAGGGCTCGGCGACAAAGTCGCGCTGCCCTTCGGCTACTTCCAGTTTGGCTACATCGCGCCAGTTGTCCTCGTTTATTGGGTGCAGGGCGATTGAGTCACTTTGTTGCGTTGACATCATTTGATTGCAAACTCTTCTCTGTTCAAGGATGGGCGCAATCCGCACCCCATTGTAATCCGGCAACCCCCGGTGAGACTCGCGACAGCTGCTCTCCAGCAGCACATTCCCCTTCAGCCAGTGCATCTGCACGTCACCTTGCACGCGCGATTGATTTTCAGGCAGGGTACGTGTACAATACGCGTAACTGCTCTTCCTGCCCTTCGCAGTGATTTGTGAGAGACCAATCATGACATTTGCCGACATTCTGCCCGCTGCGCACCAACTGCCCGCCCGCGATAAGTTGCGCCTGATTCGCGCGCTCACGGAGGATTTGGAGGCACGCGAAGAGGCTGTGGTATTGGAAACCAATCGGCAGTATGAGTTCCTGACGCCCTACGACTCGTATGGTGCTGCCGCAATACTAATGACGGCGCTCCGTGAAGCGGGCGAGGATAACGCACTTTACAATTCATCTCATGCGTCTTAACTATTCCGTTCTTCGCGCAAATCAAAGCCAACTGGATAGTTTACCGTGGCTTCCGCTCGTACTCCGGAATAGCTCACGAGGGGTGCAGACTACAGGATTAGTCGATAGCGGAGCCACAATCAACGTACTGCCCTACGATATTGGCATTCAATTGGGGGCGACGTGGAACGACCAACAAGCAACAATTCAACTGGCGGGAAATCTCAGCAACTATCCTGCTATGCCACTCGTGCTGATCGCCGAAGTTGGAAGCTACACGCCGGTACAATTGGCGTTTGCATGGTCGCAGAGCAATCAGGCTGCGCTGATTTTGGGGCAGACAAACTTTTTCTTCGAGTTCGAGGTGTGCTTTTATCGCGCTGCTGGTAAATTTGAGGTAGACCCAAAGTCGTAATTGCTGGCAATTAACAGCTCACCCGCCCCGCTCGATCCGCACCACCCCGTTGTAATCCGGGACCCCCGCCTGCGGCTCGCGACAGCCGCGCTCGATCAGCACGTTCCCCTCCGGCCAGTGAACCTGCACGTTCCCCGGCGCGACCGGGGCAATCAGCACCTGACCCGCTAGTTCACCCACGCTGTTGTGCAGCCGCACCGCGTCGCCGTCGGCAACGCCGAGGCGCTCGGCGTCGAGGCGGTTCATCAGTACGGCTTCGCGCGTGGCCCCGTTGAAGGAATCGGTGCGCTCGTGGATGATCGAGTTAAACTGCTTGCCGCGGCGCGTTGTCACCAGGAAGGTGAGATCGTCGGGGTCGGTGTTGAGGCCGAGGTCGGGCAGGTCGACGGTAGCAAAGTGGGCTTTGCCGTCGGCGGTGGGGAAGGCCCAGTTGGCGCAGAGGTGGGGGCCGCCGTATTGAAAGTTGTCGCCCTTTTTGTCGAGATCTTGGATGCCGTCGTAAAAGGGCACGACGCGGGCAATTTCCTCGCGCATGGCGGCGGTGCTGGCGAAGTGCAGCTTGTCGGCGATGTCGGGACGGACGCGGCGGGCGAGGTCGAGCAGGACGTCGGATTCGGGGCGGGCTTCTCCAATGCGCGGGCCGGGAATCTCGGGGCTAAAGATGATGCGCCGCTCGGTGCTCGTCTCGGTGACGCCGCCGGGAATTTCGTAGCGCGTCGTCGCCGGCAGCAGGATCACTTCGCCATCGGCAGCGGTCGGCTCGACAAACATCTGGGGCGAGAGCACAATGTCCATGTGCACGCGCAGCGGAATCTGCGCCAGCGCCGTCTCCACGTAATCCGGCTGGGGTAGCACATCCAAAAAGTTGCCGCCGACGGAGAAGAGCACGTCGAGCTTGCCCGCGTGTGCCGCGTCGATCATCTGCGGCGCGATCAGGCCGGGCTGGGTTGGCACGTCAAAGCCATACTGCTCGCTCAGCCACGCCGCATTTTCAGCGTTGACCTCGCGCCCGCCCGGAAAGGCCGTCGTGTAGCAGCCCATCTCCGCGCCGCCCTGCACGCCGGAGTGGCCGCGAATCGGCATCAGCCCACAGCCGGTGCGCCCCACGAAGCCCTTTGTCAGCGCCAAATTGATGATCGACTTGACGCCGTCCGAGCCAAATTCATGCTGCGTAATTCCCATGCTCCACACGAAGACGGCGCGGTCGGCCTCGTGCACGCTTGCGGCAAATTCGAGCATCTCCTCGCGTGGCGCCCCCGACAGCGCCTCCAGCTCCTCCCACGAGCGCGCGTCGATCTCGCGCCGCAGCTCCTCCAGCCCCACCGTGTGATTCTGCACAAACGCTTCGTCGTGCCAGCCGTTGGCAAAAATGTGCTTGAGTGTGCCCTGGATAAAAGCCAAGTCGCCGCCGATGTTGATCAGGTGGAAGCGGTCGGTGATCGCCGTGCCAAAGAGCGCGCTTTCGGGGATCGACGGAATCCAGTAGCGCGCCATCCCCGGCTCGGCGTAGTTGTTGACGCAGACGACTTTTGCACCGGCTTTTTTGGCGTAGTGCAGATACTTCGTAGCCACGGGCTGGTTGTTGGCAACGTTGGAGCCAAAGAAGACAATCAGGTCGCTCTCGATCCAGTCCGAGTACGAGCAGGTTGTTGCGCCGACGCCGAGCGAGTATTTGAGGCCGACGGTGCTCGGTGAGTGGCAGAGCCGAGCCGCGTTGTCGATGGAGTTTATGCCCATCGCGCGTGCCGCCTTCTGCGCGCCGTAGTAAACTTCGTTGGGAATGCCCCGGCTCGTCAGGTAAAAGCCCGTGCGGTTGGGGTTCTTGATAGGCTCGGTTGCCCGGACGCGCGTGGCGATGCGATCCAACGCCTCGTCCCACTCGATGCGGTGAAAGCCGATATCGCCCGCCTCGCGCAGCATGGGGTACGGCAGGCGACCCAGCTCGCGCAGGTCGCCCGCCTTGGGCAGACGCCCCTTTTTCGCGCCCAGCTTGCTTGGATACTCGAGCAGGCTCTCATCCAGCGCGCTCATCGTGTTGAGCCGCAGCAGGCGCAGGCGGATGTTGCAGAGGTGTACGCCGTCGAGCGTCCAATCCTGCATCCCCGTTGTGCCGAGCGCGCAGCCATCGCAGCAGCCGTCGTTGAGAATGCGCCAGGCGTAGTCGAGATTGTCGCGGCTCTCCCAGGCGGCGCGAAAGACTTCGCTAAAGTTGTCCGGGTGCTGCTCGCCCAGACCAAAGGGCTTCCAGCTCGCCCACACGCTTGGGTCGGGGAATTTGTTGATTTTGGGTTTGGGCATGGGGAGTGTCCTGGTTAATAAGAAAATTCAACGCGGAGGCGCGGAGGAGGCGCGGAGGTCGCGGAGAGGGGAAAAGTGGGTCTTCGCGGCAAAGTCTAAGCCAGATGATTCGTGGTGCGCAGTGCCTGTACCAGTACAGGCACTGCGCACCACGAATCGTCAAAGATCGCCGTCGGTACACCATCGCGCGCAGAGCCGAAAAAATTACGACGGCCCGACCACCGACTGAATCATCTGCTCGTGCTCGATATAGTGCTCGTAGGTGTCGCCGACAATATCGCGCAAAACCGGCTCATTGCCGCGCTCGCCCAAATCGTCCGCGCCGAAGCTGCTGTATGGTCGCCGAATCGCTTCGTCATCCAGTCCGTGCAGCGCGTCGACCAATGTTTCGTGGGTGGCCTGAAATTCATCGAGCACCTGTGCGGTGGGTCGAGCCTTGCGTGCCCGGTAAATGGCCTCGTTTACGCCATCGACGCCGCCCTCCGTCCACACGTTTGGCTCCACCCCCATCGACTCGTGCGACGGGCGACCGTTGAGTACGCCAATAATGCGCTGCTCCCACGCCGTGACGTGGGCGACGTGGTCTTTAAGCGTCCACGTGCCGCCGTCGCTTTGCTGGAGTTGCTCGTCGCTCAAAGTTTTGACCGTGCGAGCGAGCATCGTCCACGCGTTCTCAACGCGTTCGAGCAGTTCGCCAAGATTGCGCGGGGCGGATTGGTATAGCTTTTCGCTCATGGGTGAAATGTCCTGGTAGAGATAGTAGTGTCGGTTGCGTGGCAACAGTATGATGGATTGGTACGCAGTTGTCAATCGGCCAAACGACGGAGGGTGCGTCCCATATTTAGGGGAAGATCCTACTTAAGGAGTATATAATTGACCCCACCCCCCCCGCCGATAGGTCGCTATCGCCGATAGGTCGCTATCAACGAAGCCTCGGAAGCCCCCTATCCAGGGACAGGATTGGGGCTGGTGATGAAAATTTTACCGCGGAGATACGGCGCAAACCCCGAGCACCGTCGAAGGGGAGGCGCGGCGGGTCAGGTTGCTTCCGCGCTGTAGTGGCCGCGCTTTACCTGGCGCTGGCGCACTCTTGCCGCTCGTCAAAATCTCTCTGAGCCGCGAGCACCCGCCTATAATGGGCCGCCGCCCATCCCCCCAGCACGCCAATCACCCCGACTTTGATGTTGTCGAAGGCAAGCGCAACTTTGACGTGCCGGTGCTGCACGAGCGGCCCTCGCGCGCGGCGTTTGACCGCTGGCGTCAGTCCGAGGCGCATCGACCGTGGCGAGACCTGCGCCAACAGCGGGCCGCGGCGTGGGTGAGCGCGTATATTCTGCCGTGGATCAGCATCGAAAGCGGAGCGGTGCCCTCATTGTTTTGCTGCGCTGATCACGAAAGCAGGGCCTCCGTCTCGGCGATTTCGGCGTCGACGCCTAGCCGTTGAAAGAGCGCCAGGGCACGCTGGAGGTGTGCTTGACTGGACTCGCCCCTATCTCGCAGCAGCTGGCCCAGGGTGCGCTCGGCGTAGGCTTCCATAAACGGGTCTTCGTTCTGCTGGGCGAGCGCAGCCGCCTCGCGCAGAAGCGTTTCGGCGGCAGCGGGCTTGCCCTGGTGCTGCTGGATAAGGCTCAGGGTGTGCAGCGCGTAAGGAATAAATTGGGGCTCTTCCTGCGCAGCGGATTCTTGCGCATAGCGTTGCGCGTTTTGCTTGTTGCCCAGCGCCCAGTACGCTTCGGCTAAATTCGAGGCAACAGCCGCAATAAAGTACCCGTGTTCGATTCGGCGAAAGAAAGCCAGCGCCTCCACGCCAACCGCAATCGCCTGTTCGTATTGTTTGGCGTAAAGGTAAGTGCCGCAAAGATTGTTGCGGACGCCCGCCTGATTCAGGCGATCGCCAACTCGTTCATAGTAATCAATCGATCGTTCAGCGTGATGAGATGACCGCTCAAAATTTTGCTGCCGCGCGTGGAGAATCGACAGGTAGCGATGCAGGCGAGCAATCCGCGATTCATCACCGAGCTGTTCGGCTAGAGCAAGCGCTGCTTGGTAGGCAGCCAAGGCGTCGTCGTAGCGTCCCTCTTGCGAATAGGTGACGCCAAGCAGATAATTTGCTTCGTATCCCGCCCGACGGGCTTCGCGGCGCGCGGCTTGGTGATCCGCACGCCGCAGGTGTAGCAGCCCCTGCTGGCGATGAACGGTGGAAAGCTGGCCCAACAGTCGGTTGGTCAGCGCCTCTGCCTCCCGATACGATTGGAGGGCGCGTTCTGGATCGCCCGTTGCTTCGAGGAAATCGGCGCGCAGCACGCGTGCCCGAAGCGTCAGCCCGCTGTCCGCCGCCCAGTCGCCCACCTCCAGTTCGGCCAACCCCTCGGCGGCGCGACCCTCCAACTGCTGTAGTTCGGCGCGAATTAGATGCAGCGCGTTGCGCTCCTGTCTGCGCAGGCGACCGCTGGAGACGTTCTCAAAGATCGTCGCCGCCACTGCCGATTGGCCGCGGCCAATCTCCTGCTCGCGATGGGGAAACCAGACTTGAATCGCCTTGTCATCGTGACCGGCGCGTGCGAAGTGGTGGGCGGCGGCGGTGTGCTCGCCCACCACCAAAAACGTGCCCGCAGCGCGCAGGTGAAGCTGCTCGCGCAGGCTGGGCGACAGCTCGGCGGCAATTAGCTCGCGGAAGGCGGGCAGCAGCGCGACGCCGCCCTGACCGTCCCGCTGCACCAGCCGCATTCGCAGCGGCGCAGCCAGAGAAGTACCGTTCTCCGGCCCGCTCGCTTTCGACTCTTCCACCAAGCCATCCGCTAACCCGCTTTCTGGCGCAGCCGCTCGATAGACCGACAGCGCCTGCAACACGCGGCGCTCGCCCGGCTCCAGACGGGGCCACAGGCGATTGAGTGCCGTGCGCAGCGGCGACGTGCGCGGGTCTGCGTCGAGCGCATCCAGCCCCACGCCTTTTTGGTACAGCGCAAGGCAGAGGAGCAGCAGCCGCGGGTTGCCGCCCGTGTAGTCGAAAAGGCGAGCTACCTCACCATGTGCGATCGCTTGGCCCGCCTCCTGCCAGAGCCGCTCGATTTGCAGCGGCCCCAGCCCGGACAACCCCAGCGTAACTTCGGCCTCGATGACTGGGCGCTGGCTCAAAAGCAGCAGGGGCGCTGTGCCGCGCAGCGCGTCGAGCACGCGGAGCAGCTGGGTGTGAACGGGCGACGCACGTTCGGAAAAGGTGTCGCGCAAATGCTCCAGATCGTCAAAGCAGAGCAGGGGCGGTGTGGGAAGCTGCTCGATGTCCTCCCGAATCAGCCCCAGTACCAAATTTAGATCATCAAACTGCCCATTTTGCGCCAGCACCAAGCTCCACAGGCCGGATGCACCCTGCTCGTGCAGAAAGTAGCCCAGCGCATAGAGCAGCGCACTGGGGTGATCGGTCAGCGCGGGCTGGGTGGTGTACCAGAAGACGGGTCGCGTCTGCTGTTCGGCAATGGTTGCGCCGAGCGCGCTCTTGCCAATGCCGCCCGCGCCGACGAGCAAAACCGTCTTGCCCGCAGCCAGCGCCTCGGTGGCGACGGCAAGCGGCTGCTCGTAGCCCAGCAGCAGAGCGGGCGGCCGCGTGCGCTCCAGCCGCACGGGGGGCCGCACCTGCTGCAAAAGCTGCACGCCCAGCAGCTCGACGGCGCGATCAAAGTCGCGGTAGTGCTCGGCGCGCGAGCCGGGCAGCAGATGGTCGCTCTCCCAGATGTCGGCCAGTTTGCGGGGTTGAAAAAAGTGCTTGAAGGTGCGCAAATCCAGCACCACAAAGGCGTAGCTGCGGCTGCCGGGCTGCTGGCGGATGTCGGCGAGCGCTTGCTGCATCGACTCGCGGCTGGATGGCAGCGGCCCGTCCCACAGCGCATTGGCGGCGAGGCGCAGCGACGCCCGCAGCGCCTCGCCGCGCTGGTTCGCATCGGTGGACCCCTCCAACGCAGCGCCCAAAAAGTAGGCCGATGCCAGCGGCGAGGCGTTCGCCAGCCGCACGGGGTCGTCGTACCACTTTAGCGCCAGCTTGAGCTGTTTGTGAAAGGCCGAGGCGGTTGAACGCTTCATGGCGGGTCGGAGATGGTTTTGAGACAAATTGCTGAATAGTTGAGACAAATCCAAAGCGAGCGCCCGGCGCACGGGCCAACTCCATGATATAGTAGGACCGGCAATCTTTCTAAATCAAAGCGCGATGCGTTTTGTTCTTATTGTTTCTAAGCAAACAGGAGAATCCCATGCAAATTGTACGGCGATGGTTAGCCACAGTGATAATCCTGGTCGCCAGCCTCGCCTGGCCTGCCCAGACGGAAGCGGCGACCCGCCCATATACTGGTACATATACCTGGGCTGCCTACGAAGTGCAGATTAGCTTCCCCAAGGACGCTGTTCAGGCTAACATGATTGTGCGCGCGGGCCCAACCAAAAGCGGCGCGGTGAAATCGATGACGTTCCCCGTCACGTGTGCGACGCACGGCGCGCTGTCGATGGAGCAGGAGCGGGCAACCTTTAAGAGCCAGACCAAAGACTACCTGTCTTGCGATCTACCAAGCTTCGCCGATAAAGTTTACAAATTAACCGGCGGCGAACTTCAGCTAGACCCAATCTTCCTGGCACGCGATCCTTACGCGCTGGCCAATATCGGGTTGACCGCCAACAAGAGCTGGAGCGGCGTGGATGAGGAGCGCAATCCGCTTGTCTACCACCCGGACTTTCAACTCTTTATGCCGTATGCCGATTCAGGGAAGGCCGCTTACCTACACATGTTCTACGCGGGCTTAACCCAGGGAACCAGCACCTCCTTTTCGCTGCAAACGTCAAATGCCATTTGGAGCGGAAACGATCCCAGCCTGCTGCTAGATTTTGCCGATTTTGCAGGCTTTCACAGCTTCTTGGCACAGCACAAATTGAGCAAGCTTGATTCATCTCTCTACTGGGCCAATGGGCAGCAGCTTAATCAGCTTCGCGCCAGTCCACCCTTTCACAGCAGCTCCGGGCCGACCACCATCTACATCGGCTACAATCCGGAAACAGAGACTTATCTGGACGGCGTCATCGAACGCATCTCCATCGACCCGCCCTGCTGGGCAATTTAGCCAGCAGCTTGTCAACAACAAAGGGTCGCGGAAAAATGTCCGCGACCCTTTTTTTCTCGAAAGTTATTTGTATGTCGTCGGGAGCGAAGCATGGCTCGCACGGTAAGTTGAGACAAATCCCGCACGGCGTGAGATTTTTTCGTCTCGTATTCATGTTACCCTCAAGGCATCAAAGCGTGAGCTGGCGATCATCACCACCGGTCGAATTTTCCGGCTCACCCTCAGCAACAGCCACCGAGGGTACACTATGTTTGGTTTTCCTCCGCGACAGCTACGCCGACCGACCGCGCCCGATCCCGGCCTGCTCTGCACCGAATTCTTCCGGCAGTCGGCGGCGACGCTGGCCTGCATTCGCCACATCAACTACCTGCCGGAGGCCACCAAGGGACGCTATCTGCGCAGCCTCGTGCCGCCCAGCCTGCTGGCTCGCTTTGGCGTGCACCCCGTTAGCTGGCTCGACGGGCAGAAGCGGCGCTGTGTCGAGGTGGAGGCCGCGCCGGGCACAAACAAGCTCTCCCTCCGCGCCTTTGCCGGCGGCGACTCGGCGAGCACCCGCGACCCCTTCCTCGAAATTGAACTGCAGGACAATCACTACCACGGCATCGAGTTAAATCTGCTGCTGCTACGCGATCCGCTTGCGCCGCGTTTTGCCACGGATTGGGATGCAGCGGGGCGGCAGACCTTTTTTGGCACGGTGCACCGCAACTTGGCGGCGGAGGAGCTTGCCCGGTGTGCAGGCCTCGCACCGGGGCAGACGCAGCAAGGTCTGCGCGCGTCGACCGCGGTGCTCCAGCAGATCGAGTGCTTTCTCACGATGCTGGCCCAGCACACCTACCTGCTGGAGCCGCTGACCTACGCCTCGGCGATTCTCTTCGAGCGGCGCGGCTTTCGTTACGTGCGCGGCAGCAAGCAGTTGGCCGCGATCGAACGCGAGTTCCAGCCGGGCGGCGCGTTGCACAAGGCGCTGGACGGCAGCACGCCCTTCCGCCAGCCCGTGCAGGCACGGAGCGTGCGTGGTCGCGCCTGGGCCATCCACGATGGGATTTTGGACGCCGTTGGTCTGCGCTGGGACGACATCCGCATGATCAAGACGGTCGGCGTGGACGCGCGCGGCTGCACGTCAACAACCGTGCCCTACTAAGATACCGTATCCCACCGAAGATAAAAGTGCGGAGTTACCAAGGGGGAATTTATGAATCGCATTACACGGATGCTGATTGTTGGCGTGGCGCTGGTGCTGGTGATCGCCGCTGCACAGGGGGCCGTGCCCGGCGCTCCGACGCGTTGTGGATGGCAGCGCGGATGGCGGCGCAGGCAGCGCCCACCGCGTTGACTGCGCCGCCGAATATGCCATCAAGAACCAACGTGCTCTATCTGCCCATCATCACAATCGGCACGGGCAAGGGGAATGCAACGCTGCCGCCGCTCGGCTCCTCTCCTACTGCATTGCCTACCGCAGCTTCTACTCCGTTGCCAAGCGCTACAGCCTTCGACAACGCGACGCCAGCTGTTCAACCTTCTGCAACGGAGACACCAACAGCTGACCCTACAGCAAATGGCTCCGCAACGCCCGACGCATCAGCCTCGCCCACCGCGATGGCAACATCGACGCTGGTCTTGACGGAGACGGCCACGCCTTCTCCAACCGCTGGCGTCACCGCCTCCGCGACGGCTCCATCCACTGCCGAAGCGACGTCCACACCTGTGAATACGCCCGTGAATACATCCGAGCCCATTGTTGAGCCGGGGCCGGAAGTTGGAGCCAGCATCGGCCTCACCCTGCCAGCCACTCTCCAGGCGGAGGCGGTTGAACTGCGCGCGCTTGGTGTCGAAGCGCTCTTTGCAACGAGCCAGCTTGCCAACACGGGCACCGTCGTCACAACCGGTACCGTCACCGTTGACAGCAACGGCGTAGCGAGTTACGACCCCACGCCAACCGATCGGCTACGCGGCATTCTGGCAGATGGACGAATTTTTGATTTCTATTTTGGGACGGTGCAGGGTGATTTTTCAGCGAGCGCCGCTGCCTTTTTAGATGGCGCGCACGACCTTTCGCTGCAAATCATCGTCGATCCACCAGCAGCTGCGGCTGGCGAACCATCCAATCAACCACTGGTCAGCGCTCAGGCAGCAGATCTTAAGATGGCCTCCACCCAGGGGAACGGTGCGCTTCTCTTCTACACAACCGGGCAGACACTGAGCGACGGGAAGTCCTACAATGTTGAGCTGACCGCACGGGGAACGTACTTTTTTGAAAGCAGCGGCGGCGGTCTAGAGCAGCGACAGGATTACGCTGTCACCGGGGCAATTTCGGGCGAGTCCCTGGCGCTGACGGTGGACGAGCGCTATATCAACGAGCGTGTTGTGTCAGGTGGCGTTAGCGTCTCCACCGCCGATACGGAAAATCGCAATCGCTGGACGTACAACGAGGATTCGTATGCGATGATCAACGGCTTGATCCGTCGCTCCTTTCGCGATGGGCAGGTGTCGCAGCTGGATAGCTACTGGCAGGCCACGGGGCAACTGCGGGTGGACGGTCAGCCAATCGGTGCGCTGGGCTTGGAGATTGGTGTCGCGCCGACCGTGCGCGTTCTGCTCGTGCTGTCGGATCGCGCGGTCGAGCTGCAGCGCTTCCAATAGGGTTCTTTGGGAATTCAGGCGGCTGAGAAGCCCTGGCTTTAACGGGCTCAACCGCCGCTGGTTTAGCTCGTCTTGTGCAACCTCTCGAAATCCAAAAGAGCCAGTAAGTCAGAAACAAAGACGCCTGTGCTAATCGAGCAAAAGGTTTGCGGAATGTGTGTGAAGATGAATTTCTAAGACGAAAATGAGGAAAAAGCATATGAAAGGTATCGTACTGACAATCCTCCTAATAAAGAAAACAAAACATGTGGATGGGAAACAGATGTGCGGCGTTGTGTGGCTGGTGATCTCTTTGCTTTTTCTACCTGCCCCCAGCTACGCACGCGCTGCGCTACCCAACGCCACAATTCCCACGGCGACCTTCGTCGACAGCGGGCAGCGGTTGGGCTCGGCGACCTCCACCGAGGTTGCGCTTGGCGATTTGAATGGCGATGGCGCGCTGGATGCTGCCGTTGCCAATAGAACCAACGCGGCCAGCGCGATCTGGCTCAACGACGGCGCGGGCACCTTTCGCGCACTGGGGCAAAGCCTCCCGATACACAGCGGTGGCTACAGCGGCGGCGTCGCGCTTGGTGATGCCGATGGCAACGGCGGCCTGGACGTGATTTTTGTGGGCGGCGACGCAAACTATCTAATGCTCAACGACGGCGCGGGAAACTTCGCGATCACGCAAAATTTTCCCGCGCCCGAACAGCGTTTGACGGACGCCGTGCTAGATGATTTGGATGGAGACGGCGATTTGGACCTCGTGCTCGCCCATGCCCGCGCCAATCAAGTTTGGCTCAACAACGGTGGGGGTGTGTTTGTCGATAGCCAACAGCCGCTTGGCGATTCTTGGACAAATAAAATTCAGCTTGGCGATGTCGACGACGATGGCGATCCCGATCTCGTTACAGCCAACGGAAGCACGGGCGCACAGTTTAGCAAAGTTTGGCTCAACAATGGCGAGGCGCTTTTTAGCGAGGGAGACGACATATTTTTCGGCTGGGCACACGATTTAGCCGTGGCTGATTTTGATGGTGACGATGACTTAGACATCTTCTTCGCCAGCTACACAGCCGCCAATGAACTCTGGCTCAACAGCGGCGACGCCACCTTTGTCAAGAGCGAGCAGCGTTTTGAGAGCCAAAACAACCTCGCCGCAACGGCCACCGATGCCGACGGGGATGGCGACGTTGATCTCTTTGTCGGCTCGGCGCAGCAGGATGCCAGCCGACTCTACCTCAACAACGGCGAGGGGCTGCTCGCGCCAGACGATCAGGTGCTGGGCGTTGACACGAGCATTGTCACCATCCTCTCGCTGGCGGCTGGCGATTTGGATGGTGATGGCGATGTCGACCTCTTCCCAGCTCTCTACGGGCCCAACCAGATTTGGCTCAACGACGAAACGCCCGCCCTCGATCCGGGCACAATCAGCACGCTGCGCGCCGTGCGCGACGATCTCCTGCCGCAGACATCGGTCGGTCGTTACTACGCCGCACTTTATCAAGCGCACCTGACCGAGCTAACGGCGATTTCGCTGGCCAACCCCTCGCTCCTGCTCGACTCGTGGTCGGCGTTGGAAATGTGGACACCCGCCCTGCGGTCGCTTGTCAATCCCGAAGCAAGCGGCAAGGAGCAGATCATCACCGCAGAAATGGTGGGCGCGCTGGCGGGCGTGGTCGAGCAATTTCGCGTGGCGGCCAACCCCGACCTGCAAGCAACCATTGCACGTGAGCAGAACGCCCTCGCGCTCGACGAATTTATTGGTCGGTCCGCTGCCAGCGCCTGGGCCACGCTCAACGAACGCATCATCGGCGAACAATTCCTCCCCGTTGTGCTCTCGCCGCGCTAGAGGCGAAGCTGACCGCGGCACGCCAGGTAGCGGCGCATACGTCGCCCGCCCGGTCGACGTGGTATCGTGAACGCATCGTAGCTGGATATCATCGTAGCTGAATATCATCGTAGCTGGGTATCTATGGGCTTGGATAGCTGTGGGCCTGGATATTTATGGGCAACGACGGCGGCTGGGTGACGAACAGCCAGCGCACCTACGACACCTTGGTGGCGGTGGGCCACGACGACGCGTTGCTCGACATTGTGCCCAATGAGGGCCACGCGATTGCGCAGTTGACGGGCAACGGCAGCGGCCAAATCTTCGAGCGGCTGCTGGCCGAGTAGCTGAAACAAGAAACACAAAAGCCGTCAAACGAGGTCACTCTCGTTTGACGGCTTTTGTGTTTGTGAGCAAATTTTAGCGGCTAATCCTGTTTTTCACGCAGGCGACGCCGATGTGCCTTCAGCGCGTCCAGCAGCACGTCCGAATCCACGCGAACTTGGTGGTTGGGGTTGACATACTCGAACTGGATGACGCCGTTGCCGTCGATGACAAAGATGGCGGGCACGGCCAGCAGGTGGTGCGACTGGCCCGATGCCTTCTCCAGCCGCTGGTGCATTTCCTCCCCGCGCTCGACCGTGTCCCACGCAACGCCAAAGGCCTGTGCGGCGGATAGATCGCGGTCGTGCAGCAGGGGAAAGGTAACGCCGAGATCGCCTGCGTTTTGCTGAGACACATCGGGCTTGTCCGCGCTGGCGGCGAAGAGCCGGTAGCCCAGCTCCTCGATCTGCGGCAGAATTTCTTGCAGTTGAACCAACTGCTTGCGGCAGTAGCCTCACCAGTGGCCGCGGAAGAAGGCCAGGACGGTCGGTTGCTTGCGCACGGCGGCGCGCAGGTCGAGCGTCTCACCGGAGGTGGTCGCGAACGACGCGTCCGGGATGTCGGCACTAATCAGCAGCGGCCGAATGCTTTGGGGCTCGGTGGGCGGGGTGGCGTGAGTTGTGTTCATAGTTTACATCCTACCGCAGAGTCGGAGTCAGCATCCGTAGCGAACCATCCGTCGACGGATTTTCCGCGGCAACCTCTAAACGGTTGCCTACCCAAAATGCAGCACGGCCTTGCCGCCAATCTTGCGATCAAACAAATCCTGCGCCACCGACGCAATCTTCGACCACGGCTCCTCGACCGTGATCGGCGGCTGCAGGCCACCGCTGCTCACCAGCCGCGCCAGCCGCCCCAGGCCACCGGAAGCTGGCTCGCGCGTGAATTCGTTAAAGAGAATCAAGCCGTACAGGCTAGCACGACCCGCTCGCCCCAAATCGTAGACGCTGTCGAGCGTGACCTGCGGGCTGGCCGAGCCGCCGTAGATTGAGACGACGCCGTCCGGTGCGAGCATCGGAATCACGGCTGGCAGGATGTCGCCGCCGACGGATTCGCAGATCAGCTGGTAGGGGCCGTGCTCGCCCGCTGGCTCGGCGGACTCGCTGATGATGGGCGTCGCGCCCGCATCGCGCACGAGCTGTTCGTAATCACTGTTGCGAAAGAGCCCGTAAGCCGTTGCGCCGCTGAGCCGCGCAAGCTGAAGCGCAAACAACCCCACGCCCCCGTTCGCCCCCGTGACCAAGACGCTGCTCCCCAGCAGCCGCACCCCGCGCTCGACGGCGTGCAGCGCCGTCAACCCGGCGACGGGCAGCGTGGCCGCTTGGGCAAAGGTGACCTCCTCCGGCAGCGCGGCGACGCGGTCGCTGGCGATGGCGGCCTGCTCGGCCCAGCCGCCGTTGTTCAGCAGCCCCACCACGCGCGTTCCCTCACGCGGCCCGGAGCCATCCGCCGCCGCCCGCTCAACGACGCCCGCAATGTCCCAGCCGGGAATGTAGCCCGCTTCAGCGCTGGTCAACGCGCCGCGCACTTCGCCGAGATTCAGGGAAGTTGCCCGCACACGCACCAGTAGTTCGTTGGGGGCGGGCGTTGGCACATCGACGCTTTGGATATTGAGCCGCGACGGGGCGGACGGGTCGACAACGGCAGCTTGCATAGTTTGAGTCATGGGAAAGCTCCTTTAAGTTGGCAGGTTACGTATGTTCCGCTACGTGACATTTTCTGACTTCCGCTGTAGCCGACCATATACCACGATTCGGCGTGTGATTGACGTGGCGAAACGGCAAAATTTGTCACATTGCGGAGCAAATGTGCCTTCATTATGCCGCCACCGCTTCCAGCGCCGGGTAATCCGTGTAGCCTTCCGCGCCGCCGCCGTAAAACGTAGCCGGGTTTGGCTCGTTGAGCGGCGCATCAAGCTCGTAGCGCTGCGCGAGATCGGGGTTGGCGATGTAGGGGCGACCAAAGGCGACCATATCCGCACCGCCGCCGCCGATGAGCTCGTTGGCGCTCTGCTTGTCGTAGCCGCCGTTGACGATCAGCACGTTGTCGAACGCCCTGCGGATGGCGGGCGTCAGCGTTTCCGTGACTTCGGGGATGCCGTATTCCGCCAGGTGCAGGTAGACGAGATTGTACTGGTTGGCAATTTCCGCCGCTCGTGTAAAGGTGGCGAGCGCATTGCTGTCGTGCTTGCTCCCCTCGCCGCTCGCGGGCGACAGACGCAACCCGACGCGCTCCGCCCCCCACACATCGACCACCGCGGCGGTTACCTCGTCCAGGAAGCGCACGCGATTTTCCAGGCTGCCGCCGTATTGATCGCTGCGCTGATTTGAGCCGTCGCGCAGGAATTGGTCGATGAGGTAGCCGTTGGCCCCGTGGATTTCGACGCCGTCAAAGCCCGCGGCTTTGGCGTTGCGCGCCCCGTTGGCGTACTGCTGCACCACCCCCGCAACCTCGTCCGTCTCCAGCGCGCGCGGCACAACGTAATCCACCTGCTCGCCAGTGGCCAGCCGCACTTTGCCTTCGGGGGCAATGGCGGAGGAAGAGACGGGCTTCTGTCCGTTTGGCTGGTAGGAAGGATGCGAAATACGGCCCACGTGCCAGAGCTGTAGATAAATGCGGCCTCCCGCGGCGTGGACGGCGTCCGTTACCAGCCGCCAACCAGCCACCTGCTCGTCCGAGTGAATACCGGGCGTGTTGGGGTAGCCCTGGCCTTTGGGGGTGACCTGCGTCGCCTCGGAAATCAGCAGGCCAGCCCCGGCGCGCTGTTCGTAATAGGTCGCGTTGAGCTCGTGCGGTACATTACCTTTCCCGGCGCGGGTACGCGTGAGCGGCGCCATGGCGAGGCGATTGGGTAAGTGAAGCGGCCCCAGCTGGAGCGGCGAAAAAAGATTGGGCGTAGTCATAAAAACTCTTTCTAGCTGTTGAGATTGCACCTGCACATCTGCAAGCGAGCCCGCAGCATACGCTTGAAAAGGCACGCGGTCTGTAAGTGCGCTATACTTTTCATAGCGCACTGGGGCGAACGCTACTTCGCCTACAGGGCATCCCACATTTGTGGGTTGGGTCTAAGTCAGATAGAGTAGCCCACGCTTGCCGGCGCTGAACGGCTACTGGTGGCTGGTGCGACGCCCCCGGCCCATCGTTAGCGCACCGCTCCGGCTGCCCCTGGGCATGAGCGCTGCCGGTTGCTTTAGCCCCCGCCGCTTTGGGACGGGCAAAGCGCCTGCGGATCGTCTACATCCTAGCAAAATAGAGGCAGAAGCACCGGGGCGAAGAGGTGAAGGAACGGTACGTGTTGTAGAATTAGCCTTTCCGCATCCCGCCACGGAGCATTCACCATCATGGCTTCTCCCAACCTCCTCTTCATCCTGATCGACGATCTCGGCTGGCGCGACCTGTCTTGCTACGGCAGCACCTTTTACGAAACGCCCAACCTGGATCGGCTCGCCGCGCAAGGCATGCGCTTTAGCGACGCCTACGCCGCCTGCCCCGTCTGCTCGCCGACGCGCGCCAGCCTGCTTACCGGCAAATACCCGGCCCGCCTTGGACTCACCGACTGGATCGACTTTTGGGGGCGCACGCATCCCGCGCGCGGCAAGCTGGTCGACGTGCCCTATGTCGACCACCTGCCGCTGGCGGAAACAACGGTCGCGACGGCACTGCGCGATGCAGGGTATGCCACCTGGCACGTCGGCAAATGGCATCTCGGCGGCGAACCCTATTGGCCGGAGCAGCAGGGCTTCGATGTCAACATTGCGGGCTGCGAACGCGGCGCGCCGAAGACGTACTTCGCACCGTGGCAAATTCCAACGCTCTCCGAAGGCGAGCCCGGCGACTACCTCACCGACCGGCTGACGGACGAAGCCATCGCGCTGATCGAGCAAAACGCGCGCGATGGCGACCAGCCCTTCTTCCTCAACCTCTGGTACTACACCGTTCACACGCCGATTGAGGCCAAGGCGGAGAAAATCCGCAAGTACGAGCAAAAGGCGCGCGACCTCGGTCTCGACCAGCTGCCAACTTTTGAAGAAGGCGACTTCTTCCCGATGCAACACAAGCGCGACCAGCGCATCCGCCGCCGCTTGGTCCAGTCCGACCCGGTCTACGCGGCGATGATCGAGAGCCTGGACGGAAACATCGGGCGACTGCTGTCGACGCTGGAGGCGCTGGGCATTGCGGACGAAACGGCCATCGTTTTCACCTCGGACAACGGCGGCTTGGCCACGGCGGAAGGCTCGCCGACGACCAACGCGCCGCTGGCCGAGGGCAAGGGCTGGATGTACGAAGGCGGCACGCGCGAGCCGCTGATCGTCCACTGGCCGGGCGTTACCCCGCCGGGCAACACCTGCGACGTGCCCGTCTCCAGCCCCGATTTCTACCCGACGCTGCTGGCAATGGCGGGCGTTGATGGCTTGCCGAACCAGCACGTCGACGGCACGAGCTTTGCCGACCTGCTGCGCGGTGAGACTAGCGAGCCGACAAATCGACCGCCGCTCTTCTGGCACTACCCACACTACGGCAACCAGGGCGGCACGCCCGGCTCTTCCATCCGCGACGGCGACTACAAGCTGATCGAATTCTTCGAGAACGGTCGCCGCGAGCTGTACAATCTGCGCGAAGACATTGGCGAAACGCGCAATTTAGTAGACGAAGAGCCGGCGGTCGCCCAGCGGCTGTACGAAATGCTAACGGGCTGGCGCGAGGAGATCGAGGCAAAAATTCCGCAGCCCAATCCAGAATGGAACGTGGATTAGGCGGATTAGGCGGATGCAGACGGATTTTGTTGCACGTCGTGGGAGGGCGCGCCCTCCCACGACGCCCAAACCCAGCGCCACAAGGACAATCTCTTGAACCACCACAACTTCCCCATCCTCGAATTCGACCCCGACCCCACGGCCATCATTAACCCGCACAAAGCGCCCATCGATGACTTCCCGACGCGCTGCGTGATCTGCTTCTTCCACGACGTGGTGGAGCAGCTGGCGGCGGACGGCTACGCGACGCCGCTGGGCACGCTGGGCAGCGAGATGGGCCGACACACAATTTACGCCCATCGCTTCGAGCACAACGACAGCACGGAAACCGTCGCGCTCTTTGCGCAGGGCGTGGGCGCACCGTTGGCCGCGGCCTTTTTGGACGAGTTAATTTGCTTGGGCGCGCGCAAGTTTATCGCCTGCGGCGGCGCGGGCGTGCTCGACCGCGAGATCGTCATGGGCCATCTCGTTGTGCCCACCGCCGCCGTGCGCGACGAGGGCACGTCGTACCACTACCTGCCGCCGTCGCGCGAAGTGTTGCCCAGCGCCGAGGCCGTGCGCGCTATCGAAGCGACTCTGCAGCGGCACGACGTGCCCTACCTGCTTGGCAAAGCGTGGACGACGGACGCGATTTACCGCGAGACGCGCGCCCGGATGCAGCGTCGCCTCGACGAGGGCTGTCTCGTCGTCGACATGGAGGCCGCCGCCATGTTTGCCGTGGCCGAATTCCGCGGCGTACAGTTCGGCCAAATCCTCTACGGCGGCGACAACCTCGACGCCGACGAATGGGACAACCGCGGCTGGCAGCAGAATTGGAGCGTGCGCGAGAAGCTGGTCGCGCTGGCAGCGGAGGCCTGTTTGGGGCTGTAGGTGGAGTTGTCCACGTGTCCGAATCGGTATAAAATACACAGCAAGATATCAAGCGCGGGCGGAGTTGATAGACGTGTTGAACCGCCCTCGAATGCGGAAACTATCCGGTACGTCAGATGCGGCAATTGAGGGTGTTGATGCGCTTTTCCCGCTATATAGTAAAGCCATCGTCCCCCAAATCCCCATCACCGCCTGCCGCGATCCCAAAGATAACAACTTCCTCGAAGTCGCGTTGCCGGGCACGCCGACGTCATGCGAGCGGCGATAAAGACCTGCTCGTCCTTCATCCCTTCCAGAACATCTCTATCAAATCGCCGCGAGACTTCCTCGCTCGCTTGGAAACCGAATCGTGAAAATTACCAAAATTGAATCGCTCTTCTTCGGCGATCTGCCGCGCCTGCTCCTCGTGCGCGTCCACACGGACGAGGGGCTGATCGGCCTCGGCGAAACCTACGACAAAGTGCCCGGTGCGCGCGGCGCGCTGCACGGCACGCTCGCCCCGCTCTTCCTCGGCAACGACCCGCGCGACATCGAGCGGCTCTGGAATTTCTGCTTCGACACGATCCTCTACCACGGCTTTGCGGGCGCGGAATTGCGCGCGCTTTCGGCGCTGGAAATGGCGCTGTGGGACATCTGGGGCCAATCGCTCGGCGTGCCCGTCTACCGGCTGCTGGGCGGGGCTGTGCGACCGCGCATCAGCACCTACAACACCTGCATTGGCCACGGCAGATTTGATGACTTTGCGCGCTGGCACGCCAACGCCGGTGAGCTGGCGCAGGAGCTCTTTGAGCAGGGCGTGCGCGGCGTCAAAATTTGGCCGTTCGACCAGTTTAGCCCGCGCTCGCTGGGCCAGAGCATTGATCACAGCGAAATCGAGGCGGGGCTGGAGCCGGTGCGCAGCATCCGCAACGCGATGGGCAACGACTTTCGCATCGGCATCGAGTGCCACTTTCGCTACGGGCGGGCGGCGATGGAGCAGATTTGCCACGCGCTGGAGCCGTACAATATTTACTTTGTCGAAGAGGTGCTGCGCGCGCCCAACCACCACGAAATCAAGCGGCTGAGCGAGAAGACGCGCATCCCGATTGTGGGCAGCGAGACGCTCTTGAGCCGCTGGCAGATGCGCGACTGGATCGCCAGCGGCGCGTCGCAAATCGTGATGACGGACGTGGCCTGGACGGGCGGCATCGGCGAGACCAAGCGGCTGGCCAGCCTGGCCGAAACCTTTGGGCTGCCCCTCGTGCTGCACAACGCGGGCGGGCCGGTGTCGCACGCGGCGAACGTCCACCTGGCGGCCAATTTGCCCAACCTCTTCGAGCTGGAGACGGTGCGCGCCTTCTACCGCACCTACTTCACCGAACTCACCGACCTCGACGTGCAGATCGTCGACGGCCACACGCCGCTGCCAACGGAACGACCGGGCCTCGGCATTGCGCTCAACGAAGACGTGTGGCAGCGCGATGATTTGCACGTGCAGACGAGCGAAGGCGAAGGCACGGCGGTCGGCGTCTGGTCGATGGGGGATTCGTGGAGCCGCCCGGACGTGCGGCTCTGAGAGAGGGGGGAACCGCGGATGAACGCAGGTAGACGCGGATGCGAGAAAGGCTTTTGAATCTGCGTTAATCTGCGTCCCTCTGCGGTTCAAAACTTTGTGGCTTATTCAGGAACTGTTTGTCATGAATCCGACCATGAGCGCCGCCGATGCGGTCGAGCTCGTCCAGTTTCTCGCCGACCACGGCATTTCCGTCCACGTGGACGGCGGCTGGGCCGTCGACGCGCTGCTGGGCGAGCAGACGCGGCCCCACGGGGATTTGGACATTGCCACGCAGCACAAGCACGTGCCTTTGTTGCGCGCGCTGATGGCCTCGCGCGGCTACGAAGAGATTGCGCGCGATGATTCGTGGGCCTGTAATTTTGTGCTGGCGGACGGGGAGGGCCGGGAGCTGGATGTTCACACCTATACGCTGGATGCGGAGGGCAAGTGCGTCTTTGGCCTGCCTTATCCAGCGGCCTCATTGACGGGACAGGGAGTGATTGCAGGTCGCTTGGTCGACTGCATCTCGCCGGAATGGCTGGTAAAATTTCATTCGGGTTACGAGCTGGACGAGGACGACTACCGCGACGTGTCGGCCCTCTGCGAGCGATTTGGGATTGCGCTACCGGCGGAGTATGATGGGTTTGTGAATACGTGATGCGTGATGCGTGATGCGTGATGCGTGATGCGTAAACTGGTGGGGAAGTTGGTTGGGATTGACTGTCTTGTCGGAAGGGGTTGTTATGGCTGCGACCGTAAAACAGGGGTGGACGCTGGAGGCGTTGCGCGCGCGGCGCGGGGAGATCGAGGCGATTGCGGCGCGGCACGGCGCATACAACGTGCGCGTCTTTGGCAGCGTGGCGCGGGGCGAGGCTTCAGAAGACAGTGATGTCGACGTGATGGTAAGCACAAAGCCGGGAACCTCGATCTTCGATTTAGTCGGCCTGTGGCTGGATATGCAAGACTTTCTAAGCTGTGAAGTCAGCTTGATTACCGACGATGAAGCGCCGCGCCGCGAGCGCTTTTTGCAGCGCGTACACGAAGATGCCGTACCGCTATGAAAAAGAAAAATAGCGAGTACCTGCTCGATTTGTTACAGGAGTTAGACGACATCGAAGAATTTACCGCAGGCGGGCGTGAAGAACTTTCTGGCAACGTTATGGCGCAAAAGGCAGTCGTCCGCTCCTACGAGGTAATTGGTGAAGTATGTAAACGGCTGCCTGCTGAACTGCGTGAAGCAAATCCACAGATTGATTGGCGCCAACTCATCACCTTTCGCGACTTCCTCGCCCACAACTACGAGTTTGTCCTACTTCGCTACGTTTGGGAGGCAGTCGAAGACGCGCCCCGATTGCGTGCTGCAATTCAATCGATGCTCGATTCTCCACCCACCGACGCCGACGAACTTGCCCCTTGACTGCTGCCGATGTGGTTGACTATATCGGGCTTTTGCACAAAACGATATCTGACTTCGCGCGAACGAATGCTGAACCGTGACGCCTGGACTGACGGAACGAGTGGCCGGAAATTGACTGGCTTGTTGGAGGAATGTAATGGCTGCTGCGACAGAACAAGGGTGGACGCTGGAGGCGTTGCGCGCGCGCCGCGAGGAGATCGAGGCGATTGCGGCCAAGCACGGCGCGTACGATGTGCGCGTCTTTGGCAGCGTGGCGCGCGGGGAAGAAACGCCGCAGAGCGATGTAGATATTATGGTCAGTGCAAAGCCGGGAACATCTATATTTGATTTAGTGGGGCTTTGGCTAGATTTACAGGACGCGCTCGGCTGCGAGGTTGATTTGCTGACGGACGATCCATCAGGCAACTACGTTGTGGCGGCGGCTCGTCGAGAGGCAGTTGCGCTATGAACAAAGAACGTCAACACCTACTGTTTATTCTGAAACATTTGAAGTACGTTCAAGACTTTACGTTCGAAGGGCAGGAACGATTTTCGGAGGACATTCAAATTCAGTTTGCTGCCATCCGAGCTTATGAGGTAGTTGGTGGAACGGCTAAACGGATTCCCAAAGAGTTTCAAGAAAAGTATCCGCAGATCGACTGGCGTATATTGGCTAGATTTCACGATTTCCTGTCTCACTATAGCGATATTGAGTTGCCAACCCTTTGGGATGCAGTTGAAGACGTTCCACGGCTCAAAGCGGAAATTCAGTTGGTTGTAGACTCGCTTCCACCCAAAGAACCCGCCCCATGACCACCCTCACCGACAAGCGCATCCTCCTGACCGGCGGCACGAGCGGCATTGGCCAATCCGCCGCGATCCTCGCTGCCCAAGCGGGGGCGGACGTGGCTTTCTGCGGCCTGCGCGACGACGAAGGCGCGGCAACCACGCGCGACGCTATCGAGGCCGCGGGTCGACGCGCCTTCTTCCAGCCCGTCGACCTGGGCGACACCGACGCGGCGCGCGGCTTTGCCCGCCGTGCCATCGACTTTCTCGGCGGTGTCGACGGCTTTGTCAACAACGCGGGGACGAACTTTTGGCACGGCGTGGCGGGTGCATCCAAAGCCGACATCCAGCGCTGTCTTGATCTCAACTTCTACGCGGGCTGGGCCATTAGCCAGGAAGTT
The DNA here is from genome assembly GCA_965213535.1 of Caldilineaceae bacterium. GTDB lineage: Bacteria > Chloroflexota > Anaerolineae > Caldilineales > Caldilineaceae > JBCCFC01. Next base: position 5,699,138 of record OZ243888.1, read on the forward strand.
TACCCCGCCATGAAGGCGGCGGGCGGCGGCAAAATTGTCAACATCGCTTCGATTCACGGGCGCTTTACAATGCCCGGCGTCTTCCCCTACAACGTCTCCAAGGCAATGGTGATTGCGCTCACGACCTCGCAGTCGCTGGAGTGGGGGGCGCGACAACATCCAGTCGGTCGCCATTGCGCCGGGGCTGATCCGCACGGCGCTGTGGAATCAATTCCTTGAAACTGTTGAAGACCCCGCAGCAGCGGAAGCCGAAGCAGTTTCGCGCTACCCGCTCGGTCGCGCCGGGCGGGCAGAGGATGTCGGCTCGCTGATCGTCTACCTGCTGAGCGACGAGAATCGCTTTATCAGCGGCAACACGATCTTTGTTGATGGGGGACTGAGCACAATGGACCGGAAGCGAGCTATGAAGAGTAGCTAGCGGATTGGGCGGATATAGCGGATAAAGACGGATCAGAAAAATCCGCCTAAATCCGCCCAATCCGCTAGAGGCTCCTACCAATTGGTAAACGACCCATCTTCTCGCCGCAAGATCGGCATTTCCCGCGGCTGCATCGGATTTGCCTTTGCCGCTTCGCGGTCGAACTCGATGCCCAGGCCGGGCGCTGTCGGCGGCAGCAGATAGCCATCCTCCCATTCCGGCTGCCCCGTGACCACATCATCCAAAAAGGAGCCGGGCAGGCGCGGCTGCTCCATCACGCCAAAATTTGACGTGGCGAGGTTGAAGTGGAGGCAGGCCGCCGTCGACACGGGGCCGAGCGGGTTGTGGGTGGCGATCTTGATGTAGTGCGTTTCGCACCAGCCCGCGATTTTGCGCGCCTCGGTTAGGCCCCCCGCAATGCAGAGATCGATGCGCGCGTAGTCGATCCACTCCTCCTCTACCAGCTGCCGGAATTCCCACTTCGAGCTAAACTGCTCGCCCGCCGCCAGCGGCACGCTCGTGCGCGGGCGCAGCGTCTTGAACGAATCCGGGTTTTCACAGCGCAGCGGATCCTCGATAAAGAAGGGGCGCAGCGATTCGACCTCGTTGCAGAGCCAGAGCGCGTCCGGCAGATCGAGCCGCGTGTGCACGTCGAAGCAGAGCTCGATCTCGTCGCCCACGGCTTCGCGCACGGCGTGAAACTGCTTGATAGCGGTGCGCACGGCCTGACGCGGCTCCAGGATTTCGCCGTCGTTGGGTAAGCCCCAGCGCACAAACTTCCAGCCCTGCTCCTTGGTTTCCAGGCACGAATCGACGAGCGGCTGCACATCCATGTGGTGGCCGCGATTGTGCGGGTAGCAAACGACCTTGTCGCGCACGCGCCCGCCCAGCAGCTCGTAGACGGACACGCCCAGCGCCTTGCCCTTGATGTCCCACAGCGCAATATCGATGGCGGCCATGGCGCTGGTCAAAATGCGCTGCGCCGGGAAGAAGCCGCCGCGAAAGAGCAGCTGCCAGATGTGTTCGATGCGAAAGGGATCCATGCCGACCAGCAGCTCTGCAAACTGCTCGACCGCGCCAATCACCGCCAGCTCGCGGCTGGAAATGCCCGCCTCGCCCACGCCGTAGATGCCCTCGTCCGTATCGACCACGACAAAGAGATAATTCTTGTGCCCGCCCCAAACGGGGTAGGCTTCAACGTTGGTGATTTTCATGGTAGCTCCTTGGTGAGAGTGCTTATAGTGCTTACTGCTTATTGCTTTGCTCGTTTGCCAAGATTTCATGGTGTGCCCGACAATCAATAAGCAATAAGCAATAAGCAGTACCCATCATAGCAAGGATTTCCATTTTATGAAACGCAAAGTTCTGATTACCGGCGCGGCGGGCCGCATCGGCTCGGATTTGACGCAGCGCTACGCGGACACCTACGACCTCGTGCTCACCGACATTCAGGAGCCCAAGGACGCGCGCGGCTTCCCCTTTGCCCAGGCCGACATCACCGACCTCGACGCGCTGGAGTCGCTCTGCCAGGGCGTGGACACCGTCGTGCATCTCGCCGCCGACCACCGCACCACCGCGCCGTGGGAGAGCCTGTTGCCCAGCAACGTGATCGGGCTGTACAATGTGTTTGAAGCGGCGCAGCGGGCGGGCTGCCGCCGCGTGATTTTCGCCAGCAGCGTCAACGCCGTCAACGGGCTGCCGGTGGACGTGCAGATGAAGACCAGCGAGCCGGTGCGACCGGGCAATCTCTACGGCGCGTCCAAGTGCTGGGGCGAGGCCGTCGCCTGCTTCTACGCCGACCAGAAGAATCTATCCGCCATCTGCCTGCGCTTTGGCTGGGTCGCCCGCCCGGAGCAGACGGAGATCATCAACCTGGACAACCGCTCGCTCGACATCGTGCTGACCTACGCCGATTTGGCCCGGCTCGTGCGGTGCAGCATCGAAGCGCCGGACAGTCTGCGCTTTGGCATCTACCACGGTGTTTCGGACAACCGGTGGAAGCGGCTGGACATCAGCAACGCGCGGAACGAGATTGGGTACGCGCCACAGGACGATGCGTTTGCGATCGCGGCGAAACAGCAAAGAAACTAACGCGGAGACGCAAAGGCGCAAAGGTGTTTGAGGGTTAATGTCATTGGTTGTGCATGGCGTTACCGACGGGATGACAAAGTTTTTACCTAATCACAGCGTCTGGCCCGATTCGCTTTGCGTCTCCGCGCCTTCGCGTTAAAATCTTGGAAAAAGTAAGGCATCACATTGGAGGAGGCACACCATGACGGAAGTCGCCGATTTGACAACCACCGCGATGTTTCTACGCTTGCTGATCGCCGCCATCGTCGGCGGGGCGCTGGGCTACGAGCGCCGGATGCAGCACAAGTCGATTGGGATCGCGGGAATGATGTTGGTGGCCGTGGGCAGTGCCAGCTACGTCATGCTGGCGACGCGGTTAACGGGCTCGGATCCCTCGGCGATTGGCCGTGCAATTCAGGGGCTGATGCAGGGGATTGGCTTTCTGGGCGGCGCGGTGATCTTCAAAACGGGATCAACCGTGAGCGGCATCAAAACGGCGGCGACCGTCTGGATCACCGGCTCGATCGGTCTGTCGATTGGCACGTGGTTTTGGCTGCTGGGCGTCACAGTGGGCGCTTTCACCTTTGTCATTCTCTTCGTCACGGATATGCTGCCGGAAAAGGAGATAGAGGACGAAGGAAAGGGCGATGGAGGTGGCGAAGATGAACACCGCCCCGCGCCGTTTGGAAAGCAGTAGACGCTCGTTGACGAGATTGCCACATTGGGGCACTATTGGAATCGCGACATGTGAACGCCATCGAATTGGCTCACAGAGGAAACAATTGTGTTAAATCCAGCCCCAGCCGTTCGGCAAGGTCAAATCGAACTGCTTGAATCCGTGCCTGTGCTGAAGAGAACGCGCGTATTGGCGACGCTGCTGGACGACCATGCGCAGTTTTGGCAGAATATAAGCCAGGTGGCGCTGGATGAAATCTGGAACAACGATGAGGATGATGTCTATGCTGAGCTTCTCTCAAAATAACTCTGCTTCTCTGCGCTCTCCGCGACCTCCGCGTTAAAACTTTATGACTCCTCCCCCACAAATCGCCGACGACCGATCCGGCTTCCGCATCCTCGACAGCTTCCGCCGCTTTAGCCAGCGCGACGAGGTCTTCAGCCGCTCGTTCTGGGACCCGACCGTGCGCTCGGCCAAAACGGATCGCTTCTACGAAACCTACCGCACGCCGCTGCAGCGCTGGCGCAGGGCCGAAGGCTTTACGCAGAAGGACTACGCGCTGCGCAACGCCTCCTGGCACGTGACGGATATTTTTGCCGAACTGAAGGAGGGCGAGAATCGGCGCGAGGGCTTTCTCGACGAATACTCGGTGCTGCGCGACGGGCCGACCGAGCGCGTGGCTGTCGAATCGACCGCCGCGCAGAGCCGCGAGATCAAGCATGTGGCGAAGACCTTTGGCGCGGACCTGGTCGGCATTACCGATTTTGACGAGCGCTGGGTGTACACCCACAAGTACAGCCGCCTGGGCGAAGAGGAAAAGCCGCAGGAGCTGCCGAGCGGGCTGACCAGCACCATTGTGATCGCGCAGAGCATGGATCGCGGGCTGATCGAGACCGTGCCCTCGGCCCTGAGCGGCACGGCCACCGGGCTGGGCTACTCGCAGGACACGCTGGTGCTGCTGGCGATTGCGCAGTATATCCGCAACTTGGGCTACCAAGCCGTCGCCAGCATGAACGACACCGCGCTGGCGATTCCGCTGGCGATCAAGGCCGGGCTGGGCGAGTACGGCCGCCACGGGCTGCTAATCACCAAGGAGTTTGGGCCGCGCGTGCGCCTTGGCAAAATCTTCACCGACCTGCCGCTCGATCACGACGCGCCGATCCGCTTTGGCGTCAAAGAATTTTGCGACATCTGCCAACGGTGCAGCGGCGCCTGCCCCGTCAAAGCCATCCCCGCTGGGCCGCCGACCAGCGAGCGGCACAACCGCTCCAACATCGAAGGCGTCCACAAGTGGACGGTCGACGGCGAGAAGTGCTTCTCCTTCTGGGCCAATCAAAACAGCGACTGCTCGATCTGCATCCGCGTCTGCCCGTTTAACAAAGATTACTCGAAGTGGGTTCACCGCGTGGGTCGTCGGCTGGCGGGGACGCGGCTGCGGGGGGTGATGCTGTGGCTGGATGGTCGGCTGGGCTTTGGGCGGCGCAGGTCGCCGGCTGGGTGGTGGGGGCGGTCGTAAAGACCGTCGACAGTTGAAGGCTGCGTTACTGCTGAGGCTGTGCTGGAGCAAGCGATAATTAGGGCGAGATGGTAAAGAAACCAACATGACGTGGACGAATAATGCGGAAGTGCCGCTGATCGACCGTTAAAATTCGATAGATATCCAGGCGCTCGGCCATCGCAACGATAGCGCAGTCTACAAAGTCAACGCGATTGTCTTCGTACTGCAGGAGAATTTCTCGAGTGCGGCGAATATCCGCCCCCCGCATCCACTCTATGGGCATCTCTTCGCGTTCAAGAGATTCCAAGAAGCGTGCCAGAACAGCGTGTCCCAATTCGCGCAGCACCATGTAGGCCAATTCCGGCAGGACGATACTGGGCAAACGCGGCTCCGGTTCTTTCAGCAATGCTTGCACACAGCGCTCGTGGAGTGTATCGTCGGCATCTAACACGGCAAGCAGAAAGCCCGTGTCGAGTAGGGCACTCATTCGGGCAAGCTCCACCCTTCGCGACGGTCAGCATCTTGTAGACTTGTCTCCACGCGTTGAGACAAATCGGGCGTTCCGCTGTGGGCAATGCCAATAAAAGAGTAGCGCTTTTGTGGTGTCGGTACTTCGCGCTGCTCGTGGACAAACGCCTGTAGCGCACGTCGGGTAACTTCTTCCAATCGCAGCTGTTGGCGCTCGGCAATTTGTGCCAGTGCCTGTACTAACGTGTCGTCTGCCTCAATCTCAATGGTTGTCATACAGCATCTCCTCCCTCAGTGCTCACTCGCACTCGATCATAAAAACCGCCCTTAAATCGCTAGTTTCCGCAGAAACAGCAGCATGTAAAGCTGGCATTCGCTAGATAAGTACGGTTTTCTGCAACAGCCACCGTGGCGACTGTACTTTGATATTGTATCACAAGCGCAATAGGGAACTCAATTGCGCGTCACCGCCCCTCCACCAGCGCGACCTCCTCCTCGGTTAGCCCATATAAGCGATAAACAATCTGATCAATTAACCGATCCGTCTGCTCGATTTGTTCCCGCACGGCGGCCAGCTCCGCGCGCAGCCCGTCCAGCGGCGTCAAGTCTACGCTGTCGTCGAAAATGGGCAGGGTGGTGAGGCGCAGCTTTTGCGCGGCGCTGCGGGTGGCGCCGCCGGGGAAGTTTTTGGCGTGGGCAAAGTCGGCGCGGGTTTGGAGGGCGTAGCGGTAGTATCGGGCTTTGGCCTCGCTGAGGGCGCTGTGGGGAAAGCGGTAGACGGCGACCCACTCGCGCACGATGTCGCGCTCGTTGGCCTCCTTTTGCCACTGCTTGGGATCGTCGACTTCGCGCAGCTTGAGCTGGGCTTCGAGCAGCCAGCCGTTTGGCGACTGCGTGAGCCGTAGGCCGTCCAAATCGTGCGGCTGATCCAGCAGCGGGCCGCCGATGCGCTCGCCGTAGGTGACTTCGTCGCGGAAGACGCGCTCCAGCTTGTCGACCGCCGCGCCGCGATCCAGCCACTTGAAGGGATCGTCCGCACGCTGCAGGCGCTGGCGCTCCTCGTGCAGCGCAATCATCTGCTCGGCCAAAAAGGCCAGCAGATCGTGGACGACATCGCTGCGCCCGGCGGCCAGCTCTCCGCCGACAAAGTCGAGCAGGGGCTCCGACTCGTCCCCACGCTCTGCGTGGGGATGCGGAACCGGACGCTCCGCGTCCGCCGGGCGACGCAGAGCGTCGCTGGCGGCATTCCCACGCGGAGCGTGGGAACGAGCGGTGGGCTGGGAGAATTGGGCGTAGAGCCGCTGACCCTGCGCCGCCAGCCGCTCGCGCTCGTCGGCGGGCGTGGTGAAGTCGATGCGGGGAATGGGGAGTGCTTCAACTTCATATCCATTGATATTGTTATTGGTACTTGTAAAGTTAAATCGCCAATCCAATAACGTTGAATTTAGTAAACTTACAAAGAACTTGATTTCAAAATTTTCATCGCTCACTTGGATGTAACCTACGGTATGTGAGCAGAAATGTCCTTCAGGTAATACCGTAGAAATCAACCTTCGGTAATTGTCAATTGCAGCATATCTCTGATAAACAACCCGTGGGGCTTGATGATGCTTGGCAGTTTCGCTATTCGGATGCTCTTCCAAATATTTCTGACGATTTACGTATATTGCCTCTCCTTGCTTTGGTATAACGATTTTATACATGCCTATATGCGAACCACGTATAACTTCCTCTCCTTTACCTTTATCAACTGAATAGGGCTTGAATGAGCGATTAATCATCAGTTCGCCGCGGAATGTACGTAGCACATCACCGAGTTGTTGATAATCCTTTTGTGAGAGTTTTAGAATAATATTCCAGGCCTCCTGAGACATTCCAGGTATTGAAAGACCTTCTGGGTCAAACCTTGAAAAATTCTCTTGTTCAGTTGTGTACTGAGGCGAGTCTAAATTTAGATCTTTACCCAGGTGAGTGCGCACGAAAGTAGAAGTTCTACTATCGAAGTCATTCTGTAGTATGTAGATACAGGTCGATAGCTTTGCATCGAGAAATACCCGCTCCCGTGGATTATCCTTTTGAGGAAATAGCTCAATCCTTTGGAGAGTTGTTTGTTCAAGCAAGTATTTGCGAAGTGGCAATGTGAATTGGTCCGCTAACAGCGAAAGCGGCACAATAAATCCGTGCCAAGCCTTGCCGTTCATCAGTTGCACTGCTTGTATCACGAAAAGGCGGTAAAGATTTATTCTGTAACCAAGAGCAGGTTTCAAGTGTACTGTAGCCTTTAAGTATTCAGCCTCCTTAATCTCGCTGCCACGTTCTTCCTCGGATAATTCATCATACGGCGGATTCCCCACGACCGCGTCAAAGCCCGCCTCCTCCCCCAGCGGCTGCCCTTCTTCGTCAAAAAAGACCTCCGGGAACTCCAGCTCCCAGTGGAAAAAGCGGTGCTGGGCGGCGAGGGCGCGCGCTTGCTGCACGGTCGTCTCATAGCGGGGCATGGCGATGCCGCCGGGGTGCAGCAGGTGGCGGCTGAGACTTTGCAGATAAGTGACATCCTCGCTGAGGCCAAAATGCTGCGCCGTCCACACGTCGGCAATCGTGCGCAGCGTGCGCGTGGCGTCGCGCACCGTCTGCTGGTAAATCTGCTCGGCCACGCGCACCTCGGCCAGCGTCTCGCCGCTCAGCCCCTCGATGTCGCCCATCCAGCGCGTGGCCGTGCGCAGCGAGCCGACAAAGGCGCTGTCGTCCAGCATCGTCATCTGCCCGGCGGCGCGGGCTTTGCGCTCCTTTGTTTTTTGCGTGGATTTCTGCCTGGGCACGCCCAGCGTCAGCTCGTCCAGTCTGGCGCCGATCAGCGAGTTGCCGCAGCGCAGGTGGTGATCCAAAAACGAGAGCGGCTTGTCCTGCGCCACGGTCGTCAGCCAGAGCGCGAGCTTGGCCAGCTCGACGGCCAGCGGGTTGAGATCGACGCCGTAGATGCAGGCCTGGGCCACTCTCCGCCGCCAGTAGGTCAGCGCCGAGGCGTCGTCGACCAGCTGCTCGCCGTCGCTGCGCACGGCTCCCCATTCCACCAGCCAGCGCGCGATAAAATCGGTGGCCGCCACGAGAAAGTGGCCGGAGCCCATGGCTGGATCGAGGACGTTGATTTGCAGCGCGCGCCGGGCCAGCTCCACGCCCGCTTCGGCATCCACATCGGCCCCCACTTTGTCCTCGGCATCGCCCGTCACCGTCTCCAGCAGCTCATCCAGCACCGGCCCCACCGTCTGCTCGACAATGTACTGCACAATGTAGTCCGGCGTGTAGTAGGAGCCCGTCGCCTTGCGCTCGCCCTTGTCCGTCAGCAGGTCAACCCGCCCGTCCTCGTCCACCTGCAGGTTGTATTCGAGCAAGCCTTCGTAGATGCTGCCCAGGTGGCGAATTTCGAGGTCGCGGTAGTCGACAAAGACGCGCAGCCCCGTTTCTGGATCTTCGACGCGGGCCAGTTCATCAATAGCCTCGATCAGGTGCGAATCACCCACGCGGTGCTGCTGGAGGAAGGGGTGATTTTGTGGCTTGAACAGGCCACCGTTGTAGGCGGGCACGTCGAGGTTCGGGTCGCCGCGATCAATGGTCTCCCAGAGCTCTGCCAAATTGTTCCACAAGCTGCTCCGGGTCGCGACGCCCCTGCTCCCCGCCGTTTTTTGCTTGACAACCTCTTCCTTGATTCGTTTAAAGCTGTATTCGTTGCGGTAAGCTGCATTGCCGCCCGCGTTGGTGTCGACGGGTAGTAGATTGCGATCCTCGGCGTAGAGGATGAAGAGCAGCCGATAGAGAACAATTAAACTGTTGTCATAGATGGTTTTGAGCGTTTCGGGCGTCGAGTCGAGCCCGTTAGCGGGGAAATCTAGAAAGCCCTGCGCCAAGTTGCGAAGCGCGTTGTAGACTTGCTTGCGCAGCGTATCGCTGACGCCGCGCTCGTAGGTGTCGCTGCGCTCTCGGATCAGGTCGAGCCAGCAGCGGCCACCGGCGTCCGGCAGGAAGGCTGCCTGGCGAAAAAAGCGGTAGAAGTAGCGAAAAGCGTCGAGGTCGCCCTGCTCCAGCAGCGCGGGCAAATCGACGGCGTAGAAGACATCGAGCTTCTTCGAGGTCGCCTTGTGGTAGAGCCGCCACGTGCGCCCGTTGGTGAGGAGGCCCCAATCCAGCCCGCTGTGGCGGATGTAGAAATCAATTTGTACGCTGGGCGTGGCGCTGATCTGCCCGTCGACGTCGTCCGATTTGGTTTTCGTCGCCTTGTCCAGCGGGCGATTCCAGCGTTTGGCGTCGGCCACGGCGAGCGCACTAGCCAGCAGGTCATCTTCGGTGAGCGGCGCTTGGTTGGATCGGTGTTCGGCGGCGGCGCGGTCGCTATCCTTGGCAAAGAGAAGGTAGTCGGGAAAGCGCGTTTGGCGCGGTGTCGCCAGCGCCACCTGCACGGCAAAGCGGTGACCCAGCGCTTCCAGCACAGGGCGTACCCAGCGCTCTTCCGTTTGCGATTCGTTGAGGTTGACGTTCTGGCCGCTTGCGGAAAATTCCTGCCAGCGCTGCCGCAGCATCTCGAAGGCGGCGCGCGTCTCGGCCTCATCGTTGCGCCAATCCTCGCGCTCGTTCAGGCGGTTGTCGAGATAGTAGTTGCTAAAGAGATAGCTGTTGCGATGCGTTTCGCGAAGCAGGGTAGGTTGAACGGCTGGGGACATACAGGGTTCCAAATACATTCCGTGGGCGTGGCCTTATTATGCCGCAGCCAGGGCATTTTTTCAAGCGTGAGCAAATTGTCCGACGGGTTCCAAGTTTGGGCGATTTTTGGTTGAAGTAAACACGAGCGGATTTGAAATCGACGAGGCTACGTCGGTCAGCGGAGTCGTCAAACTTTGTCATTCCCGCTGAGGCGAGAATTTATGGTAGGTCAAGCATGGATTCCCGCCTCCGCGGGAATGACAGATTGTCTTGACTCTGACTCGACTTTTCCCCACTGGATACAGCTCCCCAATCTTCCCCCACTTGTCAGATCATCCATTCCGCTTTATGATCTTTCTTGTCTGATACCAAACCAACTGGATGGAGAATTTATATGGCTACCCCAACCCTCGAACAATCGGCCCCCGAACAAAACGTCAACCAACATTCGCGACCGACCGACCTGCGCATCACCGACGTGCGCATTGCCAACCTGGCGGGCATTCCCATGCGCGTCACGCTGCTGCGCATCGACACCAACCAGGGCCTCTCCGGCTACGGCGAGGTGCGCGACGGGGCGAGCAAGACCTTTGCGCTGATGCTCAAGAGCCGGCTGATCGGCGAAAACCCCTGCAACGTCGACAAGGTCTTCCGCAAAATCAAGCAGTTCGGCCACCACGCGCGCCAGGCGGGCGGCGTCTGCGGCGTGGAGATGGCGCTGATGGATTTGGCGGGCAAGGCCTACGGCGTGCCGGCCTACATGCTGGCGGGCGGCAAATTCCGCGACCGCGTGCTCTGCTACTGCGATACCGATTCCGTGCCCGATGGCAAAGAGATGGGCCAGCGCCTCAAGCAGCGCATGGACGACGGCTTTAAGTTCCTCAAAATGGATGTGGGCATCCGCCTGCTGCGCGACGTGCCCAACGCGCTGATTGCCCCGCCGGAAATGCTGCAATCGCGCGACGTGATGCACGCCTTTACCGGCATCCAAATCACCGACATTGGCATCAACCACCTCGTTGAGTACGTGGGGCAGGTGCGCGACGTGATCGGCTACGAGATTCCGCTGGCCGTGGATCACTTTGGCCACATTGGCATCAAATCGTGTATTCGGCTGGGCAAGGCGCTGGACCAGTTTACGCTCGCTTGGTACGAAGACATGATTCCGTGGCAGTTTCCGGAGCAGTGGGTGCAGCTCTCGCGCGCCGTGGACACGCCCGTCTGCACCGGCGAGGACATCTACCTCAAGGAGGGCTTTATCCCGCTGCTGGAGCAGAAGGCCGTCGAGGTCATCCACCCCGATTTGGCCTCTTCGGGCGGGATTTTGGAGACGAAGAAGATCGGCGATCTGGCGCAGGATCACGGCATTGCGATGGCGATGCACTTTGCGGGCTCGCCGATTTCCTGTATGGCGAACGTCCACTGCGCAGCGGCGACGGAGAATTTCCTGGTGCTGGAGAACCACTCGGTGGACTACCCGGCGTGGAACGAGCTGGTGGACGGGCTGCCGCAGCCGCTGATCCAGGACGGCTACATCGACGTGCCCGAAACGCCCGGCCTCGGCTTCACCAACGTCAACGACGACCTCATGCGCGATCACCTGGACCCGCGCGACGCCGTCTACTTCGACATGCACACCGAAGTGTGGGACAGCGAACGCTCGCACGATCGGCTGTGGAGCTAGAGGCAAACAAGGAAAAACGCGGATGGGTGTGTCGCAGAGAGAGCATTCTCAGATGCGAGCGAACAAGGAGATGCGGCGGTAAATATCCACATCAACAGCAATCAACACTTATCGAACCGTTCGATTTATCCGTTTCTAACCAAAAATTTCTCACAACCCAGGAGCCAATCGATTATGGTTATTTGGAAAGGTTGAGACATTCTTGCACTCTTGATTCCGGTCGTTTTGGGCTTTGGCACAGTGGTTATCGGTCAATCGATCAACGCAAGCGCGGCTACTGAACGGACCCTGCTGACCGTGGCGCTGCTGATTGCAGCGGGCGCGGTGTGGGTGCTTGGCCAACGCTTTAACGGCGACGCCGGGCGCGTGCTGGTCGATAAAGAGACTGGGCGCGAAATCCGCTTGCGCCGTCGACATTACTCTTCGGAGGAACCCATGAATAGAAGAATCGTTTTACAGCACCTGGGGCTTGTGCTGGCGGTAGCAATCTTCGCAACCGCGCTGCTAGCTCCCTCGGTCCCTGCCTGGGCAACCGTTGCGGCGCAGGAAAATGTGATGCCGGTCACGCGCTTTTCTCCAGCGGACGCAGACGTCAGCGATTTCTTCGGCTCCGCCACGGCCATGAGCGGCAACACGCTGGTTGTGGGCGCTCAGGTCGCCGATGTGGAAGCGCCCGGCTCGTATGGCTCGGCCTACGTCTTTACGCTTGATGAAGCGACGGATGGCAACCCGCAGTGGGTGCAGCAGGCGGAGCTGACGATGGCCGATGAGGAGAAGTTTGTGACCAATTTCGGCCAAGCTGTTGACATCGACAGCGACACTGTTATCGTGGGCAGCAACTACAATCCACAGCGCGAATCGAGAGGTGGCCCCTGGATTTTTGTGCGCGAGGGCGAAGCGTGGGTGCGGCAGGCGCGGCTCACGGCTGGCCTGCTGGGCGAGGATGAACAGCTGGGCTATTCGGTGGCCGTGGATGGCGATACGGCCGCGGTTGGCGTGTGGCAGCGCTCGATGGCCGACGGCGTCGTCTACGTCTTTGTACGCAACGGCACGGCGTGGTCGCTGCAGGCCACGCTAACGGGCACGGCAAACGACCAGCCCAATGGTGATCTTTTTGGTCAATCTGTCGACATCGACGGCGACACGCTGGCCGTGGGCGCAAGGCATGGTGGAGATGGCCAATTCTCTACGAGTGGCGCCGTTTACCTCTTTACACGCAGCGGGACGGAGTGGACACAGCAGGCCAAGCTCAACCACCCGCGCGGCGAGGAGGCCGTGGCCGCGGAACTGGGCAACGCCGTGGCGCTGGAGGGCGATGTCCTGGTGGCGGGCGCTAGAAATGAGAAAGTTGGTGGCGAGGCGGTACACGGAGCGGCATACGTCTTTCGCCGCAGTGGTTCAGTGTGGAAACTTGCCTCGCGTTTGACCCACAGGGATGGTGATTTTGGTGACAACTTTGGCTGGGCCGTCGATGTGGCCGATGGCAACATCATCATCGGTGCTTATTGGAAGGACATTGGAAGCAATGATAAGCAGGGGGCCGCGTACCTATATGCGCCAGCGGGCGGCGGCTGGTTCCCGCGCGGCAGGTTGACCGCCGCCGACGGCAGCGCGCGCGATGCGCTGGGCAGCGACGTTGCCACCAACGGAACGGTTATCGTGGCCGGTGCGCCACAGGCCAGCCGGGGCGATGACACTTTGGTGGGCGCGATTTATGCAGTGGGGGTGGACAGCTACCCGGCCGTGCGGGTGAACTACCTGCCGCTGGTTTCGCAGTAAAGCGGGCGGGTAAAGGTCAAGCGGCAAGATCGGCTGTGGAGCTAGCGGGATTGCTTATTGCTTACTGCTGTGTACCCAACCAGCTTGGTCACTAACCACCAGCCACGGAGGGTTCACAAGCGATACGCAGTAAGCAATAGGAGATTCCTACTTTTTACAAATAAACAAAAACCGCTAAAATTACCCTACCTCCTTCTCTGGCAGTAGTATTAGCGTGTTCACAGTTGAGGCGTCGATTGGTGGCTTGCAATAGACCAGCAGTCTACGTTTGGCGTCTATTGCAGCATCGAAACATTTTTGGCGCTTCGCCCAATCGTGTGTCTGCGGCGGCTTCGGTCATTTGTGGTATGTGGTGCGTGTACTGGTACGCGATTAGCCTAATTCAAGAAGATAAATATACCGCGACTGTCACACGGGACAGTTAATTTTCTGGAACGGCCTTGGACGAAGAGCCACACTTTTGCAGAGGAAATTCCCATGAACCTAAAACACTCCACGCGGCAGCTGTCGTTCGTACTCGCGGTCGTCGTAATGCTGGCTGCCCTGCCCCGGCTGCACGCCGCGGCGGCGGGGCAGGCAACCGACCCAACGAGCGCCGTGCCGCTCTCCCGCTTCTCGCCAGCGGATGCGGAGCGGGCCGATTACTTTGGCTCCGCCACGGCCATGAGCGGCAACACGCTGGTTGTGGGCGCTCAGGCCGCCGACGTGGAAGCGCCCGGCTCGTATGGCTCGGCCTACGTCTTTACGCTTGATGAAGCGACGGATGGCAACCCACAGTGGGTGCAGCAGGCGGAGCTGACGATGGCCGACGATGAAGCGGGCGTGAACTTTTTCGGTCAGGCGGTCGACATCGACGGCGACACCATCATCATAGGCAGCAAGTATGACGTGCAGCCCGGTCGACGGGGCGGCCCCTGGATTTTTGTACGCGAGGGCGAAGCGTGGGTGAGGCAGGCGCGGCTTACTGTTGGCCTGCTGGACGAGGATGAACAGCTGGGCTATTCGGTGGCCGTGGATGGCGACACGGCCGCGGTTGGCGCCTGGCAGCGCTCGATGGCCGACGGCGTCGTCTACGTCTTTGTACGTAACGGCACGGCGTGGTCGCTGCAGGCCACGCTAACGGGCACGGCAAACGATCTGCCCAACGGCGACAATTTTGGTGAATCCGTCGACATCGACGGCGACACGCTGGCCGTGGGCGCAGGACATGGTGGAGATGGCCAATTCTCTACGAGTGGCGCCGTTTACCTCTTTACACGCAGCGGGACGGAGTGGACACAGCAGGCCAAGCTCAACCACCCGCGCGGCGAGGATGCCGTGGTCGCGAGGCTGGGCAACGCCGTGGCGCTGGAGGGTGATGTCCTGGTGGCGGGCGCCAGAAGTGAGCAGATTGGTGATAAGGTAGTGCAGGGAGCGGCTTACGTCTTCCGACGCAGTGGTTCGGCGTGGCGGCTTGCGGCGCGCTTCACCCACCGCACCGGTGATATTGGCGACAACTTTGGCTGGGCCGTCGACATGGCCGACGGCAACATCATCATCGGCGCTTATTGGGAGGACATTGAGGGCAATGATAAGCAGGGGGCTGCGTACCTATACGCGCCAGCGGGCGGCGGCTGGTTCCCGCGCGGCAGGTTGATCGCCGCCGACGGCAGCGCGCGCGATGCGCTGGGCAGCGACGTTGCCACCAACGGAACGGTTATCGTGGCCGGAGCGCCACAGGTCCGCCGGGGTGATGACATTTTGGTAGGCGCGATTTATGCAGCGGGGGTGGACAGCTACCCAGCCGTGCGGGTGAACTACCTGCCGCTAGTTTCACAGTAGAGCGGGCGGGTACAGGCCAAGCGGCGCGCATCCAGCGGATGCGCGCCGCTTTTGTATTTCCCCCAACCGCGCTACAATCCTCCCGTCCGCAAACAACCACAACTGGAGTCTCCCCATGCCCAAACCAATTGTTATCCAAGATGTGCAAACGATCCTCACCCAGCCCGCTGGCTCGCGGCTGGCCATCGTCAAGCTGATCACCTCCGAGCCGGGGCTCTACGGCCTCGGCTGCGCGACCTTTACGCAGCGCATCTTTGCCGTCGAGGCCGCTATCGAGCGCCACATCAAGCCGTTTCTGATTGGGCGCGATGTGTCGCGCATCGAGGAATTGTGGCAGATGATGATGGTGAGCGGCTACTGGCGCAACGGCCCCGTGCTCAACAACGCCATCTCCGGCGTCGATCAGGCGCTGTGGGACATCAAGGGCAAGCAGGCCAACATGCCCGTCTATGATTTGCTCGGCGGCAAGTGTCGCGAGGCGGCGGACACCTACGCCCACGCGGGCGGCAGCACCAAGGAGGAAGTGCTCGAAAGCGTGCGGGGATTTCACGAGCAGGGCTATCGACACATTCGCGTGCAGATGGGCGGCTACGGCGGCAAGATGAAAGCAATGATGCGCCCCGATGGTGCGCTCGACGGCGCTTATTTCGACCCGCGCGACTACGTGCGCAACATGCTCGTGATGATCGACCACGTGCGCAGCGAAATCGGCATGGAGGTCGAGCTGCTGCACGACATCCACGAGCGGCTGCACCCGATTCACGCCGTGCAGTTTGCCAAAGATTTGGAGCAGTACAAGCTCTTCTTTCTCGAAGACGCCCTCGCGCCGGAGGATATCGACTGGTTCCGCCACCTGCGCGCTCAATCGAGCACGCCGCTGGCGATGGGCGAATTGTTCAACTCGCCCCACGAGTGGCGGCCGCTGATCGAGGGGCGGCTGATCGACTTTATCCGCATGCACGTCAGCCAAATGGGCGGCATTACCCCGGCGCGGCAGGTGGCGGGCTTTGCCCAAATCTACGGCGTGCGCACCGCCTGGCACGGCCCGGGCGACACCTCGCCCGTGGGCCACGCCGCCAACCTGCACCTCGACTTGTGGTCGCCCAACTTTGGCATTCAGGAGTGGTGTCGTTTCCCGGAGCACGTCTACGAGCTCTTTCCCGGCCTGCCCGAAGTCCGCAACGGCTACCTCTACCCCAACGACCAGCCCGGTCTCGGCATCGACATCGACGAGAAGCTGGCGGCGGAGTATCCGTGCCAAGAGATTGTCGAAGCGTGGACGCAAACGCGTCTGCCCGACGGATCGCCGGCGCGGCCGTAGCCCGCAATTTGTATCAAACTTTGCAGCGCGAAAACATAGTTCAGGAAAACAAAGATGGGGGGGGGCGTGGGCAATCAACGGCTCATCTCCCAACCCCCTCCTCTCCACGCGTGGAGAGGAGGGGCCAACGGGTCTCCTCGTTGACAAAGTGACGGTTGAGGGGGCGGTGAGGGGGCGATGAGGCCGGAGACAGTCTCAACGCGTACCCTTGTTTTCTGGGAAAGTCTAAAGCCAATATCATTCAAATAAGCGCAGTTGGGCCGTTTGCCACCACCGGCGATGAATTCATCGCCTATCCTGCGAAGTGCGCTTCAGCGCACTGGGGGTGGTCTCTCCAACGCGCTCCAGCGCGTTTGACCAATCAGGCGGGCAATACATTGCTCGCCTGTCGCTGTTGACCAACCAACGCTTATTTGAACAGTATGGAGTCTAAAGCACAATCAACAGCAGCAGGCCGCCAGCCAGCGCGAGCACTATCGTCAGCAGCAGGTTGAGCAGACAGCTGTCGTTGCGATCACTTGCAAGCGAGCGCAGCACAAAGATCGGCGTGGCGACGCCCGCCAGGTAGATAGCCAAAGCAAGCAGCAAAATACTGCGCGAAGGGGGGAGCAGCGCAGCCATGGAAAACCTCCTTTGAACGAAGCCGGTGCTGAATCAATCAGCTCGGCCACTTCGGGATGCAAGCTTAGCACAGGAGAATTTGCTTACCTGACGGCAACCTGTCGCCAGCCTGACGACGCGTCCGCTCCGCCTCTTTCTCATCGTGCCCTCATGCAAAAGAGAAAGCGGCTACTAGCCAAGCGACCGGCCAGTCTGCTATACTATGGGGTATATTATGGAGACGATTTTTATTAGCTGGAGGTTGCTATGAATGCAAGCTGGAGCCGCAATGCCTTTATCTACCTGCTGATTTTGGTAGCGGGCGCGGCGCTTTTCTTTAACGTCTGGTCGCCCAGTTCGGCGCCGGAGCCCATTGGGTTAACGGAGTTAGCCAACTTGGTGCGCAATGAACAGGTGGACGAAGTGGCCGTGCGCGGCCAGGAAGTGCGGGTAGTCAGATCGAGGGATGAGGCCATTTTGCAGTCGCGGCTGGAGCCGGGCGTGACGCTGACGGAGGCGCTGTCGGGCTTTGGCGTTTCCGCCCAGGAGCTGCGCGACGCCAACGTAAACGTGCTGCCGCCGGGCAACGGGGGCAACTGGGCGGCGCTGCTGCTCAATCTGCTGCCGATCATCCTGATCGTGGGCTTTGTGCTGCTTATCTTCCGGCAAACGCAGGGCAGCAACAACCAAGCGCTCTCGTTTGGCAAAAGCAAGGCGCGCGTTCTCACCGGCGACAAGCCGACGGTAACCTTTGACGACGTGGCGGGCGCGGAAGAGGCCAAGCAGGAGCTGCAGGAGGTGGTCGAGTTTCTCAAGGAGCCGCAGAAGTTTGCGGCCCTCGGCGCGCGCATTCCCAAGGGCGTGCTGCTCGTCGGCCCCCCCGGCACGGGCAAGACGCTGATGGCCAAAGCCGTTTCCGGCGAGGCGGGCGTCCCCTTCTTCTCGATTTCCGGCTCGGAATTTGTCGAAATGTTTGTCGGTGTCGGCGCCTCCCGCGTGCGCGACCTCTTCGAGCAGGCCAAGCGCAACAGCCCCTGCATCATCTTTATCGACGAGATCGACGCCGTTGGTCGCTACCGCGGCACGGGTCTGGGTGGCTCGCACGACGAGCGCGAGCAGACGCTCAACCAGATTCTGGTCGAGATGGACGGCTTTGGCACGGACACCAACGTGATTCTCGTGGCGGCCACCAACCGACCGGACATTTTGGATCCGGCGCTGCTGCGCCCTGGTCGCTTTGACAGGCGGGTAACGATGGACGCGCCGGACGTAAAGGGCCGCCGCGCCATTTTGGATGTACACGTCAAGGGCAAGCCCATTGCGCCCAGCACAGATTTGGATTTGGTCGCGCGGCAGACGCCCGGCTTTGTGGGCGCGGATTTGGAGAACGTGATCAACGAGGCGGCGATCCTGGCCGCGCGGCGCAACAAGCGCGCCATCGACATGGACGAAATCCAGGAGTCGATCGAGCGCATTGGCCTGGGTGGGCCGGAGCGCCGCAGCCGCCTGATCACGCCCAAGGAAAAGAACGTCGTCGCCTACCACGAGGCGGGCCACGCCGTGGTGGCGCGGCTGGTCGATCACTCCGATCCGCTGCAGAAGATCACCATCGTGCCGCGCGGCCAGGCGGGTGGCTATGTTTGGCGCGTGCCCGAGCGGGACCGCGTGCTGGTTTCGCGGCCCTATTTCCTGGACAACATTGCCATTGCCTTGGGCGGTCGCGTGGCGGAGGAGCTGGTCTTTGGCGATGTTTCCACCGGCGCCAGCGGCGATATCCAGCAGCTCACCAGCACCGCGCGCGCCATGATCACCAAATATGGCATGAGCGAGAACATGGGGCCGCTTCAGTTTGGCCAGCAGGAGGAGTTGGTATTTCTGGGTCGGGAGCTTTCGGAGCAGCGCGACTACAGCGAGGAAGTGGCCGAGCAAATCGATGAAGAAGTATACAACATTGTCAGCAAAGCCTATGATCGGGTGCGTGAACTGCTTGCTGACCACGTGGATCTGCTGCACGTGGTGGCGAAGGAGCTAGTTGACCGCGAGACGCTCAATCGCGAGGAGTTTGAAGAGGTTTTTCAGGGCGCGACATGATGCGTTAACTTTGTTTTTCCTAAACAAAAAGGCCAGTCCCAATCGAGGGCTGGCCTTTTTGTTTACGAAAAACGGCTCTTTGCCCAACCCTATACCTGCGGCAGTTTTGGTGATTCGTGGTGCGTGTTGCGTGTACCGGTACACGCAACACGCACCACGAATCACAAATCAACCCGTTAGTACCCTGTTAAGGGAAGAGCTCTAAAAACTTTACTGCTCCTTCATCTCCTCCTGCCGCATCGGCATGGCGTCGACCACCTCGAAAATGGTATCCGCCGCCACGGGTTCGCCGTAGCGCTCCTTCTCCGTCCCGTCCTTGCCGATCAGCACAACGGCAAAGTCGCCTTCACCCACGCTGTACTGCTGCCGCGTCTTATCCGCCGATTCGGGCGTGATGGCCGAGGCATCCGTCGGCCCGCTGACGGCTTCCCGCTCGAAAATGTAGTAGGAGATCAGGTCGCGGTCGAGCATATTGTTGGAATGACCAAAGAAGCGCTCCTGCTGGGCCGCGTAGCGCTCGTCCTCCGGCGACGGCACAAAGACCAGCAGCACGCGATTGCGCCCCTGATGCCACGTTATATCGAGCACTTCCCCATCTCGCTGTTCGTATTCAGACGACATATAAAATCCTTTCGCTGTCAAAAATTTATCGTTCGTTCACTATAGGCCAGCTCATCTCCTTCGTCTGTGGCATCCACCCGAAAGCGGTAAGCAATCGCTAGCTGCCCGACACCGAATCGATGCGTGCAAAGATCGCCCCCACCCGCTCGCGATCCGCCTCTGGCAGCGGGGGACGCAGCAGTGATTCCACGTTCGCGCGCAGGTGGTCGACGTTGCCCGTGCCGGAGAGCACCACGTGCAGCCCCGGCTCGTCGCGCGCGTAGCGGTAGGCCGCGTCGGCGAGGCTGGTCGCGCCGCCTTCGTGGATAAGAAAGTCGAGCGGCTCCGCCTGCTGCGCCAGCGAGGGATCAATCTGATCGGCGTCCGCCAGCTCCTGTAAAATTTCGCGCAGCCGCTCCGGCTGGCTAAAGGCGCGGCGCACGACGAACATGCCCAGCCCGCCCATGTCCTGCGCCTGCATCCGCGGGAAGACCGACTCGCGCGCCGATTGGTTGAGCAGATTAAAGCCCACCATCATCACGTCCCAGCAGCCCATCGCCTCATCGTCTGCCAGGGCCAACTGCGCCATCTCGTGGCGCGTGTCCTGCGTGAAGGATTCGGTAATGCCCAACCAGCGCAGCTTGCCCTGCTCCTTGAGCTTGAGCAGCGCGGGCAAAATTTCCTCGCGTGCGTGTGGATACTGCTGCGCCTTGACGCCGTGCAGGTGGAAGATGTCGATGTACTCCGTGCCCAGCTCGCGCAGGCTCTGCTCCACGCCCGCCGTAAACTCCGCGGCGGAAAGGGGTGCGTCATCTTTGTAAACGCCCTTCTTCGTCGACAAAATTACCTCGTCGCGCGGCGCGTGGCGAATGGCCCGGCCCACGAGGGGCTGCGTGCCGTAGGCCTCCGCCGTATCGATAAAGTTGATGCCGAGGTCGAGCGCCTCGCGCACCACGCGTACCGATTCATCCTCGCTGTGGCCCGTGCGCTGACCCAGCCGGCTCGGCCCGCCCGCGCCCAGCCCAACAACGCTGGCGCGGAGATTGGTACGGCCCAGTGAACGTAGTTCATAAGATTTTTTCCTGTTGACTCCGTGGTGGATGCGGCATAGAATGTGGATAAAGATGTGTTTAAGATGCCACAGTTTAGCCTGCAACCGGAGAAGATTGATGAAGACCATTCAGATGACAATCGACGAAGAGCTGCTCTGTCGCGTCGGCGATGTGACGAAAGAATTAGGTGTGAGCCGCTCGGCCTTTCTGCGCGAAGCGCTTGCCGAAAAGCTGCATCGCCTTCACATTGAAAAGCTAGAGCAGCAGTACATCGCCGGGTATCAGCGTCTCCCCGTTCAGCTCGACGAAGTGCGCGAGTGGGATGGACACCGAGCTTGGGAGCAATGATACAACGTGGACAAATTTTCTGGGCCACTTTTTTACCACCGGACAGGGGACGCCCCGTCTTAATTTTGACGCGCGAAGTTATCCTTCCCTTTCTGTCAACGGTGACGGTGGCACCAATCACCTCGAATATCCGAGATATTGCTTCCGAAGTCCTGTTGACACCGGAAGATGATGGGGTGGCGCTGGTTGGCGCAGTGAATCTGGACAACATCCAAACGATTGAACAAAGAGAGCTGGGGAATCTGTTGACAGCGCTTTTTCCACAGCGGATGCAAGAGGTAGAGCGCGCGCTCTGTTTTGCACTGGGCGTCGACACCAACTTGCTGGCTTAACCTACCGCAGACAAACAGACGGGTTGTGTCGGCCCGCACTCCTGGTGAACCCGCATCCCCGGCACGTGCTATCTCTATGTGTGCCGCCAAATTGTCGCGATTGTTGTGCAGAGTGTACAATAATCTACATGATTTGCCATGCTGCATCAGCAGTGACAATCCGCCTATTTTCGCCTATTCTGAACTCATGAACAAACGTGAGATCGAGCAACTCGTGGTGCGGCAGGCCGCCGCGTGGCGCGCCGCCGACTTAGACGCCATCGTCGCCGACTTTGCGCCCGACGCAACTTTCATCTCGCCCGGCGGCACGTGGCGCGGCCCAACCGCCATTGCCAGCGCCGCGCGCGACTTTTTCGCCACCTGCAGCGCCGTCGAGATCGAGATCACGCGCGTGCTGGTGGACGGTAACCAGGGCGCTGTCGAGTGGACGTGGACGGAGACGCGCCGCGCCGATGAGCAAACGGTCTCGATGGAAGATGCGATTGTCTTTGAGCTGCGCGAAGGCGAAATTGTCTACTGGCGCGAGTATTTTGTGCCCGCATGATCACTGTTGTATTTTATAGGCGCACGGGCACGCAACGGCGTGCCCGTGCGCTTACTGCCTCATCCAAGTACGCAAACAATTACCCAAAAGACAGAGGAGAGCCTTTATGAATCGCCCGTTTCGACTTGTAACGCTGGCGCTGCTAACGTGCGCCCTGCTCGTGCTGGCTGCATGTGTCGCGCCAACCGCGGCCCCCGCATCCGACGCCGCCGCCGATACGACCGACGCCGTGACGCCCGTCGTCACCTGGTATTACTTTGACCAGAACAACACCGATCCGCAGGCCAACGAGCGGGTGGGCAACTTCTACCTCGCCGAGGCGATTCCGCAGTTTAACGAAGAATTTGCGGGCGAGTACGAATGGGTCAACGTCCCGCGCGATTACAACCTCGTGCTCGACTTGGTCGCCGCCGTGCAGAACAACGGCGACATCCCGGACGTGATGCGCACCACCGGCGTGGACATGCCGACCTTTATCCGCAACAACACCGTGCAGGACATCACTGACTTCGTGACCAACGCCTCGTGGTACGACGAGGTCGACCCCGCTGCGCTGGCCGCCTGCACCGGCCCGGACGGCAACATCTACTGCGTCCCCATCTCCCAATCGCCCTACGTGACCTTTTATTGGACGGCGCTTTACCCAGACGGTTTCCCCACCACCACGAACGAATTTATGGAGCAGGCCGCGGCGCTGCAGGAGGCGGGCCAGTTCGCCATCACCTTCTGGGGATCGACGGCCTTTGACGGCGAGGCGGCGCAGCGCTACTACTATCAGGTCATTAGCTCCTTTGGCGGCAGCTACGACGACGGCGAGGGCACGATGGTGCTCAACACGCCGGAGAATATCGCCGCCGTTGAATTTATGCGCGAAGTCGTGGCCGAGGGCTACGCGCCCGAAGCCGTCTTTGTCGGCAATTTTGAGGAGGAGGCCGCCTTCAAAACGGCAGAGGCTGGCGCCTTCCCCACGGGCTTCTTTGCCGGCTACCAGTACGTCAACCCGCTGACGGCGCCGGACGGCACGGAGTACGATACGGCCACGGCAGCCGACATGGAAAACGCCGTCGCCGAGGGCGTGGTCGGCATCTCTCCCATCTTCGCGCCGGAGGGGAACACGCCCGGCTGCCACCTCGACGTGATCGGCCTCGTCGTGCCCAACGGCGCACAGAATGTGGAGGGTGCGCAGGCCTACATCAACTGGGTGATGGAGCCGGAGCAGGGGGTGAACTGGGTGCAAAATGCGGGCGGCGGCGTGCCCGTGGTCGAGTCGCTGGCGCAGGCGGAAGCCTTCCAGACGCCCGTCTACCAGGCCGCCATCGAAGCCGGGGCTGCCAGCGACTGCTCGCCCTGGTACGGCTCGCTGCTGCGCATCCCCGAGGCCAAAACCATCATCGCCAACGTGATGTTTGATCTCGTTAAGGGCAGCCCCGAAGCGGACATCGCCGAGACGCTGACAGCGGCGCAAGAGGAGTACAACGCGGGGAATTAGGCTATTCCAAGAAAATAAGTACAGCGCGAAGGTGACGGTCACTGCCCGCAACCGGTGAAGAATTCGCTGAATTGTCGGCAGAGACTGTCACAGGGTACAGTTAGTTTTCTGAAACGGCCTTGGTCTGACAGGGCTCTGGAAAGCTGGACAAAACAACGCGGCGGCGCAAAGATGCGGAGAGGTGGTCGGTTACGAACAACTCTTTGCGCCTCCGCACCTCCGCGTTAAAATTTCCGTTGTCGCATCAAATTTGCCCCCACCCATGAAACGCTCCCGGCTGCTCCCCTTCTGGCTCCTGCTCCCCGCCCTGGTCGTCATCGGCTGCGTGCAGCTCTATCCGGTGCTCTACACCTTCTGGCTGAGCACGCGGCGCACGGAGGCCGGGACGGGTCGGCAGGTCTTTGTGGGCGGCGACAATTTTGTGCGCCTGCTGGAGAGCAGCGCCTTTAGCGAGAGCCTGACGCACACCGTCACCTTCCTCGGCGGTTACACGCTGCTCACGCTCGGCCTCGCCTTTGGCTTGGCGCTGCTCCTGCGCGAGCGCGTGCGGCTGACGCCCGCCTACATCACGCTGCTCTTTGTGCCCTGGATCATCTCGGACGTGATCGCGGGCGTCGTGTGGCGGCTCTTTGTCGTGCCGGATTACGGTCAGTTCTCGCCCTTCTTCGCCAACCCCACGCTCTTTGGCGAGCCCAACGGCGTCTCGATCCTTACGACCACCGTTCCCAACCAAATTCATCCCGACATTCCCTTCCCACCCTCGCCCGCCCTGCTCTACTTGATTGTCGCCGCCTCGTGGAAAATTCTGCCCTTTATTACGCTGCTGATCCTGGGCGCACTGCAAACGGTCTCCAGCGAAGTCCAGGAAAGCGCCGCCATCGACGGGGCCAACGGGCGCCAAATCCTACGCTTTATTCTCTTTCCGCTGATTCTGCCCATGCTGACCGTTGCCCTCTTCTATCTGATCCTGGGCGGCGTCAACGGCGTCGGCATGGTCTTCAGCCTCACTGGCGGCGGCCCCGGCACGGCGACCCAGGTGCTGAGCTACCTGCTCTACTCCATCGGCTTTGCCCGGCTCGACTTTGGCCTCGCGGGCGCGCTCTCGGTCGTGCTGGCGCTGCTCAATTTTGGGCTAATCAGCCTGACGCTGCGCACCTCGCGCTCGTATGAAGAAGTGTAATGTATACTCGCGGAGTAGGCACGCCCACGTGCCGAATCGACCCCGTGAGACTATCAAGTATCTGTAGACACCGTTCGCACGAGGGCGTGCTCACTCCGCATTGCTAATATGCCCAACCAACCAGCTCCACACCCACCCCGTCCTCATCTCGCCAAGCGCCTGCGCCCCTGGCTGCTCAACGCCGCCCTGCTCGCGGCCTGCTTCTTTATGCTCTACCCCGTCTTCAGCACCCTCTTGCTTTCGGTTAAACAGGAGGGGGACGTGCGCCGCCGCCCGCCGATCCTCCTGCCCTGCGATACGGAAACGCAGCGCTTCGACCCGCTTGCCTGCCGCTTTTCGATGGGGGGCTACGAGCGCGTGCTGCTGCCCCAGCCAGCGCCGGAAAGCTGGTTCAACTTCCGCATCACCGGTCGCCTCATTCGACAGTACCTGCCCAACACGCTGATCTACGCCACCTTTTCCGCGCTCTTCCTGATGGTGCTGGCGGGGCTGGCGGCCTACGCCGTTTCACGCTATCGTTTTCGCGGGCGACAAGCCCTGCTGATCGGCATCCTGGGGCTGGCGGGCGTGCCCTTTCTCACGATGCTGCTGGCGCTCTACCAGATGAACATCACCTTCCGGCGCGGCCTGCCCTTCTACGACGAGCGCCTCTTTATGATTTTCGTCTACGTCGGCTTTGAATTGCCCTTTGCCATTTGGGTCGTCAAAAGCTTCTTCGACAGCATCCCCATCGACCTCGAAGAGGCCGCGCAGATCGACGGCTGCACGCCCGTGGGTGCGCTGCGGCGGATTGTCGCGCCGCTGGCCGCGCCGGGGCTGGCCGCAATTTTCCTGCTGGGCTTTGTCAACGTGTGGAACGAATTTATCGCCAACTACCTGCTCATGAGCCGCGCCGAGCTGCGCGGCGTTATGTACGGCGTCTACGACTACATCGCCCAATCGCTGACCTCGTACAACGCCCTCGCCGCCGCCTGCATCATGGTCATGCTGCCGATGATCGTGGTCTTTCTCTTTACCCGCAAGACTTTCTTCGAGGCGATGCTGGCTGGCGCGGTGAAGGGGTAACTCTTCCATTGCTTCGAGGCGACACAACTCAACCCCTTCTCCGCTCGCGGGGAAGGGGTTTACAAGGCATCGTAACCATCGAACCAACGTCGAGGGGATGGGATCGCCTACGGCAAGTACCGCTTCGGAAACTTCGCCACCACCGTATACTGCGGATCCACCACGTTGCCAATCCGCATCGTGCCGACCTGCCCCATCAGCTGCCACACCTCTTCGCGCTCGAAGCCATACTCCTCGACGAGCCAGCGCAGCAGCTCGACCTGCGCCAGCCGCACGCAGTCCATCAGCGGGCGCGTGCTGCCGGCGACCATAATATGCGTTTCGTCCTCCATGCGCGGCCACTCCGCCCCCGCCCCGTTGTTCACCTCGGCCTTTTTGACCACATCGACAGTCAACGTCACGTCCGCCGTCATTTCCAGCGCCGTGCCGTTGACTTCGCCATCGCCCTGCAGCGCGTGGACATCGCCAAAAAAGAGGTAGCCGCCATCGACCCACACCGGCAGGTAGAGCGTCGTCCCCACCTTTGTTTCGACACAGTCCATGTTGCCCCCAAACTCGCCCGGTGCAAGCGTCGGCTCGTGGCGACCGAGCGAGGGGGCCACGCCAATCGAGCCGATAAAGGGCGCAAGCGGCGCTTCGATGCGGCCCACGGAGCTGCCCGGCATCTCGAAAACGCCGACGTTGCGCTCCAGGTCAAGCTGCCACTCGTACTGGACTGTCTCGATGGGTGGGTTGTAAAGCAGGTTGTGGCCCGCGTACTCGCCCGTCAGCGAGCCAAAGTTGGCGCTCTGCTTGCTCAGCGCCACATCGCGGTTGAGCTCGATGGCGTCGATGTGCACGGCGAGCAGGTCGCCCTGCTGGGCGCCCTCCACAAAAATCGGGCCGACCAGCGGATTCGAGTATTTGAGCGTCGTGCCCGGCGCCTGCTGCTGCATGGACGGGGGCATCGGCTGCCGGTGTTTGTCCAGCCCAAAGGCGTCGCGCGTCTCGGCGGAGACGCTGTCGCCCGGAGAAATGCGCAGGGCCGGTTCGTGGGGGCCAAAGGTGTAGTAGAAAATTTTGGGGTCGAGGCGGTGGGTAGTCATAAGGCGCTCCTTGGGTGGTGTAAAGATTGCTCGTTCCCACGCTCTTGCGTGGGAATGCCCCACGGGACGCTCCTGCGTCCCACGTCAGCACTCGGCGGTTGAAGCGGAATACACAGATGCTTGGTCTATCAACGCGAGACGCAGCAGCGGTCTCCATCTAAAGTAAAGTTGCGTCGAGAACAGGAGTTTGAGGAGCCAGTGACAGTCACTGTCCAGACAAAATGGGGTAAGCTGTCCGGCTATGGACAGTGACAGTCACTTAGACCGCGAACTCTTGCTTTCATCTTGCACGCACTTTAGCATTCCCATACAAGCCTTTCGACGGGCTCAAGAGCCGCGTGGGAACGAGTTATTACTTATCTCACTCAACCGGCTCGTCCCACAGGCCGAGCTGCCGCGGCCCGTCGACAAAGCCGCTGACGCCGACGCCGATCAGCCGCACGGCCTGCTCGACGTCGGCATTTGCGTCCTTCGCCCCTGTCGCTGAAGCATTGGGGCCGTCGCGCCACAGCTCGTCGAAGAGCTGGACGGCGGCGGTGTTAATCGCGCGCGCGTCGGCGACGGGAATGGGCAGCGTCGTTTGGCGGGTGGGCGTGGTAAAATCCGGCCAGCGCAGCTTGATCTGCACCGTCTTCCCCACGAGCGACTTGCGCCGTAGCCGCTCGCTCACCTGCTGGGCCAGGTCGCCCAGCACGCGCCGCAGTTCCACCGGATCGTCGACATTGCGCGCAAAGGTCGTCTCGCGGCTGATGGATTTGGCCTCGCGCTCGGTGACGAGCGGGCGATTGTCTATGCCCTTGGCGCGGCGGGCCAGCGACGCGCCCTGTTTGCCAAAGCGCTGCGCCAAATCAATTTCGTCCCAGCGGGCAATGTCGCCGACCGTCTCCATGCCGAGCGCGCGCAGCTTTTCCGCCGTGCTGGGGCCCACGCCCCACAGCTCGCCCACCGGCAGCGGCGCGAGAAAATCCGCCTCCTCGCCCGGCAGCACCACGGTCAGCGCGTTGGGCGTGTGGCTGGTTATGCTGCTACGCATAGTCAGCGCGTGGGCGATTGAGCCATCGCCGTCGGTGAGGTGCGCAGCCTTGCCAACGTTGTTGGCAATTTTCGCCACCAACTTGTTCGTCGCCACGCCGAGCGAGGCGGGCAGCCCCAGCTCCTCGCGGATTTGCGTCTGGAGCTGACGCGCCAGCTGCGTCGCGTATTCGGAGCGGTTGGTCACCTCCAGAAAGGCCTCGTCGACGGAAAGCTGCTCCACCAGCGGCGTTAGCGACCGCAGTCGCGCCATCACCTCGCTGGAGACGCGCCCGTACTCGGCAAAGCGCGTGGGCACCACGAGCAGGCCGGGGCAAAGGCGCATGGCCCGCGCCATGGGCATGGCCGAGCGCACGCCAAAGCGCCGCGCCGCATACGACGCGGAGGTGACGACGCCGCGCCCGGAGGGCCGCCCGCCCACGGCAAACGCTTTGCCGCGCAGCGACGGGTCGCGCAGCTCCTCCACGGCGCAGTAGAAGGCATCGAGATCGAGGTGAATGATTTTGCGGGTCAAGGGTCGGTTGAGCAAGTTAAGCCGGTTCGCATCACCGCTAGTTATAGTAACAATCTGTTAAAAAGGCAACTTTGTTAAGATAAAATTGCCTCTTGACACGAACCCAAACGTGTGATAAAGTCCGAACAACGTTCAGAAAAAGGTGCTTGTTATGATCACAGCAGAGCTTTCCCCCCGCGAGCGACGTCGCCAGCGCACCGAGCAGGCGATTTTAGAAGCCGCGCGCCAGATTATTCGTGAGCAGGGCACCGGTGCACTCTCGATGCGCGGCATTGCCGACGCGATTGACTACAGCCCGGCGGGTTTATACGAATACTTTGGCAGCAAGGAAGAAATTGTCTACGCCGTGATTGAGCAGGGCTTTGAGCGCTTTACGCGTGCGCTGCAGAGCGTGGAAAAGTCGCTGCCAGCAGCGGAGTACATAGTCGAGATAGGCATGGCTTACGTCGATTTTGCCGTGCGCAGCCCGGATTTTTTCCTGCTGATGTTTACGACGGCCCCGCTGGCCGATACTTTCAAAGAACACGATTCCGGCGCTGGCGATGCAGAGGGGATGATGCTCAAGGAGCAGCCCTCGTTTAACGTTCTCTACAAAGGCGTCGAGCGCTGCGTGGTCGAGGGAGTTTTTAGCGAGCGCCCCGGCTACGGCACGTTCGAGATGGCGCTGACTTCGTGGGCGCACGTGCACGGCGTCGCCATGCTGCGGGTGACGAACTTCCGCCACGTCAACGTTGATTTTACGGAAATTGATCGGGCCGGGCTAAAAGCGCTTGTTTATGGCTTGAGCCGTTAAAAATTTTGGCAGTTTCTGAACAACGTTTGGAAACGCACGTTTGTTCAAAGGAACAATATGTTTGATACTCTTTTTTCCAGCAGCAGCCTGCTCGTCATGCCTTTCTGGTTCCTGATGATCTTCCTGCCCTTCTGGCGCTGGACGGAGCGCATTGTTCGCTCGATCTGGATTGTTGTGCCGGTTGCGCTGGTCTACGCCGCGCTGGTGGTCCCCAGCGCCCCGTTGCTCATCGGCGACCTTGCCAACCCCACGCTGAGCAACATCGCCGCGCTGCTGGGCACGCCGCAGGGCGCGACCATAGGCTGGATACACTTCCTGGCGTTCGACCTGTTCGTGGGCCGCTGGGCCTACCTGGACAGTCGCGAGCGCGGCCTCGCTTGGTGGCTCGTTTCACCGACGCTTTTCTTTGTGCTCATGTTTGGGCCGCTGGGGTTGATTTTATACTTGGGCGTGCGTGCCTTGGCGGGTCGTTCGCCACAGGCACCACAACCAGCTAGCGCAAACGTCTAAACTTTCTCACTATCTGCACACAAAAATTTTCACGTTTACCGAACAAAATTCGGAAAACAATCAGCGAAAGGTAAAAATCATGACCACTGCCCCCTTGTCCTCCATCCGCTCGACCAGTCCGCGCGACATCCTGCGCTATTTCTGGTCCACCAACCGCTCGATGACAATTCTCTTCGTCGCCATGCTCATCACCACCATCCTGAGCCTCATCGGCATGGCGCTCGACCCGCGCACCGTCGCCAATCAGTCCACGTGGGCCAAGACGACCAAGTTCTCGATTTCCATCGCCTTCTACGCCGCCTCCATGCTCTGGATTTTTAGCCTGGATACGCTGCGCCCGCGGCTCTCGCGCTTTATCCTAACGGCCAGCGCTTGGCTGCTTGGCATTGAGATGGTGCTGATTATCTTTCAGGGCGCGCGCGCCACCGCCATGCACTTCAACAACACCACGCCCTTTGATAGCACGCTCTACAGCATCATGGCCATGACCATCACTATCTTCTGGTTTGTTTCCGCCCTGGGCGTTGCGGTGCTGGTGGCGCAAAAGGTGGCCAGCCGCACGCTGGCCTGGAGCCTGCGCCTGGGCCTCATTGTCGCGCTGATTGGGATGCTGCTGGGCTACCTGATGACCAGCCCCACGCCCGACCAGCTCTCGGCCATGCAGGCGGGCCAGGGCACGGGCTTTATCGGTGCGCACACCGTCGGCCCCGTGGGTGAAGGCGTAGTGGATGGTGGCCCCGGCCTGCCGCTGCTCGGCTGGAGCACCACCCACGGTGACCTGCGCATCGGCCACTTCATCGGCCTGCACGGTCTGCAAATTATCCCGCTGCTCGGCCTCTTCCTCATGCTGCGCCGCGAACCGTGGCTAACCGAGCGCCACAAGCTGTCGCTCGTCGTGATTGGCGCGCTGGGCTACCTGGGGCTGGTTGGTCTGCTCACGTGGCAGGCGCTGCGCGGGCAGCCGGTCATCGCGCCGGATGCGCTGACGCTGAGCACGCTGGTGGCGCTTGTGGTGGCGACGGTGGGCGCGGCCGCGCTTGTGCTTTGGGATGCGCGCAGCGGCTCGAGCCGACTGGTGGCGGTGAATTCGGCACGGTAGGTGACAGTACATTTTCGGGCGTAGTGGGAGGGCGCGCCCTCCCACTACGCCCGATGCCACATGCATCACGAGTCAACAAAACCGAAATCAAACAGGAGGCAAGCATGAAGCGAAAGTCTAAACATCGACGCGTCCTACTGTGGACGGCGCTGGGTCTGGCAGGACTCGTGCTCGCGAGCGCTCTGCCAAGTGCAACCGGCATTGCCGGGCGCGTCGAGCACAACTTTGCCGAGAACGACGGGCTGCGCCTGCACTACGTCGCGCGCGGCGAGGGGCCGCTGGTGGTGCTGATCCACGGCATCCCCGAATTTTGGTATTCGTGGCAGGCGCAGATTGGCCCGCTCTCGGAAAGCCACCGCGTTGTCGCCGTCGACCAGCGCGGCTTCAACCGCTCCGACGCCGCGCCCAATCAGGAAGGGTACGCCGTCGAGCATCTGGTGGAGGATATCGCCGCGGTGATTCGCCAGGAGGGATACGGGCAAGCCACCATCATCGGCCACGATTCGGGCGCATTCGTGGCCTGGCACTTCGCCGCGCGCCACCCCGACATGACCGAACGGCTGGTCGCCCTGAGCGTGCCCCACCCCAACGCCTTTATCGAAGAGCTGGCAAACAACCCGGCCCAGCATCTGGCGGGCGACTACGCCCGCCAGATGCAGCAGCCCGGCGCAACCGCCGCCTTTCGCGTCGGCCCCGTTGGCGTTCTGCGCGACCCGCTGGGCTGGCCGCTCCACCTCGCCGCCGATTTGCGCACGGATCACGACGCCATCGTTGCTTTTTACCAGATCAACTACCCGCGCGAGCCGTACACGGTTGACCCAACGCTGCCGGAAATCGACGCGCCGACGCTGGTGATCCACGGTGAGAGCGACCAATTCTTGTTGGCGTCCGGCCACGCACGCAACGAGAAATGGTTGGGGCAGCCGCCGGAAACGCTTATGTTTGATGCGGGCCATTTCGTGCACCAAGAAGCCGCCGATGCGGTCAACGCGGCGCTGCTTGCGTGGCTGGCGGAAACGGAGCAAACGCGAATTGGCATGGAGTGACAATTCGCTGGCGCATATGGACAATCGAGCCGCTCGCTGTTGTAGACTAAGTGTTGTGTAAAGCAGACGTTTGTGTTTTGGCCCTCACCGCCGGCCCGGCGTCGAGCTGACGGGCGGCGGCGGTGTGACAATGGCTTACATCGCGTTAAAATATGGCGTGCTATTCTCTAATGGCGTCGCGTCGCTGGAAGTTGGAAAGGCAGGGAAGAGATGGAAGGGCCGCACATTCGCTGGTTCGTCGAGCAGCTTGCGCCGTTTGCCGGGTGCACGGTGGTACACGCCAAGGGCGAGGCCAAAGTCGATCACGCGTGGCTCGTCGGGCAGCCCTTGCCGCGGGCGACTAGCCGCGGCAAGCTGCTCTTCCTGCCGTTCGACGAGCAAGCGCTGCGCATTCATTTCCTCATGTTCGGCGATTTGCGCATCAACCGCGAGTGGCCCGGCAAAAAGCTTTCGCTGCGGCTGATGCTGGAGCCGTCGTCGACTTCGCCAGCCTCAGCAAAGGAAGAGGTGCTTAGCATCTACATGTCGTCGGTCAAGCTCGTGCCGCTGGGCGACATTGAGCGCAGCACGCCCGCGCGGCTGGACATTATGCATCCCGCGTGGGAGCCAGAGGCGGCTTGGTCGCTGGCGCTGGCGGAGCACGCGAATGAGGCGGTGTGCGACGTGCTGATGGATCAGACGGTCTTTGCGGGGCTGGGCAACAAAATTAAGTGCGAGGTGCTCTACCGGGCGCGGGTGCACCCGCTGCGGCCGGTGCGTGAATTGAACAAATCGCAGCAGGAGGCCCTCACCCGTGAAATTCGCGACTTTTGCGACCTGTTCTATCGCGTCATCGATGGCGAACACAGCGTTACCAGCCGCGCGATTGAGCGGCACATGCACGTCTATCGCCAGAAGCAGTGTCCGAGCGGACATACAGTTGTGAAAGAGAAGTTGGGGAATTTGGGACGGGTGACCTTTTACTGCGAGACGTGCCAGGGCTGATGGTAGACGATGGGCGATAGACGATGGGTGATAGACGATGGGTGATAGACGATGGATTATTGTTCAATGGCGGTATCTTCGTCACAGAACCGACAGCTATCGTCTATCGTCTATCGCCCACTGCCATTTGTCCATTAGCATTCGTCCATCTCCTATAGTTCAACTCGCACGAAAATCACAACGGCTTCGTCCGTCACCGCTCCGACACGAAAGGCCATCAACGCCTCGATGGGCCAGGCGATCGCGTCGCCCGCGCCCGCGATGATCTCGCTGCCCTCGAGCTGCACGATTCCCTCCACCACATACAGCAGCCGCAGCGCCCGCTGGCTGCCCGCCAGCGCGGGCAGCGACAGCGGCTCTTCGTCCACCTGTACGGCGGAGACCACCGCCTCCAGCTCGCGGCGCAGAATGAGGTTAAAGGCCGTCACCGCCTCGCCCACGAGTTCGGCGCGCAGCGGGCGACCGCCGTCGAAGGTGTGCTGTTGGAAGCGGCCCAGCTCGACCGTTTCGTCGGGATTCTCAAAGTGCAGCCGCAGCCTCCCGCCGCTGATGGGCACGTGGACGCGCGTGTAGCCGGAGAAGTCGCTGTAGGGAGCAGAGCGCTCGATGGTGGCGGTGTTGATCGTGAACAAATTGCTGGGGTCGCCAGGCGACGTGCCGACGGGGTAGCTGTAGATCGGGTGGACGGAGCCGCCGGGCCAGGCGGTCGGCTCGGCGGTGGCGCGGGGGAGATGGCTGGGGGAGGTGGTCATTTAGTGAATAAGATTGAGCACCGCGAAGCGAGCATCCTCAGATGCAAACGGTGTATCGGGTGTATATTTGGCAGCGACCGGTGACAGGGTCAACCAGGTGTAAAGAAACGGTCTAATCAATTCGAGCCAGGGTGGACTTGTCATTCCCATGAAAGTGGGAAGCCATCTGTTGACCCGTTCGCACGTGGGCGTGCGAACTCCGCGGCGTGGATGTTTTACAAGCTCACCGCCCGCAGCTGCTTCTCGTACAAGTCCGCGTACATCCCCCCCTTGTCCAGCAATTCCTCGTGCGTGCCGCGCTCGACAATCCGCCCGTCGTCGACGACGAGAATCATGTCGGCGCGGCGGATCGTGCTCAAGCGGTGGGCGATGACGAAGCTGGTGCGCCCTTCGAGCAGCGTGTCGAGCGCCTGCTGGACGAGGCGCTCGGTGCGGGTGTCGATGCTGGAGGTGGCTTCGTCCAGGATCAGGATGCTCGGATCGGCGAGAATCGCACGGGCGATGCAGACGAGCTGGCGCTGCCCCTGGCTGAGCGTGCCGCCGCGGTCGCCGAGCTTGGTTTCGTAGCCCTCCGGCTGCGCTTCGATAAAGCTGTGGACGCGCGCCGCCTTGGCCGCTTCAATCACCTGCTCCATCGGCACGTCGGGCTGGCCGTAGCGGATGTTGTCCGCAATCGTGCCGGAAAAGAGGAAAGCGTCCTGCGGGACGACGCCCATCTGCTGGCGCAGGCTGCGCCGGGTCACATCGCGCACGTCGTGGCCGTCAACCAGCACGGCCCCTTCGTCGACATCGTAAAAGCGGCCAATCAGATTCACCAACGTCGTTTTGCCCGCCCCCGTGGGGCCGACGAGCGCAATGGTCGACCCCGGCGCGGCTTCGAGCGATACGTCGCGCAGGACGTAGCCGGTGTTGTAGTCGTCGTTGTACTCACGGCCAGCAGCGTCCGCCGCTGCGCCGTTGGTCGACGAAGCAGCGGCGTCAAAGACCCCAACGCCGTTTTGCTCGGCGCCGTTGCGCCCCGTGCCGTTGCGCCCCGTGCCGTTGGTGGCGACGCCGTTGGTCGCTAAGCCGTCCAGCGCCGTTGCGTCCGCCTCCTCGCCGACAGTTTCGCGCCGCACAATTTCGCCGCGCCCGTAGCTAAAGCTAACGTGGTCAAAGACGACGCGGCCTTCAACGGCGGGCAGCGTCTCGGCGTTTGGTTTGTCAAAGAGATCGGGGTCGATGTCGAGCAGATCGAAGACGCGCTCGCTGGCGGCAAAGGCGGCCTGCGCCTGGGTGTAGAGCGTGGAGATTTGCTGCACGGGGCGAAAGAAGCGTTCGGCGTAGAGCAAAAAGGCCGCGACCGTGCCGACCGAGGCCAGCCCCGCAATCGCCAGCCAGCCGCCCACGCCCGCGACGATGGCCGTGGCGATGGTCGAGAGCACGTCGATGGTGGGGGCGAAGGCGGCGGTGATGCCGCCCGCGCGCACGCTGCTGTTGCGATAGGCGGTGTTGTTGCGCTCGAACTGCTGGATGTTCTGCTGCGTGCGCCCAAAGGCCTGTGATTCGCGCACGCTCGAAATGCCCTCCTCCAGGTTGGTCGACAATTCGCCGAGCGTTTCGCGCGTCTCGCGGAAGGCCGAGCGGGCGCGGCGCGAGAAGAAGCCCGTCACGATAAACATGATGGGAATCACCGTCAGCGTGGCGAGGGCGAGAATCCAGTTGTAGAGAAACATGGCCACCACGATGCCGATCAGCGCAAAGATCGCGCCGAGCGACTGCGTGAGCGACTGCGAAAAGAGGTTGCCGATTACGTCGGTGTCGTTGACGAGGCGGCTCATCAGGTCGCCCGCCTGGCCGCCGCTAAAGTATTTGAGCGACAGCTTCTGCACGTGCTCGAAGATGTCCGTGCGCAGCCGCTTGAGCAGGCGCTGGGCCACCCTCCCCAAAATGCGCACCTGTCCCACAAAACCCACAAAGCCGAGCACGTAGACCACCAGCAGCCCCAGCATCGCGTTGCGCAGGCCAGCGCTGTTGCCCTCGGTGATGAAGCGGTCGATGGCAATGCCGATCAGCGCGGGGCCGCCCGCTTGGGAGCCAGCGGAGAGAATCAGAAAAAAGAGCATCACGAGCAGGTCGCGCCAGTCGTCGCGCATGTAGGTCCAGAGACGACGGATCACGGCCCAGTCGTTGGTCGCGCGTTCTTCGGGGGTGGAGGCAATTCGGTCTAGCATAGATGGTTAATTGTATTGGTTCGTGGGTTGTGGGGCTTACCCCTCCCAGCCTCCCCCAGCTTGGGGAAGGGGCCGTTGTCTCGTCGACTTTACTGTCGGGTTTTAATTATCTCAGCACGACCAAGACCATTTGTCATTCCCGCGAACGCGGGAATCCATGTACGACCTGCGAGTCGTCAGGGTTGTGCATGGAAGTGTCAGTCAAGATTCTTTCGAGCATGAAACAGATTGGCCGTAGATAAACCGTGGATTCCTGCCTACGCAGGAATGACAAATTCTTTTCCATTGAGCTATCCAGCTTGGATGCGTGATAAGTGATTGCTCACGCATCCAATACTTACGCTCAATAGACGGCAGTGGAGTTGCTAAGTTCCCTCGTGGACCCGCACCCAAAGGGTACCCGATTTGAGAATGCTCGCTCCGCGATTGCGGTCTAGTGGCGCCTCATTTTTTACGCCGCCACCCGCTCATCCGCTTCGAGCTGCGAATCCAGAATTTCCGCGTAGAGCGCGCTCGTTTCGAGCAGCTCGGCGTGCGTGCCGCTGTCGGCAACGCGACCGTCCTCGAGCACGAGGATCAGGTCCGCGTTGCGCACCGTCGAAATGCGCTGGGCGATGATAAAGGCGGTGCGCTCGGCCAGCAGCGATTCCAGCGCCTGCTGCAGCTTGTACTCCGTGTCGGCGTCGACGGCGCTGGTCGAGTCGTCAAAGATCAGGATCGCCGGGTCGATCAGCAGGGCGCGGGCAATGGCGACGCGCTGCTTCTGCCCGCCGCTGAGGCCCACGCCGCGCTCGCCGATCAGCGTGTCGTAGCCGTCCGGCATGGCGCTGATAAAGTCGTGGGCCTGGGCCAGGCGCGCGGCCTCCTCGATTTCGGCCTGCGTGGCGTCCGGGCGACCAAAGGCAATGTTCTCGCGAATCGTGCCGCCAATCAGGTTGACCTCCTGCAGCACGATGCCGATTTGGTGGCGCAGCGAGTCGGTCTGCACGTCGCGCACGTCCTGGCCGTCGATCAGCACCGCGCCCTCCGTCACGTCGTAGAAGCGGGGAATCAGGTTGATGATCGTGCTCTTGCCGCTGCCCGTCGCGCCCAGAATGGCGACCGTCGCGCCGGGATCGACCTCGAACGAAACGCCCTTGAGCACGTCCTCCTCCGCGCCGATGTAGCGGAAGTGCACGTCGCGAAATTCAACGCGCCCGCGCACGTGATCATCGCCCTTGGCGCTTGCGCCGTTGGCCGAATAGCCGTGGCCCAGCGGCACGGCGTCGGGCTTCTCCTCGACATCGTTGGGCGCGTCCAGCACCTCGAAGAGCCGATCACCGGAGGCCGTGGCGCGCGAGAGCAGCTGCGAGACAAAGCCAAGCTGAAAAATCGGAAAGAGCAGAAAGGTCAAATAGGTGTTGAAGGCGATCAGCGTGCCCAGCGAGATGTCGTTGGCAATCACGCGGTTGCCGCCGTACCAGATGACGATCAGCGTGCCGATGTTGGCGAGCAAGAAGACGGTTGGAAAGCCAAGCGAGAAGAGGTCGATCACGCCGAGGAATTCCTGGTAGAGGCTCTCGTTGCGCTGTCGATAGCGCCCCGCCTCGTAGGGCTCGGCGGCAAAGGCCTTGACCACGCGCACGCCCGCGATATTTTCCTGCAGCACCGTGTTCAAGTCGCCCAGCTTTTGCTGAACCTCGCGGAAGCGCGGGGCCAGCCGCGCAAAGAGAAAGCCCAGAATCACGCCGATAGCGGGAATGGTGGCAAGCGAGGCGAGCGCCAGTCGCCAGTCCATCAAGAACAAGATGACCATCGCGCCCACAAAGGTAATCAGCGCGGAGACAAGCTGGAGCAGCCCCTGCGAGAAGAAGCCGCGCATGGCCTCCACATCCGAGGTGGCGCGCGTCATCAACTGGCCGGTTTGGTTCTGATCGTGGTAGGAGAAGGAGAGCGTCTCGATTTTCTGGAAGACGTTGCCGCGAATGTCGTAGGCCACATCCTGCGAGACCTTCTCCGAGCCAAAGGTCTGCACAAAGCTAAAAATGCCGCGCACGACGGCCACACCCAGCAAGCCGCCAGTTGCCCAGAGGATGCCGTTCCAGCTCTGGGCGGTGATGCCGTTGTCGATCAGGCTGCGCAGCAGCTGCGGCGTGTAGAGGTTGGCCGCGGTGACGATCAGGCTGCCGACCAGCGCGCCGGTAGCGAGCGGCAGATAAGGACGGAGGTAGGCGAGAATTCGGCGGATGGTGGACATGGGTGGTTATTCTTTATTCGTTGGTTGCGACCGGCGATGAATGTGGTGTGACAAGCTCACCAACCATTCGTCGCCTGGTTTGCGAAACGTGCTGAAGCACGTTGATATAGAATTGTTCAACCCGCTTTAGCAAGTTCCGCCATATCAGGCGCTGGTTGAAACCAGCGTCGAGGCCGACGACATGGTAAATGTGGTAGAATGTAACTTCGTAAACAACTTTCGCAGCCATTAGGACTCCATGCTATGACGAGTGGCATACGCTGGACGGTGAGCGACCGATACAGCAACGAAATTTACTTGACGAATGAAAGATGGAAACATATAGTCGACCCATTCAATCATCCTGAGATGGAGATTTACGAATTTTATCTACAGGAAACGCTCATGCATGGTCGCCGCCAGCAGGAGCCACTGAATCCCCGGAAATATCGCTACAGCAACTACTTTGTCGACTTGCCTGATGATGTTAATCACGTAGTTGCTATTGTTCTGTTCGGTTTCGATGTCGATGAACGCGGACAAACAATTTCCAACAACTACGTGGCCACAGCTTTCTTTAAGTATATTCGACTCAAGAGATAAATCACATGCAAGAACCAGTTTACTCCTACGACAAAGAAGTCGATGTTCTGTACATTTCCTTCTCACCGGGCGAGCGAGCGACCAGCGCTGTCGAATTAAACGCAAACATTCTGCTGCGGTTGAATCGTCAAGAGAAACGGGCGGTAGGCTTGACGTTGATGGATTTCTCCGTACTGGTCGAGATGACGAACACGGGACCGCGCAGCTTTCCGTTAACCGGACTAGCCGATTTAGACGACGACTGGCGGGAGATGGTGCTCGACATTATCTCTCAACCGCCAATTGGGCAGATATTGAAGCTGCAAACCTTTACGCCCTCACTGGGTCAGGCAGTGCCCACGACAACGGTGGAGCGCCCGCTCGTTCCCGCGCTGGCGTAAATCAATCCCCTGCCGCCGGCAGCGCCGTCGATACGCCCAGCGACGCGCGCTTCTCGATCCCCAGCACGCGACGCAGCCACAAATATGCAGCCAATCCAGCCAGCACGTTGGCCGTGGCCGCGGCCACAAAAATCCCCGCCACGCCCATCAGCGACGAGCCGAGCAGCGCCAGCGGAATGTAGAGCGCAAACATCTGCACGACCATCAAGGCCGAGGCGTGCAACGGCTTGTTGAGCACGTTGAGCGTGTCGTTGCTGAGCTGGAGCACGCCCTGCAGCGCGTAGCCAATCGGCACAATGCGCAGGTAGAGCACGATTAAATCGATGACGGCTGGGTTGCTATTAAAGAGCGACGCCAGCGGGCGCGCGATCACGGCCAGCAACAGGGCGGCGACAATGCCGCTGGCCACGGCAAATTGCTGCGCATAGCCCACGCCCGTGCGCACGCGCTCCATGCGTACGGCCCTAAAATTTTGCCCCACAAAGGGCGCCAGCGCCGTCGACAGCGCG
Organism: Caldilineaceae bacterium; assembly: GCA_965213535.1. Taxonomy (GTDB): domain Bacteria; phylum Chloroflexota; class Anaerolineae; order Caldilineales; family Caldilineaceae; genus JBCCFC01. The sequence continues at coordinate 5,738,601 of OZ243888.1, forward strand.
AGCGGAGACGCCATACGTCGCCACCGCCGATTCACCATAGCCGGAGACCAGCCGCGTGATCACCGCCGTGCCCAGCGGCGCGATCATCTTGGTGCCCGCCGCGGGAATGCCGATGTACAGAATGCGTCGCCGCGAAGCGAGCAGCGTGCGCAGCGGCGGCACGACGAGCGTGATCACCCGATCTCGATAGTACAACACCCACACGGCAACCAAAAATGTGACGGCGCGCCGTTCCAAGAAAGAACTTGTCGGTTGATCTTGTTTTGTGCGTTTTGGACTGCCATAGTGAAAATCCTTGAGGCGTAAACAGTTGATGCGTGAGGCTTAATTACCCGACCATCACGCATCAACTGTTTACGCTTTGCGCACTTTCCGGTTGTTCTTCATCGCTGCGTTCACCATTTGCGTACAGACTCTCGTGTACACGCCTTAACAGCGTGCGCAGCGCCTACGATTCGCATTAGATACTGTATCGATTAAAAACAGCGGCAGCGGTCCGCGACAAATTTATTCGTCACCTGGTTGGCCAGGTGCGCTGCAGCACACTGGCGAGCGACTTCTCCAACGCGCTTCAGCGCGTTTTGCAAAGTAGGCTGGGAATCCACTGCCTGCCGGTTGCCGCTGACGAGCCAACTAAGGCCACCACCGGCCATGTCAAAGGTCAAAACTAGGACGAGAAGTAAACCGATGTAATGCCCATCCAATTACGCTCGACGCGGCATCAGGAGCAATCAAGCGGGCCAACATCGCCGCCGCTATCTTCCGCGGTGAGGCCGTAGCCAAAGGGAAAGAGCGGGCCGTCGCAGCCGTCGAAGTCGCTGGCTTGAATGGGGATTTGCTGCATCGTGCGCGGCCACGTAAAGGGCAGCCTGCCGACAAACTCGACGTCGCCGAAGAGCACGTCGGCAACGCCCTGCCCTTCGGTGCCGGGCAGCCACGCGACGACCCACGCGTCGGCCTCGCCCAGCAGGTCGGTAATAATTAGCGGGCGACCGGTTGCGAGCACGACGATGAGCGCGTCGCTGCTGGCGCGCATGGCCTCGATCAGCGACGCATCTGCGTCGCTCAGCGCGAGGTCGGCCCGATCGCCCTGCCCCTCGGCATATGGGCGCTCGCCGACCACGGCGATCCCCACGCTCGCGCGCTCATCAAACTCCCCGGGGAATTCGCCGGCGCGGCTGTAAACCACCTCTGCGTCCGGCCCAACCGCCTGCTCAATGGCCGCCAAAATCGTCGTCCCCGGCGTGATCTCGCCGGCGCGTCCCTGCCAAGAAATCGTCCAGCCGCCGCTTTGGATGCCGATGTCGTCCGCCGCCGCGCCGCCCACGTAAATTAACGGCGTCGCTTTGTTAAGCGGCAGCGCGCCGTTGCGATTTTGCAGCAGCACCAGCGACTGCTGCACCGCCTCCCGCGCCAGCTCGCGGTGTTCTGCCGAGCCGACAGCCGACAGCGCGACAGCGTCGGCTCCCGTCGGCTCGAACAGCCCCAGCTCCCTTTTTACGCGCAAAATGCGGCGCACGGCGTCGTCGATGCGCTCGCTGGCCACGTCGCCATTTTCCACGGCACTCGTCAGCGTCGAGATAAACGTTTCGTAGTCGTAGGGAACCATCACCATGTCGATGCCCGCGTTGATCGCGGTGGCGACATCGCTCTCGTAGGGGCCGGGAATCTGGTCGATGGCCTGCCAATCCGAGACGAGGAAGCCGTCGAAGCCCAGCTCGCCCTTGAGCACGTCGGTGAGCAGGTAACGGTCGGCGTGCAGCTTGGTGCCGTTCCAGCTGCTAAAGGAGACCATGATGCTGCGCGCGCCGTTCTCGATGGCGTCGATGTAGGGCGGCAGATGGATGGCGCGCAGCGTGGCTTCGTTGATCACGGCGTCGCCCTGATCGATCTGGTAGCCGCTGCTGGTCGACGTGCCCCAGGCGGCAGCGCCGTCGGCCACGTAATGTTTGGGCGTGCCGAGAACCGTCTCCGGCGCGCTCAGCGAGTCGCCCTGGAGGCCGTGCAGAAAGGCCGTCCCCAGCGTGGAGACCAGCGCCGTCTCTTCGGCGTAGCCTTCGTAGGTGCGCCCCCAGCGGATGTCCTGCGGCACGGCCACCACCGGTGCAAAGTCCCAGTCGATGCCGGTTGCCGCCACCTCCAGCGCCGTCGCGCGCCCGATGCGCTCGACGAGATCGGCGTTGCGCGTCGCGCCCAGGCCGATGTTGTGCGGGAAGATCGTCGCCCCCAGAACGTTGTTGTGGCCGTGTACCGCATCCACGCCGTAGAGCAGCGGGATGCTGAGACGGGTTTGGCGCGCGGCTTCGTGGTAGCCGCTCGTCATCTCCAGCCAGGCTGCGGGCGTGTTGGCGATGGGGCCACCACCGCCGCCGCTCAACACCGAGCCGATGAAGTATTCGCTCACCTGCTCTGGCTGGATGCTGCCTTTCTCTACTTGAGTCATCTGCCCAATTTTTTCGAGCAGCGTCATCTCGGCCAGCAGCGCCTCCACCTGCGCCTCGATCCGCGCCTCGATCTGCGCCTCGATTTCGGCGTCGACGGTTTGGTCGACGGCGGGGGGAATGGAAGCCGCGTCGCTTGGCTGGCTAGATGAGATGGAAAGCGGTGTGCAGCCGGAGAGCAACAGCAGCAAGAAGAGCGAAGCAATTCGCCAGTTTACGGGGGGAAAGCCAAAGTGTCGTTTCATGCTCGCCCCCACTCAAAGAAGCCAATGGCTTCCAAATCGCGCCGCAGCGCCTTAATTTGTTCTGTGTTCAATCCAACCTGCGGCAGACGCGGCGGCCCGCAGTCGACGTTGAGCAGCGCCATCACGGCCTTGATCGCCGCGTTGCCGCCGCGTCGCCCCAGCACGCGCACCATCTCCACCGACAGTCCCTGTAGCCGTCGCGCCTCGTCGATGTCGCCGGACTCGAATGCCTCAATCACGCGCTTGTACAGCGGCGCGGCAAAATTGTACGTGCTGCCAACGGCCCCCTGCGCCCCGCCCATCAGCCCGCTCAGCAGCATTTCGTCGCTGCCAAAGAGCAGGTTGAAGCGACCGCTGCCAGATTGCCGAGAATGGGCGGTGGCCGCTTGCAGCTCAAAAATTTTGAAGGCGCTAAACTTCACGCCAACCAATGACGGCAAGCGCTCGTCGGCCAGCGTCATCAGCTCAACGGCGTCGACCTCGACGCCCGTCACGTGGGGGATGTGGTAATAGTAGAAGGGCAGGTCGGGCGCGCCCGCCGTCACCTCGGCCAGGCAGTCGATCAGCGTCTCTACGTCGCGCGGCTTGAAGTAGGTGGGCGGCGTGGCGGAGATGGCGTCGGCCCCAATCTGCTGCGCGTGCTCGGCCAACAGTCGCGCCTCGGCCAAGCTGTTGTGGCCCACCTGCACAATCGTCGGCACGCGCCCGTCCGCCGCCTGCACAAAGGCCGCGGCCACCTCGCGACGCTCCGCGCTCGTTAGCGAGACGCCCTCGCCCGTGCTGCCGCAGACGTAGAGCCCACCCACGCCGTCGCCGATCAGCTGCTCGGTCAGCGGGCCGATTTGGTCGAGGTGGAGGTGGCCGTCGGCGTGCAGGGGCGTGAACGCAGCGGGCACGAGGCCGGTGATCCAGACGTTGTTCACGAGTCGCTTTCCTCGCCAGCCAGTCCAAGCTCGATAAATTCGTCCAGGGTTTGCACGCTGAGCGCGAGATCCGTGAGATTTTGTAGTGCTTCAAAATTTTTCTGCGTCAGCCGCTCGCCAATTTCCTCGGGAACGCTGTTAAAGCGAAAACGCAAAACGTTCATAACATGAAGACGCTCTGCTTTTTCCAGACCCTGTTCCAGACCCTGTTCGCGGCCCTGCTCCAGACCCTGTTCGCGGCCCTGCTCAATCAGTTCGTCGATCCAAGTTGCCATGGTCTCTTCTCCTTCTGGTAAAGATGTCGTCATCACCTCTCGCACTTTATCCTGCTCTATTCTACCACCTTCTACGGTGTAGCGCAGTACGACGCGCAGAAACGAATATCGCCGCACAGCGCTGGATTCCTGCCACAGCAGTTGCACAATCTCGACGAGCCTATCCGCTAGATCCTGCCCAAAGACGTGACGCAGCATTAGCAGAACGGCGCGCAGCAAATTATCCCCAAGAATCTCTTCGTCACCGGCGCGCGAGAAATCGTAGAGCAGATAGCGATCCGTGGGCGTAAAGGAGCGCAGCGCCGGCGGCACTTGCAGCCAATCGGCCAGCGTCGCGGGCACGTTCCACTTTGTCCGCCCGTGATAGACGACCAGCGGCACAATCAGGCGCAGCGGCTCGCCCTGCCGCCGCTGATTGTCCCAGATTTTCTGGCGATAGCGCTGGAGTTGAAGCAGCACCTCCTCATCCGGGTAGCTCTTGTGCTCAACGAGCAAATAGAGCAGCGCCGGGTCCGGGCGCAGTAAGCCATCCGCGGGTGGCGCGGCGAAGGGTACCTCAAAGAGCAAATCGGATTGGTGCTCCTGCAGCTCCTCATCGACGTAGGACTCCTGCCGCAGCGAGAGGCCGTCGAGATCGAGCAGGGCCAGCACGTCCGGCGGCAGATAGTGCTGCAGGAAGCTGCGCGCCAGCGGCAGATCGGAAAAGGTTTGGCGGAAGAAGTGGTCGTGGGGGTTGCTAACGGACATAAGTGTGAACTTTGTTGTGCCCAAAGCGAGGTGGCCCTGGGCAATTTACGTGATTTCTAATTCTACTCGCCGCTGCCCAAGTTGCCAACTTGCACGCTTGCGCTACAATAGCGCCATGCCGATCCAACTCTTCTCCAGCGAGCAGGCGCTGCTCACCCAGCTTGAGCCCCCGCGCGAGGGGATGTTGATCGCGCTGCTCACGGTTGGCGAGAGCGCGCTGCTGCCGCCCGTGCAGGACGCGCTCGCCAGCGACTTCTCCAGCGAGGTCGTCGATCAAATTCTCGAAGTCGACATCAGCGGGCCGCGATTGAGCCGTCTGAATTTTGACGTGGTGCAGCAGGCCATTATCGACCTGCCGCTGGACGTGCTCACGGGCAGCGCCGGGCGGCGGCTGCTCGACGCGCTCGGTCGCTTGGCCGAAGAAGAGCTGACGATTGCCTTTGTCGGCGAGTCTATGAGCGTCATTGGCGCTTTCCTGCTCGACGGCGCAACCGCCGGGCTCAACCTGCTGCCGCGCACCGTCGTCGTGCCGGACGTGCGGGCCGTGCCCGATCTGCGCGCCCTGCTGGCGACGCTCGCTCAGCGCAACCTGCGCCTGCTCGCCCTCGACGGCAACGTTGCCGCCACCTATGATTTCGCCAGCGACCGCGTTGCTGTCAGCGGCGATGAGGATGCGGCGGGCAATGTCCTGCTCACCGCCTTTGTCGCGGGCGAAGCGGATCAGCCGACGGCGCGGGTGCAGATATTGCAGCCCGGCGTTACCTCCGGCTGGCCAGAAATTTAACCAAAATACTCCCCACGCTTATGCCCACCCCCACCATTCTCATCACCGGCGCGACCGACGGCATCGGCCTCGCCATGGCTCGCCTCTACGCCGAGCGCGGCGTGCGGCTGATTCTCGTGGGCCGTCGCCCGCTGGCGGCGCTTGACGACCCGCTCTTCTCGGAGGCGACCTACTGCCGGGCCGACCTGTCCCAGCTTGACTGCCACGAGCGCGTGCGCAGCTGGCTGGCGGTTCACGACGTAGACCGGCTCGACGCGCTGATCCACAACGCCGGGCTGGGCTACGTCGGCTCGCTGGCGGGGCAGACGGCGGCGGATATCGACGAGCTGCTACACGTCAACCTCTACGCGCCGGTGCTGTTGACCCACACGCTGCTGCCGCACGTGGAACGGGCGAGCGGAAAAGTCGCCTTCGTCAGCTCGGTCGTGTCGACCCTGCCCGCACCCAATTTTGCCATCTATGCCGCGACCAAAGCGGCACTCGACGGCTTTGCGCGCAACCTGCAAATCGAGCTGCGTGCGATGAAGAGCCCGGCCACAGCCCACGTGCTGCACCCCGGCGCTACGCGCACCGCCATGTTCAAAAAAAGCGGCGCGCCCCACCTCGCCAAGAGCCGCTACCCCTCGGCGGAAAAGACGGCTCACCAGCTCATCGATGCCCTCGACCGCAGCGGGCGCACGGCGACGATTGGCGGCGCGAACAAGCTGCTGCACGCCGCTGGTCGCCACCTGCCTGCGCTTTTTGATTTTGCCGCGCGGCGACAGGCGCAGGCGGCCCACGGCGTCTTTGCTCTCAAAAATTCCGGCGACGCCCGCCACGTCGTCATCACCGGGGCGGCGGACGGGATTGGCAAGGCGCTGGCCCGCGAATTTGCGGCGCTGGGGGACGTTATCACGGGCGTCGACGTCGACGCGATGCGCGCCGACGCAACGCAGGCACAGCTTCTCCAATCTGGAGCCGACGCGACCTTTATCGTCGCCAACCTCGGTGATGAAGGCGCGCTGGACAACGTCGCGCAGCAGCTTGCGCAGCGCCCGCCCATCGACGTGCTGATCCACAACGCCGGCATCAGCGATGTCGGCCCCTTTGTCCACGCCGATCTGGATCGGCAGCGCGCCGTGCTCGATGTCAACCTGCGTGCGCCGCTGGTGCTCACAACAAATCTGCTGCGGCAGGGTCGGCTGCGCAAAGGGACCACGCTTGTCTTTCTCTCTTCGCTGTCGCACTACGCCAGCTATCCCGGCGCGGCCGTCTACGCCGCGAGCAAGGACGGGCTGGCCTCGTACGCCCGCAGCCTGAGCAGCGCGCTTGCCAGCGACGGCGTCCACGTGCTGACGGTCTTCCCCGGCCCCACGCGCACGGCCCACGCCCGCCGCTACAGCCCGGACAGCTCGCGCGAAAACCGCCGCATGGCCCCGGCTGACTTGGCCCGCCGCATTGGCGACGCCGTGGAAAAAGAGCAGCGCGTGCTGATTCCCGGCCTGGGCAACCGCGTCTTTGCCGCGGCCAGCCGCCTTGCGCCCGGCCCCATCGAGCAAATCATGCGCCGCACGCTCTTCGACAAGCTGCACGACGGGAAGTAAAGTGCTGCTTTGTTTGCCCATATCTACCAAGCTCAGGTTGGGCAGAAGGGAATTGGCGCGCTTGAGTGGGCAAGCCGTCTACTACCCCCTCCCAACCTCCCCATCATGGAGGAGCCGCGACTGGGCACACGATGAATCAGCTCCCTCCCCATCATGGGGAAGGCTGGGGTGGGGTCAAAGCGCAATCTACCCACTAATTTCGCTATCTTGCGCTTAACTTGATATGGACGTGGCGCGATGCCGTTCCCCCATCCCACATCATCCAAAAAACGACATTTCAAACGGAAAGCGTAGCGCGGCAGTATCCACATCGCGGCGGCAATCTGTTACAATGTGCGTCGTTTCTAATTGACCGACCCGTGCGCTGCCGCAAGAACCAGCGCTTTTCACTGGAGCCACCCATGCAACCATCCATTCGTTTCCGACTCTTCGCGCTGGCCTTTGTCGCCCTGGGCCTGCTGGCGACCACCACCGTCTGGGCACAGGAGGGCGACCCTTCACCGATCTATCTGCCCCTCATTGCCGACGGGTCTGGCGGTGAAGGAACCCTTCCCGTCGAGCCGACCCCGCCGCCGGACACAACCGCGTGGCCGGAGATCAGCCTCAACGAGATTGCCACAGACTTTGACCAACCCGTCTACGTAACCCACGCGGGCGATGGGGACGTGCTCTACATCGTCGAGCAACGGGGAGTGGTGCAGCGCTACGAGATGGCGACGGGCGCGCGCTCGGTTTTCCTCGACGTGGAGCGCACCACCCAACTCGGCGGCGAGAGCGGCCTGTTGAGCATCGCCTTCCCAGAAGATTTTGGTACGGCGGACGATGACGGCATCTTCTACCTCTACCGCACCGTGCAGACCGATGGCCAGCTCAAAACGCAAATCCAGCGCGCCTCGTCCACCGACGGCGGGCAAACAGCCTCGCTGCTGGGCGACCCGCTGCTCTCCATCGACCAGCCCTACCCCAACCACAACGGTGGACAAATTCAGTTTGGGCCGGACGGCTATCTCTACGTTGGCACGGGCGACGGCGGCAGCGGCGGCGACCCGCAAAACTACGCGCAGACGCCCGCCTCGCTGCTGGGCAAGCTGCTGCGGCTTGATGTCGAGAGCGTGGAGATGGGCTACGCCATTCCGGACGATAATCTTTTTGCCAGCAACAGCGACTTCGCGCCGGAAATCTGGAGCTACGGCCTGCGCAACCCGTGGCGCTTCTCGTTTGATCGCGACACGGGCGATCTCTACATTGGGGATGTCGGCCAGGGTCAGTGGGAGGAGGTCAGCTTTCAGCCCGCCGCCAGCGAGGGTGGGGAAAATTACGGCTGGCGCATCACCGAGGGCGCGCACTGCTTCAACCCCGACGAGTGCAGCTTCGACGGCTTGACGCTGCCCGTGGCCGAATACGACCGCGACGGCGGGCGCTCGATTACCGGCGGCTACGTCTACCGTGGCGAGGCTTACCCGGCGCTACAGGGCCTCTACTTCTACGCCGACTTTGTCAGTGGCAACGTTTGGGGGCTGCGCCAGAACGCCAGCGCCGAAAACGGCTGGGAGAGCGAGCTGCTGCTCCAAAACGGACCCCGCGTCAGCAGCTTTGGCGAGGACGCCGCCGGCAGCCTTTACGTGGTGGACTACGGCGGCACGATCTATGAATTGGTCGATGCGGAGTAAGGACCCCCCACACGGTTCTTGAGCCCGTTAAAAGGTTGCGCGGAGATGGCTGTTCAACGCGCCGCATCGCCGCGCAAGCAGCGAGTATAGAAGAGTTTCACAGAGAAGCCCGGCTCGTAAACGTGAGCCGGGCTTCTCTGTTCTAATTTGCGTGCTGTGGGTTCAACCGCCCCACTTCGCATGAAGCGACAGCGGCTTGCGGAAGACCAAGCCCACCGGGGCCGATTCCGCTGGAGTGACCAGCCGCAAGCGGGGCAGCCGCACCACCGCCTGCGCCACCGCCGTCACCGCCTCCAGCCGTGCGAGGTGCAGGCCAAGGCAGACGTGCGGCCCCTGGGCAAAGGTTACGTGCGACGAGAGATTGTCGCGCTGCGGATTGAATTGGTCGGGGTGGGGGAAGACGGCGGGGTCGCGGTTGGCGGCGGCGAGCGAGACGCGCACAAGATCGCCCGCGCGAATCGCCGCCCCGCCCAGCGACACCTCGCGCGTGGCGTAGCGATCCACCACGCTGGCCGCGGGCTCCAGCCGCAGCGTCTCCTCCACCGCCGCCGACACGCGGGCCGGATCGCGCAGGACGTGGCTCAGCACGGCTGAATTGGTCAGCAGGAAATAGAGGGCGTTGGCGATCATGCCCTCCGTGGTCTCGACGCCGCCAAAGAGCAACACCGCGGCGTTGGAGACGATCTCGTCCTCGCTCAGGCCCGTTGCCGCACCGCTGGCCGTTGCCAACAGGCTCGGCTCGGCCTCGCCGCGAATGGCGGGCAGCAGGCTTTGGCGCAGTGCCGCAAAGGCCGCGCGCCCGGCCTCCCCCACCGGCTCACCCGCCGTGACGCGCGTCACCGCCGCCACAATGGAATCGTACCAACCCAGTACGTCCGCCACGGGCGTGCCCGCCAGCCCCAACGCCGCCACCATTGCCTGCACGGCAATCGGCCCGGCATAGTCGCGCCGCAGCTCGGCCTCGCCGCGCGGCGCAAGCTCGTCCAGCAGCTGGCTAACAGATTCGGCCACGGGCTCCCGGAAGCGCGCTTCGACATCGCGTCGACGAAAGGGCTGCTCGAAGGGGGTACGGTGCTGCCGGTGGGCGTCGCCGTCCAGCGACAACATGCTGGGGCCGACGACCTGCGCCGTGGAAAAGCCGGGGTGATCGACGGTGAAGGTCGCCGCGTTGCGCATCACCTCGATGCAGAGATCGCGCCGCGTCACCAGCCACCCATCGAGCACGGGCAGCCAAGCAACGGGCTCGGCGTCGCGCAGCTCATGCAGCAGCGGATGCACGTCGCCTTCGAGATCGGCCAGCGTGATGCTGTCGCCGAAGGGGACGGGAGAGGGATGGGTCATGTGGGGGCTGAGGTGTTGTGCGACGGGCGTTGTGCGACGGGCGTTGTGCGACGGGCGCTGTGCGACGGGCGTTGTGCGACGGGCGTCAATCGGCGCGTTGAAGCTGACGCCGACGCAGGCGGTGGCGGGTGCGCAGCAGCGAGGCGATAAAGGGCAGCGCGGCCAGCGCGCCGGCGACGATCACCAGCGCGACGAGCGTGGCGGGTTCGGCATCGCCAGCCAGCAGGCGCGCGCCCACTTGGAAGGCAATCACGTTGACCAGCCCCATGCCGCCAAAAAAGACGAAGCTGTAGCGACGCACCGTCTGCCACGTGCCCGCTTCTGGGTGGCGCACGCGCAGCGGCGGATCGAGCAGGCGGTAGTGGGTGGCCACGAGATCATAGGCCGTGCCGACCAGCGCGCCGATAACTGCGCCGAGCAGCGGGCCCACGAGCGGATTGAGCAGCAGCGTCTGCGGCGTCACCAGAGCGGCGACGGCTGTGAAGGCGAGGCTGTACGTGCCGGAGTAGATCAAGCCGATCTGCGGCGGCACGCCGCGCACGGCGTAGGGCAGCGGAAAGCGCCAGTAGCCCAGCCACCCCGCCCCAACAGCTACGACCAAGTAGGCCGTCAGCGCCGGGACGAGCAAGAGGTAGAGCACGAGCGCATTGCCCACGCCCAACGCGCGCCACGCCCACCAAGCCAGGGCAACGCCGACTGTCGGCAGGCCCCACAGCAGAATCACCTCGGCCAAGAGGCGACCGCTGGTCAGCGGCGCTAGAGCGGATTCCGTTCGTTGTGTCGTTTGCATGGTGGTTGAATGTTCCGGAGATGGAGTTGGCGGCTCGCTTCGTAAGCCGCTAATACGCCGGGGCGTAAATAACCGTGCAGTTTCCGTCTGGTTATAACCACGAAGACACAAAGGCACTGAGGCCCTCTTTTCTGCTTCGTGTCTTTGTGTCTTGGTGGTAGAAAATCTGCCGGTTTATTTACGCCCAACTGTACTAGTACATCCCAGCGGAAGTAGTTAGGCGGTTTCTGCGCCTGCCCACCAGAGAGAATCGACGAATCTATCTGCCGTGGTATGTACGCCCAAATGTACTAGCGTGCCTTACACCGCAACGCCTCCCGCGTCGTCTCGAAACAGCGCGCGGTAGACAATGTCGGCAATGGCGCTGTGCGCTCGCCAGAATTCGGCCTCGGTGGTGCGAGACGGATTGGGCAACATATTGTAGAAGCTGTAAATAAAAATAGCCAGCGGGTGCGCCGTTGCTTCCACATCTAGAGAAGGATGTGTAAGATCGGCCTCTGACCCCACCCGTATCCAACCGATAACCTGCTGGTAGATGCGGTTGATGATACGATCTGAAATCTGGCCAAACTCCTTGTCCTGGATAGAAAGTTCGCGCACGGCGTCCCTCAATCCGTAATAGACGCGATTATAGGGAAAGCCGCCGCGCAGCTGTTGGTGGACGTAGTCGCGCGGGTCGCGTTTGAGCGCTTCGGGCTCCACCGTGCCCAGTTGGGGATACTCGGCAATTTTCTCGGCCAACATCGCAACGAGAATCTGTCGCTTGTCGCGGAAGTAGAAGTAGAGCGTGCCCACGCCGATTTCCGCCCGTTCGGCAATCTCTTTGGTATTGGTGCCGGAATAGCTTTTCCGCTCGAACAGCTCCGCGGCGGCCTCGAAGATGGCGCTGCGCGTGGCGTGGCCGCGCGCCTGCTGCGGCTCGCGCGGAAACTCCTCGCCCGCAAAAATTTCTTCGAGCATTGTTTGGTCGTGTGTCAAGGTGGGGTCGCTCATGAGCAGCCTCTCGCTTATCACAGCAGTAAATTAATAGGTGAACGGGATATGGTGAACAACTGCGCTAAATGAAGGAGAAGAACGCACTCCAAATTGATGGTTGACAGAATAGCATACTCCTGCTATGATTTCAAGAGCCAAACTCGAAATCGGGTTCGGTTATTTCTCAACCTCTCTGCGGGCGACAGCCCATTTTCTCTATTTTACACAAGCGTGTACAATCAAGCGGATATTTTTAGTACAACACCATAAGGTAAGTAGGTTGGACAAATAAGTTTGTTAACAAATTGAGAACACGATTGCGCAGAAATGGGCAATACCTTTCCACTACGAAGAATCTTCTGTCCCCCAACAGAAATGAGCAGTAAATTCAGATCAGCAAACCCACGCACAGATGTCAAGTTGTATGAGTTGAAGCTAGCCAGAACCAGTTGGTATATTTGCTACAACACACTTTTGAAGTTGCCTACCCGGGGAGGAATGTGCAATGGAAGCGGTGAAATTTCCTGAAGGATTCGTTTGGGGGACGGCCACATCGGCGCTTCAGATCGAAGGGGCCTGGGACCGGGGCGAATCCATGTGGGATCGCTTTGCCGAGGAGCCGGGCCGCGTCAAGGACGGCACGACGGGCGATGTGGCGGTGGACCACTTTCACCGCTGGCGCGAAGATATTGCGCTGATGCAGGAGGTGGGGCTAAACGCCTACCGCTTTAGCCTGGCGTGGGCACGCATCTTGCCCTACGGCATCTGCGGCGTCAACCAAAAAGGGCTGGATTTCTACAAGCGGCTGGTAGATGGCCTGCTCGAAGCGTCGATCACGCCCTACGTAACGCTCTACCACTGGGATTTGCCCCAGTCACTGCAGGATGCTGGCGGCTGGCTCAACCGCGACACGGCCCAGGCCTTTGGCGAATACGCGGACATTGTGACCCAGGCGCTCGGCGATCGCGTACAGCACTGGTTCACCCTCAACGAGCCAAACACCCATGCCTTTCACGGCTATCTAAGCGGCAACCACGCGCCCGGCCTCACCTCGCCGAGCGCGTATGCGCGCGTTGTGCACGTTCAGAATTTGGCGCACGGTCAGGCGGTGCAGGCGCTGCGGGCCAATGCGCCCAACGCGCAAATTGGCCCCGTGCTGTCGCTTCCGCAGTTTCAAGGCGTAAGCAATTCAGCCCGCGATCAGGAAGCCGCCGCTGCAACCGACACCGTCTACGCAAAAGTTTTCCTCGAACCAATGCTGCGGGGCCGCTACCCCGAAACGGCCCTCTCCCTCATGCAGACGCTCGGCGTCACCATCCATCCGGACGACCTCGCTACCATTCGCCAACCCGTTGACTACCTGGGCATCAACCACTTTGCGCGCAGTTGGATCGCCTACGATCCCACGAGCCCAATGGGTATTCGGCCCGCGGTGGACTACCGCGCGCCGGGCTCGCTGCATTCGGCGCTGGGATGGGAAATTTATCCAGAGGGCATCTATGAAACGTTGATGCGCATCCAGCGCGAGTACGGCAACCCGCCCGTGCTCATCACCGAGAACGGCGTCGCGCTGAACGACCGGCCGCTGTGGGAGAACGGCGGCTGGCGCGTGCGCGACGAACGACGCATTGCCTATCACGATGGCTATCTTCGTCAAATCCACCGCGCTCTGGGAGAAGGCTGCAACGTTCAGGGCTACTTTATCTGGACGCTTCTCGATACCTTTGAGCTGGACGAGGGCTACGACCCGCGCTTTGGCCTTTTCTACACCGATCTGGATTCGCTGGATCGCCTGCCCAAAGACAGCGCGGCCTGGTACAAAAGCGTGATTGCGGCCAACGGCATACCCGCTGGGGAGCTGGCCTACGCCTGAGTTCCACGACTTCGTAAGACAATCCAGAAGACCAAGCGACCCACAGGCTGTTCAAACGACGGGCGTGTCCCAAAATTTTGAGCCATTCGACCCTACCCCCTAAATCCTTATCCCCAAAATGTCGTTTCGTTATCAACGAAGCCTCGAAGCCCCTCTCCGCGGGCGGCTTACCTTTACTTATATTGGGTAAGTGAAGAAGCGGCTGAAGGGGAAGGCGATGCTCAACCCCCTTCCCCGGCCCTTCCCCCGTGCACGGGGGAAGGGTCACTTGAACCCACGCTGGGTGCGTCGAGACGCTGTCCCGACGCATCCATTCTGTCAACGGGGCAACAAGCTCCCCTCCCTGAAGTCGGGGAGGGGCTGGGGGTGGGGTCGTTCTGCCCAGCCCCGGCAGACGCCGCTCCAAGCGTTTTCGGCTTGTGGGTAAAGTTAAGCCGCTCATGGGGAGGGGTTGGAAGTGGGGTCGAGCGCACGCGCCCCAGTAGTGCCAAGTATCTGGGACGCACCCAAGACGACGAACCAATTTGTGCCGATAGCGGAACGTGTCAAAGTGCGCTGGAAAGCGGCGTGCCTTAAACCATCCGCCCTACCCCACCGAAACCCATGAGCACAACTGTCGGGCGTGTGCCCGCTGCCCCCGTCAAAGTCCCGCTCCTCAGCAAGCTGGCCTACGGCACGGGTGACATGGCCGGCTCGGCCATCGTCACCATCACCGGCTTTTTCCTCACGGCCTTTCTGCTGGACGTAGCGGGGCTGCGCCCGCGCGATATCGGCATCATCTTCCTCGTTTCCAACGCGTGGGACGCCATCACCGATCCGGCGATGGGCGTCCTGATCGACCGCACGCGCACGCGCTGGGGCTCGAAGCGGGTGTGGCTGCTCTTTGGGGCCGTCCCCTTTGGGCTGGCCTACTTCCTCAACTGGGTCGTGCCGCCGCTGTCGGGCGCGGGGCTGGTGGGCTACTACCTCTTCGTGGCGCTGCTGCTCAAGACGGCCTTTACCGTGGTTGGCATCCCCTACGCCGCGCTCACCTCCGCCATGACGCGCGACTACGATGAGCGCACGCGCCTCAACACCTACCGCTTCAGCCTCAACCTCGTCGGCAGCCTACTGGCCGTGATTCTGCATCCCGTGCTGATCGGTCTCGCTGGCGATGACGTGGTCCGCGGCAATCTAATCAGCGCGGCGTTCTTTGGCCTATTTATCGCCGCCACGACGCTGATTGCCTTTGGCGGAACCTTTGAACTGCCGGAATCGCGTGCGGATGCGACGGATTTTAACGTTTTTGGCGAGCTGCTCAGCGCGTTTTCAAGCCGTCCCTTTCAGTACGTCACCGCCATTTACGTTTGCGCGTGGATGGCGCTGCTGGTTGTGCAGAACAATCTGCTGCTCTATACGCGCTATGCGGTGGGCGTGGAGGAGTCGTTCACGATCATCATTCTGGCGTTTCAAGTAACGACTATTGTCTTTTTGACGGTGTGGGGCGCGATTGCGCAGCGCGTAGGCAAGCGGGTGGTGTACGTAGCGGGGGTCATTGTTTGGGCAATCGGGTTGGGGGCGCTCTTCTTTGGTCCGTATGGCGTGCCAGCTTATTACTATGTGATCGGCTCCATCACCGGCATTGGCGCGGCGGCGGCCGCTTATCTCGTGCCGTGGAGCCTGCTGCCGGACGTGATCGACGAGGACGAGCTGCGGCGCGGTCAGCGGCGCGAGGGCATCTTCTACTCCATGTTCCTGTTTATCCAGAAAATCGGCCTCTCGCTGGGGCTGGCGCTTTCGGGCTTTGCGCTGGAAGGCGCGGGCTACCTCAATCCCCAGGTAGGGGGCGAAGCCGTGGTGCAGCCGGAGGCCGTGGTGCAGCCGGAGGCCGTGGTGCTGACGCTGCGCGTGCTGGTGAGCGTCGTGCCCGTGATCGCGCTGCTGTTTAGCCTGCCGCTGATTTACTTCTACCCAATTACCCGCGAGCGCTACGCCGAAATTCGCACACAGCTGGCGGCACGTCACGCGGCAGAGGCAGAGGGGCTGGAGACGGAGGGAGCGGAGACGGAGGGAGTGGAGGCAGGGGACGCTTTGGCTTAGATTAGCTGTAACTATTCAGCCTCACCCCCAGCTCCTCTCTCCGTTTCCTGAGCCCTGCCGAAGGGCACGCGTGGAGAGGGGAGCTTGATTTCTCGTCGACAAGGCGATTTGGCTTTGACAAATCGCTCGGTTGACGAGGAAAAGTGAAGTCCTCCCTCCACGCGTGGAGGGAGGATTTAGGAGGGAGGCGGAAGCGTGACCTACCCTGAATTGTTACGATTGGCTCACGTTAAGACAATGGGCGAGTGATGCAGGTCGAGTACGTGCCGGGCACAGGGGCACGGGCCTTCCCCAAAGATAAAATTCGTGCCCGGCACTGCCGACTGGGCAGGCCCGTTGATTCAGGTTGTTCCAACAAAACAAGTGCCCCAGGCGAGTGTACGGTGCGTCGCACTTTCCGAAGATACTGCTGGCGAACTCCGGATCGGGCAAACTCTGAGCGTGCCCCGCCAGCACAGCGGGACCAAGTCCAACTTGGCCGACGGTGCATCGCACTTGGGAAAGTGCGTTGCACGTTTGGTAAGGGTCAAGCACCGTTTTAGGGGCGTCTCCAAGTTGGATGTGCGATGCACCTGGGAAGGTGCAACGCACGGTAGGCCGCGTTGTTCTCATTCGCCGACGCTCTCTGGCCAGGTGTTGCGCAGGGGAATGGGGTGTTTATTTACTTGGAATGGCCTCAGCGCCCGGCACGGTACGCACACCTGCTTTTGATGTAAGCCGTCAGCGAAATCTACTCCTCAAACAGCCCCCGCTCCGCAATCAAGATGGCTCGACCGTCCACAAACGATTCCCCCACCACCTGGCGCAGCGGCTGCGGCAGCGTCGTCCAGTAGCTGATCTCGCGGGCAACGGAGGCGCGAGCCGGAACCTGGCGCGGCGAGCCGATCGGTCGCCGTTCGCTGAGGAATTTGAGCCACGCCCACGCCATCTGCGGCTGCTCGCTCGCCGCGCTGATCACCCCGCCGCGCACGTCCAGCGGCACGACGCGCGCGTAGCTGCCGTCAACCTCCACGCCGGGCAGCGCCATCACGCCAATCGGCGCAAAGCGTCCGTTGTGTTCGTAGGTGCTGGGCCTGTCCAGCCAGGCCACCAGCCGACGCGGCGGCGATTGCAGCGTGAGTATTGCGCTTTTGCGCTGGAGTTCGCTGAGGCCAGCGAAATCGGGGGTTGCGCCATACGTGCCGAGAAAATCGCTAAACCGCTGTGCGGCTTCGATGCTTTCGGCATTCAGCGGCAGCAAGCAGCTTGAATCGGGGCCGATACACTGAGCGCTCATGGCGTAACTGTGCAACGTCATCTCGCTGCTGTCTGCATAGCCCCATGTCTCCCACGCTGGCCTCCCAAACCCGCTGTCTTGATACCCCGCCCTTGTGATAAACGTCTCCCACTCCTTGCCATCTTTCGGAAAATAGGACGCTCGTTCGTCAAAATAAATCACCGGCACCTCAATTGACTGCGGCAGCATCCACAGCTGCTCACCATATCCGATGGTTTGGTGCGCGCTGGCGTCCAGCGCGACAGGGTAAAAATCCGTGATGTTGAGCGACATATCGAGCGCGGCCAGATCGTCCAGCGGCTGAATCCAGCCCTGCTCGATCCACTGGGCACGCGGCGGCAGATACGCGCCATCGACGCTGGCGAAGAACTCGGCATCCGGCGGTGAGGGAGCGTCGACCAGCTCGATCTGCACGCGGGGATGTATCTGCTCAAAGTTGGCGGCCAGCGGGCGAAAGGTCGTTATCAGCTCCGGCGGCACGCCAAAGCGGATAGTTTCCAGACGCAGCGCAGCGGTCAGCTCGTCGCGCAGCTGCTGCCAGAAGATCGGGGCGGGGTCGCCGCTGGCCGTTATGCCGATCACGCGCGGCGAGGGGAGGGTGAGTTGGCGGCTGCTGGGGTCGGTGGCGGGCAGGGCGTAGCCGTCGGTAAGCTGGATGACGAGCGGGGCGGTGCTGGGGAGCAGGCAGCCTGCCTCGGCACATTGCGTCTGCACAAAGTTGTCGACAAACTCGACAATCTCGTTGGCCCACTCCGCATCGACGGCAAAAAACTGGAGTGAAAAGCGCCCCGACGCCACCTGGAATTCCCGCGTCTGCGCCTCGCCCCAGTAGTCGGCCCAGCGATATGGCTGATCGGGCGGCGTGTGCAGCAGGTTGCCGTCGCGCCACTCGAAAAAGGCGGCGCGGCGCAGCGGCTCGCCGCTGGCGTCCTCCCATTCGACCGTTGCCCACACCTCGCCGCCCACCAGCTCGGCCTCGACAACGCGCTGGCCGGAGGCAATCGCGGCGTGGGTAAAGGGCAGGCGCTGGGCGCGCGTCCAGCGCTTGGTGTTGGTTTGCAGCGAGCGGAACGTTTCGCCACTGTCGCTAACAACGGCGCGCTGTTCCAGATCGAGGAAGAGCTGAACGGTCTGCAAGACCTCTTCGTCGCTGGCCAGCGGTCGGTTGAGCAGCCACCAGCCCGCGCCGCCCAGCATCGCCAGCAGCACGAGGGCCGCAATCAGCCAGCGCCATGGAAAGGGAAGGCGCGGCGGTTTGGCGGATTTGAGCTCGCCCTCTTCGCTTACCTGCCAGTCAAAGTCGATGGTCATGTCATATCACGGCGAGGTTTTTTGCGGGAAATTAACTGTTTTGGGACAGATAGTCGTTCCGCCTGCCTCCTAAATCCCCTCTCCACATGTGGAGAGGGGCCCTAAAACTCGTAGGCAGGCATGCGTTCGGCCAGCGCCTTTTGCTCCGGCGTTTCGGGGTTGGGCGTCTCCTCCTCCAGCGGCATACCCAACGCGCGGGCAACGTCACGCCGGGCCTGCACCATCAGCGCCTCGGCGTCGTCCGTGGGGCGGGGGTAGATGGGCTCCAGCGGCACAATCTCCATCTCGATGGGGCCTTCATACTTGGCCATGCGCCACGCCGCGCCGATGATGCTCTCGCCGCGGGGGCCGTACCAGGTTGTCAATTCCGTATCGGTGTAGCGCAGGGCCAACGGCAAAAAGGGAACGCTGTTCTGCACGGCAATTTTGAACGAGCCGCGCCGAAAGGGGTAGACCAAATTGCCCGGCCCCAGCCGACCTTCGGGATAGATCACCAGCGGGGGGTCCGGCTCGTCGCGCAGGGCGGCGATGATGTGGTCGCGCGCCTGCCGCCGCGAGGAATTGCTCTGCCGGTCCACGAAGATGCAGCCGATGGCGGTGGCAAAGTAGCCGATGACGGGTCGCCGCTTGACTTCGATCGCGCCGAGAAAGCGCAGCGGCGTCAGCGCCACGAGCGCCACAATGTCCAGGTGGGAGCTGTGATTGGGAAAGATGATGCCGCGATGTGCGCGCAGCCGCACGACGTCTGCACAGTCAATTTGGACGTTGGAAATCCAAATATACATGCGCGCCATGATTACCGTGATCCAAATTGGCAGACGGATACCGCGATATTTGAAGGGAACCAGGCTCAAAATGGGGATGGTGATGATGCCGAACAGAAGAATTAGAATCAGCACGGCAAAGCGCAGGATGGCAATTGGATAGTTCATGGGTAGCTTCCAAGAGTGGGAATGGGGGCGACTGCCGCTATTGTAACGGCAATCGCCTTAGAATGGAAGCGTGAATCGTGGAGCGTCCATTGCCTGTTGTCTGTTGCCTGCTGTCTGCTGCCTGTTGTCTGTTGCCCGTTGGCCACCTACCCCTTCATCCCCGTTAGCGTGACGCCTTCAATGAAGTAGCGCTGGAAGAGAAGGAAGATAATCAGCACGGGCAGCATGACGAGCAGGCTGGCGGCCATCAGCCAGTTCCAGGCGGGCGAGCCGCCAAAGGCGAACTCGAACTGGCGCAGCGCAATCTGGAGCGTGTAGAGCCGCTCATCCTGAAGATAAATCAGCGGGCCCATAAAGTCCTGCCACGCACCCTGGAAGGCGAAGATCGAAATAGCGGCCAGCGCGGCCTTGGAAAGCGGCATGACAATGCTCCACCAGACGCGCAGCTCCGAGGCGCCGTCAATCTTGGCGGCCTCGCTCAGCTCCATGGGGATGCCGCGCATAAACTGGCGCATGAGGAAGACGTAAAAGGCGTTGGCGGTAAAGGCGGGCACGGTCAGCGGCAGAAAGGTGTCGACCCAGACGTCCGAGCCCTGCAGGCCAAAGGCGGGTAGGTTGGCAAAGAGGATAAACTGGGGAATCAGCGTCACGACGCTGGGCAGCATCATGGTTGCCAGCACGAGCTTGAAGACCGTCTCGCGCCCCCACCAGCGCAGCCGTGCAAACGAATAGCCGACCAGCGCCGAAGAGATCACGATGCCGACGACGCTGAGCACGGTGATGATGATGGTGTTGAGCCACCACCTGCCCCACATGCCGTAGGCAAAGGCGTCGACGTAGTTATACCAGGCAATGGGCCGCGGAATCCACTGCGTGCCAAACAGGTCCTGCGGCGTTTTGAGCGAGGTGGAAAGCATCCAAAAAAGCGGAACCAGCCAGAGCGCGGAAATCCCGGCGAGCACGAGCCAAGCCAGGAAGCGCAGCGGCGTAAAGCGCAGCCGAAAGCGAGTGGGCCGCTTGGTCGTTGTTGCGGCGGTGGTCGCCGCAGCGGCCGCGGCGTCGCGCGCGGAGCCGCCGGTGATGCTGGAATCAGCGGTTGCCATACGTTATTCCCCGCTTTCGTAGTAGACCCAGCGCCGCGAGAGCGTGAGCTGGACAAGCGTAACCGCCAGAATGATCAGGAAGAGAATCCAGGCCAGCGCCGAGGCGTAGCCCATCTGGAAGCCCGCCGGCCCCACGCGACCAAAGGCGCGGTTGTAGAGGTAGAGCACATAAAAGAGCAGCGCCTGCTGCGGGCCACCCGTCGCGGCGTTGGATTCAATGCCGACGATTACGTAGGCCGTGGTGAAAATCTGAAAGGTGCCGATGATGCTGGTAACAACCTGGAAGAAGATGGCGGGCGTGATCAGGGGCAGGGCAATGCGAAAAGTTTTGGCCCAGCCGCCCGCGCCGTCGATCTCCGCTGCTTCGTAGAGCGTGCGCGGAATGCCCTTGAGCGCGGCCAGGTAGATCAGCACGTTGCCACCGATCCACCACATGCCCATCATTACCAGCCCCGGCTTCATCCAGTCCGGGTCGACAAACCAGCCGGGACCGTTGATGCTCAGGTAGGCCAGCCCGCGGTTGAGCAGGCCGTTGGGCGCGAGAATCCACTTCCATAGAAAAATCGCCGCCACGCCGGAGAGCACGTTGGGTAGATAGATCACCGAACGGAAGAATTTGGCCCCGCGCATGTCGATATTGAGCAGCAGGGCAACGGCAATCGAGAAGACGACGACAATGGGCGTCTTGACGACGACCATCCAGAAGGTGTTGTAGAGCGACTTCCAGAAGAAGCGATCCTCGAAGATGTCGCCGTAATTTTCCAGCCCGATCCAGACCGGCGCGGTAGTGATGTTGTAGCGGGTAAAGCCCGCATACATTGAAAAGAGCATTGGCCCCGCGGTAAAGAGGATCAGGCCGATGATCCAGGGCAGCGCGAACATCCAGCCGGTGAGCGACTCCTTGCGCGCGGGCGTCCAAAAGCGCTTGGGCGCGTCCGGGAGCGTGGGGTGGGTGGGAGAGAAGGCAGCCATGACGGATTCTCTTTGATGGATAGAGCCCAGCGACGAATGAATTCGCCGCTTATGTTGCCAAGTGCGCTGAACGCACTATCATCTAACGTGCTGCAGCACGTTTTGCAAAGTAGATGTTGAATTCATTCAACATCGGTCGTAGCCCACGCTGCCACACTCGTAGACCACGACCGGCAACGAATAAATTCGCCGCCTACATTGCGAAACGCGCTTTAGCGCGTTTCGCTCGTCCCGACGCAGAGCGTCCGGATGCCTACCGGGACGCTCTGCGTGGGAACGAGCAGGGATTATTCGCTCGAATTCTCCGCGATCACATCATCGATCGCCTGCTGTGCCTCGTCCAGCGCCTCTTGGGGCGTCATATCACCGCTCCACACTTGATCCATGCGGCTGTTGATCTCCTGGTTGAAGTTGGGGTACTCGGGCACGTAGGTGCTGCCCTGGCTGTCCTCCATCACCTCCATCACCGTGCTCCAGTAGGGATCGGCCTGCAGCACCGGATCGTTGACCACCTCGCGGCTGGTCGGAATGGCAAAAGTATCGCGCGACCACGAAGCCTGCCCGGCCGGGCCAGCCATGCACTTGATCACCTCCCAGGCCGCATCGGGATATTCCGCGCCGTAGGGAATCGAGAGCGCGAAGCCGCCGCTCCAGTTGGCCTTCTGCGTGCTGTAGGGAATAAAGCTCGCACCCCACTCAATCGCTTCGCCGTCCGCCGTGCGCGGGCGATAGAAGCTTAGCTGCGCCAGGTAGCCCGCAGTTTCCACCACCATGGGCACGGCGCCCGACATAAACTTGTCGTTGGGCGGCGAGCCGTAGCTGGCGCTAAAGTTTTGCAGGTTGTCCCAGCCGCCGTAGCGGTCGATCCAGTCGGTAATCCACTCGACCGTCTCAACATAGGCCGGCTCGTTGTATACGGGTCGACCATCCTGCACCTGCTCCCAACCGTTGGTGCGCGCCCAGAAGTCTGGGCCAGCCTGCCACAGGGGGAAGAAGCCGATCTGCTCATAGGAGCCATCTTCGCTCTGAGCACTGAGCTGCTCGGCGTACTGCTCCAGCTCCTCCCACGTCTCGGGTGGCGATTCCGGATCAAGGCCCGCTTCGGCGAAGGCGTTCTTGTTCCAGATCAACATGCGCACGTCTGTCTCAAAGGGAATGCCGTAGGAGTCACCTTCGTAGAGCGTCTCGTTCATGGTGAAGTCCCAAAAGACGGAGGTGTCGAAGCTGTCTGCGTCGATGTATGGCTGCAAATTTGTGGCAATTTGATCGCGCGCGCGTTGCGGCAGCTGTGGCCGATCCTCGACGATGATGTCCGGCATCCCGGAGCCAGCGGCCACGGCGGCGACGTTGGCCGTCCAAATGTCGCCCCAGGGCTTAAAGGTTTCGGTGATCTCAATGTTGGGCAATTCCTGCTGGCAGATGGCGATCACGCGGCGCAGCGCCGTGCGTCGATCGGGCGAGCCCCAGAAGTGCCAGATTTCGGCCTCGCCTTCAACGGACGGGTCGAGCGCGCTTGCTGTCTCGTCGATAATTTCTTGGGACACCTGCGCTCCGTCGCCGTCGGCAGGCGTTACCGAAGTCGGCGCGACGCAGGCCGAAAGCAGCAGGCCGCTGATCAGCAGCAGCGTGAGAATGAACCGGTTGCGGAACATAAACTCCTCCTTGGTATTGAGTTGGGGAATAGGCATAGGATACAGACGGCGTGCCGCCTGCTAAGTTGAGGCTATCGGGGGGAATGAGCACATCATACATGCGGTGGGACGTTCTGTCAATCCTTAAAAATTAGCCGGGTGTACTTTAGTGTCGGGGCAGCTTCGCACGGGGCAACATGGCAGCGTGCAGCACGCTAGAGCCCTCCCCCAATCCTCTCTGAGAGGGGGCTTCACCCATCTCGTTACCAGCGAACCAACAGGGAGGGGGAGAGGCCGAACGCCCTGCCAACGCGGCTTCGCCGCCGGGTGGAAATGCACTTGAAATTCATATTAAGCAGCCAGGGGAAAAGGGAGCAAGTCGTTGCCGCCTGGCGCGCCAAGCAAACCCCACCCCCAGCCCCTCCCCGCCAGCAGGGAGGGGAGCCTGTCGACTCGTTGATGAGATGAGCGCGTCGAGTGTTTATCTCCATACGATTCAGGGCTGGGTGCAAGTCACCTTTCCTCCTCTAAAGTGCGTGCAAAATGAAAACAAGAGTTCGCGGCCTAAGTGACTGTCACTGTCCATAGCCGGACAGCTTGCCCCATTTTGTCTGGACAGTGACTGTCACTGGCTCCTCAAACTCCTGTTCTCGAAGCAACTTTACTTTAGAGGGGGAAGGGCCGGGGATGGGGGTCGAGACGCGGCAAACGAACCGCGCTCATGCACAAGCCCGCAGTGGCCGCTGCGTAACATGAGTTAAAACTCGGCGCAGGTGAACAAAGCGGCAGAACTTTAAGTTCTGCCGCTTTGTTCACCTACACTTTAGATTCGCCGACGTTACGATAGCGCATCCTTCACTTTGTTGACTACGCCATTTGTGCTGCCTTAGCCAATTTGCTCGCTTTGCGCACCGGAGCCGGGGCGTGCTGGGCCGAGATCGGGCACTTGGCCGCCGGGCTGCGGCGCAACCGAGAATTCGCCGTTGCCGTCGATGGACTTGCCTTGCGTCCAGCGGCCTTCTGGCGCCGGCTCTTTTGGATCTCGCCACGTGGTCATAAAGGCGTAGCTGTACTGCTGATCCTCTTCGGACTGGGGGAAGCTGTTGGGAATGGGATGCACGTTGACGCCGCCAATCTCCTCCAGCACCGCGAGCCACTGCTCCTGGTGCATCGTGTCGCGGGCGATCATGTAGCTCAACATGTGCTTCATCCCGGGATCGTCCGTCATGTTGTAGAGCCGGACGGCCAGCGTGCGCCCGCCCGATTCGGCGGTTACGTTGGCATACATATCCGCCGCCAGGTTGCCCGTAGCGTAGACGTGTGAGCAATCAAACGGAACGCCGTTTGAATTGACGGGCATGGCGGCCAAGCCAGAGGACAAAATGTGGCGCGGGTTCATGCCGCTCATCACAGCGTTGACCACCGGGTCGCCTTTGGCCGTCTGCTCCTGTAGTTCCAAGGGCGCATCCTGGAGGTTGAGCGCCACCGCCGTCGCCAACATCTCGACGTGGCCGATCTCCTCGGTGGCGGTCTCCAGCAGCATGTCGCGATACTTGGCCGGGCCGCGTGCACCAAATCCTTGGAACATATACTGCATCATGACGCGAATTTCGCCCTCGATGCCGCCAATGGCCTGCTGCAGCATCATGGCGTATTGGGGATTGGGCTTCTCGACGCGCACCTCGAACTGCAATTCTCTTGAGTGAAAAAACATGGGGTCTCCTTGAAAATAAATTTGTCTACAACTCGAACTTTTGGGAAGCCTATATTGGGAAATAGGGAATGGGGCTGTTCCATTTCATTGTATGTGACGGGCACAGCGCGGTCGATTGACTTGTGTACAACTGCTGGATACAAAAGGGTGCATAATTGATCTTCGTCGAATGGCCGATGACAGCGGGGCAAGCGTCGCGTACGCTGGTAGGCGCGTCCCCGGTGTGTGCCGGGGACGCTCGCTCTCAAACCCACAGCTCTCGAATACACAAAGGAGCCACCCATGCCCCGCCCCCGCTCGACGCTTATCCTGCTGCTGATCTTGACTCTGTTCCTCATCACCTCCCCCGCCCCACCGCCCGTTCACGCCCAAGCCGACGGCGACGGCGACCCGCTCGCCACCTTCCTCCCCCTGCTCTTCGGCCCCGCGACGCGCGTCCTGATCGCCGCCGCCCATGTCGACAGCGCCCTCAGCGGTGAGCCGGACGAAGCCATTCTGCTGCAAAACGACGGCGCGTTTCCTCAACTCCTCGACGGCTGGCAGCTTGCCACCGGCACGCGGCGCGCGACCTTCCCCGCCGGGTTGACGCTGTCGCCGGGCGGCAGCCTCTGGTGCGCCAAGCAGGCCACCGCCTTTCAGTCCACCTTTGGCTTCCCCCCCGCCTGCGAGTGGGAGGAGAGCGACCCCGCCGTTCCCAATCTGGACGCCGCGCCCACCTTCTCCAACAGCGGCGGCACGGTTCACCTGCTGGATAGCCGGGGCCAACCCGTCGACACGCTCGTCTACGGCAACGAAGACCGCACGGCCAGCGGCTGGTCCGGTGCGGCGCTGCAGCCCTATCGACGCGGCGTCGTGCCCGTTGCCGGGCAAATATGGCAGCGCAAGGCCGCAGATAACGGTCTGCTGGACACCAACACGGCCCGCGACTGGAGCAGCGATCTCGCCGACAACGCGTGGGGTCGCCGCGTCAGCTACCCCGGCTGGCAGGCTTGGCTGCCGGCTGAAATGCGTCGCGTGCCGCTGGCTCCAGTTATCCATGAAGCGAATGCCACCACGCGCGTCGCCGTTGGCCCCGAAGGGCTGTACGAGCCGCTGGCCAACGCCCTCGCCAGCGCGTCGACAACTATCGACCTTAGCCTCTACACCTTTGAGCACCGCGAACTTGCGGCGGTGCTCGTTCAGGCGCTTGATCGCGGGGTGCGCGTGCGGCTGCTGCTCGAAGGCGGACCACCCGGCGGCATCGACGAAATTGAGCGCTGGGCGCTGGCACAAATTGCGGCGGCGGGCGGCGAGGTGCGCTTTATGGATGTGGTTGACGACGTGGATGAAACTGTCCCGAAAGGCTACCGCGTGCGCTACCGCTACCTTCATAGCAAATACGCCGTCATCGATGGGGCAACGGCGGGAGGAACGGCGGGGGGGACGGCGGGGGGAAGGGAGCGGGCGCACGTCTTCGTCGGCACGGACAACTTTAACTACGATTCCGTCCCGCTCCCCACCGGCATGGAGGCCAACCGCGAAGACGAGGACGACAACGAGGCCATTGGCGGGCGACGCGGCGTCTATCTCTTCACGGACGCCGCGCCGGTCGTCGACGCGCTGATCAATCTCTTCGCCGCTGACTGGCAGCCCGATCAATTCTTCGACCTGCGCCCCTTTAACCCCACACCCCACCCCGACGGCGACGGCCCGCCCGCCGACTTCAACATCGATACTGAAATCGCCGAGCGCTTCCTGTGGGACGCCGCGGCTGCGCCCTTTGCGGACGCTGTTAAATACGGCGGCCCCACTCGCTTCAGCGTAATTAGCGCGCCGGAGAATGCGCTGCACCCGGACGGCGGCCTGCTCGCGCTTTTCCAACGCGCAGGGGCGGGCGACGAAATTTTGCTCACCCAGCTCTACGAGCACAGACACTGGGGCGACAGCACCAGCAACCCCGTCGCTGATCCCAACCCGCGCCTGCAGGCCATCGTCGACGCCGCCCGCCGCGGGGCCACGGTCCGTGTGCTGCTCGATTCCTTTTTCGACGACGCCCAAGCGCTGCGCAGCAACCGTGCGACGGTTGCCTATCTCAACGAAGTCGCCCAAAGCGAGGGGCTGGACCTGCAGGCACGCACGGGCAACCCCACCAGCGGCGGCATCCATGCCAAGCTTGTGTTGGTGCGGGTGGGTGGCGAGAAGGGGGAAGAACGGTGGTCGGCGGTGGGCAGCCTCAACGGCAGCGAAGTGAGCAACAAGATCAATCGCGAGGTGGTCGTGCTGGTGGATGCGCCGCCGATCTACGCGCGGCTGGCCGAAGTTTTTGCGTGGGACTGGGCGCTATCGGAGTAGGTTGGTTGGGGATGTCACTAAGTTAGCGATTGGCGATTGGAGATTAGAGATTGGAAGCGCCGTAGAAGCAGCCCAATCTTCAATCTTCATAAGCAATACGATAGTTGTATCACTCTGTCGCCAACTGCGCGCTTATTCGCACGACCATCGCAATCCGCCGGTGCACTACCACTTGCCAGCCCGCCGCCCGCAGCGTCTCGACCGTGCGCCGGTTGAGATGGCAGTTGTTTTCGACGCGGCTCCACCACGGCGTGAGCCGGTCGAAGAGCCAAGCGATGGGGCGCGTGCGGGGGCGCACGTGTTCGACCATGTGCAGCGTGCCGCCCGGCTTGAGCACGCGCGCGATCTCGGCCAGGGCGAGCCGCTGATCGGCGACGGAGCAGAAGACGAGGCTGCTGACCACGTGGTCAAAGCAGTGATCGGCGTGGGGCAGCGCTTCGGCGGGCGCAACGTCGATTGTAATCGGCACGGCGGCGTCCTGCGCCTCTCGCCTCGCCTCCGCTGCCCGCTCCGCGTCCGGCTCGATGCCGTAGACGTGCGTTGCCGCGCGGTAAAAGGCCAAATTTTCACCCGTCCCCACGCCGATTTCGAGCACGTCGCCGCTGAGATCGCCGACGAGGCGGGCGCGCCAGTTGAAGAAGTTGAGCATAATGGTTATTGCTTACTGCTTATTGCTTGGGTGGTTGATGTTGGAAGGATCATAGCCAACGAATCCGCGATACGCAGTAAGCAATAAGCAGTATCCCCCTACTCTCCCCTCACCGTCACCAGCGTGATCTGTGGTGTCGCGGCGAAGCGCAGCGGAATGCCTTCGCCGATGCCGCGTGAAACGTAGACATGGGTGGGGCGCTCGCTGGTGTTTTGCAAGCTGTCTTGCGGGCCGCCCTGGATTTGTTGGTAGCCGGAGGCGTTTTTGCGCGAGAGGTATTGCGAATGCGTGTGGAGCGGGCCAATGCCGGGCATGACAATCTGGCCGCCGTGGGTGTGGCCCGCCAGCACCAAATCGGCGCGTCGCGTGGCGGGATCGCACATGATGTCGGGGTTGTGGCTGAGCAAGATCAGCGGCGCGTCGTCGGGCACATCGCGCGTGGCGGTGGCGACGCTGGGTTTGCCTTCGGAGACGTCGTCGACGCCCGCGAGGAAGAGGTCGGCCCCGTCTTGATTTAGGTGCTGCGCCCCGTTGTGCAGCAGCGTCATGCCGCGCTCGGCCAGCTTGGCTTCGAGCAGCGCCGTGTCGTTGAAGTAGACGCGCTCCAGCTCGAAGGGCACGTTCATAAAGTAGCGGCCAAAGCGCCACACGTCCAGCGCCCCGCCCACGAGCCGATCAACAAACGGCATTCCCTTCTGCCCGTTCGGGCCGCTGCCCCCTGTTTCACCGCCGTCCACTTCGTCCGAGGGCACATGCTCCCGATAGCTCTGCCAGTTGCGCGAGAGCATATCGCCGTGGCTGTAGCAGGCGTAATCGTGATTGCCCAGCACGCCAAACGCGCCCAGCCGCGGCTGGGGCAGCGCATCGAGCAGGCGCAGCGTGTTGGCGAGGCCCGCCTCGTTGTGCCAGAAATCGCCGGTGTGAATGAGCAGGTCGTAGTCGAGATTTTGGGTGAGCGTGCGGATGCGGTCGATCTTGGCCTGCTCGCGCCACGCCAGCCCCTGAAAGTGCGTGTCCGACAGGTGGAGGATGCGCAACCCCCGGCTCGGTAGGCGACCCGCCGCGTGCGGCAGCGTGATGTCGAGCTTATCCAGCCGTACCTGGAGCGGCTCGTGCAGCACGGCATAGCCCGCCGCGCCAAGGCCCAGCCCTGTCAACGCGCCGAGGCTTTGCCAGAGCGGGGCGGTGCCGTTTTTTTTCGTGCTGTTCTTGATTGCGCCGTTGTTTGACGCGCCGTGTCTCATCGCACCGCTTTTTACAGCAATGTTTTTTGCCAATTTATCTTGATTAGTAGTCATATTAAATTATTTGCGGGTGAAATCTTCCGGAACGCTATTGGTTAGGCGATTCCAGAAATTAAGTATATCGCGTACCCGGCGCGTGCCACACATGGGTTCGTCGCTTCAGTCGCTTCTGGCGCGTGCCGGGGGACGCTGTCCAGCCGAGTACTTATTTTCTTGGGTTGGCCTTGGGGACACGGCTTCACTATCAGTTATCGCACAACTTCATCCATCTGCACCTGACAATCTCCTCACGAAGCAATCGCTCCATCCTACTCGAAAAGCCGCGCACGTGCCAAGATTGTCCACCCAGATCGTCAAAGGGGTGTGTAAAGAATATACCTGATTTTTGCAGCGGCAGGGCGTACCCTGGAACGAAATCACCAAAGCCCGATAAACCTAACCGCAGAGGAAAATCAATATGGCCCTTCCCAATCCCTTCTCAATGCTGGACGACAGCCAGCCCGTCGACGGCGCGCTCGAACAAAAAGCCATCAACACCATCCGCGTGCTTGCGCTGGACGCCGTGCAGACGGCCGATTCCGGCCATGCGGGGATGCCGATGGGCATGGCCCCCGCCGCCGTCGCGCTGTGGACGCGCTACCTGCGCTACAACCCCAAGGACCCCAAGTGGGCCAACCGCGACCGCTTTGTGCTCAGCGCGGGCCACGGCTCGATGCTGCTCTATTCGCTGCTGCATCTCACCGGCTTTGATTTGCCGCTGGAACAGCTCAAGAACTTTCGACAGTGGGGCAGCGTCACCGCGGGCCACCCGGAGTATTGGTATGCGCCCGGCATCGAGACAACGACGGGGCCGCTTGGCCAGGGCTTTGCCAACGGCGTCGGCATGGCAATGGCCGAGGCCTGGCTGGCTGCGCACTACAACCGCCCGGACTTTACGATTGTCGACCACCACACCTATGCCATCGTCTCCGATGGTGACCTGATGGAGGGCGTTGCCAGCGAAGCCGCGAGCCTGGCGGGCCACCTGCAGCTGGGCAAGCTCATCTATTTCTACGACAACAACCACGTCACCATCGACGGGCAGACGGACATCGCCTACACCGAAGATTGGGCCAAACGCTTCGAGGCCTACGGCTGGCACGTGATCGACCTGGACGACGGCATGGACGTGGAGGCGGTGGGCAACGCCATCGAGGCGGCGCAGAACGATCCGCGCCCCAGCCTCATCGGCTGCCGCACGATTATCGGCAAGGGCGCGCCGACGGAGGGTACGTCGAGCATCCACAGCGATGCGCTGCCGGAGGACCAGTATGAGCAGACGCGGCAAAATTTGGGCTTTGGCGACATCGCCCCCTTTGATATTCCCAATGAGGTGAGCGACTTTTTTGGTCGCGCGGTGGAGCAGGGGCAGAAGCTGTCGAGCGACTACAGCGACCTGATGGAGGCGTACAGCGAGGAATATCCCGACCTGGCCGCCCAATACCAGCGCGCCATGCGTGGCGAACTGCCCGACGGCTGGGAGGAGGCGCTGCCGACCTTTGAGGCGGGCGAATCCGTGGCGACGCGCAACGCGGGCGGCGAAGTCATCAACGCGCTCCACCAAGTCATCCCCAACTTGATTGGCGGCAGCGCCGACCTGGCGGCCAGCACCAAGAACACGATCAAGGACGGCGGCGATTTCCAGGCGGGCAGCTACGGCGGCGACAACATCCACTTTGGCGTGCGCGAACACGGCATGGCCTCCGCCGTCAACGGCATGGCGCTGCACGGCGGCGTCATTCCCTTTGGTGCGACTTTCTTTACCTTTAGCGACTACATGCGCCCGACGATTCGGCTGGCCGCCATGTCCCACGCGCAGTCGATTTTCATCTTCACCCACGACAGCATCGGCGTGGGCGAGGATGGGCCGACGCACCAGCCCGTCGAGCAGCTGGCTTCGGTGCGTGCGATTCCGAAGACCGTGACCGTGCGTCCGGCGGATGCCAACGAGACGAGCGAAGCGTGGCGCATTGCCATCCAGCGCCAGGATGGACCGACGCTGCTGATCCTGTCGCGCCAGAAGCTGCCTACCTTTGATCGCAGCAACGGCATTGCCGCCGCCTCCGGCACGCGGCGCGGCGGCTACACCTTCTGGCAGAGCGGCGACGGCACGCCCGACGTGATTCTGATCGCCACGGGCAGCGAAGTCAGCGTCGCCTATGAAGCGGCGCAGCAGCTGGCGGAGAGCGGCACGAACGCCCGCGTCGTCAGCCTGCCCTCGTGGGAAATTTTTGGCGAGCAGGACGAATCGTATCGCAGCGACGTCCTGCCGCTGGACGTGCCCAAGGTCGCCGTCGAAGCGGGGGCGTCCTTTGGCTGGGAGCGCTGGGTCGGCAACGATCCGGCCAAGGGCGCACTGGTGACGGTGGACAAGTTTGGCCACAGCGCGCCGGGCAGCCGCGTGCTCAAGGAGTATGGTTTTAACGCGGAGAATATTGTGAAAGTGGCGCGGGGGCTGTTGGCATAGAGCAAAGAAAGAGCCGAAGGGTCTTGGGGAATCCTTCGGCTCTAGCTGGAGCAAGCTGGTGGGAGTGAGGCGGGGTGGCCAGTCAGCGCAGTGCATGTGATCAGCTTGGTGCAATTACGCGAATTCAGCGACGGGAACGGGGCGCTCCACGGCAAACGAGCCACGATGCTGCTTGATGCGTTCAATTTCGTGGAGCGTGTCCGCGGTCAAATAGCTTTCGCCACAGTGGGGGCAACTAATGATGGGTACGTTCTCGATCACAAGCAAAGATTGGCCTTTGCCGTAGCTGCGAGAAATGTATCGAAATTTTGCACCAAGCGTGCCACAGTTTTCACAAGTTAGCCCTGCTTGCTGTTGTTCAGTCATATTTAGATTCCGAGATAAACGGTAATCATTACCAGCTTGTTCGTTGCGCTAAATTTGCACACGGTTGTCGCAATCTCGCCTTTCAATGATTCTCCTTGAAGCAGATACTTTGAATCTCCGGTCGTTTGCTCTTTCTGCCTCGCAACAATTCTTCCTGATAGGATTATCTCTTCTACATCAAAAATTGATAACTCATCATCGTTCATCTCCTCTTCTGCGTGAAGTGTCATCACTTATTGACGACTGCGCACCTTTTCGCGAATCTGTTGTAAAATGCGCTCGTACATGCTGGCTCCTGATTTTTGACATATTTTACCAGCTTTTTCTAAAGCTGTCATTCCCTAACTCAACTATCATGCAAAATCTCCTAACCGACACGATCCGCCGCACGCGGCAGCACCACGCCATCGAACACGCGACGATTCACGCGCTGGCGCGCGAGTTTCCCGGCCAATCCTTTGCGGGCTACAGCGACCCGCTCGGCTTCACCGTCTATCTGCCGCCATCGACCAAGCCCTCTTCCGCCTCAACCGCCGTCCTGATTGACGAAGACATCCGCCGCGCCGTCGGCGACGGGCTGATGCGTCTGCAGGCGGGTGAAGCGCACTTGGCGATCCACCCCAACTGCGGCACGAATTTCGCCACGAGCGCGCTGCTCGTCTCGCTGGGCGCAGTCGCCGCCAACAGCGCGCGCCGTCATCCCGTGGATCGCCTCATGTGGACGATGCTGCTCGTGCTGCCGCTGCTGCTGCTTGGCCAGCGGCTGGGCAACCGCCTGCAGCGCTACACGACGCTGGCCGAAGTCGGCGATCGCTGGGTGGCGGACGTGCAGGAAGTGCCTTTATCGCTGGGTCGGGCGCGCGTCTTTCGGGTGGCGTTTGATTAGATTTTCCGCTTGACGCATCTCGCAACTGCTCGTATGATTGCAAAATGATGAGCTTCAAAGGTAAGCATGGGCAAGCACTTTACGAGCGGCAATTTGTCAAGCAGTTTTCCGGTATTGCAGCAATTCCAAATTTTAGTGTATGTCGCCAAGAAAATTTGCCATGAATTACACCAATTACACGAAGGGTCGGTGGGTCGGTCTTCAAAATTTGTGCAATTCTTGGCCAGTCTTCTTCCGGTTTGAGGCATTGAAGGGCGACAGACAGGGACAGTACAGCATTCGCATCAACAACCAGTGGCGCATCTGCTTTATATGGGAGGATGCGCCCTATGATGTGGAGATTGTAGATTGTCACTAAGGGCAAGTAATGAGTAATTGGCAAGATCCGATCCACCGCGGAGAAATTTTGGCTGACGAGCTGGAGGAGCCTGAACTGAGCGGCTCTGATTTGGCGACTGCTTTGGGCGTCCCGAAAAAGCGCATCTACCAGATTTTGGACGAGAAACGAAGCATCACAGCCGACACAGCCCTGCGCTTTGGTAAATTCTTTGGTACTGGGTCCGAACTTTGGCTCAATCTGCAGAAACTGTATGAGTTGGAAATCGCGTCAGCGCAAGCTGGCGACGCGCTGGATGCAATTACCCCCCCACGCGGCAGCAGTTGGCGGGTAGTGGTATAGGAATAAATCTCCCCTTGTGATCTACCTCTTCCTCAACTGCGACGAATATCTGGCCGCCCAGCGGCTGGCCCAGCTCAAGGCAGCGCTGGGCGACGCCGAGCTGGCGGACCTCAACATCAGCGAGCTGGCGGCGAACCAGGCGGACGCGGCCACCCTGCTCAGCCAGGCGTCGATGATGCCCTTTTTGGCGGCGCGTCGGCTGCTGATTGCAAATGGCTACCTTTCGCAGCTGGACAAGCGCATGGCGCAGAGCAGCGGCCCCGAAAGCGCCGCCCACGCCGAAGCCGCCACGCTGCTCACCGGCTGGGCCGATCTGCCGGACGCCTCCGACATCGTCTTTGTGGACGACGGTCTCGACAAGCGCCGTCACCTGTGGAAGGGCTTCACCACACCGGAAACGAATAATCGGCCCAGTCGCAAAGTCGACGGGCTGGCGGCGCAGACCAAGGATGGTCGCGTCGAGCTGGTGACGTTGGAGACGCCGAGCGCCAAGACGCTCTCCGGTTACATCAAGCGCCGGGCGGACGCCAAGCAGATCGAGATCGACGGGCGCGCCATTGCCCTACTCAGCAACTTTGTCGGCCCGAACCTGCGCCAGCTCGACAACGAGCTGGACAAGCTCGCCGCCTACGCCTCCGGTCGCCGCGTCCTGCCGGAGGATGTCAAGCTGCTTGTGAGCGACGCCAGCGAGGGGCTGATTTGGGATTTGACCGACGCGCTCAGCCAGCGCAACGGTCGCTCGGCCATGCGCGCCCTGGCCGAGCTGCGCCGCGGCGACGCCAACCCCTTCTACCTGCTCACCATGATGGCGCGCCAGTACCGCATCATGATCAAAGTGCAGGAGGCGATGACCTTTACGCGCGGCAACGAATACGACATCGCCAAAGTCGTCAAGGAGAGCGCCTACCCCGTCAAAAAGGCTATGCAGCAGACGCGTCGCTACAGCCCCGGCGAGCTCGACGGCATTCTCAAGCAGCTGCTGGAAGCCGACCACGCGATGAAGACGGGGGCCGATGCGGAGACGGAGATCGACGTGCTGATCGCAGAATTAACGGCGAAATGAAGATTGAAGACTGAAGATTACAGGCCACAACACAAGAGTGATTCCCTTCGACATCCAGTACCCAATCTTTTAATCTTCAATCTTTCTCTTATGTTTTTATCCCACCTCTCCCTCACCCACTTCCGCAATTACGCGCACCTCGACCTGGAGTTTACGCGCTCATTGACGCTGATCCAGGGGCAGAACGCGCAGGGAAAGACGAATCTGCTAGAGGCGATTTACTTTCTGGCGACGAGCAAAGCGGCCCACGCCGCCAGCGAGCGCGAGGTGGTGGGCTGGGGGGCCGAGCACGAGCCAATTCCATACAGCCGGGTGGCGGCGCGGGTGCGACCGAGCGAGCGCGAGGGCGCGCGCCCGCTCGAGCTGGAAATTGTGCTGACGCAGCGCGAGGGCGGCTCCCCCACCAGAAATTCGTACAAGAAGCAAGTCAAAATCAACGGCGTGGCCAAGCGCAATCTGGACCTGATCGGCCTCATGCGCGCCGTGCTCTTTTTGCCGGAGGATACGGTGCTGGTGGCGGGTGGCCCCAGCGAGCGCCGCCGCTACCTTGATGTGGCGCTCTGCCAGATCGACCGCGAGTACACCCGCCATTTAGCACGCTACCAAAAGGTGGTAACGCAGCGCAATGGCTTGCTCAAATCGCTGCGCGAGCAGAACGCATCGCCGCGCAGCGCCAACGTCGACGCACAGCTTGGCTTTTGGGACGAGAAGTTGATCGCCCACGGCGCGGCGATTTTGACGCGGCGCTGGAATTTTCTACAGACGCTGGAGCGCATCGCCTGCCGACGGCACCAGGAGTTGAGCGACGGCCGCGAATCGCTGGCGCTGCACTATTTGCCCAGCTTTAACCCCGGACAGCTGACGGATTTTGAATATGCCGCGCTCAAGGAGGATCGGCTGCGGGCGGATGAATTCGCCGTGCTGCACGCGCCGTTGACCGTGGAACAAGCCGCCAAACACTTTGTCGCCAAGCTTCACGAGCGCCGCGCGCGCGAAATCGCCGCGGGCAACACGCTCTACGGCCCCCACCGCGACGATTTTCGCTTCCTCGCCGCCGTGCAGGAGAGTGAGCCGCGCAATTTGCGCACCTACGGCAGCCGTGGTCAGCAGCGCACCGCCGCCCTCGCCCTCAAGCTCGCCGAAGTGCAGGCCATGACGGAGGCCACCGGCGAACCGCCGCTGCTCCTGCTCGACGACGTGATGAGCGAGCT
Organism: Caldilineaceae bacterium; assembly: GCA_965213535.1. GTDB lineage: Bacteria > Chloroflexota > Anaerolineae > Caldilineales > Caldilineaceae > JBCCFC01. Next base: position 5,774,201 of record OZ243888.1, read on the forward strand.
CGACGCGTCGCGCCGGGGCACGCTGCTGACGGCGCTGGCAAACGTTCACCAGGCGGTGATTACGACGACGGACTGGGGGGATTTTAGCGAGGCTTTTCGGTTGCAGGCGCAGCGGCTGCACGTAGAGGCGGGGACGGTGCGGGGATTGACGGAAACGGCAGAAACAGCAGAAACGGCAGAAACGGATAGGGTGGAGTAGATAAGTTTTAGCAACACACACTGCATTTTGCCCACCACTTGTGTATTTTAGAACAACAGGTTATTCTAACCAACACTTGTTCCATATTTCACAAGAAGAGAATTCCATGAGCATTCGTAACGCAACGGTGGCCGACGTGCCGCACATGGTGGATCTATCCGAGAAGAAGCGGACGCAGTACCAGGACTTTCAGCCGCTCTTTTGGCGCAAGGCCGCAGACTCGCGCGAGCGACAGCTTCCCTTTTTCGAGGATCAGCTCACGAATGACGACATCGTGGCGCTGGTGCACGAAGAGGCTGGAGAGATCGACGGCTTTCTGATTGCCAGCCTGCGCGGCGGCCAGGAATGCACCATCGACGATTTTGCGCTGGCGGACGAGGATAACTGGGAGAGCGTCGGCGCGGCGCTTCTGCACGCGGCGGGCGGGGCCGCCAAGGCGCGCGGCGTCGAACGGTACGTTGTGATCTGCGGCTATCTCGACCAGCCCAAGCGTGCGATGCTCGACCACTTTGGTTTAACGCTCGACCGCTACTGGTACACGGCGGCGCTCGCTGCCCCTTCCCGCGCCGACGCCCCCCACGTTCGCGCCGCCACGGCTGCCGATGCGCCGCAGATGGCCCAGGTCGCGGGGCAGGCGGGGCGCGACTATCCCGAAATCGAGCGCGAGGGCGCAATCGTGCTCGTCCACGAAGAAGCGGGCGTGATCCGCGGCTACGCTTCGGCCATCGTTGTCTCGACGCCGCCCGTCTACGACCCCGGTGGGCCAACGGGCCTGGTGCTGGAATCAGCGGTGGTGGAGCCGGGGCGCTGGGGCACGGTCGGCCAGGCGCTCTTGACCCGCACAGCCGCGGAAGCCGCCAGCCAAGACGCCGTCCAGTACGTGGTCATTTGCAGCGCGTCCGACCAGCCCAAGCAGGCGGCGCTCGAAGCGCTGGGGCTTACGATTGCGTCGGCGTGGTATGTCGGCAAGATTGAGTAGAGCGGGATTGACCTAAATTTATAGCCCATCAACTTTCACCGCAAACTTTCACAGCAAACTTTCACAGCAAACTTTCACAGCAAAGCGAGGAACCCATGGCGAGCGTAATGGAGCAACATCGAACGATGGCTGAACTGGAGGCGGGGCTGGATGCTATTTGCCAATCGCCCACCGACGGCGGCGCGCTGGCACTCATTGTGCGGCGGCCAGCTCAGGGCGAGCGCGAGGTGTTGGGCGAGGCCGAGCTGGATGAGACCGTTGGCCTCGTCGGCGACAACTGGCTGGCGCGCGGCAGCAAGCGCACGGTGGACGGTTCGGCGCACCCGGAGATGCAGCTCAACGTGATGAACACGCGCACCATTGCGCTGATCGCGGACGATGAGTCGCGCTGGCCGCTGGCGGGCGACCAGCTCTTTGTCGATCTCGATCTGAGCGAGGCGAATCTGCCGCCGGGCACGCGGCTGGCGCTGGGCGGGGCCGTTATCGAGATCACACCCGTGCCGCATACGGGCTGCAAAAAGTTTGTCCAGCGTTTTGGGCTGGATGCGATGAACTTTGTCAACTCGCCGGTGGGCAAGGGGCTGCGCCTGCGTGGCCTCTGCGCCAAAGTGGTGCAGCCGGGCACAATTCGCGCGGGCGATATGGTGCGCAAGCTGTAGCGTGAAGGGCGCGCGACAATTCGGCCGATGTTGGCTCCTCTACGATAAATATCCATAACCCCTTCACCAATTTGCCGCTTCCCCGCGCGTCACATAGTATGCGGATAGGGTCGGTAAATCCGCCAACACAAACCGAAACCGCTGCGGCTGGTTCACTAAACTTGAAGGGGCCCCTCCAACCATGAGCGCCAAAATTCTCGTCGTCGAAGATGAAGCGACGCTGCTGGAAACGCTCGAGTACAACCTCGTGCGCCAGGGCTACCACGTCGACACCGCGCGCGACGGGGCGAAGGCGCTCAGCGTGGCGCGCGAGCAGCAGCCGGACCTGATCGTGCTCGACATCATGCTGCCGGAGATGGACGGCTTCGAGGTCTGCCGCACGCTGCGCCAGGAGATGAACGTGCCGATCCTGATGCTGACGGCACGCGCAGAGGAGGTCGACAAGGTGGTGGGGCTGGAGGTGGGTGCGGATGATTACCTGACCAAGCCCTTTAGCATGAGGGAGCTGATGGCGCGCATCAAGGCGCATCTGCGGCGGGTGCGGCTGCTGCGCGAGGAGATGGAGACGCAGGGCAACGGCGCGGGCCAGCTCGCGCAGCACGAGCGCATGGTCTTCGAGAACCTGATCATCGACGCGCGCCGCCGCGAGCTGAGCGTCGACGGCAACCTGCTCCACCTCAAGCCCAAGGAGTTCGAGCTGCTCACCTTTCTTGCGCGCAACCGCGGCATCGTCCTCAGCCGCGATCTCGTGCTGGAACGCGTGTGGGGGTGGGATTACGATGGCGGCAGCCGCACCGTCGACGTGCACGTGCGCTGGCTGCGCGAAAAGATCGAAAGCGACCCGGCCAATCCGACGCGGATCATTACCGTGCGCGGGATCGGCTATCGCTTTGAGGGGTAGGGTTGCCCCGGCGTCCGCCACTTCTCTGCCGTCCGCAAAGCCCCAGCAATTATGCTCTGCTTCGCTCCACCCCCCGTTTAAGTATTGGCCCCAGCACGCTCGATCTCTTCACCGACCGCACCGACCGCACCCACTTCATTCGCGGCTTCTGTGCACGGCTTCTGTCCATGTTCGACGAGTCACATGCCGCGATCAAGTTGGTCGGTTAGCGATCCGGTGACCGTCACGGTTTACACATTTTGGGGCAGGCTATCCGAGCCGAGACCGTGAGGGTCACCTACCACCCACGCATTACGCATTAATTATTCACGCATCAAAACCATGTACTCATTCTATCTCTCCCCCCCCACCTTCGACGAAGTCCTCGCGCTCAAGGCGCAGCACGGTGAGGCCGCGCGCATTATCGCGGGCGGCACGGATTTGCTGATTGAGCTGCAGCGCGGCGGGCGGCGCGTCGAGAGCGCGGCGGATGGCTCGCTGGTCGCGCCCGGCGTGATCGACCTGACGCGCGTGCCCGGCTTGGCCGACATTGACGAGCGCGACGGCTGGCTGCACCTCGGCCCGCTGGTGACGCACAACCAGTGCGTCGCCAGCCCGCTGATTGTCGAGCACGCTTTTCCGCTGGCGAGGGCCTGCTGGGAAGTGGGCGCGCCGCAGATTCGCAACCGGGCGACGATTGCGGGCAACCTCATCACCGCCAGCCCGGCCAACGATTCCATCGTGCCGCTGCTGGCGCTGGGCGCGACGGTGACGGTTGCCAGTGCAGCGCGGGGCGAGCGCACCCTGGCGTTGGACGAATTTCTGACGGGCTTTCGCCAGGTCGATCTCGCGCCGGATGAAATTTTGGTGCGCGTGTCAATTCCGATGCGGAAAAGCCAACGGGGCACCTTTATCAAGCTGGGGCTGCGGCGGGCACAGGCGATCAGCGTGGTGAGCGCGGCGGTCGTCGGTACGTTCGAGGGCGAAGACGAGGCGACGCGCGTCACAAAAATTGCCATCAGCCTGGGCGCGGTGGCGGCGACGGTCGTGCGCGTGGCGGCGGCGGAGGAGTTTCTAGTCGGAAAGTCGCTGACGGATGACGTGATCGACGAGGCGGCGCGCATTGCAACAGAGAGCGTCTCGCCGATCGACGATGTGCGCGGCTCGGCAGTCTATCGCCGCGGGATGGTGGAGGCGCTGGTGGGGCGGGCGCTGCGGCAGCTGCGGGCTGGCCGCGAGCGGGCGGGCTGGCTGGAGCAGCCGGTGATGCTGTGGGGAGAGACGGCGGGGAAGTGGCCGGTTGAAGAGAAGAAATTGTCAATGGTGAACGGTGAATTGCCAATGGTCAATGGGGAAGAGGTTGCCTTGCCGGGGGAGCGGACGCTTTTGGATGCGCTGCGGACGGCGGGCTTTGTGGGGGTGAAGTCGGGGTGTGCGGAGGGGGAGTGTGGATCGTGTACCGTCTTTTTGGACGGCATGGCGGTAATGGCGTGTATGGTACCGGCGGAGCGGGCGCGCGGCAGCAGAGTCACGACGGTGGAGGGGTTGGCAAGCGGGGAACCGATGCATCCGGTGCAGGCGGCGCTGGTGCAGAGCGGCGGCGTACAGTGTGGCTACTGCACGCCCGGCTTTGTTATGAGCGCGGCCAAGCTGCTGGAGGAGCGACAGCACCCCACGCGCACCGAGGCGCAGGAGGCGCTGACGGGCAACCTCTGTCGCTGCACGGGCTACCGCAAAATTATCGATGCGGTGGTGGCAGCGGGGGGGACAGCAGAAACTTAACGCGGAGGCGCGGAGGCGCAAAGAGCATTCAGCAAACACTTTGTCTCCTGCAAACACTTTGTCTCCTGCAAACACTTTGTCTCCTGCAAACACCCGGTGTTGGAGGGGGCGGATCGTCTCTATCCAACCGGATGCTCTGCAAAAATCGCCCTTGCGCCTTTGCATTAAAATCTTTTGCCCCGCCGATCTTTGGTGGCTAACCTGCCTGCCGTGTCTCGAGCCGCTTGCCCACCTGATCCACGATGTGGTGGGCAACGATGTTGGGGCTGTAGCCGCCGGGCAGACGCACGAGCAGCTTGTCGTACTTGTCGCAGAAGGTCTTCACATCGCTAAAGCCGTGGCGGGACCAGCGGATGGCGAGCAGCACCACGTCCACCTCGGTATTGGCGACTTGTGGCTCGAACTCGGTATAGCTCTGATCCTGCCCCTCGATCCACACCAGTTCGCTTAGCTCAAACGCTTCCTCCAGCGCCTGCTGGGCGTGGGGGCGCAATTCGCCGCCAATTAGCACCACTTTGCGAGCGCGCAGGTGCTGCGTGACCTCCTGGACTTCTGACGTGGGGGTAATGGGCTTTTGGGCCTTTTTGGCGAATGCATGTTCGGCTACGGCCAGCGCGTTGTCAATCTCACGCAGGACCAGGTCAAAGTGTCTGGGCAGCGCCAGCGCTTCGGGGATTTCGTCCACCACGGGCAGCAGCAGTTCGCGCAGCTCGATGTTGCTGGGCGGCAACCCGCTTTCCACCAGTGAATCCACCGCCTCTACGGCTTTGGCCCAGTTGTGGCTGTGATCGCGCTTGGGGTATTTGTCGATCTGCCCCAGGTGGTAGCGCAGTTTGTTGAAGAGCTGCTGGAAGAGCGCCGTTCGTTCCTCGCGCTGCTCGTATTCCGTATCCAACTCGCGAATGCGCTCGCGCAGCGATTCCGCCACGTCCGGCGTGGCTAGGTCGTCGCGGCGCATGTGACGGTGGATTAGAATCTGGCGCGAGGCGCTGGCTTCGCGCAGCCAGGAGAAGATTTTGGCCTGGTCGGTATCGCCCTGCTCGTTGACGGCGACAATGCCGCTGTAGAGCGCCGACTGCGCTTCGGCCAGCAGCGCCATCACGGGCGCAAGATCGATTGTTTCGCCGGTGTCGGCTTCGCGGTCCAGCAGCTTGTCCAGCAGCTCAACGGACTCGGCGGCAGCGTCGAAGCAGCTGGCCAACTCCACATAGCGCGGCCAGCTTTCGGGCGGGGGCGAATGGTGGTGCAGCATCCACAGGTAGCAATCGGGCAGCGCTTTGGCGCGTCCAATCAGATCGTACTGTTCCGGTGCAATTTCCGTGCGATAGTCCGCCCCGGCCTCCAGCCGTTGTTGGCGCTCCAACACCCAGCGCGCCCCTTCGGCTTTGAGCAGGCAGCGCTGTCGAATCAGCGGCAGTTCATCGTCGATGGTGGCGGCGTAGCGGCTATAGCTGGGTTCGGGCGTTTCGGGCGCGGTCGCCATCGCTTCCGCCAGCTGCCGACCGTTGGTCGGCAGCTGATTTTCGATCGCTTCCTCCCGCGCCGACAGCATCTCCTGAATCTGCTGGCGCACGGGGGCCCGTTCGGGCACTGTCTCGGATGCGCGTGGCTGAGAGTCGTCCGACGGCTGTAGAGGAAGGTGACCGTTCGTGTCCGGGGTGGGCGGCGGGGCGGGTTCGCCGCTGTCTATTGGGCCATCTATTTGAGTATTAGAGACCGAGCTGGGCTGAACGTGCTCCTCTGCTTCTTGCGTTAGCACCAGCAGCCCCCGGGCAAATTCACGCAGAAACGCCCGCGCCTGGGGATGCTCGTCGACTAACGCTTGTAAATGTTGTATAGCTGGTATGAATGCTTCCGTTACATCTTTTTGCATGTGATTAATAGCTCCCTTTTACATCTTCAACTAATCATCTTATCTTACCTACGTCTCGAAAGGCAAATCGTTTTTATCTGACGCAGCAATCGCAAATTCCGTAGCGCAACCGAAGGGTTTGCCGTGCGCTGCACAACCTGTTGCGTTGAGCACTGGCGCAGGGTCACCGGGCAGACGGACGCGCTTTGCTTGGGAGTCGTCATTCGGCTAACAAAGCAGAGGCGCTATTCGATTCGGGAAAAGTGCGCTATGCTTATGTTTTTGCGTCATCACCACCCAGGGGAATTGCCATGAATTACGAAAATCTGCAAACATATTTTGAAGAAAAACAGGCCGAGATGCTCACCGTCGTTGAGCAGTTGGTGGTGCAGGAGACGCCCAGCAGCGATAAGGCGCGGCTGAATGCCTTTGCGGAACAGCTGGCCGACCGCCTGCGCGACGCCGGAGCGGAAACCGAGATCGTGCCCAGCGTGCCAACGCGCGGACACGCGGCGGGCAACCACGTGCGCGGGCGCTTTGGCCCAACCAATGGCAAAGCGCCCGCGCTCGTCCTCTGCCACTTCGACACCGTCTGGCCCGTTGGTGCGCTGGCCACGCACCCATTTCGCATTGATGGCGATGGCCGCGCCTACGGTCCCGGCATCTTTGATATGCAAACGAGCCTCGTGCTGGCCGAATACGCCATCCACGCCGTGCGCGATCTGTCGCTGACCCTGCCGAGACCCGTCATTATTTTAATGACGTCGGACGAGGAAGTCGGCAGCCCGACCTCGCGCAAGCTGATCGAGGAGGAGGCGCGCGCGGCGGACTATGCGCTCGTGATGGAGTCGCCGCTGCCGGGCGGCGTGCTCAAGACGGCGCGCAAGGGCGGCGGCCACTTCACGGTTGACGTGACGGGCCGCGCGGCCCATGCGGGGGTGGAGCCGGAGAAGGGCATCAGCGCCATCCAGGAGCTGGCCCATCAAATTTTGGCGCTGCACGCGCTAACGGATTTGGCGCGCGGCAGCACGGTCAACGTGGGCGTGATCGAAGGGGGGACGGTGGGCAATTCGGTGGCCGCGCACGCCCGCGGCCTCGTCGACGTGCGCGCGTGGACGCAGGAGGAGGCGGAGCGGCTTGCCGCCGCGGTGCGCGCGCTGGAGCCGGTGACGCCCGGCGCCCAGGTGGAGATCAGCGGCGGCTTTAATCGGCTGCCGCTGGAGCGCACGGTAACGGGCGACCTGTTTGCGCGCGCCCGTACAATTGGGGCCAAGCTGGGGCTGGCGCTGGAGGAGGGGGCCACGGGCGGCGGCAGCGACGGCAACATCACCGGTGCGCTGGGCGTGCCCACGCTGGACGGCCTCGGCGTCCCCGGCCACGGCGCCCACGCCGATCACGAGCACATCGAAGTTGCGGAGATGCCGGGGCGGGCGGCGCTGCTGGTCGCGCTGCTGATGGAGCTGTAAAGGGTTTATTACAGCGAATCCGGATCGATTCCCGCCGCGCGCAGCCGTGCCGCCAACTGGTCGGCCCGCCGCCGCTCTTCGTCGGCCCGCCGCTGCTCTTCGTCGGCCCGGCGCCGCTCTTCGTCGGCTCGGCGCCGCGACTCTTCGGCACGGCTCTGCTCCCGTTCGGCGCGTTCGATACCCGTTAACAGCGGGCGACCTTCTTCATCGCACCAGCGCAGCCACGTGGCCCCCATCTCTTCAAAGTCGCCGTTCCACAGCATCAAGCCCAGCCCCAGCTCCGGCAGCCACGAGTCCTTGCGCTCGCTGTAATTTCTGCCGTGCAGTTCAAGCAAACGCAGCTTCTCACCGCCCAGTTGCTCATCCGGATCAAAGATAATGTAGTAGGGAATTCCGATGCGCGCATACAGCGCCACCTTATCATCCGCCTCGCCCCCTTTGCGATTCGAGACAACTTCCACCACCACCTCCGGCGTCTTGCCGTAGACCCACACCATGTAGGAGCGGTGGGCCTTTTCCCACACATCCTCCGGCAATTCCACATCCAGGCTGACGAGCACGTCCGGCACAATGGCCGGTTGGTGGATGGCGTAGAAGAGGCCCACATTGGCCATGGCAACAAACGAGCGCTCTTCCCCGCCGCCCGGCCACGAGGCGTAGAGGCTGCGCGTGAGCAGGCGCTGCTGCTTTTCGGAGAAGATATTGTCCACGGGGTCGTCGTTCTCCGTTTCGATGTGTGAAATGTCGGGCGACATCGCCGCCATTTCGCTTTCCTGAATTTGGGGTTCAGCCATGGCAAAATCCTTTTTACGCAAAACAGACGTTCCTTTCCCACATTGTAGCACGTGCCGAGGAATGGTTCAATGAGCATTTTGCACAAAGGGTACAGCTATGCTACATTCTGGAAGAAATTCCACAGGCGGTGCTTCCCGACTGTTGCTGGCATTTGCCGCCGACATACACCACACGCTACACGTTTTACAAAGAGTAACCGCTACAGAAAGTGACCGAGCGTCGACCGAGCGGTCACCCGTTGTCCGCCGCGCTTGGCCTCTCCGCCGCGAGTGCCGAATTGCCCCTGCACGACACCACATCGAACTCGATTTTCACCCGCAGCCCCTCAAATTCGCTATACGTTTTAGCTAAAAAGGAGATCAACACCTATGAATCAGTCCAACCGACGCGTTCACCCGGCCGTTTTGGATGCGGCCAGCGACCTGCGCAAGGGCAAGGTCAACCGGCGCGAATTTTTGCGCTTTGCCACGCTGCTTGGCACGAGCGTCACCGGCGCTTATGTGCTGGCCGGCTGTGCGCCGGGCGCTGCCCCCGGCACCAACGCGCCAACCGAGGCCGAAGCCGCCCCGGCAGCAGTTGCGACGGGCAGCATCGTGCGCGGGGGCACGCTGCGCTCGGGCGTGCAGCTGCAGCTGCTCGATCATCCCGCCCGCCTCTCGTGGGTCGAGGGGGCGAACATCGTGCGCAACGTGGCCGAATACCTCACCGAAACCGGCTCGGACAACATCACCCGCCCCTACCTGCTCGAAAGCTGGGAGCCGAACGACGATGTGACCGAATGGACGCTCAACCTGCGCCAGGGCGTTACCTTTAACAACGGCGATGAGCTGACCGCGGACGATGTCCTCTTCACCATGGGTGAATGGTTTAATCCCGATGTCGGCTCCTCCGTTCTGTCGCTGATGAGCTATTTGGGCGGGATGGAAAATGTAGAAAAGGTGGACGATTACACCATCAAGCTCTATTTGGATGCGCCACAAATTGGCGTGCCGGAGCATCTCTTCCACTACCCCGCCGCCATCATGCACCGCAGCTTTGAGGGTGATTTTGTAGCCCAGCCTCTCGGCACGGGCGCCTTTACGCTGGAAGAGTACAACCAGGACGAGCGCGCGGTGCTGCGTCGGCGCGAGGGCTACTGGCGCAACGGCGAGGACGGCGAAGCGCTGCCCTACCTGGACGAAATCATCTACGTCAACTCGGACAAGGACAACTCCGTCTCCGCTATGATGGGCGGCCAGCTCGATACCTTCTACCAACCGCGCCCGTCCGATTGGCAGCAGATGAAGGACAATCCGCAGTTTGCCGTGCAGGCCGTGAGCACGGCCCAGTGCTACGTCACCAAGATGCGGGTGGACTTGGAGCCGTGGAACGATGTGCGCGTACGCAACGCGCTCAAGATGAGCCAGGATCGCGCGCAGATTTTGCAGCTCTCCTACTTTGGTGAGGGCGAGCTTTCGATCGACGCCCACGTCGCGCCGATTCACCCCGCCTATGCACCCAAGCCCATCCCCGAATATGATCCCGAAGGCGCGCGCGCGCTGCTGGAGGAGTGGGCCGAGGAGACGGGCAACACGCTGCCGCTGCAGGTGACGCTCGCGACGAAGAACAACGAGGGCGAGCCGGAAATTGCACAGGCGCTGCAGCAGCAGGCCGCCGAATCCGGCTTCGACATCACGCTCGACATCACCGAACCCAACGGCTATTGGGATCGCTGGACCGAGGTTGATTTGGGCATCACCACCTGGACGCACCGCCCGCTGGATACGATGGTGCTGCCGCTGGCCTACACCGAAGCCGCCATTGGCGAGTGGAACGAAACGCGCTGGGTCGATGAAGAATTCGAGACGCTGCTGGCCGAGGCCGAGCGTACGCTGGACGTGGAAGCGCGCCGCGAGATCATGTCGCAGATTCAGGACATCATGCAGGAGCGCGGCCCCATTGCCAACCCCTACTGGCGCAACGTCTGGAAGATTACCACCACCAACGTGAAGAACGCGCCCGTACATCCCACGAGCTACGATCTCTACTACGAGACGTATCTGGAGGGCTAGGACACTGTCCGCAAAACTGTGAGCCATTAACCCTAGGTGCGGCTTGCAGCCGCACGAGCCAGACATACCCCTTCGTTACGCTTGAAATCGAAGGGGGTATGTGAGGATTGCGCAGCTGCAAGCAGCGCCTACGCAAACCATCAAAACTTGCCTTACAGCTTGCTAAGTACAAGCCAACGTGTTTTGATGGGTGCGTGGGATGGTCATCTCTCGCGGATGCCCACCCAGGGGGTTACCCGATCCGAGGATGCTCCCCCCGCAATTCTCCCGTTGTTTCCCTTTTATTTGTACTAAAGTGCGTGCAAAATGAAAGCAAGAGTTCGCGGTCTAAGTGACTGTCACTGTCCATAGCCGGACAGCTTACCCCATTTTGTCTGGACAGTGACTGTCACTGGCTCCTCAAACTCCTGTTTTCGAAGCAACTCTACTTTAGGTCGACAGAGAGGGGCGCGAGGATTAGTAGATCACCGCGCTCCCTCTTGCCGCGTCCGTCTGCCCCGTGCTTTCACCACCTCCTGCACTTTCCACATAATATACTCCCATGGCTCGCTTCATCTTCCGCACCATCTTCTCGTCCATTATCACCATGCTGCTCGTCTCGATTGCGCTGTTCCTGCTGCTCGAAGTCGGCAGCGGGGATGTGACGGTGAAAATTCTCGGCATTGAATCGACGCAGGCCCAGCGCGAATCGTACCGGCAGCAGCTGGGGCTCGATCAACCGGTGTGGCTGCGCTACAGCACGTGGCTGCTCGGCAACGACTGGTGGGTGCAGAATCGGCTTGATCACCCGCTGACCAAGGCGGAAAATCTACAAACGGGCGAAACCGAATGGTGGCAGGAAGTCGACGGCACGCTGACGCGCTTTGAGCTGGAAGAGGGCGAGCTGGTGGCGCTGGAGCGGCAGCTAGATGGCAACACCGCGGCCCGCTCCGCGGAAGAGCTGTGGTCGACGATTGAAAGCGAAGAGGGCGAACCCATCGACGAATTCTGGGGCGTCAACGTCGACAACCGCGCCGTGCGCTGGGTGCGCGGCGATGGCACAACGGTGATGGTGCGCACCTTTGCCGGTTTTCGCGAGGAATCGGACGGACCAGTGGACTACATTCCGCTGGCCAGCGGCCTGCTGCGCGGCGACCCCGGTCAGTCGTTGCGTACGGGGCGACCCGTCGCCGTCTCGCTTTTTCCGCGCGTCCGCAACACGGCAATCCTGGCCGGGCTGGCCTTTCTCTTTATCATGCCGCTGGCCCTGCTCTTCGGCATCATCGCTGGCGTCACCGAAGGACGCCTCTCCGACCGGGTGATCTCGGTGAGCAGCCTGGCGCTGACGGCCACGCCCGAATTTGTGACCGGTATTGTGCTGATTTTAATCTTCGCGATTTGGCTCCAGTGGCTACCTGCCGCTTCCTTCCTGATGAAAGACGCCAGCGACTTTCTCACCTTTCGCGATTTCTTTACCCGCCCCGACGTCTTCTGGCAGGATTTCCGCATTTTGATTTTGCCCATCCTTACGCTCACCGCCGTCGAGCTGGGCTACATCATCCGCATGACGCGCGCCAGCATGGTGGACGTCATGAATTCGCCCTATATTCGCACGGCGATTATTAAAGGGATGCCCTACCGCCGCATTGTGCTGCGCCACGCCATTCGCAACGCCCTGCTCGCGCCGATCACGGTAATCATGCTGCACGTCAACTGGTTGATCGGCGGCATTGTGGTGGTCGAGGCTGTCTTTGGCTACCCCGGCCTGGGCACGTACGTCTTCGAGTCCGCCATCTTTGGCGATTTTAACGCCATCGAAGCCGCCGCCATGATCACGGTCGTCATCGCCGTGGCGACGCGCATCATCGGCGACGTGGCGTATATGTACCTAAATCCGCGCATTCGCTACGCGTAAACCTTACAAATGCTCGTTCCCACGCTCCGCGTGGGAATGCCCTCTTCGACGCTCCGCGTCGCCGGGCACGCAACGAGACATTGTAGCAAACACGAAAACTCGTCGGTAACGTGAGGACGCGGAGCGTCCGGTCTGCATTCCGACGCAGAGCGTCGGAACGAGGGGGGCAGGATTACTCGTTCCCACGCTCCGCGTGGGAATGCCTTCTTCGACGCTCCGCGTCGCCGGGCACGCAACGAGACGTTGTAGCAAACACGAAAACTCGTCGGTAACGCGAGGACGCAGAGCGTCCGGTCTGCATTCCGACGCAGAGCGTCGGAACGAGGAGCTCTCATGTGTGGAATTGTCGGCAGCTTTGGCCAAGCCGATCACGACGTGATCCAAACCATGCTCAACGCCCTGGCCCATCGCGGGCCGGACGGCAAGCGGGTGCACGTCGACGGCGAGGGCCGCTTTGCGCTGGGCCACTGTCGCTTGGCAATTATGGACCCGGTGCACGGCGAGGAGCCGCTCTTTAGCGAAAGCGGCGAGGTGGCCCTGATTGCCAACGGCGAAATCTACAATTTTCGTTCCCTGCGCGACGAGCTGTCGGCGCGCCACGAATTTGCCACCTACACCGACAGCGAAGTCATCCTGCACGGCTGGGAGGAGTGCGGCTCGGACGTTGTATTCACGCTGGATGGGATGTACGCCTTTGCCGTGGGCGACGGTAGATCGTTTACGCTGGCGCGCGATCCGATTGGCATCAAGCCGCTCTACTACGCAACAGAATCAGCAGAAAGCGCAACTGGCGGCGGGCCCTTCTATTTCGCCTCGGAGCTTAAATCACTGGCCGCCCATTTTGATGACGTGCGCGAATTCCCGCCCGGCACGCTCTTCGACAGCCGCCGCGGCTTCGTCCCCTACTACAGCGTGCCCGACGTGCCCGCGCCGGACGTGCCGGACGCCGCGGCTGTCGACGCGCTGATTGCCGAGCTGCGCGCCACGCTCGAAGCGTCGATTATCAAGCGGCTGATGAGCGACGTGCCGCTGGGCGCGTTTTTGTCCGGTGGGCTGGACAGCAGCATTATCGCCGCCGTGGCTGCACAGCACATTGAGAATCTGCACACCTTCTCCGTCGGTCTCGACGGCTCGCGCGACATCGAGGCCGCGCGGCTTGTGTCGCGCCACATCGGCTCGGTGCATCACGAATATCTTTACACGGCGGACGACATTTTGGCCGCGCTGCCGCAGGTTATTTATCACCTCGAATCGTTTGATCAAGACCTGGTGCGCAGCGCGATCCCAACTTTCTTCTGCGCGCGGCTGGCTGCCCAGCACGTCAAAGTCATCCTGACGGGCGAGGGGGCGGACGAGCTCTTTGCGGGCTACACCTACCATAAGGAATTCACGAATGACGCCCGCCTGCACGCCGAGCTGCGCCGCTCGATCACGGCGCTGCACAACATGAATTTGCAGCGGGTGGACAGGCTAACAATGGCCCACGGGCTGGAGGGGCGCGTGCCCTTTTTGGACACGTCGATGATCGCGCTGGCACAGACGATTCCACCGGCGCTTAAGCTGCGGCGGGACTTGGGCGATGCGCCGGTGGAGAAGTGGATTCTGCGCAAGGCGTGCGAGGATTTGCTGCCGCCGCGCATCGTCTGGCGAGGCAAGGAGCAGTTCGACGAGGGCAGCGGCACGGTCGACGCGCTGGACGAGGTGATCGCGCGGGCAACGGCGGATTTAGATGTCGAGGCCTACCGCGCTCAATATCCCGACGACCGGCTCAAATCCGCCGAGGAATGTTTTTACCACAAGCTGCTCGTTCAGCAGCTTGAGCGCCCGCAGCCCGTGCTGGACAACGTGGCGCGCTGGACGTTTGATCGGGTGGCGGAGAGTTGAACTGTCATTTCGAGCGAATGCGAGAAATCTGTTGGCGGCACGACTCGACGCGTTGCTGAGGCGTGTAAACAACGCTGTACACGTTTCGACCGGCAAGGCTCGCCTGCCACCACCGGCGATAAATGAATTCATCGCCTGGTTTGCAAAACGCGTTGAAACGCGTTGTCTTCGTCTAACTTCGTCTAACGCGCTTCAGCGCGTTTCGCAAAAATAGGCGTCGAATTCATTCGATGCCGGTCGCTGCCGCCCACAGAGGGCAGCATATACCAAAAACCGGAGCATACATACAAATGGCCGTCGCACAAGAAACCATGGGAAGCGTGACCCGCAGCCGACCTTCGGCCTTGAGCCGGGCGTGGCGCAGCGTTTCCATTATCTTCAATTCGGGGGTGGGCACGGTCGGGTTGGCGCTCGTCCTCTTCTGGGTGATCACCGCGCTCGTCTCGCTTTTCTGGACGCCCTTTGATCCCAACCTCAGCCTCTTTACCCAAAACTTGGGACCCAACTCCGTCAACCTGCTCGGCACTGACCACCTGGGCCGCGATCTGCTGTCGCGCCTGATGACGGGCACGCAGGTGATTCTGATCAAGACGCGGCTGCCCAACGGCTGGATTTTGCCGATTGGCGTGGCCGTGTGGGGCGTGCTGGGGTCGCTGACGTTGGGGATTGTGCTGGGCCTCAATGCGGGCTATCGCGGCGGCTGGGCGGACCAGATCATCATGCAGATTTTGGATGCGCTAATCGCCTTCCCGCGCATTATTCTCTATCTCGTCGTGATCGCGGCGCTGGGACAGGGCGATCTCGTGGTGATCCTCGCCATTGCCGTGACGGGTGCGCCGGGGGTCGCCCGGCTGGTGCGCAGTCTGGCCATCGACATCAAAACGCGTGACTACGTGCACGCCGCGGAGACGCGGGGCGAGAGCAAGTGGTTCGTGATGCTGCGCGAGATTTTGCCCAACGCGCGCGGCCCGATCCTGGTGGACGCCATGCTGCGCGTCGGCTACGCGATTTTCGCCATCAGCACGCTCGGCTTCCTCGGCATCGGCCTGCCGCCGCCCGACCCGGACTGGGGCAACATGGTCAACGAAGCGCGCCGCTTTATCTACGCCAACCCGTGGGCCGTGCTCTGGCCCTCACTGGCAATTTCGAGCCTGGTCGTCGGGCTGAATTTGTTTGCGGATGGGCTGAGCGAGGAGCTGTCGCGCTACCAGAAGTAGTGCGTGGTACGTGGTGCGTGAACTGTGACTGACAGGGGTTCCGTGAATTGAAGAACCTTTGTTAGTTTTAGTTCACGCACCACGCACCACGCACCACGCACCACGCATCACAAAACTAGATTGGATTCCCCTTGGCTGATTTCACAACCGCCCCCATTCTCGACGTGCAAAATCTGGCCGTGGCCTACAAGGTGCGCGGCGGCGAGATCGAGGCCGTACAGAACGTCTCGTTTACGCTGGATCGCGGGCAGAGCTTTGGCCTGGTGGGCGAATCGGGCTGCGGCAAGAGCACGGTGGCCTGGTCGCTCGTCAACTTTTTGGGGCGCAACGGCTACGTCAAGCGCGGCAGCATCAAATTTATGGGCGAGGAGCTAACCGGCCGCGCGCCGGAGGAATTGCGGCGGCTGCGCGGCAACAACATCACCATGGTCTTTCAGGACCCGATGCGCGCGCTCAACCCCGCCATGAATCTGGGCGACCAGCTCAAGGAAGTGCTGACCGTTCATAAGGGGGCCAATAACGACGAAGCCACCCAGCGCTCGCTGGAGATGCTCGAGCGCGTGCACATGCCGGATGCGGCCAACGTGATGCGCCGTTTCCCACACCAAATTTCCGGTGGCCAGCAGCAGCGCGTGGTGATTGCGATGGCGCTGCTCAACAACCCGGCGCTGCTCGTCATGGACGAGCCGACCACCGCGCTCGACGTGACCGTCGAAGCCGCCGTGCTCGACCTGATCGCCGATCTACGCGACGAATTTGACACGGCGATTCTCTACATCAGCCACAATCTGGGCGTGGTGTCACGCGTTTGCAAGCGCATTGGCGTGATGTACGCGGGCGAGATGGTCGAGCAGGCGACGATGCGCGAAATTTTCAAGAACCCGCGCCACCCGTACACCCAGGGCTTGATCCGCTGCGTGCCCAAGCTGGGCGCGGACAAGGCCAGCAGCGTGCTCTACCCGATCCCCGGTCGCGTGCCGCCGCCCAATGACCGGCCCAGCGGCTGCGTCTTCGCCCCGCGCTGCGACTATGCCGAGCAGAAATGTTGGGACGAGCGTCCCGCGCTGCGCGAGCTGCCAGCGTCGTATAATCACAGCCCGCAGCTGCACGGCGTGGCCTGCCACTTCTCTGAGGAAATCGACGCCAGCGCGTGGACGCCGCCGCAGGAGGTGTTGGATTTGGCCCCCGCCGCGCCGGTTACCAACGGCAACCACGCGACGATTCTAGATGTCGACGGGCTCAAGAAATACTACGAATCGAGCGGCGGCTCCCTGCGCGAGCTGCTGGGGCTGGAGAAGCCGAAGCAGGTCAAGGCCGTGGACGACGTGACCTTTCGCGTGCCGAGGGGGATGACGCTGGGCATCGTCGGTGAATCGGGCTGTGGCAAGTCGACGCTGGTGAAGACGATTATCGGGCTGGAGAACGCCACGGGCGGGCGTGCCGACTTTATGGGCTTCGACGTGACCGCCGACCTCAGCGAGCGCGACGGCGACCTGATCGAAGAGCTGCAGATGGTCTTTCAGAACCCCGATTCGACCATGAACCCGTCGTACACCGTGGGCCAGCAGATTGCGCGCCCGCTGCGTCGCTTTGGCAAGGCCAAACGCAGCGAAGAGCGCGCGCGCGTCGTCGAGCTTTTGCAGGCCGTGCGGCTGGGCGAAAATTATTTTGACCGGCTGCCGCGCCAGCTCTCCGGCGGCGAGAAGCAGCGCGTCGGCATCGCCCGCGCCCTGGCCAGCCGGCCGGACCTCGTGCTCTGCGACGAGCCGGTGAGCGCGCTGGACGTTTCCGTGCAGGCGGCGGTGCTCAACCTGCTGTTGGAAATCCAGCAGAAATACAACACCACGCTGCTCTTTATCGCCCACGATCTCAGCGTCGTGCGCTTCTTCTCGGACTACGTGGCGGTGATGTATCTGGGCCAGATCATGGAAATTGGGCCGGCCAAGAACATCTACGCCATGCCCTCGCACCCCTACACCGAAGCGCTGCTCAGCGCCGTCCCCATCGCCGATCCGGACGCCGTGCAGAAGCGCATTCGCCTCGAAGGCAGCGTGCCCAGCGCGATCAACCCGCCCAGCGGCTGTCGCTTCCACACCCGCTGCCCCCGCCGCAACCTGCTGGATGACCCTTCGATTTGCGAGACGGAAGTCCCCCCCTGGCGCGACGCGGGCGAGGGCCACCGGATTTTCTGTCACGTGCCGCTGGCGGTGCTGTCGGAGCTGGAGCCGGTGGTGCAGGCGAGCGGGGAGATGGCGGAGGTGGTGGCTTGAGGGGTAGAGAGTCGTGGTATAATTGGCTCAACGACTGTTTCGATTTAATGCAGGAGGCCACTTATGCAGCAGGACGTTTCCAGAGCGCGTTTGCTTGAACTATTCGATTTGTTAAGCCCGTTTGAGCAGAAAACTGTTTTTACCTTTGTTGATTCGCTATCGCATACAAAAACAAATGATCACAAGCGCGACAAGAGTGCTTTAGTCAATCTGTCTACTTGGACTGATGAGGATGTTCGCGTCTTTGAAGATTCTCTAAAATGGCGTGATTGAATTCTTACTTGCGTGACGTTTTTTTAGACAAAGGATGAATCAAGTGTAAAGTACTCAAATTTTACTTGGAGTTAAAAGTGAATAATCCCTCAAACCGTGCATCTCTCACGATTGATGTAGCAACTATCATCGGTATACTCGCGCTGACAGTTGCCATAATTGGCGTTTCTTGGTCTATTTATTCCTCACGTTCTCAAAGTATTGCTAACGAAGCGCAGATTGATGCACTGGCGACTCAAATTACTCATCAAGAGGAAGATTCTGGTAAACAAGATGCTCAAATAATTATACAGCAGCAACTTATCGAACAGAATGATGAAATTATTGACGCTTTACGTGAAGCTAACAATCAGTTGCCCTCTGTGATTGTTGAAACAGATAGTTCTACGCCTACCCCTTCCTCAACTGTAGATTCTACGCAAGAAATCACTCGAACAGCCACGACTCCGCCTACTACAGCTTCCTCAACTACCACTGCCACGCCTACACCACGCATCTTGATCGAAGCTACACAAACAGCAGAAGCACTAGCAGAACTGTTTGCAACAAGAGAAGCACTCCAGCAAGAACAAGCATCGCTCAGCGCAACACAGACTGTGGAGGCATCGCTGAATGCCGCACAAACGGCAGAGGCATCTACGGTACCGTTGCGTGAACGTGTTCCCGCAAATGTGGGTACAGGCGTTTTTAGCAACGTGTTTACATCTGACGGGATGGCAGAATTTACAGATGCAAGCGTTAATGGGCGTTACCCACGAATACAGATGAATAACGTTAATCTCTCTCAAGACGGATGCAGCACGGCGCGTTACGATTCCTCTTCCATTTGGTTTGGCTCTACTGAACCAACCATGCTCTCCGTTAATGGCGAATCGATAGGCCAATACACCGAACAAACATTTAACGGCTCTCATGGGATGATATTTGATCATCCGATTTCTCAGGGCGACAATATCTGCGTCCAATTGAGCGATGGAATGCTTTATCACGTCGTCGTCGGTCCTGATGTTGATGCTCATTTTGATACCTATTGCTATCGAGGAAACTGCTGACACCAAATAGCTCACAGAAAAATTTAGTGAGTATCAGCTGGAGGGACAGTCATGGAAACTGAAAGAACTCGACCGTCGATTCTTGCAATAATTGGGGTATCTACTGGCATACTCGCTGTAGTTATTTCTGCAGCGGCATACATCCAGTCGACTATGTCGTCTATGTCCCAAGAGCGAATTGGACAAGAGCAGGTTGCGAGGCTAGAAGCTCAAATAGACAATCAAGAGCGCAGTTTAGCTAATCAAGTGTCCAGCATAGAAAATCAGCTAAACGACTTACCATTGCAACAAGCTCAAGTGGATGGTTTGCAGAGTCAATTTGAGATTCAGCAACGTCAACTGATAATTTTAGAGCAGTTGCTAACTGCTCAAGCCAGTGATTCTGTCTTACCAGAAGATGCAGAAACACCTGATCCCCAAGTATTTGTTCAAGCGACTCAAACTGCAGAAGCAATCGTTGAACTTCAAGCGACTAGCGACGCTCTCCGCCAAGAGCAGCAATCACTAAGTGCTACCCAAACCGCCCTTGCTATACCGACAGCAACTCCTGTAGCGACGCCCACTCCTCCACCGGCTCCCGTTCAACAAGATAGTTTTGAGCTAGAAAGATTTTTGTCGGAACCGGAGATTCCCTCAGAAGGTTCGACTTATCAAGTCGACGTAGGACTTGGCGAAATACATTTTTGGACATCTGGCCCCGTATGCGTTTTGGGCAAATGCTTAGAGGGAGGCTACGAGCGTGGCAGCGTAGTTGTGATGAGATCGCGTGAGCAACCTTTTTCGGTCCAACTTGATGGTCTTATTCCTCTCGCAAATTGGCATGGAGGCTTCAACGGCCCCTCAGAGTATTGGGATGGAAAGACGAACGAAATAGTCGCGCGTATGAGGGAACCTGATAACTGTGGAAGTGGTCTCGGATGTACTACGGTTGATGTTATAATTGTCGAAGATGGCCGGATAGTTGATCAATAATAGCAGCTTCACTTGTACATCAGGATAGCGGCTATAGTGCAGCCAAACTGCAAATGCAAAACACAAAGGTCAACTACGACGCCGAAGCGGACGTCCTCTACGTCTCGTTCGACCAAAGCGCCCACGTAACGGGCATCGAACTGACCGACAACGTTCTGCTGCGACTCGATACGGGCAAGGAATCGGGTCAGCCTCCTCGCGCAATTGGGTTAACATTGATCAGCTTTGAGCGAATGAGGGAGGCGCACAAAGAATCGCCCGTTGTCGTGTCGCTCTCGAACTTGCGACATCTGCCCGAAGAGATATGGCAAGCGGTCTTGACTGTCGTGACGACCGCGCCCGTCAGCGATTATTTGTTGATCAACCTGTCGCTTTCTCCACAGTGGCCGCCGCTGCCGGAGTTGCGGGCTGCGTAAAGCGATCATTTCCCTCAAATTCATCTCAGCCCGCCCACCTCCTCGGTTTCTCGCACGACCACGCCCTCGGCGCTTTACGACGCGCTGCACCGCAAATTTGAAGCTTGCCCCCACTGTTTGATATGCTCTGCCCGCGGTGCACGTGTCGCCTCAATTAGCCATCATCTCATCAACAGAGGAGCCCATCATGATTAAACGCAAGAAACTCAAGGATGCCAGCAAAGTTCGCGTCACCTTTACCCTGCCCGGCGACCAGATCGAATCCAAGACCTCGGTTGTGGGGGATTTCAACGAGTGGCGGCCCGACGCCCACGTGATGCAGAAGCGCAACAACGGCACGTACAGCGTCGCCGCCACGCTGGACGAGGGCCAGAGCTATGCCTTCCGCTACTACACCGCCGACGGCGAGTGGATGGACGATGAGCAGGCCGACGAATTTGTCGAGAACGAACACGGCAGCCGCAACGGCGTGATCCACACGTAGCGCGTTTAGCAGAATCAATCCACGAAGAGCACGAAGAGCACGAAGGAGCAGGTTATCTGCTCCTTCGTGCTCTTCATGTTTTTGAGCCAGCTTGCTGCGATCTCCGTGGAAATGTTACGAACACGGAATAAAAAATCGTGTACACTGACGGCAAGTACACCGGCCCACAAAGAAAGGAAATCAAGATGGCGAAAGCAGTTTGGAACGAGACCGTCCTGGCCGAGAGCGACGACGGCGTCGTTGTGGAAGGCAACTATTACTTCCCGCCCGATTCAATCAATCACGATTACTTGGAGGCGACCGACCGCCACACGAGCTGCCCCTGGAAGGGCGAGGCCAGCTACTACACCATTCGCGTCAACGGCGATGCGCTGCCCAACGGCGCATGGACCTATCCGCAGCCCAAGGATGCAGCCAAGCAGATTAAAGATCACGTGGCGTTTTATCCACAGGTGACGGTGGAGAAATAAAAAGCTTAACGCGGAGGCGCAAAGGCGCAAAGGTGTATCTTGGTGAGTTGCGCTGCTTGGGCAAGCCGACATTTGAGACGACGACGGTGATGTCCAACCAGCCTAACCGGCGAGATCTCGCCCTGCGCCTCCGCGCCTCCACGTTAAAATTCTAGGAGGACGAACCATGCTGGACATGACCACCGAACTCGAAAATCTACAGCCCACCGTCGACGCGCGCGTGCAGCAGCTGACGGACGCCCAGATCGTCGAGCGCATCTGGGCGCGCGACCACACGGTGTGGAAGCCCGATCCCGACGAAATCAGCAACCGCCTGGGCTGGCTGGATATTGCCCAACGCATGAGCGAGGAGCTCGGCTGCATCGACGAGCTGGTGCACGACGTGCGCGAGGCGGGCTACCGCAATGCGCTGCTGCTCGGCATGGGCGGCTCCAGCCTGGCCCCAGAGACCTTTCGCAAGATTTTTGGCGTGCATCAGGGCTATCTTGATTTGCACGTGCTGGACAGCACCGACCCCGCCGCCGTCCAGCGCTATGCCAAACAGCTCAACCCGTCGACGACGCTCTACATCGTCGCCACCAAATCTGGTGGCACAACGGAGACGCTCTCGTTCTTTAAGTTTTTTTACAACCAGACCGTGGAGGCCGTCGGGCGCGAAAAGGCGGGCGCCCACTTTACCGGCATCACCGATCCGGGAAGCAAGCTAAAGGATTTGGGCGAGCAGTACGATTTCCGCGCGACGTTTCTCAACGATTCCGAGATCGGCGGGCGCTATTCGGCGCTTTCGTACTTTGGCCTCGTGCCCGCGGCGCTGATCGGCATCGACGTGCCGCGGCTGTTGGAGAACGCCATGAACATGGCCCGCCGCTGCCGCAACAGTGGGGGGGATTCTGGCGCCGCCGAGAATCCCGGCGCGCATCTCGGCGCGATCCTGGGCGAGCTGGCCCAGCACGGGCGCGACAAGCTCACGCTGATTACCTCGCCCGCGTTTGATGCCTTTGGCGCGTGGGCCGAGCAGCTGATTGCCGAGAGCACGGGCAAGGAGGGCAAGGGCATTTTGCCCGTCGACGGCGAGCGGCTGCTGGCGCCGGAGGGCTACGGCGACGACCGGCTCTTTGTCCAGCTTCACGTGGGTGGGGAAAACAGCCACGGCCCGGCCGTCCACGCGCTCAAGCAGGCGGGCCAACCCGTGGTGCAGCTGCACCTCGATGGCCCCTACGACCTCGGCGGCGAGTATTTCCGCTGGGAATTTGCCACCGCCGTGGCGGGCCACGTGCTCGACATCAACCCTTTTGACCAGCCCAACGTCGAATCCGCCAAGAATCGCGCGCGAGAGATGACGAATGCCTACCAAGAGTCGGGCCAGCTGCCCGCGCTGGAGCCGACGCTGGAAGCGGAGGGCATCACCGTTTACGCCGACGACAGCCTCAACGGCAGCAGCCCGCGCGATCTGCTAGTGGATTTTCTGCAGCAGGCCGATTCCGGCGACGGCCAAGGAGGAGGCAACGGCAGCCGCTCCTACGTGGCGCTCCAGGCCTACGTGACACCGACCGCTGAGACCGACCGCGCGCTTCAAAACTTGCGCACGCAGATTCAGGAGCAGGGCAAAATGGCGACGACCGTCGGCTATGGTCCGCGCTTCCTCCACTCCACCGGCCAGCTGCACAAGGGCGACGGCGGCAACGGCCTCTTTATTCAATTCACCAGCAACCCTACCCAGACCGTTAACATTCCGGACGCCGCAGGCGATGATGCCTCGTCCATGACCTTTGGCGTCCTCATCGCCGCCCAGGCCCTCGGCGATCGCCAGGCCCTGCTGGATAACGACCGACGGGTGATTCGGTTTGATTTGGGGGAGGATGTGGTGGGTGGGCTAAACAAACTGATGGGGTAAATTATTGCTTACTGCTCATTGCTCATCAAAAGGCGTTTCGTTGAATACGATTCTTCCAATAAGCAGTAAGCAATAAGCAATACCCACAAGAAAGAAAATCAATGAGCGACAACAACGCTACCAACACCCTCCCCACCACCATCGTTATCTTTGGCGCGTCTGGCGATCTCACGCAGCGCAAGCTCGTCCCCGCGCTTTACAGCCAATTTTGCAAGGATCGGCTGCCGGAGGCGTTTCACATCGTGGGCAATTCGCGCACCGAGTACAGCGACGAGGAGTTTCGCCAGCATCTGCGCGAAGGGGTGGAGGCGCACGCAAGCCAGGGCTTTGACGAGGGCGCGTGGCAGAAATTTTCACAGTCAATCCACTACGTGCCCGGCAGCCTGGCCGAACTCGATGAAATGCAACAGCTCGACGGCAAGCTGCGCGAGTACGAGGGCCAATCCGGCGAGGGCGGCGCCAACCGGCTCTACTACCTCTCGATTTCGCCCAAGCTCTATAGCCAGGCCGTTGACAATCTGGGCAAGGCCGAGATGGTCGAGCGCGAGCAGGGCTGGTCGCGGCTGATTGTGGAGAAGCCCTTTGGCACGGACTTGGCGACGGCGCAGCGCCTCAACGAGGACATCCACGCCGTTTTTGACGAGTCGCAGGTCTACCGAATTGACCACTACCTGGGCAAGGAGACGGCGCAGAACATTCTCTTCTTCCGCTTTGCCAACACGATTTTTGAGCCGCTGTGGAACCGCAACTACGTCGATAGCGTGCAGATTACCGTGGCCGAAGATGTCGATGTCGGGCGGCGCGCGGGCTACTACGACGGCGCGGGCGTGGTGCGCGACATGATCCAGAACCACCTGATGCAGCTGCTCTCGCTTGTCGCCATGGAGCCGCCCGCTTCGTTTGATGCGACGGCGATTCGCAACGAGAAGGTCAAGATGCTCTCGTCCGTCCGTCCCGTCGAGCTGGGCGACACCGTGCGCGCGCAGTACGATGGCTACTGTGAAACCGAAGATGTGGCCAACGATTCGCAAACGGCCACCTATGCCGCGCTCAAGCTCTTCGTCGACAACTGGCGCTGGCAGGGCGTGCCCTTCTATCTGCGCTCCGGCAAGGCGCTGGCGGACAAAATTAGCGAAATCGTGATTCGCTTCCAACGCCCGCCCCACAGCATGTTCAATATGGATACCGACGATCTCGCGCCCAACGTGCTCGCCATCCGCATTCAGCCGGACGAAGGCACGGACCTCAAGTTTGAGGCCAAAGTCCCCGATTCGGTGCAGGAGACGCGTTCCGTGGAAATGGATTTCCGCTACGACCAATTCTTCGGCGACGAGCTGCCCGAAGCCTACGAGCGCCTGATTTTAGACGCCATCAAGGGCGACGCCACCCTTTTCGCCCGCAGCGACGACATCGAAGCCTCGTGGCGCTTGATCGACCCGATTCTGCAGGGTTGGGCCGACGGTGCGGACGGCACGCCGCCGCTGGTTGGCTATAAGCCGGGGACGTGGGGGCCAGAAGCGGCGGAGGAGTTGCTCAAGCGGGATGGCCGCGTCTGGTATGTTGGCTGTCGCCGGGCGGAGGGGTGTTAGGTTCCGTTGACAATTTGTTGAGAGGGCTTGAAAGGTGAGTCGAGCGCGCCCTCACCCCCGGCCCCTCTCCCATCCTGGGAGAGGGGCCGGGGGTGAGGGCTTGGTGGTCAAATATCAACGAAAGCCAGTTCCTACAGATCCGTCTGCGCAACCCATCCAAGCTGAACGGCGGCTTTACCTGGGGATCGCCACGCTGCTTGTTCCCCCAAAAATCCCGATACAGCCGCACAATATCGATATTTTCCCCTCCCCGCCCCTCGTAGTATACTGCCCCTCTCAATCTTCCATCTTCCATCTTGCTTCGTCCATGCAACCCCTCTCCCATCTCGTCCAATCAATTGAGCCCTCGCCCACGGCGATGATGATGGCGCACGCCAAACAGCTCCAGGCCGCGGGCCACGACATTGTCAATCTGGCGGGGGGCGAGCCGGATTTTGATACGCCCGCCCATATTCAGGCCGCCGCCTTCGAGGCCATCCGCCGCGGCGACACACACTACCCCATCTCGCACGGCCAGCCCGAGCTGCTTGATGCCATCGTGGAAAAGATGCAGCGCGAGAACAACGTCACCGTGGCGCGCGAGCATTTGCTGGTGACGCCCGGTGCGAAGTGGGCGCTCTACGCGGGGCTGGCCGCCGTGCTCAACCCGGGGGACGAGGTGCTGGTGCTCGAGCCGGCGTGGGTCTCCTACGTGCCGATGGTGCAGCTGCACGGGGCCGTGCCCGTGGCCGTCTCGCTCGATGCGGCGGACGATTTTCGGATTACCGCCGACGGCCTGCGCGCACGCGTAACCGAGCGCACCAAGCTGATTATGGTGACAACGCCCAACAACCCCACGGGCCGCGTGCTCACCGCCGACGAGGCGGACGCAATCGTCGAAGTCGCCATTGAGCACGATCTGTACGTGCTCAGCGACGAAATCTACGAGCACATCATCTTCGACGGGCTGACGCACATCTCGCTAGCCACGCTGCCCGGCATGGCCGAACGCACGCTCACCGTCAACGGCATGAGCAAGGGCTACGCGATGACGGGCTGGCGGCTGGGCTGGCTGGCTGCGCCCGCCGCCATCACCAAGCTGGCGCGGACGTACCAGACGCAGAGCGTCACCTGTGCGGCGAGCTTTACGCAGACGGCGGCGGTAGCCGCGCTCAACGGGCCGCAGGCCTGCGTGCGCGAGATGACCGAAGCCTACGACGCGCGCCGTCGCTTTGTGCTCGATGCCTTTGACGAAATCCCCGGCATTGAATGCCCGCCGGTGCAGGGCGCATTTTACGTCTTTCCGCGCTTCCCCCACGCGGTGGAAAATGGGCTGGATAGCTTAACCATCGGCAGCCGCCTGCTCGACGAGACGGGCATTGCCGGCACGCCCGGCAGCGCCTTTGGCCAAGCGGGCGAAGGGCACATCCGCTTTAGCATCGCCACGGCTATGGGCGAGCTGGAGAAGATGGTCGAGCGGCTGGCGCGGTTTGTCCCCAACCTTTAACATTGACGAGTTACGATTTTAGATTTGCGAAAGAATGCCGGGAAGACTAAAGTGCGTGCAAAATGAAAGCAAGAGTTCGCGGTTCAAGTGACTGTCACTGTCCATAGCCGGACAGCTTCCCCCATTTTGTCTGGACAGTGACTGTCGCTGGCTCCTCAAACTCCTGTTCTCGACGCAACTTTACTTTAGGCGACAGCGTAAACGAATATCGTAAAATCGTAAATCCAAAATTCAAAATCTAAAATGATTTACGTTCTTGCCATCCTGGCCGGCGCGCTCGCGGGCGTGATCAACACCCTGGCGGGCAGCGGCTCGCTCGTCACCCTGCCGATGCTCGTTTTCCTGGGCCTGCCCGCAACCGTGGCCAACGGCACCAATCGCGTTGGCGTAATTTTTCAAAATATCGTTGGCATCGCCACCTTTCAGCGAGCGGGCGCGCTGGAAACCCGCGGCGCGCTGTGGCTGACGACCCCGGCCATTCCCGGCGCGCTGCTCGGCACCTGGATCGCCACCATCTTGGATGCCGATCAGATGGAAACGGCCATTGGCGTGGTAATGGTGCTGATGCTGGTGGTGATTTTGATCAACCCCAAAAAGTGGCTGCGCAAGGAATCCAACGTGCAGCCGGGGCGACCGGGCTGGCTGACGCTTGGCGTTTTCTTCGTGATTGGCGTTTATGGCGGCTTTATTCAGGCGGGCGTGGGCGTCTTTTTGCTGGCGGCGATGGTCTTGATTGAAGGCTACAGCCTCACCCACGCCAACGCGATCAAGCTGGTAATCATCCTGGCCTTTACGCTGGTGGCGCTGGCGATCTTTGCCGCGAAGGGGCAGGTCAACTGGCCGATTGGGCTGCTGATGGCCGTGGGCCAAAGCATTGGGGCATGGCTGGCGGCACGCTTTGCCACGCGCTACGAAAGCGCCAACCTGTGGGTGCGCCGGCTGCTGATTGCGGTGGTGGTAATTGCCATCGTACGCTTCTTTGGCCTGTGGGAGCTGGTCCCGTCGCTGCTGCCCAATTAGCGTCCCTCAAATATCAGCCAAATGACGTAGACTCTGGCGGCAGTAATTGTAGAAGTTTAGATAGACGAGGAGTTAAAAGGCTTGACCGATAACGGTGGGTGTGATATTCTGCACAAAATGTGTTTACCGCATATTCCCCCAGCATATTTTCGGCACGGGGAGCTGACTTGATTACGTATCCGCAACAGCAGCTGTTACAATCTGTTGAAGCAAGCTTCACTTTCCTCATTCATCGCGACGTTGAATTATCCAACCCTACAAGGAGAAGTTATCCAATGAACAAGCGCAATTCCACGGGGATGCTCTTTGCCGCTGTGCTGCTGGCGCTGGCGACGGTCTTCATGCCCACGTTGGCGGCGGACGTCGCCGCTCAGGACACGGCCCCCGTCGTTGACACCGAGACGCCCGAGCCGCCCACGCCCACGCCCACCAATACGGTCGAGCCCACCGCAGCCGCCACCGCGACCAACACGGTCGCGCCGGATGCAACGGCGACCGCGACGGCGGAGCCGGAGCCGGAGCCCTCGCCCACGGCGGAAGCGCCCGCCCCGCCCCAGGAAATTCCGGAGCCCATCACGGTTGTGCTCTTTGGCACGGGCCTGGCTGCCCTTTCCGCCGCTGTTGCGCGTCGCAAGCAGCAGGAGTAAGCTGCCCTTAAGCTGTCCTGGTAAGCGGCCCCACAGCCGTTCCCGTCTGTTAACCTCAAACTGGCTGCGAGAACCCTCGCAGCCAGTTTTTCTTTCCCACAACCCTCTCCCCTCGCGAGAGACGAGCGCCCCACCCCGATCATAGGAGAAGGGCCGTAGAACTAAACGAGCAAAAAATTTTGCCGCCGGTTTCCGTTAAACCCAACGCATTCGTCAAAAGCAGTATCTTGCAGCGCTTCCAATCGTCTAACCCAATAGAGGTTAATGGGAATTTAACGTGTGCCGCGTGTTGAGAGAGGCGTACCCGGTTGGGTTCGCCCCGTCAACTGCGTCACCTGATTTCTCATCCACAATCAAAAAGTAGAATTTGCCCGAGAAAGCCGCCGAGCTGCTCGGAACCCGCTCGGCAACCCGCTCGTTGGAACAGCTGCGGACCAACCGAGCGATTCCACGAAATTTGCACGAAGAGATTTGTACGAAAAGAGCCAATATGAACATATACCGTCGCCTCACCTCAAGCCACCCTACCCCAGGTTACCTTGCCCAACGGCTGCTGGGGCTAGGCCTGATTTTGACCCTGCTGCTGGCTGGTGCGCCCGTGCCTACGGCAAATGCCGCCCCACGCAGCCAGGCCGATCCCCACTCGCCCCCATCTCCGCTTACCGTCGCCAACGTCGGCGGGGACGTGCGGATCGCCTGGCAATTGGACGAGGTGCTGGCAGCGGATGCCGTGACCGCCGCCGAAAGCGGAGCAAGCGACGCCACGACATCTTGGCTAGACGCCATGCCGCGCGGCGTCTACCAGGGCTATGCGCTGCCGCTGCAAACCGTTGCCGTGCGTCTGCCGGAGGGAGTGACCGCCGAGCTTGTGCTCAGTGAAACGCCCGACGTAGCCGCGGCGGGCCTCGACGTCGGCGGCATCGATGTCGGCGGCGTGGACTGGTCGCGCTTGGTGACCCCGGCGCCGCGCGCGCTGCCGGAAGCGCTCTACGAGGAACTCCCCAACGCCGACGATTTGACCGCGTTGTGGACGGTCGAGCCCGCGCTGCCGACCGCGTCCGTCTTCCTGCTGCGCGAGGGGCGAATGCGCGGCAAACGCATTGCCGTCTACGCCATCAGCCCGCTCTACCAGCCCGTCGACGACAGTGGCGTCGAGGGCCCGCTGCGGCTGGCGACGACTTTCAACGCAACCATTCCCGGCGCACAGATGCTGACAGATGGCGTGGTCGCCGCAGCACAGAGCGGGGAAAGCAGCCTGCTGGCCAACACGCAGCCCGTTGCCCTGGACGCAACGCCGCCGACCAATCCCTACGCCGCCGTCGCCAGCGTCAAAATTACCGTGAGCGAGGTTGGCGTTCAGCGCATTACGGGGGCGATGCTGGCCGAAGCGGGGCTGCGCACGGATGCGCCGGACAAGCTGCGCCTGCTGCACCGCGGTCAGGAAGTTGCGCTGGAGGTGCGCGACGCCAACAGCAACGGCCAACTCGATGCCGAGGAAGAAGTGCGCTTTCTGGCGGGTGATTTGCTCACGGGCGAGACGGGCGACCGCTGGAACACAGCTGACATTTACTGGATGGCCATCGCGCGCACGCCGGGCCTGCGTATGGAAAGGCGCAGCGTTGCGGTGGCCGCTGCCCCGGCTCGACGCACCGCCGTGGAGCGTGGTCTGTGGCAGGAGCGGCAGCAGTTCATCTCGCTGGATGCGGGCTTTGACGGCGACTATTTCTTTGCCGCCGATATGAAGACGCCAGCGGTTGGCAGCACGGGCGCGGACGACATCATCATTCCCAGCGTCGCGGCTCAATTTGATGTGCGCTTGCCCTTGGCCAACAGCGAGGTGGAGGCTGCTTTCACGGTGCGCGGCACGGCTTTCCCCGTGCGCGCGGCCTCGCCGCAGCACAC
The DNA here is from genome assembly GCA_965213535.1 of Caldilineaceae bacterium. Classification (GTDB taxonomy): domain Bacteria; phylum Chloroflexota; class Anaerolineae; order Caldilineales; family Caldilineaceae; genus JBCCFC01. Next base: position 5,804,334 of record OZ243888.1, read on the forward strand.
GCTGCGCCTGCGCATGGGCACCAGCCGCGTCGATGTGCCGTGGCAAAGCATCACGCGCGGGAGCACCCGCTGGGCCCACGACGTAACGGTGGATGACCCCGCGGATGCGCTAACCGTTGCGCTGCTGCCGGGCGCACAGGCCAGCCACCTGCTGCTTGAACAGGTCGAGTGGACGCTGCCCGTGGCGCTCAACTTTGGCGAGCGCGGTGCGGCCTTTCGCGGTGTAGCGGGCGATTGGGCCTATGGGCTGAGCGGTACGCCCGCTGGTCGCACGCTCTATGATGTGACGGAGAGAGCGCGTCCGCAAATCCTACCGCTGCCGTCCGGCGCGGAGACTCAGTTTCAGGACGGTCCGGACGTGCGCGACTATCTCGTCGCCGGGCCGGGGACGCTGCACACGCCCACCGTAGCGCGCCACGTGCCCGTTGCCTTCCCCACCGATGAAGGGGCACACGCGCTCTACATTGCGCCCGCCGAGTTTATGCCCGCGCTGGAGCCGCTGCTGGCGCACCGCCGCGCCCAGCGCTACACCACCACCGCCGTGGACGTGCAGGCAATCTACGATGCGTGGGGCGATGGGTATGTTTCGCCAGCGGCGATTCGCCAGTTCCTCCAGTTTGCCGTGGCCAACTGGAGCCCCGCCCCCATTTCCGTGGTGCTCGTGGGCGATGGCACGTGGGACCCCAAGAACTTTATCAGCGACGAGCATCGCAGCGACAACTTTATTCCGCCCTACATGGCCGAGGTCGATCCCTTTGTCAACGCCGTCCCCTGCGACAATTGCTACTTTCAACTCGACGGCAGCGACCCGACCAACAGCGAGGCCGACCCAGATTTCCTGGCCGACATTTGGGGCGGACGCCTGCCGGTGAAGAGCGCCGAAGAATTGACCTCGACCGTGGACAAAATCATCCGCTACGAGACGGCGACGGATACGCTGGCGGCGTGGCGCTACCGCACAATTTTTGTGGCGGACGATTACGAACGCTGCGACGGCACGTTCGACCTGGCGGGCGACTTCGTCCGCCTCTCCGAGGAGGTAATTGAGCTGCTGCCCACGAATGTGCGCACCAAGCGCCTTTATTACACGCCCACCAGCGACTGCAGCGAGCGCGGGCGGACGAGTTTGGCGCGCGCCATTCGCGAGCGCACCATCGAGGCGGCCAGCCAGGGGGCCGGTCTATTTACCTTTCAGGGGCACGCCAACACGTGGCAGATTGCGCGGCTGGACTACAGCGTGGCTGAGCCCTCGCATATTCTGGGTATGTTTGACACCGACCGCTTTACCAACCGCGACGAACTCTTCATCGCCCTGCAGATGACCTGCCTCACCGCGCAGTTTGCCAAACCCGCCGCCTCCGGCACGGTCTTTGACGAGCGGCTCTTGCTCAACCCGGACGGCGGCGCTGTCGCCGTGTGGGGGCCTACGGGGTTGAGCGTGGTACAGGGGCATGATTGGCTGCAGCGCGGCTTTCACGAAGCGCTGTGGCAGCTCGAACAGGTGCGTGGCCCCTTGAAAGCGCCTCTGGGCGAGCTGACGCAGGCGGGCTATACGTCGCTCTTTACCTCATCCAGCAGCGGCTACGGCCTCGACCCGCTGCGCACCTTCGTGCTCCTGGGCGATCCGCTCACCCGTGCGCGCGTCTACGCGCCGGAGACGGTCAGCCACCTGCCGATTATTGGACATCAGCCAGCGGCAAGTCAATAGGGATGCACTTCAATTTGCGTGCACAATTTGCCAGCAGGCGCGGTAGATGATATTCGTACAAGTGGGCGTAAACAGGTAGATGATTTGTGCAGCGCTGCCGCTGGTAGCTAAAGCCGGTTGGCACTGGGCGGGTCGGTTTTTTATCTGTCTAATTATTTACGCCTCACTGTGTTAGACAACAATCGATGGACGTAATTTTCGAGCCGATGCGCACCGCCGATCTCGATGCGGTGATGGCAATTGAGTGCGCCAGCTTTTCCGCCCCTTGGCCGCGCAGCACCTATGCCCAAGAGCTGCGGCGCAAGCGCTTCAGCGCCTACTGGGTAATTCGGCCCGCTGCCCCAATCGACGACGCTGGGCAAAGTGCGCCACCACTTTTGGCTTACGGTGGCTACTGGCTAATGGATAACGAAGCGCACATCACCACCATTGCGGTGCACGGAGCTTGGCGACGGCGAGGATTGGGGCAGGGGCTGCTGGTGCGCATGTTGGGGCAGGCGCGCAAGGCGGGGGCGCGCGCGTCGACGCTGGAGGTACGCGCCAGCAACGTCGCCGCGGTGGCGCTCTACCAGCGGCTTGGTTTTGTGGAGGTGGGCGTGCGGCGGGGCTACTACCGCGACAATGGGGAGGATGCGCGTCTGCTCACGCTGCACGGGCTGGACGACGGCGCAGTGTGGCGACGGCTGCGGGCGGCGGTTTGAACAGCGGTAAAGCGGTAAGCTGTAATTGAGAATTTTGAACGGTCAAATTGCGGATCAAAAATGTCCACCAGCCGTCAATTACCAGTTACGAGTTACCGCTCCACCACTTATCACCCTACTGGCTGCTCACGGACTCCGCTGTGGGTTTGGCGATAACGATGATGCGGTGGGTATTGTTGTCTCGCGGCCAGCAGGAGACGAGGGTGAGGCGATCGTCGTCGGTTTGAGCAATCCACTGGGCGTTGGCTTCGCGCTGCTCGACGGTGGCGCGCTTCTCCGGCACGATCAGCACCTGTTCAACAACGTAACCAAACGATTCGTCAGCGACGTAGACAGTGAGCTCATCATCCTTGCGCAGCTGATCCAGCTCGCGAAAAACCGCACCAAGGATGTTGTTGTGGCCGCTCATCACCACGTTGCCCGATTCGCCAGGTTGAGCGCTATTTTTGTGCCAGCCCGCCGCATTGTCGGCCACCTCCCACTGGCTAAAGACGTAGCCATCTCCGTTCGTACCCGTGCTCCAGCCCAGCTCGGTAACCGGGGTGTCCAACTCGAGCTGGGGAATGACCAGCCGCTGCGGCATTCCGCTGAGCGTGGGCTCCGAAATAGCAACAACGGGTGGTGTTGTCCCCTCATCCGTGTTGTTACCTGCGCCAGCGTCGCTTGCGCCGTCAACGGTCGTTGACGCGCCATCGTTGGCATAGTCAGCTGGCGGTGGCGGCGCGGCGTTTGCGGCGCAAGCAGTCGTCAACAGCAGCAGGGTTAGTAGAGGCGGAAGAAAAAGTTTCACAGTCTGCTCCAACAAAAATCATCAGACCAACGTGCACGGCACGCTGAACATTCCGATAAAGACGTTTTACCACGAGCGTAGATAGAACAATGTAGCAGGGCCAACCGATAAACAAAGTCACCGGTCTCACGTTGGGCCATTCCAGAAAATTAACTATGCCCTGTGACTGTCACTGCCCAGATAATTCTGTAAATTCTGCACTGGTTGTGGGCAGTGACAGTTACAGTTGCGGTATACTTGTTTTCTTGAATTAGCGCTACGGCCCCGCCTCGCGCGTCTGCACGGCGCTGAGTCGACGGCCCTGCGCCTCGGCCTCGACGCGTACAATCGGGCCACCAATCGGCGCGAGCGTGCCGCTGAAGGCCGTCTCGCCGCCGGGCGGGATGACGTTGTAATCGGGGTCGAGCTTGCGCACGGCGATCACGCGGTCCAGCGCATCGTAGGCGGTGAGCACCACCTGCACGCTAACGGCCTCCTCCGGCCCCACGTTTTGCACCACGCCGCCCACGGTGTAGCTGGTGTAGCGCTCGCTTGTCGTTTCGAGGGCGCTCACTTCGAGATCGCGGTAGTAGCTGCCCAAATAGGCGGGCACGGCGCTGAGGGCAAAGGCCTGGTAGTTGACAAAATCCGGCGCTTCGCCAAAGAGCACGCTAAAGGGCGCACGCTCGCCCACGTCGACCAAATCCAGCGCGACCAGCGAGCCTTCGCGGGTGATTTCTTCACCGTTCTCATCCAGCAGAGAAACGGCGACGCGCACCTGCTCCAGCGGCGTCTCCGTATCGTTGAGCACCTCGCCCAGCACCCACAGACCGCCGATGCTTGTTTCATCAAACTGCACATTTTGAACGGCCACGGGCAGCGGCGTGGGCGTGGGCGTACCGACGCCGATCGCTTCGTCCTGCGCCTGTGGTGGCGGCACGATCAGCTCTTGGCCCACCTGCAGCGCACCGGGGTCCAGAATGCCGTTGGCCTCTTGCAAAGCGCTGGCGCTTACGCCGTACTGGCTGGCAATTACCAGCAGGTTGTCGCCCGTTTGAATCGTGTAAAAGATTGGCGTGGGCGTGGCGGTGAAGGTCGGCGTGGGGGCGGGCGTGTAGGGCGCTGGCGTATCGGTCGGTGGCGGCGTTGCCAGCGCGACGTCGAGCGCCACGGTGGCCGTTGGGGCGGGCGTCGGCGTTGGCTCCAGCGTCATCACTTGCCCACAGCCGATGATGACGCTGGGCAAGCACAAAAGTATCGCGGCAAGCCAGAAGATGTTGGAACGCAGATAAACGTGGGTGGACGCGGATCGCGGATTCGCGCTAGAATTCATGGACGGGAGTATACCATTGTGGGGCGGAATACATGAAACGGAATGCAGTGCGTGGTGCGTAGTGCGTGGTGCGTGGACTGGAACTTGGCCACCAATGCTTTGAGTAACCAGCGAGGTGGCTAATGTGGGGCGGAATGCATGAAACGGAATGCAGTGCGTGGTGCGTGGTGCGTGGTGCGTGGACTGGAACTTGACCACCAATGCTTTGAGTAACCAGCGAGGTGGCTAATTTGTTCACGCACCACGCACCACGTCACAAAACAACAGACCCAATCCCTTTGAGAAAGGATCAATTCTTCATGTCCAAAATCGCGATTTTTGCAGACAGCCACGATAACGTTTGGAACCTGGAAAAGGCGCTGTCGCAGGCCAACGCCAGCGGCGCGGAGATGCTGCTGCACTGCGGCGACCTGGTCGCGCCCTTTATCGTGGCGCAGCTTGCCCAAAATTTTAGCGAGCCGATCCACATTGTGCTCGGCAACAACGACGGCGACGGTCGCCTCTTGCAGACGATTGCCAGCCAGTACAACCACGTGACGCTGCACGATGTCTACGCGGAGATCGACTTTGCCGGTCGCCAGATCGCGCTGATCCACTACCCCGCGCCCGCGCGCCGCATTGCCCAATCCGGCGCGCTCGATTTGGTCTGCTACGGCCACGATCACCAGCGGTACGCCGAGCAGGTGGGCCGCTGCTGGCTGGTAAATCCCGGCGAAATTATGGGTCGCATCAGCGAGGCAACGTGGGGGCTGTATGATTGTGGGACGGGGAGGTACGCGGAGAAGAAAATTGAATAAATTGTATTACCCTTGACATCTGGTAGAATGAAGCTATGGAATTTGAATGGGACGAACATAAGAACGCCGAAAACATTGTTAGTCGGGGTATTTCGTTCAGCTATGCAAAGTTTGTTTTTACGGATCGCAAACGTCACACCGTGCAAGATACGCGCAAAGATTATGGAGAACAACGCTTTATTACCACGGGCCGAATTGATAACCGACTGCATGTGGTGTGTCACACCCCGCGAGGTGAGTACCTTACGCGCATCATCAGCGCGAGAAAAGCGAATAAGCGGGAACAGCGTGAATTTGAGTTGAGAGGGCAGGGGTGAGTAACATGGGCAAAATTATTCGAGAAACGATTAGGCTGGGTGAGCAGCCGCCACAGTTGAGCGCGGCAGAGTTGGCACGCATGGATGATCTGGCTGAGAAGGGTGGCGACAAGTATTACGAAGACATTCCGGAGATGGATGAGGAATTTTTTGAGAACGCCAGCTTCTTTGGGCCGGAGGAAGAAGCAAAGATATTTGCAGCAGCGGCAGCAGAAGCGGATAAGGAAACCGTTAGCCTTCAATTGACGCCGCAAGCTGCCGCCTACATTCGCAGCCGCGGCCCCATGTTTCGCTCGCGTCTTGGCGCGGTGCTAGAAGCGTATGTTGCCCAAGCGGAGCAGAGCGAGCAAGGGCCCTGAACCTACCAAACAAAAACCGTACCGATTCACTTATGCAGCGCAAGTGAACGCAATACTTCGATAATAGAATGATACGTTTGCTCTTCTGGTGGCTGGGCATGACCTTCTGGGACGGCACGGCGCTGCTGATACAGCTCTCCGGCGGGCGACTGCTGGCGCGCTGGGCGCAGCCGACCGTCAACTTCGCCTTTGGCGCCAACCTTGATCCGGCGGTGCTGGCGCGTCGCCGGGTGCGGCCCCTGGCGCAGCAGGATTTTCTGCTGCGCGACCACGCCCTGCGCTTTAATCAAGCCGGGCCGTACAAAGGCTTTGGCTTTGCCTCCGCTCAGCACGCGCCGGGCGAGCTGACCTTTGGGCGGCTGCTCACGCTGCGCCGGGTGGATGCAATTCGCATGAACTACTTTGAGCTGGTTCCCTTTCTGCACAAGCACCGCACGGTGGTGGCGTCTCAAGATGGCCACACCTTCTTCTTCTACCAGGCCACTTGGCCCAGAGAAAACCTGATTCCCACGCCGGAGTATCTCGGCAAAATCCTGCGGGCCGCCGAGCAGTCGACCGTCCTCCCGGCCGACTACCTTGCCCGCCTTCAAGCCACTCCGGCGCTCACCGATCTCGAACCGCCGGACGCCCTGCACTTCCTGATCCGCGACTACAACGCGCCGCCCGCCGACAAAATCCAAGGGCTGGCGGGGCTGCGTCGGCGCTTGGATTTGGCGTGCGTGCGGCTCTTTCAGTGGCTGTACGCGCATGCGCCGCTGCGCCGATTTTTGCACGTGTGAGGCGGTACGGCGTGTGGTATACTGCCAGCAGAACCGAGAGAAAAAGGAGAAGCCCATGAAGGCAGTGCGCCAAATTCACAAAGTGCAAAACGGCAGCGTTACCATACAGCTGCCCCCGGACTTTGACGTCGATGAAGTCGAGGTCATTGTGCTGCCCGCCGGGGCAGAGGCGACTTCTGCAAACGGTTCGGCAACTCCACCAAATGGTGAATTCATAGACGAATTGAATGACGAGGGGGACGACAAGTTAGGCGGTGGTCTGGTTAGTGATGCTGAGTATTGGGAGGCTGTCGCCGGTATCCTTGCTACGGACACCAGTCATTTTAGTGAGGAGAAAAAGAAGGCATTTATCCGCACGCGCGAAATCTTGCTGCGCGGTCGCAAGCCGGGCGAGCCGCCTCCCGTGGACCCGTTCGCGGGGTTAGTATATGTTGCGGACGATTTTGATGCTCCGCTACCCAAAGAGATCGAAGATCTCTTTTATGGCTCTGAAAGTGATGAATATGGAATTAGCTTGGCTTCTAACCAATGAAGTTTTTACTCGATACTCATGTCTTCATTTGGTTGGTTGCAAACTCAAAGCGCATTAAAACCGATGTATATCTAACGCTGCTGCGAAGTGATGTCAGATTGTATTTGAGCACGGCTAGCGTATGGGAAATGCAGATAAAAATCGGCGTCAACAAGCTGGAGCTCGGTCGACCGCTACAAAGGTACATTGCAGCAAATCGAAAAATTTTCGCTGTCAGGACGCTACCCGTCTATGAACGCCACGTGTGGTCGCTCGCCGATCTGCCGCTGCACCACCGCGATCCGTTTGACCGCATGATGATTGCCCAAGCCGTCGCCGATGGGCTGATATTGGTCTCGGCGGATATGATGTTTGACAGTTACGAAGTTGATTTTCTACAGGCACGTGCCTAATGTCCCCCATCGACGACGCCTTTCTCACCTTCCCCACCCTCGACACGCCCAATCTCCACCTGCGCGCCCTCGCGCTCGACGACGCCGACGATCTATTTCACATCCTCGGCGATCCGCAAGTCACCCGGCACTACGAGTTGGAGACAGTCGCCGATGTCGACGAGGCGGCGGAGCTGATCGACTTTTTTGCCGAGAGCTTCGAGGTCGAGCGGATGATTCGCTGGGGAATTGTGCCAAAAGTTGGCGAGGACGCCGGTCGCGTGATCGGGACGTGTGGCTTTGTGTGGCTGCGCGAGCACCGGGCGGAGATTGGCTACGATTTGGCGCGGTCGCACTGGCGACGGGGCATTATGTCCGAGGCGCTGGGCGCCGTGCTCGACTTTGGCTTTGGGGCGCTCGAGCTCAATCGTATCGAGGCGCTGGTCATGCGCGACAACGCGGCCTCGGCGGGGCTGCTGCGCGCGCTCGGCTTTACCGAGGAGGGGCTGCTGCGCGAGCACGATTTTTTCAAGGAGGCGTTTCACGACATGCGCTGCTTTGGGCTGCTACGGCGCGAATTTGCCGTCAAATCTAGTCTCGTGTCAAGGCTAAAATGATGAGAATGATTTTGACTTTCAGCGAGCTTCTACCAGAGATAAACAGCTAATTTACTCCAGAACCATTGTCATCAAATTACGCTTGACACGACACTAGGCAGAATAGGTCGAAAAATTAGACTATCTTTATTATTCTAGCTATGTTCTCTCTAATCGTGGATTAGAATGCCAAATTTGGAATCGCTATCGGAAGCGTAATGCTATTGACAACATTTCTATTTAATGAGAAGATTGCGAGTTAGATACGCCTGGGAAACAAGCGCTTCAAAGAACAGCTGTAACCACTTATTAAGGAATTCGAATGAGAAATCTAAATTTTAAAAGTAAAGCCTTCAGTACAATATCCTTACTCTTACTTTTGCTAGTGGTATCGGCCTCTATTGTCATTGCGCAGGACGACAGCGGTTCAGTATTTGTCCCACTTGTATCAAACAATGACAATTCGCCTCAGTCGTCCACGTCGACACCTAAACTCACTGCCACTGAATCCGCACCAACTAATACCCCAACTGCGTTCCTTACTTTAACTGCTACCAATACACCTGCTCCTACCTCTACAGAAATTGATACCGCAACATCTACAGCCACCCCTACTCCAACCAATACGCCCATCGCGTATGACGAGATGGTTCTGGTGCCCGCTGGAAATTTTGAGATGGGTTGTGATCCAAGTGACCGTGAGCAAGGCTGTAGATTTATTGATTACGCAGATCAAACTCCTCTTCATACGATTTACTTGGACGCTTATTATATTGATAAGTTTGAAGTAACCAATGGCCGATACAAAAAGTGTGTAGAAGCAGGAGTGTGTACTGATCCTGCTGAGGAATTTTCAAGCACGCGCAGTTTATACTACTCTGACTTAGCGTTCATAAACCATCCTGTGACTAACGTCGACTGGAATCAGGCTGATAACTTTTGCAGGTGGGAAGGGAAACATTTACCTACAGAAGCAGAATGGGAAAAGGCAGCGCGCGGAAGTGAAGATGTCCGACTATATCCCTGGGGTAACAGTCGCCCGGAGCCTGGCTACACGTATCCAAATACTTCAGATGCTGTTGAAGTTGGTAGTTATCCTGAAGGTGCAAGCCCTTATGGTGTTATGGATTTAGTTGGCAATGTCTCTGAATGGGTAGATGACTGGTATTATTACGACTACTACAGTCGATCTCCTTACACAAACCCACGAGGCGGTAGCGAATCATTCCCCTTTTGCTCGTATAATCGAACACATCGCGGTAGCTCGTCTGGTATGTGGGACCTTAACCTCTTCAGATTGGCTTACAGATTCTATAATCCGCCAGAGACAAGTAGTGCCTCGCTTGGCTTTCGTTGTGCTCGTCCAATAGACGATTCCACACTTGAGCCCATTCCCTCTCCTACGCCCGTTCCTGCTGCATGTTCTACAATAACGGGTGTAATCGATGAAGATACAACTCTTGACGGAAGTTGCGAGTATTCTATCCCGGAAAGCATTCTTGTGGAAGAAAATACCACTTTAACCATCCCAGCAGGGACAGTTTTGCGCTTTGATTGGGGTGCATATTTGAAAGTCGATGGCGCTTTGGTTACACAAGGTACAGAAGAAGCTCCTGTTACTTTTACAGCCTCTAATGACTGTAGCCAATGGAAGGGTATAAGAATTACAGAGAAGAGTGGTTCAAGTTCATCCTTGGAGTACACTATCATTGAACATGGAATTGGCGATGAGGCATTAACAGGCCATCAAGTACTAGATGTGGAAAATGCGCAACCTGCACTGTCTCACATTACATTCCGCTACAATCAATTCCCTTTATCGTTAGATGCTGGAGAAGGGTATACTGCAACGGTGGAAAGCAGTACTTTCATTTCCAACACAGGTTACTCCAATGTCTTCTTGGGGTTTGGAAAGAATATCATCAAAGACAGTCTTTTTGAAGGTAATTCTGGTACTATGACAATTAGAACCTGTCCTGGCAACTCAATGGAAAATAACATCTTCGTTAACAACCTCAATGGAACGGTGATTTGGCTTAACGGTTGTAGCAGTGATGGGCCTACAATTATTTCGCAGAACACGATATCGAGTAACAGAGGCATAGCGATCGCAGCCGAGCGAAATTTCGTAACCGATCCCGTGGCAATTATGAATAACCACTTTGAGGACAATCGCGACATTGTCAGTCTGAATAACTGGTGTTCATCTGTGATTACACACAATAGACATTATATCGATTAAATGGACAAGAAATAGAAGGGCGGGTAAACTGAAGGCATTCCAGAAAAAAGAGGAGATGCCCAATGAGCCACTACCAAAAGTATGCTGAAAAGCCAATTGACTTTCTGGCCTTGACTGGCTACACACGCGAAGAGTTCGACGCCTTGCTTCCCCACTTTGCGGACTGTTTTTATGAGCGGATGCGCACCCATCAGCTGGACGGCAAGCCTAGGGGGAAGCGGCGCTATGTTGACTACCAGAATAGTCCGTTAGCCACGGTAGAAGAGAAACTGTTCTTCATTTTGAACTACTTGAAGAGCAACAATCTGCAAACGGTGCAGGGGTCACTCTTCAACCTTAGCCAACCCAAAGCCAACCAGTGGATTCACACCTTGCACCCCGTCCTGAATCAGGCGCTTGCCCAAGCGGAGGCGTTGCCTGCCCGCGAGATGGACGCGGTCTCCTTTGCCGAAGAGGAGACGCTGTACTTCCATGACGGAACGGAGCGCCCGATTCCCCGCCCCAGCGACCCGGACAAGCAGCGCTTTTTCTACAGCGGCAAAAAAAACGGCACGCCGTAAAGAACAATGTCGTCATCGACTCGCAAGGGCAAGTGCTGTTTGTCTCCGACACGGTCGAGGGCAAGCGGCACGACAAACGGCTGGCGGAGGAAATAGACTACACGCTGCCACAGGGGAGCCGACTGGCTCAGGATACCGGCTTTCAGGGCTTCAGCTTGGAGCAGGTGACGATTTTGCAGCCCAAAAAGAAGCCGCGCAACCAAGAGCTGTCTGAGTTTGACAAGCACAAGAACAGCTGGCTTTCCTCGTTGCGCACCCGGATTGAACATGCCATTGGCGGCGTCAAACGCTATCGGATTGTGAAAGACAAAATTCGCAACTGGAAGCCGGGCTTTCGCGACGCGGTCTTTGAAACCTGTTGTGGCCTGCATAATTTTCGACTCAATTTCCGCCCTTGGTCCTATGGCCCCCTTCAGCTTCATCTCTTTATCGAATTCTAATCGATATAATGTCTAATAATATACTCAGTTCGCAGTCAGATGATGGAGTTGCAGTTAGGATTAATGGAGGAGAGTGCGAAGTCAATCTGACTAACAACTGGTGGGGCACTTCCGAACCAAGCGAAATCGAAACAATGATTTATGACTACTATGACGATTTTGAGTTGCCTAAAGCTATTTATGCACCTTTTAGTAGCAGTAGACGAGAAGATGCCGGACACAAATAAGGTTCATCAAATTAAGAAGTTGAAGGTAGAGAGAAGATTATGGACGTTGCTCTTGCCCAACCCACGCAATTCACCAATGGCACGCCCCTCGATCACGCCCCCCTCGACCTCCCAGCGATCGGCCATGCCGCCAAAACAGCCGCGCGCACGCTCGCCACGCTGACCACCGACCAGAAAAATCAGGCGCTGCTCGCGGTTGCCGACGCGCTCGAAGAAAACTTTGATGCGGTGCTCGCCGCCAACGCGCTCGACATTGCCGACGGGCGCGCCAAAGGATTGAGCGAGGCGATCCTGGATCGGCTGCTGCTCAACGAGCAGCGCATGACGGGGCTGGCCGCGGACACGAGAGCCGTCGCCACGCTGGCCGACCCCGTGGGGGCGGAGATCGAGAGCCGGCTGTTGCCCAGCGGGATGCGCCTCAGCCGCCGCCGCATCCCCATCGGCGTCCTTGGCGTGATCTACGAAGCGCGCCCCAACGTCACCATCGACATTGCGACGCTGGCGCTCAAGACGGGCAACGCCGTAATCCTGCGCGGCGGCAGCGAGACGCTGCGCTCGAACGTGGCGCTGATCGAGATTATCCACGGGACGCTGGACTCAGTGGGATTGCCCAAAGAGGCCGTGCAGTACATCGACAACCCGGATCGTAAATATGTGGCCGAGCTGCTGCGGCTCGATGGCTATGTCGACATGATTATTCCGCGCGGCGGGGCCGGGCTGCACAAGCTGTGCAAGGAGCAGAGCAGCATCCCCGTTATCACCGGCGGCATCGGCGTCGTGCATCTCTTCGTCGACGAGAGCGCCGATCTCCACAAGGCGGTGGACATTATCGAGAACTCGAAAATCCAGAAGCCCAGCGCCTGCAACGCGCTGGATACGCTGCTGGTGCACGAGTCGGTGGCGGCTGATTTGCTGCCGCGCGTTGCTAAGCGGCTGGCGCAGAGCGACGTTGAACTGCGGGCCACCGGCGCGGCGCTCGACCTGCTGCGCGAACACGGTGGTGGCGCGACGGTTGCCGAGGCGGGGACGGAGGATTTTGACCAGGAGTGGCTGGGCATGATTCTCGGCGTCAAGGTTGTCGATGGGCTGAATGCGGCGCTCGACCACATCTTCGCCCACTATTCCGAGCACACCGACGCCATTCTCACCAACGATTTTGCCAACGCCAACCGCTTTGTCGATGCGCTCAATTCGGCGGCGATCATGGTCAACGCCAGCACGCGCTTCAACGACGGCGCACAGTTTGGCCTCGGCGCGGAAGTCGCCATCAGCACGCAGAAGCTTCACGCTCGCGGCCCCATGGGGCTGGACGAGTTGACAACATACAAGTGGATTTTGGTGGGGGATTGGAACGTAAGGCCGTAGCCGCCTCCCCCGCACGCAAACAAAAAGCCCGGCTTCGTGAAGAAGCCGGGCTTTTTGTTTGCCAAAATATCCTATATCTCCCAGGTCGACGAGTAAGCGCGCCTCTTTAACAGCGTCGTCAGCTCCACGGCGACCTGCATGGACTTCTCCAAACGCGCCGCTGCCTTCGCGATCAACTGATCACCTTTCCAGTGGCGCTCGTGAACGTAGACGTTGTACGGATTAATCACACATTTGAAATCCATCAGCATCGATATCGCCAGCGCATTGAAGGCCATGTAGCTGTGGGGAAGGCCCGCGGCGTTGACAAAGGTGACGACTTTGTCAAAAAAGGCCCCGCTGCGGCTGCGATTCGGCGGCGTCGAGCCGACGCACTCCACAAACTTCTTGAGCTCCGCACAGCAGCCCCAATTATAGACCGGGCTGGCTAAAATTAATCCGTCCGCCTCCAGCACGCTGGCGTGGAGGAATTGATAAGCATCGCTCTGGTAGATGGTGTCGTTGTCAAAGCTGGGCAGCGAATGCTGCTTGAGGTTCACGAGCGTGGCGTCAATTTGTTGCCGGTGCAGCTCAGTTAGGCACAGTTCTGCCAGCCGCTCGCTCCTGCTCTGCGGATCCAGGCTGGATGAGACGATGAGCAGTTTCATCGCGCTATCCCGCCGCCAGCGGATCGTCAACGCTGCGCATCCAGGCGTCGAGCTGCATCACCATGGCTTGGAGACGCGGCTGCTGCTCGGCCTCGTCGGCCAGATTGTGCAACTCCCACGGATCGTCCGCCAGGTGGAAGAGCTGCAGGTATTCGTTTCCAACGCGGTCGCTCCGCGCGCTGGGGTCTCGGTAGTAGCGAATCAGCTTCCATTCGCCGTCGCTAATCGAGCGCATGATGCGCTTGTAAACGGTGCAAACGGCGTCGCGCGTCTGCTCGGCTTCTCCGCGTGCGAGGGGCAGCAGGCTGCGGCTCTCGACCGTCTGCGGCGTGGGCACGTCCGCCAACTCACAGAGCGTTGGGTACAAATCAAAGGTGTGGGTCAGCGCATCAATGGTGCGGCCGCCCGGCAAGCCCGGCGCGTGTAGAATCAGCGGCGGGCGGATGCTGTGGTCGTAGAGATTTTGTTTGCCGATAAGCCCGTGCCGACCAACGGCCAAGCCGTGATCGGCGGTGTAGACAACGATGGTGTTGTCGGCCAGGCCGTTGGCTTCGAGCGTCTCTAGCACGCGGCCAATGGCGGCGTCCATGTGCGAAATCATGCCGTAGTAATCGGCAATGTGCTGGCGCACGACGGCGGGCGGGCGCGGGTGGGGCGCGAGGTCTTCGTCGCGGTTGTGCAGTTCGCCATTGTCAAAGGGGTGGGCGGGCCGGAAGTTGGGCGGCAGCTCAATCTTGTCCGCGTCGTAGAGCGCGGCGTATTCGGGCGGCGGCGTGCGCGGATCGTGGGGCGCGGTGTAGGCGAGGTAGAGAAAGAAGGGCTGTTCATCCCGCTTGTTGCGTCCGTTGAGAAAATCGACCGCGGCTTCGGTGAAGAGCTCGGTGGAAAAGCCGTCACCGATATACTGCGCCTCGTCCGCATACTCGCCCGTTGGGTCAAAGTCATGGAGCGGCACGGCGTCGTGGTCGCTCATGCCGCCGAAGAAGATATTGGCGCCGTCGCCAAAGGAGCGGGCAAAGGCGGCCTTGTCGTTGTGCCACTTGCCGGTAGCAAAAGTGTCGTAACCGTGCTGTCGCAACGTTTCGCCGAGCGTGGGCAGCGCCGGGCGGATTGTGCGGGTCGAATCCTCGTTGCCGACCATGGCGTGGAAGACGCCTGCCCCAGTGTGCAGACAGGCGCGCGTGGGCACGCAGACCGCGCCGCTCATGCCGCCCAGGTGATGGTTCTGCCGAAAGTGAACGCCGCGCGCGATGAGGTTATCGAGCACGGGGGTTTGCACGGTCGGATCGGTCGTTGGCGCATTGGCCGCACCCATCGCATCGTGGCGGTGATCGTCGGCGGTGATGAGGAGAATGTTGGGTCGCTGCTTGCTCATGCTGTTGCGCTCCCCAATCCCAAGCGTTCATACTGCTCGTCGGGCGCATCCAGCTTTTGCATCGTCTCGACCATCATCGCTGCACAACGCGCCTCGGCTTCCATACCCGCCAGATTGTGCATTTGCCCATAATCTTTATCCAGATCAAACAACATCGTCTCCTGCCACTCGTCGCTGGTTGGGCTGTCGACGCGGGCGCGGATGACGGGGTAATCCGTCCACGGCAGGAAGTGATCGAGCGTGGCGTCGTCGAAGAAAGAGAGCGGCGTGGGGTTGCGCATGCTGTAGCCGCCCGGCATGAGGAAATAGTGGTAGAGCGGCTGATTGTCCGGGCTGGCTGGCGCGCGCAAATAGGTGTGGCGACCATCCGTTACGTTGACCGTTTGCCCGTGCCAGCCGTAGAGCGCGGCCCGGCGACTCAGCGGCGCGTCCGCCTCCAGCGCCGGTCGCCACGATTCGCCGTGCAGATTAGCGGGTTGCTCGACGCCAAAGTAATCCATTACCGTCGGCAGCACGTCGACATTCTGCGTGAGCTGGCTGCGCCGCTCGCCTGCGTGGGCGTCGCCGGGCAGGTGCACGATTAGCGGGATGTGGGCCAGCTCGTTCCAGCAGTGCCAGCGGTTTTTGCCCGTTACCCCACGCTCGCCCAACAGGTGGCCGTGGTCGGTGGTGAAGATGATCAGCGCCTCCTCAAAGATGCCCTGTGCCTCCAGCTTGTCCAACAGCTTGCCCAGCCACGCGTCCGTCATTGTGACCGTCGCCGCGTACTGCTTGCGAATGTGCCGAATGGCTTTGGGGTCTGCGCCCGTCTCCGTCTCGACGTGATCGTAGCCGGTCCAATCGTAGCGCGGTCCGTCCCAGTCGTCATCGTACAAATCCAGATATTTCTGCGGGCAAACGAAGGGCTCGTGTGGGTCAAAGCATTCGACCCAGAGCAGGTAATTGTCCTCGCCCTCGTTGGCGTCGAGCCAGTCGATGGCGCCCTGAAAGGTGGCGGGCGTCGGGTAGTCGACTTCGTTCTCGAACGATCGCAAGTTCATCTCGTGCTGCGCCGTCCACTTCCCCAAATGCTCTGGCTCCTCCGGCGGCGTAACGGAGCTGCCGTAGATGTCGTTCTCCTGCCCGCGATGAAAATTCCACGAATCAAAGGCGAGGTAGTAATTTTCGCCGCCGCCGTGGAAGTAGTGGTAGTGATCCGTCTCCTGGTGGCAGTAAACGCCCGCGTCGCGCAGGCGATGGGTCAGCGGGCGATCAAAGGGCTCAATACCGCCCCAGCCGCGCTCCAGAAAGTGCAGCCGCCCGGTCAGCATGTCGCGCCGGGCGGGCATACAGGGGGCGGAGCCCAGCCAGTGGTTGTCAAAGGTAACCGAGCGCTGGGCGAGCCGGTCGATGTTGGGCGTCTGCACCCAGCTTTCGCCAGATTCGGCGTAGGTCGAGAGATAGTGGCGATTGAGCGAATCGGTGAGGACAACAATGGTTTTCATGGGGACGATGACCCTTGGAATGGAGATGGGATAGAATGCGGATTGGGCAGATGGAGCAATTTTTGCGGATTGAAATGGCGACAAAATCTGCGTCTACCCGCCCAATCCGCTCGACCTGCGTTCTATTCTTTTTGTGTTGAATTGATGGAGACCAAGATGTGCGGTACAATCATAGCAGATTCGTCGCTTCCTGAAAACCAATAATCCTCATGCCCCCAACCAACACCTTCCCCAGCGCCAGCCCGCTCTCGGGCGAGACGGTCGCGCCGCCGCCCGCTTTCCACGTGATGCTCAAGCCGCGCGGGGCAATTTGCAACCTGGACTGCGAGTACTGCTATTTCCTGAGCAAGGAGCTGCTCTACCCCGGCAGCCGCTTTCGCATGGCGGATGAGCTGCTGGAACGCTACACGCAGCAGTACATCGAGGCGCAGCAGGTTCCGGAAGTCACCTTTGCCTGGCAGGGCGGCGAGCCGACGCTGATGGGGCTGGACTTTTTTAAGCGCGCGGTCGAGCTTCAGCAGAAATATCGCAAGCCGGGGATGAAGATTCACAATGCGCTGCAAACCAACGGCACCACGCTCGACGACGACTGGGCGCGCTTCTTCCGCCAGCACAACTTCCTGATCGGCCTCAGCGTCGACGGCCCGCAGCACCTGCACGACGCCTACCGCGTGGACAAAGGCGGCCAGCCCACATTTGACCGGGTGATGACGGGACTTCACCTGCTGCAGAAACATCGCGTCGAGTACAACATCCTCTGCACCGTGCACGCCGCCAACGCCGAGCACGGCGTCGAAACCTACCGCTTCTTCCGCGACGAGGTGCGCACCCAGTTTATGCAGTTTATCCCGATTGTCGAGCGCGACAACGAGACGGGCTTTCAGGAGGGCAGCGACGTGACCGAGCGCGCCGTGACTGCCGAGCAGTACGGGCGCTTTCTGATGTCGATTTTTGATGAGTGGGTGCGGCGCGACGTGGGGCGCGTCTTTGTGCAAATTTTTGATGTGGCGCTGGCGGCGTGGACGGGCAATCGACCGGGGCTTTGCATCTTCGAGGAGACCTGCGGCACGGCGCTGGCCATGGAGCACAACGGCGATCTCTTCTCGTGCGATCACTACGTCGAGCCGGACTACCGGCTGGGCAACATCCAGGAAATCCCGCTGCTCGACATGGTCGCCGCCGCTGAGCAGAGGCAGTTTGGGCTGGACAAGCGCGACACGCTGCCGCAGTACTGCCGCGAGTGCGAGGTGCGCTTTGTCTGCAACGGCGGCTGCCCCAAGAACCGCTTTATCGAAACGCCGGACGGCGAGCCGGGGCTAAATTATCTCTGTGCGGGCTATCGGGGCTTCTTCAACCACGTGCGCCCGGCAATGGAGATCATGGCGAGCGAGCTGCGGGTGGGTCGCCCGCCAGCCAACGTGATGCAGATTTTGCGGCAGCGGGATCAGCAGCGTGCGCAACAGTTTGCCAACGTGCACCGCAACGCACCCTGCCCCTGCGGCAGCGGTCGCAAATTTAAGCAGTGCCACGGGCGTCGGTAGTCAGCGAAGATTCTTTAAGGCTCTTCCAAAAAAATAAATACCCCATGAGACTGTCACCAACGCCGGGGTGATTTAATGCTTGGATCGTTCTCTATTTAGCTTCGTCCACCATCTGCAAAAATAGCTGGTGAAAGCGACTGTCGGCCGTCAGCTCGGGGTGAAAAGCCGTGGCGAGGATCGGCCCCTGCCGCACGGCAACGGCGACCGTTTCGCTACCGTGGTTCCCGTCGTCCAGCAGGCGCTGCATCGCGGGCAACTCCGCCAGCGTCTCGACGTCGTCACCCGCTTCGGTGATGGCGGGTGCGCGGATGAAAACGCCGTGGAATGGCCCTTCCCCCAGTTCTGAACCAAAGACCGATACATCTAAGTCCGTCACGAAGCTGTTCACCTGTCGCCCAAAATAATTGCGATCGACCGTCACGTCCAGCCCGCCGATCAGCGTTTGGCCGCCCTGTTTCTGGCCGGTCGCCCGGTCGGCCACCAAAATCATCCCCGCGCACGTTCCCCACGTCGGCTGCCCGCCGTGCACCCATTCGCGCAGCGGCTGCACCATGCCCCAGCGCTCGGCAATCAGCGCCATGCTTGTGCTCTCGCCGCCGGGAATCACCAGCCCGTCCAGCCCGTCGAGCTGCTGCGGCTTGCGCACTTCGAGGGCATCCGCGCCGAGGCCGCGCAGAATTTTGACGTGCTCGGCGAAGGCCCCTTGCAGCGCGAGCACGCCAATTCGTAGACTACGTGACATTGTTGGCTTCCTGCTGGGCGAGGTATTCCGTCGGGGTGAAGAGGGGGAGAGTGGTGCGGTCGACGAAGTGTCTGAGGTTCCAGGTGACGATGGCGTCGACGTTGAACTCTTCGGCGGCTTGCAGGACGAATGCATCACCCAAATCCATCTTTCGTCGAATCAGGCTGCGCAACTGAGCTTGAAAATTTTGGAACCAGGCAGTAGCTGTTTCGCCTCGCATCCCGAACTGTGGAAGAATTTCCACATCGTAAGCTTCGCGGAAGTTGTACATCCAGCGATTTAGCTCTGCGGGCGATAAGCGATAAGAGGAAATGCCACATAGTTCGTACAGTGTGAAAATGGGAAACCCTGCTTCAATGATGGGTAATTGCTCGATGAATTGGCGGTTTTCGCCATATTTTTCATTACCCGGATAGAGTCGATCTATCACAAAGACGTTAGTATCGAGCAAGATCAAAGCCGTCTCCCCGCATGGCACGCATGAATTCTTCAGGTGTATCGTAAGGTAGATTATCAGCAATCTTGGCAGAAAGCCGCTCAAAATCTTCGATCCGCTCTTCCTTTGTCATCTCAAGCAGCTCAGGTTGCTCCGCGGCAATCTGTTGCTTAACCTCTTCCCAGAACGAGCGGATGTACTCATTACGACTTTGTTCACTTGCTGCCTTGACCGTCGCTTGGACCTCCACGCCATCCTGCAAATCGAGCGCTGTGGACAGCTCGATTGTACCGTTCCGATAGACACCTTTGGTTGTTACTGATGCACTGGCCATCTTTCTATCCTCCTTTTGTTATCGACGGGGCGGGGCGACAGTATTGCCCCACCCCGCGTCACACCATTCTTGCGGCTCGATCTACCAGCCGCGATGCGCCATCTTCTCCTGCTCCGGGATCGTGTCGATATTGATGCCGACCATCGCCTCGCCCAAGTTGGTGCTGACTTCGGCCAGCACCTGCGGATCGCTGTAGTGCGTCACGGCCTGGACGATGGCCTTGCCGCGCTTGACGGGATCGCCGCTCTTGAAGATGCCGGAGCCGACAAAGACGCCGTCGACGCCGAGCTGCATCATCAGCGCCGCATCCGCCGGGGTGGCGACGCCGCCCGCCGCAAAGTTGACCACGGGCAAACGGCCCTGCTCCGCCACCTGCTTGACCAAATCATACGGCGCTTGAATGTCCTTGGCGTAGGCAAACAATTCGTTCTCATCCATGCACTGAATCTGCCGGATCGCGCCCATCACCGCGCGGGCGTGGCGCACGGCTTCGACCACGTTGCCCGTGCCCGCCTCGCCTTTGGTGCGGATCATGGCCGCGCCTTCGGCCACGCGGCGCAGCGCCTCGCCCAGGTTGCGGCAGCCGCAGACAAAGGGCACGGTAAAGTTGTGCTTGTTGATGTGGTGCGCCTCGTCCGCCGGGGTCAGCACCTCGCTCTCGTCGATGTAGTCGACGCCGAGCGCCTCCAGAATTTGCGCCTCCACAAAGTGGCCGATGCGCGCCTTGGCCATCACCGGAATCGTCACCGCTTCAACGATGCCCTTGATCATGTCGGGGTCGCTCATGCGGGCCACGCCGCCGTCGCGCCGGATATCCGCGGGCACGCGCTCCAGCGCCATCACCGCGCAGGCGCCCGCTTCTTCGGCGATGCGCGCCTGCTCCGCATTGATCACATCCATGATCACGCCGCCCTTGAGCATCTGCGCCATGCCCGCCTTGACGGCGAACGTGCCGATTTCTTGATTGCTTTGCGGGCTGCTGCCGTTTTTGCCGTTTGAGTAATTGCTCATTTTTTCACCTCGTAAAATATGAATGGGAAAGCACTGATTCTTGCTTTCGATTCCCTTAGTTTACCACTTTGCGCTCAACTGTTCAAGCTTTGTTCAAAGTTTCACAAGCAGAAACCGTATTGTCGTTCGATCTCCGCAGCAATTGTCAATCATAGATGGTTCCGTTCGGCCTTCAGAATCCCAAATCCCGCTTCCGCCCCGCGACAAACTCCCGCAGTTCCTCCTCCACCGCCATCTCCAGCGCCGGCGCTTCGTACTCGCTCAGCAGCGCCCGCCACTTCTTTGTCGCACGAGTCGCTGCATCCTCCGCGCCGTTGATCGTCCACTGCTCAAAGGCGTCGTAATTCAGCACGCTTGTGTCCGGGCGGTGGAAGGCGGTGCGGAAATGGCGCATCGTGTGCGCCGTGCCCAAAAAGTGGCCGCCCGCCTCGACTTCGGCCAGCGCATCCAGCGCCAGCCCTTCGTCGCTCAGGTCCAGCCCTTTGGCCCAGGTGTGGTACATGCCAAGCAGCTCGCAATCGAGCACGAATTTTTCATAGCCGGAGACGAGGCCGCTCTCCAGCCAGCCCGCGCTGTGCAGCACAAAGTTGGTCTGCGCCTGCACGGCGGGCAGCATCGTCTGCACCGATTCGTAGCCGGACTGCGCGTCGTCGAGCTTGCTGCTGGTAAACATGCCGCCGGTGCGGAAGGGCAGGCCGTAGCGCCGCGCCAGCTGCGAGACGGCAAAAATTGTGAGTTGACTCTCCGGCGAGCCAAAGACGGTCGCCCCGCTTTGCAGATCAAGGTTCGTCATAAACGAACCGTAAACGACGGGGCAGCCCGGCTCAATCATCTGCACCAGCGCAATGCCCGCCAGCGCCTCGGCATTCTGCAGCGCCAGCGTCCCCCCCACCGCCGCAGGCGACATGGCCCCGGCCATCAAAAAGGGGGTGATGATCATTGCCTGCCGCGCGCGGGCGTAGACTTTGATACAGCCCAACATGCGCTCGTCGTAGCGGCGCGGGCTGCTGACGTTGATTAGCGAGAGCAGCGCCGTCTGCGCTCGCATCTCTTCGTCGCCAAACAAAATTTGGGCCAGGGCGACGCTGTCCGCCGCGTTCTGCGGCTCGGTAACGGAGCCCATAAAGGGCTTGTCGCTGAGACGGATGTGCGCGAGCAGCATGTCCAGGTGGCGGGTGGGCACGGGCTCGTCGTTGGGCTCGCAGACCGTGCCGCCGGAATGGTGCAAATAAGGACTGAGATAGGCGAGCTTAACGAAGTTCTCGAAATCGTCCAGCGTGCCCTCGCGCCGACCGCGCACGCGGTCGTAGACAAAGGGCGGGCCGTAGACGGGCGCAAAGATCGAGCGCGCCCCGCCCACGGTGACGCTGCGGCTGGGGTTGCGGGCCAGCTGGGTAAATTCAGCGGGCGCTTTGCCGATGTACCCCATTACCGTCGCCTCCTCCAGGAAGACGAGGTCGCCCTCAACGCGCGCTCCGTGGGCGGCCAGAATCTCGCGGCACTCTTCGTCATAAAAGGCAATGCCCAGCTTGGAGAGAATGTGCATCGAGGCATCGTGGATTTGTCGCACGGCGTCGTCGCCCAGCAGGGTAAGCGGCTTGAGCTGGTATTCTATCTGCGGGGGGCGCGCTCCCAAAGCGCCATCGACACGCGCCACGCGTTCGGCGCGTCGATTTTCGCGGCGAGCTGCCCGGCGGCTGGCGGCGGTCGATGGGGTTGTGGTGGACATGGGGCAATTCCTATGGGGATGGGCGTGGAGTTGAAGGAGGGTTAGGGTGGAAGCATGGTAAACAGGAAGCAGCGAAAAGTCAAGGCAATTGCGGGCGGGCTAGTACACGACGGCATAAATAATTAGGCAGTTGTCGAGTTGTGCTTGCGCTCAAAGCCAACCGGCTTCAGCCGGTTTTCCCCAGGCAAGCTGGTGGGCTTTAGCCACCAGTGGCGATGGCCTGCGAAATTGCCCAGCTATCTACGCCGCCCTGTGCTAGCCGTTTCAAATTTATTTAGCGGATGCAGCCGATTTGGCGGATAAAGACAAATTGCCAACAGAAACGCCGGTTTGAATCCGCTGCATCCGCTAGAGATTTTTCCCTATTTAGCATAATTGCGGACAGGTAGCTTAGTCACAAATCTTACAAATTCCCGTCTCCTGCTCGTTCTGTGCTACAATTCTCAAAAAAGAAAGACAACCCATGGCCAAAACCAATACCAAACCCCTCAGCGGCATGAGAGATTTCTTGCCGCTGGACGTACTGCGCCGCCGCTACGTCCTCGACACCATCGAGACCGTCTACCAGCGCTACGGCTTCGAGCCGCTGGAGACGCCCGCCATGGAGCGGCTCGATACGCTGCTTGGCAAATACGGCGATGAGGGCGATCAGCTAATTTTCCGCGTAATGAAGCGCGGCGACAAGCTGGACAAAGCCCTGCGCAACCAGCCCACCGAGGCCTCCATCGGCGATGCGGGGCTGCGCTACGATTTGACCGTGCCGCTGGCCCGCGTGGCTGCCGAATATCGCAGCGAGCTGCCGCGCTACTTCAAGCGCTACCAGATTCAGCCCGTCTTCCGCGCCGACAGGCCCGCACGCGGGCGCTACCGCGAATTTTACCAGTGCGATCTGGATATTGTCGGCTCGGCGTCGCAGACGGTGGAGGCAGAGGTGCTTGCCGCGGCGACCGATGTCTTTGAGGCGCTGGGCTTTTCGCCTACGCAAATTGCCCCTACACAAACTGACGGGGCAATGGAAAACAGCTTTGCCATCCGTTTAAACCACAGAAGCATCCTGCGCGGTTTGATGGAGACGGCGGGCGTGCCCAATGACGCAGAGGGCGCGGCGCTTGTCGCTATTGACAAGCTGGACAAGATTGGCGTGGACGGCGTGCGCCGCGAACTGCTGGCGCGCGGGCTGGCGACGGATATTGTCGACAGGCTGCTGGACGCGATGCACAGCGCACCCGCTGGCGAGGGGACAACCAACGTCGACCGGCTGGGCTGGCTGGGCGACCTGCTCGAGGATTCCGAGCGCGGCGCACAGGGCGTGGCCGCATTGCGTGACGTTTTGCGCTTTAGCGCCGAGACGCCCGCCGCCCGCTCCCTCCGCATCGATCCCTTCATTGCTCGCGGCCTGAGCTACTACACCGGCGCGATCTTCGAAGCCGAGCTAACGGGCTTTGGCAGCTCGGTGGGCGCTGGCGGGCGCTACGACGAACTGGTCGGCATATTTAGCGGGCAGGCGCTGCCCGCGTGTGGCTTTAGCCTGGGGCTGGAGCGCATCCTGCTGATCATGGAGGAGCGCGGGCTCTTCCCCGACAGGCTCGCTGGCCAGCCTCAGCTGCTGGTCACGCAGTTTGATGAGTCGACCGTTCCTGCTAGCCTGGCCCTGGCCCACGAATTGCGCCAAGCGAATTTCCGCGTCGATCTCTACCCCGACACCGACCGCTACGGGCGGCAGTTTCAGTACGCCGAGGCGCGCGGCATCCGCTATGCGCTGCTGCTGGGGCCCAACGAAATCGAGCAGAACGCCGTGGCCGTCAAGGATTTGGAGAGCGGTGCACAGGTCGAAGTCGCGCGTGTGGCGGTGGCGGGTTGGTTGAGCGAACGCGTGGCTGAGTTGTAGAGAAAGGCTCGGCCAACGGGTAGTTTAATTTAAGGCAATTTCTACTTAGAACGGAGGGTTTTTGTGGTGCATGTAGCATTAGTCGAATACGGCGAGGCGACGGACCCAATTGTGCGGGCCGTTTACGATGAAATTGTGTCGGAACTGGGTTTTGGCATTGTACCCAATCTATTCAAATCGATGGCGACCCGCCCCGCCTTTTTGGAAGCCAACTGGAACCATTTTCGCTCCACCGTGCTCGCGGGCGAGCTGCCGCGCACGCTCAAGGAGATGATCGGCGTCGCCATCTCGCAGAAGAACGGCAGCAATTATGCACTTCAGGTTCACCTCCACAGCCTCACCGTGCTCGGCATCAGCGAAACCGTGCTCGGCCTGCTGGTGACGGACTTTGACGCCTGCCCGCTGCCGCGCCTTCAAAAAGAGGTGATTCGTTTTGCCTTGCGCGCGGCCACGTCTCCCTCCGCACTGAACGAAGAGGACTATCACCGCCTGCGCGAGCTCGATCTCTCGTCCACCGAAATTTTTGAGGTGATCGCGACGGCCAACTTGTTCACCAGCGTCAACCAGTACACGGACTGTATCGCGCTGGAGATCGATTCACTGTAGGTATTGCCGTCAGTAACCCTGAGAAAACTCGTGAGCAATTCACTCATTCCGGACCATTTTGCTGAAGCCCACACCAAAGCCCACACCAAGGCCAACCAGCCCCTTTCCAAACTGCTCGGCAGCGCGGAGCGGCAGACGCTGGCCTATGCCCAAGCTTCATCCAGCCGCATCAACGCCGTTAACGAAATGGCGGCGGCCATCAACCAGATTTTAGATCGTGACGAAATTCTCGAGTTTGTTGGCAAACACGCCAAGTGGCTGCTCGATTTTGACCATTGCGCCCTCTGTGTCGAGGCCGGTAATGAACTAACCTACACGCTGCTGCACGGCGAGAGCTTCGCGGGCTTCCCGCCCGATTCAACAGAGCCTGGCTCCGCGCAGTACGACAGCCACCCCATTCGCCGCGCGTTGGCGCTGCATCAGCCTCAATTAGTGGCCGAACCACAGACGTTTGGCGGGGATTCAATCTATCGCTCGCTGGTGGTCGTTCCCCTGGTCGTTCCCCTGGTCGACGGCGGCGAGGCATCGAGCGCGCTGATTTTTGCGGCGCGCGTTCCCCAGGCATACAACCACCAAGATGTTCGCATTGCAGGGCTGATGGCCCAGCAGGTGGCAGTCGCGCTCGGCAACGCCCAGCGTTTTGCCGAGGTAAACAGACTTTACGCCGAGCTCCAGCGCACATGCAAGGAGCTGCGCCGCGCCGAGCGGATGCGCGACGACTTCACGAATATGATCGTCCACGATCTGCGCAGCCCGCTGACGGCCGTTGTCGGTTCACTGAATTTGGCGCAACGCATGCTTGATCGCGGGGGCTCGGTGCCGCCTTCGCTCTTTGAACGAGCCAACAGCGCCAGCGAACAAATCGGCAGCATGATAGACACCATGCTCGACGTGAGCAAACTTGAAGCAGGCGAGATGACGCTCCATCAGACGCCTACGGATGTATCTGCGCTGATCCGCAAGCGCGCCGATCTTTACTGGGAGCAGGCGACGGCGGAGGAGCGGTACTTGACGATCCAGGTAGCAGATTCGCTGCCGCTCGTCTGTGTGGATGTCAATCTCATTGAGCGCACGCTAGACAATTTGGTTGGTAACGCCTTGAAATTTACCAGGCGCGGCGGGCAGATTAACGTTGACATCAACTTCCGCGAGCAAATGCTCTGGGTTGCGGTAACCGATGACGGCCCCGGCATTCCCGTCGAGCAGCGCGAACGAATTTTTGACAAATTTGCCCAGGTAGAAAGTGGCTTTGCACGCCGCGGCAGCGGCCTGGGGTTGACCTTCTGTCGGCTGGCCGTGGAGGCCCACGGCGGCTGCATCTGGGTCGAACAAGCGCCGTCCCAGGGCAGCCGCTTCCTCTTCACGCTGCCGCCCGCGGACCAGACGCATTAATTCCTCACGCCTCGCGCCGCTAGGTTTTCCTTTCCTTCCCCTCCTCGCTATAATGTCTCGCAAAATAAAATAGAGCTAACCGGATTTTGCCACCTGGTCGAGTCGACAAGAGCCGTACGCAATTTTGCGTGCCACCAAATATGTCGGCCCGTCCGGTAAGCCATCAACCCCGCAAAAAATTGAAAAGCATCTGCATATGGTTGTTCTGAAATTTGGCGGCACGTCCGTCGGCAACATCGAGGCGTTCGAGCAGGTAATCAACATTGTAGCCCGCACCGTCGCGGACGAGCGCAGCGCGACCCAGCCCGGCGCAGTCGTCGTGACCAGCGCCATGAGCGGGGTGACGAACACCCTGATCGAAGCTGGGCGACGCGCGGCGGGCGGCGACGAAAGCGTCTACCAAGCGGCCGTGGTGGCCTTGCGCGCCAAGCACGAAGCCGTGGCCCAGCACTTCATCACCGATGCCACCCAGCGCGAGCGCGTGCTCGCCCAGATCGACGAGCGGCTGCACGATCTCAGCCGCTTTTGCAGCAGTTTGGCCGTGCTCGGCGAGCTGACGCAGCGCGGGCTGGACGTGGTCAGCGGGCTGGGCGAGCAGATGAGCGCGCCGCTGCTGGCTGCCGTCCTGCGCGCCCGCAGCGTACCCGCCCAGAGCGTCGATGCCCGCAGGCTGATCATCACCGATCACGTCCACGGGGGGGCCGAACCGCTGATGGTGCAGACCGAGCCGCGCTGCCGCGAAGTGCTGCTTCCCCTCGCGCGCGACGGCGTGATCCCCGTGGTAACGGGCTTTATCGGCGCGACGATTGAGGGCGTGCAGACCACGCTCGGCCGCGGCGGCACGGACTATTCCGCGGCCATTGTCGGTGCGGCCATCGATGCGGACGAAGTGCAAATCTGGACGGACGTCAACGGTGTGATGACCGCCGATCCGCGCGTCGTGCCCAACGCGCGCAGCATCAACCAGCTGACGTATGAGGAAGTCGCCGAGCTCGCCTACCACGGCGCGAAGGTGCTGCACCCGAAGACGGTGCGCCCCGTGATCGAGAAGCGCATTCCCCTGCGCGTGCTCAACACCTTCGAGCCGGACTACCCCGGCACGCGCATTGTCGAGCGCGCAGAGATTGAGGACGGGAACGACAACCAGGGGCGCGGCGTCAAGGCCGTTACGGCAATTCGCGACATGAACTTGATTACCGTGGCGGGGCGCGGCTTTATGGGCGTGCCCGGCACGGCGGCGCGCACCTTCCAGGCCGTGGCGGGCGTGGATGCCAACGTGATGATGATTAGCCAGAGCAGCAGCGAGCAGGGCATCTGCATGGTGATCCCCGCCACATCGGCGGAGATTGTGCAGCTGGCGCTGCGGCAGGAATTTGCGCGCGAGCTGGCCCGCGGCGAAATCGATGGCATCCTCAATCAGCCGGACATTGTGATCGTCGCCGTGGTCGGCAGCACCATGCGCGGCACGCCCGGCCTGGCCGCGGGCATCTTTAGCGCCGTCGCCACCCACGAGATCAACGTCATCGCCATCGCTCAAGGCTCCAGCGAGGCCAACATCAGCTTCGTGCTCGAAGACGCTCGCGTCGTCGAAGCTGTGCAGGCGATCCACGACGCCTTCGAGCTGCACAAGCCCACCGCCGAGCGCAGCCCGCGCGTCCGCCTGCTCACGGCGGAGGTGGCGTAAAGAATTTGTTTCAAGGGCCACCGCGCCTATGCTATACTCCGTACCCAAGACGTTGTGTACCAAATCAAGCGGAAGAGCAGTCAACGAAGGGCGCGAAGAAGCGCGAAGGCAGAACGTCAACGAACAACCTTCGCGTACCTTTGCTCCCTGCGCTGATCAACTTCTTCGACACTGAGCGGACGATTCAATGCGCGAAGTTCCCCTAATCCTATTTGGCCTCGGCGGCGTCGGGCGGGCACTTGTCCAGCAGATTCTCGATTTACGCGACTTTCACACTCGCGAGCACGGCCTGCGCCTCGCTTTTGCCGCGCTCTGCGACAGCAACGGCGCGGTCGTCGCTGGCGGTGGCGCGCGCGGCGAATCCACCGGCGCCCTGGACGACGCCCTGCTGCGCGCTCTGCTGGCGCACAAGCAGCAGGGCGGTCGCCTGGCGGAGCACGGGGCGGGCGCAGCGCAGCATGACCTCGCGGCCATCGTCGACTTGGCCGGGCGGGCGGGGGCGGTGGTGGTGGACTGCACGGCCAGCGAGCAGACCGTCTCGGCGCTGATCTTTGCGCTGGAGCGGGGCTACCGCATCGCGCTCGCCAACAAAGTGCCGCTCACCGTGGGGCTGGAAGCGTACAACGCGCTCACGCGCAGCGGTGATCCGCCCGCCGTCGACGCCATCGACGATGCGCCGCGCGTGCTCAATCGCGCCCGCTGGGAGACGACCGTCGGCGCCGGGCTGCCGGTAATCGCCACGCTCAATCGGCTAATCGCCAGCGGCGACACTGTTTCGCACATTGCCGGAACCTTTAGCGGCACGCTCGGCTACGTGATGACGGGCCTGCAGGAAGGCCAAGCCTTTAGCGCCATCGTGCGCGACGCGTTTGAGCAGGGCTACACCGAGCCGGACCCGCGCGACGATCTCGGCGGCGTCGATGTGGCGCGCAAGGCGCTGATCCTCGCGCGCGGCCTGGGCTGGCCGCTAAATTTGCGCGACGTAACGGTCGAAGGGCTGTACCCCAACGAGATGAACAATTTGTCCGTGGATGAATTTATGCAGGCCCTGCCAGACCTCGACGAGCGCTTCGCCGAGCAGGTCGAGCAGGCGGCGGCCGAGGGAAAAGTCCTGCGCTACGCCGCCACCGTCGCCGACGGCGCGTGCACCGTTGGCCCGCAGGCCGTCGATGCCAACAGCCCGCTTGGTCGGCTCACGGGGACGGACAATCTCGTGGAGTTCACCACGCGCTGGTACAGCCCCAGCCCGCTCGTGATCCAGGGTCGCGGCGCGGGCGTCGAGGCCACGGCGGCGGGCGTGCTAAGCGATGTGGTGGAGCTGGCGGTCTTGGGTGGGTAGATTTTGTTAAAGGAGGAAACGATGGTTGCAATTTACGGGACGATTGAAAATGGTGCGCTGAAGACGGATGCATCGCTTGACGAACTGGAGGGATGGGAGGTAGTCGTGGTTGCGGCGAATGGGGCAGCGAATGACGCTATCAGCAGTGATGAACATCCCAGGTCGTCTGTACTGGCAGAAACTGAAGCGCCGTACGAGGCAAGAGCGTTCGACGATTCGTTGACCGGATGGGTTAAAGCCAACGGAGTCAATGATGCCGATTTGCCTCCGGTATCGCAATCTGTTGAGGATCGGAAAGGCTGGAGCGATCTGCGTGCGTTAATTGCGCGCAACCAGATCGACGATCCCAATCTGCCAGCCGATTTTGCACATGAGCACGGGCATTATCTCTACGGCACACCAAAACAGGGCAATGGATAAAGTTTTTGTGGATGCGGCTGCCTGGATCGCGCTGCTGGCTCCAGGCGATAATTTGAGGCAGCAAGCGGATGCTGCTTTTGCAGAACTGGAACGTCAGAACGTTTTGTTTTATACAACAGAATTTGTTCTGTTGCTTGAAGCGGGCTGGGCGCTCTACAAACAGCGACCTGATAAAGATTGGGGTCTGACCGACTGCATTAGCTTTGTTGTGATGCAGCGCGAGGTGAAGGCGCGCGCCTTCACCTCCGACCAGCACTTTGCGCAGGCGGGCTTTGTAAAGCTGCTACAAAATTAATACACACTACCAAAAAACTTGAGATACTTATGATGAGCGAAAAAATTCGAGTCGGCGTCCTGGGGGCGACGGGGGCGGTGGGCCAGCGCTTTGTGCAGATGCTGCAGGGCCACCCCTGGTTCGAGATTACGGCGCTTTGTGCTTCCGAGCGCAGTGCGGGCAAGCCTTACGCCGAAGCCTGCCGCTGGATTCTGCGCGGCGACATGCCCACCCACCTGCGGAGCTGGATCCTGGAGCCCTGCGTGCCCGGCCCCGAGTGCGACATTGTCTTTAGCGCCCTGCCCGGCGATGTGGCGACGAGCGTGGAAAAGGCCTTTGCCGAATCGGGCTACTTTGTATGCAGCAATGCGCGCTCCTACCGCTACGAGGCGGACGTGCCGCTGCTGATCCCCGAAGTCAATCCCGAACACCTGGGGCTGCTGCCGATCCAGCAGCGCAATCGGAGCTGGGATGGCGCGATCATGACCAATCCCAACTGCAGCACCACCCATCTCGTCGGCGCGCTGCACCCGCTGCACGAGCGTTTTGGAATCACGCGCATGTTTGTCTCTACCATGCAGGCCGTGAGCGGCGCGGGCTACCCCGGCTTGAGCAGCATGGACTTCATCGACAACGTCGTGCCCTACATCGGTGGTGAGGAGGAGAAGATCGAGCAGAAGGAGCCGCAGAAGCTGCTTGGCACCTTCGACGGCGAACGCGTGCGCGACGCCGACTTCCGCATCTCGGCCCACTGCAATCGCGTGCCCGTGCGCAACGGCCACCTCGCGGCGTTGAGCGTCGAATTTGCCGAGACGCCAACGCGCGAGCAAATTTTGCAGGCGTGGTCGGACTATCACCCGCTGCCGCAGCAGTTGGGGCTGCCCAGCGCGCCCGAAACTCCCATTATTTACATTGACGCGCCGGACCGCCCACAGCCGCGCATGGATCGCATGGCGGGCAGCGTGCCGGGCATGGCAAACGTGGTTGGTCGCCTGCGGCCCGATCCGCTCTTTGATTGGAAATTTCTGGTGCTTGGCCACAATACCGTGCGCGGCGCGGCGGGTGGTAGCTTGCTCAACGCCGAGCTGCTGGTAACTCAGGGCTACCTGGGCGAAAAAGCAGCAGCGCTGGCAAACGGGCGCATTTTGGCCTAATCAGAAATCTGGAGTAGACAAAATGATATAGACAAGGGTATAGATATTTGGTATAACGCTGTGGATAAGTCTACAATGGAGCGAGATGACGTTGAGTTAGCGTCGCTTTTGCGACTGGATTTGAACTGTAACGCGAACTGAAATGCTCAATATTTAGACTTGCGGCGATTTGTCGCGAGCCAAGCTGCGCAGACCCGTGCATGGAGAGTAGGAGCAACCAAGTGAACGCATCGAACACAACGGCTTTCGGGCAGACAATCGCATACCAAAACGGCACGTTACATTCGGGCACGCACTATCCAAATGGTGCGTACGACGCGGAAGCTGAGGCGGAACCGAGAGCGGAACCGGGGGAGGCAGAGCACGCGCCCGCTGAACGCATGTCCACCTTTGGACGCGCCAAACTTTTCGATTTGGTTGGGGATTTCGTGGTGTATCGCAATCTGGAGCCGCTCGACGACCGATTGGGCGGGCTGCGACGGTCACATTACCAAATGGGTTTGAACAAGCACCGCGTGCCGCGCAAGCAGGAGATGGACTACGCCAAAGCGGCCTTGTGGATCACCAAGCAGGCGCAGGCGGTTCGCCAGCAGGACGACGAAATTCGCGAGCTGCTCTTCGTCGGCGATTCGCTCTACACCGACGGCCAGTGCTACCAGAACTTACGCAAGCTGATCGACTGGCGCAGCGCCTGCTTTATCGGCACGGAAGAGCAGGAAAAGTCCGGCTGCGTCAACTTGCGCGAGGAAGACAACATCTACATTGCCAACCGCTGGTCGATGTTGGGGGCGTGGATGGCGTGGCTGCGCAACGGCGGCTTCGTGCTAGACGAGGGCACAGCCGTCATCATGGATATTGACAAAACGATCTTTGGCGCCAAGGGCCGCAACGATCACGCCATCGACCGCGCTCGGCTTCAGGGCATTGATCGGACGATGACCTCCGTGCTGGGTGAAAATTTTGATCGCGGCGCCTTTAAGCGTCACTACACCGAGCTCAACCGCCCCTTTTACCACTGCGTCACCACGGACAATCAGGACTACTTGGGCTATATCTGCCTGGTGACCAATGCAGGGCTCATTCAATTTGACGAAGTGGTCGATGAGGTAAAGCGCGGCGCGCTGGACAATTTTGAGCAGTTTGTGCGCTGGGTGGATTCGCGCGCGATGATCCAGCCGACGCAGAGCGAGGCTCTGCGCCAGGCTCGCGAAACCGTGAGCATGGCCGTGCGCCAGGGCGATCCAACACCGTTCAAGCGCTTCCGTCGCCAGGAGTTTGTCTGCACCGTGAGCCAGATGGGCTGCCTGCCGGACGATAGCGACCCCGAAACCATGCTGGCCGAGGAAATCACCTTTACCAACGAGATGCGCGAACTGGCACAGTGGCTCAACGAGCGCGGCTGCCTACTGCTCTGCCTCAGCGATAAACCAGACGAATCCGCGCTGCCCAACGAGCGTACCCCCTCCAATCTGCTGCCGCTTCACCAGGTGGAAACGCACCTCGTCGGCACCAGCATCCGCGCCGATTTGGAATCGATTGCTTAACTACACATGAGAGCCGTGCTGGCCCAACGGCAACCCGTGGTGGGCTTACTGAGTTTCCACCAAAATTGAGCGACAATTAAGGGCCGATGACAGTTGTGTCGTCGGCCCAATCTTTTCCCAAAATTTACCATGGCAGATAATCAAAAATCACAGCGCGGCAACGACCGCGACAACAAGCAGGGCAACCAGGGCAACCAAGGCGGCCAAAACAACGGCGACGGCCCCCGCAACCGGGGCGCGGCGATTCTCTCGCGCGGCTGGTTCTGGATTGCGCTCGTGATCATCATGCTCTTTGGCTCGCGGCTGCTTTTCAGCGGCAACGGCTCTACGGCGGAAGATACCTCGCTTACTCAAGTTGCCGAATACATCATTGATGGAGATGTAGCGACGCTGACCGTGCGTGGCGAAATCGTCGACGTGGTGCTGGACAACGGGCGCGAATTTAGCACGCGCAAAGAGGAAGGCCAGAGCCTGTTCCCCTCGCTGGCGGCGCTCGGCGTGGAGCAGCAGCAGTTTGATGATATTGTCAGCATCGATCGCGCGCCCAATGGTGCAGCCATTTTTAACTGGCTCATCTATCTGCTGCCGATGATCCTGATCTTTGGCTTCCTTATTTTCATCATGCGCCAATCCGGCGGCGCGGGTCAAAATCGCGCCATGCAGTTTGGACGCAGCCGCGCCCGCAAGCTGGACACCGCCGACCGCCCCACCGTGACCTTTGACGACGTGGCCGGTTCGGATGAGGCCAAGCAGGAATTGGAAGAGGTGGTGGAATTTCTCAAGGAGCCGCAAAAGTTCGCGGCCCTCGGCGCACGCATTCCCAAAGGCGTGCTCATGATCGGCGCGCCGGGCACGGGCAAGACGCTGCTGGCCAAGGCCGTGGCGGGCGAAGCAGGCGTGCCCTTCTTCAGCGCCTCCGGCTCGGAGTTTGTCGAGATGTTTGTCGGCGTGGGCGCGAGCCGCGTGCGCGACTTGTTCGAGCAGGCCAAGAAAAATTCGCCCTGCATCATCTTTGTGGATGAGATCGACGCCGTCGGTCGCCACCGCGGAGCGGGCATGGGCGGCGGCAACGATGAACGTGAGCAGACGCTCAACCAAATCCTCGTCGAGATGGACGGCTTTGACAGCGACACCAACATCGTCATGATTGCCGCCACCAATCGGCCCGACATTCTTGACCCGGCCCTGCTGCGTCCCGGTCGCTTTGACCGCAAGGTGATTGTGGAGCGCCCGGACCGCAAGGGCCGCCACGCGATTCTCCAAGTGCATTCGCGCGGCAAGCCCATGGCCCCCAATGTCGATCTCGAACAGATCGCCGCGCAGACGCCCGGCATGGTCGGCGCGGATTTGGAGAATTTGATCAACGAAGCCGCGATTCTCTCCGCGCGCCGCAACAAGCGCGCTATTAGCATGGACGAGCTGGTCGAGTCCATCGAGCGCGTAATGGCCGGCCCCGCGCGACGCAGCCGCGTGCTGGACGATATTGATCGCCAAATCGTAGCTTTCCACGAAGCCGGTCACGCGTTGGTGATGGAGAATTTGGAGCACGCGGACGGCGTTGGCAAAATTACCATCGTGAGCCGCGGGCAGGCGCTGGGCTACGTCATGCCGCTGCCGAACGAGGAGCGCTCAATGAAGAGCCGCGCCGAGTATGAGGACGAGCTGGTTGGCCTGCTGGGCGGGCGCGCGGCGGAAGAGCTGATTTTTACCGAGCCAAGCACCGGCGCAACCAACGACATCGAACGCGTTACCAAAATTGCCAAGGCGATGGTTACCCGCTACGGCATGAGCGACGCCATTGGCCCCATGCAGCTGCAGCAGAGCGAATCCAACCCATTCTTGGGCATGGATATCGGTGAGCAGCGCACCTACAGCGAGGAAGTTGCCCGCATTATTGATGGCGAAGTGCGGCGCATCGTGGAGAAAGCTTACGGGCGCGCCAAGCAAATTTTGACCGACAACATGGACAAGCTCCGTCTCCTGGCCGATACGCTGCTTGACCAAGAAGTGCTCGACCGCGAAGACTTTCTCAAGCTCGTCCAGGGTGAAGAAGTGTCTGGGGCTCCCGTGGCGGCGGATTAGGGACAGCGAATTAAATTTATCAGAGTAACCTCCCCAGCAATTGATAAAGAAAGAGAGGCGTATTGACCGGCGTTGGCTCGCGAGCCAACGCCGGTCAATACGCCTTCATCATACACAGCTTCTCCCATGACCCACCTCGACTTCAACCCCGCCAATCCCGATCACATCGACGCCTTGGTCAAAATTTGGAACGAGGCGCACCCGCCCGATCTCAACATCACTTTCAACCTAGCGCGCTACAATCTCCAGCCGCTGGAGGGCCGCACGCTGGCTGGCCAAATCGTCACGCGCGGCAATCAACCCGTTGGCGTTGTCGTTGCCAGCTGTGCGCCCGCTCTTAATTTTGTCCCAGCGGGCGCGGGCTGGCTTGATGCAATGGCCGTATCTGGGCAGGCCGAACCTGATGAAATTCGTTCATCGCTGCTCGCCTGGGCCGAGGGGTGGCTGCGCGAGCAGGGCTGCCGCTCGGTGCGCGTGGGCGGCAGCCTCCGCCATTTTGCACCGGGCATTTTTGATGAGCTCGGTCAGGAGAATTTCTTTGCAGAACGCGGCTATCATCCCATCGACGGCGACGGTCTCACCTGGGACGTGGCCCGCTCGCTTGCCGACTACACGCCGCCCGCCAGCCTACGCGAGGTCGACGCCGCCGTTCATCCCGCCCAGCCCGGTCAAGTGGACGCGCTGCTGGACTTTTTGCGCCGGGAATTTCCCGGTCGCTGGCGCTGGGAAAGCGAGCAGTTTTTACAGCAGGGCGGTCGCCCTTCGGATTTTATGCTGCTGTGGACGGCGCGCGGCGTCGATGGCTTCTGTCGCCTCACCTTTGAGGATTCGGTTTGCCCCATCGAATGCTTCTACCCCTATGCCCTGCCGCGGCCCTGGGCACAGCTCGGCTCCGTTGGCATCAGCGCGGACGTGCGCGGTCGCGGCTACGGAGCGGCGCTGGTGGATGCGGGTCTGCGTCGCCTGCACAATAACGGCGTCAACGGCTGCGTAATTGATTGGACCACGATTGTGGATTTCTATGGCAAGTTCGGCTTTGAGGCGTACCGAGCGTATCGGATGTTGGCGAAGCAGCTGTAAATAGCTACTGGCTCGGCGCTGCTGACCCATCAAGGAAGCAGCGGATGCTTTTGGCAATGCCCTGAGCCACGCGATCCGGCTGGCTTGTGAGCAGCGTTTGGTCGCCGCCGAGGAAGCCCATTTCGAGGATGGCGGCGGGCGTCTGCGGGTTGATGCGGCGGAAGGCGTGGTTGTCCGTCATGTCGTGGGTGATGGTGTTGGGGTGGGAAGCGAGGCCGGTCGCCTCGGCATAGTGCGTATCGATGCAGGCAAGCAGGCGCGTCTCATCCTCGGCAACGGGACTGTTGACGCGGTGGGCCGCCTTGTAGCCGCTGAGCGCGATGCAGCTGTCGGCGTGCAAACTTAGAAGCACATCGGCGCGCAGACCGTTGAGTCGGTCATCAAATTCGTTTAGCACAAGCACGCGGCTGCCGCGGCTGCGCAACAGAGCGGCCACGCGTTCCGCAATGCGCGCGTTGATTTCGGCCTCGGTCAATATGGCTTGGCCCGCGGCATCCTGGCAGACTGCGCCCGCATCATACCCCGCGTGGCCGCTGATCAGCGCAATCTGGGTGGTGGGTGGCCTGGGCGACAGCGCAAGGCTGGCCTCGTCGAGATCAACGCCGGCGGCGCGCGCCACCATCCAGCCGATGCCCAGCAGGCAGAGCAGCGCAATAAGCGCCGTGAGGCGCTGAAGATGGTGGAGGGCGTTGGTGCGCATGGTGGCTGGCTAAATAGCTCGGGCGGCGCGAAAGAGTCAATGCTGCATTGATAACACATTCGCCTCGAATTGACAAAGCAAAATTGACAAAGATAGAGGCGCAGGCTACACTGAAAGTTGGTCTGTTTCTAGCTTTTACCCGCCTCGTTGATTTTTCCCGAATAGTTTATAATTGATCAGGCGACACGATTGACGCAATACGGCAGTCAATGATTTAGCGAGCACACCGCTCGAGGATTGATAAACACACTGAATGGCAAGCGTATTTAATCTCCGCCGCACCGTGATCGGCGCCGGCGAGGAAGCCGAGCAAGCGCGCGCAGCGCGCGGGGGAGCCCACGTCCTGCAGGACATGGGTACGATCCTGCGCGAGCGGCGCGAAGCGATGGGCATATCGCTGGCCGAGGCCGAAGCCGCCACGCGCATTCGCCAGAAATATGTGTCCGCACTCGAAAATAACGAGTGGGCCGTGCTGCCGGGCGAGGTGGTGGGGCGCGGCTTTTTGCGCAACTACTCCAGCTACCTGGGCCTGGATACGACGGAGATGATGGAGAGGCGTCGAGCCGCTGCCGATCCGCGCCTGGCCGCTTCGCTCGCCAACGTCAGCGTGGGCGCAACGCTGCCGCCCGAGCGCGCCATCGACTACCGCCCGATGAACGTCGACATCAAGGACGAGCCGGATGCGATCCAGGGGCGCAATCTCCGGCTGCGCCCCATTTTGACGGGGCTGGGTGTGCTAATCGCGACGCTGCTGCTGGTCTGGGGCGTCGTCAATTTTGGCGATGATATGGTGCGGAGCGTGGCTGGCCTGCCAGCCCGCTTGGCGGATGCCGTCGCCAGCGCCGAGGAAGCTGCCCCCATCGAAGCGCCAACCGTTACACCGATTGTGCCCGTGGCGGGCGGCGCGACGACGGTGCGGTCGTCGGGGCCGCTGGCGAACCTACAGTCAAGCGACGATGTTCAAGCCAACAGCGACAGCTCGAATGCCGACGAAGCCGCTCAGGCGGCCGTCGACGCCGAGCGCAACGCCGATACCGCTGCCGCTGAACCGGGCAGCGCCGATACCGCTGCCGCTGAACCAGGCAGCGAGGGCAGTGATGGCAACGTGGACAATGGTGATGCGGGCGATAGCGATCCCGCCGCGGCCCCCGCGACCGAAGGCGATGCGGCAGAAGAAGCTGTAAACACCGATGACGGCGCAACAGGCGAAGAGGAAAGTGAGGAAATTGCTCCTGAAGGTGAAGTGGCCACAGAGGGAACCGACGGCGCTGAAGGCGTGCCCACGGAGCCGCCCGGCGAACAGGGCGGCGAACAGGTCGCTGAGCCAGCGGCGACGCCTACCTTCACAGCGCTGCCGCCCACCCCTACGCTGGTGCCCGAGCCGCCCACGGCTACGCCGGAGCCACCAACGCCGGAGCCTGCTCCCGTAGTCGCCGCCGCGCCCGCTGCCGCCGCGGCGTGCGCCGATCCGGGCACGCAGATTTTTAGCCCCGGCGTCAATCAGGCAGTGGCGGGCACGGTCGAAATTGTGGGTGCTGCCAGCAGCCCGATTTTTCAGGAGTATAAGCTGGAGTGGGCCCCGGCGGGAACAGAGAGTTTTAACTGGTTTTCGGGCGCATCGACGCCGGTCGAGAGCGGCGTGCTGGGCTACTTCGACAGTGCGGCTGTGCCCGCCCAGGCCATCGACCTCCGCCTCACGGTGGTGGACAACACGGGTAATTTTCAACCCCCTTGTGTCGTAACCATCAACGTGCAGAATTAGCTGGCTGGGGTGGGGATCAAAAAAGGCCCGAGAATTTTCAAAATTCTCGGGCCTTTTTTGATCCCCACTTCACGAGAAGTCCATCTTGCGGTGGCGCATGGCGACGCTTTGTGCCAGCCCCACCGCCGCCATCAGCGAGACGAGGCTGCTGCCGCCGTAGCTGACAAAGGGCAGCGTTAGCCCGGTGACAGGCATGATTTGCATGTTCATGCCCGCGTTGATAAAAATCTGAAAAAAGACAATCGACGCCACGCCGTAAGCCAGCAGGCGACCAAAGCCGTCGCGGGCGCTGTCGGCGATGCGCAGCAGCCGCCACACGACGAAGAAGAGCAAGCTCAGCACGATCAGCGTGCCCACAAAGCCCATCTCCTCGGCAATTACGCTAAAGATAAAGTCGCTGTGTCGCACGCGCAGGAAGCGCAGCTGATTCTGCGTTCCCTGTGTCCACCCCTCACCAAACCAGCCGCCCGCACCCACGGCAATCAAGGCCTGTTCAACGTTGTAGCTGTCGGTCGATTGCAGCTGGCTGGGATCAAAACAGCCCGGGGGCAGCTCGATCAAGCGGCCCAACCCATCAATGGCCCACGGCGGCAGAAAAATACAGAGCCGCTCAAACATGTATGTCTCAAGCGTGAAGCCGCTGGCAAACAAAATCACCACCCCAACTATCCCCGCCACCGTCAGCGTAATCAGCAGCCGATAGCGCACGCCGCTGACGAGAATCAGCGCGCCGCTGATAAAGGCGAAGGTGATGGCCATACCCAGATCGGGCTGCAGATAGATGAGAATCAGCGGCCCGACCGAGATGGCCAGCGCGCCCAGCAAGTGGGTGAACTGGTTAACCGTCCCCCGGAAGCGGCTGAGATACCACGCCATGTAGAGAATCAGCAGAAATTTGCCGGGCTCGGTGGGCTGAAAGACAAGAAGCGGCTCCTCGATGCTGCCAATGCCCAGCCAGCGCTGAGCATCGGTGCCCAAAGTCCTGCCAAATTGATTGACAATTAGCAGCAGCCCAATGAGGATCAGCAGGCTGGGCGGCGCGAAGATTTCCAACTGTCGATAGTCTAGAAAAGCCATGACAAAGAGCGCGACCAGACCAATACCAACAAACACGGTTTGATCCACCCAGATCGTTTCCAGCTCGGTGTCGGTATAGCCAGCGCTGTAGATCATCGCTACGCCGATAAAGCAAAGGGCCAACATGGCGGCGAAGAGCGACCAGTCAAAATAGCGCCAGGATAGTGGTTCTCGCATAGTCGATCACTTCAACGAACAAATCAAAATCGATGGACTCCCAAAATTCCAGAATCGATCCACGAAGGGCATGAAGACACACAAAGGAAGAAAGTCGACGCTCTTCCTTCGTGAAACTTCGTGCCCTTTATGAATCACCAACGTTTACCCAAAGAGGCGCGACCAGAAGCCGCGCGGGCGAAAATTGAGCAACGGCACGTTGTCGCCGGTGATGCGCCGGGCAATGTTGGTGTAGGCACGGCTCGCCTGCAGACGCCGCTTGTAGACAATCGGCGATCCGCGATCCGTCGAGAGCGTGATGCGCTGATCTTCGGGGACGACGCCGATCAGGTCGATGGCGAGGATGTCGAGCACGTCGTCGATGTCGCGCATCTGCTCGCGGTGCACGAGGTCAACGTTGTAGCGGTTGAGCACCAGCGCCGGCGCCTTTTGCCAATTGCGCTCGAGCAGATAGATCACCTTGTCCGCATCGCGCAGCGCGCTCACGTCCGAAGTGGTGACCACGAGGATGCGGTCCGCGGGGGCGACGGCGTTTTGAAAGCCGTGCTCGATGCCCGCTGGCGAATCGATGATGACGTAGTCCGCCAGCGGGCGCAGGTCGTTGCAGATGGCGACCATCTGGTCCGGCGTGATGTCGGCCTTGTCGCTGGTCTGCGCAGCGGGCAAGAGCAGCAGCGTTTCCAGCCGCGGGCTGCGCACCAGCGCCTGCGTTAGCTGGCAACGCCCGGTAGCCACGTCCAGGAGGTCGTAGACAATGCGATTTTCCAGCCCCATCACAATGTCCAAATTGCGCAGGCCAATATCAGCGTCCATCACGATCACGCGCTTGCCCATCATCGCCAGCGCGGTCGAGACGTTGGTCACCGTGGTCGTCTTGCCCACGCCGCCCTTGCCGGAAGTAAAGGTTACAACGGTTGCGGACATGGGGAGAGTGTCATTATGGAAAGTTTAATGAGGGAAAGTGGTGGGTAGTACGTAGTACGTAGTACGTAGTGCGTGGTGCGTGTACTGGTAGTTAAGTGAGCAAGTATTGGAATAGTTGTCATGTGAGTTACGGTACACGCACCACGCACTACGCACCACGCATTATCTCCTTGTCGTTGCCAAGCCGCCGCGCCGCAGCATATCCCACGGCTCCACCACCACGCCGCCCTCCGCCACGCGCGCGACTTCGGGGCGCTTGTGGACGCGCTGCTTCCACAGCCAGCGGCCCATGTGCTCCGGCTGCGGCTCGGGCGCAATTGCAATGTGGCTGGCGATGCGCAGCTGCGTCGGGTCCAAATCCAGCGCGGCGACGACCGACTGTTCGTCGCCCGCGACGCCGGCGTGGGCAATGCCGCGCAATCGACCCCAGATAAAAATGTCCCCCGCGCTCACCACCTGCGCGCCGGGGTTGACGTCGCCCAGCAGGAAAATCGAGTCGGTGAGCTGGAGCACCTGGCCGGAGCGCAAATTGCCGCGGTAGACATAATGCGAAACGCCGCTGAAGTTGGATTCGGCGGGCTGGGCCAGCACGTCGTCCGCGTCGCCGTGGGGTGATTCGAGCACGGTCGCCATGCCCAGCGTCAGCGCCGATTGGCAGGTGCGCTCGGAGGTGGAGCGCACGTTGCCCAGCACCATGCCGTGCTGCGCCAGCAGGCTGCGCACCTGCAGCAGCTCTTCCTCCAGCATGGGCCGTCCGTTCACGTCCAGCGAGACGCGCCCGCCGCGGAAAAAGTCGGCGGCTTCCTCCAGCCGCGCCGTCAGCGCCCGCATCATCTGCGACCATTCGCCCTTGCCCAGCTCGATAGAGACGCCGTCGGCGCGCCCGCGGATATTGATCGCGTGCAGCGGTGCGCGCTGGTCGGGCGTGGCTTCGCTGGCGTCGCCGCGCTCGTGGCGCATCCGGTTGGCAATTCGCTCGGCGATTTCGGTCGCGTCGCGCTGCGGCTTGCGCGTGATGCCGTCCGGCACTGGCCCACTGGATGCTGAATTACCGGGTGCTGAGTTGCCGGGTGGTGAGTTAAAAGTCGATGGCGGCAGCGTGCTGTTGCTGCCGTTGCGCTGCGCTCCGGTGTTGCTTCCGGTGTTGCTTGCGGTGTTGCTTGCGGTGTTGCTTGCGGTATCGCGCCCCACGTCACCCACCGTTGAGCCATCCAGCAGCTCGGCCAGTCGGCTGCGCGCGGGTTGGTTGCGCTCGCCTTGTGATTGCGCGGGAGCTGAATCGCTGGGCGGAGGGGCGCTGGCCGAGCGCTCGAAGGGCAGGCCATCGAAGGGCGAGAGCGATTGTTCCGCGGCGCTTTGATCCACCTGTTGCTGGTTCACCTGCCGGTCGTTGACCCGCACATTATCTGGCTGCACGTTGCGCGGCCCGTTCACGTTCAACTCATCGGCGGCACTTTCGCGCCAGCGGCGGCTTTCGCGCAGGCGGCGCACGGCATCCTCGGCGGCGGCACGTGCGCCATCGTCGTTTGCCACCTCCTCGATCCGCGGCGGCTCCAGCGGCGGATAGTTGGAGAGCTGCTCAAAAGCGGGCGGGCGCCCTTCACGTCGCTGGTGCGAGTAAGCAAAGAAAGCATCATCCGGATTGGCCGGACGCGGCGCATCGCCGTCGCGGGGGATGGGCGGGCGCTCTTCGTTGGGATTGTGTTGTCGGCTGCCGTTGGGTGAAGATTGATCGCTCAAAACTTGTTCGCTTCCTCGCTTTTCGGTCAATCGCTTTTCGGTGAACAGTGGGCAGTGGGTACTGGCTATCAACCATGTAGGTATCAAGTTAAGGTTGTGAAAATAGCAAAAGACAGCTCGCTCCGGAGATTAGCTGGTTAACCCCCTCCCAGCCTCCCCACCTTGGGGAGGAGCTGATCCTTCTTTACCCAGTCGCGGCTCCCTCTCTATCCTGGGGGGGGCTGGGGTGGGTTTTTGCGTCGTTTGCCCAACCAAGTTTGTCTTTTCGCGCTTCTGTTGATACCCGTGTACTTACTGACTACTGACCACCGCCTGCGGTTGCACGTCGTAAAAATAGCTTTCCAAAATGGCTTTCGCCACGGGAATGGCCGTGGCCGAGCCCTCGCCGCCGTTGTAGAGAAAGGCAACCACGGCGATTTCGGGATTCTCGTAGGGCGCAAAGGCCGCGTACCAGGCGTGGGTGGGCAGCACCTCGCGCCCGTCGCTCAGCGTCACGTAGCGGCAGTCCCACACGCCCGGCTCCAGTTCAACGGCGTCGCAGTATTCGGCGGTTCCCGTCTTGCCCGCCACCGATACGCCCTCGACGCGGCTCGTCTTGGCCGTGCCCGTATCGAGTTCGACGGCGGCCAACATGCCCTGCCGCACCACCTCGACTTCGTAGTCGGTAAGGCCATGTTCCTGCAGAGTTACCAGCGGGTTGGGTGTAAAGTCGCGCGTCACGTTGCCGGAGCTGTCGGTCAGGTGGTGGACGACCTGCGGCTGGTAGACCGTGCCGCCGTTGGCAATCGCTGCCGTGCTCACCAGAACCTGCAGCGGCGTCGATAGCGTAAACCCTTGTCCAATGGAGGTGTTGTAGGTGTCGCCCGTCGTCCAGCTTTGGGCGTACCTGTTTCGCTTCCAGCGGTTGCGCGCCACGAGCCCGCTGACTTCGCCGGGCAGATCGATCTGCGTGCGCACGCCGTAGCCCATGAACTCGGCCCAGTCCGCGATGTTCTCATTGCCCACGCCGCGCACGTCTTCGGGCGGCCAGCCGCCGCCGACCAGGTAGAAGAAGATGTCGTTGGAGTAGGCCAGCGCGCCCACCACGTTGAGCGGCCCGTGGTTGATACCATACTGGTGGTTCCAGCTGACAAACTTCTGAGCCGCGGCGGGATTGTCCGGCGCGAAGCGGTTGGGCAAATAAAGCGGCCCAGCGTCGACGTAAGTTGTCTCCGCACCAATTGTTCCTTCCGCCAGGGCAGCG
The DNA here is from genome assembly GCA_965213535.1 of Caldilineaceae bacterium. Classification (GTDB taxonomy): domain Bacteria; phylum Chloroflexota; class Anaerolineae; order Caldilineales; family Caldilineaceae; genus JBCCFC01. Next base: position 5,847,815 of record OZ243888.1, read on the forward strand.
GCGCTGGTCACGATTTTGAAGGTGGAGCCTGGTGGATACAGGCCGCCAATGGCGTAGTTTGTCAGCGGGCGGCGCTCGTTATTTTGCACGGCAAGGTATCCCTCGCCCAGCCCTTCCGTAAAGATATTGTTGTCGTAGCTTGGCAGGCTCACCATGCTCAGCACCGCGCCGGTCTGCGGATTCATCGCAATCGCCACGCCCCACGGCGCTTCCGCCTGATCCATCATGTTTTGCAGCGCGGTCTGCGTGTCCTGCTGCAGGCGACCGTCAATATTGAGGTACAGATTCTGGCCGTCCACGGGCTCGACGCGCTGCTCCAAGTCGCGGTTGAGGCTCCCCGAAATATCCACCTCCACCCACTGGACGCCGGGCCGCCCGCGCAGATCATCCTGGTAGCTAGACTCCAGCCCGTTGAGGCCGATTTTCTCGTTGCGGTTGGGAAATTCATCCAAAGAATAGGACTGCGTCGCCTCTTCGGGAATCGGCCCCATAAAGCCCATCAGGTGGCTAAACAGGTCGCGCTGTGGATATTCGCGCACGGCCACCTCCGAAACTTTGACGCCCTCTAGCCGATAGCTCTCCTCCTCGATTTCGCTTGCCTGGGCAATATCCGCCAAATCCAGGATGGGCTCGGGCGTTGACGCGCTGCCGCCGCGCCGTATGTCTAGCAGAAACTTGAGCAGCGCCACCACCCCTTCGCTGGGCAGCGGCTCTTTCAGATTGGGCACGGTTACGGTCGTGGTGATGGCGTGCTGAGCAATGATCTCGTTGGTGTCTGGGTCCTGCGTCACCACATCGCCCTCGTCGCGGACGATAACCTCGCCTCTCGCCGTGATGGTGGGCGTGTAAACTTCCACGTCGCGCACCGGGACCTCGAGCAGTTCCAGCTCAATCCCCACTCCCTGCACCGTCGCGATGTAATCCTGGTGGCCCAGCCGCTTAAACATCATCTCGGCAATGCGCACGGCGACCTCTGGATCGCGCTCGATGCCGAGCACCCCCAAAATTTCCAGCAGGCGCACGGCCTCCTCATCCACAGCCGTTTCCAAATTGTCCGTGGGAATTTGCTCCGGGATCAGCGCAATCTCAAAGGTGGGCCGGTTTTGCGCCAAAATTAGCGGAGGCGTCTGCGCATCGTAGATCACGCCGCGATTCGTGGAAAGAACTTCGGCGCGGCGGCTGTTTTCGTCCGCCGCCTCTTGATAAGCATCCGCCTGCACGATTTGCAGCACGTAGAGACGGCTCACGATCACCGCAAAGGCGAGCAGCACGCCAAGCCGAAAGAGCAGGGCGGCCGCCTGGGAAGTGTCGCGCGGGGCGCGGTCATACATCATCGAAAATTAACTCCTTACCCCTGCAGCGACGGTACGTCTTGCGTCTGCGGCAGACGATTGAGCAGGGGAATAGTCAAAATCATCAGCGCCGCGTTGTAAAGCGTTTCGGGCACGACGATCTGCTGAAGGGCGGGCAGAAAGGGCAGCGGGCTGTGCGGCGTTTGCAGATTGCTCAGCCCCGCCGCGGAGAGAAAGCCGTGCAGCCCCGTCAACAGCGCCAGCGCCGCCAAGTAGCCCACGCCATAAGTCAGCGAGCCAAGCAGCGCAACAATGCCGGGCACAAGCGGGTTGCGTCGGTCCAGCGGTCGGTGGCCCAGGCTGGCGACCAGCGCCGCCGCCACCATGGCTAAGCTGGAGCCGCCCATGGGCCCGCCGCTAAACACGTCCAGCCACACACCGCCCACAAAGGCCCAGACGATGCCCCAATTTGCGCCAAAAAGCATAGCGCCGATTAAAACAACCAGCAGCACCAGATTGGGCTTTACCGCGCCCACCTCAAAGCGCGTCGCCGCCGACGTTTGCACCACGCCCATCACCAGCAGCAGCGGAATCATCAGCAAAAAAAGCCAGTCGCGTGCGTCACTCACCCGCCGCTCCGGTGATCCCCTCTGTGATCGCCTCTGTGCCCGTCAACCCCCGCGTACCGGTAATGGCCCCGCCTCCGTCCACCGCCTCCCCGCCGGGGGGCTCTTCCTCCAGCTGCGGCACGGGCTCCAGCGGATTAAAGTTGGTGATCACGGCCACGATTTCGAGCCGGTCAAAGTTGACGATGGGCTGCACAAAGGCACGCTGAAAGGTCTCGTTGTCGCTGCGATCCACGCTCACAATTTGGCCAATGGGAATTCCACGTGGAAAGCGCGGCGTGTCGCCGCTGGCAATGCCGGAAGTCAGCACCCTATCCCCCACCGCGAGCGGCGCGCCCTGCCTCACCAAATCGAGCACGAGATTGCCGCTGGGCGCGCCGCGCATCAGGCCCGTTACACGGTTGTTGAGCGTAATGGCATTGACCGAGCTTTCCGGATCGCGAATCAGCAGAACGTTGGCCGTGTCGCTGGTTACGCTATCGATGCGGCCCACCAGCCCTTGGTCCGTCACGACCGGCATCCCCTGTTCGATACCGTCTGCGCTGCCTAGATCGATGCGCAGGTAATCCAAAAAGTTGTTGCCCTCGAAGCCGATCACGCGGGCGCGGATTTCGCCGCCGCGCAGATCGAGCGCCGGTCGAGTTTGGGCAAAGTCTAAAATCTCTCGCAGCTGAACGTTTTGCGTCTCCACCTCGCTCAAGCGAAAAATTTGGGCCTGCAGCACCGCGTTCTGCTCCTCCAGCTCGGCGACGCGCTGGCGCATCGTGCGCAGGTCAAGCACAAACTGCGCGTTCTCGATGGCCCAATTTGTCACCCCCGTCGTGCTCACCTGTGCGGGCGAAGTCAGCTGGACAATGAAGCCCTGCACACCGCGCAGCCGCCCGCTAATTTGCAGCGCAAAGAGCAGCAGCGCCAGCAAAATTAAAATGGCCAGCCGCAGGCCGAGCGTGCCGGCACCGCGGGATTGGGGTTGAAGATCGCGCATGGGGAAGAATTAGTGGTTAGTGGTTGGTGATTAGTGGTTGACTCGCAAAATAACGAACTGATCACTAATCACTGATCACTAATCACTGAATCGTCGTCTTACGCCGCATACTCGTCAGCGTCTCGCGGTAGAATTCGGGCTTTTCGAGGATCATGCCCGTGCCCATCACCACCGCCGTCAGTGGATTATCCGCCACGTAGACATGCATGCGCGTTTCGTCCTGCAGGCGCTGGGCCAAGCCTTGCAGCAGCGCGCCGCCGCCCGCCAGCACAATGCCGTACTCCATCAGGTCCGCCACCAGCTCGGGTGGCGTCTCGTCCAGCGTGCTCTTGACGGCATCCACAATTACCTGCACCGAATTGGCCAGCGCCTCGCGCACCTCCACCGAACTGACCTCCACGGCCTCGGGCAGGCCGGAGACGAGGTTGCGCCCGCGCAAAATCATGGTGCGCTCGCGCTCCATCGGGTAGGCCGAGCCGATCTCCATCTTGGTGCGCTCGGCGTTGCGCTCGCCAATTAGCAGGTTGTACTTCTGGCGCGCGTAGTTGATAATGTCCTCGTTCATCTCGTCGCCCGCCACGCGAATCGAACGCGATACCACGATGCCGCCCAGCGAAATCACGGCGACCTCCGTCGTGCCGCCGCCGATGTCGACAATCATCGAGCCGACGGATTCCGTCACGGGCAGGCCCGCGCCAATCGCCGCGGCCATCGGCTCCTCGACGAGCCCCGCCTCTCGCGCGCCCGCGCTCACCGTTGCATCGCGCACGGCCCGCTTCTCCACCTCCGTCACGCCCGACGGAATGCCGACGACGACGCGCGGCCGGGCCGTGCCAAAGGCGCGGCTGCCGTGCACTTTGCCGATGAAGTGGTGGATCATCTGCTCCGTCACATCAAAATCCGAAATTACGCCGTCCTGCAGCGGGCGGATGGCAACGATGTGGGCGGGCGTGCGGCCCACCATCTCCTTGGCCTCGCTGCCGATGGCCTTGGCCTTCATCCGCGTACGCGACGATTTGTCGATGGCGACAACCGAGGGCTCGTCGATCACGATGCCACGATTTTTGACGTGGACGAGCGTGTTCGCCGTCCCCAAATCGATGCCGACGTCTAGCGAAAACAAACCCAACAGCCAGTCGAGTGGATTGATCACGTTGGTGTCCTCTGCGTCACGGTGCCTTGCACCACAGTAGCGACGCATAATTTATCGAAAGCTGAGCCAAACGGTCAGCGCGTTTCTAACCAAAGTTTCTCTCCGAAGAAACGCCCCAAGCGGCGCTCACCGGAGCCTCCAAAGTATACCACACCCGCCAAGCTGTCAAAAAAGCGCCGCCGAAACGTTAATGAGCAAACTTAGGAATTTTGCTGTGGTATAATCTCCCCATGTCCACCACCTGTGCCCGCCCGGAAGCAAACGCCATCCACCGCGCCATCCATCACGCCCAGGCGACTGACAACCTGTTCGCCGGTGGCCCGCTCGTCGTGGCCGTTAGCGGCGGCGCGGACAGCGTCTGCCTGCTGCACGCCCTGTGGACGCTCGGCCAAGCGGTGGATTCAAAGGGAGACCATGACCCGGCGCTTGCCCTCCATCTTACCAATTTACACGTCGCCCACCTCGATCACGCGCTGCGCCCCGGCTCCGCGGACGACGCCGCCTTCGTTGCCGAGCTGGCCGCGCGCTGGGGCCTGCCCTTCCACAGCCGCCGCCTGCCCGACGAGTTTCTGCGCGCCCAGCCCGGCAACCTCGAAGCCAATGCCCGCCGCGCCCGCTATAATTTTTTAAGCGAAGTCGCGCAGAAAATCGTCCAGCTCTTGCAGTGCAGCTCAGAAGAAAATCTTCGACGCATTTCAGTTGAAGCCCCGCCAGGCCACTCAACCCAATCTTTATTCTTCAATCTTTATTCTTCTGTCGCCACCGCCCACCACGCCGACGATCAGGCCGAAACCCTGCTGCTCCACCTGCTGCGCGGCAGCGGCCTGCACGGGCTGGCGGGGATGCGCCCCGTGTCGGATTGGCCCATGTCAGATTGGCCCGTGTCGGATTGGCCCGTGGGTGACCTTGACTGCAGCGAGGGCGAAGTCGCACCGCGTCTCGTTCGTCCCCTGCTGCACGTCACCCGTGCGCAAATTTTGGCCTACCTCCACGCCCATCACCTTTCCTGGCGCGACGACCCAACCAACGCCGATGAATCGCACCTGCGCAACCGCCTGCGTCACCGCGTCATGCCGCTGCTGGCCGACATTAACCCCAGCGTGGCGGAAACGCTAACCCGCAGCGCCCAAATTTTAGCGGATGAAGCCGACCGTGGCGCGCGTGCCGATCGACAGGCTTTGGATGCCGTGCTTGTCGAGCAGAGACCGGCCCGCATCGTGCTAAACGTCGCTGTGGCCAACAAATTTGACGTGGCGACACAGCGGGGGCTGCTGCGGCTGGCCGTCGAGGCGTTGAGGTCAACCCTTGCGAGTAGTGCTCGCGAAGACGCGACCTTTGCGCAGATTGAAACGCTGCGTGGCGCGCTCGCCGAGCAGGCGGTTGGTGGGCCGCACCCGCTGGGCCACGGCGTGGCGTGGACGCTCTTTGTCGACGAAGCAGATTCGCCGCGCCTCAGCCTCCACGGCGACAACGTCCCGCCGCTCGCGCCCCACCACCCCCACCTCGACGCCGCCGCGTGGCCGACCAGCGGCGCGCCCGTTCAGCCGGGCCACGCCGTCGACGCTGGCGGCTGGTCGCTCCGCGCCACGCTGCTCGACCGCGCCACTCTGCCCGCGGGGTGGGACGCGCCCGTCGATGGCCTCGCGTGGCGGGCCTTCCTGGACGCCGAGCGTGCGCAAACGCCATTGCTGGTGACGCCGCGGGCCGGGATGCGGGTCGCACCGCTGGGCATGGGCGGCCAGCACAAAACGCTGGGCGACTTTTTTACCGACGCCAAAGTGCCCGCTCCGCTGCGCCCCGGCTGGCCGCTCGTGGTCGATGGGAACGGCGAAATCTTGTGGGTCGGCGGCTTCGCCCCGTCGCACCCAGCGCGCATCCAATCAGGAACGACCAGCGTTCTTCACTTATTTTGGCACTCGACCAACTCAACAGGACGCTTGTAGCTATTAGAACCGACGAACCTCTCAATCTATTTATCAATCTTCATCCATCTTTAGTTTCCGGTAAAAAGGTGCTGGTTTTAAGGGGTCTGGCGACGGTGAGCGTCAACGCCCTTGGGTAGATGGTCAGAAAGCGAGTTCTTTTTACGAAGTTGCGGGTCAAACTCGACTAAGTTTGGAAAAACAGCTTGACCGAGCAAGCGTCGCAAACGACCGGGCGTGGCTTGTGGGGAGCGGTCCCAAAAGCCAGTGGGGACAGGCGGAAGAATGGCCGCACAATGGGTGAGGACATTCCCCGCCAGCAAGGCGAGTTCGGGCAACCGAAAGCAAGAGTCATGCGCAGAGACAAATTGGCGGTGCAGCCCAATCATCTGCTTGGCTGCCAACGGCGGATGTTCGACTGACCAGCGGTCGCGGTAGATGCGGTAGAGTGTCTGCGCATCAAGCGAGAGGTCAGTGGCTAAAATCATTGGTTTCTTATAGTGCGGGTCATGAAAGACAAAAAGGGCAAAGATTGAATTGCCTGGGTCGACCTTGCTCTTTGCGGCAACCAGATTGTGCCAGGATTCGTAGCAAATTGTGCGTCCTTGCTCGACAAATTCGCCACGCTGCTCGGCAGGCGTGGCGGCAATCTGCTTGTTGCCACGCCTGCGCGCCAATGGACGAATCCGTTCGCCATATTCAGGCCGTCTGCCTCGGCCTTTGTAGGGCGGCAAGCGATTTTTGCGCGCCGTGCAGTTACTTGCTTGGCGCAATACGAACTGCTCAAGTTTGGCCTCAGCTATGTCAGCGAGGCTGAAGCCTGCATCCAGCACCACCACTTCATCGAGACGAGATGACTTGGCTGCTTCCTGCAGGACGCTCACCTGAGAGGTTGCTTCCCCTGCCTTCGCTTCGCAACGCACAATCTGCTCAAGTCGCGGCACGCGCTTGCCTTTGATTTCGCCGGAGAGTACAACGATGCCAAAGACCATCGCTGGTAAGGCGCGATTCGCAATCGCCGCATAGTGCTTGTTGACTTCCCCTTGCAGATGGGGCCGCCAGAATGCGGTCAAATCTACGCTTTTGACTCGATACCCGCCGTACCGACTCGCTTCCCATTCGTTCATCCTGCCAATCTGTATGTGCCAGCAGTCGAGCAAATCAGCTATCGACCACGACCCATAGCGCAGGGCGGCCCAGCTTCGTCTCACCTCTGCATCGCTCAACCCATTGCTTGCCAAGGCCGGGTGAATTGCCCCTCGACTCTCCAAAAAAGAGCCGTTTACCATGACCCACAAAATGTGGACCACGCTGACATTTGTCCCAATTGGCACAACTTGGACGATAAAGACCAACGCTGCTATAGTTGTCTCGACGGCGGCTGACATAGTTCTCCCCTTTCGGCTTAGGCACCCTTAGGATGAACTATTCACCGCCGTTTGTCATTTCTGCCTCTACCTCTCTCAACTTTTACCGGAAACTAAAGTCCATTAATCTTCACTCTTTCTTCACCCATGCGCACCAACGTCAAGCCGCTCGTCCACTGGGCCATCTTCCGCAAGTACACCGTCCGCTTCCGCGAGCGCACGCCGCAGCAGGTCACCGGTGTGCTGCGCACGCCCGGCGGCGAAGTCGATTTCCGCTACGAGCCAGCCACGCAGACGATCCACCTGCCGGACGAGACCGTACACATCAACGACCACGGATGGGAGCTGGATGAGGCGGGGAACATTGATACAAAACGGATGATGAGCAGAAGTTAATGCGGAAGCGCAAAGGTGCAAAGACACCCGGCAGCACAACGAAGACAAGCGGCAGCTGAGCCCGTCGAAGCCAGAGCGGGTCGACCACGTGAGATTCGGTTGAGCCAAAAACTGTTGTCGGGTTAGGAGAGCCTACATCACAGGCGAGCCGTACCTTTGCGTCTTTGCGTTAAATTTTGAACCTATGACCCAAATACTTCTCAAACCAAAGCGTGCCAAACCCGTGCGCCAGCGACACCCCTGGCTCTTTAGCGGTGCGATTGCCGAAATCCCAGCTTCGCTGGCCGATGGCGACATCGTCGACGTGGCGGACGCGTCGGGCGGGTGGCTGGCGCGGGGCTACCTCAACCGGCAGAGCCAGATTCAGGTGCGCCTGCTTACGTGGGATCGCAATGAGGCCGTGGATGAAGCCTTCTGGCGCGACCGGCTCGCGGCGTCGCTGGCGCGGCGCGACTCGCTGCCCACCCTCGACAACACCAACGCCTACCGCCTCGTCCACGCCGAGAGCGACGGCCTGCCCGGCCTCGTCGTCGACCGCTGTGGCGACTGGCTCGCGATGCAGGTTGGTACGCTCGCCATCGATCAGCGCAAGCGGATGTTGGCCGGGCTGCTGCGCGATCTCACCGGCTGCGCGGGCGTGGTCGAGCGCAGCGAGCTGGCGCTGCGGCAGCGCGAAGGGCTGGCCGAGGCGACGGGCGTGCTGGTGGGCGATGCGCCACCGTCGCCGCTGGAGATTTGCGAGAACGGCCTGCGCTTTGATGTCGATCTGTTGGGCGGGCAGAAGACCGGCTTCTACACGGATCAGCGCATCAACCGCCAGCGCGTGGCGGCCTACTGCGGCGCGTATTTAGTAAATGGTAACGCTGGCGCACGCGTGCTCGACGCCTTTGCCTACAGCGGTGCGTTTGGCGTGAATGCGCTGCTGTCGGGGGCCAAGCACGTCACCTTTATCGATGCGAGCATGGAGGCGCTGGAGCTGGGCGAGCAGAATCTGCGGCTCAACAGCTTTGACCCGGAAACGCAGAGCGAAAGCTGGGCGGGCGACGTCTTCGAGGTGCTGCGCGACTGGCACGACAACGGCCCGCCGAGCGGCGAGCCGTTCGACGTGATCGTGCTCGACCCGCCAAAGTTTGCCCAGTCGCGCGGGGGGGTGGAGCGAGCCTTGCGCGGCTACAAAGACATTAATCGGCTGGCGCTTGGCCTGCTGCGGCCGGGTGGCGTGCTGGCGACCTTCTCCTGCTCCGGCCTCGTCAGCGCTGATCTATTTCAAAAGGTGCTCTTTGGCGCCGCGCTGGATGCGAACCGCGACGTACAGATCATCGAGCGGCTGACGCAGGGCGGCGACTACCCCGTCGCACTGACCTTTCCGGAGGGCGAGTATTTGAAAGGGTTGATTTGCCGGGTGGGGTAAAAATAAAACGGTTCTGCAAAGCAAAACAACTAATCTAAATTCTCTTCGTGACCAATCCATTCCAACCCTTCCTCAACCAGCTCCAGCAAAATCTACGTGAGCCGCTGCCCGGGCGCGATGCGCAGTTCCGCATGGCCGCGCGCGACCCCGACGGCCGTGCCTTTGACCGCACGGCGCGCGACGATGCCCGCCGCGGTGCGGTGCTGATGCTGCTCTATCCCCACGATTCTGACCAAGGCGAACAAGTTCATCTTCCCCTCATCGTGCGCCCCACCTACGACGGCGTCCACAGCGGCCAAGTGGCGCTGCCCGGCGGCGGCCGCGAGCCAGCTGATGCCGATCTCGTTGCCACTGCGCTGCGCGAAGCACACGAAGAAGTTGGCGTTCCCCCCAGCGGGGTGAGCGTGCTGGGGACGCTGTCGCCGCTTTACATTTTTGCCAGCAACTACCTGATCCAGCCCGTCGTGGGCTGGGCGGCAGCACGACCGGACTTCTGCCGCGACCCCCGCGAGGTGGCCGCGCTCGTGGAAGCGCCGCTTGCCGAATTGCTGGATGCGCGCAGCTATCGCCGCGAGCGCTGGCGTCTGCGCGGGCACGACGCGGACGTGCCCTTTTTCGCCGTGCAGGGCCAGACCGTCTGGGGCGCAACGGCCATGATGTTGAGCGAGCTGCTGGCCCTGCCCGGCGTGCGGTCGCTGGCGTAAATTGTGTGTGGCAACGGTGAGATTTTAGTGAGAAAGCCAATCTGGTTTGAAGGCGCAAAGCGTTTGTGCCACGAGACCTTTCTCCGTGTCTCGACACCTTCGCGTTAGGTTCCGTTGACATTTGGAAAGTGGCCCTCACCCCCGGTCCCTCTCCCCCGGCCCCTCTCTCCCGGCCCCTCTCCCACCGCGGGAGAGGGGAGAGATTGGCTTCCTTCTCCCACCGTGGGAGAAGGGCTGGGGATGAGGGCGCGCTCGACTCACCTTTCAAGCCCTCTCAACAAAATGTCAACAGAACCTTAAAACCCCACTATAAATCCCACCCTTTGACTCGACTTCGTGTCAGCTAGTTGCAAGAAAAGTCAGGCAGTTGAAAGAAACAAACCCTACAACTTCTGTTAGAGTAGAGCGACCCACGCTTCGACCAAATGACGTAGCGGCGTGCGAACTTTGTTTCCCTTTAACGAAAGCAGTAGGAACGTGAACAGCAGACCAGCTCAGCCGATGGCGAGCCCTTTTATCCAAAAGTTTGATCTATCCTCCAGCCCACGCCGCTCGATGCTGTTTTGGCTACCGAGCGGGACGGCGCTTTGTTTGACGGCCTTCCTGCTGCTGCTGGCCCACGTCTCGACGGCGCAGGCCCAAGCGCCCGCGCCGCTGAGCGATGGCGTTCCCCAGGTGGTGGGCGGCGAAGCAGTGGCCGCGGAGGAGATGACGTGGGTGGCGGCGCTGGTCGAGCGGGACTCGCTGACCAACACGCAAACGCCGCGCCAGTTCTGCGGCGGCTCGCTGATTGCATCGCGTTGGGTGCTGACGGCCGCCCACTGCGTTGCCCACCGCAGCGAGGCGCAGATCGACGTAATTGTGGGCCGCAACGCGCTGGCGGCCAGTTACGGCGAGCGCTTGTCCGTCGAGGCCATCGTGATCCACCCAGATTTTCAGTATTGGAATTTGGAGCGGGATATCGCCCTGCTGCGGCTGAGCACGGCCTCAATCGTTACGCCCGTTGCGCTACCCACAGGCGCACCCGCCGCGCTGCTGAACGAAGTCGCGGATAGCGTGGCCAGCGTGACGGGCTGGGGCATGGTGGAGGAATTTGTCGTTGCGCCGGACGATGTGCTGCGACGCACGGAAGTGGCGCTGATCGCCCGCAGCGCCTGTAACGCCGCCGACGCCTACAACGGCGCGATCGGCGAGCAGATGCTTTGCGCGGGCTGGGAGCAGGGCGGGCGCGACGCCTGCTTTGGCGACAGCGGTGGCCCGCTGGCCCTGCCAGCAGCGGAGGCTGCCGTGGGCTGGTCGCAAATCGGCATTGTCAGCTGGGGCGACGGCTGCGCGCGTCCCCAGCGCTACGGCGTCTACACCAGCGTAGTTGACTTTGTGCCGTGGATTCGCGCCTGCCTCACCGATTCGGCGTCGACGCCGTGCACCAGCGGCCAGCCGTTGACCAGCGGCAACGAAGAGCCAGCGCTGGTTGGTGCGCCGATTACGGGCACGGCGTCGATTACACCCGCGCTCGGCCCTGCGCCAACGGAGGAGCCAACCGAAGCGGCAGATGACGCACCTATTATCCCCATCACCGCCACGTCGCCGCTTTCCGAGACCGCTGAGCTGATCAGCCCGGTTGTGGAACCCATTGGGGAGCCCGTTGGGGAGCCCGTTGGGGAGCCAACCGTAAATGGAAGCGTATTTCTTCCCCTCGTTGTCGGGCGGTAAGATAGAATGGCAGCTTGCCCCAAATTAAAGCAGATTCCAAAACCGCCGTTTCTATTGACATAGTACTATATTTAGTGTAGTATGAATTTAGTTTGGGAACGATTGTCTGGTGAGATTTTTATGAGTCATTTTGGAACACCCACGCTGGAGATGTCTAGTTCGACAACCGTTATCGTGGCGTCGAGCAGGCAGTATAGCACGCAGCCAGGGCAGATGCCCTGTCCCGTCGAGGCGGCGGCGCGCATCATCGGCCAGAAGTGGACGCTGCAAATTGTTCACCACCTGCTGCACACCTCATCGCTGCGCTTCTGCGAGCTACAGGAATCGCTCGGCGGGGTAAATCCCAGCACGTTGAGCAGCCGCTTAAAGATGCTGGAGGAGGTGGGCATGGTCGAGCGCGTGCAGATCAGCGACATCCCGCCACACGTCGAGTACAGCCTTACCAGCATGGGGCGCGAATTGGACGGCGTGCTCCACGAAGTTTGCCGCTGGAGCAGCCAGTGGTTGTGCGAGACGGGCAACTGTGCCGAAACCGTGGCTACAGCGGCCGCCCCGCGCCCAGTCATTCGCAGCATGGACTGCTGTGATCAATAAGCACGCCAAAGTATATTCACTAAATATACCCGCCAAATATGCCCGGCGGAATAAGCTTTACACCAAACTCAACCTACTTTTGATATACTGATCTCGGAAGCTTTTGCCCGCTGTGGCGAGTAGTTTCCGAGGTTTTTTTATCAAGCTACGTGACGAGGCGACCATGGTTGTCAAAGGATTATGATTGTTAAAGGATTGACGGTAGGGCTGCTGCAGGAGAATTGCTACGTGCTTGGCTGCGAGACGACCAAGCGCGGCGTGATTATTGATCCGGGCGACAGCGCGCGGGCGATTTTGCAGGTCGTGCGGCGCGAGGGATTGACGATCGAGAAAATTATCAACACGCACGCCCACTTTGACCACGTGATGGCCGTGGACGAGATTCGCGCAGCCACCGACGCCACCTTTCACCTGCACCGCGACGACTTGCCCATTCTGCGCGACGTGCCCGAGCGCGTTTCGCTCTGGCTCGGTAGCAGCGTTGAGCCCATAGAGGAGCCCGACGAGTTTCTTGAGGCGGGCCAGACGATTGTCTTTGGCGAGGAATCGCTGGAGGTGCGCTTTACCCCCGGCCACGCGCCGGGCCACGTTGTCTTTGTGGACCACAAAAACGAGCAAGTATTTGGTGGCGATACCCTTTTTCAAGGCAGCATCGGTCGTTTCGATCTGCCCGGCGCGGATGGCCCCACCCTGCTGCGCAGCATCCACGAACAGTTGCTCACCCTGCCGGACGACTACATTGTCTATCCCGGCCACGGCGAGGCGACGACCATTGGCCAAGAGCGCATCCACAATCCCTTTGTCGGCCTGGAAGCTTCGCCTGCTTAACGATCCGAAAGACTACCAAACAAATTAAAAGGAACAAAATGAATCACCTGCGAATTTACCTTGCCCTAGCGCTAACCGTTGTACTACTTGCGGCCTGTGGCCGCAACGAGCCAGACCCCACGCCCACGCCAGAGCCCACCGCGACGGAAGCTGCATCCGAGGTTGATGAGCCGAGCGAAGCAGTGGAAACCGAGAATACAAGCGGCGAAGTCGCGACAGATGGCGTGACGGAAACGACGGGGCTGACCGAAGTGGATGAGTTGACCAGCGGCGAAGGGCTGTCGGAAGAGGGGCTGCTGACGGGGGCGGAGGGTCTAACGGAAACCAATGAGTTGACCGACGGCGAATCGCTCACCACAACGGTTGTCTCCACGGAAGGGCTCGGCATCACCGTGCGCGATTTGCTGGCCGAAGAAGCCGTCACCGATGGGGATGCGCTGACCGATACCGAGGGCGCAACAACCGGGGACGACATTACCGCAACGGAAAGCGCAACCAGCACGGATGGGCTGACCGATGGCGAAGTTTTCACCGAAGTTGAAACGACCACCGACAGCGAGGCGCTGACGGAAACCGTAAGCGAGCTGCTGACCGGCACGGAAACAACCGGTACGGAAACAACCGGCACGGAAACAACCGGCACGGAAACAACGGGTACGAGCACGACGACCGAGACGGACGGCATGACTGAGACAGACGGTGTAACCGGAACGAATGGCGTGACCGGGGCTGGTTCGTAGCGCCGTGATCTACCACCTGCTGCCGCGGGCGCGCTGGGAGCGCCAGCCGCCCGATGAGCTTTACAGCGCTGCCTCGTTAGCGGACGAAGGCTTTATCCACTGCACGGCCGAGCGCGATTGGCTGCTGCGCGTAGCCAACCGCTTTTATCGCGACGAGCCCGGCGAGTGGGTGGCGCTGGTGATCGACGAAGCGCGCGTCTCGTCGGAAATCCGCTGGGAGATGGCGGACGGCCACCGCTTCCCCCACATCTATGGCCCGCTGAATTTGGACGCTATCATTCATAGCGTGTCGCTGCCGCGCGGTGAAGATGGGGAGTTTCTGCTGCCGCTGGGGTGGCAAGCTTGAAGAGCGTCCACAGCCATCTGTGGACAAAGCTTACATGTTTACAACGGTTCGTGAAAATTTGAACAAGCGGTGTAGGTAGAGGTATACTAATGGTTGCAGATGCAGAAAACTTCCCGAATCGGCCTGAAAGGCGAGCTGAAGCCGAGATAGAGGCGGACCCCGTTGACGATGTCGAACGTACCGTCAGCACCACCAGCACCACTATAAGCAGTTCCGAACAGGAGCCCGTGGTCGTTTGGAAAGCGGCTAACCTGATGGAGGCCGAAATTGTGCAGGGGCGGCTGGAGAGCGAAAATATCCCAAGCTACATTCGGCGCGACGCCGTGGGCGGCATTTATGGCTTGACCTTCGGTGGATTGGCGCAGGCGGATGTGCTCGTGCCCGCTCTGCTGGCCGAAAAGGCACTGGTGCTGCTCGACGAAGCACCGGATTTAGTGGATGAGAATTTGGCAGAGATTGAGCAACCGGATGAAGAGGATGCGACCTACGGGTAACGGGTGTCGTGCTGCTATCAAGCTCGTCCGCGAGCCGGGCGCAATGCGGCGCTGCTCAGCTGCGACAAAAAAATGCCCCGTGATTGAGACGGTCGTGGAAGCGTCAAAATCTGTCATTCCCACCTGCGTGGGAATTCACGCGCAATCCACGAACCGAGTGCGCAGAAACCAAACCCCGCCTGTTTCTCTCATTGGCATTTGCTCAGATGATTCTCATCCCGTGGGGCCGCGCCGCGCCTGGCTCCCGAACAAACCGGCTGTCCGCTGTGGACGCCGGTTTTTGTCATTTTTTTTGCTGGTGGCGCTTCTGCTGATCGTGCCCTTTGTGCCCAATGCACGCGTGGCCGCGCAGGAGACGCCGACCACCGACGGGGCGGATAACACAACGGGTGACGTGGCGCTTGCTGCCCTAAATGGTCGGCTTGTGCAGGGGACGGCGGGTGCGCCGCCGCCCAACGAGCAGCCGCTGACCCTGACGGCGCTGGTGGATTTTCAACCAGTCGAGTCCTTTGAGTTGACGACCGACGCTCAAGGCGAATTCCGGGCCGAAGGCTTGAGCACCGACCCGGCGCGCACGTACATTGTCGAGACGATTTACGGCGGCGTGCCCTATCGCAGCGAGCCGGTTGCGCCCGTTGATGGCTTGCTGCCCGACATCGAAATCGCCATCTATGAGCCGACGGATGATCCGAGCGGGCTCTACATCAGCCGCCTCAACTGGATCGTGGATTATGAACCGGGGCGGCTGCGCTTTGGCCAGATCGTCACGTTTGGCAACAGGCTGGATCGCGCATACGTTGGCCAGCCGGTGGAAGGCGTGCCGCGCCCCGCGACAACGGCGCTGGTGCTGCCGCCGGGCGCGGAGGAGATCAGCTTTCAGGGGGGCATTCTGGGCGGGCGCTACACGCAGGTCGGCGACCGCATTTACGACGTGGCTGCCGTGCCGCCGGGCGAAGAAAGCCAGCAGACGTTCATGGGCTTCGTCGTGCCCTACGAGGGCAGCGCCGTGCGTATCGAGCAGCCTTTCCTGTACGATGTGGCCGCGGCCAACCTGTTGGCAACGGCGCTGCCGGACGACAGCGCCGTTGAGTTGGCGGTAATTACGCCGGAGACCGCGGACGCCTTTACCTTTGCCGGGACGGAGAACGTGCAGGGCAGCAGCTTTTTGCTGTGGACGGGCGCCGATCTTGCACCCCAGACCGTGGTGCTTGACTTCAAAGGGCTGATTCCCATCGACGGCCGCGATCCGCGCGAGCAAGCAGCGTTTGCCGCACCGAACATACCGGTGGCCGCGCCGTGGCTGCTTGGCGGAGCGCTGGCCGCTGGATTAGCCGGTATGCTGGTGTGGGCTCTGCGTCAGCAGCCAGCAGGCGGCGGCTCGCCGCCGCAAACGCTCGCCGCCGAGCGCGACGCCCTCGTACAGCAGATTGCCCAGCTCGACGATCAGCACGCTATCGGCACGATACCGAATGAGCGCTGGGCATACGAGCGAGCGCGGCTCAAGGGGCGGCTGCTGGCGGTGGCGGGTCGGCTGGCGGAGGGGGATGTGTCGGAGCAGTCGTGAAGCGGCGATCAACAAAGAGCACGAAGCGCGCCAAGGATGGCTTCCTCTGCGTTTCTTCGTGGATTAAAATTCTAATCGAGCAATGGCGAGGTCCCGCGTGAGTGAACCAGAAGCCGCTAAGCCGCTAATTGAAATTGAGGGCGTCTACAAGCGCTACGGACGCAAGCCGGTGTTGCGCGGCGTGGATTTGCGCGTAGCCGAGGGCGAGGTGGTGGCGCTGCTGGGTGGCAACGGCGCAGGCAAGAGCACGCTCGTGCGCATCGTCGCCGGGCTGAGCCGACCCGATCGCGGCGCGGTGCGGCTCGGCGGCGCGACCGTGCAGCAGGTGGGCGCGGCTCTGCGCCGCTATATTGGCGTGGTGGCGCACCAGCCACTGCTCTACCCCAACCTGACAGGCCGGGAGAATCTGCAATTCTTCGCCCGCCTTTACGACGTCGTAGACGTTGACGAGCGGGCGGAAAGCTTGTTGCGCACGGTGGACCTGTGGCCGCGGCGGCACGATTCTGTGCGCACGTACAGCCGGGGTATGGTGCAGCGGCTGGCAATTGCGCGGGCGCTGCTGCACAACCCGCCCGTGCTCCTGCTGGACGAGCCAGACACGGGGCTCGACCAGGCCAGCGCGGCGGTGCTGGACGAGCTGGTACAGGGGCTGCGCGCCAGCCGCCGCGCCATTCTGCTAACGACGCACAATTTGGCGCGCGCGGCGGCGTGGTCGGATGCGGTTTGCGTGCTCCGCAACGGTCGGGTGGCGGCGCGAACGTCGACCCGCGGCCTGGGGGCAGAGGGGCTGCGGAATTTTTACGGAGTTGCCGTGTCTAACGAAATGGCGGACGAGGCGGCAGCGCCAACTAATTCAAGAAGTTTGGACGCGGAGACGGGCGGATGAACGCGGATAAGGTTGATTGTTTTTTGCAGCGAACCCTAAAAATTTGCGTGCCACCAACAGGCTTATCTCTTTCGACGCCGCTTGGCACGCGCCTCCGCTCAATATGACCAAGTTAACCGGTTACTGGTGCAAGGTGGGGGCAATTGCGGCGAAGGAACTGCGCGTGGAGTGGCGCGCGCGCGAGGTGCTGGCGACAATGGTGGCCTTTGCCGTGCTGGCCGTAGTGGTCTTTGGGCTGGCGTTTGATTTGCGGCTGTCAAGCGAGTACAGCGAGGCGGTGGTACCGGGCGTGCTGTGGGTGGCGCTCTTCTTTAGCGGCACGCTGGGCCTGCACCGCAGCTTTGGGGCGGAGGTGGAGCAGGGTAGCCTGGGCGCGCTGCTGCTGGCGCCGGTGGATCGCAGCGCGATTTATCTCGGCAAACTGGCGGCCAACGTCCTCTTTCTGCTGGTGACGGCGCTGCTGCTGCTCCCGCTGATGACGGTTTTTTTCGACGTGAACGCGCTGCGGCCCGCCGTGGTGGTGGCGCTGGGCCTGGGGGCGCTGGGCTACGGTGCGGCGGGTACGCTCTTTGCCGCGCTGACGGCTTCGCTGCGGGCGCGGGAAACGCTGCTGCCCGTGCTGCTGCTGCCCGTGCTCGTGCCGCTCTTCATGGCGGGCGTCAGCCTCACCAGCAGCGTGATCACCGGCGCTAGCTGGAATGAGGTGACGGGCCAGCTGACGGTGCTGGTGGCAATGGACTTGATTTTTGTGACAATAGCGATTTTGACCTTTGATTTGATTTGGGAGGATTTTGCATGACCACTTCGGTAGCGACTTCACGGTCAACTGCGACGCGACGCCCGTCGGCTGGTGTTGGCGATTGGGTGCAGAGCGCGCTCAACGTGGCGGCGGTTGTGTCTATGGCTGGCGTGATGTATGCAGCGCTCGTTTATGCCCTGCCCGCCACCAACATCTCCGGCGCGGAGCAGCTGGTGCAGCGGACCATCTACATTCACATCGGCAGCGCCTTTGCCGCGCTGGCAGCGTTCTTAATGTCGTTGATCGGCAGCATCGTCTACCTAACCACGCGCAACCTGGATTGGGATCGCGTTACGCAGGCAAGCATTGAATCCGGCATGGTCTTTGGCTTGGGCATTATTATTACGGGCTCGATTTGGGCAAAAATTGCCTGGAACACGTGGTGGACGTGGGACCCGCGACTGACGTCGTCGACGATCACGGTGCTTATTTACACCGCCTACCTGCTCTTCCGCAACGGCATCGACGACCGCGTTGCGCGCGCTCGCTTTAGCAGCATCTATGCGCTGCTTGCCTTTCTGAGCGTACCCTTCACCTACTACAGCGCCCGCTGGTTCCGCTCGATTCATCCCGTTGTTTGGAATGGTGAGAACGCTGAGGCCCAGGGTGATTTTGGACTTGGCGCCAGCATGGAGCAGGCCCTTTTCGTGGCGCTGATCGGCTTTTGCGTGCTCTTTAGCGCGCTGATGATCCAGCGCTGGCGACAGCTGCGGCTGGCGGATCGGGTGGAGGCGCTGCGCGAGGATGTGCTCTACGGGGAGGTGCGCTGATGTGGTATCTGGCCGGAGCGTTTATCGCCGTGTGGCTACTGGTGACGGTGTACGTTGTCTTTATGGGCGTGCGTCAGCGGCAGCTGGCGGCGGAGATTCGGGAGCTGGAAGCGTTGGTCAACGAGCGAACGGAGTCGCGCGAGCAGGGGATGTAACGGGGCGGCATATGCGAGCGATGCGTGCAACTCTGCGACAATTGATAGATTGAGGCGGTGACGCCGCGCGCTGCGTAGGCGCAGTTACTGGCGACCTGGAAAAAGCAGCCTACAGTGGAACCAAAGAAAGATTTGGTTCGTAGTATAAAGGGTAGAGGAAAAATCATGGCACAAACATTAACCGAGCCGCGCGTCTCCACAAGCCGCAGGCCACAGGTAACGCAGCCGAGCCGCGCCTCCGTCTTTGGCCACGCGCTGGCCTTTGTGGTTGGCTTCACACTCGTTTTTACGCTGCTGGGGTCGGCGGCGGGGCTGCTGGGGCAAAGCCTCAATCAGTACATTCCCACCATGCAGCGCGTTGGTGCCGTGCTGCTGCTGATTTTTGCACTGGTGACGCTCGGCGTCTTTCGCTGGGCGTCGCGGCAGATCGGTGAGCGCACCGATTTAGAGACCAACCCGGCGGCGGCGTCGCTGGTGAGCGTGCTAGACTTTTTCAACGGGCTGCTCTACACCGAACGGCGCGTGGGCATGCACAACGTCACGCGCGGCTGGGGGTATTTGAGCAGCACGCTAATGGGGATGACCTTTAGCGCGGGGTGGACGCCCTGCATCGGCCCCATTTTGGCCAGCATTCTCTCTCTCTCCTCCGCCTACAGCCCAACGCCGGGCCAGGGCGCAATTTTGCTGGCGATTTACAGCTTTGGGCTGGGTCTGCCTTTTTTGATCACCGGCGCCGCCTTTGGCCGCGCAACGGGGTTGCTGCGGCGGCTCAACCGACACGCAAACGTGATCAGCTTAATCAGCGGTGGCTTTCTGCTCTACGTAGCCTACCTGCTGTGGACCAATCGGTTGGTGCTGTTGACGACGCGCTTCTTCTTCCTCAACGAGTGGGTGCTGGTGCTGGACGAGCGCGTGACGGCGCTTTTTGGCGCGGGGGACATGATCAACGCCAGCCTAATCGCCGCCGCGCCGCTGGCCTTTGTCGCGGGGGTTATTAGCTTTATCAGCCCCTGTGTGCTGCCGCTAATCCCGGCCTACATCGGTTACCTCAGCGGCGCGACGGTGAGCCGCGGCGCGAACGCTTGAGAGCAGTAGCAATCAACGAGGGGCGCGAAGAAGCGCGAAGTTTGGAGTAGAAATTTGATGAGGGTGACGCTCTACACAAAGGAAAACTGTTTGCTCTGCGACAGCGTGCACGAGCAGCTAGAAATTTTGCAGCACGAGGCCGCCTTTGATCTCGTGCTGTGTGATATTGAGCGGGACGCGGCGGATTTTGAGCGCTTTCGTCACCAGATTCCCGTGGTCGACATCGATGGACAGCGGGTGCTGCGCGCACCCATTGCCCCGCGCGAGCTGGCATCCGCGCTGCAAGAGGTGGCCGCTCATGGCTAACTCTGCACAGGGGAAATCCACCTCGTCGCTTGCGCGGGCGGCAAATGCGCTGATCGACGGCATCGCGCGCCATTGGTTGCTGCTCTTTAGCGCCGTGGCGGGCGTATACGTGATGCTGCCGCTGCTTGCGCCCCTGCTGATGGAGACGGGTTGGATAACGCCCGCGCAAGTGATTTATGCCGTCTACTCTTTTGCCTGCCACCAGCTGCCCGACCACAGCTACTTCCTCTTTGGCGGGGCAGGACACAGCCACGCTCCCTCGCTGGCGACGCTGGAGGCCAACGGTCTAGCGCCAGGGCTTGGGCTCTTCCAGCAGCGCACCTTCATCGGCAACGAGACGCTTGGCTACAAAGCGGCCATCTGCCAGCGAGACGTGGCGATTTACGGCTCAATTTTCTTGGCTGGGCTGGCGTATGGCGGATTGCGGCGACTGTTGCCCAAGGGTCGCGTGGCTGGGCTTTCCTGGAAGTATTTCCTGTTTTTCCTCATTCCAATTGGCATTGATGGGGTGACGCAGATGGTGGGGCTGCGCGAAAGCAACTGGTGGCTGCGCAGCGTAACGGGAGCGCTTTTTGGCGCGGCGTGCGTCTGGCTCGCCTATCCTTACGTAGATGAAGCGATGGACGAACTGCGTGCAACCGCCAGTTCATTGGAAAGCAACCGCGAGCATCTTGCCCCAAATTCGACAGGAAGTGGGGTCGGGTGATATACTAATCTAATTGAAAAAACATTTGGCGGTGGGTCAAAGCCTTGTTAAATAGATTTTCGCAGAATAAAAGACAAGCAAGTTAAGGAATTATGGCAAACATCAAATCGGCACAAAAGCGAGCCCGGCAGAACGAAAAGCGCTACACGCGCAACCGCGAACTGCGTGCGGCGGCTCGTACGGCAGTCAAAAAGGCGCGCGTCGCCATCGAGAGCGGCGATGGCGCGGCCTCGGAAGCGGTGCGTATTGCGGAGCGCGCGCTGGACAAGGCGGCAAGCAAAGGCGCCATCCACGACAACAACGCCTCGCGGCGCAAAGGACGGCTCAAGGCAGCGCTGCACAAATCGCTTACGCCGGTCGCTGCCTAGGGCTTGGCGCAGCACGCATCAAAATCACATGGAACCACCGTTCGCTGCGTCCGGTGGTTTTTGTGATTCCGCCTTTCCGTACCCAAAACTCTTACATCTAGAGCCGCTTAAGGCGGTTCGGCCATCCCTTACCAACTGGTTTTGTAGAGGCGAGGCACGCGAGGCAAAATGCGGCTAACAACATCGTAGTTGTTTGTGCTGAGTTGAGCGGCGGCCTCATCGACCGAAATGTGGGCCGTGCCCTGTTGCCCAAGCAGCACGACTTCATCGCCCTGACGCACGGGCTGACGCACGGGCTGACGCACGGGCTGATGCGGCGCGGCTCCGTTCTGGCCAGCATCAAAATCACCAAACGCACCATCGATTTGGGTAACATCGATGATGGTTTGATCCATGCAGACGCGACCCAAGATCGGCGCGAACCGGCCGTGAACGAGCACGTGCCCCCAGTGGTGGGGCTTGCGTGGGAAGCCGTCGGCGTATCCCACGGGAATCACGGCGGCGCGCATGGGCTGCTCGGCTACAAATTCACGTCCGTAGCCAACGGCGTCGCCCGGCGCAAGGCTCATTACCTGCGCGATTTGTGCCTTCCAGGAGAGGGCGGGCTGGAATTCGTTGGGCAAGCGCGCGTGAACGGGATCGGGGTGGAGGCCGTAGAGCGCAATGCCGGGGCGTACCATCTGGAGGTGAGTTTGCGGCAGGGCCAGCGTGGCCGCGGAATTGGCGGCGTGGGCAAGCGGCGGTCGCAAGCCCCGTTGCTCCAGCGCGGCAAGCACCTGCTGAAAGCAGGCAAACTGCGTCAACGCGAAGGCTTTGTCCGCCTCATCCGCCGTGCTAAAGTGGGTAAAGATGCCTTCGACCTCGATCTGGGCAAACGTTTGCAAAGCCGTTACAAAGTTTACGGCCTGCTCTGGCGCAATGCCGAGGCGATTCATACCGGTGTTGATTTTTACGTGAACGCAGGCCGGGTGTTCAGACGTGGTGAGCTGCGCCAGCGCTTGCGCCAGCGCCAAATCGTAAATTGTGGCCGTGAGGTGGTGGTACAGCAACTGGCTGGCTTGCCAAGGGGGCGTGTAGCCCAGCACCAAAATTGGCGCGCGAATGCCCGCCTGTCGCAGTGCCATACCCTCCGACACCGTAGCGACAGCCAACTGATCGGCTCCGGCGGCCAAAATGGCGCGCGCAACCGGCGTCGCCGAGAAGCCATCGCCGTGGCCGTAGGCGTTGCCCTTGACAACGGCCATTATCTGACAGGAGGGTCCTACCCGTTGCCGAAGTAGACGAACGTTCGTCGCAACGGCGCTTAAGTCAATTTCGAGCCAGGTGGGGCGCATCGCTCGTTCGTCTTGCGCGAGCAGTGCCGTAGGTGCAGGGTGCACGATAGGGGAAGACGGAGGCGTGGAGTTCTTCATGGTTGACGCATATAAACTCTTGTCACGTAGCGTTTCATGCAGCGTTACAGGTGGCTTGCCGGTTCGATCTTGCCCGTCTAACTTTTTACAAATCCGCCTGAATCGGTGGTGAGCCAACTTGGGATGCATCCCACACTGGTTGCGCAATTGCTCTCTGCGTAAGAACCGTGTACACTAGACTGCCCAGTTGTAAAGATCAGCGCGGCTCACATGCAAATTCATCCATCAACTTGGCTGCACCGGCAGTGGCTGAACGCCCCACTGCATCGTTACGCAAAATCTCAATTTCTTCAATTGTACAGCATCATTTATACTTTACCCGTATCTGTGAATTGGTCCCGCGTTGTGTTCTGTCTCACTGCCCTCCCCTTCCCCATAGCAACCCGACATAACACTGGCTGGCGCTTTGTCGCCGGCGCTTCTGTTGCCTCTGCCGCCAAATTTTTGGCGTTCCTTTTTCTAAACGCAAGAAATTATACGTTTGTCATACGTTTTCTCTGCGAAGACGAGTGTCGAAAGATTCAGAAAATAATTTGTGAAGGAATCTTTCACCAGCAGCGATTAATATGGGTAGGAGGACGCTGTGCACGCAAGCAATGAGAGCGGCAGCGATTTGGAATTCCTCCACCGGCTACAGAATGGCGATCAGCAAGCCTGGATGAAGTTCCATACGGAATGGACGCCGCGGTTGTACAACTACCTGCGCAAAAACGTTCCAGTAGAAGATATTGAAGACGTGACCAGTGAAGTGATGACGTCGCTTGTTCGATCTGTGAAGAATTTTGACGGCAAGGTCAAGTTGTCTACCTTTGTTTACACCATTACGAACCGTCGCGTGGCAGATTTTTGGAGAAAGAAAGGAAGAGCGCAAACGGTCGAACTTTCACCGTCAATGACGGCGGTGACTACCCCTGGTCCCAGCAGCGCCCGCCTTGAGTTCGAGGAGGTGCTGAAGAGGCTGAAACTGGAAGAGCGACAGATATTGCTGATGCGCTACCGGGAAGGCCTGAGTGTCCAAGAAGTTGCCGATTCACTTGGAACATCTTATAAAGCCGCAGAGTCGCGGTTAAGTCGTGCCCGCAAGAATTTTGAAAAACATTGGGGCCAAACAGGCGGGAACGACTGAAAGTAGAACACATGAACAGTCACCAGAATGATTTTCAGTTCGACGAACAGAATATGCAGGCGCTCTTTGCCGAGAATCTGCCGGAGGAAACGCTCCCGGCAGACTTATCGGATCGCCTGCTAAATACTATACTACTCGAAGTCGAGCAGGTTTACGCCGAGCCGATTCCGCTGCACAAGCGCGGGTGGGGCTGGTTAGCTGCGCTATTCCAGAATCGCTGGGTCGTCCCGCTATCGACAGCCGCCGCTGCGGCGGCAGTGCTGGCCTTTGTCGTCATTACGCGATTTACGATGCTAGAGCCCAGCGTGCTTATGTTGGCCCAAGGCGGCAACGTCGAGGTTCTGCGCGAGAACGGGCGGCAGATTCGCGTGGGCCACGGCGAGGATTTGCTGCTGTTTGAGGGGGACACGCTAGTTACCCAAACCGGTCGCGCCTTTATGCAATGGCAGGACGATCAGCAGATTTCGGCTGGCCCCAACACGCGCATCGCGTTTAATGAATTAGATACCCGCAACGACGGCGCGCAGTTCGAGGCCGCCATGGGCCGCGGCAAAATCTTTGTAGACATCAATAGCAAGCTCGTGCCCGATCTCGACCAGTTTCAAGTTCAGACGCCCAACGGCATGTATTCTGCGGTGGGCACGGAATTTCTCGTGCGCGTCGATGTGCAGAGCGTGGGCAGCGAGGCAAGCGCAGCCGAGAGCACGACCAGCCTTACTGTGCGCGAAGGTCAGGTCGCTGCCGTAGTTTCTGCCGATGCCGACACAGCAGACGCCAGCAATGAAGCATCACCCTCAGAAACGTTTGCGGTGGCGCAGAATTGGAAGTTAACCATTGCCAGCAATCGGGAGCCGGTGCTGGAAGAAGTGACGGAAGAGCAGATTTACGAGGAGCTGGTCAGCGTTGTGCCCGAAGTTGTGGCGGCGGAGAAAGAGTTGCCCATCCTAAAGTCGGAGAAGGCAATTATCCAAGTGCGCTCCGAGCCGAACCAGGATGCCGAGCCGATCGAGATTGCGGTAAACGAGGAAGCGTGGGAGCTTGTTGACGTGACGGAGGATGGCGAATTCGAGATCGTCGTCAATCCTGATGGGGACGTAGGCTATGTCGATGTGGAGGATGTTGAGGCTCCAGCGCCCGACGATACGCCCAGCACCATCATTGCGCAGACGCCGCCAACGCCCAGCGTGCCGCAAGCCGCGCCCACCAGCACACCGACGGCCGATTCACCTGCGCTACCGTCCACTTCGGATGAGGACGGCAGCCGAACGCCGGGCAGTGGAGAGCGCGTGACGCCCAGCGCAACGCAGGTTGATGAAACGCCCGTGGAGGATGGAAGCGCCACGGCCACGGCCACGGCCACGCCAACGGCGAGCGGCATGGGCGAGCAGGCCGAGCAGATCAAGCCCGGCCCAACAGCTAGCGCGACCACGCCGCCGATTGTGGCTCCGACGTTAACGCTTACGCCGACGCCGCTGCCCACGTCGACGTCGACCATTGCAGTTGTCGTGCCGACCGCGACATTGACACCGCTGCCGACCAGCACGTTTACCGCAACGCTGCCGCCGACCGCGACACACACGCCGCCGCCACAGCCCACCTCACCGGTGATTGTCGTTCTGCCAACCCGCAAGCCGACATCGCCGCTGCCAACGCCGACAAGCCCACCGCCCAGCCCGCCGACGCGGACGCCAACGGCCACGTGGACGCCGCTGCCGACCGCAACGGCCACGCCGAATCCGGAGGCCGAAGAGCCGGTTGACGTTGCCACGGTTGTCGAGGCAGCCAGCGAGTCGGAGCAGATGGGGACTATCCCAGATTCGTCTGGTGAGTAGATAAGCCGCCTCCTCTCTATCAGCAGGGCGGGAAGTTAAGCGGCGATTTATAGAAGAAAAGCCGGGGCAAGTACGCTTGCCCCGGCTTTTCTTTTGCCAAAAATTTGGCTCAGGATCATTGATGCTTACGTTCACCAGCAGCGGGAGTTGGTTAACTTGCGAAAAATTGTTAGAATTGGGAGATGGGCAACGAGCAAGGAGAGAACATGACCAAATACATTTTTGTGACGGGCGGCGTGCTATCTGGATTGGGCAAAGGCGTTTCTGTGGCCTCTATTGGGCGAATCCTTAAGGCGCGGGGCATTCGCGTGACCACGATGAAGCTCGACCCCTACCTCAACGTTGATCCGGGAA
This sequence comes from Caldilineaceae bacterium, assembly GCA_965213535.1. Taxonomy (GTDB): domain Bacteria; phylum Chloroflexota; class Anaerolineae; order Caldilineales; family Caldilineaceae; genus JBCCFC01. The sequence goes on from OZ243888.1 coordinate 5,873,750, forward strand.
CTATGTCCCCCTATCAGCACGGCGAAGTATTTGTGACCAATGATGGAGCCGAGACCGATTTGGACTTGGGCCACTACGAGCGCTTTGTCGATGAGAATTTGAGCCAACTGAGCAACGTCACCAGCGGGCAAATTTATAACTACGTAATCGAAATGGAGCGCCGCGGTGATTACCTGGGCGGCACAATTCAGGTGATTCCCCACGTGACCAACGAGATCAAGCGCCGCATTGGTCGCGTGGCGCGCACGACGCAGGCCGATGTTGTATTGGTAGAGATCGGCGGCACGGTGGGTGACATCGAGGGGCTGCCCTTTCTCGAAGCAATTCGGCAGATGCGCAAAGACGTTGGGCGCAGCAACACGTTGTTTATCCACTTGACATGGCTACCGTACTTGGGCGCGAGCAAGGAGCTCAAAACCAAGCCCACGCAGCACAGCGTCCGCGAACTGCGTAGCATTGGCATCCAACCGGACGCCATTGTCGTACGCAGCGATCACGCCGTTGAAGCAAGCGTGCAGGAAAAGATCGCGCTTTTCTGCGATGTCGAATCCGAGGCAGTTATCCCGCTGGTGACGCTGGATTCGATCTACACCGTGCCGTTGAGCTTGGAAGAGGCGGGCATGGGCGATTGGCTCGTGCATCAGCTGGGCCTTACCACCACGCGTGATGCGCAAGAGGGGCTGGCGGAATGGACGCGCTTTGTTGAAGAGACGCGCCGCGAAAAGCCAATGGTGCGCATCGCCTTGGTCGGCAAATATGTCGAGCTGGAGGATGCCTACCTTAGCGTTAAAGAATCCCTGTTCCACGCGGGGCTAGCCGCCGGGGTTGACGTGGAAATTGAGTGGGTCAACTCCGAGGATTTGGAGAAGGGACGCGAGTTGGAGCGCTTGGCCGACGTGGCTGGGATCGTTGTGCCCGGCGGCTTCGGCTACCGCGGCATCGAGGGCAAAATTATAGCCGCGCGATATGCACGGGTACACGAAGTGCCCTATTTGGGTCTCTGTTTGGGGATGCAGGTAATGTGCATCGAGCTTGCTCGTTGCCTGGAAGAAAGCGATGAGCCCAACAGCACAGAGTTTGACGTTGGCACAGAGTATCCCGTGATCAGCCTCATGCCCGACCAACGTGATCTCTCGGAGATGGGCGGCACGATGCGGTTGGGCACCTATCCCTGCCGTCTAGCCGAGGGTTCACGCGCCGCAGCGGCCTACCAAGCACTGGGGCACGGGCAGATCGTTCACGAGCGCCATCGCCATCGCTTTGAATTCAACAATCAATACCGCGAGCAGATGGTCAGCGGTGGAATGGCCTTTAGTGGCCTTTCTCCGGATGGGCGGCTTGTAGAAGTAGCGGAGCTGGCCGAGCATCCCTTTATGATAGGCAGCCAGTTTCACCCCGAATTTAAAAGCCGTCCCAATCGACCGCACCCGCTATTTCTTGGTCTTGTTGAAGCAGCCAAAGCCTATGTGGCGGAAGGTCAAAACGGTAAGCTACCGAAAAAGGCGCAATCTGACGCGCTAGCTGCGAGAGAATCCACGCCGGTAACAAGCGCGCTGTGAACATTTGCAACACTGGAACAAGCGCGCAATTGTGCGAGAAGAAAGGAAAAACATGTCTGGACATTCTAAATGGTCGACCATTAAGCGCAAGAAGGGTGCGAACGACGCGGCACGAGGCAAAGTGTTTACCAAACTGGCGCGTGAAATCCAAATCGCCGCGCGCGACGGGGCCGACCCCGAAATGAATTTTACGCTACGGCTGGCCGTCGACCGAGCGCGGGCGGAAAACATGCCCAAGGACAACATCGAACGGGCTATTCGACGCGGCGCAGGGCTGGACAAGGACGCGGCGGAGATCGAAGAAATTACCTATGAAGGCTATGGCCCAAACGGCGTCGCTATGCTGGTGGAGTGCCTTACCGACAACCGTAATCGAACCATCGCCGAAGTGCGGCGCGTCTTCACCCGCGGCAACGGCAACATGGGCGAGCCCGGCTCGGTGGCGTGGCAATTTGCTTCCAAGGGCTACGTGGTTGTGGCGTTGGAAGATGAGGACGGCGTTGCCCTGGATACGGATCCGGAAGAGGTCTTTATGGCTGCGCTAGATAGCGGGGCAGAGGATGTGGAAATCAGTCACGACGCTGTGGAAATTTACACCAATCGCGCCGACTTAGCCAGCGTGGTCGAGGGATTGAAGCAGGCAGGCTTTCCCCCTTCCGAATCCGAACTGACCATGCAGCCAAACGTTACGGTTGAGCTGGGGCCGGACGAGGCACAGAGCGTTCTGAGCATTGTCGAAAATATGGAGGACTTGGACGACGTGAGCCACGTTTATCACAATCTCGAGCTCACGGACGAAATGGTCGCACAGTTTGCTTAAGGCCGTTCCAGAAAATCAACTGTACCCTGTACCCGTCACTCCCCAGACAATTCTGCGAATTCTTCACCGGTTGCGGGCAGTGACAGACACATTCGCGGTGTACTTCTTTTCTTGAATTAGCCCAAGTCTCGGATCGACGACGACTTGGCCCGCGCTCGTCGGTAGGCTCAGGCGAGCGCGGCTTGACACGGTTTACCTCTTTACACGCATGAGCCACGAAGCATTTGAGCGCATCGTTATCGGCATCGACCCGGGGACGGCAACAACGGGCTACGGCGTTGTTGCCCAGACGGAGCGCGATGAGCTTGTACTGCTGGCCTGCGGCGTGATCAGCACGCAGCCGGAAGATGACATGCACCTGCGGCTGCTCGAGCTGTTCCGTGATTTGTCGGCGCTGATCGATGAATTTGCGCCCGACGCCATCGCCGTGGAGAAGCTCTTTTTTGGCCGCAACGTCACCACCGCCATCTCGGTGGGGCAGGCACGCGGTATCGTGCTGCTGACCGCCGCGCTCAAAGAATGTACGCTTGTCGAATATACACCGGCGGAAGTCAAGCAGGCGGTGACGGGTTACGGCAACGCGGCCAAGCCGCAAATCCAGGAGATGGTTCAGCGGATCCTCAACCTAGATGAGATTCCCCGTCCAGACGATGCGGCGGACGGCATAGCCGTTGCGCTCTGCCACCTCCAGCGCATCCAATACGGTGAACTGGTTCGCCGGTAACGGACGGGGCTCCCTCAAATGTACTTGACCGCGCTGCCAGTATTCCGGTGGCGCGGCTTTGTTTGGAAGGCCAATTTAGCAGGATTGATCCCACGGAAAGGAGTCTTTTGTTTCAATTTAAATTCGGTGAAGGATTTTTGTTGGAGCTACGATTAACTTAGTGTAGCGGTCGTTGACCCCGCAGCGCGCAAGCAACAACCGTTGCGAGCGCCAGGGCTGCCAGACGTTTCAACAGCCGTCCAATCTTTGACAGATTCCATAATCGTTAGGTTCAATCCAATGAATAGCCAGTATCCTCAACATCGCAACAGCAGCCTCAATTTTAATGGGCACAGCCAGATGCAGGCTCGTTACGATAGCATGTCACGCCGCATCCGCATTCTAATTGCTGATGATGATGAGCAACTTCGCCAACTGCTACAGGCGACTTTGCAACGAGCGGGACATCACGTTATACTGGCCAAAGATGGCGAGCAAGCGCTTGACTTATTTACCCAACAAAAGGTGGATTTGGTCATCCTAGATGCGATGATGCCGAAGATGGATGGCTTTGCCCTCTGTGCAGAGTTGCGAAAGCGCTCCGATACGCCCATCGTAATGCTAACCGCACTAAATCGCCCGGATGACATCGTAAACGGATTTGCGCTCGGCGCGGATGATTACATCACTAAGCCATTCGCCTTTCGGGAATTGGAAGTACGGCTGCAGGCCATTATGCGTCGCATTGCCTGGATCAACGAGCGGCCTTCTTTCCGCGTGATGATGTGTGGTGATATTGAGATGGACGAGGACCTGCATGAGGTTTGCGTCGGTGGACAGCACGTACACCTTACCAACATCGAGTATCAACTGCTGCGCTACTTAATGAGCGAGAAAGATCGCCCGGTTAGCAAGACGGATTTGTTCCGCAACGTCTGGGGATATGACGTGGTAGGTGGCACAAATTTGGTCGAAGTCGCCGTGCGCCGTCTGCGTGAGAAAATTGAGATGAACCCGTCAACGCCCAAGTATCTTGTTACCGTTCGAGGCGCTGGCTACAAATTGACCTCCCACAAGGCAGAGGTGACTTCACCGATTCGAGCCGAATCAAGCCTGGCTTTGGAGGCAATGCGAGTGAACTAATGATTCGATTTGTGCGCGGCACGGTTGCCGCGTTAGGGAAAGATTACATTGTTGTGGATCTCAGCGCCGGAGCGGCAGACTCCGGCGCTGTTGGCGTTCTGGTTTCCGTGCCGGACACCACGCTGGCGCAGCTTCGCGTTCAGGACTTGGTAACGCTTCACACGCACCTGCAGGTGCGCGAGGACGTGCTTGCCCTATTTGGTTTTGAAACGGAAGAAGAGCTTACCTTTTTTAACTTGCTGCTTGGCGTCAGCGGCGTGGGGCCCAAAGTGGCGCTGGCTACGCTCAGTACACTAAGCCCCGATGCGCTGCGGCTGGCGCTGGCCAACGATGAACCGGCCGTTATCGCCCGTGTACCCGGCATTGGTAAGCGAACGGCCCAAAAAATCGTGATTGAGCTCAAAGACAAGGTGAGTCTGCCAAATACGGCACTCACGGCCCTGGCCGATGCCATGGACAACGATGGCGAGGTGATCGACGCCTTGGTCGGGCTGGGCTGGAGCGTGGTGGAAGCGCAGCGCGCCGTTCAGCAGCTCCCCACCGACGTGGTCGACATTGAGGAGCGCCTGCGGCTGGCGCTGAGCCAATTCTCACGGGGATAGTTAAAGCGCTCCCAAATTGACACATCTTTGACAGTACAAAGGATTGCCCGTATAATTCCCCGCTCCTGCCTCTTCCAAGGTGGGTACTCAAACTTACAACCAAGGTATAAAAGTAAAGCATGGCTGACGTTCAATCACTGCGCAAAGGCAATATCTTTGAAGAAGATAACAATCTGTGGCGCGTTTTAGAATACCAACACATCAAAGTCGCACGCGGTGGGGCAACGATTCGTCTAAAGGTTCGCAACGTCCGCACCGGTTCAACCGTCGAAAGAACATACAACAGCGGCGCCCGCGTTACCGACGTTCGGCTTGATAGCGACGAGGTGCAGTATTTGTACAACGACGGTCAGTTTTATTACTTCATGGATACGGAGACGTACGAGCAAATTACCCTCTCGCCAGCAACGCTGGAGGAAGTTACCAACTACCTGAAGGACAATCAAACCGTCACGCTCGAACGATACGGCACGGAACCAATTAGCGTGGAGCTACCCACTACGGTTGACTTGGACGTGACGTGGGCAGAAGCTGCAGTGGCTGGCGATACGGCCAATGTCCCCAGCAAACAGGTCGAGGTGGAAACAGGCTACCGTCTGCAGGCGCCCATGTTTGTCCAGGAAGGCGACGTAATCCGCATCGACACCCGCAGCGGCGAATACGTGACGCGCGTCAGCAAAGGATAAAAACTTGCTTTGCATGATAGAATTTGGTAAAATTTTGTCCGACCTGCCGTTGTAGCTCAGCTGGTAGAGCGACGCACTCGTAATGCGTAGGTCATCGGTTCAAATCCGATCAACGGCTCAATTCATTCCTGTCAAAATCACCTTCATTTTGAAGGTGATTTTGTTTTGTCCCACGCTCGCTTGGCACCTGCTCACCCAGCGTGATTGCGTTAGCGACAGAAGTATTTCAACCGGTACATAATTTAATAGCGGTTTTGATTGTTCAAAACACTTCAACGCCGCCGCCCAGGTTCTTCGGAATTGAAAGAAGGATTCTCTTCGCCATACCGATAAAAAAATAAGAAGCTATACTGAGCTGGCGTGTTTTTTAGTTTCTCTGGTGTAAAACTTATGCTGTCTAATTTCATACCTCAAAATCCGTCTATTTATGGCTACCCCAAAAAGCTCAGTGGAGTACGAAGAGAAGCATGAGCCATTTGCACGCGTTTTATTGGTCGATAGTGACTCGCTCATTAGCGAGTCGGTCCGCCGTGAACTAACTGAACAAAATTACAGCATCACGTTGGCACTAAACGGTGAAGTTGCGCTGCGTCGATTTGCCCCTTCGCTATATGATTTGGTAATTCTTGATTCGCAGCTGCCAGATATGAGCGGATACAATCTCTGTAAGGAGTTGAGAAAGCGTAGCAGCGTTCCCATCATTTTCCTGGACGCCATCTCGAGTGCCGATCGCGTTGTGCAGGCGCTCAACCATGGCGCGGACAGCTATATCGCTAAACCATTCACCATGCGAGAGCTTCGAGCACGCGTCCACGCGCTGATCCGGCGTACAAAGGGCTATTCACCTCCGCGACGTGCTAGACAGCTACGCCACGACCAGATTCTACTGGATGAAGATCGGCAAGAAGTACGTGTAAGAGAGAAGTTAATTCATCTAACCACAACGGAATTCCGTTTACTCAAGTATTTTATCGAAAACTCGGATCGGCCCATTAGCATGCAGGAGCTGTTAAATGCTGTTTGGGAATACGATAGCGTTCCCGACCTCAATCTGATTCGCGTAACAATTAGTCGGCTACGCTCAAAAATCGAGGAAAACTCGTCGAATCCCCGCTACTTGAAAACGATTCGAAAGTTTGGCTACCGCTTCTTAGCGAAGAGGGGGTGAAGTGAGAAGCGACGGAACCAAAGCAATCTGGTGTCTTGTCAAGCGTGATTTCATGACTTTGAGGTGACCATTCTCTCTGACCCTGTCGCACCTGAGGATGCTCTCTCCGCGGTGTACTCGTTATTCTAGCCTTGGTACAATACTAGATCGCACAAGCTAACAAGCTCCGTTCCGCTGAATTTCGCAGTGAGCTTGCTCTAACCTCGACGGGTCCAGCCGCTGCTCACGTTGGCTTCGTCAACTGCCTGCACGGGGTTTTCAAAAGCTAAAAGCCTGCTCATACAGGTGACTCTAATTGCTAAGTTCGGGCGTCAGAGATTCAGCGAGGAAGAAGCTGACGGTGTGAGCTAAAATTTTCGTGGTCGTCCGTGAGATGAGGCCGGAAAGCGAGCGAGAGCCAGGGGACTCCAAGGAGAAGACGGTGGTCAGCACGCTGAACGCCGTTTCGATGCCGTGGCGCAAAAAGCCGATGATCCGTTGAATGGAGGCAGGCCACTGTTCTTTCTGATTATCGCGTTTCAAGCACAAGAGCAGATGGTCGCCTGCTGCCCACAGTCGCTCTTCCAACTCGGCAGAGACGTAGCCCTTGTCGGCAATGAGCACCAGTCCCTGACGCTGTTCGAGCAGCGGAATCAAGGGCTTGCGGTCATCGTAGGAGCCCGGCGCCAGCAGCCAAGTGTCGACCATTTGGTCAAGCATCACCGTCATGTGACAGCGGGGGCCGAAGAACTTGCTCTTTTTGCTGGGGCAGACGCCGAACCATTCGTCTCGCCACGCAAAGGGAATGCTCGTGCACCGGCTACCCCGCGTGTAAGTACAGATGGGGATCGGCGCGCTGTCGACCAGACGCAGCTGTGCGTCCTCTTCGGCCAGCGGATGGCACGCACGCCACTGGTCGCGCAAGCGGCAGCGAATCTCCTCCATCATCTCGGCCAACGCGTGCCGTCGTCGATTAAATCTCGACTTCTCCAGCAGATGCGGAAACATGTCCAAATGATACTGCCCAATGAAGTGCAACGTCTTGTCCTCGTCGCCGTCAAAGACCATCTCGCCGAACAGGGCTAGCGTAATCACCTCGCTGTCGCAAAAAACAGCGCCTTTCGTCGGCGCATACTTCCGGTTAGGGAAGAACTGCGCCTTCAACGCCTGGCATTCGTCATCGATCAGCACAAAGGTGGTGGTCAGAATCGCTTCCCACGGGCTTTCCGTTATATAATCAGTCAGGCCTCTCATGCTTTTTCTCCTGGAATCAATGTTTGAGCACATTTCTTCCACAGAGTTTGAGCATGAGAGGTTTTCTTGTCAATTTTGCCCCCACCGAGCTTAGCAATTAGAGTAGGTGATATTTGTATGCTGCACATAAGCCATCATTTTTTGGCCTTGGCTCAATTAGCTGTCAAGATCTGGCGGCTCTACCAGGCGAGCGCGCCTTCGCGATACAGCATAAAAAATCCGTATAAAAGGTAAATACAAATTACCACGGCCAGCGTACCCAAAACTAAATTGCGGCGCCTCCAAATGCGGCGTAGCTCTATGGGAATGGCGCTGGGGCGCAGCAGCGCGATAAACACAATAACCATCAGCAACAGCAAGATACGTCGGAGATTCATCGGTTTGTTCGGTTTGGTTGGTTAACTAAGGCGCAATGCTTGAGTCCGGTTAGTGGATAAGCCAGAATTGTACGGCAAGGGAAAATTGAGTAAGATAGCGGCATTATATCAACACTCCAGACACCACGCTGCTCAATTATGCCACTCAACGTTCATCTGCAAAGGGAAGTCCCCGAGGCTCTGCTTGCCCTGCTGCGTGAGAAGACACGACCGACCGTTCACATCACCGTGGATGATACCGCCGTTCCCGATGAATGCGAAATTCTCGTTAGCGGGCACCCAGAGCGAGAACATCTACTACGTGAGCAGCTTCGCGCCGTTGTTGTACCCTTTGCGGGCGTACCGATGGCAACGAGTGCGCTACTGCAAGCGTTTTCCCATCTTTCCCTGCACAACCTGCCCTACAACGCCATCCCTACTGCAGAGATGGGCATTACCCTGCTGCTAACGGCGGCCAAATTTGTGCTGCCGCTTGATCGCGAACTGCGCCAGCACAACTGGACGGCGCGCTACGGCGACACCTCGGCACAAATTCTTTATGGCAAAACAGCGCTTGTTCTTGGGTATGGGCGCGTGGGCCAACACATGGCCACCATCTGTCGCGCGTTGGGCATGAATGTAGTGGGCGTCTCCCGCACGCTCGATTCAACCCGCCGCGAAGGAGACGCCGAAGACGCTGTCCAGCGCCATACCGTGGACGAGCTACCGAGCCTGCTGTCGCGCGCCGATGTGCTGCTGATTGCCCTCCCGCTGACGCCAAAAACCAAAGACTTAATCGACGAAGACGCGCTTTCGCGTCTACCCGCTCATGCCGTGGTAGTCAACGTTGGGCGCGGTGAGGTGGTGAACGAGGAGGCGTTCTTTCGTGCGCTTCAGCGTGGCCAAATTCTCGCCGCGGGCATTGATGTCTGGTACAGCTATCCTGCCGACGAAGCCAGCCGCAGCCAAACACCGCCTTCGCGGTTTCCCTTTCACGAGTTGGAGAACGTCGTAATGAGCCCCCACCGGGCTGGCTGGCTAAGCGCCGCCGAAACGTTGCGCATGACCTGCCTCGCCGATCTGCTAAATGCTGCCGCTGCCAATAAACCTTTACCCTATCTCGTTGATCCAATGCGTGGATATTAAGATAGATTTCTGCAATTTTGCCAAGAATCACACGGTCCAGCAGCATCAAACTTGGTTGGCTACCCCCGCCCGCAGCAGACATCCATCTCTTCCCTGCAGTCCCGGCGGGACTTCTATTGTATAATCTATATCTAACTTCTGCCCACATTCTGTATCGAAGCCCATAGAGAGAGAATACAGGCTAGTCTACGCTGAAAGATAATTAGTTTTTGTTAGCTGACAAAATTGCTCTACAGGTGATGAAAGGTTATGACGAACTCTAAAAAATCACTGCGGCTTATTGTGTTGGCTGTGCAGCCGCTTGTGCTTCGCCAGATGTTAAGGCGTGCATTAGATGGTTGCTCTTCGCTTTCGGTTATTGCGGAACTCGAGGATCTCCAGCCGCTGCCCCGCATTTTATACACGACCAATCCCGATTGGATTATCGCCTCGCTGGATGGTCAAGAGCGCGTGCCGCAATTGATTCGCACGCTGTTGCCCCAGCACCCGTCCACCGCCGTGGTGGGCATTGCCCGCGATGGGAGCCGACTGCGGATTGGGATGAACACTGAAGGAGAGAGCGATTTGGACTACACGCTTCAGCAGATTTCGTTGACGACCTTTACGCTCATTCTGCGCTACAAGCTAATCGGCATGTTGAACGGGCGTTGGGGAAATGCTGAATATACGCGCTTGTCCCGCAACGGCACACAGCCCGTGAAAATTTCGGCCACCTTCTCGACCAACGGCACATCCAACCGCGATGCGCTGTCCTAACCTGCCACTTGGAGATTTTTATGCTGCGAAAAATAGATGATCTGCTCGGTCTTTCTATCGTGGCCAGCGATGGCGAAGCGGGCCGCGTGCACGACCTGTATTTTGACGACCAAACGTGGACGGTGCGTTACTTGGTAGCCGAAACGGGCTCGTGGTTGTTTGGACGGCGCGTGCTTGTCTCGCCCCAAGTCGCCGAGTTAAACACCGACCCCAATCAATCCGCTCGCCTGCCTGATACCGTTCAACTGACGTTGACCCAGAAGCAAATCGAAGACAGCCCGGATATTAATTTGAATCAGCCGGTTTCGCGGCAGCATGAAGTGGAGCTGCACGGCTACTATGGCTGGCTCGGCTACTGGCAGGTCGATCCGCTTGTTGCGCCCCCGGTGGCCACGCCCTACGTTTCTGTGGGTGAACAGCTCGTCACTGATCGCGACGAAACGATAGATGCCAAGATGTCCGAAATCAACGAGCCGCTCGCCGCGGAGGACGCGCCGGAAGCAGGGGAAGCGGCTGGCCGGGAACCGGATAGCCGCCTGCGCAGCGCCCGCGAGGTAATGGGCTACAACATCCATGCCACGGACAACGACATCGGTCACGTGGAAGATATGCTGCTCGACGAAGAGAGTTACGAGCTGCGCTATTTAGTGGTGGATACGCGCAACTGGCTGCCCGGCAAGAAAGTGCTGGTAGCAACGGATTGGGTGCGCGAGGTGAAGTGGATCGAATCGGCTGTGCAGGTGGGTATTACACGGGCACAGGTGGAAAACAGCCCGGTCTACAGCGCGCGCAATCCCATCAGCCGCGAATTTGAGATAGAGCTGTACAACGCTTACGATCTGCCCGGCTATTGGATTTAACCCTTTCTTTTACCAAACGGATTCTATTGTGTCGACCTTGAAACGTGCGCTGACCAAAGTAGGCTACAAAATTGATGACCGTTTTGATCGCATCTGGGCACGCTGGCACAGCCGCCTGAGCCGCCACGGACAAGCGCTGATTCTGCTCTACCGCGGCTACGGCACGCGTGAGGTATTGCGTCTGCAAGGACGCGTGCTCAAAGATAAAAATATCCCGCTCTCCACGGATGAAGACTCCACGTGGGACAATATCGTCGCCATGTATAAACGCTTCAACAGCGCCGAGATCGGCCGCGCACGGGTGCGCGGACAGGTGGGCGATGCCGAAGAGGAGGTGCTAACCGACAGCGAAGGCTATTTTGAGTTGACGTTAAGACCAAGCGATCTGCCCAAAGGCGAAGTGTGGCATAGCGTAGCTGTCCATTTGCTGGATGTGCCCGGTGGGGTCAAGGATCTCCACATCGACGAAGAGGGCGAACTCGATGTTTCGCTGAATGGCGTGCCAACTGAGGCGGTGGGCACGGTGCTCGTTCCCAACCAGGATGCGCAATTTGGCGTCATCAGCGATATCGACGACACGATTGTGCGCACCAACGCCACCAACCTACTGCGTATGGCGCAGGTCACCTTCTTTAACAACGCCCGCTCCCGCTTGCCCTTTGAAGGCGTGGCGGCCTTTTACCAAGCGCTCCAGTTGGGCAGCACGGGCCAAGTCTTCAACCCGATCTTCTACGTGTCCAGCAGCCCCTGGAATTTGTACGATCTGCTCACCGATTTTATGGACGTACATGCCATCCCCGCTGGCCCGCTCTTTTTGCAGGACTACGGTCTGGATCGCAACAAGTTTATCAGCGCCGATCACGACGAACACAAGATCGCCCGCATCGAGCGGCTGCTCGATCTCTATCCGCACCTGCCCTTCATCCTCATTGGCGACAGCGGGCAGGCGGACCCTGAGATTTACAGCACCATTTTAGAGAAATACCCCAATCGTATCCTAGCCATTTACATCCGCGATATTCATCCGGGGAAGCCGTTGGGCGAACGAGACCGCGACGTGCAAGCACTAATAGAAAAGTCGCGCGAGGCCAACGTGGATTTGCTGCTCGTGCCAGATACGCTGGCTGCGGCAGAACACGCGCTGGCCAACGGCTGGATTCGGGAGGAATCGATGGCCCTCGTGCGCGCGGACCAGAAGCTGGATGCGGCGTCCGAGCCGCGCCCGGCCGAGGCGGCAGAGCAGCTTGCCGAGCGCGCCCGAAGCGGCTTATCGCCTTCACAGTCAGTGGAGTAGGGCAAAATCCAACTTGCAGCCAATACTGTTCAAATAAGCGTTAGTTGGTCAACAGCGACAGGCGAGCAATGAATTGCCCGCCTGATTGGCCAAACGCGCTGAAGCGCGTTGCAGGGGCCGCCTCCAGTGCGCTTCAGCGCACTTCGCCGGTGGTGGCAAATGGCCCAACTGCGCTTATTTGAATGATATTGGACTCACAGTACCCCTTGCGCACCGCCTCCTGCTCAATCACCGCCTCGCGGCTCTCCCAGGAGATGCTCTGCCTAGCGCACCACTCGCTTAAATTCTCCCAACCTGGTTGGATAATGGCCGTCGCTATCTTGCGCCCCTCGCCAATCAGGACGGCGCTGCCGACCAGCGGCGCACTGTCGAGCCGATCTTCAATCGGCCCCGGCGCCACGTACTTGCCGCCGAACGTTTTGAACTGGCTGCTGCGGCGACCGGTGATAAACAGAAAGCCATCCGCATCGAGGTGATCGAGATTGCCCGTGTGGAACCACCCATTGGCCTCTAGCACCTGCTGCGTCGCCACCTCGTCCCTGAGGTAGCCCCGCATCACGTTGGGGCCGCGACCCAGAACCTCCTCGTTCTCACCAATCTCCAACTCGACGCCCTGAACCGCCTTGCCTACCGCGCCGAAGCGCCGATCGCGTTTGCGGTAGCCGTTGGCCGCCAGAATAGGCGACGTGTCCGTCAGGCCGTACCCCTCCAGCACGTCGACGCCTGCCGCGGTAAAGACGCGCGCCAGTTTGGATTGAGCGCCGCGCCGCTCGAAGTGAGTGCAATGACCCCGCCGCTAAGGTTGTTGCGAATTTGTCGGTAGACCAAGCGATCCGCGAGGCGTTGCCGCACGGTGCACCACGGGCCGTTGCCGCTGTGTTCGTAGCGTTCGGCTAAGTTTAGCGCCCAATCTAAAGATGGCGCACGGCCCGCACCTTCCGCGCGACATCCTCCCCTTTCACAAAAGCCAGCTTGATTTCGGCCCGAGCGAGAATGTACCGAATCGTACGCTCGTTCAGGTCAGGATAAACCGGCACGGGAATAGCACCGATCTGCTGCGCCCCCAAATCGACAAAGCTCCACTGTGGTCGATTACCGGAAATAATGGCAACCGTCTCGCCTCGCTCGACGCCAAGCTGGCGCAGGCCGTTGCTGACGCGGTTAATCTGCTCGCAGAGTTCCTGAGTGCTGTACGCTCGCCAAGCGCCCGCTTCGCGATAGACGAGCGCCTTGGCTTGGGGATACTGTTGCAGTTGATGCTGTGGGATATCGAATAAAGAGTGAAGCTCATGTTGATACAATAGTCGGTTGGTAAAATAGCCTGTCTATGTCTACAATAAGTCGAAACTTTTGACAGGTTGTCTGCGTCTTGAAGAGAAAGGCTCACCTGAGCCGCTCAACTCTGCTTGGCAGGCGCTTTTCGTTTGCGCGCGGCCGTTTCAACAGCGCCTGGTCGCTGCGAGCTGCTTGTCGAGTTATGCACCCCACAGGAGGAATCCGATGTTACACGCTTTCCCATTCCAAGGTTGGCCCCGCTGGGCGACCCAGCGCCCGCTCGTCCGTCGACTGCTTTTCGCCCTGGCTGTTGCGCTGCTGGCGACGGTCGCCGCGTGGCCGTCACCGTCATTTGCCGCGCCCCTGGCGGTATCGTCGCCGGCGCTGACCGAGCGCCCCGCGTCCAAGCACGACGGCTATCGGTCCAGCCACTCGACCAGCGGCTGCACCTACTACACCGTGCGCCACGGCGACGGCCTGCTAAAAATTGCGCGTCGCTACGGCGTCAACGCCTACGCGATTGCGCGCGCGAACGGGCTGTATAATCTCAACCACATCTACACCGGCCAGCGCCTCTGCATTCCCACGGGCTACAGCGCGCCCGCGCCGCAGCCCAAGCCACAGCCGCCCGCCGCTGGCTACCTCTACTACACCGTTCGCCATGGCGACAAGCTCGACCACATCGCCCGCGATTACGGCGTGAGCAGCCACACGCTGGTGCAGCTCAACGGCCTGCGCGACGCCAACCACATCTACGTCGGCCAGGTGCTCAAGATTCCGACATATCAGCAGCCAGCGCCGCAACCGCAGCCACAGCCCCAGCCGCCCAAACCCCAGCCCCAGCCGCCCGCACCTCAGCCCAGCGGCGACTGGCACGCAGCCTACTATGCCAACAAAAGTTTTGAGGGCAATCCCGTCTTTACCCGGCGTGACCCGCAGATCAGCTTTAACTGGGCGGAAGGCGGGCCGGGCGGCGGCGTGCCCAACGACGGCTTCAGCGTCCGCTGGACGCGCGACCAGTATTTCGAGCAGGGCACGTATCGTTTCTACGTCACCACGGACGACGGCGCGCGCCTCTTCATCGGTGATCACCTGGTATTGGACGCCTTCCGCGTACAGCCGCCCACGAGTTACTACGTGGACGTCTACCTCTCCCGCGGCACGCATACGCTGAAGGTGGAGTATTACGAAGAAAGCGGCGGCGCGGTGATCGACGTGCGCTTTAGCAGGTTGTAAGTACGGTTGACGCCGCAGGAAACAAAAGCGCCCTTGATTTACATCAAGGGCGCTTTTGTTTCGCCTATTTCAGCCGCGACGCCTCGCGCGACGCGTGCTGCTCCAGGTAGCGCAGCCAGCCGCGCACAGTGATGTCGCCCGCGTCGTTGTGCAGCACCGTCTGCGTAAGGGGCACGTTGGCCGCGGCCAGCTGCTCCACGAGGGCGACGGTCTCGCGGCGCGTGTCGCGGAAGGCGTCGAGCTGGCCGGGCATTGAGGAGGCGTCGGGCTTGTAACTATCGTGCTCGTCGTGGACAAAGGGCTCGCCCAACGCGGTGCGCAGACGCTGCTGCCCCCAGCGCTCTAAGCCGGTGATGTGAGCCGCAACGTCGCGGTTGCGCTCGCTCTCCGCCGCCTGCCCCATGCGTTGCTCGACGCGTTCGGCCGCGTCGGTCAGGCGTTGGGTGGCGTCGTCAAAGGTGCTGCTGCGCGCGGAGCGCTCGATCACGAAGCGGAGAACTTTACTGAGTAGACTCTTGAGGGGATTCATGGGATGGCTCCTGTTGTTTTTATTGAAGTATAGCAAAAAACTTGAGCCGTGGCAGTACGCGCGATCTAAAAAGGTTTGACCAATTCGTGGTGGCAGACGGCTGTATTTCGGCAACCTACCGTAGAGCGAAGCCCTTGTCAGCCCCGTGGATTCCCAAAAGAAAAAGCGACTACTCAAGGCAGTCGCTTTTTCTTCCAGAGCCATGGCAAATTATACCAGTTATGCGGATAAACTGCATGAATCGTTGGCTATGTAGACCCCACCCCCAGCCCCCTTCCCGCGCGCGGGGAGGGGGGGTTTACAAGGCTTCGTTGACAACACAAAGCAGGCGGGGTGGGGTCGAATGCTCGGCAGCGGTGGGACCACCGCTCGGTTATTTATCGCATGTTGCTTGCGCAATTGATATTAATTGTGCAACACGATGGGCAGTTGAATCCGCGTGAGCGGGGCGGCTTCCACGGGGCTTTCGCCGGGGCCCAACTCCGGTGAGCCTTCGTCGATCGGGCTCTTGATGGGGTCATCGGCTGGATCGCCGGGAGCGGGGTTGCCGGGGTTGCCGGGGTCGCCGGGGTCGCCGGGGTTGGGAGCGCCCTCGCTTGGTGGCTGCTCCGAGGCGGCAATACGCGTCAGCCAAATTTTATCCACCACAACGCCATCTTCGCGCATCCAGAGATTGAGCGTGTGCACCCCGGCGGCGGGCACATCGACCACGACCGGGACGAGCGTGCCTGCTCCGCCCTGCGCGTAGCTGTGTCGCCACGTCAATAAGGGCTCGCCAACGGGCCAGCTCAACCCCTTTGGCGCGGTGACGCGCTCGCCGTTGAAGCCAACGTGGATGCTGTTGCCCTCGGCATCCGGCCCCAGCCCGCGCACGGCAACCTGATAGCGGCCCGGATGCTCAAACTCGATCCGGTAGGCCACCATCGGCCCGGTAAGGCGCTCTTCCGTCATCACGCCGCGATCCGGCAGGGCGCGCAGAGCGCCCTCGCCCGAAGCGCCCCCAAAGTCGGACGACCGTTCCCACGTTTGGTCGGCCTCGCTGCCCGCTCGACGAGTGCTAAAGCGCTCCGCTTCGATGACCACCTCGCCCGCTTGCTCGCGGAAGACGTTGGTTCCCGAAATGGGCTCTGGCTTGGGCGCGGGCGTTTTGGGCAGCGTGCCGTTGTCGCCCCCGCTGGGATTCCCCTGCTCCGCCTGCGGCACGCCCTCGCGGACGACTTCGATCAGGTGAAAAATGTCGTCGCCATCGCCCAGGCTGTCGAGCGCAAGATCAGTGTCGCCTTCCTGGCGATTCTCAAATCGAACGTCGTCGAGCGGGATAATCACTTCCTTCCACAGGTTGCTGTTGGTTTTCTGCACAACGCGCGCCTGCTTGTCGCGCGCGCCCTGGCTATCGTACTGGAGCGCCCACGTATCGTTGCCCCGATCCAGGTAGATAACGCGTACGGTTGCGCGATTGCCCAGGCTGCGCGCGTAGCGGTCGTCGAGATCAAAGCGCATGGCGGAATGGCCGTTTGCCCCGTCCGTGCGGCGTGCGTAGAACATGGGCTCACTGCGCGTGGCCGCACCGCGGTCTTCGCAAAAGGCGTCGGTTCCACAGTAGAGCACCTGACCCAAATCGGTTTCGCGGAAGGTGTATTCGAGCCGCCCAGATGAATCGAGCAGCAAATCGGGCTGTTGTTCGATAAATTCACATTCCCTATTCGGGTAAAGCTGCTGACAAAGAGCCAGGTCTTCCGCCAGCGGATGTCTGCTGCTGCGGCTGACGACCGGCGTAATGGACATCGGCGAATTCTGCTCTACGGTGTGGCTGAGGCCAAAGAGCGCAACTGAATCCTGTGGCCTGTGCTGACGCATGAGGTTGCTGAAATTCGTCCAGAAGCGCACCTGGTGCAGGTTGCCCCCAAAGCGCTCTTCCGGATAGCCGCCGCGAAGCGCAACCCACGCGCCGGGGCTGCTGGCCGGGTCGCGCATCGCGCCTGCATAGCGATCGCCAAAGAGCAGCACCTCGCGATTCTCGGCAAACCCCATCGCGCCACCGGGCTGTGTGGCTGGCGCCGTTGGGTTGCTGCCGTATATGCCCAGAAACTCCACCCCCGTGTGTAGGGCCATCAATATCTCCCAGTAGGTATACTGGGCAAGCAGCGCAGTTGGCGGGAAGCGCCCCGCTTCGTGCGCGCCGCGCGTATTCCCCTTGCGCACCACGTCGACCATATCCCACTGCCAGCCCGGTGGGTTGGGCGCGCCGCTGTGCTTATCGAACCAGATGCCCTCGCTGGCAAAAAAGTCACGCGTGGGGGATTCGTCCCAGTTGCCGCCACCCTTTGTGGCGGGCACGGGCGCCACGCGCAACCCGCGGCGGGCGTAGGCTTCCGTTAGCGCTTCTTTATACGTCAGCACAATTTCCCGCTGGTAAGCGTAAGCAATTTCTTCGGTCAGATCGACTTGGTGAATATGGCCGTTGGGCGCTTGGTTAAAGCTGCGCCACGTCCAATTTTCATAGTCGCTGGGCAGATTTTCCATGGTGTCGGCCATGACTTGCGCGCGGACAAAGAGGACATCCGTGCGCTGGGGAAAGCGATCCGTGGCGTCAAACTCGGCGAGAAAGTCGGCCAGCGCAAAGATGTATTCCTTGTGAAGCCGCACATACTCCGGATCCCAAAACTGCAGCGAGGGGCAGCCCTTCTCGTTGGGCGTGCGGTGGCTAGCCACGCGTTCGCGCAAGAACGAGGGCCAATCCAGCGCTGGGCAGTAGCCCACCGTGGTGACCACAAACGCCTTTTTGCCTGCCTGATTGATGGAAAAATCGAGGTCTGTCCGGAGCGTGCCCCAATTATATCGACCCTCGCCCAGATAAATTTTGTTCCAGGGCGCATAAGCCATTACACCCCGAATGTAGGGCTTCTGCAGATCAGCCACCGAGCTGCGCCCGCGATAGGCCATCCAAATCCCCGCATCGGGGTGGCGTCGATTGAGGGGAACGGCCGCGGCACCGGACGCCGACTGCACAATTGGCAGCGCGACCACTGGTTCCAAGAAGGGGGCGACGGGTCCATCTTGCGGCGGCGGCGTCTCTTGTGCGCGACCATTCTGCGTACAGCTTGCCAGGTAAGCAGCAATCAAAATTAGGCAGAGCGTTCGTAACATAAGGGGGCGGGTAAGTTGCGGGCGGGTAAGGTGCGGACGAGTAAAATACATGGAAAACCCTCGTGAACAGTGTGAATTGGACAAAGCTTCGCGCACTTGGGAACGGGCAGCGAAGGGGTTCAATCAGAACTTGTTCACCAGAGTACAGAAAAAATCGAGTTGACGGGCTACGCTCGTTTGCTTCTCAGGGTACAGCAGCGCGTCGCACGTGAGACGCGTAGCAGCAAACCGGTAGGGTATGGATGTACTGCTTGGTTGCGCCTTCTCGACTGTGGGCACACTCTTAAAGGATAGAATCTTCTCCTTAAGGTAAAATGAATCCAACCGTACTAATACGCTACCTTTATGCAAAGGCAGATAACTATTTATAGAAATGGCGAGCGGCCTCTTATAAAATGGGCACACGTGGGCTCAACTCTTTACACACGGACTTTGTGATACATAACGCTTATCCAACGCATGAACGCAGTAGGGTTCGCTTGTTCCCAGCTATCTGAGATGGATTTCTTGCCCAATTTTCTGCGAGACGGCCGCTCTGTAAACGCGCGCCGCCGTAACGGCATCCTGCAGCGCCAGGCCGACGGATTTGAAGATGGTGATGTCATCGCGGCTGATTCGCCCGCTGATTTTACCAGTAATCACCTCACCCAACTCGCCATCGACGGGATCATCCTCCAATTCGCCGCGCTCCACGGGCAGCACGACTTCGCCCGCTTCGGCCTGCGCCGCCTGCCGCTGATCGACGAAAACGCGGCTGCGCTCCATGGCGGTGGCATCCAGTTCACGCATGCCCGTGTGGTACGAGCCAACGGCGTTGACGTGCGTGCCGGGCCGCAGCCATTCGCCATCAAAGAGCGGCGTTCGAGACGTGGTTGCGGTGCAGATGATGTGCGCGCCCTCCACCGCGGCGCGCACGTTGCGCGTGGGGCGCACGGGCAGCCCCAGCTGCTCGCTCATCCGTGCGCAAAAGGCCTCGTCCTTCTCACCGCTGCGGGTAACGACGGCAATCTGCTCGATGGGCCGCTCCGCGCACACGGCCGCTAGCTGGCCGGGCCCCAGCGCCCCCGCCCCAAAGAGCGTCAGCGTGCGCGCATCGGCGCGCGCCAGGTGTCGCGTGGCCACGCCCGCGACAGCGCCCGTGCGCATCGCCGTGAGATGTTCGGCATCCATCAGGGCCAGCAGCTCGCCCGTGCGCGCGTCGTGCAGCAGCACCACGCCCTGCACCATGGGCAGCCCGTGGCGCGCGGGGTTGTCGCCATAGACGGCCAGATTTTTAACGGCCAACACGTCTGCTGCCTGGTCGTTCGCTTGGTTTTCGTCTTGAGCGCGCTCTTGAACGCCAGCAGTTTCGTCCTTGCCCACGTAAGCTGGCATCGAGAGATGCAGCCCTTCGTGGCGGGCAACGTAGGTCGCCGCGCGCTGCGGCATGGTGACGTTGCCGAGCGCGAGCTGTCGAAAGCCCCGCTCCACCGCGTCGATGGTTTCGGTCATGGTCAGCAGATTTTCAATGTCGGCGTGGGTGAGAATTAACATGGTTGCTTGGGTACGGGGTTGTTGAAATAGGTTGTCACAACCTATTATGAAAGTCAGAAGGAAAGCTGTCAAGCAAGGGGAGGGGAGATGGATTTTCGACGATTGACACGCCAACCACCCCGTGCTATTTTTACGGCCATTCTTACCCGCCGCTCCCTACCCGCTCCCACTTGATTGAGCAACCACAGGACAAGCTGTTGGCTTGTCCCCACGCCACAAAGCCCATGATCACTATTCAGTCAAACGCCCTCAACGATTTTGTTTACCACATCTTCCGCGCCGCCGGAGCCGCCGAGGCCAAGGCCGCCCTGGTGACGCGCTCGCTCGTCTCCACCAACCTGACGGGGCACGATTCGCACGGCGTGATGCGCGTCATCCAGTACGTCGACATGATGCGGCGCGGCGAAATCGACATCGACGCCGAACCCAGCATTGCCCACGAGACGGCGGTGCTGGCGCGGGTGGACGCGTGCCGCAGCTTTGGCCAGGTCGCCGCGCACTTTGCCATGGCGCTGTGCATCGAAAAGGCGCGCGAGCAGGGGCTGGCCACCGTGGGGCTGACCAACTGCAACCACGTGGGGCGGCTGGGCGAGTGGGTGGAGATGGCGGCACGCGAGCACATGGTGGGCCTGGGCTTCTGCAACGCGGGCTCAAAGGGGGGGCTGGTTGCGCCCCACGGCGGCGCATCGCGGCGGCTGGGCACCAACCCGATTGCCTGTGCCTTTCCCGTTGGCGAAGAGGACGAAGGTCGCACGCCCTTTGTGCTGGATTTTGCAACGAGCGCCGTCGCCGAGGGCAAGGTGCGGGTGGCGCGCAATGCGGGCAAAACGCTGCCGGAGGGCTGGATTCTGGACGGCGACGGCGCACCGAGCACGGACCCGGAAGCGCTCTACGACGGCGGCATGTTGCGCACCGCCGCCGCGCACA
The DNA here is from genome assembly GCA_965213535.1 of Caldilineaceae bacterium. Lineage (GTDB taxonomy): Bacteria > Chloroflexota > Anaerolineae > Caldilineales > Caldilineaceae > JBCCFC01. The sequence goes on from OZ243888.1 coordinate 5,894,723, forward strand.
AGGGCTACGCGCTGTCGCTGATGATGGAGCTGCTGGCGGGCGCGCTCACCGGTCGCGGCTGCACGCCCTTCGACGACATCGGCCCCGGCAACGGCGTCCTCTTCATCGTGCTGCGGGCCGACGCCTTCCGCCCGCTGACGGAGGTGCTCCGAGACAGCGCCCGGCTGGCCGACGAAGTTAAAACGGCGGCGATTGCGCCGGGGGTGGACGAAATTCTCGTTCCCGGCGAGCCGGAGCAGCGCGCATCAGCAGCGCGGCGGGCCAACGGTATCCCGATTGATGAGGGAACGTGGGGGCAGTTGGTCGCGCTGGCGGGGGAGTTGGACGTGGCCGTGCCGAACGTGTAAATCGAGTGCGCTGCACGGCGCAGCATCGGGGCAGGTACGCACGTAGGTTTGTGCCCTGCGTGCACTCACAATTCAACCAAGCATCACCAACTCACGCATCACCAACTCACGCATCACCAACTCACGCATCACCAACTCACGCATCGCCATGTCTATCCTCAACCAATTCCAGCTTACCCACCGCACCGCTCTCATCACCGGCGGCAACCGTGGCCTGGGCCGCGCCATGGCCCGAGCACTGGCGGAAGCGGGCGCTCAAGTCGCCCTCAGCAGCCGCGATTTGGCGCGCGCGCAGACCGCCGCCCAGGAAATTGCCGACGAAGCGGGGGTGAGTCGCAACCAAGTGTGCGGTTACGCTTGTGAAGTCACCGATGGCGAGCAGGTGCAAACGCTGGTGGACAACGTGGTGCGCGACTGCGGCGGGCTGGATATTTTAATCAACAACGCGGGCATCAACATCCGCGGGGCCATCGACGAGCTTTCGCCCGACGAGTTTTTACAGGTGCAGGCCACCAACGTCACCGGGCCGTGGCTGCTGACGCGCGCCGCTGCGCCGCACCTGAAGCGGAGCCAAGCCGGACGCGTGATCATGCTCGGCTCGATTCTCTCCGTGATCGCCATGCCAGCGCGCACGCCCTACGCCACCAGCAAAGGCGCCATCCTGCAGATGACGCGCGCGCTGGCGCTGGAGTGGGCACCGCTCGGCATCACCGTCAACGCGATTCTGCCGGGCCCGTTTGGCACGGAGATGAATCAGTCGCTGCTGGACGATCCGGCGAAGTACGAGGCGTTTGTGTCAAACATTCCAATGGGGCGCTGGGGAGAAGTCGAGGAGATTGGAGGGCTGGCGGTCTTTCTGGCGAGCGATGCGGCATCGTTTATCACCGGCGCGGGCATTACGATTGATGGTGGGTGGACGGCGCGGTAGCAAGGATTGGTTGATCAACGAGCTGGCTTGCGCGCCTACTTCAGAATGTAGTACGTCGCCCGCTTTTCCCCAATCCGAATCAGCAGATTCTTGTCCACCAAATCGACCAAGTCACGCCGGATGGTCTCCGCGCTCACGTCCGGGACGAGCAGCTGGTAGTCGCTGTTGGTTATGCGCCCCTGGGCGGCGATGTGGGCCAGCGCCTGCTCCTGCCGCTCGTTGAGGTGGACGTGCTGCCAGGGCTGGGCCTCTGGCTGGCTGCTCACCAGCTCCTCGCCCGTGGAGTAGAGCGTTACCTGGAAGCCAGCCGCCGTCTCCTCAAAGGTGGGTTCGGGCAGGCCAGCGTCGCGCATGGTGGCGATCATGCGGTCGATGCCGTAGCCGAGGCGCTCGATGTAGCCCATGTCGCTGAGCACGGCAACGATGGCCTCGTTGCGGCTGTAGCGCTCGTCCTTCAGGTTGTCGAGCGTAACGTGGCCGGGCAGGCGACCGGGGCTGTAGAGTTCGAGCCTGTCGCTAAACATGAGCAGGCGGATGCCCTCGCCGCGGATGCTGTAGTCGCGGTGGGCCACGGCGTTGACAATGGCCTCGCGCACCACGGCCAGCGGGTATTCGGTCGTCTCTTCTCTCGCCATGCCGCTGATCTTCATGCCGCGCCGCATGTTGCCCGTCACAAAGGCTTCGGCCTGGCGCACCTGATCGGCCAGCGTGCCGCTAAAGTCCTGGCGCGCAAATTCGTCGCTCATGCTGGCGCTGGCGTAGCGGACGCAGATAATTTCGGCGCTGCGCACAAAGCGCTGCGGCTCGCGGCCAAAGAGCAGAATGCCCGCGTGGGTCGGTGTGTAGGCGTCGCCGCTTGCCCCGGGTAAAATTTCCCCCGGCACCACGCAGCCGCGGCTGAGCAGCACCTGCACGGCTTCTTCATCCGGTGGGATGCCAATCTGGTCCAGGTAGCGGTTGACGCGCACACCGTCCAAATCGCCAAGCGTGGCGTCCGCGGCGGGCTGGCTCTCGAAGCCAGCATCGCCGCGATCCAGCAGCAGGCGGCGCAGCTCGGGCGTGGTCAAGGTGCGGTTGCGCGGGCCGGTGCGCGTGAGATAGCGACCGCCCAGGCTGTAGAGATGGGGCAGCCCCGGCGGAATCTGCACAACGACAACCAACAGCTCGTTGGGCGGGGGGTGCAGCGTCACCGTTTGTGGGTTGGGCAGGATGAGCGGCGGCTCCGTGAGCAGCGCCGCCTCCGCCGCCTTGTCGCGCAGCGCATCGATATCGACCCCGGCCTGGGGCACGCCCCCTTTGGTAACGCCGAGGACGAGCGTGCCGCCATTGGCGTTGGCCAGCGCGGCCAGCGTTTCCGCCAGCTTGCGGCTGGCGGTGCGCGCCGTGGCCAGGGCCACGCGTTCGCGCTCGCCGCCTTCCAGCAGCAGGCGAACTTCGATTGGGGTGGTGGTCGCGTTGCGTCGTCGCAGAGCCATGAGGGGGTAACTCCAAGTTTTTCCTATCCTACCCTACCCACCCCGATCTTCGCCAAAGTTGTCCGGGCGCGCGCCCAGCTCAACCCCCACCTCCCGCTCACGCCCGTTGCGCAGAATGGTCAAGTCCAGCAGATCGCCCGGTTGGCTAAAGGCAATAATTTCGAGCAGCTCGTTAAAGTTGTTAATGGGCTCGCGATTGGCGGCAAGCACAACGTCGCCGCCGCGCAAGCCCGCTGCATCCGCGGGGCCGCGCGGTTCGATGCTTGCGATAAACGCGCCGCTCTGCGAGTCCAAATTTTCCAGCGCCGCAATCTGCAAGCTAACGTCGTCGCCACCAATGCCCAAGTAGGGCCAGCGATAGCGGCCCTCCTCGATCAGCGATGGCGCGATCAGCCGCACGACGTTGCTCGGAATCGCAAAGCCAACGCCGGAGTTGCTGCGCGTGGCGCTGCGAATCTGCGCGTTGACGCCGATCACTTCGCCCGCCAGGTTGAGCAGCGGGCCGCCCGAATTGCCGGGGTTGATGGCGGCGTCGGTCTGGATGGCCTGGGGGATGCGGAAGGGCGTCGCCCCGGAATCGATGGCGCGGCCAATGGCGCTCACAATGCCGGTGGTCATGCTGGTGCCGAGGCCAAAGGGGTTGCCGATGGCGATGACGAGCTCGCCCACGCGCACGCCGTCCGAATTGGCCAGCGGCAGTGGGCGGACGCCCTCCGGCAAGTCGTTGACCCGCAAAATGCCGAGATCGCTATCGTCGTCCAGCCCAATAATTTCGACCTCGCGCTGAATGCCGTTGGCAAAGACCACAATAATCTGCCGTGCGCCCGCCACTACGTGATTATTGGTGACAACGTGCCCCTGGTTATCCAGCACAAAGCCCGATCCCGCACCCTGGCCCACCTGCCCCAGCTGATTCTCGGCCAGCACCTGAATGCTAACCACGCCGGGATTGAGTTCGGTATAGAGATTGCTCAACAGATCCGAGCTGAGGCCCAGCGCGTCGACGGCGGATGAGGTGGTGACGTCTGTCTGTGCGCTGGAGGAGGGGGAAGCGGGTGATGGAGCAGACGGCGCATCGACATCGCTGCGGACAACGGCTGCTGCCGTGAAGGTCGGCTCCGGGGCAACGCCCTCATTTTCCACCGCAACTTCTACCGACTCAACGTCAGCCGGGCGTTCGACAGCGGTAGTCCTGTCGAAAACGTCGATGTTAAAGATGCTCAAAACGGCGGCGCTGCTGATCAACGCTAACACGAGTAGAAGCAAGCAGCCTGCACCGCCCCAAACGGCTATATTCCGTGTAGACATTTCTATTCTCCTTGTTGGTAAATTTCACTTTGCCCATAGCGTAGAGGAGAAACGAAATGATGTGTAGCAGCCCGATTACAGCTTTGGAGACAAGCCGCGATACAGTTGTAGTCTACGAAATGTAATCTACAAATTGTTTGGGTGGCGAAAACAAGCCGTCGTGTGATCGTTGACCATGCCCACCGACTGCATAAACGCGTAGCAAATCGTGGGGCCGACAAAGGTGAAGCCGCGCTGCTTGAGCGCTTTGCTCATGGCCCGCGATCTCGACGTCTGCGCGGGAACATCGTTTAGCGTGGCAAAGTGGTTGATGACCGGTGCGCCACCGGGCGCATCATCGGCAAGCGACCAAATATATTTATCAAAGCTGCCAGCTTCCTCCTGCACGGCCAAAAACGCGCGCGCGTTCTTGACCACGCCATTGACCTTGAGCTTGTTGCGCACGATGCCCTCGTCCCGCAGCAGCGCGGCAATTTTGGCGTCGTCGTAGCGCACGATTTTTTCGGCGTCGAAGTTATCGAAGGCGCGGCGGTAGTTGTCGCGCTTGCGCAGAATCGTGATCCAGCTCAGCCCGGCCTGTGCGCCCTCCAGGTTGAGCATCTCGAAGAGCCGTCGATCGTCGTGGACGGGGATGCCCCACTCGTGATCGTGGTAGCTAATGTAAAGCGGGTCGTCGCTAACCCAGGCGCAGCGGGGGGTGGTCATGGGCTTCTCCGTAAGATTTTTTGGGCCACGAATTGCACGAATGACACGAATTTTTGTCTCGGGCTCTTCCAAGAAAATAAATACCCCATCCAATCACAATATCAACCCGAATCAATTCGTGCAATTCGTGCAATTTGTGGCTAATCCTATTCCGCTGCTACCGCCTCTTCAATCAATCCCTCGTACAGCCCCCGCAGCCGCTGAGTCATTTCCCCCTCCGCGCCATCGCCAATCGTACGCCCATCGACGTCGATCACGGGCGTCAAGCCACCGAATGTGCCGGTGACAAAGGACTCGTCGGCGTCGTAGACGTCGTAGAGCGAGAAGTTCTTCTGGCGACAGGGGATGCCGTGGCGCGCACAGGCCTCGATTACCTTGCCGCGGGTGATGCCGTTCATGCAGTATTGCCCCGTCGACGTCCATACTTCCTCACCGCGCACGACAAAAAAGTTGGTGGCGTTGCAGGTGCTGACAAAGCCGTGAATGTCCAGCATCAGCGCTTCGTCCGCGCCTGCCTCGATGGCCTGCACCAGCGCGACGACTTCGTGGAGCTTGCTGTGGCAGTTCAATCGCGGGTCGAGATAATCGGGCGAGCCGCGGCGCACGGTGCTCGTAAAGAGCCGCACGCCCTGGCGCGTTGTGCCCGGATCGGCGACTTTGTGCTCGGCGGTGATCACAATGGTCGGCGGGCCGATGGTGAGGCGCGGGTCCTGTGAGGGCGTCTTTTTGATGCCGCGCGTGATCATCAGCCGCACGTGGACGCCGTCGTGCATCTCGTTGGCCGCTACGGTTTGGCGCAGCGCGGCGGTTAGCTCGGCGCGCGTTTTGCCAATGTCCATGTGGATGGCTTTCGCGCCCTGGTAAAGCCGATCCAGATGGTTGTCCAAGAAGACAAAGACGCCGTGGTGCAGGCGAATGCCCTCCCAGACGCCATCGCCAACGAGGTAGCCGCTGTCGAAGACGGAAATTTTGGCCTCGGTGCGCGGCACGAGATCACCGTTGATGTAGATGAGGACGCTTTCGTTGCGTGCGTCGGGGAGGGCGTTGTGGGTTCCGTGCATATTGTATCGCGAAGCGCTGCTTCGCGTCCGGAAAAGCGAAGCAGCGCTTCGCGTTACGTAAACAAACTCAGTTGATGGTCTTCCGCCTGCTCTTTTTTTGCCTTGCGCGGGGCCATGCGACGCGCCTGGAGCAGCGCCCGCTCAATATCGTCGACAAAGCGCGACGGTGCGTTCTCCATCGGCTGGCCAAACAAGAAGCGGCGGCGTGCATGGCTCAGCCCAAGCTTGTGCTGGGCGCGCGTCATGCCGACGTAAAAAAGCCGGCGCTCTTCGTCGATATCTGGCGTTTCGCCTGGCCGGACGTAGGGGAGCATCCCTTCCTCGCAGCCGGTGAGAAAGACGACCGGAAACTCCAGTCCCTTGGCCGCGTGCAGCGACAGCAGCGCGACGCGGTCGGCGCGGGCTTCGTAGTCACCGGGATTGTGGGAGGAGGCACGGAGGGCGACGCCGTCGAGGAAGCTGGTGAGCGTGGTAGAGCGCGTGATGCGTGATGCGTGGTGCGTGAACTGGGTGGCACGTTCAGCGTCGAGGCTGGCATGTTGGGTGACAAAATTGATGGCGTCGGCGACCAGCGCGGAAACGGGCGTATCCGCATCGTGATTTTGCAGAAACATGGCAATTTCGACGAGCCACTGCCGCTGCGCTTTGGTCAACCGCACAAGGTTCCCATTGGCCAGCAGGTTGATCAGCGAAGCATCGGCGTCAACCAAAGCGCCGTGCAGCCGGGCGACTTCCTGCGGCGCAAACGGAACGCCAGCGCTGAGCAGGCGCGACCAGCACGGTCGGCTCGCGGGATTTTGAAGCAGCCCCAGCAGCGCCAGCACGACGCGCACGTCCTTGTAGGCAAAGAGCGAACGCTCGCCGACAACTTGATACGGAATGCCGGAGCGGGCAAAGGCCTCGACCAGCGCGCGGCTCTGGGCGTTGAGGCGGTAGAGCACGGCGAAATCGCCAAAGGTATAATCGGCGGGCAGGCCGTCATCATCGACGCGGCCGCTGTCGATGGAAAAATAGCTGGTGCCGCCGACGAGCTGCTCGATTTGGTGGACGACGTGCTCGGCTTCGGCCTTGTCCGTCGGTGCATCGTGAATATCGAGTTTCGTCTGCTGTACAAAATTTGTCCAGAGTTCCACGGCGTCGCGATCGGGTTCTTGGGCGATGACCTGCTGGGCGGCGTTCAGAATGTTCTGCGTCGAGCGGTAGTTTTGGGTGAGGTTGAGCGCGACGGCGTCGGGGTAATCCTCGGTGAAGCGCAGGAAGTAGTTGCGGTCTGCGCCGCGAAAGCCGTAGATAGCCTGATCGGGATCGCCGATGACGCAGAGGTTGGCGACGCCCCGGTTGTTGCTTGCGGTGAGCAGACGCAGCAGTTGATATTGTGCGGCGTTGACATCCTGGTATTCGTCGACTGAAATCCAGCGGTAGCGAGCGTGGACGGCCTTGCACAGCGCTTCGTCGGTTTCAAGCAGGGCGACCGGACGAACGATGAGATCGTCGAAATCGAGGGCGTGATTTTCGTGCAGCGCGGCTTCGTATTGGGCAAAGATGTTGGCAAATTCCGCGTCGTGCTCCGGCGCGCTCGGTGGGCGCAGGGTGTTTTTGGCGGCGCTGATGGCGTCGAGATGCGTGCTCAGTTGGGCATCCGTCGCCTCGCCCTTTTTGGTGTTGGGAAAAATTGACTTCAGCAGGGCAAGGCGGTCGTCGTCGTCGAGAACGGTGAAATTTTTGTCGAGACCCACCTGCTCTGCAAAGTCGCGCAGCAGCTTGGCCCCAAAGGCGTGAAAGGTGGCGATGGTCATGCGCGCGACGATTGCGTCGCCGACGAGGGCGGCGAGTCGCTCGCGCATTTCCTCGGCTGCTTTGTTGGTAAAGGTAATTGCCAGAATTTCTTCGGGTGCGACGTTTATTGGATAAGCGTTTGTCTCGCTATTTGCAGCAGAATTCACGAGGCGGGCAATGCGATGGGTAAGCGTGCGCGTTTTGCCCGTGCCCGGCCCAGCGGTGATGATCAGCGGGCGGTCGAGGGTGTGGACGGCGATTTGCTGCTGGGGATTGAGCGAGCCGTCAACGGACTTTGAGAGAACAGATTGAGCGGATTCTCTGTTGTCAGCAACCGAGGCCGTGCCGTTTGTTGCCGAGTGCATCTGGCCAGGAACGGATTTTTTGCGCACGGTGGATGCACTAGGGAAATCCGTTGAATCCGCTCCCGAATCCGTTGACAGCTCGCTCGGCGGATTCGGCTCAAACATGACCATTTGCGGCGCGGCGTTCTCCGAGAGCACCTTGATCACGCCAAATTCACCGTCGTAACCCGGCTGCGCGTCGACATGGCCCCGCCGCATCTGTGCAATGCCTTCGGCCAATTGCGTGCCGCCCGCTTGCGCCACATCTTCCAGCGGCGCGTCGAGCAAAATGTGCAGCTCGTTGCCCAGCTGGCCCAGCAGCGCCATGTAGGCCCGCTGCACGCGTTTGGAGCCGGCGCCAACACTCAGCACCTCGCTCAGAATTTCGGGCAGAGGAATTAGCCCGCGAAAGGGGCGCGCCCGCGGCGACCGTCGCCCTTCCAACTCGTCCGCCAGCACCTCGACGCGGTGCATGACGCCGATGGTAACGGGCTTGCCGCACTGCGCGCAAAGGCCGCCGTGTTCAATTGTGGTTTGAGGATGCCAGCAGATGCTGCACTTGCGGTGGCCGTCGTAGTGATATTTACCCTCTTCAGGGAAAAATTCGAGGGTATTGAGCACCTGCTCCGGCGCGTGGCGCAGGGCGTGGAACATCGCTTCGTAACTCGGTTCGATGTCAAACGTCGTGGCTTCGCGGGCGAGCTTCTGGGGCGAGTGGGCGTCCGAGCTGGAGACGAGCGTCCACGGATCGAGCTGGGAAACGCGCCAGTTCATCGGCGGGTCGGATGAGAGGCCGGTCTCCATGGCGGCGAGCTGGGGCGTGAGATCGTCGAAGCAATCCCGCACCTGCTCGAAGCCGGATTTGGAGCCGAGCAGCGAGAACCAGGGCGTCCAGATATGGGCGGGGATCAGCTGGCAGCGCGGATCGACATCGAGGATGATTTGAAAGAGATCGCGCGAATCCAGTCCAAGGATGGGCCGACCATCCGAGCGGATATTGCCGATTTTCTCCAGCTCGATCTGGATTTGCTGCACGACATCCAGCCCCGGCGCAAAAATAACGTTGTGAACTTTGCGCGTCCGATTCTCGCCCGCCGCATCGATCTTTTTATAGATGTTGCTGATTTCGCCAGCCAGCAGAAAGCGCACCTCACGTCGACAGCTGGACGGCACGCCATCGTCCAGCGTTTCGGCCACAGCTTTCGCGATGTCTGGCTTGAGGCGAAAGAGACTGCCCTCGACGGGTTCCAGCTTGTCGCGCATCTCTTGGAGCCAGCCGGGATGGACGATATCGCCCGTGCCGACAAGGTTGACGCCCTTGAGCTGTGCCCATCGGGCGAGGTGTTCGAAATCCAGCGTTTTGCTGGTGGCGCGCGAGTAGTGCGAGTGAATGTGGAGATCGGCAACGAGTTTCATAGGTCAGCAGTGGGAGAAGCGCGAGCGCTGGAAGCGCCGTTTAGCACCGTTGGACGTGAGCCGCAGTATACCACGGGCGGAGCAATTTAGTTAGACACTGGGTTCAGGTAGACAACAGCGGTTTCAAATTTGCGGTTTCAAATTTGCGGTTCCAAATTTGACGAGCACCTTTGCAAGACGCAGAAGAAATTCAGCCGCCCTTCGCGTCATTCGCGGCTCAAGCTCTGATTGAACTGCTAAATTTGAAATTCCTAAAGTGCGTGCAAAATGAAAACAAGAGTTCGCGGTCTAAGTGACTGTCACCGTCCATAGCCGGACAGCTTACCCCATTTTGTCTGGACAGTGACTGTCACTGGCTCCTCAAACTTCTGTTCGCGACGCAACTTTACTTTAGTTAGACAATCTAGCCAGATTATCTGGACAGGTAATGGCGTGGTTGAACCTGTTGTTTTCCGGATCATGGATTACAATTGGCTGTAGAATTTGTTAAGGGCGAGCGAACGGGTGCTTGCCGTAAAAGGAGGCCTCAGTTGAGTAATGAATTCGCGAGCTTCGTCCTGCTGGTGGGCACGGCCGTTGCGCTGGCCTTTGCCGCCATTGCATGGCGACGACGACCGGCAATTGGCGCACAGGCGCTGATGGTGCTGCTGCTGTTAGGTGCGCTGTGGACGAGCAGCAACGCCATCATGCTGGTGAGCAACGCGTTCGAGACCAAATTACTTTGGCTCAACGTGCAGTTGATTGCGATGAGTTTAATGGGGCCAACTTGGTTTCTCTTTGCCGCCAAGTACCCTCCGCGCAACGGGTGGATGTCGCGCCGAGTAGCGATCGTGGTTTACCTGCCTGCCCTTTTTCTTGCTTTGCTGGTGTGGACGAACCCTTGGCACGGCTGGGTGTTGCAGAACCCACGCATGGAGATGCTGCGCGGGCTGCCCTATTTAAATTACGAGTGGGGCGTGGGGCGCCTGTCGATCCTGCTTTATAGCTACGGCGTGATTCTGACCGGTATTCTTCTCTTTGTACAGAAATTTTCGCGCTCGCTCTACATGCATCGCCGCGTTTCGCGCTATTTTATCATCAGCTGCATTGTCGCGCTGGCGTTTGATGCGCTGACGATGGTGAGCCCGCGCCTTGCCCCCAACTTTGATGCTTCGTCGCTGGTGCTCATCACTATCGGCGCATTTCTCGTCATTACGGCCATTCGCCGCGACGTGTGGGACATGATGCCATTTTCGAGGCGAGAAATCTTGCACAACATGCACGACGGCATTCTCTTACTGAATAACCGGAACCAAATTATAAGCTGCAACCGGGCAGCCTGCCATCTGATGGGCCGCGAGGAGGAAGAAATCCATGGGTTACACCCCCAAGAACTCGTTGGCTGGTCCACCTTCGAGCTGGAGGAGGACCCGAGACAAGCGCAGCTCGTGGAGCTGCAATGGACGCGTATTACCCCGTGGGGAGAAGAGGAGGAGACGCTCGATTTGGAGGTGCGCGTCTCGCCGCTCCACGCTCGTGGTCAAGGTATGCAGGGGCGCTTGATGGTGCTGCGCGATCAGACGCCGCAGCGGCGGACCGAGCGTGAGCTGTGGGAAAGTGAAGCCAGCCTGCGCGCCGTGCAGCGCGTGGAAAGCGTGGGCTATTTGGCGGGCGAAGTTGCACGCGATTTTGGCAGCCTGCTCGACAGCGTCAACGGCCAGTTGACCAGCGCGCTCCAAAGCCTTTCCTATAAGCATCCCGCGGCGCGCCATCTCCGCACTTCGCTACACGATACCCACCGTGCCATGGAGCTAGTCAATCAACTGCTGGCCTATGCGGGCAGCGGCCACGCCAGCGTAGAGTACGTTGATGTCAATAAAGTGGTGATGGAAAGCCGCGAGCTATTTGAATCGATTGTACCAGCAGGTAGCAAGCTGGATATTGAGCTCAACGCCCATACACCGCTCGTGCTGGGGAATTCCATACAAGTTCAGCAAATTTTGCTCAACCTGCTGATGAATGCCTCGGATGCCGTGCAGCTCGACCGTGAATTGAGCACGATTGAAACGACCGGTTCTACACGACAGGCCGAAAGCCACATTGAAATTCGCGTGTACCCCCACCACATTACACCCTCTAAAACGCCGATGGGGAAAGGCGCCACGCATTCAGAAAGCTTAGCCAAACCCAGCGCCAACGAAACAGCTTTGAGCAAGCCCGCTAGCAGTCAAAACGGAACGCACGGCTACTTCCCCAACGGGCACCGGGTGGAAGAGACCCATCAAAACGGCGGTGATCCGAGCGGGGGCCACACGGAAGAGCAAGGACAAGGCGGCTATAGCAAGAGGCTTGATCAAAAGAGCCGCGGCCACTTCAGCGACAAGGGGGCCGAACAGAACAGCATCGATGGAGGGCGCACAACAGAAATTGTGTTTGACGTGGAGCGATGGTTCCCCGCTTACCAGGTTCCGGAGCCTGGCCTCTATACGCTGATCGAGGTGAGTGACAACGGTATCGGCATGTCCGATGTGCTGCAAGAGCGTATCTTCGAGCCCTTCTACTCCACGCGCAACGGTGGTCGCGGGCTGGGGCTTTCGGCGGTGCTGGGGGTCTTGCGCGCCCACGGTGGCGCGCTGCAGGTGCAGAGCCAGCTGGGCGAGGGCAGCCGCTTCTTCGTGCTGCTGCCCGCCGCGGCATTAGAACCACCCGCTACATCGGGCGGAGCCCCCAGTGAACAGCGGGGGACGGAGTTTTCCGCAAGAAACCCAACGGTGCTGGCGATCCACGATAAGCAGCAGATATCTGTTGTACGGGAGACGGGCTTGCTAATCGAGACGGAACCGCAGTGGACCGATCGGCTGCTGGATGCGCTGCAGCTGCTCAACACCCAAATGACGTGGACCTCCACGCTGGACGAGGGGCTAGTTATTGTAGATTTGCACCGTGCTTACCTAGATTTTGTAGTGGTGCGCGCGGACATGTTGCAAGCACCCGAGCGGCTGTTTATCCTGCAAGAGCATCTTCAGCGAGCGGCAGCGCACACGCCCACTTTGCTTATCGTCGCCGCTGATTCCAACGATTGGTTAACCACCAAAGCCAATCGTTCGCTGCTGCCGTCCGGGGTTCATCTGGTGGAATACGACCACACAATTGCGTTGACGCCATACGCGCCTGCTCCAGCGAAGGCGTTGGTCTCCTCGGTCACCGGTTCCGTTATGAGCGAGCGGCGCACGGCGGGCGATGACTCGGTTCGCCAACTGGCCGAATCGATTCGGCGCGCCCTGCGGCAAAAAGTGTAGGGGCAGACAGCGCACAGAGCGAAAATATCCCGCAGCTCCACGGGATTGAGCGGCTTTTAACGCGCTAATTGAGGGTGCGTCCGCGCTGCCGCTGGTCGGGCTGGCCGCGTTCGTCGGCGGGCTTTCTGCCAGAAGAACCGTCTGAACAAGCAGCCGATGCCGCAAAGGCCAAGAAAAATTAGACGATTTCCCCATCCCCCTTTACCATAGAGAAAACGAAAGTCCGGCTTCTCGCAGAAGCCGGACTTTTTACGCAACCAATTCAACACTGCCAATTCAACATTTAAAATCACATGTCTCTTAGCATTGGAATCGTCGGCCTGCCAAACGTGGGCAAAAGCACCACCTTTAACGCGCTGACCAAAGAACAAAACGCCGAAGCGGCCAACTACCCCTTCTGCACCATCGAGCCCAATAAGGCCATCGTTGCCGTGCCGGACGAGCGCGTGGACCAGCTTGATAAACTGGTGAAGCCCGCACGCACCATCTACGCCACCGTCGAATTTGTGGATATCGCCGGGCTCGTCAAGGGGGCGAGCCAGGGCGAGGGGCTGGGCAACCAGTTTCTGGGCAATATTCGCGAAACGTCCGCCATCGTCCACGTCGTCCGCTGCTTCGAGGATGAAAACGTCATCCACGTCTCCACCACGCCCGATCCGCGCGACGACATCGAAGTCATCAACACCGAACTGGGGCTGGCTGATCTCGAACAGCTTGAGCGCAAAATTGAGCGGCTCACGCGCCAGGTCAAGGGGGACAAGTCGCTGCAACCCATGATGGACGCAGCCGTAAAGCTGCGCGATCACCTGGGCGCGGGCGAACCGGCCTCCACCTTCCTCGAACGCGACAGCGACTCCTTCCGGGCCCTCAACGACGAAATGCGCTTTATCACGAGCAAGCCCGTCATCTTTGCAGCCAACGTTGGCGAGGACGATCTGGTGGAGGAGAATCGCTACGTGCAGGCCGTGCGCAAATACGCGGCAGAGACGGGGGCAGAGGTTGTGAAGCTGAGCGCCAAGCTGGAGGAGGACATGGCGGGGCTGACGGACGAAGAGCGCGCTGAATTTCTACGCGATGCGGGCGCACAGGAGAGCGGGCTCGACCAGGTGATCCGCAAGGGCTTTCGCGCGCTGGGGCTCATCAACTTTTTCACGGCAGGCCCCAAAGAAGTCCGCGCGTGGACAACGCCCCAGGGCGCAAAAGCACCGCGGGCGGCTGGCGTTATCCACACCGATTTCGAGCGCGGCTTTATCCGCGCCGAGGTGATTCCATTTGAGGAGCTGGTCAAGCACGGCTCCGAAAGTGCCGCCAAGAGCGCGGGCGTCATGCGCACCGAAGGCAAGGAGTACGTGGTGCAGGATGGGGACGTGATGCACTTCCGCTTTAACGTGTAGAGGAAACGTGTAGAGGAAACGTGTAGAGGAAACGTGTAGAGGACAGTCCAACTAAATAAATAGATAGGGCAACGGGCGCGTTGTAGCAGGTTATGGCCAGCGCGGAATGAATTCCGCATCTAACTGGCAAAATGCGCTCAAGCGCGTTGATGGGTCGCCTGTGTAACGCGCTAAAAGCGCGTTTTGCATGGTAGAAGGCGAATTCATTCGTCGCCGGTGTGAGCCATCCGAACCGATGTCATATTTTACTGAAATGACCTGACGAACAGCACTGCCCGTTCCGTCTGCTCGTTCCCTTTGCCCTTCATTTCGCCACGTTCACGCCCCACTCGTACACCAACCGCCCCCCGTTCCAGCCGCTGGCGACTACCAGCAGCGCGCCCACTACCAACAGCGTCATCACCCACCAGCGCGCGTCCCCTGCGTCCAATAGGTCAACGTGATCTGGGGCGTTGGCGTGCGCGTCGGAAGGGTGACGGCGCGAGCGCGTGGCGGCGCGGCCCGGTCGCCGCAGCCAGCGGGCGTAGAGCAGCGCGCCGTAGACGACAAGCAGCGCCAGCCCCGTGCCAGTGTGCCAGTTGAGCACATTCCGATACGCAGCCTGCGGCGGCAGGCCCGCTTGCGAAAGCAGCCCGCTGAGCACGGCCACACCCGTGGCTACCCAGCCCGCCGCCATGCTCCACCAGGTGAGTCGATGCAGTGTGGCGCGGTGCTGGGCGTTGGGGCGCGCGAGGTAGAGCAGGCCCACGGTGCTGCTGGTCAGCAGGAAGGCGATGGGGAAGTGAACGCTGGCGGCATGAAACGTGGAAATAGACATAGGGATGAACATAGTCGCATGGTTTGCGTACCAGCGATCACAGAAGCTTGCTCGTTGCTAACGCTAAAATAAAGATAGTGAATTGGGACGAATATCACCAGCCGCATAATAGCAGCCGCGCCACAAAACTTGTAATCTGGCTGTCAGCCAGCGCTCATTACAAATTTATCTGCTGACATCATACTCAAACTATAAAATTTATAGCGCAACAATTAAGGGAGATTTTTATGCAACCGATACAATCATCAGAAATCACGCCGGAGCACGTTTTTCTCAATCGCCGCAAATTTATGGCCGCGGCGGGCACGTTGGCCGCTGGTGCAGCCTTGGCTGCCTGCTCGATGCCGGAGGATGCACTTCAGCAGGCACAGGACGCAGCAGTCGCCGTGGAGGAGGTCGTCGGCGAGCTGCCGGCCCCGCTGGCCCACGAAGAGCCCTTTGCCAGCGCCGCCACCGACACGCTGGGCCGCGAGCTCAACTCGTTTGAGGCCATTACCAACTACAACAACTTCTACGAATTTTCCACGGATAAGGAGTCGGTCGCGCGGCTGGCGGAGGACTTTGTGACGGCTCCTTGGGAGATCGAAGTGGGTGGTCTGGTCAACAATCCCGGCGTCTTCGATTTGGACGACCTGTACGGCTTTGAGCAGGAAGAACGCATTTACCGCCTGCGCTGCGTCGAGGCGTGGTCGATGGTGATTCCGTGGGTGGGTTTCCCCATCTCGGCGCTGCTGGCGCAGGTTGAGCCCACAGCCGAGGCGCAGTTTGTGCGCTTTGAAACGGTGGTGCGCCCCGAGCAGATGGAAGGCCAAAAGCGCAACACGCTCGACTGGCCCTACGTCGAAGGGCTGCGCTTGGACGAGGCCATGCACCCGCTAGCCATTTTGGCCACGGGCGTCTACGGTAAGCCGCTTGTCCCGGCCAACGGCGCGCCCATCCGCCTCGTCGTGCCCTGGAAGTACGGCTTTAAAAGCATCAAGTCCATTGTCAAAATTGATCTCGTGGCGGAGCAGCCGCTCAACACGTGGCAGGCGGCAAACTCGCGCGAGTACGGTTTCTACGCCAACGTCAACCCCGAAGTGGATCACCCGCGCTGGTCGCAGGGGACGGAGCGCGTAATAGGCGGCGGGCGCGAACGTATTGAGACGCTGCCCTTTAACGGCTACGCCGAAGAAGTGGCGAGCCTCTACGACGGGATGGATTTGCGGGCGAATTTTTAGGACCGATCACTTCTTATTGTTACTGCTGAAGGGCGGGTAGTGCGAGCGATTGCACTACCTAAAGTAAAGTTGCGTCGAGAACAGGAGTTTGAGGAGCCAGTGACAGCCACTGTCCAGACAAAATGGGGCAAGCTGTCCGGCTATGGACAGTGACAGTCACTTAGACCGCGAACTCCTGTTTTCATTTTGCACGCACTTTAGATTCGAGGTCAATGAGCAGCAAGCAGTAAGCAGTACACAACAGGAACTCCTTATGGCTTACTTACGTAAAAACTGGGTCTTCGTGCTCGGTAATCTCGGCGCAGCGATTCCGCTGCTGCTGCTGGCCTTCAAAGCCGCTGCGGGTGATTTGGGCTTTAACCCCATTGACACCGTGACCGACCTCACGGGTAGTTCCGCGCTGATTATCCTGGTCCTCTCGTTGGCAGTGACGCCCACCAATATCGTCACGGGCTGGCGACCGGTGCTTAAGCTGCGCAAGTCGCTGGGGCTCTGGGCCTTTGGCTACGCCGCGCTACACTTTTCCACCTACATTGGGCTGGATTACGGGCTGAATTGGCAGTCGATTGTTCAGGACTCGCTGCTGAAGAAGCGCTACGTCTTCGTTGGCTTTACGGCGCTGCTGCTACTCGCCCCGCTGGCGTTGACTTCGACCAAGGCGGCGATGAAGCGATTGGGCAAAAATTGGAAGCGGCTGCATCGCTTGGTCTACGTGGCGGCGGGGCTGGCCGTGCTGCACTTTTTGTGGCTCGTCAAAATTGATCGCACCGAGCCGCTGATTTACGCGACAATTCTCAGCGTGCTGCTGCTGATCCGCGTGCCGCCCGTGCGCAAGCGCATCATCTCGTGGCGGCGCAGCCTGAGCAAGAAGGAAAGCCGCAAGCCGTCGTTTGCAAACTGAGCGGTCATGCCGACCTAGAGTTTCTCGGGGACGGGACATCTGCTGTTTGAGATTGGCTTTGGACGCGCCAAGTTCCCCAAAAAGAATAACTCCGACATTTGAGCGAAGTATACTCAAATGTCGGAGTTATTCTTTTTATCTCTCTAATCTAAGAGCTGGTTAAAGAATCACGTTGGTGGCCTGTTTTCGCCCTTCAAACAGCTTGAGCCGCAACGGCGTTTAAATAACCGTTCACCGCGGTCTGGGGTGGTGCAAGCTGCATGTGAAGCAGATTGGCCAGCTCAATGGCGCGCACGCCATCTTCGCCGGGCACATCGCTGCTGCGGCCCTCGCTCACACAGCTGATAAAGTGGCCCAACTCCAGCGCCAGCGGCTCGTTCATCGGCACGTGGATGCGCTCGATTAGGCTCTCCTGTCGATAGGCGTTTACGTCGCCGCTATCGACGTAGCGCGGGAAGGTGTGCTGGTGTACAACTAGACGCTTGCCCAGCAGATCGGCTTCGATATACGCGCCGTCCGCAATTACCTCAATGGCGCGCACCTTTTGCTCCGTGATGCGCGAAGCGCAGAGCGTGGCAATGGGCCCGTTCCGATACGAGAAGACGGCCACGGCGTGATCCACCGTGTTCGTCGAGAGCGAGCGGCCCCACGCCTGTGTGGTCTCAAAGTCGTGGCCAAGCAGGCTCGCCATCAAATCCAAATCGTGGATCATCAAATCGTAAATCACGTCGACATCGGTATTGCTGGCGTCGAACGAACTCAAGCGTTGCATGTTGATGGAGATGATGTGCTTGTTGGCGAGCAGCTTGCGTAACTCCAAAACCGTTGGGTTAAAGCGTTCGATGTGGCCGACCTGTAGCACGATGTCGTGCTGCGCGGCCAGCGCTACCAGCGCTTGACCCTGCTCAATCGTCTCCGCAATCGGCTTTTCCACCAGCACGTGCACGCCGCGCTCGATGGCGCGCTTGGCCAGCGGAAAGTGCGCTGGCGTAGTCGTGGCGATATTTACGGCGTCGACCTGCGCCAGCAGTTCGTCAAAATCGGCAAAGTAGTTCGCTTCGTAGGTGGCAGCCACGCGCTGGCCCGCCTCGGCGTTTAAGTCACAAACGCCCACAAAATTTACGTGGCGCAGCGACGAGTAGACGCGGCAGTGCCGCTGTCCCATGCGCCCGGCGCCGACGACGCCCACAGAAATTTTACTCATAAAGTTTTTGTTTCTCCTCTTGTCAAAAAGATCATATACCAAAAGGATACCGCGTGCTCTTTGGGGGTAAGCGCTGCGGTTCCGCTACAATTTGTTGACTTCGTCCACAATCACGTTTAGTTCGTCCTGTGTAAGCTGGGGATGCACCGGCAGCGAGAAGACCTCGCGCGAGAGCATCTCGGCCACAGGCAGCCGCAGGTCACCCACAATGTTGCGCATGTAGTCGTGCTGGTGGGCGGGGATGGGGTAGAAGACGCCCGTGCCCACACCTGCTTCATCAAGCTGGCGCACGGCCTCATCGCGGCTGCGACCGCCGTTGATGCGCACGGTGTACTGATGCCAAACGTGTTCGCAATCGTCGCGCACGCTGGGCGTCTGCACCGATTCGATGTGCTGGGTCAAGAAGGCCGCGTTGGCCTGTCGTCGCCGGGTGAACTCGGGCAGCCGCTGAATTTGGCACAGACCAACAGCCGCGTGCAAATCGCTCAAACGGTAGTTGTAGCCGAGCATTTCGTAGTGGTAACGCGAGCTCTGGCCGTGATTGCGCAGCAGACGCAGCCGTTCGGCCACGTCATCACTGTTCGTCGTTACCATGCCGCCCTCGGCAGACATGATATTTTTGGTGGCGTAGAGACTAAACGCGCCCGTTCCCAGGCTACCCGCCTTGCGCCCGTGGTCGGAGGCTCCCACCGCCTGGGCCGCGTCTTCAATGATGACCAAGTTGTGTGCATCGGCAATAGCCTGCAAAGCGTCCATCTCACACATTTGACCGTAGAGGTGTACGGGCATGATAGCCTTTGTGCGCGGCGTTACCGCGCGGGCAACGGCTTCGGGATCGAGGTTGAAGGTGTCCGCGCACACGTCCACCAATACGGGTGTTGCGCCCGCCATCAGGATGCTGTTGGCCGTGGCAATAAAGGTAAAGGGCGTGGTGATTACCTCGTCGCCGGGGCCGATGTCATGGGCAAGCAGCGCCAGGTGCAGCGCCGTGGTTCCGTTGGAACAGGCCACGGCGTGGCGCACGTCACACACCTGGGTAAACGCCTCTTCCAGCGCTGCCACGCGCGGCCCCTGTACGATGTAGCCCGATTCGAGCACGGCCATTACTTCGGCCTTCTCTTCCTCGCCAATTAGTGGCTTGGATACAGAAATTTTATTCATGCTAACGTCTCCTAACGGTTTTGTGCCATTTATTTTCGAATCACGCTGTTCTTGGGCGTTCTGAATTTCAACACGAAGTGCGCGGAGTATGCATGGAGACTTCTTTGTGCTCCATGCTCTCCGCGCGCTGCGCTAAATTTTATTCGTATGGGCAAAAGCTACTCGCTAATACTTCGAGCTGGCAGGTCAAATTCGCGACCACAGCGCTCGCAGCACCATGTGTTACCGTGCTGGGCGTCACCCTGCTGGGCATTGCCATGCCGGGCGTCATCCTGCTGAACCAGGCGCTGCCCACACGCGCAAACATATCCCCGCAACCGCGCCGGGTTACCGTAAACCAGCCCGTGGGCCGGTACGTTGCGCGTCACCACGCTGCCCGCGCCGATAAGCGCGAACTGCCCAATCTCCACACCCGGCAAAATTACGGCACGCGCGCCGATGGACGCGCCGCGACGCACGAAGATTTTGCCCTCGTCCCAGTCGTCATCCGTTTTTAGCTTGCCGTCGGGGGTGATGGCGCGGGGCACGCGATCGTTGGTCAAAATCGCGCCGGGACCAAAGAAGACGCCGTCCTCCACCGAAACGCCGTGGAATAGAAAGACGCCATTTTGGAGCTTGCAGTTGTCGCCAAGGACCACGCCCATATCAACATAGGCGCCCTTGCCGACGATGCAGTTGTCGCCCAGCCGAGCGCGCTCGCGCACCTGGGCCTGATGCCAAATTTTTACGTTTTCGCCGAGAATGGCCGCCGGCGAAACTTCCGCCGTGCTATGAATGATGGTTGCCATGTAGAATTTGTACTGCTAGATTAAACGTCTCTACTCTATTTATCGGTCGAAATCTCAATATCCCGCACGCTCTTTTGTCGTAGCCAGACGTCGAGCCCATTCGGCGGCGACATCTTGCGTGAACAGCCGCGCTCCCTCCTTGTTGAGGTGGCCGACATCAAAGGTGTAGGCTTGGGCATAGTAGAGGGGATGCTCGCTCGGCGGCGCGAGATCAAAGCGGTGGGCGGGCGGCAGCTGCTCGAAGACGGGTACGAGTTCGCGGTAGTCCGATCCCAAGCGCGGCGGCAGGTAAAAGACAAGGTATACACCTTTACGCTCGGAAAGCTCGATTAGCGCCAGGTAGCGTTCCAGCAGCGCGACGCTATACGCGTCGCTGGCGAGCCCCGCTTCGTAGGCGGCTTGGCTTTCAACGCGCCGCTCGTCGGCTTCGCTGGGTGTGGCCAGGTACTCGTCGCGTCGGGCACGCACGTCTAGTGCGCCATCGGCCAGGGCATCATCCAGGGGGTAGAAGCCGTCGCCGCGCGAGCCCAGCCAGCGCGGTTCGCCGGTTACCCCGTTTAGCGCGTAATCGAGCAGCGCAACGCCCAGCCCCAAATTAGCCTCCTTTTCCAGCCAGCTCACCACGTGACGCTGCGAAAACGTCAGCTTGCGGCGCAGGGGAAGCTCCAGCGACCAGGTGTGACGCAGCAGGAAGAGGGTCTCGCTGAAATCGTACCAGTAGATGTGCCCCTTGGTGTGTAAATTGCGCGGTCGCGGCACGTCGATTCGGCCAAACTCAAAAAGGGCGTAGTCGAGTGCGGGCGGCTTGTCGGCCAGGATGGCGCGGTAGAGCCGATCGCTCTTTGGATAGTAGTAGGCGGGTGCACCTAGATTGAAGGCACGGATGTTGAAGGGCTCGCCCACGAGCGCGTCCAGCAGCGTTGGATCAAGGTGGCGGTAGGTGCGGCTCGTGCCAATCAACAGGGTGTTGATCTCCTCCGCCTGCGCCTGATACGCTTTGTACTTGGCATGAATAATCGGCTCGCCCCACGTCAGCGGCAGCGTCGCCGTGATCGCGGCGTTGAGGCCAATGATGAGCAGCAGCAGCAGCGTGATTTTGACTAGGAGCAGCGCGGCGAAACGATTCATGGGCTAGAATTGGAAGTAGATAAACTGCTGATTGGTGGGCACAGCAAACCAGAGCAGCCCCAACAGCAGCGCGACGTAGCTTACCCAGCGCACAAGCGTTGGCTGGGCCGCCAGCTTGCCCTCGATCACGCCGTCGCGCACCCAATATTCCACCACCAGCAGCAGCGCAATCAGCGCCACGCTGACGACAAGATCAAGCGGCCCGCGCGGCAGCGGCAGGTCGATCACCCCGCCCGTCGCCCAATCCAGCGTCCACGGGAGGCGTGCGATCTCGCCGATAAAGTGGAAGGCATCGCCCACGCTTTCGGCACGAAAGAAAATCCAGCCCAGCACGACGAGGTGAAAAGTCGCCAGAATTTGTAGCCAGCCCGGCACGCCGCTGCGTCGCACATCGGCGTCGGCGGGGCGCTGCCGCCAGACGGACGTAGCGAGTCCCAAAATCAAGAGGCTGCCGTGTAGCGCGCCCCAAATGGCAAATGTCCACGCCGCGCCGTGCCAGAGGCCGCTGACGACAAACGTGATCATTAAGTTATAGTACCAGCGCCAGCGCACCACGCGATTGCCGCCGAGCGGGATATAGACGTAATCGCGGAACCATGTGGAAAGCGAAATATGCCAGCGCCGCCAGAATTCAGCAATGGAGCGCGCGCCGTAGGGCCGTCGAAAATTCTCCATCAAATCAAAGCCCATGACGCGCGCCGCGCCAATGGCAATATCCGAATAGCCAGAAAAATCACAATAGATTTGAAAGGCGAAGAAGTAGGTCGCCAGCAGGACGCCCGCGCCCGAAAATTCGCCCGGCGTGCTATACACGGCATCCACGTAGGCGGCCAGCCGATCCGCAATTGCCACCTTTTTGAAAAATCCCCACGCCATGCGAATCAACCCCGCCCGCACGCGTGCGTAGTCAAAGCTAAAGTGCTGGCGAAACTGGGGCAGCAGGTGGCTCGATCGCTCGATCGGCCCCGCTACAAGCTGCGGCCAGAACGCTACGTAAAGCGCAAAGCGACCCAAGTGCGCTTCGGGCTTCATCTTCCCGTTGTAGACATCAATGCTGTAGCTTAGCGTCTGAAAGGTATAGAACGAGATGCCCACCGGCAACAGCACGTCCAGCGCGGGCACGCCATAAGCAACCCCCGCCGTCTCCAGCAGCGCGCGCATCGATTCATTCAGAAAATTAAAATACTTGAAGCCAAAGAGCAGGCCCAAGTTGACAAGCAAGCTCGCGGCAAGATAGGGTCGCCGCTGCTGCTTGGTCGGCAGCTGCCCCATGCGTCGCCCGGCTACATAATCGACGGCTGTGGAAATCAGCAGCAGCACCACGTAGTCGACGCGCCAGGCCATGTAGAAGAGATAGCTCGTGCCCAAGAGCCACGCCCAGCGCACGCGCGCTGGCAGCACAAAATAGAGGCCAACAACGACGGGGAAGAAGAGTAAAAACTCAAGCGAGTTGAAGAGCATGGAGGCAAAACTCGCCTAAAAAGCTGTGCGTCAGGAGCTCAACGACGAGGCAACGGCGTTCCAAAAGCAGTGTTCTTTAGCGGAAACGACGAGCCAGCTTGCCGTAGAAGCGCGGGCTCCAGCGAACGTGCTTCCAGTAGAAGTTGCGTATCACGTTCGTGAGCCGAAACTGGAGATGCTCACTCGTGGAGGGTTCGCGCGTTGGCCAATTAGCGGGAAAATCGTAGCGCCACTGCTGCATGTAGGGGCCAAAAATGCGTTGGGCATGGGGGATGATGTCTGGCGTGTAGAAGGTGTGGAAGTCGGCATCGCGCTGTGTTTTGTTGCGCTGGGGCAGCGGGCGCAGCGGCGTCAGACCGATTTGTTGAAGCGCTGTATCAAAGTCATTGGCCAAATTTTCAAAGCGAATGAGGTAGTCGCAGCGGGCGTAGGTCAGCGCGCCGATCGAGCTGTAAGGCAAGCGGTAGACGCGCTGAAAGTAGGCAGCAAAATCCGCGCCCTCCTCGTGCACCATCTGAAACTGTTCGAGCGAGCGCCCCGTCAGCGAACGGGCCACCTTTTTGGCGTTGGTGTAGCGTCCGTCGTGGTTGGATTTATATTTGGCGTAGAGCGTCACTGCTTCATCGAGCGGGTTGCGAATCCCGGCAAAGGTAAAATAGCTGCGCTCGGCAGGGCTGGCAATCTGGAGAAACTCCTGGTACGTGGCGTGCTTCTTTAGAATGGGTTCGCCACCGTACAGCTCGCGCAGCTCGGCGGAGATGGCGGTGGAGCCCGTGTGCGGAATTTCGATAAAGAGGTACTGATGTTCGTGGCTAATAATCATGGTGGTCGCTGAAACTGGTTAAGTCTGGTAGCCCATCGCCTGCAAGTGACGTCTGCCCCAAAAGGTGATCCACTGCTGGGCCAGCGGATGAATGTGCTGCTTCCAGCGCTCCGCCGCTTGTGCGTCTACTCCCTGCACGCTATGGGGCGAGGTGACCGTAGAATTTTGGAAGGAGCTGTGCGAGAAGTCGAGCATGGCCCGGGTCACCTCGACGCCGACAAAGTCGCAGATGCGCTCGACCTGCGCGGGCTGGTCCGCCAGCAAATCCTCAAAGCGCGACAGGAAGTAGCGATTCGGGTACTGCTGCACGTATTGCTGGTGCAGCCGCGCCGCGCGCAGCCAGTAAGTGGTCAGGTGAGCGCTCAACATGACGTCCATGGCCGGGCCAGCGTGGCGCAGCACTTTGTAGGGGCCGTGCACCTGCTCGCGCTTTAGATTCCACTGCCGCTGCGAAACGTAGATAGCCCGCGGATCGCGAAAGGTGTGGATGACTTTGGCGTTGGGATACCAGCGCAGCAGCGTTGGCACATTGTGCAGGTGAGCCGGTGTCTTCTCGCCGCGGATCGGCGCATCGCCGTTTGCCTCGGCGTACAGCCCCATAATTACGTCGAGAATGGCGCGCTCCGAGCGATCGCTCGCCAGCAGCGCCTGCTCGAACTGCGCGGGCGTTACATTGCGCTGCACCCAGCCCCAAAAATTGCGCCCGCGCTGCACGCTGTCCTTGATTTGGTAGATGTAGTCCACCACGCGCCGCACGCCATCGCCGGTGCGAATGTCCGCCACCTGCGCCAGCTCGTGCTGGTAGCCGCGATAGCCAAACCAGTGCGGCAGATAGTGCGTCTCGTCACAGAGCGCGACCTGGGTCGACTGGTTCAAAAACTTGCGCACAAGGTTTGTCCCCGTGCGGCTCAAGCCGACAATAAAGATATGGCTACGGTTCGACATGAATGGTCTCTCTAAAGCTGGCTTTCTAATACAGGGTCGTTGTCGGCCCGCAGAAATTTTAACGCAGAACGCTAGGAGCGCAAAGGGTTTTCTAAACCGAGGTTTTTCGGCTTTCTTTGACGTTTTTCTTCTGGCTCAACATCGTCAATCAAGCCCGGCGTCGCCGTCAGGTGTGTTTTAAAAATCTCGGCAAGCTGCTCGGCGTTGGCATAAATATCGTACTCCGCTTCGACTTTCTGACGCGCCTGCCGACCCAACTCCGCGCGCCGCGCGGGATTTTCCAGCAGATGCTGGATCGCGTCGGCAAGCGCCGCCGCATCTTTCTCCTCGACCAGCAAACCACTTTGCCCGTTCTCTACCAGTTCGGGAATACCCGAAACGAACGTCGAAATAACGGGCAACTCCATGGCCATGGCCTCCATCAGCGAGACGGGCACGCCATCGATGTCGCCGTTGCTGGCGGTGATGCAGGGCAGGACGTAAATGTCGGCGCGCTCCAAGTAGCTCCGGAGCTGCTCCTGAAAGTAGCGGCCCGGCAGCGAGACGTGGTCGTGTAGCTCATGCTGCTCGACCATCTGCGCAACCTCGGCCCACTGTGGCCCGTCGCCCCCGATGATGCACTCGAAGCGACAGCCGCGCTCGCGCAGAATGCGACAGGCTTCAACGAGCACCAAATAGCCCTTGCGCTCGGCAAACTGCGAGGCCGCAAAAATTAACGGTCGCTTGCCTTCGCTCTGTCCGCTGTCCGGTTGCCGAGACGATACGGGCTGAAACGCATCCGTTGAGACGCCGCAGTGGACGATGTGAAACTTGTGCGCGATCTCTTCGTCGGCATAGCGGGCCAGCAGATATTCCTGGCTAAACTCGGAAATCGAAATAATAAAGCGCGCAGCGCGCAGCTTCTCGCGCAGCAAAATACGGTCGGTGAAGATATTGTTGTGCACCGTCATGCTAAAGCTGATGTTGAGCATTCGCGAAATAACGAGCGCAAGCGTGGCGGCGTTGATGGAGAAGTGAGCGTGGATGTGTTGAATGCCCCGCTGCTCGGCCACCTCGGCCAAGATTATGGCTTCGGCAAAGTGAAAGAGCGTGCGCTTGCGGTTCGAGCGCGATTCGCCAGGTCGCGTTAAGACAAAGAAGAGCGTGCGGAGATAGCGCAGCGGGTAGCGCCCTAAAAACCGAGCGTGCGCCCGCAGAAATTTCCACGGCGACACGGGAAAAACATAGTGGCTGCTTTCCACTAAATGGGTGGATTCAGCCGACAGGTCGGCGAGCGCGGGCTTCCACGTGGCAAAGGTCTCAATGTCAAATCCCGCCGCGCGCAGGGCCAGCACCTCGCGGTAGATAAAGGTTGTTGTCAAGCTCGGAAATTTCTCCGAGATGTACGCGATGGGCGGTAATGTTGAATTCATAACGGTTAAATTGAATTAGCGGCTAACTACGGGTTGGCCTAAATAGCGGTGGATTTCTTCGTGAATCCAGCAGGCAGGCGTCTCGTAACGCCGCAGCGTTTGCGATGTAGCGGCGTTAACTGCCGCCGCCAAACTGCCTAAATCGCGACACCAGCTCAGGTAGCCATCACGCGCCATAATCTCCAGCAGGTCATCCTGGTGGTTGTCGTAGCGGTCGGGATTGCTAACGCTGACCAGCGGAACCTGTCGCCGCAGCACCTCCATCGTGGTCGCCAATCCGCCGTGGGCAATGACCAACGACGCGTGTTCATAGTAAGCGCTCAGCGACGAATCAAAGCGGAACCAGGGCAGGTTGCGCGGAATATACGTGCCGTGGCCAATCTGCACAATGCCGCTGTAGCCAGCAAGCGACGGCATCAGCTCATCCGCAGCTTGCACGAGCGCATCAAAATCCGTGCTGCCGACGGTGATGAAGAGCAGGGGTTGCGGCGAGCGGCTGGGCTGCGGCTGAGCTGCCGTGGCAATTGAGGCGGTAGGTGAACTCATAAGTCGGTGTGTAAAAGTCGGGACGGCAGCTTAAATTAGCCGACCAGCGTAGATGCCGCGCGGCGCACTGTCCAGCAGCTCTTGCCACTGTACGAAAAACAGGTCGGCGAAGCGGTAGAGAATTTTCCCGGTCAGCGAGAGCGAGCGCACGCGCGAGCCCGTCTCGACAAAAATGATGCGAGCGCGCAGCAGCTTGGCCAGCAGGCAAACGGGCACGGCAATCGCTGGACCGGTGCTGACCACGGCGTCCGGGCGCACGCGCAGCAGAATGACCAACGCTTGAACGGTTGCCCACAGCGTACGCAGCACTGCGGCGACCTTGTTGGTCGCCTTGCCGCGCGGCCTCGCAACGGTGTGAAGCTGACCGGGTCGCCGAATCTGATCCGCGGAGAGCGCATCCTCCTGCGAGAGGATGTAGTGGTAGCGATAGCGTTCCCCCAACAGGTCAACCAGGTTGAGCAGTTCGGTGGTGTGCCCTCCCTCGCCCAGCACAATCAGCAGCTTCATGCGACCACTCGCTTCTTGAGTTCCGCAGCAGATTCCACCGAGCGCTCTGCGCCAGAATTTATGCTGGGCTCTTCACGGCCAGAGGCGGCCCCATCTTCCCCAATTAGCTGGCGTAATTGGTGCTTTTTCTCGGCCCACTCCGCCTGCTGCTCGCGCTGAAGTGCCAGAATGCCCTGCTGCATGGCGGGCAGTTGAGCACGCATCCGCTCCACGCCCGCCACGATGCCCTCGTGGGTGTTGTCGACGTAGACCGTGCCCTGGCGAAAGTAGTCGCGTAGAATGGGCCAGTCGGAGGTAATAATGGGCTTGCCCAGCGACAACGCTTCCGACGCGCCAAGCTGCATGGTGTGGTTGTCGGTCGTCAAGACCATAATGGTCTGCACGGCGCGCAGCAGGCCAAAGTACTCGTCATCCGGTAAAAAGCCGGTGAAGTGGACGTTTTCGGGATGGTTGGCCAAGTGCTCTTTGTTGGCGCGCGCGGGATTCCCCGTAATGTAAAAATCTACGTCTGGCAGCTCGCGCGCGGCCTGCAGCACCTCGCCAACGGGCTCGTCCGGTGAAAAGGTATTGATGACGGTAACGTTGAAGGGCTTGCGCAAGGCAAAGGGCTTGCCCTCTGGAAATTGCATGGGAATATCGGCCAGGATAAACGAGGGCGCATTCCACCGTTCGACCATGTCGGCCAGATGCTGATTGGTCACGATGGTTGTCAGCGCGCGGCGGGAGAGCCAGCCGTGCAGCGGCAGCGTCCAGCGCCACCACCACGCCAGCAGCGCGCCCGTGTGCGAATCGATGACAAAGCGCGTCCGCGTCAGCGCGCTGTAGAGCCACACGGCAAAGGCCGCAAAGACGGGCGGATTTTGCACAAAGGTGACCTCGGCGCGCTCGCCAAACAAGATGCGCAGCGTGCGCCAAGTTTGGAGGAGGTAACGCAGCGGGGCAAGCGCGTACGTTCGCTTGAGCAGCTGAATTTCGTAGAGCTGCATGTCCAGCTCATTAGCGAAAAGCTGGCTGCGCCGGTTTTGGTCAATCCAGGCAATAAAGACTAATTTAGGTGATTTATTTTGCATCGGTATTGGTTTTACTTGGTAGCTACGCATGTATCGCCAAGCTGACTCGTTTGCTCAAGCTTGTCGGCGAAGTATTCAACGATCTCCTGCTGCGCCGTCGTTAGCTCACGACGCCATTTGTCGTTGGTATTGTGAAGCCTGTAGCGGCGCAAAGCCTGTTCAAAGGCTGGCGGCCACGGCAGCTCGCAGAAATCGATCACGCGGCGGAAGGTGGGAAGAGGCTCGGCGCAGAGCGCACCGTATTCGATTTTTACAAAGTTTTCGGGCGCGACGGTGCGCTGCGCCCGCCGCATGGCGGCATCCATGATTTCTAGTTGAATACCCGCCAGCGCGATAAACGAGCGGTCAAACCGCTCCCATTCGGCTTCCTGCGCTGGCGTGAGCGGCCCCCAACGCCAGTTCTGCGGCCCGCGCCAGCCCGACCAAAAGTCCACGCTAATCAGCGAGTTGATTACCGAACGCGGATCGCGTTTGATGTGGATAAACTTAGCGTCGGGGAAGACTTCGTGTAGGAAGCCCACGCGCGGCCATCCCGTGAGCTTGACGAGCAGGCGGTTGCGCTGCGATGTGGGAATGCGCGCCAAGACGCTGGGCAGGACGCGCTTGTCGCGTTCGGTGGCGTCCCCCGCACAAAGGTCGCGGTAGGGCTCGCTAAAACCCGTTCGATAGCGCTCCCAAAAGTGGTAGTTTTCACCGGCTCCATAGCGCTTTTTGAGCAGCGTACCCGCCAGCGGCCAGTCGCTGGCGGCCAGAATCCAGTGCAGCAGGCGCGCGTGGTCGCCGCCGCTGGCGGTGATGTGCGAGAGCCAGGCGACGCGCGGGTGCTCGGCAAACATCTGGTGAAAGATCGACGAGCCGCTGCGTCCGACGCCCACAACAAAAATGGGTCGATCCAGCTTGGCGTCAACCGGCGAGTGGCTCAACTGCCCGGTAGAATCAGCGTTAATCATAACGACGTTGTCTAGAGAGTTCTTTTGGTCACAAAGGGCGCGAATACATAGATCTGGCAAATTGCCGCGCCCACTTCTATTATCGCTGGTTCCACCAGTTTTCTGTCAGCAATTCGCTTGCAATTTGCTTACACTGCAAAAGTATTGCAGATAAGCCGCCCCTCAGCGTTTGAAACGTCGGGGATAACCAGGAATAACTAAGCCAGCTTTGCCGCAGGCAGCGTCGGTTGAAATTGCCGCTGCTCAAAGGCGGCGTCCAGCCGCGCGAGCAGCGCGTCGCAAACTTCGGCCACCCCGCTGCTGACGGCAAAGCTGCGCTGGACTTTGGCCGCGTTGGTGTGGACGTGGCTGGCGAGGGAATCACCGGGGTAGCGAATGTTGGCAAAAGCGTACAGGTCGCGCAGCATGGCGCTCGGCTGCTCGACCAGCTCCTTGTAGCGACAAATCGTGACCTGGGCGTGGTTGTCCAGCTCTAAATCAAAGTAGAGTTTGTTGCGCACGTACCAGAAGAGCACCGACGCATCGTTGGGCGACATCTGCTCGTCGTAGAAGCGGCGCACCACCTGCGCCGTCTCCGCGCTGGCGTGCTGCGAGGCCCAGTGGGCATTCGGGTTGCCATCGACCAGGCGGCGCAGGTGATTTTTGACGTTCTCGAAGCCCCAGCGCACGAGATTGGAGCGCGCGACGTTTTGGTAGTGGCGGTAAACCCAAATGGCGCGCGATGTGGGAAAGTAGGCTAGGTAGCGCCCAACGTTC
Organism: Caldilineaceae bacterium; assembly: GCA_965213535.1. Taxonomy (GTDB): domain Bacteria; phylum Chloroflexota; class Anaerolineae; order Caldilineales; family Caldilineaceae; genus JBCCFC01. Next base: position 5,924,444 of record OZ243888.1, read on the forward strand.
TGGCTATCCACCAGCGGCTTAATCACGTTGATCGGCGCCTGGTAGCGCCCGATGATTTGCTCGATCTGAGCTGGCTCCAGCATATAGCCGACGTGTGGCGGCGAGAAGCCGTGCTCGCCGTAGTAGCGAACGCGCCAGTCTCGCTCAAATGACTGCGTCAGCATAGTCGTGCCGGAGCGCTGGCAGCCGAGGATAAAGATGAGCCGCTTTTCGACGTTGGACAGGTAAAGCGGCTGGTAGAGACGCTTGGCCATGCGGCGCACGCGGTATTCAAAGAGTTCGTCAAAGAAGTTGGAAAGGGAAATAGCCATAATTGATGCCGTTAACTGCTCAAAATTTCTTGGTAAATGGCGGTCGTCTGTGCGGCCACGGCGTCGGCGTGGCACTGCTGCCGCGCCACGTCGCGTGCACGACAGCCCATCTGTGCCGCGAGCGACGGCTCGGTGAGCAAGCGCCCCAGCGCCTCGGCCAGTGCCCGCTCGTCGCCGATGGGCGTAAGCAGACCCGTTTCGCCCGGATGCACCACGGAGGCGGAGCCGCCATTATCCGTGGCGACAGTAGGTTTGCCTGCGGCCATTGCCTGTAGAATAACCATTGGCGCCATTTCTTCGCGCGAGGGCAGCACAAAGATTTCACAGGCGGCGTATTCTGCGAGCACGCGCTCTTCGTCAATCTGGCCCAAAAAGGTCACGCAGTCGGCGAGGTCGTGCTGTTCAACAATCTGCCGCAGTTCGTTGAAGTAGCTATCTGGCGCATCATTCAACGGGCCGCCGCCGAGGTGCAGGTGAGCACGGGGCGCAACTTGGCGCAGATGGGGCATGGCCCGCAGCAGCGTCGCCGCGTCTTTTCTGGGCATTAAGCCGCCCACGTACAGCAATCGCCCCGGAACTCGCTGCGGGTTTAGCTCAAAAAACTGCTGCGGCACGGGATTGGAAACATCGTAAAGGCGGGCGCTGGTCAACGTACTAAACACATCCCGCACGTAGGAACTAATTGCAATCAAGTGTTTAGCACCGCGCACGACATCCATCTCGGTGCGGCGCACGACCCATCCGCGCCAGCGGTTAATAAGGCCCCGCTCCAACTGCGCTTCACGAAACTTCATCCCGTGCAGCGTGACCAGCCAGGGAAAACCCGAAGCGCGCGCGGCCAGCGCAAATTCGTTGGCCACGTGGGCGTGGACGATGTCCGGCTGTAGCGCACGGATGCAGTCGCGCATGCGCTGCGTGTCGCGTGCAATGGAGAGGTAGCTGGGCAGCGTGCTGCTCTCCAGGTAGTGGACGCGCACGCGTCCATGTGTTGCGGTGCGGTCTGGCTGCCCCGGCGGCAGCAGCGTCACCACGTCCAGCTCAATGCCGTCAATTGCCTGAAGCGCCTGGCTCAGGTAACGCGTTACGGCTTCCACGCCGCCGTGGATTTCGTCCGGCCGCGCAGGGTAGTTGCCCACCATGACCACGTGCATTAAATCTCTTCTCCATAACCATAGCGGCGGCGCAGCTCGCCCGCTTCCGCTTCAATCTCTTTTAGCTGTGGCATGGTTAGCAGCTCGCGCCAGCGTTCATCGAGCCGAATTTTGGAAAGCGTTTCCATTCGCATTGAGTTGCCGATCAAATGCAGTGAAAGATCACTGTAATCATTGCGGGCCAAGGTGGGGTCGAGCTGTAGGAACTTGTAGATTGCCGACAGCGTCGCCTCCGGTTTGCAACACACGTCTTCATACCGCACGCGCAGCCATTGGCTCCTGTCCAGCAGCGCCAAATCGCGCTCAACGCGACCGTGAATTTTTACCCAGTCCTTTGCAGCACTTTTCGCCTGCTTTGATCGCCCGTGGCGAAGGGTGGATGCGACAACGCCTCGCGCATCTCGGATGAGGTGGATGACGCGAACGTCGAGATTGCTCAACGCGTGCAGCGCGCGAAATCGAACTTGCCCTTTTGAGGTGTCGATAAAGACCTTGGCCTGAGTCACGTCTAAAATAGAATCGACCAACGCTTCATTGCGCTCGACGACTTCTGTGACAAAACGACGCTCGTCGGGCACGAGCCGCACAATCCGGTCGCGAACCGCATCCAGCTCGTTGCTGCCAAACGAGGTTCGACGCATCTTCTGGCGAATCTTTGACCCGTGCGAATGAAAGCCAGTGTCAAAATGCCAAGCCGCGTCGAACTCGAACCCCCGCCTCTGCATGGCCCCTGCCACCGTCTGCCAGAAGCGGCAGTCGCCCAAGAGCTCGCCACAGGAGCAGCGGTAGCCGCTGGCGTCGATGTGAGGCGGTAGCCCGTTTGCTTCTGCCACGGTTGCAACATCGGGGTGCGCACTGACCAAAGACGCCAGCAGCGTTGCGCCAGAAAAGCCCGTAGTCCGAACCAGCACGTAGGGATTACCGGTCTTGACCGGTAAATCTGTATCTTTGATTGGCATCTGTGCTACCTACAAGATCAATTCAGAAAACTAACCGGCAGTAAGGTCGCGTAAATCTTTGCGCGGGAAGGGGTTGTTTATTCAAATCAAGAAATCGTTAATCGACCACTGCGCCAAGTCCAATGACTGGGGTCGCGGTGCACCTGTATACAGGGCGTCCAGCCCAAAGAGCGCAAGAATTTCTTCCGCGCGCGCAATGTCTTCTGTGGCAACCGAGCGCTGCCACTTGGTCAACAGATCATCGCCGGAGACGACGGCGCTCTGCAAGCGACTCACGGGCGAGGGCACATCGACCTGCGCCAGCACCCGATCGCGGTACGGCTTGCCCAGAAAGGCGAAGAGCTTCTGCATCTCACGCGCCGGATCATCGCAGAGATTCTCGTAAAATACAACATGAACCTCGCCGCGCTGGATGTCGGGCGCTAGCTGGCGCAGCGGTATGTAATTCTGAATACACCAACGGAAGATAAAGCGTTCGAAATCACTCTCGGCCCGCTTGATTTCATCCTGAAACGGCAGCAGAAAGTCCTCCACCAGCAGAGGCTGATCTAAAAAATCACGCTGCAAATCCAGCCCCCAGCGAATTTCCCGCCGCATCAGCGACACGGTGACCGCCATGGGATGGCGCAGCAGAAAAATCATCGGCATTTCGGGAAAATGAACGCGCAGCCACTTGAGCATCAAGTTTGTGCGAATGTCCTTGACGAGCCGCTCTGAAGCCACAAAGCGTCGGTGGTATTTGTCCGCCCACGCATTGCGTATGCGGCCAGATAAAATGGCCGTCGCCGCTCGCAGCCGCTCCGGATCATCATTCTCCGGGCGCAGGTACTGCTGCCAGCGGAACGCCTGGCTTTGCGGAACGTGAAGAGCCCAAAAGGGTTCAAAGATATATCGATAGCTGCGGTCGTAATTGATTAGTTCGGAGAGCCACGTCGTACCGCTGCGCTCCGCACCCGCCAGAAAAATCGAGTTCCGGTAGTCGCTGTTGGTGTCAATGAAGAACGGGCGCTTGGCCGGTTCAATCACCGTTCGCTGAATGCGGCGCACTAAGCCGGAGGCGCGACGAGTTAATGTATTGTTCTGAATCATCGCATCAACCTGCTATTTGGGCCGTTGACAAAGTCGTTGAGTTGTCCGGTTTGGTGGTAGACGAGCCGCGTCGCAGCCAGTGCTCGTGGCTGCCTACAACGGCGCCCGCCACCACAAATGGCATTAGCTTGACAATGCTGCTCGATGTGTTGGCCGTGGCCATTGCCAGCAACAGCGTCAGCAGGACTGACCAGTACAAGACGACGGCACGCGGCGTGATAAAGCCGGGCCAATCCGGAGCGCGCGCGCGGCGAAACAGCCGCAGGCTGATCAGCGCGGGCAACAGCAAGAAGCCCGCGAATGGGAGAAAACCGATCAGCCCCGAAGAGACCAGAATGTACAGGTACTCACTTTCCACGGCGTCAAAATCTTCGCGGCTGCCGTCAACGCGGAAGTTGCCGGACTGCTCGGCGTAGCCGTCGACTCCCCAGCCGCGGAGGGGCTCGGCCAACCACATGTTGAAGCCCGCCTCCCAGCGCGGCGTGCGTCCGTTAAAATCGTCCACGTCGCTGAGACGATCTTCCGCCACCTCCGAATCCTGAATCTGGCTCCAGTTTGTCCCCAGCACCAGCGCCGCCACCACGCCCGCCACGAGAAAGAACTGGCGAAAGCGCGGATAGGCGAACTGAAGGATAAAGACGGCGATGAGACCGGCGAGAATGGGCGTGCGGCTGAGGGTAACGGCCAAGCCGCCGAGCATGACGCTCAGGATGACAAAGAGCAAAATACGAGTCGTGCTCGCCCGTGCTTCCAGGGCAAGGTAAAGGGCTACGGGCAGCAAGCCGCTCAACACGCGCCCCATAGCGCCGGTGCTGCCCAGAACGCTGACGATGAGGCGCAGGTCCGTGTCGCCGCGGTATAAGCGCGTTAGCTCGCGCTGTGCCGGGATCAGAATGGCTTGGCCCGTAAAGAATTCAAAGAGCGCCGCGCTGCTGGCCACAAAGCCAAAGGCCACCATCGTCCACAGCACAAAGTTGAGATCGCGCTCGGTGCGGATGAGTTGCTTGCAGAAAAAGTAGATGGCAACTGGCGTGAAGTAATCCGAGATGGACTGCTGCAGCACGCTCACCGGATTGTTGGAGAGCGGCGCCGCCAGCATCATGCCCAGCGGGACCAGCACGATCAGCAGGTCCGTCGGCCCCAGGGGGCGGAAGGTGAAGCGCCCCTGAATTGCCAGCAGCAACATTACCAGCAGCATGAGCAGCATGGCAAAGCGGCTGAACGACAGATCGGGAATACCTCTGCCCAGATCGACCTTGACGTAGGTTTCCACGATGGGCATAAAGAAGATCCACAGCAGCAGCCCGTTGAGGGGCTTGCGGATAATCAGGTAGAAGAGCAGGGCAAGCGCAAAGAACGAAAGCACGCCTTGCGCGGCATCCACCGAGCCAAACGACAGCATGCCCACCGTCACGCCCACGGCGGCGGCCACACAGGCGATGAGCAGGTTCCGCAGCAGCGCGACGGAAACGGTGCGTAGATCGGTGGTGACGTTGAAGATCATGGTGAGAAACAGCAAAATTTCAGCGCTTTACTGAACGATGCGATCCTGCAAATTTTGCGAAATGGCAATCGTGTTATTATCCTCGTTGCGACCCAGCGGGCTATTCTTGGTCAGCAACTCCAGCAGCACGGCCAGCATGATGCCAGCGAGCAAGCTGGCAACCAAGCTCAACGCAATGATGCGCGACGAGAGCGCCGCTTCAGCCTGGCTCGGCGCCCGCGCAACGCCGATGGGCTGCATGTAGCCCCGCGCCAGAATTTGATTCTCTTTAATCTCGGCCTCGCTGCTGCGTTCCGCCAGCTCGCTGGCGCTTTCGCGGGTGCGCCGCTCGCGCTCTTGAAGGTTAGCATAGGTGGGCTGTAGCGAAACCAAGGCCTGGATATTTGCCTTGCGATCTTCAATGGCTGCCCTCAACAAATCGGCCTGTGCATCATCCTGGGCCACTACAGCAGCATCCAGAGACAATTCGAGCGCTTGTACCAGCCTGTATTCCTTATCGATTTCTTCATCCAGCGAGGCAACATTATTGGCGCGGCGAAACTGCTCAAGTTGACTTTGCGCGTCGCTCAATCTGGTCTGCGCATCGGCCAGCTCCTGCTCAATAAAGCTGCGGTTGCTGGCCGTGGGAACCGCTAACCGCTGAGCATAACTGTCCAGGCCCACCTCGGCAGTTGTATTCGCCAACATTGCGGCGAGTTCGGGGTCGCTCGCGACCACTTCCAAGTAGACAAGCTGCGAATCCTGCGGCGCCTCCACGGAAATGCGGTCGCGCAGCTCGCGCGGGCCCATGTTTACATCGGGCAGCACCTCCAACACGCGGAAGCGCGTGTCGCCGCTCTGGACAAACTGGGCAAAGCTTTCACGCGTTTGGTCGATTTGCAGCGAGGCGGCTTCGCGGCCATACTCGCCAAAGAGAGGATTCTCCTGTGGCGGCGGGGCGCTAAATTGAATGGTAACCGAGGCGCGGTACGTCTCTTCGCTGCGCACCGCCACAAAGGCCAGCGCCAGGGCCGTGCTCAACGACACCAAAAAAATCACCCACTTCCAACGGTAAATAATTTTAAGAAAATCAACAAACGTATTGGTCTGCATTGTGTGCTCCGAAAAAGCTGGCTGCCTTGACAGTCGCTGGTAAAAACTCACTCAACCGCTTCAACTTAAAAATTGTTCGTACACGCCCTGCACCTGTTCAGCGTGCTGCTGAGCAGAAAATCGTTGACGTGCCGTCTGGCTGGCAAAACGCCCCATGGCGGCGGATTGTTCCGGCTGGTGCGCCAGCCGCAGGATAGCGTCCGCCATGGCCCCTGCATCTTGTGGGGGAACGAGCAGGCCCGTTCGCTCTTCGTCAATAATATCCAGTGGGCCACCGGCTTTGGTGGCGATCACGGGCGCACCGCTCAACATGGCCTCCACAATCACGCGCCCAAATGGCTCCGGCTCGGAGGCGCTGTGCACATTCACATCGCAGGCGCTCATCAGCGAGGGGATGTCGCGGCGAAAGCCGGTAAAGACCACGTGATCCTGCAAATTCAGATCCACGACCATCTGCTGCAGTTGCGCATCAAACTGCGTTGCGTCGGGCGTGGGCGGCGATTTGCCAACGATCAGCGCCTTGGCGCGCGGCTGCTGCTTGACAACTTGAGCCATGGCGCGCAGAAAGACGTCCTGACCTTTCCACGGCACAATGCGGCCCACGTTGCAGGCAATAAAATCGTCGTCGGCCAATCCCAGTTCCCGTCGCACCTCTGCACGTGGCGTTAGCGCCTCGAAGGCCTGTGCGCCCACGGGGTTGTAGATGACGCGTCCCTTTGCAGCGGGGATGCCCAGCGACTGGTAGTACTGCTCCACCGCGTGCGAGATGTAGATAAACGAATCCACAGAGCGCCCAACTTGGCGGTCCAGCCAAGAGCAGTCGGTGAACATGCGCGCGTGGCAAACTTGCGGCAGGCCCGCTAGCCGCGCGGCCAAAATAGAGACGCGGTTGCCGTGCAGCGAATTATTGTGGTGCACCAGCGACACCCGCTCCGCTTGAGCGATTTTTGCAATGCGCCGCGCCTGCCCCTGATCCAATCGCGCCAGCTTATAGAAATCCTTCGCGATTCTATAAGAATTGCCTAAATAACGGTGATGCTGATCCAGCTGCGCCGCGATGTTGCGTTGAGGCGTTTGTGTAGCGGCAGGGCGTGGCGTTGCGGCCTGCACGGGCGCTGAGTTGAGCCGAAGCGCACGAATTCCCTGCTCTTGGAATTGACCGATCATCGGATTGTCGTGCAGAAAGAGAACTAGCGGCTCGTAGCGCGCGGGATCGAGCGCGCGCAGCAGCTCTAGCAGGCTAAATAAGGAGCCGCCCACCGTCGCCGCTATTTCTACGTACAAAATTTTCTGTTTGCTCACCGCGGCTGCTCCTCAGATGTAGAGAGCGCCGATGCAGATAGAGCGGAGGTCGACAAAGCGGGGCTTGCCGCGGCGGGCGCAGACGCAGCGAGTGTCGACAGGTGGGCCTCGATAATTTGCGAAATCTGTTTGGTGCGCTGTGCCCAGGTGTGCTGTGCGGCGGCGGCGCGACGCGCTTCGGCGCGGCCCGGCGACCAATCGTCGAGCGCACGTGCAATCGCCTCCGAGAAATCGTCTGGCTCGGCGGCGATGTGGACAAAGCCAGGGAACTTGTGCACGGCGGGGATGTCCAGCGAGGCCACCGGAATCCCGGCGGCTAGATAGTCATAGAGCTTGAGCGGGCTGATATTTTGCGCGTGTCGATTTTGGCGATAGGGCATCAACCCCACCTGAAAGCCCTTGACGTAATGCGGAACTTCCGCCGCGGGAACGGCGCCCAGATAGTGCACGTTGGGCAGCGCCTGCAGCGCCCGCCATGTTTCCTGCTGCTGCTCGATCAGCACCTGGCCCAGCAAGACCAGCGACCATTGGGGGTGTCGCTGCATAGCGGCCAGCAGCATCGGCAGATCCAGCTTATCCCCAATCAGGCCGATGTAGCCGATGCGCGGCGGCGCGATTGGCGAGAGCGGCTTGGGCAGCGCTTCGTCCGCCAGCGCCGCGGCGTAGGCCTCGAAATTGACGCCATTGGATACGATGTGCGTGTTGGGATGTAGGGGCTGCTTGCTGCGGTATAAATTTTCCGAAACCACAACAACTGCGTCCACCTGCTGAATCAGCGCCTCCTCCTGCTGGCGGACGATCTCGCGCTGCGCTTCCGTTCGGTTGCCAGCATACGCCTGGTACTCATCAACGGCGTGGTAGATTTTCATGGACTGCTGCGGCACTTCGTCTACCAAATCCAGCATGGAGGGGTGCGAGTACCAAACAATGGGCTGCACAAAGCCGCGTCGGCGCAGCGCGCGCCGCAGCAGCCAGCGCCGCAGCCCCCCGGTAATTTGGCGCAGGGGCGTACGCCCGCTGATGGGCATCCACAGCGGAAAGCGAAAAACATACAGTTCGCCGTCGACGTTGGACGCGCGGCGCACGGCGGGCACAAAGAAGTCGCGCCAGTGTAAGTCCCCCCGTCGCAGATCGCGCACGACATGGGGGAAATGCGCGCGGTTCTCCACGTACAGCACGCGATTCTGCGCGGCGAAGAGCGACATCAACTGTTGCCGATTGCGCCAGATATCGTCCCACTGCCCTTTGGCAAAGTAAACAAGCGAGCGGTTTTGCAACATAAAAAATTTCCCTGCGCTCGTTAGTTAGAAACAGCGCCGATATCACGGGACGACAAATTAAGCTTGGCCGCGGACGGCTGGCGGCTGGCTTGCGCCTGCTGCCGCCGTCGCCGCTTGCGCAGGCGTACCAGCAGCCGAATCGACTCCGCGGCGAGTGGTCGCAGCAGCTTGCGCCACGAGAACGGCAGACCGAATTCCGCCATCGACCGGCGGTGGTACTGCCAAAAATCGGCTTCGCTGCGGTCGAGAACGGCGCGCGCCATAAGCTTGTAGTAGCGCAGCGTCTTTTGGGACACCCGCTCGCGGTATTCGGCGTCGCTGAGAAAGTGCGGGCCATAGCGCTGAAGCATAAGCACGCTGTCGCGGAAGTGCGTGTGGAAGCGTCGCGAAAAAGATGTGACGGATTCGTTGTGTCGACGCGTAAAGGTAAGCACCTGGTGGACGAAGCCCAAATTCCACGCTTGCAAAATGCGCAGGCAGACTTCCTTGTCGGCGTGGAGGATGGTTTCGTCATAGAAATTGGGCTGCTCCCGCACGATCTCGGCGCGAACAAGCAGCGAACTGGCCGATCCCAACAGGTGCAGCGGCTTGCGCTTGAGCGTCAACCAGCCCGCGCGCTTGCCATCGACAATTGTTTCGTCCGCCGCCAGGCCGCCCAGCCCCACACGCGTCTCCTCCAGCCGATACGCGCTGACGAGACCCACTGACGGATTAGCTTCGGCCAGCGCCACCATCTGCGCCAAGCACTCTGGGAAAAGCCAGTCGTCGGCGTGCAGCACCTTGCAGTAAATGCTGTCCGGCGACATCTGGCGCAGCGCGTGATTCCAGTTTGGAATCATGTCGAAGAATTCAGCGTTGTCGCAGACACGGATGCGCGAGTCGCGCTCGGCGTATGCCTGCGCAATAGCCAGCGAGTCGTCCGTGCTGCCGTTGTTGACGATCACGTATTCCCAGTTCGCATATGTCTGCGCGAACACGCTCTCGATGCACTGCGTCAGGTAGGCTCCGCCGTTGTAGACGGGCGTGATTACGCTAACGAGCGGTTGATTGTCGGTTGCGTTTGCCATGTTTCTTGAAATGCCTCAAGTTCTGCGGGGCTGTAGAAGTGCTGGGCCAGTTTTGATGAATACATCTGCTGCAGATACGAAGCAGGCAGTACCAGCCGCTCCCGAAAGGCGCGATAAGCCTCCGCGTAATCTTTCGTCGCCGCCTCATTGGCTTTCACAATTGGGATTTCCGCCCCCAAAACGTCTCCAAGCGCTTCGCTGCCCACACGTGGCAAATCTTCCAGTCGCAAAATTAGCAAATCGACGAGCTCGGTCTGGTGAACAGTATATCCCTGCTCCCAGGGAAAAGGCTGGGCGTACACATTGATGCCCAAGGCGGGAAAAATCTCTTCGTCAAACCAGGTCAGCGCTTCATCCGGCGGCGGGTCTTGCTCGAAGCGCGTCAACGCTTGCTCCAGCAGAGCGGGATCGGCTTGATAGCGCTGCGTGAAGTTGGGAATCTCGTTGTCAATGGTCTGGAAGAAGCTTGAGATGTGGCGGGCCACCGGGTCGCGCACCAGTGTGATCACCTTCCAGCGCTGGCCGTCGTCGCCTGTGGTGCGGTTGCGCTGCTGGGCAAGCTGGCGATGTAGGTAGCGGCTGACGAGCAGGTGCTTGGCCCGTGGAAAATAGGTTGAATCCGAATGGCGGACGATATTTTGATAGATCGCTTCGCGTGCGTCGATGCCCGCTTGAGTCAGCGTGTGCACGTGGTAAATCTTTAGATTGGCCGACGCAGCCCGCAGCGAGGCGGCGACGGCGGTCGAGCCAACTTTGCCCGTTTGATAGACAATCACCGGCTGCTGCCCGCTCCGCTCGGCCATCAAGCACTGCCAGCGCCAGCGGGCGCGCACGAGCAACGGATTAGTGTTGAGCGCTCGCCTGATCGATGATTTTGCCATGAGTTATCCTCTTTGAGCGCTTACCAAATTTTCCACGGCGCGTCGCCGCTCTCCCACAGCGCTTCCAGCGTCTTCTTGTCCTTGAGCGTGTCCATGGGATGCCAGAAATCTTGGTGTCGGTAAGCGCTGAGTTGACCCTCGTCCGCCAGCCGCTCCAGTGGCTCGCGCTCCCAGGTAGTTGCGTCGCCATCTATGTAGTCGATCACTTCCGGCTCCAACACAAAGAAGCCGCCGTTGATCCAAGCGCCGCTGCCCGTGGGCTTCTCGTGAAAGCCGGATACCTCTGCTTTACCCGCTTCCAGCATAAACGTGCCAAAGCGACCGGGCGGCTGCACGGCGGTTAAGGTAGCCAGCTTGCCCTGCTGGCGGTGAAAACTCACCAGCTCGCTAAGGTCGACGTTGCTGACGCCGTCGCCATAGGTGAAGCAAAACGTGCTGTCGATGTGATGCGCCACGCGCTTGAGCCGCCCGCCCGTCAACGTACTGTCGCCCGTCTCCACGACCGTAACACACCAGGGCTCGGCTTGGCTACGGTGAACATGCATCTTGTTCTGCTGCATGTCAAAGGTGACATCGGCCATGTGCAAAAAATAGTTGGCGAAATACTCCTTGATCACGTAGCTCTTATAGCCGCAGCAGATCACGAAATCCGTAATGCCGTGTGCGGAATAGAGCTTCATAATGTGCCAAAGAATCGGCTTGCCGCCGATTTCGACCATGGGCTTGGGGCGCACGGCGCTCTCTTCACTGATGCGCGTGCCAAATCCGCCCGCCAAAATAACTGCTTTCATGTTTACCTCTCTTCTGCTGGCGTCAGAACCTTGACTCCAGTAAATTTCACGTGATTGAATCTGCTCTGGCTTCGGCAAGCTCAGTCGCCGCCGGTGCTGGCTGCTTGGCGAAAGGTTGCCGCCTCGCTGGCTGCGCGCAGCTCCAGCACTGTGATTTCTGGCGGGGCCAAAAAACGCAGCGGTACGATGCTAGTGCCGATGCCGCGGTTGACGTAGACCTGCGTGCCTCCAAATCGAAAGAGGCCCGCGCTGAATCTGGGTCCCAATTCTGTTCCCGTATAAAGCGCGCCCAGCAGCGGCAGGCGGACTTGCCCACCGTGCGTGCCGCCGGCCAGCACAAGATCGACCTTTTCCGCAGCAGCCTGTTTAGCCAAGTCGACGGAGTGCATGAGTAGAATGACGGTTGCCTCTGGCGGCAAGCCCTGCACGGCGGCTCGCAGCGCTTCCCCATCGTTGCCGTACTCCATCCAATCGCTCAAATTTTGGCCAAGCATGTAGCCGCTAAAATCCTCATCAAGATAAATTTCGCCATCCAAATTCTCGGCGTTGGTTGGCAAACCAGAGGGCAGCGCTGTCACCAGCAAATCATCGAACAGCTTGCGCGCCGTGCCGTTTGTCCACAGGCCGACGGTGCCACGTGTGGAGCGCATCGGATCGTCATCTTGGATGATGGCCTGCCACGTCTGCGGCTCTACCTCGCGTGAAGGCCACAGCTTGGCGCGCACATCGGTAAAGCCTGGGGCGTTCTTTATGCGGAGGCGAAACGAATACCACGTGCGCGGCGTGGCCGTGACCCCGGTTGATGCGCTGCGAGTGCCCTCGCTGTCTCGCAGCACAAAATACTCGCGGCCTTCGTGGCCCAACAGATAATAGCGGGACAATCCCCGAGGTATCTGCGAATGAGCCACAACACCAACGTTTCCACCCGCTTGTGTGTGATAAAAGCGCCCGCTGAACTCGTAATCCTGCCAGTCCTGAGCATCGCCGCCGATGTAGTGATTAAATGATTGCCTCTGCGACCAGCGCGCCACGAGCACGCGCTCCGTCTGCTGCTGCTCGATAACAAAGTCTGTAACCCAGCTGGGGCGAAAATTCTGGTACTCCGCTCCGGCTACGTACAGATCATAGCCATTGATCCGGGCCGCTTCGTTGATGAGAACCCGGACGTCCGAAGTGGGAATTTCTCGGATAAAGCGTTCATTGGCGCGCATCGACTGCACAAAATCGTTTTCACCGCGCACTACCCACACGCCGTGGCGAGCACGCAGGCTGTGCGTAAATGAGGCGGCGCCCTCAACCGCTTTTACATAGTCCGACCCCGTGCCAATCAAGTCACCGGTGATGGCAATCAGATCGGCCTGCAGCACATTGGCTTGCGCCAGAACGCGCTGGGCGTGCGCATCCAACTCGTTATCTTGAAATTCCAAATCCGAAAGCTGAACAACGCGAAAGCCATCCAGCTCGGCTGGCAGATCATCCAGTACAACCTGCACGTGCTCCACCACCACGCGCCGCGGCTCGATCAGCATGGCGTAGAGTACGACTCCAGCCGCTGCAGCGAGCGCCAAAATCAGGAGGAAGTGGCGAAAACGCATGGTGCTCAACGTAATTCAGCTTATCCGACAGCCTGCAAACAAATTTTGCAGAGTACAGGCTACGTCTACAGGTTCAACTCTGGCGCTAACGCCGCGAGCTCTGCCGCATCTTGAACGGAAACGTGGCCGTTGGTGGTGCTGCCATCGAACTGCGTACTCCATTCCAGCAGCGGCCGCACAATGCCCGCCATGGGACCAGCGTGATCGATGCGTGCCGAATCGCCGTCCATGCTGTCAATCACCTGGAAGGCCACGGCATCTTGCTCCTTGGCGCGCACCTGGGAGGGGTTGAGCGTGCGGGCCGTGGCCCAGACAAAGACCGTACCCTCGGCCAGCAGATTGCCGGGCACCCAAGCCGTGCTCGTGTAAGAGCCAGCCGGACGCGGACGCTTACGCCACGCTGCATCGCTATCGATAGTGGTAAAAATTTCCGTGCCCTCTTCGTTGAAGAGACGGAAGTAGAGCATGAACACGTGGCCCGTATCCAAAACATCATAGTCCATTTGCAAGCCAATGGGCCGCCGGATGTCCATGGCGTCGGAGACATCGCCGTTGTCGTTTAGGGCACGCACGGCCCGGATACGGACGACATCATCGCCGGGTGCGCGCTGGGGGTCCTCCCAAATGCGTTCGGCCGTTGTGCCCAGTCCAGAATTAAGGTAAGCGCTAACGACTTTGTGCGAAGGGCCATCGCGCAGGACTTGTCCCTGATCCAACAGGATGGTGCGGTCGCAGAGGCGCGTCACTGCTGGCATATTGTGCGAGACAAAGAGCACGGTGCGCCCCTCCTGCCCCACGTCCTGCATTTTATTCAGGCACTTCTTCTGGAAGGAGGAATCGCCCACGGCCAGCACTTCGTCAATGATCAGAATCTCCGGCTCCAAGTGGGCTGCAACGGAAAAGGCCAAGCGCAGCTTCATACCGCTGGAATAGTGCTTGACGGGCGTATCGATAAACTTGGGCACTTCGGAGAATTCGACAATTTCGTCAAATCTAGCGTCGATCTCGCGCCGCGTCATGCCGAGGATGGCGCCGTTGAGGAAGACATTTTCGCGCCCGGTTAGCTCCGGGTGAAAGCCCGTGCCCACTTCGAGCAGCGAGCCGACGCGCCCGTACAAATCCACGTACCCCGTGGACGGCTCGGTGATGCGCGAAAGCACCTTAAGCAACGTGCTCTTGCCCGCGCCATTGCGCCCAATAATGCCGACCGTTTCGCCGTGCTTAATGTCAAACGAGATATTTTGAAGCGCCCACAGCTCTTCGTGCAGCTCGGCTGCGCCCGTCGCGTGGCCGCGCAGCAGGCTGCCCGCTCGCCGAAAGGGCGCCGACGCCACCTGGTTAATAGTCTCGCGCAGCGTGCGATAGCCCTTATGTTTGACGCTTCCAATGTGGTATTTCTTACCGATATTGTGTGCTTGGATTGCAAATTCGCTCATGCTCAGTATTTCTCGCAATAGTCAGTCAATGTTTTTATGGCTCTTTAGCCCTTTTTGCCGCTACCCAAAAGCTACTCTTTGGGCAGTCGCTACACAACGTCCGCAAACGTTTTTTCCATGCGGCTAAAGTAGAAAAGACCACCCACGAAAACCGTTACTGCCACGATGGTGGAGATGGCAACCATGGGTAGGGTGAGTACTGTTTCTGCTGGTGCGCCCAGGATCGACCAGCGAAAGCCTTCGGCCACGCTCGCTATCGGGTTGATGCTGTAGAGCAAACGCCATTCTTGGGGCACATCGGAAAGCGGATAGGGCAGCGGCGAAATAAATAGCCACAGCTGCAGCAGGAAGGGAATTACGTAGCGCACGTCTCGGAACTGCACATTCATAGCAGAGAGCCACAGCGAGATGCCCAGCGCCGAAACTACTGCCAGCAAAATAAAGAAGGGCAGCGCCAGAATATGTGGGCTTGGGCTAATGCTAAACCAAAGCATCATGCCGATCAGCACGAGAAAGGCCAACGCAAAATCGACCAGCGCCGAGAAGATGGTTGCCAGCGGCATGGTGATTCGCGGAAAGTAAATCTTCGTGATCATGTTGGAATTGGAGACCAAGCTGTTGGACGCCTGCGCGACGCTTGCCGAAAAAAAAGTCCACCCAATGAGCGCCGAGTAGCTCCACACGGCGTAGGGCAGCTCCGTACCGGAATCAATGCCCGCGCCGCGCTTGAAGAAGACATTAAAGACAACCATTGTCATCAGCGGTTGCAAAATTGCCCACGATGCGCCCAAAATCGTCTGTTTATAGCGCACCTTGATGTCGCGCCACGTGAGAAAGAAGAGCAGTTCGCGGAATGCCCACAAGTCGCTAAACTTGGAAAGTGCCCATCCCTCTGTCGGTTCAATGCGGGTATAGTACTCTGTGCCCGTGGTGGGCTGCTGAATTGCACTGTTGGTAGCCATAATAATTTTTGAAGTTGCTCAATCTATTTGCCAGATTTAAACTAAAGTTTGGATGAACGCGTCTGTAGAGTATTCGGCATGGGCACGCTTACTCGGCGCTCGGCCCAGCTTTTATAAACGACTAAACTCAATTACCGGATCCGTTCCGATTGCTGGTCGCAGCCGCTGCCAAATCGATGGCTGCTTCCTCCCGGCGCTCGCGAATCACGCGGGCTGGGACGCCCGCCGCAATGGTGTAGGCCGGAATATCTTTGGTGACCACCGAGCCCGCGCCCACCACGGCCCCCTTCCCAATGGTCACGCCGTCCATCACGCAGACCTGAAGGCCCAGCCACACGTCATCCTCCAGCACGATGTCGCCGCGGCTGGTAAGCGGCTGCTCGCGCATGGGCCGCTCAATGCTGCCGGCTTCGTGTTGGTAGGAGACAAAGGCGCACTTGGCGGCGATCATGCAGTGCTTGCCGATAATGATGTCGCTCACTAGGGGGTTGATCACACAGCCCGATTGGATAGCGGTCTCCGAGTCGATAAACAGGCTGCCCGGCCCCGCACCCAGCTCAATAATGCTCCAGCGGTAGACGTGCACTCGATCGGCAAACTCCACCCCCCCTTCGGCTTTGGGGTCTGCATAAATTGTGACGTAGTCATCGATAAAGCAGCGTGGGCCAAGCGTGAGGCTGGGGCAATCTACCTGGGCGCGGGACGAAACATAGGGGCGTTCGCCCAGAAAGCGCCGCATTCGGCGTTTGTCCTTGTACGAGCGAAAGCCCCACTCGGCCAGCCGCATCGTCCCCGGCACGTAGTCCGACAGCTGCACCATCGAACGCACCCAAGCCCGCGTTGCGACATCTTGTGCAGTTTTGGCAATCGACTGCTGTCGCCGTCCGGCAACGTCCTTGCGCTTCGTGATATTAGTCATGATGCACTAGCCATAATGCGGTCATATTATTCGTCGTCGTCCGCTTCGGCATCGTCGGATTGACCTGCGTCGTCTGCGTCAGAATCTCCACCCGCTGCATTTTCCGAGCGTTCCAGCGCGGAGTTATCAATCACAATGGTGGTGAAGTATTCCGTGTAGTTGTAGTCGTCCGTTACCACGCGCAAGCGGAGGACGTGCTCGCCGTCTGGATAGTTGGTGGTGTTCAGCCGCTCAAATTGGCCGCGCTGCGGGCGCGGGTTGCGGTTTACGTTCAGCGACGTAGCATCTTCCTCCACGCCAAAGAGCAATAGATCAAGCTGCCACTTGAGAAAGTTGGGGTCGTCCGCAATACCGCGCACGCGAACTGTGCCGCTAACGGTGGCTCCCTCTTCCGGGTCAAGGATGCCGTTGTTGGCGTTTGTTGGTTGTTCGCTGTTGTCGATGGTGACGGGCGTAAGGTATTCGTTATAGCTTGTGTCGCCAAAAATTGTGCGCAGCCGCAGCACGTGCTCGCCGTCTGGGTACTGTGTTGTATCCAGGCGGGCAAAGAGGCGCTCGCGCGGAAATTGGCGACCGCCGCGCCGGCTGATAAAGGTTGCGTCTTCCTCCTCGCCGAAGAGCAGCAGGTCAAGCTGCCAGCCCCGGATGCCGGGGTCGAAGGCCACGCCCCGGACGCGAACCTCGCGACTTACGGTTTCGCCCGCTTCGGGCATGGTGATGCCGCTTTCCAGCCCGGCTTGCGCGCCGCTGTTGTCAATGGTGACGGGCGTAAAATACTCGTCGTAGTTGTAATCATCTTGCACGACGCGCAGCCGCAGCACGTGATCGCCATCGGGGTAACGCGTGGTATCCAGCGTGGTGAAGGGCGCTTCGCTGCGTCGCGGCGCTCTGAGAAAATCAATGTACGTTGCGTTTTCTGCTTCGCCAAAAAGCAGCAGGTCAATCTGCCACTTCTCAAAGTTGGGCGAACTGGCAACGCCGCGCAGTTCAATTGTTCCACTAATCGTTTCGCCCGCAGCGGGTTGGGTGATGCCGTTGCTGTCTGCATCATCCGTCTCCGCCTGAGCGAGGGCAACCGTTGCTCCCTGCCAGGCAACTAAAAGCGTGAGGAGCCCGCAGAATACAAATAACTTTAAACTAAGCCGGGCGGTGGACATGTTCATCGATTCGCTCTCCGTTTTGCTCTTTACTATTGCTGTTCAACATTGTGCTAAACTCTATTGCACCAAATTTGTTAAATGCTGTCGGTTCGGGGGCCACGGTAAACCCCGACACCCATTCGGCGTGCCGGGGTTATACAAAAACACATCTTTGGCTAAAAATCAACTGTGTTGTGCGGCGTGCCAAATTATTCTGCGCCCGTGCTCATCAGGACGGAGGAGACGGTCATCCACAGGATGCGCAGGTCCAGCCAGATGCTCTGGCGCTCGATGTACTCGATGTCGTGCTGGACGATCTCGTCAAACGAGATGCCGCTGCGACCCCGCACCTGCGCCAGACCAGTAATGCCGGGCAGCGCGTTGAGCCGTTCGGTGTGCCAGCTCTTGTAAGCTTCCACCTCCCACGGCACGTTGGGCCGCGGGCCGACCAAGCTCATCTCTCCACTGAGGATGTTGAAGAGCTGCGGAAGTTCGTCCAGGCTCGTCTTGCGCAGAAGCGCCCCGGTGCGCGTGAGCTGCGTGTTCTCGAAGGGCTTGTAGACACTCTTGCCGACTAGCTTCTTGGAAGAGCCACGCACAAAGGCCTGCATAAATTCTCGGTGCGCCGCCCGGTCCACGTTGTGGTGCATGGTGCGGAACTTGTACATTTTAAACGGCTGCCCGTTGCGACCGATCCGCTCCTGGACGAAGATAATGGGGCCGGGAGATTCCAGACGAATGGCCACCGCCGCTAGCAGCCCCACGACCAGCGCAAAGGGCAACGTTAGGAGACACAAGGAAATATCCATCATTCGCTTGATGACGGCTTGCTCACGCCCCATCGCTTTGGCTGGCGCTTCCGCCGAGGCCCGCTCAATTTTTACCAAAACACCCATGTCACATTTCCCTTCACCTATCTGATTAACTGTTTCTGTCGAATTGAGAGTGAGCGGCGGTGGCTGCTTTGCAGAGTTGCGCGTTAGTGGGAACAACGGTGGCCTCTTAAAATGACTTAGCAATAGCGGAGCACCTTACCTCAAAAGCCTAATTTCATCTTAGCATACGGATGGAGATACAAGCTTTACATTTGGCTTACAAAGGCGGTAAGATAACGCGAAACGATGCACTGTTTGAGTTTAATAGACGACCCAATCGCCTAGACCAAACCTACTCTGACCAAGCCCACTTTGGCAGCTCTGTATTCTTCGTGCTGTCAAACGGTAAAGTACCGATTGGCCCGTCAAATCCGCTATTCATCATGAGCGAATCTGCCCTCAATTTATATGGTGCGCGCTTTAAGCGTGACCCTTATACGACCTATGCCAAACTGCGCAAAACTGCACCCGTCTACCAGCTAGCAACCAGCCCCCCCGCCGGGGATTCTAACGCTGCCAACGTCCACCGTGGGACGTGGCTAATTACCGGCGGGGCGGAAGCCGAGGCCGTGCTGCGCGACCATCAGCTCTTCGTCAAGAATCTACGCAACGCGTTGCTACCGGCTGAACAGCGGCTCCTGCCGCCGGAGCCGCCAGCGGTTCGGCTCTTTAGCCACCACATGCTCAACGCCGATGGGGCGGAGCACGCGCGGCTGCGCACCCTTGTCAATAAGGCCTTTACAATACAAAGGGCCGAACAGATGCGCGGGCACGTCCAGCAAACGGCCAATGCGCTGGTGGACAAATTTGCCGCACGCGGGCAAGTCGACCTGATTCAGACATTTGCTTACCCGCTGCCTATTTACTTAATCGCAGATTTGCTGGGGATTCCTTCGACAAATTATGGAAAAATCCGAAATTGGTCTTCGGCATTTGTCTCCCCCCAGATGGGCGCAGCCGATTTGGGCCGCAAAGCGCCGCTGTTGGAAGAGTTTCTCGTCTTCCTGCGCGCGCTCTTCCTCGAGCGACGCCAAACGCCGCGCGACGATCTGCTTTCGGCATTGGTCAACGTTGAAGAAGCGGGCCGCTTTTTGAGCGAGGACGAACTGTGCAGCATGGTCATTTTACTGATCAAGGCCGGGCACGAAACGTCCGCCCACCAGATTGGCAACGCCGTGCTGGCGCTGCTTCAACATCCGAACCAGCTGGCGCAGCTGCGGGGCGACTGGTCGCAGCTGCCGCGCGCCGTGGAAGAGCTGCTGCGCTTTGACGGCCCCATTGAGCGCGCGACCACGCGCTATGCCGCGGCGGATGTTGTGCTGGGCGGTGAACAAATTCAGCGGGGCGATGTGGTGCACGTGGCGCTCGCCAGCGCCAACCGGGATGCAGCGCGCCACGCCTGCCCCAACCGGCTCGACCTCGCGCGCGAGGATGTGCGCCACCTGGGCTTTGGTCTGGGGTCACACTACTGCTTGGGCGCACCGCTGGCCCGCATCGAAGGGCAGGAGGCGCTGCGCGTGCTCTTTGAGCGGCTGCCCAACCTGCGCTTGGCCGTGCCCGCCGAGGAATTGCGCTGGCGCACGCGCCCCATCTTGCGCGGGCTCAAGCGGCTGCCCGTTGCCTGGGATGTGGCGTAACGGTCTTTGGAACAAGCAGCATAGCGTTGATTCAACCAGTCCCACGTTAACAATTTGAGTACGTTGCAATAACAAATGGAACACTCTACAACTTTTTGTCCCCTGCTCTCTCACTATCAAGCGGCTGATCTGCTTCAAGCGCGGGCCGACGGGCACGCGCAGGTCGATGTCTCGCTCGACCTCAACCAAACGCAGCAGCGCGTCACTCTCACGCCCGGCGGCGTTCTGCTGCCAGCTAAGGTATACGACGACCATGCAGAAAAATACCTTGTCAGGTGGGCGCTCCTAGAGAAGATCGCCCAAGCCGACGCGGCCTGCTATCAGATTGTGCGTGGGGAACCTGGGGAAGGGGCGCTCGACAAAGTCCAGCGCTTTTCCGAGGAATACAATCGGCTCTACAGCCTGATGCCGACGGCGGGCGCGCCGACGATGTTGATTTCGGGGATTCCCATGCACCGCATCAAGGGCACGGACCCGCAGCGCGACACGCAGAGCAAAATCCGCGCCGCCCGCCCCTTTGCCTTCAAGCAAAAAGGCGCCGACCAGCCGCCACTCGTGCTGGACACGGCCACCGGTCTCGGCTACACGGCCATTGCCGCGGCCCGCGTGGCCGAGCAAAACGGCCTGTCGCCGGAAGCCCGCGTGATCACTATCGAGCTCGATCCCACCGCGCTCGCGGTCTGCCGCCTCAACCCGTGGTCGCGGGAATTATTCGGCAACCCGCGCATCGAGCAGCGCGTGGGCGACAGCGGCGACGTGGTTCCCGCCTTTGGCAACGCCACCTTTACCCAAATCATCCACGATCCGCCCATGTTTGGGCTGGCCGGCCATCTCTATTCGACTGAGTTCTACCGCGAGCTGCACCGGGTGCTGCGTCCGCGCGGTCGCCTGTTTCACTACATTGGCGATCCCGACAGCAAAAGCGGCAGGACGACGACCCGCGGCGTGCTGCAGCGGCTGGAGCAGGCGGGCTTTCAGCGCATTCAGCGAATGCCGCAGGCCTTTGGGGTCGTGGCGCAGAAGTGAGAATTTTGACGCAGAGGACGCCAAGCATTGATTTGTGGAAGAGTCTAAGGGTCTGTCCAGAATCAACGTGATTAACTTTCCCAGGTTTCAGTCAGAGAATCTGCCCAAACTCGGATAGGTTATTTCTGGACAGACCCTAAGGCTATTCCAAGGAAATAAATATCCCGCTACGGTAGCGTCCCCGGCACGCGCCACACTCCTCTTGGTCATCGGCCTCGGTTCCGGTGCGTGCTGGGGACGCGGATGGCCGGTATACTTAATGCTCTGGAATGGTCTAACTCGCGCCCAACTCAACGCCACCCTCGACGTCGAGATCGGCGACCCGCCGGGCCCCGCTGCCCGCTCGACCCCTACGCCCTCCCGCCTGCTCATTCGAGTGGAACAAAACTCCCCCTTGCTCCGTCCCAAGAACAACTTGTCCACTTCACCAACCCGCTGTACCCTTAGCGGAGACGGGACACGAAGCTTCGCGCTCAAGTGACGGTCGCTGTCTGCCAGTAGATGACTTAACCGACATCGCCAGGCAGCGACCGTCACTTTCCACGCCATGCTCTGTGTCCAAACTACTACGGAGCCACTCTCATGATTCCTCGTCTCAAGCGTTTGCCTCATCGCCTTTCGCTGGATGGACGGCGCGCCCTCTTTGCTGGTATCATCACGGCTCTGCTATTCGCGGAGCTACCCATGATGCCCATCAGCGCGGCTCAGCCGCTCGCGCCCCAGCCTAGCCAGTCGTCCCAAATCGAGCCGATCGACCAACCGGTCGACGGCCAAAACGGCGCGCTCGCCCTCACCCTGAGCGAGGGGGCCGAGCGCCCAGACGAAGTCGCCGCGCGCCCAGTCACCCAGGGCATGCCCTTGAGCGGGGCCGAAACCCAAGCCATCCTTGACCGCCTGCCCACCCTCGACGCCCCCGCCAGCGACCAGCAGGCGTTCCGCCTGCCCGCCGAATCGCTGCCGCCGCCGCGCACGGGCGAGACGATCAGCGAAACCTTTCCGCCCACCGAAACCGTTACCCAAACCGCCGAGGTTGTGGATGGCCCGCTGGCGGTGCTGCGCTTCTCGCCCGAAGGCGAGATTCCGCTGGCCCCCTTCCTCAACGTCACCTTTAACCAGCCGATGGTCCCGCTGGCGACGGTCGAGCAATTGAGCGAACAGGACGTGCCCGTCACGCTCTCGCCCGATGTGCCGGGCACGTGGCGCTGGCTCGGCACAAGGACGTTGACCTTTGAATACGACGATGCCAATTCGGAGAATTCTCGCTTTCCGATGGCCACAGTTTTCACGGCCACCGTTCCCGCCGACATCGTGTCGGCCATGGGGAACGCGCTTGATGAAGCCGTCTCGTGGAGCTTTCGCACGCCGCCGCCCCAACTTGAAACATCGTCCCCCAACTTTGGCCCGCAGCCGCTGGAGCCGCTCTTCTTCGTCAGCTTCAACCAGCGCGTCGACCCCGCCGCCGTGCTCGACACCATCTCGGTGCGCGCGGGCGGCGAGGAGTTCGC
The DNA here is from genome assembly GCA_965213535.1 of Caldilineaceae bacterium. Classification (GTDB taxonomy): domain Bacteria; phylum Chloroflexota; class Anaerolineae; order Caldilineales; family Caldilineaceae; genus JBCCFC01. The sequence continues at coordinate 5,946,965 of OZ243888.1, forward strand.
CCTGCGCTTGGCAACGCAAGCCGAAATCGACGCCGACGCGACCGTGAAGTCGCTGCTGAAGCGGGCAAACGACGAGACGTGGCTCGCCTTCCGCGCGGAAGCGCCGCTATCGGCGGGCACGACCGTCGCCGTGAACGTCGGCCCCGGCACGCCCTCCGCCGAAGGGCCGCTAACCACCGAAGACGCCCAGTCCTTTACCTTTGAGACGTACAGCGCCCTGCGCGTGGACGACCAAAGCTGCGGCACGCGCGAGTACGGCGACTGCGCCCCCTTCTCGCCGCTAACCGTTTTCTTTAACAACCCGCTCGACGAGTCGAGCTTTGACCCGTCGCAGGTGCAGATCGAGCCAGCGCTGCCCGACGCCATCATCGAGGCCTTTGGCAGCACCCTGCGCATCCGCGGCGCGACGCAGGGGCGCACCACCTACACCGTCACCCTCGACGGAAATCTGCGCGACGCCTTTGGCCAAACGCTCGGCAGCGACGTCGAAGTCAGCTTCCGCGTTGGCCCAGCGGCGAACGGGCTCTTTGGCCCCAACCAGCCGCTCGTCACGCTCGACCCGGCGGACGAAAGCCCGTCGTTGACCGTCTATTCGGTGAATTACAATTCGCTGCGCGTGCGCATTCACCGCGTGCAGCCGGAGGATTGGCCACAGTTTCTACAGTTCCGCGACGTCTACAATCGCAACCGTGAGCAGCGCGATTCATTCTCGCCGCCCGGCGAACCATTGCGCGACGAGACCCTCGCCGTCAACAGCGCCGACGACGCACTCACCGCCACCGATATTGACCTGAGCGACTTCCTGGGCGACAGCCCTTACGGCCACTTTGTCGTCACGATTGAACCGCCAGCCGGGCTGCTGGAGCGCACGCCGTTGAACAACATATTTGGCGGTGGCAACCGCCCCGTTGTCCACGCCTGGGTGCAGGTGACCGAGATGGGGCTGGACATTTTCCACGACCACAGCGAACTCGTCGCCTGGGCCAACGCGCTGGCGGACGGCGCGCCCCTGGGCAACGTCACGCTGCGCCTCTTTCCCAGCGACGACATCGCGACCACGGACGCCGACGGCACGGCCCGCTTTGCACTCTCGCGCCCCGGCAATTCGCTGCTGATCGCCGAGCGCGAGACGGACGCGGGCGTCGACGTCGCGCTGCTGCCGGGCAGCCCCTACTACTACGACGAGAATTTCTGGCAGAAGCAGCCCGTCAGCGACGAGGTGCGCTGGTACGTGATCGACGACCGCGCGCTCTATCGACCGGGCGAGACGGTGCACCTCAAGGGCTTTGTACGCCAAATCGGCGGCACGCAGGGCGGCGACGTCGGCCTGCTCGACCGGGGTGAGCGCGTCAACTACACCGTCTACGAACCGCAGGGCAACGAAATCGCCAGCGGCGAGGCGGCATTGACCGAATTCGGTGGCTTTGATTTCAGCTTCGACGTGCCCGAAAGCGCCAACCTCGGCTACGCTTACGTTGAGCTAAACCTGCCCTCGCGCCCCAGCACGGTGGGCTATGCCAACTACAGCCATTCGTTTCAAATCCAGGAGTTCCGCCGCCCCGAATTCGAGGTGTCGGCGCGCAATGAGACGACCGGGCCGTACTTCATCGGCGACGAGGCCGTGGTTGCCATTGAGGCGACGTATTTCGCGGGTGGCCCGCTGCCGGGCGCGGAAACTAACTGGACCGTGAGCGCCACGCCGACAAGCTACACGCCACCCGGCTGGAACGACTTCAACTTTGGTACGTGGACGCCCTGGTGGCGCTACCACGATGATTACGCCTACGCCAACGAAATTTTCCAGCAGTTTAGCAGCACGACCGACCCATCGGGCACCCACTACCTGCGCGTCGGCTTCGACGCCACGGTGCGGCTCAGCGAAGAGCCGCAGCCCTACAGCCTTCTGGCCAACGCCACCGTGCTCGACGTCAACCGCCAGGCCTACGCCGCCACGACCAGTCTCATGGTGCATCCATCCAGCCTGTATGTCGGCCTGCGCGGCGAGCGGGTGTTTGTCGACGCTGGCGAGCCGCTGACCGTCGACGCGATTGTCACCGACGTGGAGGGCAGCGCCGTGGCGGGGCGCGGGGTGACGCTGGAGGCGTCGCGGCTTGAGTGGCGCTACGCCGACGGTGAGTGGACCGAAGAGGCCGTCGACCCGCAAAGCTGCGAGGTCACCTCGGCTGAAGAGCCGGTGAGCTGCGAATTCGAGACGGAGAAGGGCGGTCAATACCAGATTGTTGCCCGCGTGCTGGACGATTTGGAGCGACCCAACGAGAGCACGCTCACGCGCTGGGTCAGCGGCGGGGCGCGGCCACCGGCGCGCGGCGTCGAGCAGGAGGAAGTGGTGATCGTGCCGGACAAGGAAGCGTATCAGCCGGGCGACACGGCGCGGCTGCTCGTGCAGTCGCCCTTCTCGCCAGCCGAAGGCGTGCTGACCCTCTCGCGCAACGGCATCCTCTCGACCGAGCGCTTCGCCATTGAAGACGGCTCGACCACGCTCGACATTCCGATTGAGGATGGCTACATCCCGAATCTGCACATTAGCGTCGATTTGGTCGGCAGCGCGCCGCGCATCGACGACGCGGGCGAAACCCTGCCCGACCTGCCGCCGCGCCCCACCTACGCCAGCGGCGGCGTCGAGCTCTCGATTCCGCCGCTTAATCGCACGCTTGATCTCGCCATCGATCCCGCCGCCAGCGCGCTCGAACCCGGCGCGTCGACCGAGGTCGATGTGGCGCTGACCGACGCCGCGGGTGCGCCCGTGGCCGATGCGGAGCTCGCCGTGATCGTGGTCGACGAGGCGGTGCTGGCGCTGACTGGCTACCAGCTTACCGACCCGCTGGCCGTCTTCTACCAGAGCCGCCCGTCGTACGTAAGCCGCTACCACTCGCGGAGCACGCTCGTGCTGGAGGACCCGCAGGCGCTCGTCGAGCAGGCGCAGCAGGCCGTGCCCGCCGAGGATAGCGCGCCGATGCTGCGCAGCTTCAGCGCCGACGATGCGGGTGCCCCCGCCCCCGCCGCCGCGCCGATGGCCGAGATGGAAATGGCAGAGTCGGCCATGATGACGGATACGGCAGAGGCCGATGAATCCGCGGCGGGCGCGGACAGCGCGCCCATCGCCGTGCGCAGTAACTTCGACCCGCTGGCGATCTTCGCGCCCGACGTACGCACCGACGCCGACGGTCGCGCCACGGTTGCGGTCGAGCTGCCGGACAATCTCACGCGCTACCGCGTGATGGTCGTGGCCGTGGCGGACGGCAAACTCTTTGGCAGCGCCGAGGCCAACCTCACCGCGCGCCTGCCGCTGATGGTGCGCCCGTCCGCCCCGCGCTTCCTCAACTTCGGCGATGTCTTTGAGTTGCCAGTGGTCGTGCAGAATCAGACGGATGAAGAGATGGAAGTGCAGGTTGCCCTCGAAGCTTCCAATCTCATGGACAGTAATCAGTTATCAGTAACCAGTGGTCAGTCCATCTCCGACACGACAGTCAACGAGACCTCAAATACTGACTCACTGATTACCGGCACACTGATTACCGTCCCCGCCAACGACCGCGTCGAAGTCCGCTTTCCCGCCTCGACCAGCAGCGCGGGCACGGCGCGCTTCCGGGTCGTCGCCGCCTCCGGTGGGAGCGCCGACGCGGCGACGGTCGACCTCCCGGTCTACACGCCCGCCACCAGCGAGGCCTTCGCCGTCTACGGCGTGCTTGATGAGGGGGCCATCGCCCAGCCGCTGCAAACGCCCGAAAATGTCTTCCCGCAGTTTGGCGGGCTGACGGTCAGCACCTCGTCGACGGCGCTGCAGTCGCTGACGGATGCGGTGCTCTACCTGGTGAGCTACCCCTACGAATGCTCCGAGCAGATGGCCTCGCGCATCCTCGCCGTCTCCGCCCTGCGCGACGTGCTCAGCGCCTTTGAGGCCGAGGGCTTGCCCGCGCCCGAGGAAATCCAGGCGTCGGTCACGCGCGACGTCGAGCGGCTGGTGCAGATGCAGAACGGCGACGGCGGCTGGCCCATTTGGCAGCGCGGTCGCGACTCCGTGCCCTTCTACTCGATCCATGCCACGTACTCGCTCCTGCGCGCCCAGAGCGAAGATTTTGCCGTGCCGCAGGAGACGCTCGACCGCGCCATTGAACACCTGCGCGAAATCGAGTCGCACTTCCCAAGCTGGTACAGCGACTTTACGCGCAACACGCTTGCGGCCTACGCGCTCTACGTGCGCTCGCTGGCGGGCGATGTCGACGCGCCGGCGGCCCGCGCGCTCTTGAACGAGGCCAGGCTGGACGGCATGTCGCTGGAGGGGCTGGCCTGGCTGCTGCCCATTCTGGGCAACGAGCCGGCATCGAGCACCCAGGCGGACGAGATTCGTCGCCACTTCAACAACCGCGCGGTCGAGACGGCGGGCGCGGCCAACTTCACGACGAGTTACGGCGACGACGACTATCTGATGCTCCACTCCAACCGCCGCACCGATGGCGTGATCCTGGAGGCGCTGATCGCCGATCAACCGGAGAGCGACCTGATTCCCAAAATCGTTAACGGCCTGCTCGCCAACCGCACGCGCGGCCGCTGGACGAATACGCAGGAGAACGTCTTCATCCTGCTCGCGCTGGACAGCTATTTCAACACCTTCGAGGCCACGACGCCCGACTTCGTGGCGCGCATCTGGCTGGGCGACACCTATGCCGCCCAGCACGAATTTGAGGGCCGCACGACGGAGACGCGGGAGACAACAATTCCCATGGAGATTCTGCTGGCCGACGAACCGTCGACTACCAATAAGTCGGCTACCAATAACCAGTTGCCGCTGACCATCGCCAAGGAAGGTGACGGTCGCCTCTACTACCGCCTCGGTCTCCGGTACGCGCCCGATAATCTCGATCTCGACCCGCTTGACCAGGGCTTCACCGTGCAGCGCGTCTATGAAGCCGTGGACGATCCCGCCGACGTGACGCGCGACGCCGACGGCACGTGGCGCATCAAAGCCGGAGCGCGGGTGCGCGTGCGGGTGCAGATGGTCGCCGAGAATCGCCGCTACCACGTGGCGCTCGTCGATCCGCTGCCCGCTGGGCTGGAGGCGATCAACCCGGCGCTGGCGACGTCCGAACCCGTGCCCGCCGATCCAAATGATGAATCGCGCAGCCAGTGGTGGTGGTGGGGCACGTGGTACGAGCACCAAAATCTGCGCGACCAGCGCGCCGAAGCCTTCACCACCCTGCTCTGGGAGGGCGTCTACGACTACACCTACGTCGCGCGCGCAACGACGCCCGGCACCTTTGTCGTGCCGCCCGCCAAGGCGGAGGAGATGTATGCACCGGAAGTCTTCGGCCGCAGCGGGTCGGATCGGGTGGTGGTGGAGTGACCCCATCCCCTACGATGTCGACCGGTTGAATACACGACGGGTGAAGCCCCTTCCCCTCTAGAGGGGAAGGGGTTTGGGGATGGGGTCTCGAGGACGTAAATGAATGGGCTCACTAGGGACGAAAAATTAACTCAGCAGAACGAATGGCAATCCTCTAGCCAACAGTGGGAGCAGCTCAAGCCGCAAGCACGCCGCATGAGAAAGCAGCCGACGCCCGCTGAAGAAGCGCTGTGGCAAGCACTTCGCGGACGAAAGATTGCTGGCGTTAAGTTCCGTCGCCAGCATCCTGTCGACCGGTTCATTGTTGACTTTCACTGTAACCAGCCGCTGCTCATTATCGAAGTGGATGGAGATATTCACCTGCGGCAAAAAGAGCAGGATGCGGCTCGGCAGATGCACTTTGAGCGGCGAGGATATCGCGTGCTGCGATTCCGCAACGAGCAAGTGCTAAACCAAATAGAGGAGGTTATTGCGGAAATTGACAAAACGATTCGATTGCTACAGTGACCCCATCCCCTACAATGTCGACCGGTTGAATACACGACGGGTGAAGCCCCTTCCCCTCTAGAGGGGAAGGGGTTTGGGGATGGGGTCTCGTGAACGTTGCGCCGCCTCGTCGATTTTCTGCGCTCCATGTATAATACCGCCTCGGTCCACCGCACAATACGAGGAAATTTATACATCGATGTTTACACACGCTATCCGCCCCTTTGTCCTGTTTGCTACCTTCGCCCTGCTGACTCTGGCCTCGCCCACCCAGGCCGCCAACACTACCGACCCCGCCGCGCCGACCCAGCCCAACTGGCTGGAGCCGCGCGGCATCAACGTCGTCGACCTGGTGGGCGAAGTGCCCGAAGCACACCTGCGGGGGGCAATTCTCTCCTACATGGCGGGCTACGTGCAGTACGAATCCGGGACGCGCGAGGGCGACATCGTCACCATCAACACGCGCATTACGCCGCGCTTTTTCGAGGTGGCGGGCGGCAGCGGCACGCGCACCGCCTGCCTTGGCATGCACGGCTTCTTTGACCAGCAGACGACCGTCATGCCCGCGGGCACGGCTCGCTTCTTCGACGGCAGCCGCGACGTGACGGAGAGCGCCTACGTGGTGCGCTACAACCCCGCCGGGCAGCGGCAGCCCGTTGCCCCACCCCGCGCGTTTGATCGCTACCCCGTTGGCGACGATCGCGCGGCGCGCTTTGACGACGACGGCGCGCTTATCATCCCGGCCAACATGGGCTGCGTGCTCAACCTGGAGGGCAGGTTCGAGAATCTACGCGCCACCTTTGTCTTCAACGCGCCCCAGCTGATCGAGATCGACGTGCTGGGCAGCGAAACATTCACCTTTCGCTCCTACATCGGCATCGGTGCGGGCGGTGCAGTAGAGTCGTTGCAGGAGCAGATGGTCCGCCGCTATGGCGACCGCCACGACAAGTTCGAGCTCTCGCCGCCGGGCGGCACGGAGTTTGTGCTGCTCAACTACCCGCCTACGCCCGTCGACCCCTACGCCTCGCCGCGCACGGTGGAGAACATTGCCAGCGGCGGCAGCGGAACCTACCGCTTTGCCCGCACCGGCGACAACACGCTCTCGGTCGACCACGTCAACTCGATGCTGCTGCCGCTCTACGGCCAGTACCAGGATGTGGATCAGGGCGGTGGCGAATACCTCAACTTCTTTGGCGATGCCAATCGACTGGCTTCGCCCGAATACTTTGTTCCCGTTGGCGTAAATTACGACCCCTGTATGCAAAATGGCAACTGCCCCAGCAGCCTGCTGGATGAAATCTTCAACGCCGAGATGGAGATGACGTTGTACTACTACAGCGTCCGCCGCGTGGCGACGGGGCTGGATCAGGTGCCGCTGCGGGCGGTTGGCAACGGCTTTGGCCGCGCGGTTGCGAGCTCGCCGAACACCTCTGCGCCCGTGCAGCAGACGATTCCCGCCCAGCGCGAGAATCCCATCTATCTGCCGCTGATTGCTGGCTCGCCCATTGACGTCGAGCCGGACGATTCCAGCGCCGACTGCCCCTGCGGCTGGTTCGCCGAGGATGGGCGGATGGTGGATTTTGTGCCGCAGGAGTAGCCGCGATAGGTCACGTATGCTCTGCTACGTGACAAATTTTGACCTTCCTACTACGTCCAAAATGTTCAACGACCTCGTACACGAAAAGCCCGTCACCTTGCGGAGCAAAGGTGACCTATGGAATTCAGCCTCATGCGCCGAGCCAATCGCGTCAAGCAACGCATCCACACCTTCGACGCCGCCAGCGGCACGCTCCGCCGCAAGACGGACATCCTCGCTGGTGAAGAGCCGCTGGAGATTGTGCTGCGCGCCCAAAATGGCGACCAGCAAACCGTCGCCATCACCATGCGCACGCCGGGCAACGATTACGAGCTGGCCGCGGGCTTCCTCTTTGCCGAGGGCATCGTCACCGAGAAGCACGACATTGGGCAGATGACCTACTGCGTGGGCAGCGAGCGCGAGCTTCAGGAGTACAATTCGCTGCAGGTCTCGCTGGCTCGCCCCGCTCTGCCCGACCTCGCGACGCTCGACCGCCACTTCGTCACCAACTCCGCCTGCGGCCTCTGCGGCGGCACCATGCTGGATGACCTTGCCGCGCGCCAGCAGCCCATTTCGTCGACGCTGACCGTCGATGCTCAAACCCTCCTCTCGCTGCCCGCCGCCCTGCGCAAATCGCAGCGCCTCTTTGCCGACACGGGCGGCCTCCACGCCGCCGCCCTCTTCAACGCCGACGGCACGCTGCTCGCCGCGCGCGAGGACATCGGTCGCCACAACGCGCTGGACAAGCTGATCGGCTGGGGGCTGCTCCAGAAGCAATTGCCTTTCGAGGACAAGATCATCCTCATGAGCAGCCGGGCCAGCTATGAACTGCTGCAAAAGTGCGTGGTCGCGCGTGCGCCGGTGCTCTGCGCCGTCTCCGCACCGAGCAGCCTGGCCGTCGAGACAGCGGAGCACTTTGGCATCACGCTGGTGGGCTTTCTGCGCGAGGGTCGCTTTAATTTGTACAGTGAAGCAGAGAGAATTCTGACAAAGATAGTGGCGTCATGATAAAGTTCGGGTGGGATCCTCAAAAAGCGCGGCTGAATTGGCAGCGACATCAAGTGGCTTTCGAAGAAGCGCAGGAAGCATTCTTTGACCGACAGGCTGTTGAAATCTACGATAAAGGCCATTCATGGGAAGAGACGCGTTATAATCTGATCGGTATGTCAAGCAGAGAGTTGCTATTTATTGTCTATTCTGAGCCAGAAGAAGATGTCATTCACATTATCTCGGCGCGGAAAGCGGAGCGAAAGCACCAGAGAAGCTATGAACGACAAAGATTTGGCTAAAGAATTTATTGTGGATATAACCAAAGAGGAATATCAAGCTGATTTGGCGCGCGGACTCAATGATGACGAAGTTTTGCGTCCGGGACGCCATACGTTTCGACGCGGTGGTTTCTTAGAGCGCCATAATCTGAGCGTGGAACAGCAGACGATGTCGTCTAAAGTTCACCTTTCGCTTGGCTTAGACCGAGATGTTTTTGAGTTTATTCAGGAACGAGCTGCCGAGCCAAATGGCATTTCCTATGAAAAACAAATCAATGAGATGTTGCGAAATGTTATGAGAGAAGAGACGGAGGTGTACTCCGTCTACAATGTTGATCCTGATGTTGATATTGATGCAGGTCAGCAAGAATAGTGATAGCGGCAAGTTAGCACGAAAGCAAGGAATATCTACATGGCCCAACTTGCCCTCGCCACCGGCGCCAACCGCGGCATCGGCCTCGATGTTTGTCGACAGCTCGCGCAGCAGAATTACACCGTCCTCCTCGGCGCGCGCGACTTGGCGAAGGGGAGGGATGCGGCCCAATCGCTAATCGATGAAGGGCTGGACGTGCGCGCCATCGAGGTCGATGTGGCCGACAGCGGGAGTATCGAGCGGGCGCGGCAGCAGGTCGAGCAGGAATTTGGTCATTTGGACGTGCTCGTCAACAACGCGGCGATTCTCTATGATACGTTCCAAAGCGCTGTCGACGCCGAGCTCGACGTGGTAAAGCAAGCGCTGGAGACCAATACCTTTGGCCCGTGGCGCATGGTGCAGGCGTTTCTGCCGCTGCTGCGACGGGGTTCGCACCAGCGCATCGTCAACGTGTCGAGCGAGGGCGGCTCGCTGGCGAGCATGGGCGGCGGCACGCCCGCCTACAGCACCTCCAAGGCCGCGCTCAACGCGCTGACGCGGATGCTCGCCGCCGAGCTGAAATCCGACGGCATTCTCGTCAACTCGATCTGCCCCGGCTGGGTCGCCACGGAGATGGGCGGCGCCGGCGGGCGGCCAATTGCCGACGGCGCGGCCAGCGTCGTCTGGGGCGTGACGCTACCGGATGATGGGCCATCGGGCGGCTTCTTTCGCGACGGGAAATCGCTGAACTGGTAACGCGAAGCGCTGCTTCGCGCCGCCAACAGAAAAGGCCGGGGTCAATTGACCCCGGCCTTTTCTGTTGACAGGGTATAGGGTTGATTCTATACTGCACAAACGTTTTCCAGATCTGCATTTATCCGCGTCTATCTGCGGTTGCTGCGCATCCGCCGCTTAGCGAGACATCCCCCCAATGGACAACCAAATCAAAAACTGCCGCGGCCTCACCGACCGCGACATCGACCTGATGTACCAAATCGAACAGGGCTTGCCCATCGTTGCGGACGTGAGCCGGGCGGATGTGCTCTTGTGCTGCCTGCTGTCGGACAGCAAGGCGCTCGTCGTGAGCCACGCCGTGCCGCGCTCGATTTCGTCGCTCTATCGGCAGGAGGCCGTGGGGCGCATCTTTATGGCGGACGAGCAGCCGCTGCTCTTTCGCACGCTGCGCGGGGGCAGCGGCGGCGTGCGGCGCAAGCAAATTCTCAGCAGCGGCGCGCCCGCCATTCAGGATGTCGATCCCATCCGCAATGCCGCGGGCGATGTGATCGGCGCGATGGTGATTGAATCCAACATGATCGAATACGAGCGCCACCGGCGGCGCGCGGCGAGCTTTCGGCGCGCGGTGGATTGGCTCCAGCAGATGGCGCGGCGCGGCGAGATTGAAAATGTCGAGGCGCTTAGCCGCTTCAACGCCTACGACGGCATCTACGTTGTCGACTACAATCGTCGCTTGGTTTACCTAAGCGGCATTGCGATCAATCTCTTTCGTTCAATTGGCCGCATTGCGGACATGCGCGGCAAGCCCGCCAGGGCGCTGGAGGCGGAGGATGCGGAAATTGTCGATCAGGCGTTTGATGCGCACTGCTGCGTCGAGGTGCGGCAGGAGACCGCGGACGGGCGCGTATGGGTGCGCAAGGCGCTGCCCCTGCGCGCGCCGCGGCGCGTCTTCAGCCCCGCGCCGCTGCACCTGCCCTTTATTGAGCTGACGGGCAAAAGCCGCAAGCTGCAGAAAGTCGACGCCGCGCTGGTGCTCGTCCACAATGCAACGGAGGCCGTGCAGAAGGAGCGCGAACTCAACGTCAAATCGGCGATTATTCAGGAGGTGCACCACCGCGTCAAGAACAACCTCCAGACGATTGCCGCCATGTTGCGCATCCAGGCCCGCCGCAGCGACTCCGACGAGGCGCGCCAGCAGCTGACGGACGCCGTCAACCGCATCTTTAGCATGTCCGTGATCCACGAGTTTTTGAGCCAGGACGAGCACCGGCCCATCAACGTGCGCAAAGTCTGCCAGCGCATCGCCGAGCAGGTGGCGCAGGTCGCCGTGGGGCCGGAGCAGCAGGTGCGGATCGAGGTGCACGGCCCCAACATCCACCTGCGTGCCGGGCAGGCCACGCCGACGGCGCTCGTCATGAACGAGCTGCTGCTCAACGCCGTCGAGCACGGGCTGCACGGTCGTGCACAGGGCCGCATCGACATCGTCTTAAGCGACCTGGGCGACGCTGTCCAAATCGAAGTTTGCGACGACGGCGACGGCCTGCCAGACGACTTCGACGCCAGCCAGAGCCGCAGCCTGGGCCTGCAAATCGTCCACACGCTGGTGACGGACGACCTGAAGGGCACGCTGCACTTGGAATCGATTGCAGCAGATCACGCCACGGGCACGCGCGCGCTGGTCACCTTCCCCAAGCGCTCGCTCAAGGTCGATGCCTGAGAACGAAGGGGCTTGGCTGCCGCGCTTTGCGACGTGTCTGGTTCGGTCGTCAAGGGTAAGTTGCAGACAAGAAAAGGCGGGCTTCTCCAGAGAAGCCCGCCTTTTCTTTTTGGTTGCCGCTTGCCGCAAGCGCAATCCGCCTATGGCTTAGCGCCGAACCAGCGGCAGATGAATCCGCGGCGTCACCGTCGATTCGTCGACTCCGTCGCTCGTTTCTTCATCGATCAGCTCGCCCTCGGGTGCGCCGTCGTCGATGTCCTCATCCTCGGCGTCCGCTGGCTCGCCTGCGTGGGCCGCATCGTTTTGCTCCGCCGCCAACAGGCTGCTGGCGCTGACGCTGGCCGGGTTGCCAATGTGAATGCCGTCGACGCGCTTGGGCAGGCCGCGGTCGCCGCCGCTCCAGTAGAGGCTGTAGTCGCAGGCGGTCACATCGCCCAGGCTGGTGGGGGCGCAGATGAAGATGTCGTCGCCGTCGCCGCGGATGTTGTTGGGCTGGCTTTCGCGAATGCGGAAGTTGCCCTGCGTGGTGAGGTAGATTTCCCCACCGGGGTCGATCCACGTGCCCCAAACGTCTTCGGCGCTGCGCGTCAGCTCCACGTCGGAGCCGTCGAAGTAGAGCGACCACGCGCCCGCCGTGTTGCCGCCCAGGCTGGTCGGCGTGAAGCGCAGCAGGTCTTCGTCCATGCCGCGCACGCCGGGCACGCGGAACGAGCCGAGCGTGCTCAGCACGATGTCGCCGTTGGCCAGCACGTGCAGCGCGTCGATGTCTTCGCCGTTTGTGCTGAGGCCCACGTCCGAGCCGTCGAAGTAGAGCTCGAAGCTGCCGCTGGTGTTGGCCCCCAGCGAGGCGGGCGTGAACCGGACGATGTCCGAATCGTCCACTTGGCCCACGCCGGGAACCCGTGGTCGCACATCGGAGCTGAGCAGCAGGCTGCCGTCCGGCAAAAAGGCAAAGGCGTTGACGTCGGCGTAGATGCCCACGTCCGAGCCGTCGAAGATCATGCGCCAGCTGTCGGTGTCGGGGTCGTAGGCCAGGATGTCCTCGTCGCGGAAGGCGACGCCGCCGACGCTCCCGTTGCCGTTGCTGCTGACGAGGATCGTGCTGCCGTCGCCGTCGTTGTCGTCGACAAAGAGTTGAATCACGCGGGGATCGGGGCCCGCGCCGTTGCGCTGGAAGCCAACGCCGGGGTCGTTGTAGGCCGGGTCGCTGCTGCTGACGCCGTGGTTGACAAAGCCAAGGTGTGGCCCCTCGATGTCACCGTCGTCCACGGCGGTGATGAGCACGGGCTGGGGCTGGTCCCAGTTAGCGGGCGTAAAGGTTAGCGACGCTTTGTCCGTGGCGACCTGCGCATCGGGCTGAATTGTGATTGTCACATCGGCGCTGGGCTGGCTGCTGAGGCGCACGCTATAGCCCGCCTTGCTGCCGTTGCCCTCGGTCACGTTGCTCACGCCGGACGATTCTTTGATAATCACGCCGCCCATCTCCACCACGACCGGCTCTTCGTAGTTGCCAAACTGAACCGGACGAACCTCGCCGAAGCTCAACCCGCTCACGATTTGGCAGATGCGTCCGTCCCGCATCACGGCGCTGTCGCCCGGCTCGCTGTTGATCCAGCCGCCGCGATCTTCCTCGCAGACGAGATGCTCGACGCCCGGTTCCAAATTGGTGTAGTTGGCGACGCCGCTGCCGTTGGTGCGGACTTCGCGCGTTTGAACTTGCGTGTAGCCGCCGGCACCGTCGCCGACGTAGAGGAACATCTGCCAGCCTTCAAGAGTCGGCTCGCCCTCGTCGCGCGCCCCGTTTTCGCTGTCGTCGCTGTACTTGGTGATCTGAATCTGCGGACGGCGCTGATTGAGGAAGGTGCAGGTCACGTTTTCCAGACGCGCCACCTGAACGGTGACGGATGTGCCGTCGACGCTCGGCTCGTTTGCACCGCCCTCGCAGGAAATGCTGACAACCCAGTTGGCGGGCTTGTTCGTTTCGACAACCGTAAACGTGCCGGACTCGACGTTGAAGAGCTGCTCGCTGGGATGGGTGGCGTCGGCGGCGTCGTTGTCGAGCGTGAACGGGCCGAGATCGCCGTCGAACGTCCAGTCCAGGTTGGCCGCGTTCGGCAAAGCATTTTTGACAATCGTCAGCGTGGCGCGGTTGTCATAGTTGCCAAAGAGCACGGGGCGGGTTTCGCCATAGCTCAAGTCGCTTACCGCCTGGCAAATGCGACCGTCCTGCACGATGGCGCTCGCACCCGGCTGCGTATTGACCCAGCCGTCGCGGTCCTCCTCGCAGACGAGGTACTCCAAATCCGGCGACAGGCTTGTGTAGTTGGCGACGCCGCTGCCGTTGGTGCGGACTTCGCGCGTTTGAATTTGCGTGTAGCCGCCGGCACCGTCGCCGACGTAGAGGAACATCTGCCAGCCTTCGAGAGTCGGCTCGCCCTCGTCGCGCGTGCCGTTTTCGCTGTCGTCGCTGTACTTGATAATCTGAATCTGCGGGCGGCGCTGATTGAGGAAGGTGCAGGTCACCGCTTCGCCACGCTCGACGGGCACGGTAACGGACGCGCCGTCGACGGTTGCTGCGCCGTTCCCGCCTTCACAGGAGATGCTCACGTCCCAATTGGCGGGCGCGTTGGTCTCGCTGATGGCGTAGCTGCCGGGCGCAACGTCGAACGTCTGCCGGCTGGGATGGGTGGCGTCGGCCTCGTCGGTGTCGAGGGTGAAGGGGCCGAGATCGCCGTCAAAGGCCCAATCCAGATTCTTGGCATCGGGCACGGCGTTCTTGATAATCGTAAGCGTGCCGGTGCAGCGGTCGGCGTTTTCGGGGTTGAAGCCGTGCGTGCCGCCCTTCTGCCGGTAGTCGACATCGTCGATGCTGACAAATTTGCGCAGCGTGTCCGGGTTGCCGTTTTGAAGCGGAATATTCTCGAAGGTCTTGCGCTCGCCCTCGGCAAAAAAGCCCAGCTTCTGCAGCGGCTGCTCGCCCGCCACATCGTAGCCCACAAACCCAGCGCCGCCGTTGTTGACAACCGTGAGCGCGAAGGTGTCGTTAATCGGGTTGTAGCAGCTGCCAAACGAGGGCGCGGGCGGCGGTGGGGCCTGGTAGCCAACCGTCACGCCAACTTTGCTTTTCTCCTGGCTGTTGCTAAACGGGCCAGCCAGTTCAAGCGTACCCGACAGCGCAAAGCCCTGGCTAAAGTCATAGTCGGCGACCGTCCAGCTATTAAAGCCGCTGCCGGAGAAGCTACCCAACGCATTGCCGTCGAGCATCACGTCGTTGAAGGCGACGCTCGATCCATCGTCGCGGCTCACCACGTCGATCTGCATCAGGTTGAGCTGGGCCGTGCCGTTGGTCTTGCGCGCGGCGAGTTCCGCGCTCAAACTGGGGTACTCCAGCACGTAGCGGCCGTTGGCGTTGTCGACGGACAGCACGAGCTTGTCGGCGGCGGAATCAAAGGTGAGGCTGACGCTGTTGGCGCCGGCTGCCCACGCAATATCCTGCGCCGCGCGGTTGGCGGGATCGCCCGCATCCTGCACGCCGAGATAGAGCTCCTGGCCACCCGTGTTGCCAAACGAGCGACCGCGCGCTTCAATTAGCGCTTCGTCAAAGGTCGCGTTGCCGGGCGTCACCGTCGGGCCGCTGGCGGCTGCGGCATGGTTAAAGCCCAAAACGGCATACACACAATAGAGTAAAACAACGGACAAACAATACTTTTTCATAAATAGACTCCTTTTGCGCCGGGTGACGCAGTGTGCCGCGCCGCAATGATTTGGGGCGATGCGGCAATGATGAATGGGCTACAGGATTTGGCGTGGGGCGCGAGGTAGGCGTGATGGGGGAGCAGTGTCGAACTGCAGCAGGCGCTAGATGCACCTACTCCCGCAATCGACCCGTGGCGGGCAATCCTTCGGCGGCAGGACGGAAATACAGCAAAGCACTGACGACCCCACGACGAAACACACGCGGGGCCGTCGGCGCTTTGCTGTACCGGCTATCTTCCCGCCGGTCGCGCGACATCTGGTACAGGGCGGCATAAACGATTGAGCAGATAGTGAGTTGGCCCGACCAGCGCCAACCGGCTTATGAAGACGCAGGAGATAACCTGGTCATAGAGGAGTAGGCACGCCCCGTGCCGGATCAATCCTCAAACGCCGCTTGTTTCGGGGCGCGTGCCGTGCGCACGCCCTCGTGCGCACGCCTCGGCGCTATTACCCAACTATTTCCTGCGGTTCCATTAGCCGGTTTCCCCAGGCAAGCCGGTGGGCTTTAGCCACCAGCGGCGACGGCCTGTGAAACTGCTCAACCATTCACGCCCAGCTGTACTAAATGGTGTCTGTAAACAGATGCGCTACGGCACGGTGCGGCAAAGCGCGCTGATGAAGAAGCCGAGTGCCTTAACGGCACGAGCCGCCGCCGCCTACCGCTCACCTTTGCGCCGTGCGCTGCGCTCAACAGCAAACTTCGCCCGCAGGAAGCCTCGCGCGGCGGATAGGAACGCTAACGGAGCACTAACCAAATGCTTGCGTAATTATGACAAGGCTGGCGTAGACTGGAAGCAACGATACGAACGAAGAATTGCTAGCGGATCAGGCGGATAGAGACGGATTTTTTCTGATCCGCTTTTATCAACTCAATCCGCCCAATCCGCTAGCAATTGAAAATAAACGAGGAAAGACTCTATGAGATTTGATAAATTCACGCGCAAGGCCCAGGAGGCCGTGCTCGAAGCGCAGTCGCTGGCTGAACAGCGCGGCCAGGCCACGCTCGATCCGGAGCACCTGCTCTACGCCCTGCTCACCCAGGAGGATGGGGTTGTCCCGGCGACGGTCAACAAAATTGGTTCAGAGGTGCCGCGGCTGCTGAGCGCCGTCGAGCGGGCGATCAACGCCAAGCCGCGGGCCACGGGCGCGAGCACGAGCACGGGCTATGGCCGCGACACGCAGACAATCTTGAACGAGGGGCAGGAAATTGCGCGCAACATGAAGGACGACTTTACCTCCACCGAGCACGTGCTGATGGCGATGGCCTCCAGCCGCAGCCGGGTGCGCACGCTGCTCGAGCAGCACGGCGTCGACTACAACGCGATCTTGCAGGCGCTGGCCTCGGTGCGCGGCTCGCAGCGCGTCACCGGCGACAATCCGGAGTCGCAGTACGAGGCGCTGGCCAAATATGGCCGCGATCTCACCGAGGACGCGCGCAAGGGCAAGCTCGACCCGGTGATCGGGCGCGACGAAGAGATTCGACGCGTGATCCAGATTCTGAGCCGCCGCACCAAGAACAATCCCGTGCTGATCGGCGAGCCGGGCACGGGCAAGACGGCCATTGCCGAAGGGCTGGCCTCGCGCATCGTCAACGGCGACGTGCCGACGGGGCTGCGCAACAAGCGGCTCGTCTCGCTCGATTTGGGCGCGCTCGTCGCGGGCGCCAAGTATCGCGGCGAGTTTGAGGAGCGGCTCAAGGCCGTGCTGCAGGAGGTTTCGTCGTCCGAGGGCGAGGTCATCCTTTTTATCGACGAGATGCACACGCTGGTGGGCGCGGGCGCGGCGGAGGGCAGCATGGACGCCTCCAACATGCTCAAGCCGATGCTGGCGCGTGGCGAGCTGCACGCCATCGGCGCGACCACGCTCGACGAATACCGCAAGTACATTGAAAAGGATGCGGCGCTGGAGCGGCGCTTCCAGCCCGTCTTTGTGGACGAGCCAAGCGTCGAGGACACGATCAGCATTTTGCGCGGACTGAAGGAGCGCTACGAGGTACACCACGGCGTGCGCATCACCGACGGCGCGGCGATTGCGGCGGCGACGCTGAGCCACCGCTACATCACCGACCGCTTCCTGCCGGACAAGGCGATTGACCTGATCGACGAGGCCGGCTCGCGGCTGCGCATACAGATCGATTCCAAGCCGCAGCGGCTGGACGAGATCGACCGCGACATCATGCAGCTCGAAATCGAGCGCGAGGCGCTGCGCAAGGAGGACGATGCCGCGAGCAAGGAGCGTCTCGAAGCGCTGGAGGAAGAGCTGGCCAACCTGCGCGAGACGAGCAGCGAGCTGACCGTGCGCTGGCAAAGTGAGAAGGAGGCCATCGTCCACGTGCAGCAGCTCAAGGAGGAGATGGACGTGGTGCGCACGCAGATCGAGCAGGCCGAGCGCGCCTACGATCTGCAAAAGGCCGCCGAGCTGCGCTACGGTCGCATGAACGAGCTGACGCAGGAGCTGACGCAGGCCGAGGCAAGAGTCGAGCAGCTTCAGCAGGATGGTGCGCTGCTCAAGGAGGAGGTCGACGGCGACGAGATTGCCAACGTCGTCAGCAAGTGGACGGGCATCCCGATCAGCAAGCTGATGGAGGGCGAGCGCGCCAAGCTGATCCGCATGGAGGAGGAGCTGCACCGCCGCGTCGTCGGCCAGGAGGAGGCGGTGAAGTCCGTCGCCTCGGCGATTCGCCGCAGCCGCGCGGGCCTGCAGGACCCGGATCGACCCATCGGCAGCTTCATCTTCCTCGGCCCGACCGGCGTCGGCAAGACGGAGCTGGCGCGCACGCTGGCGCAGTTCCTGTTTGACGACGAGCAGAACATGGTGCGCATCGACATGAGCGAGTACCAGGAGCGCCACACCGTGGCCCGGCTGATTGGCGCGCCCCCCGGCTACGTCGGCTACGACGAGGGCGGCCAGCTGACCGAGGCGGTGCGTCGCCGCCCCTATTCGGTGGTGCTCTTCGACGAAATCGAAAAGGCGCACCCGGAAATTTTCAACGTGCTCTTGCAGGTGCTGGACGACGGTCGGCTGACCGACGCGCAGGGGCGCACGGTCGATTTCCGCAACACCGTCATCATCATGACGAGCAACCTGGGCTCGGGTTACATCCTGGACGTCTCCGGCGATGACGAGGAGATGGAGCGGCGCGTGAAGCTGGCGCTACGCGATCACTTCCGCCCCGAATTCCTCAATCGCGTGGACGACATCGTGATCTTCCGCGCGCTGCAGATGGCGCAGCTCAAGTCGATCATCGAGATTCAGCTCGAACGGCTGCGCGCGCTGCTGGCGGATCGCCAGATCACGCTGGAGCTGACGGACGCGGCCAAGACGCTGCTCGTGCAGGAGGGCTACGACCCGGCCTTTGGCGCGCGCCCGCTCAAGCGCACGCTGCAGCAGCGCATCGCCGACCCGCTGGCCGTGCAGATTCTGGACGGTCGCATCGAGAACGGCGAGCGCGTGCAGGTCGATGCGGTGGGCGGGGAGTTGATGGTGTAACCCAAAAAAGGCCGGGCAGCGTTTCTGCTGCCCGGCCTTTTTTACACAGACAAGAATGACCAGCAAAGTTTTTAGCTGCTAGTGAAACTGTTATGGACTTTCTCAGTTAGGATACATTTGAGCAACAAATAGTGCTTCTTGGCCGCTACCTCTCCCTCCGATGGCGAAATACCTGCCATCTGGTGACCAACCAAACGGCCACGCTGCATAGCTGCCCACCTCTATTTGGTCAATCTGTTCACCACTGGGTAGACCAAAGATTAGAACCTCACCATATCCGCCTGTTGCAATTTGAGTCGAATTGGGATTCCATTCGTTGTTAAAACTATCGTGAACCAGTGGAAGCTGTAGCATATTTTCCACATTGCCATCTAGCCGCCACAAATATCCACCCGATTCATTATCATTAAAGCCATACGCCCACCGACCATCCGGCGAGAAATCCAACATCGTCTTAAATGGCAACTCAACCACTTGATTCGTCGCCGAATCATAAAGCAGCGCAAGTACATTTTTTGACTCTGGTGCCATCTCTACCTGCTCTTGCTTCAACACTGCATGAAATTCCCCACCACTTTCTTCTGCAACAGCAAAGGCACGTTGTCCAGGCGACGCTTCTACATGAAACCATGTGGGGGCAACTTGTGTGCTGCCTTGACCAACTGTAAGCAATAGCGGTCCCTGCTCAAGCGTCTCCGGGATTAAAAGCGTCTCTGCGCCCAACCAAACCAAAGGGGCCAATTCGCCCTTCGCCTGACGCACTTCCCACTCTGCTGTAGCTACTACTTCACCACTGTTGACGTTGAATATGGACGTCGTCGCCATCAGCGAATTCCCCTCGACATACTTAGTATTCGTATAGGCCACATAGGTAGCGGTAGGAGACCAGATACCAGCGCAACCGGCTGCCTGGAGAATGTTCAGCTTGCGCACCGATTGTGTTTGCATGTCATACAGCCAGCAACTTTCTCGACCGCTCAGCCAGAGCTGTGAAGGCTTTGACTGATCAGTGCTAATGCTCAGGATAGCGGCCCCAGCGAGATCGGTCACTTCTTCGGGTTGATCCATGCAGGGCGTGTTGCGCAGAACGCTTGTCTCGTAATCCTTGTCGAAACTTACGGTCAAAAATTGCGCTGGGGCGACCCAACTAAATTGTGAATTATAGTAGTAGACTTCGTGCGGATAGGTACAGGTTGCACCCGTCCTTGCGTTTAGGAAGTTTAACGTTCCAGGTGGGTATTTATAATCCTCCGCAACCTCGTCGGCGGTAAAGGTCCAGTACGCAAGGAAAGCGCCATCCGGCGACCAACTGTGTGGGAAAATACGAGGGGCAGTTGCGCGCAGTTCTACGGTGTGTCCAGAGGGCGCATCACTTATTTGGCTGTCTTGTAATACTCCTGTGGAGCGAGGTACAGGAATCGTCGCCGTGGGGGACAATGGTGCGGTTTCTTCTGCTGATTGCAAGTTCTTAGTACAGGCAACAGAACTATATACAATCACCAACAGATAGAATACAAGAATTGTCTTGAAGCGCATAGACGGTTTAATGTCTCAGTAGCTCCACCAGTAGAGGCGCGACACATTACGAGTCATGTTTGTGCCACACGTGGAGAACACTCGGTTGGCAGTTACCCCTGATTCAGCTTTGATCTCAAGATGACTATGCATGCTTTGGTAACATAGTGAGCCTCCGGGAGGAACTGCGGGAACCTGCCCAAGAGTGATAATCCAGGGAGCACCTGATGTATAGTTGACGGTAGTATCCTGTGTATACCATGGAGATGCAACATGGCCATACAAAACTGTGCCGAGCTTTTTCCCAGTGAGACCGGTCCCGGTGTAAGTGTCAACGTAAATTCCTCGGTCAATCTCCCCCGTTTCTGTCGCACACATGATCCCGCTGTTTATACGTATCCGAATACTTCTGATATTGCTGCTGAGCGCGATGTTTACGTAACCTGTTCCATTGACATCAAGAGGGTAGGTGTATGGAGATCCCGAAACAATCACATGCGTACAACAGCGACTGCAAACACAAGACGAGCAATTTGCACAATTTGCCCCCGGCGCATCTTTGCAGTAAAGTGGAGGAGTAGGTGGAGCTGCAGCACCACACGTACAAGGACCAGGAACAGAGCAATTTGCGCAGGTTTGATAGTATCTGTAGCAGTAACAATTGACTGAAACCAACTGTCCGCCGACTGGAGAATAAACATTATATTCTGATGGCATATCCTCTTCGTCCTTTCTTTACGTTGTTCGAGTAATAAGAGTTGGGCTCTAATTGAACAACGATTAGCGAACCACCCTTTGGAGAGATTCTTGAATTACTGAAACATCGATTTCCGGCGCACTATCCACTGTCAAAGTGTAATACACACTCTCATCAATCCAGTGTAACGTGTACCCATCAATGCCTCGAATCAGGACTCCATCTTTATCGGGTGTGACGCTAATCTTCTCGAGAATAACAGACGGCACTCCTTTTTCAGGAGAAGCGCTAGCCCAGAGAGGCATTGGTTTAGGGAAATCGTACTGGGCCAAAATTGATACAGGCTGATGGGGGTGATTGCCTTTAGGACGTTTGGACTCATAAACAGTCCAACTTCCCCAAAGTTGTCCATCTGCGTGCTTGACGATGCTGATGTTTGGGGAGAGCAATGAATCATCCAAT
The DNA here is from genome assembly GCA_965213535.1 of Caldilineaceae bacterium. Classification (GTDB taxonomy): domain Bacteria; phylum Chloroflexota; class Anaerolineae; order Caldilineales; family Caldilineaceae; genus JBCCFC01. The sequence goes on from OZ243888.1 coordinate 5,968,380, forward strand.
CCGCTCACAATGTAGGCTGGAGCCTTAGCTTCTAAAGACAAAGCGACAGCATCGGACACTTCGAGATTTAGTGTATGTGGTTCGTTAACTACAGCTGAGTCCACGGAACTAGCATCTACTGACTGGGTACTGTCGTGTGCACCGCACATGTGCGGTACTCCATGTTTGTAATCTTCAACAAATGCAGGAATTGGGGCATTTTCTGGAAGAAGAACAAAGCCTGCAAAAACCTCCCCATTGAATGAGGCAGAGTTCACAGCATTACCATTGGTCTGTACCAACGGTAAGTACGTTGTAGCTCCCCCTTCTTGAGCCAAGCTGTATTTGAACCCTAAAGCAGTTAAGGCGATTGCTGACGTTACAGCACTGATGCTTTTCAAAGCATTTCTTCGTTCAATATTGATTTGGTAAACTGATGCGTTTGCTTGCCGTACCAATCTTGCAACTCGCCATGTACGAGCTAGCCCCAAATTTTTAAGCAGATATACTGCCATATTAACGCCTGAACAAACCCGCACACGACCTCTGTTAATTTCAACAACCATTGGTTCCCAACGCCAATCAGGTTTCGCGTCATTGAGTATCTTTTGGATATTGCAACTTCGCAGGCTGTGCGCTTCTAACTTCCCACCAGATTCTTGAACAATATCATGTGCGAGACCACTACAGACAGCACAGCCAGAGTCAAATAGCAAGTAACGTTTCATCTGTCCTCCTCAATTTGCGGTCATGGCTAGCACAATATCCGTCAACCGTGTCTGATAAAGCTAGCTTTATCAGTTCTGTTTCAAAGTATAGCAAAAATCCCCTTTCTATCTAGTGACAAACGTACTCACTTTTGTACTGGATTTGTACGCTTGTCAGAAGTACAAATGTACTTTTCTGCGTGATTATTGGTTAAGCTGCACCAGCAGCTGCGCTCGGCTCTTGACGCCGAACTTGGCATAGATTTCACTGACACAGTTGCGGACTGTTGAGTCGGCCAGATTTAAGCGGGAGGCAATCTGCTTATTTTGCTCACCACTGGCGACCAAAGACAGAACCTCTTTCTCACGAGGGGATAGATCGGCACGGACGATGGCGACCAGCGAGCTTCCAGAAGCCTGCGGAATAACCTGGGTTACAACCTTATGGCTGAATGCCGTTGCGCCCGCCGCGACGGCTCGCAGCGTGTGGACAAAGGCTCGGTTCAACTCGTGAACATGAATCGCACCAGCCAGGGGCACGTCGTGGACGAGGTGGAGGGGAAGCAGGTCCGCGTCGCTGCCAATGGCGATGAGGTGAGCGTTGGGCGTTTGTTGGTGAATGGACGGGAGCTGGTCGCCAAGCTCACAGCAACCGGCCAGGACAATGGTGGGTTGGTTGTCGGCTATCGAGCGTTTCGAGGGTAAAGCGGAATGGGGCGTCAGCAGGCGAAAATCATCAAGCGGGTCGAGCAGCAGGTGCAGCGCGTTGGTTACGAGGGGGTCGAGGTTGTACGGCAGGACATGAATCATGGAAACGTCTCCATTCAGTCAATCCAATTTGTGGCTCCCAATCGTTTGTGTACAACGGATTTTCTGGACAGATTGTATCACGTGATTAGACAGCAAAGAACATTTTGGTGAACGTCATTCGCAAGCGTCGAGTTCCAGCAGCACATTGCCGACCCGCTGGCCGTGCAGATGCTGGACGGTCGCATCGAGAACGGCGAGGATGTGCAGGTCGATGCCGTGGGTGGGGAGTTGGTGGCGCAACAAAAAGGGCCGGACAGCGCTGTCCGGCCCTTTTTGTTGCGAATCGAAACTGACGCAATTCATTCTGCCATCGCACGCCGACGCGCTCGCGCCAGTGCAATTTGCTCCTTCAGGTAAGCCGCCGCCTTCGGATCGAGATCAGGCTCCGGCTCACCTGGTTCTCGCGCATCCAAAAAAGCATCAAGCTCTTCCTCCGTAGCGGGCGGACCTAAACGCTCTCGTAATTGAAGAAACTCTTCATACTGCTGAGCGACTTCTTCCAGCGGTACGGCGCGAAACCGTGTCGATGCTTCCATGCGTTTTGATAATTTTTCTAACCGAACACACTGAGTCAGTGTATCAAGCACGTACTCCGACAGCGAAGTCCCCTTTATTTGTGCAACTTCTTGTAAATCTTGTTGAAGGGTTTCGGGTAGCGCTAAGGCTGATTGCCCCATTTTGTATCCTCCCTATAAAACAACTCAACGAACTGCATAGGTGACAAGACCGCAAGACCGACTTCAATCTGTGCTTGCCGAAAATCTCGTAGGTTGTAGGTAACAAGAGTGCCCCCTGCATTCAGCGCACACTCGATTACGTGTTCATCGCCTGGATCGGGGGACAAGGGCCGCCAATTATAACGGGTGCGAACAAAGTGAACACGATTCAACAGTTGCTGCAAGTTTGGTCGTATAACTTGCCATCGCTGAGGTGAAAGCTCCCGTGACAAAGTGCTTTCGTACTCGTAAAGCAGCGAATTCGAGACGCAAACCTCAAACAGACCCTCCCGCCACGCAGAGACAATCAAACCTGATGCAGATTCCTGCTGAGTTAGCCCCTCAAAGACAACATTCGTGTCGACAACAATGCGCATGATAAGTGGATCGGGTGTAGTACGTAAAATGGATTGTATCACACTTGCAGCTGAAATCGAGATCTAGTTCCAGCAGCGCATCGCCGACCCGCTGGCCGTGCAGATGCTGAACGGTCGCATCGAGAACGGCGAGCGCGTACAGGTCGATGCCGTGGGTGGGGAGTTGATGTTTACGGTGGTGGCGGAGTTGGTGGCGTAATACCAACAGAAAGGCCGGATAGCGATACCGCTATCCGGCCTTTCTGTCTTATATCGCAAGCGGGGAGTGAGCATACTCGGTTACGAACGGCGCTGGCCGACTCATTTTTACTCTTCCAACAGTGCCCGGGCCGTTTTCAGTGGTAGCATCAACGTGTGAGATTTACCGGGTGAGGGGATGAATCCGTTCTTTCGATAGAATTCTGCTGCTCGCTCATGCAGTGCGTGTACCAGCAGTACCCGGATGCCCGCAATATCTGCTGCTTGCACTGTCCGCAGCACGGCATCTTTTAACAGGGAAGTTCCGAGTCTTTGGCCCTGCCATGCCTGATCGATGGCCAATCTGCCCAGCACCATGGCCGGAATGGGATTCGGCATATTGCGCCGGACGCGCCCAGGCGCTTCGGAGGCCACGATAGAGCCTGTCGCCAGCGCGTAATAGCCGACAACCTGCCGGTCTACGGCGATGACGTAGGTACGCGACGCGCCTGCATCTTCATTTTTCAGGGAGCGCTGCTTCAACCAATCATCTAGCTCAATTTCCCCGCAATTAAAATCTCCGCGAAGATGCTGCGCCGTCAGTGGTTCGGGTGCAGAGGGATTCATTCCCAAGGAGCCTGAGTCGCCATCAGCCTACGCAGTCCTTCGCTCGGTTGAGGCGGTGCATCGAGTAGTTCATTGAAGCGCGCCCACTCTTCTTCATCCAGCATGAAGACGCGCTGATCCAGCAGCTTCGCTTGAGCATCCCTGGTCACAACATCCAAGATATAATCGGTGCGGGTCTTGCCCTCCACCTGTGCCGCCCGATCAATAAGCGTACGCTTCTCCGGAGAGACGCGAAAATGGATATTGGTGCTCCGTGTCGGAACTGATTGTGTTTCTAACATGGTCCCTCCCCTTTTTTTACTGTTCGCTGTTCGCAACACTCTAGTCGCAACACTCCAGTCGCAACACTCTGGTTGTACTGTGGTATTCCGACGGCGTTACCAGCAATATACTTGAGAAACAACCATCTGTCAACACACTGACAACACAAACCGTGTGATGTTAAAGAAAAGTACCAACCATACACAGATTGCTCTTTAGGAACCGCTGACCCGCTGGCCGTGCAGATGCTGGACGGTCGGATTGAAAATGGGGAGGATGTGCAGGTCGATGCCGTGGGTGGGGAGTTGGTGTTTACGGTGGTGGAGCAGCTGATGGCGTAGCGTTGAAAAAGCTGGGGAGCACACGTGCTCCCCAGCTTTTTTACTTTTGTGATACAATTGACCAAGATAAGGTGTGAAGCGTTGCGAGCGGCACTTTTCTATCACAGAAAGTTGAGCCTTTAGTGAATTCTGTCAACGTTTTGATGGTCAGCGACCATTTGCTAACGAGGTGTGCGCTGCAAGGCTTGTTGGAGCGCGAAAAGACCATACGAGTCATTGGCAGCGGCACGCTGGACCAGGCGCAGCGGGTTTGCCGTCGACGTGAACCCGATCTGCTGCTCTTTGAGTTTCATCGAGTCGATCTAGATCCAGCGCAGGTGTTGCCGCGTGTGGCCAAAGCGTGTCCGAGTGTTGATTTGTTGGTGTTGGCAGATGCCGATGTGGATGCGCACGCAATTCTGCTGAACGGAGCCACGGGGCTTGTTTATTTACAGGAATCGCCACAGACGCTGGTGCAGGCAATTCAGGTAATTGCCCGCGGCGGTGTTTGGCTGGATCAGGCCGTGATTAAGCAGTTGGTGCAGGAAGCCAAAAAAGTTGCGCCCCCCCCCCTTAAATCAGAATTGACTGAACGCGAAGAGGCGGTGCTGCGATTGCTCGTAGCGGGCAAGAGCGACAAGGAGATTGCACGAAAGCTCAAGATGGGGGAACGCACAGTGCGCGATCGCTTGCGGCGCGTCTATGACAAACTCGAGGTTGATTCGAGGGTGAAGGCCGTCGTGCGCGCCGTGCGGCTGGGGGTGGACCAGTAGAGGTGTAGGGCACAGTGAATCGTTCCCGTGCCGCATCCGGCAAAAAAGTCTGCCGCAAATGACGTTACGCAAAAACAATCTGCCTGCTACGATTGACGCAGTCACAATGTTGTTCATAAGACATTGTGCCCCGTTGATGCCCACATTGTAGCAAGGAGATTTGCCTATGACTTTCAAACGTATGCTTTTGGTGCTGAGCTTGGCGCTGCTATACTTTGCGTTGCCGCAGAGTACAGCATTGGCGCAGGAAGATGAGACGCCGGGAACCACTGTGTATTTGCCCGTTGTTGGAAACTCGAACGCTAACCAAGACCCGGTTGGAGGTGAGGTCTCACTGAATTTTGAGGGCTTAACATATATGCAATTGCCCTTTCATACACAGGGAGGGCCGACCGAGGCTGCTTCACTTGATGTCAGCTATTTTCTTGTTGATGAAAATCGCTTGAATCTCAAAGGCCAAGTGCAATACAACGACACTGTCTATTCAATCGATCTGGATGGCTCGCTTCATAACGCTCTTGTTGGTGGGACAAGTGACAAAGTTGTGGCAGCTACAGATTTGGACAATAACTTCAACGTGATCCGTTTTAGCCTGCGTCAGGATCCAGTCGACGACTTTGTATTCTTTGAGGAAAATACAGAGGGAGTTGTTCTGTTCCTTTATTTACAGTTAAAAGGGACACGCGAATTAACAACGATTGAGGCTACTTTGAAAGGAACAGAAGCTGAAGAGATTGCATCACAAATCGTGGCTGGGGCATGGGCAGAAGATGAATTAGGAGGCAGCTTCTGGAGGCCTCGTATCTTCGAGCCGATCAGCACTTCCCTTGTTACGGATACGCCCCCAGACTTGGTGATTGCTCAGTCAATAGATGGAATTGACCAGACTGCGTCGGACTATCAAACCGCATCCTATTCTGTTGACTTCCAGAGAGCATTTGGCTGCGTTGAAACGCATGTTATTCAGTTTGCACATGGTGGAAACTCTGTATCAAACCTTCCAAAAGGCGGCGAAGGCTCTTTCCAGTTCACGTTTGAATTTTTGCAAGAGCGGGTGGATTCAAATTGCGCAGCATATCGCTTCGCAAACTTCTCAGTTCTTGAAATTGGCAAAAGTGGAGACCCCTTGAAAGTTCGGACAAGAGTTTATGGGAACAACAGCAACGTGGGAGATATCATCAAATGGCAAGATTTTGATGCTCGGAATACAGCTGATGTGGTTAGCCCATTCAAAGACGTTTCGATTAGTGTCGGTTTTGATTTAGCCTACGTGGGTGTGTCTTGGGACAAAGCGTTGTGCTGTAGCCAAACTCGAAAAGACAATCAGAAGTATGACTTTATCGTTGCTAATCCAAATGGAACGGCCAAGATTACGGAGTTTGCTTTCACTGATAGACTCTTCAGGCAAAAGGGACACCTTGTTGCAACCAGAGGAATGATGGGTCATGGAGGAGGACCCCGTAACGGTAGCGCCGTCTGCACACGGTGGAAGATTCCCATTTATGAGAGACTTAACAACAGCTCAGTAACGCGTAGGGCAACTGCTACTCGCTACAATTGCCTGAACTTTACCAGTGGTTGATTTGACAAGCAGGTCTTGAGAAATCCAATCTACGGCGGAGGCTTCTATTTCTAACTAGGAGCCTTCGCCTTTAGCACACAATAACTTCACGAGTCAACGCCATGTCTGTCGGAGCTAAACAACTTCTTATTTTACTGCTATTTCTGATACTCAGTTTGCTATTCTGGGGATATTTCCTTTCGCTAGCTGGCTCTGCCAGTGAATTTATGGTGGTAAACATTTTCCCTTTTGGGCAAATAACAACTCAACGTGTGGCTCAAATTTTCAAAATCACTTTGGGGATCGGCGCTGTAATCTTTATCATGTTGAGTTGGATTCTGTTAAAAGATGAGTGATTTTTCAATCGAGTTTAGGAGGTATACCGTTCCAAGTGTATAGATACATTATTTTACTTTTTGCGTTTGTGTATGCACTCTCTCCATCTACGAATGTTCAAGCCCAAGACGACACCGTCCCCGGTGAACCTCTCGTCTACACCGAACTTAACCTCAAGTACCCCGGCATAACCCTGCTCGACGTGCCACCCAATTCGTTCGATGTGCCCACCACCAGCGCCGCGCTCTACATCGACACGCTATATCTCTACGAGTATCACTTTATGCTCTGGGGGCGAGTCGTCTACGGAAATCGAGTGCGCCGCCTTCAACTTAGCGCCACTTTTTATGATTCGATGCTTAACACCAACGAGCCGGACAAATCGGCCACGGCGGTTGATGCGACGGGTAACTTTCGCGTGATCCACGTGGCCGTGCGCAGCAATTCGCCAGACTATATGTTCCTCACGGGCGATGAACTGCCGGTGCGCGGCAGCGAAAGTGCGCTGATGATTTACCTGCAGCGGCCCGATGGCCCGATTCTTTGGCAGGTGGAGGACCGTGAAATCACCTTCTTTGAAATTCCCACCAAGGGCACACCGCTCGAAGAATTCACCGAGCCGCTGCTGCAACGCACAGACTTGCCGCCCAGCCCTGGATTCAACGACTGGTGGGCGTCCACGCTCATGCGCGGCGAATCCTCCTTTTCCGTTGATAGCTACCAAAGCTCCGAATTCGCGGGCTGCCGCTGGGGCTACAAAATCGTCTCCGACCCGACTATCGTGGAACTCGACCTCGAATTCGGCCGCGACACGCCAGACGTGCGTAGCTACCAGTTGCTGACTGCTCTAAGTCGCTGGACCGGCCATGATTTTCTCACGCCCATGCAGGAGCAGGGTATTTGGTTCTGCTTGCACCAGTCCGAGTAAAAGTCTTTCCTGCTAAAATATATAAATCGGGTCTGACACAAAGCGCGAGGCCTGCGGCTGGCGACTCCCAAGCCCGACGGCGGCCACGTCCACGACAACGCCAAGCCGCTCATCGGCCTGAATCTGCGCCCACGCCTTCTTCATGCCGTCTGACCACCGAATGTCATCAAAGACAAACGTGGCACCTGGCGCGGCAAAGCGTAAAATTTCTTCGAAATAATCTAGCGTCGGCTGGTACTGATGGTGGCCGTCGATAAAGGCCAAATCAACGGGCGCTGAACTCTCAAGGGTGGACAACAGCGTGTCGGAGAAGAGACCCTCCACATAGGCGACGTTATCTAGGCTGAGATTGCTATGCAGCGTCTTGGCAATCTGCAGCCGGTAGGGTGATGCCTCAAGTGTCGTTACCCGTCCATCTTGACCGTTCATCTTTAAAGCCGCTCCAATATAAGCAGCAGAAATGCCGAGGTTCGTGCCAAGCTCAATCACATTTTGCGGTTGGAGATGGCGAACAAGATGAAAAAGCAGAAGCGCTTGCTTTGGTGGCTTGCTGACTTGGGCAGCTTGACGAACGGTTAAGTCACCGTCAAATAAGCCGGTCTTCCCCAGGCTGCTGTCGTCGAGCAGTTCGTTGCGCCCCAACAAGCGTTTCCGTTCCGCCTCAATCTTTTCTTGCCATTCCTTCGCCTGCCGGGACAATGGTTGCTGCAGCGCCACAAGCACCTCCCCCATTTGTTTTACGGGCGGTTCTGTACTGGTGGCCATCTGGCTGATTATCTTCTGATTTGAACGACCCCGTACCAATCTCATCGCAAGCGAAGATGCGGCACGATTCGCTTCCACGGCAAATGGAATCTGCTTCAGTATTCTTTTAATGGTCATATCAGTCTCCTTGACTCTTACTGACTCCTGCCAATTTGTCCTCTATTTTCGCTCAACTGCCCAGTCCCAACAACTTTCCTGTCCCTACATCGCCATTAACGCATCTCGACCCGCTGGCCGTGCAGATTCTGGACGGTCGGGTTGAGAACGGCGAGCGCGTGCAGGTCGATGCGGTGAGTGGGGCGTTGGTTCGATAGATGAGGCGCGCCCGCGGGAAACTCCTGCGGGCGCGTTGGTTTTCGGGTATGGTTGACGGTTCCTCTCCTTCGCCCTATAATCAATCATGCCCAAGAGTGCCATAGAGATAGTAAAAAGGAACCCATATGGAAAGAACGCACGCCACGGTCAGCGGAACCGGCTTACAGATTCCCCTCCACGAGCTGCAGCAGTTTGGCGTTGAGGCTGGCTCTAGAGTCACGATTGAATACGAGCAGAATCGGATTCTCGTCACCCTCCCCATCACCGATCCCCGGAAAATTGAGGACGCCGCCCTCCGGTTGACGCTTCGTTATTTGGGCGATGCCGCGCGGGTGAAGGCCGAGCCAGAGACTTCGTCGCGCAGTGAAACGTTGTGGAAGGTGGGTGTCTATCCGGTAGGCGCTGCATCGCCAGTCGGCTACTTATTTTTCTCCCAAACTGGTGAATTCTTGCCGGAGCTTTCCACGCGCTTCGACGTCATGCGCGCTTTGTAGCCTTATGCGACTGCCAGTCCCCCACTATCAGCAAACAGCTTCTCACACATGTTTGCCAGCCTGCGTGAGGATGGTTCTAACCTATCTTGGGAAAAACGTCACTGAAGAACAACTGGCGCTGGCCTTTGAAACGGCACCAAACTGGGGCACCTTACCCGAACGAGTAGAGACAGCACTAACAGAGCGGGAATACAACGTCCGTTGGTTTGAAAGTGCGACGCTGGAGCGACTGGAGCAACTCAACGCAAATCAGTTTCCCGTAATTGTTTTCTTAAGCGCGGCTGATTTACCCCATGGAACTAGCGGCCTACACGCAGTTGTGGTCGTCGACGTCGACGATTCCCAAATATCCTGTTTAGACCCTGCAATAGACACGGATCTAACCTTCACTCCTGTCAACTTCATGAGAATTTGGTCGCGACTCGGCTATCAAGGCATGGTGATTTGGCGGTGATTGGTTCAACCCGCTGCATGATACTATCTGCAAGCTCACGCTCCAGCAGCGCGTCGCCGACCCGCTGGCCGTGCAGAGGCTGGACGGTCGCATCGAGAATGGGGAGGATGTGCAGGTCGATGCGGTGGGTGGGGAGTTGATGTTGACGGTGGTGGGGCGGTTGGTGGCGTAAGCGGCAATCAACGAAGGACACGAAGTTACACGAAGGAAGAGGGTCGACGTTCTTCCTTCGCGCTCTTCGTGTCCTTCGTTGATCCTCTTCTCGATAATTGACAAATCGAATGGGAAGTTGAACCATGCAAACGTGGAAAACGCTGGCGAGGGAAACGGTTTATCAGCCGCAGGACGGTCGCTTCCTGACGGTGGAGCAGCACCGCGTGGAGCTGCCGGACGGGCGGCAAATCGACGAGTGGCCGTGGGTGATCACGCCGGACTTTGTCAACGTGGTGGCGGTGACGGCGAGCGGCGACTTTCTTTGCTTTCGCCAAACCAAATATGCGCTCAACCGGGTCGCGCTGGCGGTGGTGGGCGGCTATATGGACGAGGGCGAGGCGGCGCTGGCGGCGGCGCAGCGTGAGCTGCTGGAAGAGACGGGCCACGTGGCCGACGCATGGAAGCCGCTGGGCAGCTACGTGGTCGACGCCAACCGCGGCTGCGGCCACGCCCACCTCTTTCTCGCCGCGGGCGCACGCTGGCAGCAGCCGATCAACGCCGATGATTTAGAGGAGCAGGAGCTGCTAAAGCTGAGCCGCGACGACGTCAAGCGGGCGCTGCGCGAGAATCAATTTCCCGTGCTCTCCCACTCGACGGCGCTGGCGCTGGCCCTGTTGGAAATGGAGAACGCATGAAAACGTTACTTGGGGTAATCATCCTTTTGCTGTCCGGCTGCACCGCTGTTACGCCAACGACAGCCGTTGCGCCGACCCTCCCCGCTGCGCCCAGGGCAACGGCTGTCGTCAGCGCTGCCGAGCCGCTGCTGCTTCGGACGCTTGTTATTCAGACCGAGGGGCAGGGAGAATCCCTTCTGACGCACATAGAGGAGGCAAGGGCCGAGCGAGGCGAGCCGTTAACCCGTACCTTTGTCGAGATCCAGGGGGAGACGGGGCAGTTGTGGCAGGGGGAGTCTCTGATTTATGCCGGGGAAAGCCTACACTTTTTGCAACCCCTCCAGAGTGGGGGCCGGGTCTTTCTGCAGGTGATTGCACCCGCCGAGTCAGAAATTCCTGTGCGGGTACTGCAAACGCAAACCGTTGAAACAACCGACGCGCCCCCGCCCGACGTCACCGTCGACTTCGTGCGCGCTGAGCAGGCCAGCGACGGCACGTGGACCTTCGCCGTCACCCTCTCGCACGGGGATACGGGGTGGGATGATTACGTCGACGGGTGGCACGTCGAAACGGCGGACGGGGCAATCTTGGGCACGCGCATTTTGCTGCATCCCCACGTCGACGAGCAGCCCTTTACCCGCAGCCTCAGCGACGTGACGCTCGGTGAAGGCGTGGATGAAATCTTTATCCGCCCCCACGATCTCGTCAGCGGCTACGGCGTCGACCCGCTGCGCGTGCCCCTGGCCGAAACGGGCAGCGGCGAGCGCTACGAGGTGTTGCGATCTGATAATTAGCGCGCCGCTCTTTGAGCTTCCACGCTTGTTTGGGGGAGACGTTGCGGCGCTTGGCCTGGCCGTCGTAAGCTTGGCGCAGGGCGACTCGCAGAGCGTTGTTCATGGCTTTCGCTACATCAGCCCCGCGCGCGACAGCAACTTGTGCGTCGCCGCGTTGTGCGCCTCGACCAGATGCGGCACGTCGATCTGTGTCGGCTGGCCGTCGCGCACGAGCAGGCGACCGTTGACCACGGCGAAGTCGACGTTGGTCGGCTGGCAGTAAACCAGTGCGGCGACCGGATCGTGGACGGATGCGCCAGCGTGGGCGAGATCGTCCACGCGCCAAGCCACAACGTCCGCCGCCATGCCGGGGGCAAGCTGGCCAATGTCGTCGCGGCCCAGGACTTCCGCCCCGCCGCGCGTAGCGAGGCGCAGGGCTTCGCGCGCCTTGAGGCTCGTGGGGTCCATGGTGCCGACGCGCTGGAGCAGCATAGCCTGGCGTGCCTCGCCGAGCAGGTGGTTGCCGTCGTTGCTGGCGCTGCCGTCCACGCCGAGGCCGAGCGGCATTTGCGCGTCCAGCATTTTGCGCACGGGCGCAATGCCGCTGGCGAGCAGCATGTTGCTGGTGGGGCAGTGGGCCGCGCCGGTGCGCGTGCGGGCAAAGAGCGCGATGTCGTCGTCGCTGAGGTGGACGCAGTGGGCGTGCCAGACGTCGTCGCCCGTCCAGCCCAGCGACTCGATCAGGTCGACCGGCCGCTGGCCAAAGCGCGCCAGACAAAACTCCTCCTCGTCTTGCGTCTCGGCCAGATGCGTGTGCAGGTGAACGTCCATCGCATGGCCGTTTGAATCTGTACCAAACGAGCGCGCCAGGTGGGCGCTTTCGCGCATCAAATCGGGCGTTACGCTAAAGGGGCTGCACGGCGCGATCACCACGCGGCGCATGGCGTAGCGAGACGGATCGTGAAATGTCTCCACCACGCGGCGACAGTCGTGCAGGATCGTTGCTTCGTCCTGCACCACCGAATCGGGCGGCAGGCCGCCATCGCTCTCGCCCAGGCTCATCGAGCCGCGCGCGCCGTGAAAGCGCACGCCAATTTCGGCCGCCGCCTCGAACTGGTCGTCCAGCCGCGAGCCGTTGGGCCAGAGATAGTGGTGGTCGCTGGAGGTGGTGCAGCCGGAGAGCAGCAGCTCCGTCAGCGCGACTTGGGTGCTGGTGCGCACGGCCTCCGGCGTCAGCCCGGCCCAGATGGGGTAGAGCGTCTTGAGCCAGTCGAAGAGCACCTGGTCGCGCGCGCCGGGGATGGCGCGGGTGAGCGTCTGGTAGAAATGGTGGTGCGTATTGACGAGGCCCGGCAGCACCACGCGGTCGCGGGCGTCGAGCGTCTGGTCGGCGCTGGCAAAGTTGGTTGGCAAATTCGCCGTCGCGCCGACCCACTCGATAACGTTGTCTCGGATAAAGATCGCGCCGCCTGCAATTTCGTTCCCCGCGTCGTTCATGGTCGCCAGGGTGCGGGCGTTTTGGATGAGGAGAGTGGGCATGGGTTAGGGCTTGGTGCTTACTGCTTATTGCCTGGTTCGTTGATTTTGTTGTGAGGATTTTGTTGTGAGTGGTGAACCGTTTAACCGTGGGACTCGATTAATGCAAGACGCGTTGAGCGTGTGCGGTAACATTAAGGAGTAAGCAATACCGTTCGTAGCAATGCCAACGGACAGTTGCCGCGCAATCTTCTACGCTGAAACCCATTCCGTGCATTGTAGTGCAATCGGAACCGTGCGCCAACTTGTCTTTGGTAAACTATTGTTGAGCACAGCCCGAACCACGGTCGGCACCGACAAGCAAGGAGCGTTTTCATGATTTCTTCGCCAACTACTCTATCGCAATCCCCCCCAGCCCACACAGCGGACGCACCTGCGTTGACGCGCTTTGAGCCACACGTGCTCGCACGCGGTGGCCTCAAGCAGACGATGCTGGGGCGCATCCACTCGTTGCCCGCGGGCGATCTCACCGCCGTGGAGCAGCCGATTTTGCTGGATGGCGGCCCCGATTACACTGGCTTTGCGCCGGAGCACGCCGTGCGGCTGCTGGGCTACTACACAAATAGCCAACGCTATCGCGAGCAAATTGCTGTTGACGCGTGCAGCGAAGTCGACCCCGCGCGCGGGTTGATTTTGATGCTGCACGGCTGGCAGGGCTGTAGCCACGCCAAACAGGTGCTCTCGATTGTCAACGATCTGCTCTGTGCGGGCTACGACGTCTTCCGCCTCAATCTGCGTGACCACGGCCCCGGCCTCCACGCTGATCCGGTGGCGCTTAACCCCGGCGTCTTCGTGGGCACGCTGATTGAAGAGGTAGCCGCGGCCACACACCAGATCGCGCAGATGGCGGGCGAGCGACCGTTTCACATTGTGGGTGCGTCTCTCGGCGGCAGCTTTGCGCTGCGGCTGGCGCTAATCCACGGACAAGGCCAGGCCGACGACGGCTTCCACAATCTGACTAGCGTCGTCGCTGTCTGCCCCGTGCTCGATCCCGCCGCCTCCACGCGGGCGCTGGACGCAAAGCCGCTCTACCGTCGCTTCTACCGCCGCTTGTGGCTGGCCTCGCTGCGGCGCAAGGCGGCCTTCTTCCCAGACTTGTACGACGCCAAATCGCTGGCCGCCATGCCGGACGTCTGGTCGATGACGGAGCATCTCGTGCGCGAAACGGGACTCTTCGCCGATGCGCAAACTTACTTTGGCGGCTATACCCTGCACGGCGATGCCTTCCGCGACCTGACCGTGCCCACGCGCATTATCACCTCGAAGGATGATGCGGTTGTGCCGGTGGCGGACTTTTACGAGATCGAGCCGCATCCGCTGCTTACGCTGCAAATCCACGAGACGGGCGGCCACTGCGGCTTTGTCGACCTCTTCCCGCTGCGCCAGCTAATGTCCAAGATGATTCTAGAGGCGCTGTAGAACTCAAGCGTTGCGGTGATTATTGTCCTCGGCAGGGGCCACGCGACAACGACTTGCAGATGTTCTCTCGCTAATTTTGCATTGGAGAATGTTCACTACGCCGTTGCGCTCTACGGAGGAGAAACTACTCCACCAACGCCCGCTCCACGGCGGCAGCCGTCAGCGGGCGATTCTGGCCGTGCCAGAGCGGTTGACCGCCCGGCTCGCTGCGCGTATCGCAGTAGATTTCTAAGCCATTGCCGTCGGGGTCGCTGAAGTACATGGCCCAGCTAATCAAGTGATCGATGGTTCCAACGCGAACGCCCGCTTCCGTTAGGGAGTGTAGGGCGAGCGCAAACGAGCGCTTGTCCGGCACCTCAAACGCCACGTGGTAAAGCCCTACACCGCCCGGCGACGGGGCTGCGGCCTCTGCGCCGATGGCCTGCAGCGCAAGCTCGTGGTGCATATTGCCTCCTGTTAAAAAGGCAAAGCCATCGCCCACGCGCTCCACCACGTGCAGATCGAAGAAGCGCGTATAAAAAGCCAGCGCGCGTTCGAGGTTGCGCACCTTGAGATGGGCGTGGCCGATTCTGGTTTGGTAAGCGGGCGCTTGTGCATGTGCGCCACTGGTCTTCTGTTCGGGTTGGCTTTTCATTTAAGACTCCTCATTTGATTCTTCGCTTTGTTTCGGCAAGATTTGGCCCTGTGATACAATCGCTCTGTAATATACTTTCTGTAAGCATAGCACGGCTGTCGGCTAGATTTCTAACTTGCATACACCGAAACGGAAACCATGAAGGTAATTGTAACAGGCAGCCGAGGGCAGCTGGGGCAGGCAATTTGTCACCGCTTCGCACAAGAACATGAAGTCGACGGCTGGAGCCGGCCCGAATACGATGTCTCGCAGCCGTCGTTCGCCGACGCAGTGGCCGCGACCGCGCCCGATGTGGTCATCAACGCGTCCGCTTGGACGAACGTCGACGGCGCGGAGGCGGCGCCCGATGCGGCCTTTGCCGCCAACGCGCTGGGGCCGAAATACCTGGCCGAGGGCTGCCGCGCTTGTGGGGCGACGCTGGTACAAATCAGCACCAACGAAGTCTTTGCTGGCGACGAGGGCACCTTCTACCGCGAATACGACCAACCGCATCCGTGGAGCGTCTACGCGCGCAGCAAGCGGGCGGGCGAAATCGCGGCACGGGAAACGTGGAGCCAGGTATTTGTTGTGCGCGTGGCGTGGCTCTTTGGGCCGGGCGGCAACAACTTCCCCGTCAAAATTGCCGCCGCCGCCGATACGCACGACGCCTTGCGCGTTGTCGCCGATGAATGGGGTAATCCCACCTACACGGTTGATGTGGCGGAGGCGCTGGTCGCGTTGGTCGCCAGCGAGCGCTTTGGCACGTACCACCTCGTCAACGAAGGGCACACCAGCCGCTTTGAGCTGGCGCAGGAAGTGATGTCGCTCACGGGCCGCGACCGCGTCGAGATCGTGCCGATTGGGCTGGACGAGTGGCCGCGCCCCGCCCCGCCGCCGCCCCACGCGGTGCTGGTCAACCAAGCCGCCGCCGCGCTG
This sequence comes from Caldilineaceae bacterium, assembly GCA_965213535.1. Classification (GTDB taxonomy): domain Bacteria; phylum Chloroflexota; class Anaerolineae; order Caldilineales; family Caldilineaceae; genus JBCCFC01. The sequence goes on from OZ243888.1 coordinate 5,984,084, forward strand.
GGCATCACGCTGCGACCGTGGCAGCAGGCGCTAGCCGAATATGTCGAAACCGAGGCGCACCGATTTGAGCGAGGCAACAATGTCGAGTAGCACCGTTTCTCCCAAACAGAAGCACATCTCGCCCGCTTCGCAGGTGACGCCGGAGCAGATGGCAGTCTACCGCGCGGCGGCGCGTCGCCGCGCGGAACAGGGCTTGTCGCCGGAGGCCGAGGCGCGTCGACAGCGGGCGCTGGCCGCGGCCAAGCGGGCAGCGATGGTGCTCAAGGAAGAATTTGGCGCGACGCGGGTAGTCGTATTTGGGTCGGCGGCGCATGGGTACTGGTTTACGGAAACATCCGATATCGATTTGGCGGTTTCCGGCGTGGCATGGTCAGATTTCTTTCGCGCTTGGAATCAAATTGAAACGACAACTTCCGATTTTGGGGTAGATTTAGTAGATATAGAAGATGCTGTCGCAGGCGTTCAGCGGTCAATCGAGAAGCATGGAATCGAACTTTGAGCAGTGAATACTTAGATATCGCTGAAGGAATTGAAATTGAATGGCGCCAAATTGAGCGGGCCATTGCTCGTTCACGCGATGCTCGCCAAAAAGCAAAGCGCTCTTCTGACGATTTGTACATAGATGCTGCCGGTGCAAATTTGCATAGCGTATACAATGGGCTTGAGCATATCTTTGAAGCGATTGCAAAGGGAGTTGATCAGTCGACTCCCTCGGGCGGCAGCTGGCACGAACAGTTGTTGCAACAGATGGCTCACGAATTTGAGGGCCGTCGACCGCCTGTGATCAGCGAGCAATCGTATCGTGAAGTTCACGAGTATATGCGCTTCCGGCATTTGGTGCGCAACATTTACTCTCACAATTTAGTTGCCAAACGGATTGACGAACTGGTCGATGGGTTGACATACATCGAGGGAGATTTGGCAACTGAGATATTTGCATTCGCTGACTTGTTAAAACAGTTAGCCGTCGGATAGTGAGGCAATCATGTCGAGCAGCATCGTTTCTCAGGAAAAGCCAAAGAAGCACCTCTCGCCCGCGTCGCAGGTGACGCCGGAGCAGATGGAAGTTTACCGCGCGGCGGCGCGGCGGCGGGCCGAGCAGGGGCTGTCGCCGGAAGCAGAGGCGCGTCGACAGCGGGCGCCGGTTGAGGCTAGGCGGGCGGCGGCAGTGCTGAAGGAGGAGTTCGGCGCGACGCGGGTCGTCGTGTTTGGGTCGGCGGCACACGGGCACTGGTTTACGGAAACGTCTGATATTGACCTGGCTGTTGATATTGACCTGGCTGTTTCGGGGACAGCGTGGTCAAACTTTTTTCGTGCGCGGAGCAGAATTGAGGACGTCATGTCGGGATTTAGCGTAGACCTTGTCGATATAGAGGATGAGGTTCCAGGCGTTGACCGGTCGATTGATAAGCACGGAATCGAGCTTTGAACGAAACTTACCTAGTACATCGTCAACATTAAAGATTCAGGTAATCAAGAGGGAAATAACCTGAAGATTAAAACTTGATGATGCACTAGACCTTGCTGAGCAAATCAGGCTTGAGTGGCACCAAATTGCGCGAGCACGCGATGCCCGGCAAAAGGCTAAACGGTCTTCCGATAATCTGTTTATGGACGCGGCGGGTGCGAACCTGCACAGTGTCTACAACGGTCTTGAGCATATTTTTGAGGCGACTGCAAAAGGTGTCGATCAATCTGTACCTGCCAGCGGAAGCTGGCACGAAAAGCTGTTGGTACAACGTTGGTTCGGTCGAGTGGGATGGGATTAAACGTTTAGAACTGCTATAAGTGCTGGTTGTTCGTGTGTTTAATTATTGCTGAGTTCAAATGTTTAACATAGATTTGCAAACGAACGATGACGAAAAAAGATTGACTTTGAAATCGGTTACTAAACATAGAGGTGACGGTGCATACAGCTGCAAAATTGTAGTAAATTCTTTTGATTTTTCATGCACCAGCCATTTCTCTTTTAGTGAATCTTGTCTTGCCGAGGCTATTGAAAATCTTGAGTACATGTATAAGAATCTGCAAGGTGAAGCAGTGATTGGTGAAGAGTACGAGGAATCACGAATCAGAATAGCCGCAGGTAGAAGAGGTCTTATAGCTGTAGAGGGCTTAGTAGTGAGGGACGTTTTGGGTTCTTCTCAGAGTTTAAAATTTAGTTTTCAAACCGACCAAACAGTGTTGCAACCATTTATTACAAGTCTGAAAAAGATACGCGACATATCACCAGCGTCTTTAACAGGAAGTTGATCCTAACCCATGCCCGACAACCTAACCCCCACCCCCGACCCCTCGAAATCCGAGCAGAAAAAAACCGCCGCCGAACGCCGCGCCCAGGCCGAGCAGGCCAAGGCGCGGCTGGCCGACAGCTCATCGCTTGGCGCGAACGCCAACCCGATTGTGGACGACGAGACCTACGGCGATCTGCGCGAGCAGAATCGCGTGGTGATGCGCCATCAAATTGCGCTCAACATCGACAGCTTTCGCGCGGCGACGGAGGACTTTCTCGGCGATGTGCAGCAGCAGGCCGCGCGCGAGTATCCACCGCTGCGCCTCGCCGCTCCGCCCTTTGCGTCGATCGTCATCCCCAGCTACAACGGCGCGCGCTTTCTACCCGCGCTGCTGGACGCGCTCACCAAGCAGACTTTCCAGGATTTTGAGATTGTGCTGGTGGACGACGCCAGCAGCGATGAGTCCGTCGCCTTTGTGGAGGAGCACTATCCGGCCGTGCGCATTATGGCCAACCGCACCAATCTGGGCTTTGCCGCCAGCTGTAACGCCGGGGCGGAAGCGGCCAGCGGACGCGTGCTCGTGCTGCTCAACAACGACACCGAGCCGGAGCCGGAGTGGCTGGCTTCGCTGGTGCGCGCCGTCTGCGAGCAGCCAAAGGCGGCGATCGTCACCAGCAAGCTGCTGCTGCACGATGGCTCGGGTCGCCTGCACACGACGGGCGACCTGCTCGGCGCAAATGGCCTGCCGCGCAACCGCGGCGTCTGGGAGCAGGACACGGGCCAGTACGATGCGCAGACGGACGTTTTCAGCGGCTGTGGCGGGGCGAGCGCCTTTCGCCGCGACGCGTGGCAGGCGCTGGGAGGCTTTGATGAAGATTTCTGGATGTACGTCGAAGATGTCGACTATGGCTTTCGGGCGCGGCTGGCTGGCTGGCAGGCCGCCTTTGCGCCGGGGGCCCGCGTGCGCCACCACCTGAGCGCGACGGGCGGCGGGGCAACGGCTAGCTTCTACACGGGCCGCAACACGATCTGGCTGATTGCCAAGAACGTGCCCGCCCCGCTGCTGCGTAGACATTGGGTCGAAATTATGGGCGCACAGCTTAACATCGCCCTCGACGCGCTGCGGCACTGGCGCGGCGAGGCGGCGCGCGCCCGGCTGCGCGGTCAGCTGGCCGGGCTGCTGGGGCTACCCGGCCAGCTGCGCAAGCGACGCGTGGTGCAGTCGCGCCGGGTGGTGGCGGATGATGTGGCGGCGCGCTGGCTTAGCCAATAGAGCGCCCGCCGTTGACAATATGCTCCAAAAACGCCGCTGATCGATCAGCGGCGTTTGTTTCTTCTTTCGAAGATCCATTGCGTTGGTGGCTGCTCAACAAAAGCCCGCTCCTTAACCTGCTATACGCTTGTGATTTTTAAGAAAACGTAGATAATGACCAGACTATGGTAACGCCCATCGAGATCGCCCGCGCAGCGCGTAAAGACATTGCCGCCATCCAAGCCGCTGCCGGAGCAAGCTGGAAAGCCATCTACGCCGATATCTTCACGGCCGGCTTTATCGAGCACTTTCTGAGCACGGCCTACAGCGAGGCAAATCTAGCCCAAGCCATTGAGCGCGATGCGGAGATTTTTTTGGTTGCGCGGGTGGCGGGGCAGGTGGCGGGCTTTGCCCATGCCTCACCGCAGACCTTTCGCCGCGAGTGGGAGGGTGACTTTATTGCCGAACTCTACCGGCTCTACGTCGAACCGTCGCAGTGGCGGCGCGGGCTGGGGACGCTGCTGCTGGATGCAATGGACGAAGCGCTTGTTGAACGCGGCGTCGGCGGCTACTTTTGCTTTGTCCACGGCGAAAACGAAGTTGGCAAGGCGTTTTATCAACGCCGCAATTTTGAACATCTGCCCCGGCACGATCGAGACGGTGAATGGTACATGGAGAAGATGATGCGTGATGCGTGGGGACGTGATGTGTGATGACTGCCATTGGCCCGCGCTCGACGAGCCGTACGCCGCAGCACTGCGTCGGGCCGTCAACTACGTGCTCGCGCAATTCGAGGTAGACGGCATCATCGCCAGCGGCTCGATCCTCCGCGGCAATCCCGATCCGGCCAGCGATTTGGATATTTACGTCGTCCACGCGCGACCGCAGCGGCAGCGCATCCAGCGCTTCTTTCACGGCGTGCCCACCGAGCTCTTCGTCAACCCGCCGCAGTCGATTCGGCGCTACTTTGCCGCCGAGCAGCGCGATGGCGGCCCCTCGACGGCCCACATGCTAGCGACGGGCTTTGTCGTGCTCCAGCGCGCGCCCGTCGTCGATGAGCTGATCACCGAAGCGCACGGCTGGCTTGCCAAGCCGCTCGATCTCGACGAGGCGACGCTGACCCAATGTCGCTACTTCATCGCCGACCGCTTCGAGAACGCCGTCGACCTGCACGGGCGCGATCCGATCACGGCGCGGCTGCTGCTGCACAACGCCGTCTTCGCGCTGCTGGGCTACCGCTTCCTCGCCGCCAACCGCCACCGCCCGCGCGACAAGGAGCTGCTGTCGGCTCTGGCTGATCTCGATGCGCCCCTGGCTCAGCAAATGCGCGACTTTGACGCCGCGCCGAGCGTCGCCGCCCAAATTGCCACTGCCCGCGAAATGATGCAGTCCACGCTCGGCGTCACCGGCTTCTTCGAGTGGGAATCGCCGCTGGAGGATGTTGAATAACCAAGCAAGGCAATCTTGTCATTCCCGCGAACGCGGGAATCCATCTTGGTCGACGAGGCTACAACATCCACTAAAACGTCTCGTCGGCCCGTTCACATCTGAGGATGCTCACTCCGCGATATGTGGCCTACAAACGCGTTTCAACGCGTTTTGCAAACCAGGCGTCGAATTCATTCGACGCCGCTCGCAACTAACTCGCAACCAACGAACCGAGATACCATGCACGCAAACATTGTCGTCCTCGCCGGCGACGGTATCGGCCCCGAAGTGACCGCCGAAGCGCAGAAGACGCTGCGGGCCGTTGCCCAGAAATTTGACCACGCCTTCTCCTTTGCCGACCACCTGATGGGCGGCATCGCCATCGACCAAGCCGACTCCAGCCTGCCGGATGAAACGCTCGCCGCCGCCAAAGAAGCCGACGCGATTCTGCTCGGCGCGGTGGGGGGGCCGAAGTGGGACGACCCCCATGCGGCGGATCGACCGGAGCGGGGGCTGCTGGCCTTGCGCCGCGAGCTCGATTTGTTTGCCAACCTGCGCCCGCTCAAGCTGCACCCGCAGCTCGTCCAGGCCAGCACGCTCAAGCCCGAAGTGCTCGAAGGCGTCGATCTGCTGGTGATCCGCGAGCTGACGGGCGGCATCTACTTTGGTGAGCGGCAGGAGGCGGGCGATGGCGATACCGCTTACGACACGATGATTTACACCCGCCCCGAAGTCGAGCGCGTGGTGCGCTTGGCCGCCGAGGCGGCCATGTTGCGCAGTAAAAAATTAGCCAGCGTGGACAAGGCCAACGTGCTCGCCTCCAGCCGACTCTGGCGGCGCGTGACCAACGAGGTGCTGGCCGATTTCCCGGAGCTGGAGGTCGAGCACGTGCTGGTCGACGCAATGACGATGCACCTGATCCGCCGCCCGGCCAGCTTTGACGTGATCGTCGCGGGCAACATGTTTGGCGACATCGTCACCGACGAGGCGTCGATGTTGGCGGGGTCGATGGGGATGTTGCCCTCGGCCAGCATCGGCAACGAGCAGAATAGCCACGGCTGCCCGCGCGGCGTCTACGAGCCGATCCACGGCAGCGCGCCGGACATTGCGGGCCAGGGCATCGCCAACCCGCTGGCCGCGATTCTCAGCGCCGCCATGCTGCTGCGTCACAGCCTGGGCCTGGAGCGCGAAGCCGCCGCCGTCGAGCGGGCGGTGGACGCCGTGCTCAACGAGGGCGTGCGCACCGTCGACATCGCCGACACGGGCAGCGAAACGGTCGAGACAGGGGTGATGGGGGATCTGGTGGTGGAGCGGCTGTTGAAAGGTTAAATTTACTGTGTCTACACCCTACAAAGATTTCACCAAACGATTCAAGCTGCTAACCAGTAAACATCCTGATCTAATTGCAATGACGTTGAGCAACATCTTCACCATGCGTCTGATTGGCAATAAAACGCACGGAGATTTGGCAGAAATCGCCATCTCGGAATTTATCGAGCAGTATATGTACGACTTTCGAGCTGCTCACGTAGGGAAGGATTTGTTCCGTGCAAAGTCACATGAGCAAGACATCGAAATTACAAATGAGATCACTCAGCAGAAAATTCCGGTGAGCTTAAAGGCTTATGGCGTTGGCCCCTTACAGCTCTCGACAGATAAACATTTCACCATGTTCCGGCATTTAGAAACGCTGGAAACGCCCATGACAGATTGGGAGCAAATCTCAGAAGTCTTTCAACACGCGGTGTTTTCTGCTTTCGACGACATCAACGTGTTGCCATTAATTTACGACGAAAAATTGAACAAGTGTAACATTCTTGTATTTGATTATGACCGAGCAAAAGAGAGAGTTGCTGTAATCAAGAAGGAACTGCCGGGGGGCAATCGAAAACATCCGGTTTATAGATTCTATGATGAGCAAGGCAATTATGTTTGTGAAGTTCGCTATGGGGGCCCTAGAGCAAATGCATTGCAGCGGGGACTGTGGACGCACACCCGCAATGCAATCAACTTTTTCGACAGCTTGACAAGCGGCTGGGTTGATTATTCGCACAACCTAATTTTAGTAGAGTTGTTTTCTCATGCGCTGGTAGCCTCAGCCAGAGGCCACGAAGAAGCGCTGGCAAAAGTGAAGGACGACATTGCTGCAATTAAACGCAATCAACGGATTCCATGACTATCTATCAACCTTCACTGTTTCGTGATGTCAGCCCAGTTGTTTCGACTGAGGGAATCAAATATGCTGGCTCCAAATTGAAACTTTTGCCCTACATCACGCAAATGGTTGATTCGGTTCGACCGAGGACAATCTTTGACGGGTTCTCGGGCACAACGCGTGTGGCTCAAGCATTAGCTGGGGCAGGTTATTATGTTGTGACGAACGATCTCGCCATCTGGTCAAAAGAGTTTGCTAACTGTTATTTGCTAAACAACCAACCAGCAAATTATTACGACGAGTTGATTGCCCATCTCAACGGACTTCAGGGGACTTATGGTTGGTTTTCCGAGAATTACGGAGGTCACCCAAATGATGGTTGCGCAGTACAGACAGATGGATTAAAAAAGCCCTGGCAACTGCATAACACGCTTAAATTAGATGCCATTCGAGAAGAAATTGATTCACTCAACTTGGATGGAATCGAGCGGGCTGTTGCCTTGACCAGCCTTATCCTGGCGTTGGACAAAGTCGACAACACAATTGGGCACTATGCTTCCTATCTAAAACGGTGGTCGCCTCGTTCCTATAATTCCCTGCTGCTCGAAGTGCCGGGGATGCACATCCGGTCAAGCCCCAATCAAGTTTTCCACGGGGACATTTTTGACGTGCTCGAAGAGGCCGAAGCCGATTTGGCCTACTTTGATCCGCCTTATGGATCAAACAACGAGAAAATGCCGCCGTCGCGCGTCCGCTATGCCGCCTACTATCACCTGTGGAAAACTGTTTGCTTGAACGATAGGCCAGCGCTGTTTGGGAAAGCCCGCCGTAGAAAAGATTCTTCGGATGCGGCCACGCTCAATCCATTTGAAGATTTTAGACGCAACGCAGAAACGGGAAGATTTGTGGCCGCTGAAGCAATTGAGAAGTTGATTAGTAAAGCGAAGGCCAATTACGTTTTGCTTTCTTATAGCTCCGGTGGCCGCGCGACCGCTTCTGAACTCCATAAGATATTAGAATCCCAAGGGGAAATTCTGCGCGTGGTAGAAGTAAACTACCGCAAAAATGTAATGGCCGATATGAAATGGACCAACGACTGGGTGCGAGAAGCAGAAGAACCACATCGCGAATTCCTGTTCTTGATTCGCAAATAGCGATACTAATTAGATTCTACAGCCAACAAAAGCAACTCCATCAACTATGCAACCCACCACCCAAGTCCCCGATCTTCCCGTGACCAACGGCCAGGCCAAAGCTGGCCTCGACGCCAACGCCGAACTCGACCAACGGCTGCGTGACACGATTCGCCTGCTCGGCAACCTGCTGGGCGAGACGCTGATCGAGCAGGAAGGGCGCGATCTCTTTAATTTGGTCGAGGAGATTCGCGTGCAGACGAAGAAGCGACGCGACGACGACCCGAAGCACAGTGAAGCAGCCGAGGCGCAACTCGCTACGCTGGCGGAAAGTCTGGTCGACGAGCCGCCGCGCGCGCTGGCCGTGCTCAAGGCCTTTACGACCTACTTCCAGCTGATCAATCTGGCCGAGGAGCGGCAGCGCGTCTACATTCTGCGAGAGCGAATGCGGGAGTCAGTTGAGCAAGGCACGCCCATGCGCGAGACCATCGAGGAGGCGGTGGGTCGCCTGAAGGAAGAAGGGCTGAGCGCGGACGAAGTTAACGCGATGCTGCAGGACGTGGTGATCATGCCCGTCTTTACGGCGCACCCAACCGAATCCAAGCGGCGGGCGATTTTGCTCAAGCTGGAGGCGATTGCCCGGGCGCTGCGCAAGCACGACCGCGGCGACGTGCTGCCGCAGGAGCAAGCGGACGCCCTGCGCGCGATCCGCGAAATTATCGAGGCGCTGTGGCAGAGCGACGAGACGCGCGACCGCCGCCCAACGGTGCTCGACGAGGTGCGCAACGGGCTCTACTTTTTTGAGAACACGCTCTTTGCGCTTGTGCCGCAGATTTACGAGGAGATCGAGCGCGCGCTGGCCGAAAATTACCCGAATGCGACGTTTAGTATTCCGCCCGTGCTGCGCTACGGCTCGTGGATCGGCGGCGACCGCGACGGCAACCCCTTTGTCACGGTCGACGTGACGGAGGAGACGCTGCGCACGCAAAAGGAGGCCGTGGTGCGCCACTACGGCTACGAAATCGAGGCGCTCTACAACGAGCTGACTTCGGCCACCACGCGCGTCGAGGTCAGCCAGGATCTGCTGGCGAGCGTGGAGGACGACCTCGACATGATGGGGCCGGAGGAGAGCGACCTCTTTGATCGCTTCAAATCCGAGCCCTACCGCCAGAAGCTGGTGGCGATGTTGCGGCGCATCCGGGCGACGCGCGAGGAAAATCAGCAGCCGTGGGCGGATCGCCTGCGCTCGCCGCTGGCCTACCACCACCCCACCGAGCTGCTCGACGACCTGTACTTGATCCGCGACAGCCTGCTGCAAAACCAGGGCGAGCGCATCGCCGCCGGTCGCTTGTCGCGGCTGATTCGCGCCGTCGAGGTCTTTGGCTTCCACCTTGCCACGCTCGACATCCGCCAGCACGCCGAGCGCCAGCGCGAGGCCATGGCGGAAATTCTGGCAAGCTACGAGATCGTCCACGAATACAAGGTCATGTCCGAGCGCGACAAAGTTGCCCTGCTGACGCGCGAAATCGGCGGCCTGCGCCCGCTGACGGCGCAGCTTGACTTCAGCGACGAGACCAACAACGTCGTGCGCCTCTTCCGGCTGATTCGGCGCGCGCACGATGAAGTCAACCGGCGCGCGGTGCAGTCCTACATCATCAGCATGACGGAGAGCGTGAGCAATATGCTGGAGGTGCTGCTCTTTGCCAAGGACGCCGGATTGTTTGGCGAGATCGACGTTGTGCCCCTGTTCGAGACGGTTGAGGATTTGCGCAACGCGCCGCGCATTATGAGCGAGCTGTTTGAGAACCCGGTCTATCGGCAGCACCTGGAACGGCGCGGATGGGCGCAGCAAATCATGATCGGCTACAGCGATTCGAACAAGGATGGCGGCTACCTGCGCGCCAACTGGATGCTCTTTCAAGCGCAGCGTGCGCTGGCGCAGACGTGCGACGAGCACGACGTCAAGCTGACGCTTTTCCACGGGCGCGGCGGTTCGCTCAGCCGCGGTGGCGGGCCGGCCAACCGGGCGATTTTGGCCCAGCCGCCGGAGTCGGTGCGTGGGCGCATCAAGGTCACCGAGCAGGGCGAAGTGATCAGCGGGCGCTACGCCAACCTCAACATCGCCCACCGCCATTTGGAGCAGCTCGTCAACGCCGTGCTGCTGACGAGCGGCAAGCGGCCCGAAAATCTGCACGCACAGGCGTGGGCGGAGCTGATGGACGATCTCAGCGCGCGTTCGCAGCAAAAGTACCGCTCGCTGGTGGACAAGCCGGAGTTTATCACCTACTTCCAGGAGGCGACGCCGATTGAGCACATCGATCTGCTCAACATTGGCTCGCGCCCCTCCAAGCGGCGGCAGACGCGCGGCATCGAGGACATGCGCGCGATTCCGTGGGTCTTTGCGTGGATTCAGTCGCGCGTGAACCTGCCGGTGTGGTATGGTGTGGGCACGGGCCTGGGCGCGTGGGCCGAGGCGGACGAGACGAATCTGTCGCGGCTAAAGGAGATGTACGCCGAGTGGCCCTTCTTCCGGACGATGCTGCAAAACGTGCAGGTCGGCCTGGCCAAGGCGGACATTTCGATTGCCCGCCGCTACGCCACATTGACGGACGACGCCACGCGCGCCGCCATCTTTGATGACATCGTCGACGAATACGAGCGCACCCGCCGCGTTGTGCTGGCCGTGACGGGCCACGCCGAGCTGCTCGAAAACGAGCCGTGGCTCCAGCGCAGCATTCGGGTGCGCAATCCGTACGTCGACCCGCTGAATTATCTGCAGGTCGCGCTTTTACAGCGGCTGCGCGCCCAGCCAGAGAACGACGAGGTGGAGACGTGGCGCAACCTCGTGCTGCTGTCGGTGAACGGCGTGGCGGCGGGGGTGCAAAATATAGGGTAGAGAAGAAATTTTCAACGCGGAGAGCGCGGAGGAGGTGCGGAGGTGCGCGGGGAGCAGCGCAGATATCATGCAGATTACCCTTTGCGTCTTTGCGTCTCTGCGTTAAATTGACTGTTTGACAAGGATACTATTTTGAGTGATCTACTTTCCACCGTCGACGGCCTGCTGGTCGATATCGACGGGGTGTTGATGCACGGCAGCGCGGTGATTCCGGGCGCGATTGAGGCAATGGCTGCCCTGCGCGCGCGCGGCGTGCCGCACTCTTTTTTGGCTAACACGACCATCTACTGTCGCTACACACTGCTGGATCGGCTGCGCGCGTTGGGCTTTGTGATGGAGATGAACCAACTGCTGACGGCGACCTACGCCGCGGCGCAGTATCTGCGCGAGCAGGAGGCGACGAGCTACTTGCCGCTGCTGCTGCCCGATGCCCAGCTAGAGTTTGACGATCTCGAAATCAACGAAACCAACCCCGAATTTGTCGTTATTGGCGACATCGGCGCCTCGTTTAATTTTGCGCGGCTCAATACGGCCTTTCGCGCCATGCTCAACGGGGCCAAGCTGGTCGCGCTGCACAAAAAGCGCATGTGGCGCACGGAGGACGGCCTCTTCCTGGATGCGGGGCCATTTGTCGTTGCGCTGGAGTACGCCGCCGAGCGCAACGCCACGGTGGTGGGCAAGCCAAGCGAGCGCTACTTTAACCTGGCGCTGGAAACGCTGGGCCTGCCCGCCAACCGCGTCGCGCTGATCGGCGACGACATCGAGATCGACATCCGCGGCGCGCAGATGATGGAGATGCAGGGTTGGCTCGTCAAAACGGGTCGTTTTCGCAAGGGGGATTTGGGGCGCGGCATTTGGCCGAACCATGTGTTTGAGGATATTGGAGAGTTGGTGGGAGGCGTGGCATGAGCGAATCGCCCTTTCCGGGAATGGACCCGTATTTGGAGGCGTCGGGGATTTGGCATCGGGTTCACAGTGGCTTGGCTCATCTATTTGTGGAGCTGCTTCAACCTCAGCTTGTCCCCAAGTACTACGCCGAAGTAGAAATGTATCTGGCTCTGGAGAACTGGGAGACAGTGGACTGGGATGACGATGATTCAGATCGTCGCGATGCGATTCCCGATGTGGGCGTTTCGATTCGAGAGGCTGCCGTCAAGTATGAAGTTGGATCATCGACGCAGACGGTGGATGAGCCGACCACGCCCACGCCGATTCGCCGACATGTCCCGCTCGACACGCCGCGTCGTTTACGCTCCGTGCGCATTGTGCATCGAGAGACAAAGCAGCCTGTTGTGGCAATTGAAATTCTCTCGCCCGTCAACAAGCGACCTGGTCAGGGGCGTGAGAACTATCTTGCCAAGCGCGCCTTAATTCTCAGTTCGCGCCTGCACTTCGTCGAAGTTGATCTGCTGCGCCGCTGGCGACCCATGCCCATCGAAGGCGACGTGCCGCCCAGCGCTTGCCGCGTGCTGCTGGCCCACGGCGATGAGCGCCCACAATGCACGCTTTGGCCCATCGGCGTGCGTGACAAGCTGCCGGAGATTCCCGTGCCGCTGCGCCCGCCGGACGAACCGGTCGTGCTTGATCTGAGTGCGGCGCTGACGACGCTTTACGAGCGGGCGCGTTACGATCTGCAAATTGACTACACAAAAATGCCGGAGGGTCCGCTGAGTGTAGACGATGCGGCGTGGGTGGTAGCGCTGATGAAGCATCGCGAAGCAACGAAACAAGAATTGCCCGAGGAGTGAATAGCTGAAACGCAAGGATTAAGTGACCCGACCTCACGTTTCAACTATTCATTCCTCAAGGCAACCAAAAGTGATTATGACACCAACGACCACTCTCCCCCCCATTCAACTCTACGATACCACCCTGCGCGACGGTACACAGGCCGAGGGTGTCAACCTCAGCTGCGACGACAAGCTGCGTATTGCGCGGCGGCTGGACGACTTTGGCGTGGCCTACATCGAGGGCGGCTGGCCCGGCTCCAACCCCAAGGACATGGAGTTTTTTGAGCGGGCGCAGACGGAGCTCAAGCTCAAGCAGGCCCGCATCGCCGCCTTTGGCTCGACCTGCCGCGCGGGCGTTGACCCGGCAGATGATCCGCAAATTGAGCTGCTGGTGAACTCCAACGCGCCGGTGGTCACCATCTTTGGCAAGACGTGGGACCTGCACGTCACCGAAGTGTTGCGCACCGACCTCGAAGAAAATCTACGCATGATCCGCGACTCCGTGCGCCACCTCGTCGAGCAGGGGCGCGAAGTCATCTACGACGCCGAGCACTTCTTCGATGGCTACAAGGCCAACCCGGAGTATGCGCTCTCCACGCTCAAATCCGCCATCATCGGCGGCGCGACGAGCGTCGTCCTCTGTGATACCAACGGCGGCTGCCTTCCCTGGGAAATCGCCGAAGCGGTGGATGCCGTGCGTGCAGAGGTGTTGGGTCTTTCTGGTAATGGTCCGCAAACAGAAAACAGGCAACGAAAAACAGAAAACGGAAAACGGTCGGCGGCGAGCTACATCACGCTGGGCATCCACGCGCACAACGACAGCGAAACCGGCGTGGCCAACACGCTGGAGGCCGTGCGCCACGGCGCCACGCACGTGCAGGGCACGGTCAACGGCTACGGCGAGCGCTGCGGCAACGCCAACTTGGTCAGCATTATTCCGGATTTGCAGCTCAAAATGGGCCATCCAGTAATCCCTGTCGAAAAGCTGCCGCAATTGGCCGAATTGAGCCGTTATGTAAGTGAATTGGCGAATTTGAGTCCCGATTCGCATCAGCCATTTGTCGGAGCCAGCGCCTTTGCACACAAGGGCGGCACCCACGTCAACGCCGTTGTCAAGCACGCGATGAGCTACCAGCACGTCGACCCGGCGTTGGTGGGCAACGAGATGCGCGTGCTGGTGAGCGAGCTGAGCGGCAAGGACAACATCGCCGTCAAGCGCGAGGAATTTGGGCTGGATGGGCTGACGCGTGAAGAGGAGCGGCGCGTGCTGATGCGCATCAAGGAGATGGAGAACGCGGGCTTTGCCTTTGAGAGTGCCGAGGCGTCGGTCGATCTGCTGCTGAGGCGGGTCTTTGAAGAATACAAACCGCCCTTCGAGCTGATTGATTACACGACCAACGTCGAGCACCGCCGCGGGCGCGGCCTGTTTTCGGAAGCAACGGTGAAGGTAAAGATCGGCGACCGGATTTTCCATGAAGTTGCCGAGGGCAACGGCCCGGTCAACGCGCTCAATCGCGCGCTGCGCAAAGCCATTCTGCACTTCTATCCGCGCCTTGAATCTGTTCACCTCACGGATTACAAGGTGCGCATCCTCAACAGCGATGGCGGGACGGCCGCCGTTGTGCGCGTGCTGATCGACTTCACGGACGGCGAACGCTCGTGGACGACCGTCGGCGCGAGCGGGAACATTATCGAGGCGAGCTGGACGGCGCTTTCGGATTCGGTGGAGTATTTTTTGCTAACGGACAAGTAGGGTGAAGCAGCGCTTTGTCTTACATCAGGTAAATACTTTGGCGATGGCGAGTTGAAAACCGGGCGTGACGTCTTCACCATCAAGCACATCGCCCGGCTTTAACACCTGGGCTGTGCCGTCCGCGCGGTAAACAGTAAGCGTTCGCGTTTTTGGATCAACCACCCAGACAAGCTTTGTTCCATGTAAGAGCCACTCCTGTATTTTGTCCTGCACTTCGCTCGCACGGTCTCCGGGCAAAACGACTTCAACGGCAAGATCAGGAGCCCCTTTAAAATAGGAGCGCGGCAGTGAACCAGCAGGCAAATTTTTGTTGCTCACGAAGCCAGCATCTGGAGCGCGCACCGTGTCTGGATTTCGCCCTAAGGAAAAGCCCGTTTCGGCAGCAAATGCAACGCCAAGATTGTTGTCTTCCACGTAAATTTGAATCCGTGCGCCAAGTTTTATGGCGGTGCTACCATGTTCAAACCCTGCTGGAGGCATTTGAACCAATTCTCCTCGAATTAGTTCATAGCGGTTTTTATCGCGCGTGGAAATTTCCAGCAACTCTTCCACCGTGTAAAGGCGCGGCGGTGCTTGTGGTGGTGCTGGGGTTAGTGTCTGAACAGCCATAACCATAACTCCTTGAGTTGCGCGTACTTAACGGCCAGCATAACACAAACAGGCAATACAAAATAAGCAATAAGCAAGACGAACGGAGACCCCCATGTCGACCCCCAACGGATCACCCAACGGATCACCCAACGGATCACCCAACGGATCACCCAACGGCGTAGCCACCATGAACGGCTCGCTCAACAAATACAGCTCGATTCTCACACAGACGCGCTCGCAGGTCGGCTCGCAGGCGATGCTTTACGCCACGGGCATGACGGATGAGGATATGAACAAGGCGCAGGTTGGCATTGCCAGCATGGGCTGGGAGGGCAACCCCTGCAACATGCACTTAAACAGCCTGGCGCAAGAGGTCAAGCAGGGCGTGCAGGCGACGGGCTTGGTCGGCCTGGTATTTCACACCATCGGCGTCAGCGACGGCATCTCGATGGGTACGGAGGGCATGAAGTGTTCGCTGCTCTCGCGCGACTTGATTGCCGATTCGATTGAGACGGTGATGCGGGCGCAGTGGTACGATGCGCTGGTGGCCCTGCCCGGCTGCGACAAGAACATGCCCGGCACGGTGATGGCGATGGCGCGGCTCAACCGGCCGAGCATCATGCTTTATGGCGGCACGATTCGCGCCGGCCATTTGCCCAGCGAGAATGGCGAGCCGGGCCGCAAGCTCGATCTCGTCTCGGCCTTTGAAGCTTACGGCGCGTGGCTGGCGGGCGACATCGCGGAGGCCGAACTCAAGCAGGTGGTCCGCCACGCCTGCCCCGGCGAGGGCGCGTGCGGCGGCATGTACACGGCCAACACGATGGGTTCGGCGATCGAGACGCTGGGCTTGAGCCTGCCCTACTCGTCGTCGCTGCCCGCCAACAGCGCGGAGAAGCGCGACGAGTGTGTGCGCGTCGGCGCGGCGATGTTGAATTTAATGGAGCAGGACATCAAGCCGCTGGATATTTTGACGAAGAATTCCTTCGAGAACGCCATTACCGTGATCACCGCCCTCGGCGGCTCGACCAACGCCGTGCTGCACCTGATTGCCATGGCCAAGGCGGCAGACATTGACTTGACCATCGACGACTTTCAGGAAATCTCCGATCGCACGCCGCTGCTGGCGGATTTGAAGCCGAGCGGCAAGTATGTGATGGAGGATTTGTACCAGGTGGGCGGCGTGCCCGGCGTGCAGAAGCTGCTGCTGGCCGAAGGCCTCCTGAACGGCGAATGCCCGACCGTCACGGGTCGCTCGCTGGCCGAAAATTTGGAGGAGGCGCGCGACCTGGATGCGGGGCAAAAAATTATTTTTCCGCTGGACAATCCCATCAAGCCAACGGGCCACCTGCAAATTCTCTATGGCAATTTGGCCGAGCAGGGCGCTGTCGCCAAAATTACGGGCAAAGAGGGAACGCGCTTTGAGGGCACGGCGCGCGTCTTTGATTCCGAAGAGGCCTGTTTGGAAGGCATTCAAAACGGGGCAGTCCAGGCGGGCGATGTCGTCGTCATACGCTACGAGGGGCCGACGGGCGGGCCGGGGATGCGCGAGATGCTCTCCGTCACTTCGGCGATCATGGGCAAGGGCTTGGGCAAATCGGTGGCGCTGATCACGGACGGGCGCTTTTCCGGCGGCACGCACGGCTTTGTCGTCGGCCACATTACGCCGGAGGCACAGGCTGGCGGAGCAATTGCCCTGGTGCAGGATGGTGACCGCATCACGATTGATGCGGAGAAGAACACGTTGAACGTCAATCTGAGCGATAAGGGGCTGGCGGAGCGGCGCGAGTCGTGGCAAGCGCCAGCTTACAAATACGGCAAGGGCGTGCTTTACAAGTATATCAAAACCGTCTCGCCCGCCTCCGCAGGCTGTGTGACGGACGAGTAATGGCTCCCGTCTACTGCGATTGACCTCTGGGCGGCGACCCGCCCCGTCTCCTTGGCGGAACCCGTGCCGGGTGGCTGCCTCGAGGTCGATTCTTTTCCACGGGAGCATCTGCTGCGTAGCATGAGTTCACAATCGGGATAAATTAGAAATGGGTAGCAGGGTGAAACGAAACTTATATCAAGTATTAAGCGTACGGCAGCGGTTATTTCTATTTGTCTTTCCGCTGTTAGGTATGTTGTTGATTTCTCTATTTTTACTGGCCGAGTGGGCGGGACCCAATGCGGCAACGGCCATTGTTGGCGAGCGCATAATTCGTTACCGATATTTTGCCCCAACGCTGGTGCTGCTGCTGGGGATAGGCCATCTAATTTCAATTTTTCGGTATACCGTGCTGCCGCTGGAGCGCAGGGCCCAGAGCGAAGCCCACGTGCACGCGCTGTTGGAATCCATTCCCGATGCCTTTATCCACATGCACCGCGACGGCACCTACCTGGATGCGCACGCGGCGCAAGACGCCAAATTGCCCCGGCTCGCTGCGGAACTGGTAGGCAAAAATGTAAAAGATATTCTGCCGCCCGAACTGGCCCAGCGCGTGCTGGAGAACGTTCACTGCGCGCTGGAAACCAACGAGCCGCAAACGCTCGAATACGCGCGCACCTTCGACGACAAGACCCTTTACTTTGAAGTTCACAACCGACGCTACAGCGCGGACAGCGTCGTCGCCATCCTGCGCGATGTGACGAAGCGTCGCGCAGCGGAGGAGCAGGTGCGCTACCAGGCCGCGCTTGTCGAGAACCTGCTGGATGCGGTTATTTCAGTGGATACAGATTTTTGTATTCTGAGCTGGAATCCGGGGGCGGAAAAGATTTACGGTTGGTCTGCGGACGAAGTTGTGGGAAAATTGATCGACGACGTAATCCCGTGCCTCTGGTCGGACGAAGAGGAGGCGGCTTCCAAACGGGCGCTAATGAAGGAAGGTTTCTGGCGAGGCGATGTCGTCCAGGCCCACCGCGACGGGCATCCGCTCGACATTCTTGGCTCAACAAACATCTTCCGCAATGAAGCGGGCGACATCACGGGCGCGGTCTCCATCAACCGCGATGTGACAGAGCTGCGGCGGGCCGAATCGGCTCTGCGCGTAAGCGAAACTCGCAACAACGCCCTGATTGCCGCGATTCCGGATTCGCTGGCGCGCGTGAATCGCGACGGCATCTTCCTGGAGATAAATATTCCCTGGGATTTGAAGTGGCCGCTCGGCGCAGAGGAGATCGTTGGAAAATCTCTCTTCGATTTGGTGCCCGCTGAGCAAGCCGAGCGCGGGCTGGTCGCCATCCGGCAGGTGATTGAGAGCGGAGAACCGCGTCGGGTGGAGTATGAATTGCCCACGTCAACAGGAACGCTCTATATTGAAACACGTTTGATGAGGAGTGCTGATGATGAAGCGGTGATGATTTCGCGTGACATAACGGAACGTCGCCAGCAGGAAGAGCAGCTGCGCTACCAGGCAAAGCTGCTAACGTCCATGTCCGATGCGGTCTTCTCCGTCGATAATGAAGACCACATTCTGGTTTGGAACAAAGCCGCAGAAACGATATACGGCTGGCAAGGGGACGAAGTCCTGGGCAAGATATTTATGGAGGTTATGTCCCCCCAGCTGATTGGCAGCACGCAGGAGGAGTTTGATCGGGCGCTGGCGGAAGACGGATCCTGGCGGGGCGAAGTCATCAAGAGCCACCGCGACGGTACAAACCGGCACGTGCTCTCCGCGTGCGACGTGCTCTACGACGTCAACGGCCAGCGCACGGGCGTGCTGACCGTTAGCCGCGATGTGACGGAGCAGAAGCGGGCCGAGCAGGCCCTGCGCGAAAGCGAAGCGCTCAACCGGGCGCTGCTTGACGTGATCCCGGATTCGCTGGCGCGGGTGAACGCGGAGGGCCGCTACCTGTACGTAAAAATACCGCCCGATATGCCCACGCCAGTAAGCGAAGCAGAGATGGTGGGCAAACACATGCGGGACGTGATGCCGCCGGAGACGGTCGACGGCGCGCTGGAAACGGTGCGGCGGGTGATAGAGAGCGGCCGGGCGGAAGAGGTGGAATACCCGATCGAGATAGAAGGAGAGCAGCGCTTTATCGAGGCGCGCCTCGTCCAGAGCGGGCCCAGCGAGGCGCTCGTCATCTCGCGTGACGTCACGGAGCGCCACCGCACGGAAGAGCAGCTGCGCTATCAGGCTCAACTGCTTGCCAGCATGTCCGACGTGGTCTTTTCCGTTGATAACGAATCGCGCATTCTCAGCTGGAATCGGGCGGCGGAAGCGCTGTATGGCTGGCGCGCAGAGGAGGTGCGGGGCAAGCTCTTTACGGACGTTACCTTCCCCGAAATCGTTAGCGGAACGATGGAGGAGTTTGCCCAGGCTATGGCCGAAGCAGGCACCTGGTCCGGCGAAGTTACCAAGCGCCATCGCAATGGCACACGGATCGATACCCTCTCCTCCTGCGATATAATTTACGATGGCAACGGCGAGCCGACGGGAATGCTCGTCGTTAGCCGTGATATAACCGAACAAAAGCAGGCCGAGTGTGCCCTGCGCGAGAGCGAAGCGCGTCAGCGCGCCATCCTAACCGCGATTCCCGATTCGTTTGGCACCATTAACCGCGATGGCGTTTATCTCAGCATGAAGCTGCAGCAGGATGTCAATTTAGGCGTCAGCGCGGAGCAGTTGATTGGGCAGCGCATCGGTGAGTTGATAAAGCCCGAAATCACGGGGCGTGCGCTGCGGATAATCGACCAGGTACTTGAGCACGATGTGGTGTACGATGAGGAGTTTCGCCTGCCCGACCGCGAAGAAGAAGTCTACATCGAAGCGCGCATGGTCAAAAGCGGTGACGACGAAGTGCTGGTTATTGCGCGCAACATAACGGAGCGGCGGCGGGCCGAAGAGCAGCTTCGCTTTCAGGCCGAGCTTTTGCAGAACGTCTCCGATGCCGTGGTCTCCACGGATATGGAGATGCGGATCGTTAGCTGGAATCGTGCGGCGGAAGAGATGTATGGCTGGCGCGAAGAGGAAGTGGTGGGCCAGCACTTTAGTGAGATATTAAACTTGGAATACCCCAGCGGATCACGTGATCAGGCCTTGTCCAAACTAATACAGGATAACTCCTGGCAAGGCGAACAGATACAATACTGCCGAGACGGCAAAAAGCTTACCATCCTATCCTCCATTTCGCTGATGTGCGATCAAGAAGGGAATCCCACGGGCCTTTTGGGCGTCAACCGCGACATTACCGAGCGCAAGGAGGTCGAGATTGCGCTGCAGGAGAGCGAGGCACGCTTCCGTGCCATGGTGCAAAACGCGACTGAGTCGATTGTGCTGTACGACATGGACGAGCATCGCGTTGTCGAGGCAAACGACAACGTGCTCAAGCTATTTAAGCTCTCGCGCGAGGAGCTGTTTACAACCAGCGGCACAGCGCTGAGCGCCAAAATCCAGCCAAATGGTGGCGACCAAAAGACGGAGATTGCGAACGTTCGGCGCAAGCTTAAGCAACAGGGCCACCTGACCTACGAATGGCTCTACCACGCAGGTGAACAGGATTTGCTGGCCGAAGTGCGAGCCGTAACCATGCCGGACCGCCACCGCTGGCTCGTGCGCCACAGCATCATCGATATTACCGAGAGGCGGCGGCACGAAGAGCGGATTCAACAATCGCAAAAGCTAGAGAGCCTGGGCCTGCTGGCGGGCGGCATTGCCCACGACTTTAACAACCTGCTCACGGGCATTCTGGGCCAAACTTCGCTTGCTCAACACAGATTGACGACCGATCACCCCGCGCGCACCAATATGGAGCGCGCCACCGCAGCGGGCCTGCGCGCTCGCACGCTTATTCAGCAGATGCTGGCCTATGCCGGGCGCGGCCAGGCCGATGTGCAGCGGGTATATCTAAACGACGTTGTCCAGGAAAGCGTCCAGCTCTTTGAAACGTCGCTGCCCACCGCCGTTTTTGTCGAAACCCAGCTGGATGAGGCCCTGCCAGCCGTCAACGCCGACGCGGGGCAGATGCAGCAGCTCATCGTCAACCTCGTCTTGAACGCTGCCGACGCGATTACAAATGCCCGCGAGCCGATGGAGACAAACCGCGAAGAGCCCGAAAATTATAGCGAGGAGAGCGGGCGCATTCTGCTAAAAACCACCGTGCGCCAAATCGATGAGTCAGAAACAGATCTCTACTTGAGCGAAGAGCCGCTGCCGCCGGGGCGCTACGTTATGCTCTGCGTCCGTGACAATGGCCGGGGCATGAGCCCCAACACGCTGATGCGCGTCTTTGACCCCTTCTTTAGCACCAAGTCAGAAGGCACGGGACTGGGGCTATCGGTCGTCATGGGGATTATCAAGCGCCACCGCGGCGGCCTCAACGTGAGTAGCCAGCTCAATCGCGGCTCCACCTTTGAAATTTTGCTGCCCGTTGCCGAAGAAGCGTCGCCCGTGGCTCAACCCATTCCAACCACCCAAGCGAGCACAGCGGGAACCGTTCTGGTCATCGACGACGAAGCGACCCTGCGCCAAACCGTGCGCGATATTCTGGAAAGCGTGGAAATGACCGTATTAACCGCACCCAACGGCCGCACGGGTGTTGACATGCTGCGCAAACGGCAGGGGGAAATTGATCTGGTGCTGCTGGATATACGCATGTCCGGCCTCGATGGCACGCAGACGCTCGAACTCTTACGGAAAATTGATCCCGCGCTCAAGGTCATCATCTCCTCCGGCTACAGCAGCAGCGAACAAATCACCCGTTTGGACGGGGCGCGAAATATAAAATTCCTGCCCAAACCTTACCTTAGCGACGAGTTGATCGGCGCGGTGCGGCACGCGTTGGGTGAAGCCAATCAACCGCCGCTTGAGACTAATGCGAACAGTTCGTAGCGGCGCGCGCTTTTGGCTGCTCGGCATTCTGTTCAACGTGCTGCTCTTCGCGCCACTTTACCTCGCCAATCGCGAAACGGCACGCCTCCTGCCCACCAACTCGGCACTTGCCAGCCTGCCCGCCTCGCTGTTCTGGCGGCACAATCTTGATCCGTGGCGCATCAACGTCGAACTGCTGCTGCTGGGGCTGCTGTTGGTTCTATGTCCGCCCGCGCTGCGGCCCCGCACGCGTCGCCTGCGTGCGAGGGGCGCGCTCCTGCTCTACCTCGCCATCTTTACCTACTACCTCTACGAAAGCCTTGCGCGCGATGTGTTTGGGCTGGAGCCAAACGCCTACAACCAACTGTCGCTGCTGCGCGGTGTGGCCCAATCGTTCCGCGGCGACTTTTTCGAGTTGCTGCCCGCCGTTAGTGCTGCCAGCATCGCGTTGACGGCAGGTGCGCTGACGGCACTCGGCGCGCTGTCCTGGCTGGGAGCCAGCTTTTTTGCGCGGCTCGAAGCGGTGCAGCTGCGAAGTTGGATGCGGGCGGTGGCGCTATCTGCCCTGCTGTTGCCGATCGGGCTGGGGTGGCGAGGTGCGCAAGCCAGCCACCCGCGCGCCGCCGTCAGCAGCGTATCGCTCAAGCTGGCGCAGAACGCTGTCGATTCGCGGGCGGCCGCCCGCCTGATGGGGCAGTTTGACGCAGAAGGCCTCGCGCGCGCCTACGACTACGGCGCGCAAGCTCACGCGCTAACCAACCGACCCAACATCTGGTTGATTTTTATCGAGTCCTACGGCGCGGTGCTGCTGGAGCGAGCGGACTGGCAGCGGGAGTACGCCGCGCTGCTGGACGAGCTGTCGGACGAGCTTGATGGCGCAGGGTGGCACACGGCCTCCGTTGCCAGCGAAGCGCCCACCTGGGGCGGCGGCTCGTGGCTTTCGTACACGACGCTGCTGGGCGGGCTGCGCGTGGATTCGCACCCCCGCTATCTCGCGCTCCTCAATCGCTACCAGGCCGAACCGCTGCCCGGCCTGGTGACCTTTCTGCGCGGGCAGGGCTATCGGCACGTGCAGCTTTCCACGCTGACCAAGCCGCTGCCCGCAGCTGAATGGATGAAATACACCAACTTTTACGGCGTGGACGAGTGGCTGCGCTTTGACGATCTGGCCTACAAGGGTTCGCTCTACGGCTGGGGCCCCGCGCCGCCCGATCAGTATGCGCTCTGGTTTGCGGCGGAGCGCCTGCGCGCCAAGAAAGCAGCCGGGCAAACGGCGGAGCAGCCCTTTGTCTTTTTCTTTATCACGCAGAATTCGCATTATCCCTGGTCGACGCCGCCGCTGGTGGAGGAATGGCGCTCGCTCAACAGGCCATCTCCGCTGGCCGCCCCCGCTTCCCCATCCCCTTCGACGAGCTTGGGGAAGGGGGAAGCGGAAGCAGAACGCGTCGACCACGCCACGCTGCGTGCCAACTACTGGCTTGCCATCGACTACGAGCTGCGGCTGCTAACGCGTTTTATCCGCGAGCAGGGCACGGCGGACGATCTGTTTGTGCTGGTGGGCGATCACCAGCCGCCGCGCATCTCGCGGCGGGACGACAGCCTGCGCGTACCCCTGCACGTCATCAGCCGCCATCCGGCGCTGCTGGAGCAATTTGAGGCCCACGGCTTCGCGCGCGGCTTGGCTATCGACGAAGCGGTCGCTGGTGGTGAAGCGCACGAGGAGGCAGCGCTTGCGAATGTGGCGTCTGAAAAGGGGGCAGGCACAGACGTGGCGAAAGAGAACATCGACTTTTTTCGCCACGAGGGCTTTCCTTCGCTTCTCTCTCGCGCGCTGCTGGCCCAATCCGGCGTGCCTACCCATGAGCTGCCGCCCTATTTGCCAAACGGCGTTGAGCAATAGGCTTGATCTCTTTAGATTTGTTTAATGTAGTAACATTTCCTTTCTGCTAGGATAAGTAGGGCTGGACAAGCGTTCCGCGCGGGGCGGCATAATTTGTACCGATCCATTTCACACGACAAGGAGACTTTCAATGAAACGAGCATGGCTACTGATGATGGTAATCGCTGCGCTGGCGCTGGCGGCCTGCACGCCCGATGAGGCAGCGTCTACGGAAGATACGGCAGATGCGGCGGCGAACATAGAGGAAGCGACCGAGGAAGCGCCGGAAGCGGCAGATGCAGCGGAGGCGACCGAGGAAGCAACCGAGGAAGCAACCGAGGAAGCAACTGAAGAACCCAGCGAGGAAGCAGCAACCGAACCAGCTGCCGAAGAGGTGGCCAGCGACGAAGCGACCGATGACGCGGCAACCGCCGATGACGCCGACAGCAGCGCCGCCGGTCTGCGGACCTTTACCATCGTTCCCGAAGAATCGAGCGCTGCCTATCTCGTGGATGAAACGTTCCTGTCCGGCGCGCTGGATCGTCTTGGCATTACCCCCGGCGATTACGACATCCGCGGCACCACGGGCGAGATTGAGGGCCAGCTTCAACTCGATTTTGACGATCCCGCGGCGGCGCTGGGCGAGAATCGCTTTACGGTTAACCTTTCCTCGTTAGCGACCGACCAGACACGGCGCGACCGCTGGGTACTCGAAAATCCCGATGGGCCACAGTTTAGCCAGTTCACCACGGCGGAGTTTGTAGCCACCGAAGTTAGCGCGACATCCGAAGGTTATACCGAGGGCGAATCCATCAGCTTCCAGATGATGGGCGACATGACCATTCGCGACGTTACGCAGCCGCTGACGTTTGACGTGGTGGCGACGCTGGAGGGCGATACGATTACCGGCACGGCCGCCGCACCCTCGCTGCTCTCCGATTGGGGCATCAACCCGCCGGTCTTTGCGGGCACGCTGGAGGTGGAAGACCCGTTTATCATCGAGGTGGCGTTGACGGCGGTGGAGTAGAAAACAGGGCTATCAGTTTAAAAAAGAGAGGGGCGGCGCTGATGTCGACATCAGCGCCGCCCCTCTCTTTTTTATGCTCTGCACTTGCAATTTACGCTACAGCGGCTCGGCCAGCAGCGCTTGAATCACCTTTTCTGTACTTTCGTACTGGCCCTCTCCTACTTTTAAATAGCGAATGTTGCCTGCCTTGTCGATGATGTACATGGCGGGCCAGTAGCGATTGTTGTACTTGCGCCACGTCTGCCGCTCGTTGTCGAGCGCCACCGGCCACGTCACGCCCAGCCGCTCCACGGCATCCCGCACGTTGTTGACATCCCGCTCGAACTGAAATTCTGGCGTGTGCACGCCGATGATCTCCAGCCCGTCGTCCGCGTACTGCTCATACCATCCCCTCACCGAGGGGATCACTTGGATGCAATTAATTCACCAAATAGATTGGAGAAACGCATAAATGGTAAATCCCTTCGCGAAGAAAAGATGCTCCTGCGTTTCGCTTATCACGATAGCTCTGCAAACGAATGAAAAGCTGCTTACACAAGGATGTGCTGTACTTTCTCGCAAAACGACTGCGGAGCCAAGCTGACTGATCAATGCGCCAGTTCAGTTATTAATAAATTCAGCAGTTCCAAGCTAAAAAGCGTCTGGGCCACGAAGTGCACGAATGACACAAATCAGAAAGCGTTCCCTGCTGTCATCCGCGCACTTCACGGCTGATTCTCTGCGCTACTTTTCAATGTTTGCCAAACTTGGAATGCTGCAACGAGCTAATTCCCAATGAGCGGCAGGAAGACGGCCTGCTCGCGCAGGATGATGCCCGTGGGCGTGAGAGTCGCATCGTTGGCGATTTGGGTGTCGGGATCGTCCGAGAGCAGCGTTGTGCTCTCCGAACGCGTCAGCGGCGTGTAGCGCAGCGATGCTTGGTTGCGCAGCCGCCGCACCGCCGCCCCTTCGTTGACGTACACCTGAAAGACGACCGAGGCCTCTTCGCCCGGCGCAAGCAAGGGAATTGTCGCCTCGAAAGCCATGCGCCCGGCGGAGTCGGCGCTGCTCACGGCGCGCACCTCGCCCATCGAAGTGACAAGCGACTCCACAATTAGCTGCGTGCTGGCGTCGGGCTCGTCGAGCAGCACCAGCTCTCGAACCTCGACATCGCCCTCGTTGCGCGCAACCACTTCGTAAAGCACCACATCCCCCACATCAACCGCGCCGTCTTCGTCTAAATCCACAAAGAGCAAATCGCGCTTGATCAAGGTGAGGCGCGGCGCATTCGCTACCGGTTCAACATCCAAAAAGTCGGGTTCGTCATTGTCGTTGCGGTCCTCCGTGCCCTCGCTGGCATCTGGCGCGCCGTCGCCATCGGCGTCAATATCGGCATAATTGGGCGCGCCGTCACCGTCGAAGTCGGCATCGCCTTCGGCAAAATCATCCAAGCCATCGCCGTCGAGGTCGCTGCCGGTTAGCCCAAACAGCACGTAAGAATACTGGCCCTCGGTCAGCACCAACAGAGCCTCGCGGCGGTTGATATTGTTGAGCGCCAGCGCGCTGTTGGCGTCGACAAGTTCAACGTTGCCAGTCCCCACCAGCCGAAAGAGGCCGCCGGGCAATCCAGCAAAGGTAAACGTGCCCCCCTCGCCGCTGAGCCGACGCATTATCTCATCGTCCGCCGTATCGAGTTCGCCATCGCTCCCCGCCCACGTCAGCAGCAGCTCAATGCCCGCTGGCCGCAGTTCGTTGTCGTTTACGAACCCATCCTGATTCCAATCGTACCAGACATAGCCCTCAATCGTTGCCCCATCAGGAACCGGCGTCGGCGCTGGCGTTGGCGTCGCTGGCGGGGTGGATGTAGCGCCGGGGGAAACGGTTTCGGCGGGGTTGCTCGTCGGCGTGCTGGTTGACCCGCCGACGGGCGTGTCGGTTGGCGCTGGGGTTGATGTCGAACCAGGGGGCACATTCGTCTCGGTAGAAACGGGCGTGACGCCGGATTCTGGCATTGACGTTGGCGTCTCCCTTGGTACCTCGGTTGGTGTCTCGATCGGTGTCTCGATCGGTGTCTCGGTAGGTGGAACGGCAGTGGGTGGAACGGCAGTGGGCGGAACGGCAGTGGGCGGAGCGGCAGTAGGCGGGGCGATGGTAGGCGGAACGGCAGTGGGCGGAGCGGCAGTGGGTGGAACGGCTGTAGGCGGAACGGCTGTGGGCGGTTCGGGCGTGGGGGGCGGCACGAAGACGCCGCCGGCGCGCGGCGACAGCACGGTGGGCGGCAGCTCCTGGCGCTCTATGCCCGGCCCCTCGACCTCTAGCTTCAGCGTTCGATCGCCGCGGTTCTGAAAGTAGGACAGGTCGATGGCGTAGTCGCCCGCCTCCAAAAACTCCACCGGCGCTGCAACCGTGGCTGCGCCGTGTGCCCCATCGTTATCGATAATGAGCCTCTCGTTGATATATAGTTGGCTCCCGTCGTCCGATGTCAGATAGAAGGTGTACTGGCCAGCCTTTGGCACGTGCAAACGCGCCGCAAACTCAAGCACATAGAGAGTGCCGCGCTGGGTGGGCAGGTTGTCGAACCGGGCTGTATTGCCCACCGCATCCGGTTCGCGGCCCACCAGCGAAGGCAACTCGGAAAGCGCTTCTTCAAACTCGTAGTATTTGTAGCTAACCCCTTCCAAAGGCGTCTCGTCCGTCACGTCCACCAGCTCAAACCAGTCCAGATCCGTGCCGGTTTCTCGTTGATAGAAAACAATTTTGTGTTCACCAGCCGCCAGGGGAAATCGAATGGGATCGTCACCCGCTCGCTGCGACACCTGATCCAACACAAACTCTTCACTCATTGTGGTGTCCCACAAATAGATTTCCCCGTCGTCGACTTGAACAAAGAAGGAATCGTCCTCGCCGCCACCGCGCACGTCGGCAAGGATTTTGTAGACTTGCGGCTTTTTGATTTGGACGCAGAATTCCACGCGGTGAGCTGGATTGGGTTGCGCGTAATAATTGCTCAACCCGTTGGGCACCGTGATATAGGCTTTTTTGCTCGCATTGCTATCTTCCTCGATTTCAAAATCACCAAAGCGCTCCCCATCCTCGGCTTCGAGCCGCAACTTCTTCGAGCACTTCGCCTTTTTGTCATCGTCTTTGTCGGCTGGAGCGCTGTCCTGGCTCGCGGGCGAATCGTTAGCTAGCAGCGGGTTGGCTTGGGCAACCGGCGTCGGCGCGGCGACGAGCGACAGAGCAAATAGCGTTGCCAAAGCAAGCAAAATGACCCAGATCAAGGGACGGCGAGATAACAAAGAGAGGATGTACATAGAAACCTTCTAAAAAACAAATTAGTGACCGAAACAGGAAAAGACTGCATTAATATAACAGAATTATAACAGACTTTTCTCCAGGGTAATGGACGCCTACGCTGTTTTTCTGCAACGCTCCACCCAAGCGCGCGCCACGCAGAGAAGTGCGGCACAATCATGCCGCACTGCTTCTATGTATAAATTTGCCCCGGAAATACAGCGCGCTTAGGCCGCTACCGATACCTGCGCCGCATTCTTACGCGCCATATACGATTTTGCAATCTCGACGCTGACCGCCGCGTCGCGTCCGTAGGCGTCCGCGCCCACCTCGCGCGCAAAGTTCTCCGTCACCGGTGCGCCGCCGACCATCACGTAGATGTCGTCGCGCAGCCCCTCCTCGCCAATGGTGTCCACCACCACTTTCATATAGGGCATGGTTGTTGTCAGCAGCGCGCTCATGCCAATAATGTCCGGCTGGTGTTCGTGGATGGCGGCGATAAACTGTTCGGCGTCGACGTTGATGCCGAGGTTGATGACCTCGAAGCCCGCTCCCTCAAACATCATCGCCACGAGATTTTTGCCGATGTCGTGAATGTCGCCCTTGACCGTGCCGACGACGGCCTTGCCCACCTGTGGTGCGCCCGTCTCGGTAAGCAGCGGGCGCAGAATTTCCATGCCCGCCTTCATCGAATTGGCCGCCATCAGCACTTCGGGCACAAAGAGAATGCCGTCTCGAAAATCGATGCCGACGATGTCCATCCCCGCGACGAGGCCACCGTCCAGCACCTCCTGCGGCGACTGGCCACGGCCCAGCGCCTCGCGCACCTGCTGCGGGATTTCCCCCTTTAGCCCGTCATAGAGGTCGTCCTGCATCTGCAAGTATAAATCTTCCAGCGAAAGTTCAGCGTATTCAGACATTAGCAAAATTCTCCGTTAAAATTGGGGAGCGAATCTTTATCCTTGGGGAGTAAATCCACCCGGTAACCACATATCCACGGGAAACCAAGTTTCTGCGCCGTCGTGGTGGCGGCAGATTACAACCGTCCCTTCGTTGCCAATCTCGATCTGCGTGATGGGGGCACGAGAATCGAAGTCGTCCTCGTGAATTTGGTCAAAGTCAATGCTCGTTGACACACCATTCATCTCAACATTGAGCGCGTGTGACTGTGAATCAAACCATGCGCGTGTGGCAACGGGTTCGACCAAACTAATATCCACGTTCATCTAATTCCTCCAGAAATTGCTCGACTGCCGCTTTCAGCTTGCGATTCCAATTGCGCTCCAGCCCACGAATTGGGCCATCATTCTGTCGTAAACGCCAAGTTGGCGGTTGTCTCGAAAGATATGAATGTGCCGACCGTCGTGATCGGAATGCGTAAAGAGCAAAATATAGCCGCCATATTTTCGACGCATCAGAACAATCCTACCACTCGACCAGTTTCCAGGTCAATGTCGACATTCTCCGCGGCGGGGTGTTTGGGCAAGCCGGGCATGGTGCGCATTTCGCCGACCAGCGGATAGATAAAGCCCGCGCCGACGGATGCGCGCACCTCGCGGATGGGTAGGGCGAAGCCCGTTGGCGCGCCCTTGAGCGAGGGATCGCCGGAGATGCTGAGGTGGGTCTTCGCCATGCAGATCGGCAAATCGCCAAAGCCGCTGCGCTCGTAGCGCTTGATCTGCGCTTCGGCCCGGCTTTCGTAGACCACTTCGCCCGCACCGTAGATTTCCCTGGCAATTGTTTCGATTTTGGCCTTGATCGGCTGCTCCAGCTCGTAGAGAAAGTGGAAGTTGCTCGGCTCGTTGGCCGCTTCGACCACGGCGCGCGCCAGATCGGTTGCGCCCGTGCCGCCCTCGGCCCAGTGGTTGGCCAGCGCACAGCGCACGCCCAGCTCCTCGGCCACATCAAAGATAGCCTGCACTTCGCTGTCGAAGTCGCTGGCAAAGTGGTTCACGCAGACAACCGGGCTGACGCCGTGCTTGCGCATGTTCTCGACCTGCTTGCGCAGGTTGGCCGCGCCCTCGCTCACGTCATCCGGGTTCTCCTTGAGCATTGCCTCCGGCAGCGGCCTGCCCGGCACGACGCGGTACTTGCCCGTGTGCAGCTTCATGGCGCGCACCGTGCAGACGACGACGGCGGCGTCGGGCGTCAACCCGCTGTAGCGGCTTTTGATATTGAAGAACTTCTCCGCGCCGATGTCCGCGCCAAAGCCCGCCTCCGTCACCAGAAAATCACCGGCCTTGATGCCGATCAGGTCGGCCAGGATCGAGGAGTTGCCGTGGGCGATGTTGGCAAAGGGGCCGGCGTGAACGAGGGCGGGCGTGTTCTCCAGCGTCTGGAAGAGGTTGGGCTTGATGGCCTCCTTCATCAGCACCGTCATCGCGCCCGCCGCGCGCAAATCCTCGGCGGTAATGGGCTTTTTGTCATAGCTCTCGCCGATCACGATCCGGCTCATGCGTTCGCGCATGTCGGCCAGGCTCGTCGTCAGCGCCAGGATCGCCATCACCTCGCTGGCTACGGCAATGTCAAAGCCCGCCTGCCGCGGGCGACCGTCGCCCTTGCTGCCCAGCCCGGCCACGATGTTGCGCAGGTCGCGGTCGCTCACGTCCAGCACGCGCCGCCACGTAATCGAGTAGGGGTTGATGCCCAGATCATTGCCCTGGTAGATGTGGTTGTCAATCATGGCCGCCAGCAGGTTGTTGGCGGCGGTCACGGCGTGGATGTCGCCCGTCATGTGCAGGTTGAACTGCTCCATGGGCACGACCTGGCTGTAGCCACCGCCCGCCGCGCCGCCCTTGATGCCAAAGGTGGGCCCCTGCGAGGGCTGGCGGATGGCGATGGTCGCCGCTTGGCCGATCTGGTTGAGCGCCTGCCCCAGCCCCACCGTCGTCGTCGATTTGCCCTCACCCAACGGCGTCGGCGTCACGGCGGTCACGACGACGTACTTGGCGTTGGGACGATCGGCCAGCTTGTCGATGGCGGCCAGCTTGATCTTGGCCATGTTGTCGCCGTAGAGCTCGATGTCGCCGCGGACGAGGCCCATTTTTTCGGCGATGGCCTCAATCGGCTCCAGCGTCGCGGCCTGCGCGATGTCGATGTCGCTGGGGACTTTGGTTTGGGTGGGCATGAAACAGTTCCTTTACGTGACTCAGCTTTATGTTTTGATGTGCTATAATGTCCACAGCTAAGAATTTGATACGGCACCGTTATGGACATCGAAGAAATACGTCGGCTCCTCAGAGCGGGTCGGTTTGCAATCCGACTTCACGTGACGCAGCACGCGCTGCAAGAAGGCTTTTATGAGCGAGGTATTGTCGCTTCGATAGTGGATGGTCGCATCATTGAGCGGTATCCGTCGAGGGACCGCGTTTTGATTTGCGGCAAATTTTTGCAAGACAGCTTCGCGATGTACCTGCACACGGTCTGCGAGTTCAATCCGTCGAACCAAATCATTATTGTGACAGCGTATATTCCAAGCACGAAAGAGTGGGAAACGCCTCCCTACCGGCGCAAATCGAGAAGATGACCAATACGACACCTAAACTGCCGCCGCCCACATGTTCTGACCACAACGAATTGATGCAGTGGGGCGAGACAGAATTTACCTACCATGAAGATGGGGTCGAAGTTGTTGTTCGCCACATTCCTGCCTGGATCTGCCCTTGCGACAGCGACGATTCGGTGATCGAGCCGGGCATGCTCGATGAGTTGATTGCCACGATTCGGCAACTTGTCGATGCTGCGAAGCAAGCCCGCTCCGATGCTCCTTCGATTCCCCGGCCCGAGTACATCGTAAAACTGGCAGCGTAAGTTTACTCTATGGCACGCGATATTTACCACGATGTTGTCCGCCAAGCGCTTGAGGCCGATGGCTGGACGATTACCGATGACCCGTTCCCAGTTTCGTATGGGGATCACAATCTATTTGTTGATCTTGGTGCACAGCGGTTGATCGCAGCCGAACGTGCCGATGAAAAGATTGCTGTTGAAATTAAGAGCTTTATCGGCCGCTCGCCCGTGAATGATCTAGAGAATGCGCTGGGTCAATTTATGCTATACCGAAGCATTCTTCAGCAGAACGAACCGGATCGACAACTCTATCTCGCGGTTGAAGTGAGAGTCGCTGAAGGCATTTTCGCCTCCGCGCTGGGTCGCTTGGCGTTGGACGATTTTACGCTTAGAATCATTGTGTTTGACGAAGATACAGCTAGGATTCAACAATGGATAAAGTAGAGCAATATCAAAACATTGTTAAAAACTTAATCCGCGAATGCGCTGCAATCCGCCCATCTTATGGCGACATCGAAGCTGAGACCATCTTTGACGATGAGCGCAACCATTACGAGATGATGCACGTTGGTTGGAATCGCAAGCGCCGCATCCACGGCTCCGTCCTCCACATCGATATTCGCAACGGCAAGGTCTACATCCAGCACGACGGCATCGAAGGCGGCGTGGCCGAGGAGCTCGTCGAGGCGGGCATTCCGCGCGAGGACATTGTGTTGGCCTTCCACCCGCCGTCGGTGCGCAAGTATACGGATTACGCCGTCGCCTAAGTCGCCAGCGCTCGCGCCCGCCGCTGCGCCGAGCGCCTCACCTCCCGGTGTCGCGTCAGCAGCCCCGCGCGCTCGACGATCTCCGCCACCGTCTCCTCCTGGCGATAGGCCATGATGTGGACGCCGTGAACCCCCTCCAGCTCGCGCACCTGCTCGATAATCTCCACGCAAATCTGCTTGCTGACCGCGCGCTTCTTCGCCTTCGGCGTCTGCCGCAGCCGCTCGACCGCGGCGTCCGGAATCCAGACGCCGGGCACCTGCGTGCGCATAAACTCCGCCGCCCGCTCCGAGCGCAGCGGCCCCACGCCCACCAGCATAAACGCCCGCTCGTGCAGCCCCAAATCGACGACGCGCTGCATGTACACCTTTAGCCGCGGCACGTCAAAGCAGTATTGCGTTTGAATAAAATCGGCCCCGGCCTCGATTTTCTTCTGGAGGCGCAGCGGTCGCCACTCGAAGGGGGGCACAAAGGGGTTGGCCGGCGCGCCCAGAAAAAATTGGGGGCGCGTCGACAGCTTGCGCCCGCTGAGGAAGACGCCCTCGTCGCGCATGATTTTGGCGGTGCGCAGCAGGTGCATGCAGTCGAAATCAAAGACGCGCTTGGCCTATGGCTGGTCGCCCGCCGTCACGTCGTCGCCCGTGAGGCAGAGCACGTTTTGGACGCCGAGCGCCGCGGCGCCGAGCAGATCGCCCTGGAGGGCGATGCGGTTGCGGTCGCGGCAGCCCATTTGCAGCACCGGCTCGTAGCCCGCCCTGGTCAGCAGCGCACAGCAGGCGAGGCTGCTCATGTGGCAGTTCGCCCCGGAGCCATCCGTGGCGTTGATGCCGTCACAGACTTCGCTGAGCACCACGGCGTTGGCGTAGACGTCCTGCGGGTCGGCGGAGTCGGGCGCGTTGAGCTCGGCGGTGACGGCAAAGCGCCCGGAGCGGAGGACGCGCTCGAGTCGGCTGTCGGCGCGGGGAAGGGAGTGAGTGGGCATGGCAGAGAAATTTTGGGACACGGATGAACACGGGCTGCGCACACGGATTGCAGAAGAAACCTGTCAAATGGAAATTGTACGCAGATTTTCACAGATGAACGCAGATTTTTAGTCGGAAGTCTCTACGTCAATTTACGTGGCCCGATCGCAGCCCTCTACTTGAGTCCGGAAGCAGAAGAAAAATCCGTGTTCATCCGTGTCCATTCTCTGGTCCGTCAATCGGCGCGACGCGGTTCACACGTCATCTGGATCAGCCGGTCGATCAGCTGCTGGCGCAGCGTGGGCTCGATGCGGCCCTGGTTGAGGATTTCGGTGTAGAGGATGCCGTTGGTCGCCAGCAGCACCAGCGAGGCATCCACGCGCGGCAGGCCGTCCTGGGCCGCCAGCTCCTGCCAGTAGTCAAACTGGGCCTTGGCCAGCGCCTTGGCCTCCTCGCGCAGGCCGACAAAGGCGAGCAGCGACGCGCTCAAATGCGCCTCGCTGCTGGCGCGATTGCCCAACATGGCCCCCACATACGCCCGTGCCCAGCGACCGGGCACGTCGTTTGACCCCTGGCGTTCGAGTTCGGCGTGTAGCCGTTCTTCAAAGCCCTCCAGCAGGTGCTCCGTCAGCCCGCGCATCAGCGCTTTCTTCGAAGGGAAATGATGCAGCAGGCCGCCCTTGCTCACGCCCGCTGCCTCGGCCACGGCGCTCAGCGTAAACTTGGTAAAGTAGCCCCCGCTGGCGACCATCTCTTTAAGTGCATCAAGAATTTGCTGGCGGGTAGCTTCGGCATCACGTTTGGCTGACATGCAAGGATGATACCGTCCAGACGGTCGGTTGTCAAGGGGCAAAATTTGCCTAGCGCGTATGAAAAGGTGTGACCTACTGGGGCTGCTAACGAGGGCCGAGATAGTCGACCAGTCGCAGTTCATCATTGATCGCGCAGCGGTCTGGCTTCCAAATCAGCATTGTCCGGGCAGAATCCACCACAGCGGAATGGACAGCCGCCGCTCGTCGGTGAGGGTGAGGTGGAGGTACTGGTCGTCGAGCGAGACTTGGTCGATGTGTGCTTTGGTGGGGAAGGTGTAGTCGGTGATGGGGTAGGCGATGAGGTATCGCTTAACTTCTTCATTTACATTGGTAAGGTTGTCTTTAGGGTGCGCTATTTTGACTCCTTTGTAGCACTTCTTGAAGTAACTGTTCAAATTGAGGCTTATAGGGCTCCACTTGGGCTACAGTAGGATATGAATCACCTCTAGTCATTACTCGATGAGTGTGAAAGTCAGCAATTTGCCTCAACCCCTGTTCAAGGTGATCAAAACTGTTTTTCAAGCTTTTTGGACTTTGAGCAACCACCTGTTTGAATGCGTTGCAACCAAATGCTGGTGGCACATAGTTGAGAACTGCGCGCATTAGCAGCACTGTGGCGATAATATTGCCATGTGCAAAACAAGAGTTTACTTCTCTGCACAAGTGCAAGAGAAGAGCGAGATCAAGAGTGGTTGAAGATGCGCGTTCTATTTCATCAATTAGCGTTGGATTTACAATCCAACTACTTGACCTGCTTGTGAAGATAGCCTCTCCTGACTGTTGCATAGCAGTTTCAATGACTGGTAAGAGCGCGTCAATCTCGGCCTTTGCTTCATAAGCTGAGTAGAGATTGTCAATTTCTATATGAATCGAGTTGAGCCTATTTTGTTCAGCTTCCGAAAGCAGGAGTACCGCTTCCCTTCTAAGGCGAGTTGCCAAATACTGATATCCAGAAGTGACTGCAGTTTGTTCATCCGGATCGTCGCTTGGTCCACAAAAGCGAAAGTTACGAAGCTCATCTATTAGCTGTGTGATACTCTCTTCCCTTACAGAAGCCATACCTTCTATCCTTTTATTTCTCCGTTAATCAATTGCTGGGCGTTCGCTTAAATTTTATTGACTATAGACTAATGGTACTACTCTGCCGTCG
Organism: Caldilineaceae bacterium; assembly: GCA_965213535.1. Classification (GTDB taxonomy): domain Bacteria; phylum Chloroflexota; class Anaerolineae; order Caldilineales; family Caldilineaceae; genus JBCCFC01. Next base: position 6,019,701 of record OZ243888.1, read on the forward strand.
CTTCCCAATCTTCGAGCGTTAGCTCATCGATTCTCCCAAATTCTCGCACGTTGTGCGTCACCAGGACGAGTTGATTGGCAACCGCAATCGATGCAATCAGCAAATCGTTTGGGCCAATGGGTAAGCCTTTCTTCTCCAACCCTGCGCGAATTTCAGCGTAATAGGCAGCAGCGTTGTCATCAAAAGGCAGGGAGCTAAAGCGGTCCAAAAACGGCTGGATTTTGTTTAATCGACCCTGCGGGTTGTCGTTTTTTGCCGCGCCGTACAACAGCTCAGCCTTCACGACCGAACAGAGCAACATATCTTCTGGATTATGTGTTCCGATCTGCTGCCGGATCGCAGGCGAACGCCCATTCAAGAAACGGATACACACGTTGGTATCAAGCAAGAACTTCACTCAAGCGCCTCACGAATTTCCAACGTGCCCTGCGGCGCACGTTCCAGGGGGTCGTCTCGAAACATCCCGTAGCTGCTTTGAACAAAGCTCTCCCAAGAGTCAGCGGTTGTTGACTGTTGGCTGGGTGTCGATGACGTAGGCATCAGCGCCCGCACAATTCGCTGCAAAAAGCCCAGGTATGGCTCTTGCAGTTGATCGATATCCCGTTTGAGTAGCTCGCGCGTTGTCATAATAATTCTCCCTCTGATCCACTTCCCTTCTGCCTGCTCACAAGCCGATTTTAGCACGGCAGGAGGAATTGTCAACCGCATCAAAGTTATTCTACCACACCGCCCGCACCGACCCATCCTGCTCCCGCGACCTAACCTCGCTCGGCTTCACTGCCTGTCGGTAACCATCCTGCTGACCGTACTGTCCATATCGCTGCTGACCCGGCATCCCCGCCCCATAGCCCCCTTGTCCTCCAACGAGATGTGGCTTAACCTCGCGCCGCCGCTCGTCGCGCGCGTGGCGAATCGCGTTCGAGTCGGCGACGCCGGGGCCGAAGTCGCTAGCACGTGAAGCGCCCGTGCGTGAAGCCATAAAGCGGTTGGCCGTGAACAGATCAATCGCGTGGCGGCTCTGGCGACGCTGCGACAGGTCGGCCAGGATTTCGCCAATCACGCTGGCGAATTTGTATCCGTGGCCCGTGCAGGCCGAGGCGTAACTGACCTGCGGGTACTCCGGGTGCAGGTCGATCAGGAAGTGGCCGTCGGGCGAGTTGGTGAAGAGGCAGGTCGAGAGCGATAGGGTTGCGCCCGCGGCTTCGGGAAAGTATTTGGCCGTGGCGTCGCGCAGCACCTGCTCGTCCGCCCACGTGATTTCGCGGTCGAGCTCTTCGGGGCGACCGTGCTCCTCGAAGTGGTGGTACTTGCCGATCTTGAAGCCGGGCACGCCGTGGATCGGGAAGCCGTAGAAGCGCCCTTCGTCCACCAACAGATTGAAGACGGGGAAGTTGTCTGTCTGGAACAACTCCGGTCGCTCCGGCTGGAACCAGGCGAGCACCTGGCGCTCCGGCACGGCCAGCCCCCGCAGGAAGCCGAGCATCTGGTCGTTCCACGAGCCGGCGCTGATCACCAGGCTGTCGGCCTCGTAAGTGGCGCGCTCGGTGTGGACGCGCACGCCCTCGTGGTTGCCCAGCGGCTCCCAGCCCAGCACGGTCTCGCGCCCGTGAATCTGCGCGCCCAATCGCATCGCCTCGAAGGCGTAGGCGACGATGCAGCGCTCCGGCACGAGAAAGCCGCCCTGTGGCTGGTAGAGCGCCAGCTGATCCTGCGGCAAATTGTAGCCGGGGAAGCGCTGCGCCAGCTCCAGCCCCGTCAGCACCTCGTGCGGCAGGTCGAATTCGATGGCCGACTGCAGCGCGCCCTTGAAGACCCAGCTCTCGGCTGGCCCGGCGTCGATCGAGCCGTGCAGGTGCAGCAGTTGCTCGCTTGCGTGATTTTGGCCGTAGCGCCGCTCGATGTCGCGCCACAGCTCGTACGCCCGCAGCAGCAGCATCACGTAGGACGAATCCTCGTAGTAGGGCAGCCGGATAATCCGCGTGTAGCCGTGCGACGAGCCCCGGTCGTGCGGAATATCGAAGCGCTCCAAGCCCAGCACGCGCTGGCCGCGTTTGGCGAGCTGGTAGCAGGTCGCGCTGCCCATGCCGCCCACGCCGATCACGATGGTGTCGAAGCGGTTGGGGTGAAGAGTGGAGATGGGGGATTGAAGATTGGAGATGGAGGGGCGGGATTGCGTGATGCGTGATGCGTGATGCGTGATACGTGGGGGACGGAGGTTCTGATTTGCCATGATTTCTCTTTTAAGTAAACAGTTAGCCCAGCCAGACGCCCTGCTTGCCAACAGACTGCGCTAAGTAGAGCAGCTGACCTACATGCTGCGCCTCGTGAAAATGAAAATACGCTAGGCTATCGCCGACCGTGTTGTCTTCATATCCCGATGATTGACACATCTCCTCATAGCTCATGCGGCCCAGGCCATGCACCAGTCGCGTCTGCGATTGGCGAAATGCCACCACCAGATCGTCCAGCTTAACGACGCCCTCATCGTCATCCACCACGTTGGCGGACGTGTGCCGGTAGCGTGCCCGCTGTTCATCCGTCCAAACCGGCTCTTCGTCCACAAGACGCATCGCAAACGTGCGCGCCGAAACGACATGCCCCAGCACCCAATTGATGGAGTTTGCCTCAACGGCTGGCGAGCGTAGACTTTCTTCGTGAGTGAGGCTTGCAGTTTGCTTTTCAATCAGCTCGGCGTTGTAGCCAAACAGTTTGATTAGCGCTTGGGGATGCACCATCGTTTTCTCCTAGTTAGCCAGGTGACCGTCACTGCCCAAATTAAACTCGACTTGCCCTTGAACGGGCGGGTAGTGACTGTCACCGGAATATAACCACCCAACTCGGCTACAGCAAAGCGACCGGTCGATCCGGTGACAGTCACTGCCCAAACAAAGTCGGGTGGGCCAGTCGGTCGCGGGCAGTGACGGTCACCTAAACATAGCCACCCAACTCGGCTACAGCAAAGCGACCGGTCGATCCGGTGACAGTCACTGCCCAAACAAAGTCGGGTGGGTCAGTCGGTCGCGGGCAGTGACTGTCACCGGAATATAACCACCCAACCCGGCCACAGCAAGGCGACCGGTCGATCCGGTGACAGTCACTGCCCAAACAAAGTCGGGTGGGTCAGTCGGTTGCGGGCAGTGACTGTCACCGGAATATAACCACCCAACCCGGCCACAGCAAAGCGACCGGTCGATCCGGTGACCGTCACTGCCCAAACAAAGTCGGGTGGGTCAGTTGGTCGCGGGCAGTGACGGTCACCTAAACATAGCCACCCAACCCGGCCACAGCAAAGCGACTGGTCGATCCGGTGACAGTCACTGCCCAAACAAAGTCGGGTGGGCCAGTGGGTCGCGGGCAGTGACTGTCACCGAAACATAGCCACCCAACCCGGCCACAGCAAAGCGACTGGTCGATCCGGTGACAGTCACTGCCCAAACAAAGTCGGGTGGGTCAGTGGGTCGCGGGCAGTGACGGTCACCTAGCCATATTTTGCGCGCAGGCGATTGCCCGCCGGGTCAAAGAAGGGGGTCGACGCGACCGTCCCCACAATCTGGCGACCGGCGGACTGCACGAGCAGCTTGGCGCCGGGCCAGGCGTGCGTCGTGCGCACGTAGGCCAGCGCCAGCATCTTGCCGACGGAGTGGCCCTTGGCGCTGGCGGTGACGTGGCCGACTGGCTCGCCCAGCGATTCGGCGTCCACCGGCTCGCCGGTTTCGGGGCCGCTAAAGCGCTGCGGCTGGAAGCTGGCGATGTCGCCGATGCTGTAGATCGGATCGTCCGCGCTGGCGGGCGACGGGCTGTCGAGCGTGAGGCCGACCCAGCGCTCGTCGATGCCGCGCTCCTGCACCTGCAGCAGCGCCTCGCGGCCGATGAAGTCGCGCTTGTTGAAACGAATCCAGCGGTCCAGCCCGGCGTGAAAGGGCGTGTAATTTTGGTTGATGTCCTTGCCGTAGAGCGGCAGCGCCTTTTCGATGCGCAGCGACTGCATCGCGCCCACGCCGTAGGGCTGGAGACCGTACTCTTTGCCCGCGCTCAGCAAAAATTCCCACAGCGTGATGGCGTCCTCGGCGGGCGTGTAGAGCTCGTAGCCCAGCTCGCCGGTGTAGCCGGAGCGCGACAGGATCACGCTGATGGCGTCCTCGCCCGTGTCGACGACGGCGGGGGTGAAGCGGAAAAAGCGCAGCCGCTGCACGTCCGCCTCGCGCACGATGGATTGGAGCAGGTCGCGCGAGCGCGGCCCCTGCACCACCGGCAGCGCAATCCCGGACGAAACTTCGGTGACGTAGCTGCTGGTGCCGACGCTGTGGTCGCGCACCCACTGCGCAGCCTCTTTGCGCGGCGCGGAGGAGAGCGTCATCATAAAGTGCTCGTCGTTAAATTTATAGACGGTCACGTCGTCGACAATGCCGCCTTGCTCGTTGCACATCGTCGTGTAGCGCACCTGCCCCGGCTCCATCTTTTGCAGCTCGTTGACCACGAGCCGGTTCAGCAGCCGCTCCGCGCCCGGCCCCTTGACATCGACCTCGCCCATCGACGACAAATCCTGCATCCCCACGTTGGTGCGCGTGTTCACGTGCTCGTCCCGCGCCGACGTGTAGGCGTCCGGGAAGAGGTAATCGCCGCCGCCGCGCAGCAGGTTGCCCGCGTGGCGCAGGTGGTAGTCGTGGAGGGGGGAGCGTCTGGTTGGCATTTTACTCTGCGGTTCCTTCCGAGGCGATGGTTGTCATAATGCTCTGTGCAAGGCGAACGGCTTCTTCCGCTGAGTTCAGCGCTTGTTGCGCATCTGCCTCGTTAAACAAATCCCAAGGGGTTAACCCTACAATATTCATAGCTATCGGTCATCTCACACCATCCCAAGTCAACTGGCGGCCCAAGCCAGGAAATGCCTGCCACTGCCAAACCAACTCCCGACCACGCTGCTCCCGATACAATCCTTCTTTTTGGACAATCTGTCTCAAGCGCGAAAGCCGTTTGTGGATGTAGTCATCTTTGTCATACAGGACAATCCCGTCCAGCGCAATGTCCAGGAATAGATCGGGCACGCCCGCTTCAAACTCGGACGGCGTTTTTGCCAGCACAGAGACTTGGCCACGCCACGAGTCCGGCAGCATTCGCTTTAGGTAAAGATGGCGGGGAAACGTGCGCGCCGGTAGTTGATCAGCGATCACTAACAAATCCCAATCGCTATCGGGCCGAGCGTCGCCGCGGGCGCGCGAGCCGAATAAGACAATCGCGCACAAATCGGAACCGAGCGCGCGTTGCAACGCTGAGACGACAGATGGCAGGATTTGATGAGCGACCGAAGTGGTTGTTTCCGACATGTTTGCACCTGTAGAGCACTGCCTGCGTTCAGAACATTCTAACAAAAAGGCCGGGTCTCCGCTAGCTGACCTTCTCTACGGGTAGGCTCTGGTTAAGCAAACGTGGCCCAAACCGACCTTTGGGAGCCAATCAGGCGTAAGGGGAAGAGGTTAGTCGCCGCCGCGCAGCAGGTTGCCCGCGTGGCGCAGGTGGTAGTCGTGGAGGGGGGAGCGTCTGGTTGTCATAGTTTGGCTTTGGGGCTGGATGGCAAAGATTTGGGTTAATTACTGCTATCTTCTCTTGGTACTGGTGGAAGTTGATCCTGATAGAGAGTGATCATAGCACCAAGGACTCGCGCAAAAGCGTTGGAATTAAGCGAGCCAATCTGCTTAATGATCAACTTCTGCTCAATTGTCGTCACTTTACCGGGACGAGCGTAGCTAGTCATGCGCAAAGCCCCCGTTGAGAAATCTCTGCTTGTGATTTCTACTGCTCTCGAATCAGAATAAGGCTTGCTTGTGATTTGGCAAACAAGCCAATCACCGTATCCTACATCTGCTAGCACGATTGCCGGTCGGCGCTTGGTTCGCACCAAATCCGAGTAGGGAAAGGGCAGAATGACTACATCTCCGCTTCGAGGTACGACCATGCCTCGTCCTCCTCTGGGCGGTTCCAATCTTTCGCAAATGAAGCTTCGCTCAGTAGAGTGAGCGCACGGGTGCTGTCTTCTGCATCTTCCGACAAAATGGTAACCACTGCTTTCCGCGCAGTAGGCAGTTTAATTGGTTCGAGCAAGTGAACAATCCCCTGCTCATCGACCACGGCTTCGACTGCTGTTAACATAGTGGGTTCTCCTTCAAATGGATATATCGACTGCAAGCATTATAGCAGGTTGCAACTTGAGCCGATGTACGTAGCTATAGCAAGCTTAATCGAAAGTTTTGAGGTAGGCAATGAGGTCGGCGGCGTCTTGGACGCTTAATTGTTCGTCATACCAGTTGAGCGGATGAAGTCCGGAACGGTAACCGGGGACGATGTAGGTGTCGGGAAGCACAATTGATTCGAGAAGATATTGTTCTGTACTCACCGCTTCGCCCGTATAGCTTTCGCTTTGCCAAGTGGTTTGTGCACGTTCAACGAGCGTTTTGTTTTGGCTATACTCATAGTCGCTCGCTCCATAGCTTGGCCCTGACGCAAGAATAGATGGATCAGCGAGGTGGCAAGCAGAGCAAGCAAAGCTCTCATGTAGCTCTGCGCCTCGTCCAGCATCTCCAGACGGTAATTGAATGGTGATATCTGTGCCAACTTGATTGGCGACTGTAGGCGTAGGTGAAGGCGTGGGACGCCCTTGTAAGGCAAAGAAAGATTCGTTCCCAGCCGAAGACGACCACTGAGCGAATCGATCTGCAATCGTCGATAGATCTTCCTCGGAGAAGATCTCTTGCTGCGAAAGTAATTGAAACTGCTGTGCAATTTGCAGCCCCTCTCGCGCTTGTTCTTGGTCGATTCCAAGCAGAGGACTGTACAATACCATGACGTTCGTTCCTCTTGCTATTGAGCCAAACCATCCACGCGTAATCTCGTTGTCTTCAGGTGGCGTTTCTACAAATTTATCCAACAAGCGTTTGTAAAACTCCTCGTAAAAGTCAAAGTAGAATACTGCCGTAGCCGGAGAGCTGTCCAGATTGGATGTTTCTATTTGAAGTGCAAGATAATCTACCAACACAAAAACTGTCGACAGATCCTTTGTATCAGCAATAAGCTCTGGTTCTAAATTGAGCCCAAGCGCTTCACCTTCTGCTACAATGCGTTCAAGGAAGTAGTCTGAATAACCTTTGTCGGTCAGTGCCGGTTCCAATGCCGCTCCGTAATAGGCCATTTCGCCAACGATCCCGCCAATTGTGCGAAGCAAAAATATCTCCTCCACCGTCAACGAAGTCTGCGCGATCGACGCCCGCGGCTGTGGCGTTGACGTCGCAGCCGCCACCGGCGGCTGCGCAAGCGGCGCGTGGGCGATCTGCACGATTTCGGCGTCGATGGGCAGTGGTGTCTCGCAGGAGCTCAGCAGCAGGCAAGCTAACAGAATAGGCAAAATTTTGTAGGTCATGGCATTCCTTTTTTACGTATTCGGGATGCGCCGCTCCATGGCGCGCACCAGCAGCGATAGGACAATTGTCATCGCCAGGTAGAGAAAGGCGACGATGGAGAGCGTCTCCATGTAGCGGAAGGTGCTGGCGGCGTAGGTGTTGCCGAGCCGGGTGATGTCCTGTACGCCGACAAAGGAGACGAGGGCCGAATCCTTGAGCATGGCGATAAAGTTGTTGCCCAGCGGCGGCAGCACGCGGCGCACGGCCTGCGGCAGCACGATGTGGCGCATCGTCTGCCAGCGGTTCATGCCCACGCTCATGGCCGCTTCGTGCTGGCCCTTGCCAATGCTTTCGATGCCCGCGCGGAAGACTTCGCTCAAAAAGGCGCTGTAGCCTATCACCAGGGCCAGGATGGCGCGCAGCTGAAAATCGAGATCGCGCACGCTAAAGGTCGAGAGCGCCTCGCCCGCCCCCGCCAGCCCCGCCCCCGCCAGCAGGCGACCGCCCCAGTTGACCAAGTCCACCAGCCCCGGCGCGCCCACAAAGACGATGTAGAGCAGCAGCACCAGCATCGGTACGCCGCGGATAATCTCCACGTAAAACGAGGTGATCTCCTGCACCACGCGGTTGTGGGAGAGCCTGAGCAGCCCCACCAGCAGCCCCAGCGCAATCGCGCCCGCATAGGCCACGAGCGTTACGTAGACGGTGATGCCAATGCCGCTGGAGAGGGCGTTGAAGATGAGCCGGTAGTCGGCGTTGGTGAGAATGGTGTAGAGCAGCCACGCGCCCAGCAGCGTCGCCGCCAGCAGCCAGTAGGGCGTGCGCGCAAAGATGTCCTTCGCCACGTGTCGCCGCGGGGCGATGCGTTTGGTTGGCACGGGCTGTGCGGTTGATTGAACAGTCATGTCGTCTTTCCAGAAAGCAAAAGATTGAAGACCAAGGATTGAGTACTCAATCTTGAATCTTCAATCTTAATTCGCCGAGAAGCAAATTTCAAGCGTATCGTGCGTCAATCGCGTTACTCGCCACCAAAGTCGTACAGGTAGAACCACTTGTTGCTCAGATACGTCGTGTAGTTGTCGCGAATCATGGAAGCAATCGCCGCATCAAAAGGCGTGACTAGCTCGCTTTCCAGCGGGTAGATAAAGCCAAATTCCTCGGTGCTCTGCGCCGCGCCGACGAGCTTGAGCGCGTCCGGATTCGCCCCGATGTAGCCCTTGCCGCTCGCGGTGTCAACCAGCACCATGTCCACATCGCCCTGGATCAGCGCCTGTACCGCCGCGCCAAAGCTGTCGAAGAGGATGATGCGCTCGTTGTTCTCGTCGCCATCCAGGATGTCGTAGACGGCGGTGAAGAAGCCCGTCGTGCCCGCCTGAGCGCCGATGCGCAACGTCTCATTTTCCTTAAATTCTGCGGCGTCAGCAAAGCGATCCTCGTCCGCGCGCGTCAGCATAAACTGCTGCATCGTCATGTACGGCATCGAAAAGCCGACCTGCTCGGCGCGCTCGTTCGTGATGGTAATACCGTCCATGCCCACGTCAAACTGACCGGCGTTGACGGCCTGGATCATCGTCTCCCACGCCGCCGCGTTCCAATCGACAACGCAGTTGAGGCGGCGGCAAACTTCGTTGATGGCGTCGTACTCCCAGCCCATGGCCGCGCCGGTTGGCGGGTCGATAAAGTTGAGCGGGATGTAGTCGTTGGCCGTCACCGCGGCGACGACTTGACCCTCCAGGTTGGGCAGCTGCTCGTACAGGTCTTCGCCGTTGGGATCGTTGAGAAAGAACCACTTGGTGCTGAGGTGTGAGAAGAAGCCATCGCGCTGCATGGTGGTGATGGCGGCATCGAAGGGCTCGAGCAGGTCGCTGCCGGGCGTGAAGATAAAGCCAAAATCTTCGGTCGCCAGCGGATCGCCAATGAGCTCGAGCGCGTCGGGATTGGCGCCAATGTAGCCCTCGCCGCTCGCCGCATCAACCAGCACCAAATCGACATCGCCCTGGATCAGCGCCTGCACGGATGCGCCAAAGTTGTCGAAGAGCTGGATGCGATCACTCTCTTCGCCGCCAAAAAATTCATCCACGGCGGTGAAGAAGCCCGTCGTGCCCGCCTGCGCCCCGATTCGCAACTCCTCGTCCGCCGCAAATTCTGCTGGCGTGGCAAAGCGCTCTTCGTCCGCGCGCACGAGCATAAACTGCTGGCTGCGGATGTAGGGAATGGAGAAATCGACCTGCTCGGCGCGCTCTGCGGTGATGGTGATGCCGTCCATGCCGATGTCGTACTGGCCGTCGGCAATCGCCTGGATCATCGTCTCCCACGCGGTGACTTCCCACTGCACTTCGCAGTTGAGCCGGCGGCAGGCCTCGTTGATCGCGTCGTACTCCCAGCCCTCGGCCTCGCCCGTCAGCGGGTCGACGTAGTTGAAGGGCACGTAATCGTTGCCCGTCACGGCGACGACGGTGCGGCCCTCGAGATCGGGCAGCCCCTCCAGCCCAATTTGGGGGCGCGTGTAGACGGCCTCCACGGCGGCGCGCGTGTCTAGCGTGGTCACGTTGGCTTCCACGTTGGCTTCCACGCTGGCTTCCACGTTGGTGGTGTCCGCCTCGGCGGGCGCTTCGTCCACGGCGGGCGGGTTGCAGGCGACCAGCGCAATCAGCAGAACCCCGATCAGCGATGCGTAGCGCCAAAAACGTTGAATCAAAATAGCTCTCCCTTGTAAAAAATTTTCGTAAGCACTGACGCTATTCTACTACAGGGACAACGTCGCTAAAAGCGGGGCGCTTGCTTGGGGAGATTGGCTGTTTAGGGAGGGCTGCACAGAAGCTGTCAAGGGATTTTGACAACGGGTTGAATGGGATCGGGTGGGGGAAGGGTCGACTCGTCGGTTCCACAGGCAAATAAGCTGCCGAGGGCAAAGCGACAACGGACTGATGCGGACAAATTTGTTCAATCTGCTCCCCGAATCTGTTGACAGATAGATAGTCTCGAGAGACCCTTTCGTGCCGTTTAGCGACAAATGTCCAGCGAAATCTGATCGAGCAGCCCATCCAGTTCGCGCTGCGAAGTGACAACTTGATCGCCGTGCTGGCTGAGGCAGAGCGCCGCCGTCAGCGCGCCCGTGCGCAGGCCGAGCACAAAATCATCCTGCAGGTAGCCGTGGAGCACGCCCGCCACCATCGCATCGCCCGCGCCAATGCGGTCGACGATCTCGACGGGTCGCGCCAGCTCGGTGTGGAAGATGTGGCCGTCCCAGCCGATGAGCCCGTCGCTGGAGAGCGACGTCACGACGTAAGGCGCTGCGGAGAGATCGTGCAGCTTCTCGACGATCTGCTCCGGCGTGCCGTCGATGCCAAAGACGGTGCGGGCGTCGTTGCGGCTAAAGAAGAGCACATCAACGTCTTGCAGGAGGGGGCGAATCGCGGCGGCGGCTTGGGCGGGCGTCCACAAGCGCGAGCGATAGTTCATGTCAAAGCTAATGGGGATGCCCTGTGCTTTGGCACGGCGCACCGCTTCGAGGACAATCTCGTGAACCGAGGGCGAGAGGGCGATGGTGAGGCCGGAGAGGTGCAGCAGGCGCGTATCAAGCAGGTAGCCCCAGTCGACATCGTCGACGGTGCAGTTGGTAAAGCAGGTGTCGCCGCGGTCGTAGTAGACCTGGGTTGCACGCGGGGGGCGGGCATATTCGACGTAGTAGGTGGCGAGCCGTTCATTGCGTGACCAGCAGACGGCGGAGAGATCGACGCCGGATAAAGAATACTCGCTGGCGACCCGTCGCCCCAACGGCGAATTGGGCAGGCTGCTGGCCCAGCCGCAGCGCCAGCCGAGCGTCGAGAGCAGACAGCTCACGTTGGCCTCCGTGCCGGAGACGTTGACGTCGAACTGCTTGGCGCGCTCCAGCCTCATGCCCGCGGGCACGGAATAGCGGAGCTGTCCTTCGCCAATGGTGGTGAGATCGAAGCGTGCCATTGGACTTTCCTCGTGTGAAGCCGTTTGTATCTGAGGTAGCGGTTCCCAACTCAGAATTTGAACCGCGGATGAACACAGATAAACGCAGATTTTACCCACTGTTTGCCTAAAACAGTCTTATCCGCGGTCACCTCCGTCTATCTGCGGTTAATTTTCTTTTGAATGCACTCAGCAACCGATCAATCTATGAATCATACGCGCCCTCAGCAAAGCCGTTCACATCTGAGGATGCTCACTTCGCGGGGTAGGTCGATGCGATGGCTGCCTGAAATGCGGCGGCGGCGGCGGCCGGATCATCCGCCTGGCAGATCGCGCGACCGACGATAAAGGCGTAAACGGGCGCTTGGGCAAAGCGCGGAATGTCGTCGACCTTGACGCTGCCCGCCACGCTCACCTTGAAGCCGAGCGCGCTCAGCCGCTGAATCTGCGCGACGTCCTCGTCGCCCCATTCGAGCTTGCCCTGCGCTTCGGCATCGCGGCTGCGCTTGAAGATCACCTGCGGCACGCCCATCTCTGCCCAGCGCTCGGCCATTGGCCACGTCCAACCGTCGCTCAATTCGATCTGCATCTCCCGCCCCCGCCCCTGCGACTCCTCCAGCACCACCGCCACCGAATCCGGCGCGGCCCCGCTCACCACCGACACCCAATCCGCGCCCGCCTCAAAGGCCAGCTTGGAGATAATGCTGCCCGCCTCGGCGATGCGTACGTCCGCCAGCAAAATCTTGTCCGGAAAGAGGCTGCGCAGGGCGCGCACGGCGTGCATCCCTTCCGAAAGACAGAGAATCGTGCCGCACTCGACCACGTCGATGTGCTGGGCCGCGCGCTGCACGGGCGCAAGCGCCGAGGGCAGGTCGAAGGCGTCGAGGGCGAGCTGGAGTTTGGGTTGGTTCATTATAATTTAAGATAGAGAGTGGAAAGTGGAGAGTGGGGAGTGGAGATAGAGATTGGCTCGTCACGCGACCAACCCTCTCTGTCTCTATCTCCACTCTCTATTTATCCCTTTACCCCTTGACCGCGCCCGCCGTCAGCCCCGCGATAATTTGGCGAGCGGCGAAGAAAGTCAGCAGCAGCGGTGGGATGACGATCAGCGTGCCCATGGCCATGACGCGGCCCCACTGCACGCCCTGGTTGGTGAGGAAGAGCGTTGTCTTGACGGGCAGCGTGTAGGTGGTGCGACCGGTGAGGATCAGGCCGAGAATTAGCTCGTTCCAGGCGATGCGGAAGGTGAAGATGGCGGCGACGGCGTAGCCCGAACGCATGAGCGGGAAGAGCACGCGGAAGAAGACCTGGAAGAGCCCCGCGCCGTCGACGATGGCGGCTTCCTCCAGCTCAATGGGGATTTGGCGCACAAAGCCAATCAGCAGCCAGACGGCAAAGGGGATGTTGAGCGCGGTGTAAAACAAAATCAGCCCCACGCGCCCATCCTCGATGCCCAGCGCCACCGACCACTGCCGCCAGAGCGCGAAGATCGGCACGGCGAGCACGGCGGGCGGAACCATGCGCACGAGCAAGGTCGTCTGCGCCATCAGCCCGCGGCCCACAAAGCGCAGCCGGGCTAGCGCATAAGCCGCCAGCCCCGAAACAAAGAGCGTCAGAATCGTCGAGCTGACGCCGACGTAAACCGAGCTCCAGAGGTGGCGGAAGAAGCTTTCCCGCTCGATGATGTATTCGTAGTTCGTTACCGTGGGCGTAAAGAACCAGACCGGCTCGCGTGACATAATGACCACCTGCTGTTTGAAGGAGGTGATCAACATGAGATAAATGGGAAAGAGCGTGACCGCGGCCAGCACGATCAGCAGCGCGTAGTGCGCCACCGTCCAGCGACGGAAGCGGAAGCGCTGGCGGCTGTTGGGCGTGGCGATGGGGTCGGCGAGCGCCTGTTGACCTTGCATTAACTCTCTCCTTCCGCGCCCAGCGGATTGCTGTAAAAAATAATGCCGAGGCTGAGCACGAGCGTAATCGCAATCAGCAGCACCGACACGGTCGACGCGTAGCCCAAATCCTGCGAGGTAAAGGCCGTTTTGTAAATCATCAGCGAGAGCACCTCCGTCGTGCGACCGGGGCCACCAAAGGTCATAATGTAGATGACTTCGAGCGCGCGGAAGACATCGATGATGCGCAGCAGCAGGGCGATGATGATCAGCGAAGTCAGCATCGGCAGCTTGACGCGCGTCGTCATCTGCCACCAGCTTGCGCCGTCCATGTAGGCGGCGTTGACCACGTCGCTGGGCAGCGCCTGCAGGCCAGCGAGAATAATGATAAAGATAAAGGGCGTCCACTGCCAGATGTCGGTGACGATCAGCGCGCCGAGCGCCAGCTCCGGCTCGCCCAGCCACGAGCGGCTCTGAAAGCCGAGCTGCTGCAACACGGGTAGCGCGTCGCCGATGGCGTCGATGTAGTAGTTGATGACGCCGGTGCGCGCGTCGAGCATGTAGCGCCACATCAGCCCCACGACCACGGGCGAAACCATCAGCGGCATAATCAGAATCGTACGGAAGACGGCCGCGCCACGGATCGGCGCTTCGAGCGCAAGCGCCAGGCCAATGCCGATGATCATCTCCAGCGCCGTCGTCCAAAAGGTGTACTGCAGCGTAATGCTGACGGACTGGCGCACGTTGTCGTCCTGCAGCAGCCGGGCGAAGTTATCTAGCCCCAGCCACTCGCGCGAATCCCACGGCGTGCCAAGCTGCCAATCAAAGAAGCTTAGGTAGACCGCGTTGTAGAGCGGCACAATCAGCCCCAAGACGAGCACAATTGCTGCGGGCAGGATAAAGAGATAGGGAACGAGGTATTGGGAGCGAAAGTATTTGCGGGGCATGAATTGATTTTTGACTCACGCGTGCGGGCACGCCACGGCGTGCCCGCACGCGTGAGAATGGGGATTACTCCGCCTGCTGCGAGTAGTAACCGGCGCGCTCCAGCACGTCGCGGATTTCGGCGGCGGCGTTTGCCATCGCTTCATCCAACGTCGCCTGCCCGCTCACGTATTCGCCCAGGTTGACGCCCATGATGGGGGCATTCAGCGCACCCCACTCCGGCAGCAGCGGTCGCCAATCCGGGTTGGCGTACTCCAGCCCCTCGAGGATGACCTGATACTCCGGGAAGCGCTCCTGCAGTGCCGGGTCGGCCAGCGTGGACTCGCGAATCGGGTCGCCGCCCGCCTCGACAATCGCCACATCTTGCGCTTTACTCGTCATCCACTGGATGAAGAGAAAGGCTGCTTCTGGATTTGATGCGTTGTTGGGAACGCCCATGGCAAAGCCACCGGTTTCCGTGCTGATGCCGGCGGGGCCAGCCGGGTGCAGCGCGTAACCGACGTTGCCCTCGACCAGCGACTGCTCCGGGTCACGCACCTTGGCGGCAATCGTCATGGCGTCCAGGTACATGGCGGATTCGCCCTGCAAAAAGGCGTTCGCCATCTCGCCAGCGCCCCAGCTCGTCACGCCCGGCGGCGACTGCTCGATCAGAGCCTTCAGCATCTCCGTCGCGGCCTTAGCCTCGTCGGATTCGACGGTCGGTTCGTAGTTGTCGTCGATAATCCCTGCGCCAAAGGGGCTGGCGCCGTTGAGCCAGGAGTGCACAATCTGGTGGTCGCTCGAGCCGCGGCTGGTGAAGCCGTACATGTCCGGCACGTTCTCGGTGATAAAGGTCGCCGTTTCCAGCAGCTCATCGTAGGTGGTGGGGACCTCGAGATCGTACTCCTCGAAGATGTCGGTGCGGTAGGCCAGCAGGCTCGTCTCCGCGCCAAAGGGAATGCCGTAGAGCGACTGCGTCGGCCCCGGCAGGTAGCCGCGCCGACCGCCGACCGCCGAGGTCGAGGTCAGGTAGGCGTCGACGATGTCGTCGGGGTCGTAAGCCGGATCGGCCAGCGTCGGATCGGTGAAGAACTGCGACAGCTCGGCGAGATAGCCCTTGTTGACGTAGTCGGTCTTGTTAAAGATGACCCAGGCGACCACGTCGTATTCGCCCGTGCCCTCCTTGGACATTTCGAGCACCTGCTTGTCGCGCATCTGCAGATACTGAATCGAATCGATTTCGACGTTGATACCCGTCTCCGCCTCAAATTCCTCGACCAGGGTTCCCGCCTTTTCAAAGTGCGAAAGCGCCGGCCAGCTGACCACAACCGTCTCGCCTTCGTGACCGGCGTAGCGCTCTTCGTTGGTGGTGTAGTAGCCCGCGCGCTCCATGGTCGCTTCAATTTCGTCGGCGGCTTCGGCCATCGCCGTATCCAAATCCTTCTGCCCGCTCACGTATTCGCCCAGCTTCACGCCCATGATGGGGGCATTTAGCGCGCCCCACTCGGCGACGAGCGGACGCCAGTCCGGGTTGGCGTACTCCAGCCCCTCGAGGATGACCTGATACTCCGGGAAGCGCTCCTGCAGCTCGGGATCGGCCAGCGTGGACTTGCGAATCGGGTCGCCGCCCGCTTCGACAATCGCCACGTCCTGCTCTTTGCTCGTCATCCACTGGATGAAGGTAAAGGCGGCTTCCTTGTTGTCCGCGTTGTTGGGAATGCCCATGGCAAAGCCACCGGTTTCCGTGCTGATGCCGGCGGGGCCAGCCGGGTGCAGCGCGTAGCCGACGTTGCCCTCGACCAGGGACTGCTCCGGGTCACGCACCTTGGCCGCGATGGTCATGGCATCCAGGTACATGGCGGATTCGCCCTGCAAGAAAGCGTTCGCCATCTCGCCAGCGCCCCAGCTCGTTACGCCCGGCGGCGACTGCTCGATCAGAGCCTTCAGCATCTCCGTCGCGGCCTTGGCCTCGTCGGATTCGACGGTCGGTCGGAACTCATCATCCAGGATGCCAGCGCCAAAGGGGCTGGCGCCGTTGAGCCAGGAGTGCACAATCTGGTGGTCGCTCGAGCCGCGGCTGGTGAAGCCGTACATGTCCGGCACGTTCTCGGTGATAAAGGTCGCCGTTTCCAGCAGCTCATCGTAGGTGGTGGGGACTTCGAGATCGTACTCCTCGAAGATGTCGGTGCGGTAGGCCAGCAGGCTCGTCTCCGCGCCAAAGGGAATGCCGTAGAGCGACTGCGTCGGCCCCGGCAGGTAGCCGCGCCGACCACCGACCGCCGAGGTCGAGGTCAGGTAGGCGTCGACGATGTCGTCGGGATCATAATTGGGATCGGCCAATTCCGCGTCCGTAAAGAAGGGCGCGAGCTCGGCGAGATAGCCCTTGTTGACATAGTCGGTCTTGTTAAAGATGACCCAGGCGACCACGTCGTACTCGCCCGTGCCCTCCTTGGACATTTCGAGCACCTGCTTGTCGCGCATCTGCAGATACTGGATCGAATCGACTTCAACGTTGATGCCGGTTTCCTCTTCAAACTGCGGAATCAGCGTCTGCGCCTTTTCAAAGTGCGAAAGCGCTGGCCAGCTGACCACGATGGTCTGGCCCGCGAGCGAGGTATCGGTGTCGGCTTCGGCCCCGGCAGCGTCCTCGGCTGGTTCAGCAGGCGCGCTGTCGCCGCTGCACGAGGCAGTGAGCAACAGCAGGAGAACGAGCGACATCAAGCCGATCATTCGACGAAAAGAACTGGTCATGGGGAGTCTCCTTGAGTTAAACAAAGTGCGATAGTTGTTGGCGATGGTTGGGGGATGTAGAGGCCGTGAGTAACAGGCAAAAAGCGTAGAGCGCACGACAAGCTAATGGCTTGTCCCACGCTACAGCATCGCGCGGAAGGGCAGGTCGGGTTCAACGGCAAAGGCGTCCTCAAAGCCGCGCGGGTAGTTGTAGATGATTTTGTCCTTGTCCGCGGGGAAGATAAATTTACCGCCCACCTGCCAAATAAAGGGCTTGAAACCGTACTGGTGGCGCTCCTTGCGCATCTTCCACAGCTCGACAATCTCCGCGGGATCGGCTTGGAAGTTGGTCCAGATGTCGTGGTGTATGGGGATGACGACCTCGGTCTGCAGCCCTTCGGCCATGCGCAGAATATCGCTGGAGGTCATTTTGTCCGTCATGCCGCGCGGGTTGTCGCCAAAGGCGCCGAGCGCGACGTGAATATCGTAGTCATTGCCGTGCTTGGTAAACCAGTTGGAGAAGTGCGAATCGCCGGCGTGGTAGAGGTTGCCGCCGCTGGTCTGCACGAGATAGTTGACCGAGCGCTCGTCCATCTCCAGCGGCATCTTGCCCGCCAGCGTCGTCCCTTCCGGCGCGGTGACGAGAATCGTGCGGTCGAACGATTCGAGCGCGGTGATTTGCGCATCCTTGATCTCGACCGTGTCGCCCGGCTTGACGGTGATGCAGCGCTCGGCGGGCACGCCCCACTTGATCCACTTTTCGACGCTTGTCTTGGGGCCGATAAAGGGGACGTCGTCGCCGCAATTTTGCAGCACGGCGGCGGCGACGTTGACGTCGATGTGGTCGCTGTGCTCGTGGGTGGCGAGCAGGGCGTCCAGTTCACGGATGGCAAAGGGATCGAGCACGCAGACGGAGCTGCGGCGGTTGGGCTGGAGCAGCCGCGCGCCGATGGCCCGCTGGTGCTGGTGCTGATCGCGCATGTACTTGGTCTTCTGCGTGCGCTTGCCCGTACTCACCCACAAGTCAAAGCAGAGGTTGGCGTTGCCCGCCGTTTTGATCCAGACGCCGGTGCAGCCCAGCCACCACATGGCAAAGGTATTTGGCTCCACCGTCTCCTGCTCAATTTCCTCGTTGAGCCACGTGCCCCATTCGGGGAAGGTGCTGAGAATCCACGATTCCCGCGTAATTTCGTTGACTAGGCTCATGGCATTCTCTTCTATAATTTGCTCGCGCTGCCGACAGCTTGTTTGTCGCGGCACGCCAGCCCTGGATGTGTCAATGGCGTGGCGCAACGAGGACGCGGCGCGCTCGGCTAGATAACAATCAGCTGGTGAAAAAGGGTAAGTAGCTTTGGAGTTGGTTGGAGCATAACAGATGTCAGCCAGGCCGTCAAGCAGATTCTCGCAAACTTGCACAAATGTGCACGTGGGGCGGCGCGATTGTGAGCTTGCTCGCTTTGGTATACAATCGGTTCATCTCCATTAAATTTTCAGTCAGCTCCCAAGCACTTATGGACAACGGTCAGCTCCTTATCCAGGCGGCGCGTCTTTACTACGAGCAAAACTTGACGCAGGCCGACATTGGTCGACATCTCAATATCTCGCGCTCGACGGTGTCGCGCCTGCTGCAAAGCGCGCGCGATACGGGCGTGGTGACAATTCAAATCAACTACCCGTGGAAGCGCAATCCGGAGCTGGAGGCGCAGCTCTGCGACCGCTTTGCGCTGCGCGATGCCCGCGTGCTCGCCGATCACGAGACCAACGAAAGCGATGAGTTTGCAGGCATCGGTGCACTAAATGCCATCTATCTCGACGAGTTTGTTCAAACGGGGATGGTGCTGGGCGTCTCCTACGGCCGCTCGATTGGCGCGACCGTGCGCCACCTCCAGCCCGCTCGCTCGGTCGACATGACCTTTGTGCAGATTTTGGGCGCGCTCAACTCAGGCAACCCGCTGATCGAGGGGCCGGATTTGGTGCGCGAGTTGGGAAGCAAGTATGCCGCCGCCTACCAATATCTCTACGTGCCGATGATTGTCGAAAATGTACGCACGCGAGATCTGCTGCTGCAGGAGCCAGCCGTGCGGCGCACGCTAAAAATTGGGCGCAACGCGGATGCCGTAATCGTGGGGATCGGCGCGCACGCCGTTGGGACATCGGGGCTAATTTGGACGGGGTATCTGAACAAGAAAGAGCTGGCCCACCTGCGCAGCCAGGGCGCTGTCGGGCACATGTGCGCCCAGCACTACGACGCCGACGGTCGCCTGCTCGACATTGACTTGAACCAGCGCGTGATCAGCATCGGCATCGAGGCGCTGCACGATATCGAGACGGTGATCGCCGTCGCTGGCTCGACAATCAAAACCGGCGCGATCCTGGGTGCGCTGCGCGGTCGCTATCTCGACGTGTTGGTCACGGACGAGCGGGCGGCGCGTGCCGTGCTGGCCGCAGATGGGTAGGCGCTATCGGATTTTGTCATTCCGGTAAAAATAGGCATCCCGACTCAACAGCAGAATATCGTGAAGGGGGCGTAATTTGTCATTCCTGCGAAGGCAGGAATCCGTGCTTAACCTACGAACCAAGTGCCAAAAATCCTGCCAGACCGTTCTCTACCTTTTTGCTGCACCTCAGTGTTCGGGTGCTACCAAGAAGCGCTCTTGGGTCGCATGGTCGCGAAGTCGTCATACTTTATTATTCCCGTATTCGCGTGAATCCGCTCGGTAAGTCGAGCATGGATTCCCGCCTTCGCGGGAATGACAAGATCGTCCGGTCGCGAATTTGCCGCGCCGTTTCTTTGCACTTGCTTGACTACCCATTATTGGTGGCTATCAAGCCGGGTGTGCCAGCGCCCGCTCCGGCGCGGTTCCGTTTGTTGCAACGGGCTCCGGCTCGTAGCTGAGCGACTGGTGGCGGAAATAGGTGGTGTACAACTCCGCGTAGTGTCCTCCCTGCGCCATCAGCTCGTCGTGATTCCCCGTCTCGATAATCTCGCCCTGGCGCAGCACGATGATGCGATCCGCCGCCTTAATCGTGCTCAAGCGATGGGCGATGACGATGGCCGTCCGCTCCGCCAGCACCACGTCCAGCCCCTCCTGAATTTGCGCTTCCGTAAGTGGATCCACCGACGCCGTGGCTTCGTCCAAAATGACGATGCTCGGCTCCTGGAGCAGCACGCGGGCGAGCGCGACAAGCTGGCGCTGGCCCATCGAAATGCCGCGCCCCTCCTCGCCAACGGGCGTGTCCAGCCCGTCCGCCAGCGCGCTCAGCCAGTCGCCGCCGCCGATGCGCTCGGCCACGGCGATGACCTGCTCATCCGTTGCGCCATCCGAATTGGACGAGGGCGAGCCGTAGCGGATGTTGTCGCGGACGGAGCCGGTGAAGAGGAAGGGCGACTGCTGCACGATGCCGAGGTGGCGGCGATAGTCGTCCAAGTCGAGCGTGCGGATGTCGCGGTCGTCGATCAGGATTTTGCCGCCCTGAAATTCGTAGAAGCGCGCCACCAGCTTGCCCAAGCTCGACTTGCCCGCCCCCGTGTGGCCGACGAGCGCGACCGTCTCGCCCGCCTCGATGATGAGGTCAAAATTTTCGAGCACCTGCTCCTGCTCGGTGTAGCGGAAGTCGACGCCGCGAAATTCGATGCGCCCGTCTACCTGCTTGATTGGCTCATCCGCAATCTGCGTGACGCGCGGCTCGGCGTCCACCAGGGCAAAGACGCGCTCGGAGGCGGAAAGGCCGAGCTGGAACTGGCTCCAAAAGGAGGCAATGCTGGTGAGCGGGAACCAGAAGAGGCGACCCGCTTCGACAAAGAGAAACCACTCGCCCGGCGAGATCGAATCGCCCAGCACGAACAAGCCGCCAAAGTAGACGATCAGCGCCGTGCCCAGCCCTTCCAGGATGCCGAGCACGGGAAAGATGCCGCTAAAGACGTAGCCCTGGCGCAGGTTGAGCGCGTAGGACTGCTTGTTAACCTCCTGGAATTCATTGTAAATCGTCTGCTCGCGCCGGAAATTTTTGGCAACGCTGATCCCCGTCACCGATTCCTGCACCGTCGAGTTGACCTGGGCCAGCACGCGCCGCGCCTGCGTCGTCGTTTGCCGGGCAATGCGGCGAAAGGCCAGCGCCGTGATCACGACAACGGGGGCCACCGCCAGCATGATCAGCGTCATCCGCGCGTTGATGTTAAAAAGCACGACCGTGATGATGCCGATCAGCAGCAGCTGGCTCATCAGGTTGAGCGTCAGCGTAATGGTGTTGGAAAAGTCCTGCGTGTCGCTGGTGACGCGACTGACGATTTTGCCGGTGGCAAATTCGTCGTAGAAGGACATGTCGCGCGCGAGCACGGCGTCAAACCCATCCTTGCGCAGGTTGAGCACCACGTTGCCCACCGCCTCCGCCGTCTGCGACTGGCGAAAAAAGTTAAAGGTCCACGCCAGCGCGCCGGAGAGCAGAATCCCCAGCGTGATCAGGATTGCCGCATTCCAGTCAAATGCGCCCTCGCCGCGCGCCTCGGCCACGATGTTGATGCCGCGCGACACAAAGATCGGCAGCAGCGTGCTCATCCCCGAATCGAGCACGATCATCAGCGCGACAAAGCTCATCGTGCGCAAAAAGGGACGGAAGTAGCCGAGAATGCGATTGAGCAGTTCGCGGTCCGAATACGAGCGGTCGTACGCCTCGGCGCCGATGCCGTCCATGATAAAGCCCATGGGTGGATTGTCTCCGTGGTTATTAGTTGGCTTGGTTCGCCGGTGGCGACCGACGCCGAATGCATTCGGCGTCTAGTTTGCAAAGTGCGCTGAAGCGCACTGGCATCGAGTCGTCCAACGCGCTTCAGCGCGTTTCGCAAATCAGGTGTCGAATCCATTCGACGCCGGACATGACCTACGTTGCGGGATGCTTAAGGTGATACCTAAGACGATACCTAAGACGATACCTAAGACGATACCTAAGACGATACCTAAGACGATACCTAAGACGATACACTTATTACCTACTACTCAATTTTGGGCAGCAATTTCTCAATCTGTTCAGGGGAAGGCAACTGATTCCGCAAGTCCTCGGGCAATGACGTAACAACGCGGTAGGTGGCAACACCGATTGGCTTAGCAGATTCACGTAATGCATACTCGACTACGGTTCGTTTCTTGGATTTGCACAAGATAATGCCAATCGAAGGATTTTCATCTGACATGCGAACCTGATCATCGAGAGCAGCTAGATAGAATTGCATCTTGCCTACGTACTCGGGTAGGAATTTACCGATTTTTAGTTCCAAAGCAACCAAGCACTTCAGGCGACGGTGGTAGAGTAAGAGATCAATAAAATACTCCTCATCTTCAATCTCTAATCGATACTGGCTTCCCAAGAAGGTGAATGCACCACCCATTTCTTGCAAAAAATGTTCAACTCGGCTCAATAAAGCCTGTTCAAGCTGCCGTTCGCTGTGCTCATCTTCCAATTCGAGAAACGAAAAGATATACTCATCCTTCACCGCCAGTTTAGCTTGTTGGCGAATTTCGGCAGAGACGGTTTGGTCGAAATTAGTCTGGTTGAGCAGTGTTTTTTCGTAGCTCTGATTTTCAATCTGATGAACAAGAACATTCTTGCTCCAACCAAATTTGCGCGTCATCCGGATATAGAATTCGCGCTGTAGGGCATCTTTACATTTTTCAAAAATAACGATGTTGTGCGACCAGCTAATTTCTCGCACCAGCGGTGCGAGTCTTTCGCTTTTAGCGTAGGTCTGATAGAACTGTCGCATTCGCCAGAGATTAGAGGTCGAGAAACCACGAACGCCGGGAAATTCTATCTGTAAGTCTTTTGCCAACTGCTCTACAACCGACTTACCCCATGGCGAGTTCGCCTGCCGCTCTATAATTAGACGGCCAATATCCCAATACAAGCTGCTGAGTATCTTGTTTACCGCTTTTAATGCTTCGTACTGACTTGACCTCACTCGTTCTTTGATCTCGTTAAGCAAAGCTGCATAGTCGGGCGTTTGTAGTTGGTTCATATGCCTTCTTCTGGTTACTCGTAGCGCGCAAAAATGCGCTGATACAGCACGAGGTACATGAGAATTATTTGGCACGGCGAATCTGTGAGAGTAGCAACCGACGCCGAATGCATTCGACGCCGGACATGACCTACGTTGCGGGATAATCAAGGCGATACCCCTACTCGTAGCGCGCAAAAATTCGCTGATACAGTCCACACCGCTCCATCAATTCCCCGTGCGACCCCTGATCCACCACCTCGCCCCCGTGCAGCACCAGAATCGTATCGGCCCGGCGAATCTGCGACAAGCGGTGGGTAATCAAGAAGCTCGTGCGGCCCTCCATCACGGCGTCGATGGCGCGCTGGATGCGGTCTTCGGTGGCGCTGTCAATGGCGCTGGTCGAGTCGTCCAGGATGAGAATGCGCGGGTCGGTGAGCAGGGCGCGGGCGATGGCGAGCCGCTGGCGCTGGCCACCGCTCAGCGTCACGCCGCGCTCGCCGATCACGGTGTCGTAGCCATCGCTGAAGTGGCGGATAAACTCATCCGCCTGGGCAGCCTTTGCCGCCTCCTCGATCTGCGAACGGTCGGCGTCCGGCCCCAAGCCAAAGCCAATGTTCTCGCTCACCTTGCGGCTAAAGAGAAAGATGTCCTGCTCAATCGTGGAAATCTGCGAGCGCAGCGATTCCAGGTTCCACTCGCGCACGTCCACGCCGTCGACCAGAATGCGCCCTTCCGTCACGTCGTAGGTGCGGTTGATCAGCTTGGTCAGCGTCGACTTGCCGGAGCCCGTCTGCCCCACAATGGCGACGGATTGGCCGGGCGCGGCGCGAAACGAGAGATTGCGCAGCACGGGCGATTCGTCAGTTTCGGGGTTGAAGTAGAAGGTGACATTCTCAAACTCGACCTCGCCGCGCATGGTCGCCGCGTGGCCGCTCACGTTTTCATCCAGCTCCGATTCCTCCTGCATCAGCGAGAGGATGCGCTCGGAGCCCGCCAGCCCCAGCTGTACCAGCGAGAAGGTAAAGATCGAGATAAAGGCCGGGAAGCGCAAAATGCCCATCAGCCCCATGTAGGCGACAAATTCACCCACGGTGAGCGCGTCCCGCTGAAACAAAATCAGCCCGTGAACGAACGCGCCCGTAAGCGCAAAGCCCAGCAGCAGCAGCGGTAGATAGCGCGCCTGCACCTTGCCCTGCTCGACAAAGTGGTCGCGGAAGCGCGACGCATTTTGCACGAAGTTGCGCTTCTCTTGCGCCTCCTGCACGGTTGACTTGACGACTTCGATGCCGCTGATCGTCTCGTTGAGCCCGGCGTTCATTTCGCCAAACTGTCGGCGCTGGGCCGTGGAAACGGGGTTGAGCTGGCGCATGTAGAGCCGCAGCGCAAAGTAGTAGGCCACCGCCCACAGCACGGGTGCGAGCAGCAGCTCCACGCGCAAAAAGGCAATAAAGACCAGCGGCGAGACAATCGCCGTCATCGATTCGAAGATCAGCGCCACGCCCGGGTTCATCATCGGGTTGAGCTGGCGCACGTCATTGGCCGCCCGCGCCATGATGTCGCCCACCCGCTGACGGTTGTGGAAGGTTTGGCTCTTGCCCAGCAGGTTGATGTAGAGCTCGTCGCGGCTGTCGCGCTCGAGCCGCTGGCCCAGCGTTTCGATGGAGAAGGCGTTGACGAGGTCGATCACGCCGCGCACGATGACAATTGCCAGCAAGCCCAGCGCAATGGTCGTCAGCCGCGCGCGCGAGGGGTTGGTCTGGAGGATTTCGTCAAAGGCGAGGCCGGTGATGCGGGGCACGGCGGCAAAGAGCACGTTCGTCAACGTGGCGGTGATGATAAACGAGGCAATTAGCAGCGGATAGCGCCGCAGGTGCGACCAGAGCCAGCGCACCGGGCCGGACTGGTTGTACTGATATTCATCGGCCACGCTAAACTCGCGCTTGCCGGTAAGGGGGGGAGCTGCCGGTGTCGGGACGGCGACGGCCATGGTGGTTCTCCTGGTTACCTCCCACTACGTGCGCATGAGTCGATCATCCAACGCAAGCTCGTCCTGAACTCAGTTTGCTCGTTGTGGTGTATTGGTAGTTGATGATGTTTCGGCAGTTGCCGAATGGCTCTCCATCCGCGCCCGCTCCTCCTCCGAGAAGCCTTCGAGAAACGCCTCGCTGGGCGGAATCGTCTGAATAACGTCGATCAACACGCCGTTGGGATCGGAGGCAATAAAGTGGCGCTGACCAAACTCTTCGCTGCGCAGGGCTTGGTGAATGGGTGCTGACGCAGCCTGAAACTGCTTGTAGACGGAATCAACCTCTTCCATTTCAAAGTTGAGAATCAAACCGTTGTGGAAGGGCTGGCGAAAGCCCGCCGGGATGGTCTCATGGGTCGGGTTTAGAAGTGCCAGTTCAAAGGCGGGCTCTGTCTGCGTGCGCAGGCTAACGTACCAATCGCTGTCAAACGTTACGTCAAAGGGGAAGTGAGTCGTGTAAAACGTTTTGGATTCGGCAATCTTCTCGGTGAGCAGGACAGCGTACAGACTCTTAATCTTCATCTTGCACCCCCCTCTAATCCGGTCTCATCCAAATGCCGCACCGGAATCCAGCCCCACGCGCCGCGTTGATTGTGCGCCCAAGCCCAGCCGTTGACAAATTTGACGACCGTCAGATTAACCCCAGCAGGCACGGTCAACTCCGCGGCGGTGTAGGGGGCGACGGCTTCGGCTTGCTCGCTGCCCGGCAGCGAGCGCAGATACTGTTTGGGCGTCCACCCGCCGCGACCGCGCGCATCCTCGCACCAGACCCAATCCGGCCACGCCGGGTCGGTTCCATCCTCCTGGCCCAGCGTGACCACGTCGCCGGGCCGAAACCAGATGGGGTCGAGGTTGGACGAGACGTAATCGGTGGCTACTTTGTATAACACGGGTTAGCTCCCTTCGTTGCTACGGACAGAATTTGAAGCGCAGATGGACGCCGATTCACGCGGATGGCAATGAAAGTTGTCCTGTTTGCGATTCATGCAGTTGACTTGCTGCCATCATACCCGTCAATAGCTGACAACCTGTGTCATGTTTTTATGATTAATTTTTCTTTGTAGTTTCGTGCGATAAGCTCGCACTGTGTCTTCAAGCCGCGGTTTTCTTTTGATAATGCCCACCGGATAAACATCCGAAATACCGGCCACAGCAGCACGGCTACCGCACCTGATGCTGACATCCGCAGGGCGTTCGACGTCCCGTTTTCCTCGGCCACAATCTCGTGTGTGGCTGTCATCTGGAAGCCAGCTCTCTTCGATTGTCAAGAGAAAAGCTTTCCCTCAATGTAATCCGTGACGCGCCATTCAGCCGCGGGCTGCCCTGGTTGTTTGATCCCTACCGTACTTCCGGGGCCAAATGTTCTATCGTCGAGCCGGTGAATCGATGTAACAGTAGGCGTCCACTCCGGCCAGCGTTCGATGTCCATAGTCACGCCCCATACGACGTCGGTCGGAGCCTCGATATAAATTGTGTTCTCAATGTTCATAACTCTTTCCTGTTGTGAGTCAATAGACAGGCCAATATCAAAACGCATAATTTGCCTGCATGTTCGTCAATGATCCGTGAAACCGTTTTGATAATCCAAGCAGCGATTTGCTTCTGCACTATCATAGCCTATGCAAACGGCGATGTGACCTGTAAAAAGTTTGTTTGTGGGTTGGTTTAGCGTGATGCAGGGTTGGGGTTTGGGTTTAGTCAGCAGTGCGTTCACAAAATAGTTGGTGAATTGCCAGCGCCTGATTTGACACGCGCCGGGGACGCTTGTTGCCGCGAAGCAAAATTACTGCGAAAATAGACGGCATGAGCAATCTCATCACCGCCGCCGACCACCCCTTCCTGCGCACGCCCCACCGCACGCCGCTAGATAATAGCTGACAACCTGTGTCATAGCTGGCCGTTTCAAATTTGCCCGTCTGTGCTGTAAAACGAGAGCGGGATGCCGCTGTTGGGCAAAATTGTACAGCCACCAGCGCGAGTTGCTCGCGCGGTTGAGTAAAATCTCCCCGGAAGCTAAACGCGGTTCACCAGGTGACAGGGCCAAGCTTCCGGGAAGATGGCCGTCGACGAGCAGGGGAATTCATGGTTCAATTCCTCGCGGCACAACAATAAAGTGAGCAGCATGTACTCGGTTCGCCATTGGTGTAGTATCATTGGTGTAGTATACTGTGAGCATGTTTTCTTTTGATATGGTAAAAACAAAATTTGTGCGCACCCTAGTGTGTGGCGCGCTAATTGTCGCTGTACTAATCGGCTCTACCGCCTGTGGCGCTATCTTTGGCCCAGAAGAGACTCCGGCCCCCACGGCTACGCCGACCATTGCGCTGATGCCCACCTTTACGCCCACGCCCATCACCGAGCCCCCACCCGAAACCCTAACCGCACAGCCCACGCAAACGGAGGTCGCCCAAGCCGAGGCTGTACAGCCGGAGCCTGTGGAAACGGAATATGTGGAAACGGAGGCTGCGGTAGATTCGACTTCAGCCCAAGCGCAAGCAGTGTCGCTGACAACAGCCGTGACGGCGACCGTCGATGTGGCTGTCGACGCGGTGGCCTCGGCCACTCTGTCGTCTACCGTGTCCTCTACGGTGACAAGCGAGAGTGACGCGGCCCCGCAAGAGGCCCTTTCTTCACCAGCGGGCCCGGTGGCAATTGTCGCAGCCGAAATCGTCAACGTTCGTCGCGGCCCAGCGACGACTTATGAGATTGTGGGCAGCGCAAATCTTGCCCAGCAGCTGCCCATCACCGGGCGCAATGCACAGGGGGATTGGTGGCAGGTCTGCTGCTTTGAGGGTGAGCAGCCCGGCTGGGTCTATGGGCCGCTGGTAGAGGCGCAGAATAGTGAAAGCGTTGCGCTGGCCGTAGACATTCCCCCAGCGCCAACGCCCCTCGCTGAACCAGCGCCCCTGCCTGAATCAACGCCCCTGCCTGAGCCAGCGGTGGCCGAGGTGGTGGAAGCCCCAGCTGCACCACCTGTCGAAGAAGCACCGCCGGCAGCAGCGCCAGCGCCAGCAGCAGCACCCGTCGATCAGGGTGGCACGGCGGGCAACTTTGACCCCAACGCCCAGTTTCACATCGTGGACTACAAAGTCTACGGCTTTGATGAGAACAACGGCGGGATTTTCAACAACGGCGGTCAACACATCATCTTTATCAACGTGTTGGATGAGAACGGCCAGGGGATAGACGGTGCGGTTGTCAAAGATGCGCTGGCCGATAATTTCTCCATTGTGACGGGCAGCAAAGGGCCTGGGCGCGCAGAGTTTGAAATGTTCTGGGAGCCGTACAAGCTCTACGTCGCCTCCATCCCCGGCGGGCCGGTGACGAGCCAAATCTCCAATCAGATGAACACGGCCAAGCCCCACATCCCCGACATCATCGGCAAAATGGGGCCAGCCGACAACGAATACGCCATCTGCCCCACCCCCGACGACCGCTGCGAGCCCCCCTTCTACCACGCGCACTGGTCATACGAAGTGACCTTTCAGAAGGTCAAGTAGAGGCAGGAGGCAGCGTCTATTTCTAATCCTTCACAGGATAACAAAAACCGGGCATTGTTTGCCCGGTTTTTTGTTATCCTGTTGACTCACATGCAAATTCATGCAAACGGGCCGGGCTCACTCCTCGATTGACTCAACATCAAGCTCCTCAAGTCGCTCAAGGTGATTCTTCGTCGTCCTGAGCACGCCGGGGAAATGTCCCCGCCAATCCGTGGCCCAAAGCGGCTCTTGGGAGCGGTGTGACTTTGTCGAATTGTCCGGCAAGCCCTTGTTCGTCAGGTTGGGGTCATCTTCGATGTACAATACGGGTTGGCGCCTTTCATTGCCCAAGCTGCTGTAGAAATTGACTCACCCCCATCTACCGAGCAGTCGATGACAACCTGTGTCATGATTTTTGAGCGCAGTAAAGAATTTCATGAATCAATTGGTAAGCCAACCGCGCGTGCGCTCGCCTGCCACAGCGCGGGGCCTGCCTCTCGAATGCTATTGGCGACCGAAAGCTCTTGACGCGCTGGATCATAGAGCTTGCCGTTGATGTAAGGCGCGTCGGTTGCCAGCCACAGAGGAAGCGCCGCACCTTCAGTGGGCGTCTTCGTATTGCGGCCAAAAAGCGGCTTCATGATGGCGAGCACCCACTGTGGGAATTCGCGGCGAATATCCGTTTCCACAGCGCCAGGATTGAGCGCCGCCGCCTCTGTGCCCGTGCCATCCAGCCGTTTAGCTAATTCAATGGTAAAAGCGTCATTGGCGGCCTGTGCCTGTCCGTGCGCGCGCATTCCGCCGTAGCGCGGATTGATTAAGTGCTCCATATCTACCTTGCCCTTGCCCCGCGACCCAGCAATATTGATGACGCGGCTGGGCGCCCCGACGGCCAGCAAGCCGAGCAGCAGATTGGTGAGCAGAAAGCGGCTCAGGTAGCTGGACGCTATGTTATATTCGATGTTCTCCGCTGTGCGGTCGAACTTGAGCCGCATGACCCCGGCGCTGTGCACGAGTACATTCAGCTGTTCATGCCGAGCGCAAAACTGTTCGGCTACGCGTCGTACTTCCGCCATCAGCGACAAATCTGCCTGGATGAAGTCTATGTGGTCGTTACCCGTGGCGCGCCGCAAGTCCTCCGCGGCCCGCAAGCCTTTGCTTTGCGCACGGCCTACGATTGTCACGTCCATGCTGCGCTGCGCCAGCCCGCGCGCCACCTCTTTGCCAATACCGCCTGTACCACCCGTAACCAATGCAATGGTTTTGCTCACTTTTTAGCCTCTTTCTTCGATGGTTGATGCAACAGGGCTTCACTCATCTCCCAAACACGCTTGGCTAATTCGGGGTCGTAGGATGTGGGCGCAGATTTGCCCCGCTTTAAGTTTGGGCGCACGTAAATACCCGAAATGCCTTCGACTTCTGGCGATGTAGCCAAATAGATTGAAGATTGTGCCGCTCGCTTTGGCGTCAGGCCGATGAGCGTCATCAGCCGTGAAAAGATGCCCAGGCCGTGGCGCGACATTGGCGTGTCCGCGCCACCGGGGTCGGCGATATTGACGGTGACGCCGCTATTAGATAGCTGCCTGCCCAATTCGTACGCAGTCAGAAGATTGAGTAATTTGGCCTGTCCATACATTTGCATGCCACGGAAACGCTCACGTCCTTGCAAATTGTCCAGATTGAGGCGCGCCATGCGATGCGTGTTGCTGGTGACGTTGATGATGCGGCTGGGTGCGCTGTTACGGAGCAGGGGCAGCAGCTCTTGCGTCAACAGAAGCGGGTTGAGATGATTCATCGCCAGCATCCACTCCACGCCGTCGACCGTCTCGCGCCGCTTTTTCACCAGCGCGCCCACGTTGTTGATCAGTACGTTCAACCTGTCAAAGCGCTGCTTCACCTGTCGCGTCAACTCTCGTATGCCCTGCTGTGATGAGAGATCGGCACTAATGAAATGTACGCGGTCATGGTCGATACCGCTGAGGATCGCTTGCTCTGCCTGATGGCCCCGCTCTAGATCGCGTCCGATTAGAATAGTAGTGGTGCCCTGTTCTGCCAGCCCCTTTGCCGTTTCAAATTCAATACCACCTGTGCTGCCGGTTACTAAAGCGACCTGATTTATCGACATGTACATCTCCTGACAGTGCGCAAAAGGTTTAGTGCTAAACCTTTGAGTAAAAATTTTTTACGTTAACGAGCTATCCAACTTGTGCAGCAACTGTAGAAGCTGACGCTGCTCTTTCATCGAAAGCACGTCAAAATGTTCCCCAATAAACTGGTTATATTGAACCTGCTCCCCCTCGATAAGCTGTCGCCCCGCCCTGGTTAGGCTCACCTTGACAATGCGTCCCTCCTTATTCCGTGCAACGAGCTGCTTCTCCTCCAGCTTGCTAATCAACTGGCTGATATTGCCTTTGGTTACCTGTTGAACGTCGGCCAAGTCTTGCTGAATCATCTCCTCGGTTTGTGCCAAATGGGTCATTAGGACGAACTGAGGAGCAGTTAAATCCAGCGCCTGCATGGGCACTTCCGCCGCGCGTCCAATTTTTTGACCTACGCGCACCATGCGATGCCAGATTTGAACAGCAGTTGAACCTTTGTGTTTGACCATGTAGAAAGTTTAGCGCTAAACTTTCTTGGCATCGGTGAGCGTTCTTGCAATTCGCTGGGGAAGCCACTAAATTGTTGCCGTGCGCAATAAACACAAATGACAAAACGCGCCTTGAATCTTGCCGAAGGGTAAAATCTGTTGCTTCGACATGCCCAGTCACCGACCATTTCGTACGCCCTGATATAACAAGGAGCCAACAGCCGCTACATGAACAACGCCACCGCCGCCGACCACCCCTTCCTGCGCACGCCCCACCGCACGCTGTTGACCCTCTCGCTGCCGGTGATGCTCTCGCTGATTGCCGAGCCGCTGACCGGGCTCGTCGACACGGCCTTTGTGGCGCAGCTCGATGCGGTGGCGCTGGCCGCGCTCGGCGTCGGCGCGACGGCCTTGACCAGCACCTACTGGGTCTTTAACTTTCTCGGCATCGGCGTGCAAACAACCGTTGCGCAGGCGCTGGGCAACGGGCGCGACGATGTCACCAAGCGCATGGTGAGCATGGCGCTCGTGCTCTGCGTGCTGATTGGGCTGGGGCTCGTGGTGGGCGTGTGGCTTGGGGCCGTGGGGCTATCGCGGCTGCTGGGCGCAACGGGAGAGGTGCTGCCCGCCGCCGTCACCTACACGCGCATCCGCATTCTCGGTGCGCCCGCCATTCTGCTCATGATGGCGACGCTCGGCGCCATGCGCGGCTGGCAGGATATGCGCACCACGATGCTGATTGCGGTGGGCGTCAACGCGCTCAACATTGTGCTGGATGCGCTGCTCGTCTTCGGGGTTGACTTTGCGATGCTGTCCATCCCGGCGCTTGGGATTGCGGGCGCGGCGTGGGCCAGCACCATCAGCCAGTACGTCGGTGCGGCGGTGGCGCTCGCGCTCGTGCTGCGTCGACTCGGCTTTGTGCGCGACCTGCGCTTTAGCGAAGCGCTCCAGCTCTTCGTGGTGGGGCGCGATCTCTTTTTGCGCACGGGGCTGCTGCTCTTCTTTGTTGCGCTGGCGACGCGCGTGGCCAATCAAGGCGGCGCAGAGGTCGGCGCGGCGCATCAGGCGATCCGCACAGTTTTTATCTTCACGGCCTTTGTGCTGGAAGGCTTTGCGACCACGTCGCAGAGTCTGGTTGGCTACTTCTTGGGCGCGCGTCTGGTCGAAGTCGCCAAGCAGGTGGTGCGGCTGAGCCTGGGTTGGGGGCTGGGCGCAGGCGTGGTGATGGGCGCGCTGATGTTGGGTGGCCAGGGGTGGATTCAGCGTTTGTTTGTGCCGGAAGCAGCGGTGGCCGCCTTTGCCCCGGCGTGGATCATCGCCGCCTTTGCCCAGCCGCTCAACGCCTTTGCCTTTGTCACCGACGGCGTCCACTGGGGCACGGGCGACTATCGCTACCTGCGCAACGCCATGTTCGTTTCCACGCTGGTCAGCAGCGCCGCGCTGTTTGCGCTCGATACGGGGTCGCCCAACCTGCTGGTGTGGATGGGCGTGGTGCAGACGGGGTGGATTGTGCTGCGTGGCATCCTGGGCACGGCGCGGATTTGGCCGGGCGTGGGGCGCACGCCGTTCGCAGTGGCGGGGGCGCAGCAGGGGGCGATGTCGAATTGAGCGTTGCTTCAGCGAGTGCTGAACCCGTGTAAATTTCTATACCTATGCAATTGTGGCAAATCCTGCTATACTATACGCAGTAGACATCCCCTCAACAGCGCACCTGACGGATGTCTGCGCCAATTTTTTATGAGTCACCGCTGTAACGCAGGTACTAATGCCCGCGTACCTTTGCCTGCATCCAGTTGGTGAACTCTTCGTTAACACCCTTAGGAGGGGTATATGACCAATCGCAAATTTATTCCCAAGAGCAGTGTCATTTGTCTGGCGCTCGCCCTGGCTGCCCTGGCGCTCTTTGGCGTGCTGGCTCCCAGCCAATCAACCGTGCAGGCCCAAGAGGCCAAGCTCGGTGAAACCAGCGTTGTGGTTCCCGCTGGCGGCGAAGCCACCATCGATTTCGAGACCTTCTGCCTGGAGTTTGGCAAGGAATTCCCCAGCACGCTGGGCACGCCGGATGGACGCGCTTCCGATGATGTGCTGCGCGTGTTGAAGACCGCCGTTCAGGAGGGTATGGTGGATAGCCAGCCCCTGCAAACGCAGTTGGCCATTTGGCGACTCGTCGAAGGGGAGTTCCCTTATTCAGCGGACGAAATTGATCCCAGCATGGCCGCGGCGCTGATCGAGCGCTCGGCGGACGCGGACATTTCGCCCATCGAAGGCGAGGGCGTGGCGCTGGATCAGGCCGTTGCCGAGGGGTTGATCGAAGCGGTGAGCGAAAATTTTGACTTTATCCCAACAGATACGGTGCTTCCCGATGAAGAGCCGTATAAAGGGAGCGGCACGCTGCTTCTGCGCAACACGACCGGTGCAGACATCACCGTCTTCTTCTCGCTGGGCATTGTCTTTCGCGCGGATGGTGAAACGCAGCAGGATATCGTTGCCTATGCCGTGGAAGAAGAGGAACAATCCACGCCGACGCCAACCGAGACGATGGTGCCGACCGAAACGCCAGATGCAACACCCACTGCAACGCCAACCCCCCACGACCGCATTCCAGAAACCGGCGCGGACCTGAGCGACGCCATGTTCGGCGGCGGCACGGACGGCGGCGACGACGACGGCAACGGCGATAACGGTGATGACGACAACGGCAATCACGATGACAACGACAGCGACGGCGACGACCGCATGCCCGACACCGGCGCGGATCTGAGCGACGCCATGCTCGGCGGCGGCACGGACGGCGGCGGCGACGACGGCAACGGCGATCACGATGATGACAACGGTGATGACGACAACGGCAATCACGATGACGACAACGACAGCGACGGCGACGACCGCATGCCCGACACCGGCGCGGACCTGAGCAACGCCATGCTCGGCGGCGGCACGGACGGCGGCGGCGACGACGACGGCAACGGCGATCACAATGATGACAACGGTGATGACGACAACGGCAATCACGATGACAACGACAGCGACGGCGACGACCGCATGCCCGACACCGGCGCGGACCTGAGCGACACCATGCTCGGCGGCGGCACGGACGGCGGCGACGACGGCAACGGCGATCACGATGATGACAACGGTGATGACGACAACGGCAATCACGACGACAACGACAGCGACGGCGACGACCGCATGCCGGACACCGGCGCAGACCTGAGCGACACCATGCTCGGCGGCGGCACGGACGGCGGCGACGACGACGGCAACGGCGATCACGATGATGACAACGGTGATGACGACAACGGCAATCACGATGACGACAACGACAGCGACGGCGACGACCGCATGCCCGACACCGGCGCAGACTTGAGCGCGGATGTGGCGAATGCGTCGGCGGCTAGCGCTGCCGTGAGCAGCGGTATCGTGCCCAACCATCTCGTGATTCCAAGCATCGATGTCGAAACGTCGGTGGAAAGCGTGGGATACACGCCTTCGGTGGATGCGTTTGGCGTGCGCTATAAGGCGTGGCAGGTTGCCGAATATGCCGCGGGCTGGCACAGCAACACGGCGCTGCCGGACGATTCCGGCAACGTTGTTATCAGCGGGCACAACAACATTCTGGGCTCCATCTTTCGCGAGCTGTACAAGATGCAGGTTGGCGAGCAAATTTTGCTTTACCAGAACGGCCAGCCCTTTGTCTACGAAGTGGACGAGGTCATGCTGCTCTCTGAACGGGGCCAAAGCCCGGACGTGATGGCGGAGAACGCCCGCTGGATTGGCGACTTTGACGACAACCGGCTGACGCTCGTTTCGTGCTGGCCCGAATGGAGCAACACGCACCGCGTGGTCGTGGTCGCCCTCCCCGTGGAGTAACTTCCGGACAAATCCTCACTGCGCCTGCGCTGGATGAACGTTAAAGTTGGGCCAACCCGACACAACGTTCACCAGCAGACGTTTACAGCAAACGTTCACCAGCAAAGGAGCAAGCAGATGGCATCCGGCTATGACAAAGGCACAAAGGTCGAGTGGGAGTGGGGCAACGGCAAGGGCACGGGAAAAATCACCGATGTCTTTACCGAGAAGGTGACGCGCACCATCGAGGGCAGCGAGATCACCCGCAACGCTAGCGACGAGGAGCCCGCCTACCTTATCGAGCAGGACGATGGAGACGAAGTGCTCAAATCCCATTCGGAAGTGAGCAAGGCGTAGGCTTCGCTTTCCCACAGCAAAGAGCCCCGGGGTTTTCCGAAAACCCCGGGGCTCTTTGCGTTCTACCCCCCAACTTACTGACATTCTAGTCCCGCTCCATCAGACTATCTTTCACTAATTACTGATTTTCTGATTGCTGACCACTGGCTTGTGACCACTGGTCACGCATTGCTAGAAACGGGGAAACTATGTACGATGTACTCGTCATCGGCGGGGGGCCAGCCGGGGCGACGGCGGCGCTGCGGGCCAGCGAGCTGGGCGCAAGCGTGGCCTTGATCGAGCGTGATCGCATGGGCGGCACCTGCACCAACGACGGCTGCGTGCCCACGCGCGCGCTGGCCAAAGCCGCTCGTCTGCTGCGCGACGCCCACCAACTCAGCGATTACGGCATCGAGGGCGAAGTGCCCACGCTGAACTTTGGCAAGTTGGGTCGCCGGGTGCGGGAAATTATTGAGCAGGTACACGAGAAGAAGGGGCTGCTTGATCTGCTGCGCGAGAGTGGCGTGGAGACGTTTACGGAGCGGGGGGCGGCAAAATTTGTCGATCCGCACACCGTCGAGCTTGAGGATGGCACGCGCCTGGAGGGGGAGAAGATCATCATCTGCGCGGGTGGCCACGCGCGCAAGCTGCCCTTTCCCGGCGCTGATCTTGCGCTGACGCACAGCAGCGTCTGGGCCATGACGGAGCTGCCGCGTTCGGTTGCCATCGTGGGCGCGGCGGCTACGGGCTGCCAGCTTGCTTCCGTCTTTGACGATTTTGGCGCGCGCGTCACCTTGATAGATCTGGCACCGCACATCTTGCCGGGCGAAGACATAGACATTTCGGAGGCCATCACGCGGGGCTTCCGGCAGCGCGGTATCGACGTGATGACCGGTATTGGCGGCACGGACAAAATCGAGCGCAGCGGCGAAGCCTACACGCTCACCTACACCGATGCCGAAGACGAGACGCAGACGCTTGACGCGGACGCGGTGATTTTGGCCGCGGGTTGGCCGGGCAATGTGGAAGGGCTGGGGCTGGAGGCGGCGGGTGTCAAGCACGAGCGCAGCTATATTCAGGTGGACGATTACCTGCAGACGTCGCAGCCGCACATTTTTGCGGCGGGCGACATCAACGGTCAGATGATGCTGGTGCAGAGCGCCACCTACGAGGCGCGCATCGCCGCCGAAAATGCCGTGCTGGATACGCCGCTGCGCCTGTCGCACGGCATCGTGCCCCACGGCGGCTTCACCGATCCGGAGTATGGCTGCGTCGGCCCCACGGAGGAGCAGGCGCGCGAGCAGCAGGACGTCGCCGTCGTCACCGTTCCCTACGCCGATTTGGATCGCGCGCTGATCGATGGTCGCCGGGCCGGCTTCTGTAAGCTGATCGCCGCCCGGCGCGACGGTAAAGTGTTGGCCGCGCACGTGGTGGGGGAGCAAGCGACGGAGGTGGCGCAATTGGTCGCCGCGGCCATGGTCGCCGACGCCACGGTCGAGCAGCTGGCTGGGCTGGAGCTGGCGTACCCGACGTACACGGCCATTGTCGGCCTGGCCGCGCGCCAGTTGGCCACGCAGATGCGTCGCGACCGCATGGTTCCGCAGTGGCGTTCGCTCGCCAAGCCGCACATTGCGGAGTGGGAGCGCAGCAATGGGGAATACCGGAATGGGGCGGAACGAGCCGAGCGGGAGCGAGCGAGCGCGTAACGCTCAGGTCTGTTCGCCTTTGATCAAGGCAACCGTTTTCTGCGGCGAAAGAAAGCCGTCGCTGTAGGTGGTGTGCAGGTGGAGATCGGCCTTGGACTGAGCGGGCGAGCTGGCCTGCCGCTGGAAAAATCCCATCTTTGCTCCCCGTCGTAATTTTTTACACAAATGTTTCCAATCCACCATTTTTATGGTAGCGGATATTGAAGGCTTGGTAAACATTTGTCCAGCAGATTAAGCTGCCCCTGAATTTTCTGGCTTTTAATTGACGGCCCCGACCGCCAATGTTAGACTTTGGCAACCTAAACCAACAATCTGCGTATTGAATAAGGAAGGCTACAGCGGGCTATGTCAACCGTGATGAATTCACCGCAAGCCATCTCCAGCACCGATCTGGCGGGCAGCTTGCCAAGCTTTCCACCGCTGCCCGGCGAAGAGTTGGCCGCCAGCCAGCACGTGCCCAACATCCGCCGCAAGCGCCTGCTCTTTAACCGGCTGACGATGCCGGGACAAGTGCACGTGTACAGTGCTGCGCTTCGCGCCGGGCAGCGGCTGCGCGTGCAGATGTACGTGCCCGTGCTGCCGAGTGGCGGGGCCGTTGCGCCCGCCTTTGCCATCGTTGCCCAGAGCCTGCCCTACAGCACGGGCAAGGCAAAAGGAAAAGAGCGCGCCACCAGCAAGGCAGAGGCCAAAGCAGAGGCCAAGCCAGCAAGCAATCTCGCCCCACCGCTGGACGTTCCGGCTGGCTACAGCACCATGGTTGCGCCGCCGCCGGGCAACCTCGAAGCGCCCGTACAGGATCTGCTGACGCGCGTCCGCTTCTACCCCGGCCCCACGCTGGACACGCGACCGCTTGTTGGCGGGCGCTGCTACCTCGTGGTGTGGAGCCCACAAAATCGCAGCGGCAAGTATGTGCTGCAGGTCGGCCACCGCTGGTCGTGGCGCGTGGGCTACTGGCTGCAGCTGCCCCGCTACTGGTGGCAAATTCGCGGTTGGTTCGGAATGGGCAGAAGCGGGTTAATCTGGGCGGTAGCGGGGGTTGCGTCGGCTGGGTTGATGGTGGTGAGGTTAATGCGAAGAGAGAAAGATTAAAGATTGAAGATTGCAGGCCAATGAAGCGGGGTTGAACCGTGCCACTTCGTCGCTGCCCAATCTCTAAAGCGAAGTCAAAATGAAAACAGGCGTTCGGCGCTTAGTGACTGTCACTGTCCACAATCGGACAGCTTGCCCTACTCTGCTTGGACAGTGACCGTCACTGCTTCCTAAAATTTGTCTTCTCACGTGACTTCACTTTAGTCTTCGATCTTTTTTGTTAAAGGAAAATATGCGAATCATTCTATATCTTGGAAAAGGCGGTGTTGGCAAGACAACGACCGCCGCGGCCACCGCCCTGCGTTGCGCCGATATGGGCTACCGGACGCTCGTCGTGAGCACCGACATTGCACACAGCCTGGCGGACAGCCTGGACGTGGCGTTGACCAATGAAGTGCAGGAGATTGCACCTAATCTGTACGCGCAGGAAATCAACGTGCTCGAGGAAATTAAAGGGCACTGGGGCGAGCTGCAGGGGTACGTGGGCAAGGCGCTGCGCAAACAGGGGATGAGCAAAGCTATCGCCGAAGAATTGGCCGTCATTCCCGGCATGGAGGAAGTTGTGAGCCTGCTGCACATCAACAAGCAGGCCAGCGAGGGCAATTTTGACCGCGTGATCGTGGATGCCGCGCCCACGGGCGAGACGATGCGCCTGCTCACCATGCCCGAAAGCTTTCAGTGGTACACGCAGCGCTTCCTCAGCTGGGGCGAGACGGCGCGCAAATTTACCGGCGGCCTCATCACCCGCTTTATGCCGGAGACGCAGGCGCTGGACAGGCTGCCCGGCCTCGTGGAGGGCGTGAAGGAGCTGCAAAAGACGTTGACCAACCCAGAGATCACCAGCTACCGCGTGGTGGTGAACCCGGAAAAGATGGTAATTAAGGAGGGCGCGCGCGCGATTACCTACCTGTCGCTCTTCAACTACCCGGTTGATGCCGTCGTCGTCAACCGCATCCTGCCCGGCATCGAAAGCGACGGCAAGGGCAATGCCCACGTCGCCCAGCCGAGCGAGGACGCTTATCTGCGCGGCCTGCAGGAGACGCAGGCCAAGTATCTTGGCAATTTAGAAAGCGATTTTTACCCGCTGCCGCTGCTGCGCGCCCGCTGGAGCGACGAAGAGATGGTGGGGCTGGACGCGCTGCGGGGCTTGGCGAACGAGCTTTATGGCGAGCGCGACCCCGGCGAGATTTTCCACCGCGGCCACGTGCAGGAGATCGTCGAGGAGGGGGACGATTACGTGCTCAAGCTGACGCTGCCGCACATGGAGATGGAGAAGGTGCGCCTGACTAAACGCGGCGACGAACTCTTCGTCACCGTGGGCAATTTTAAGCGCGAGCTGCTGCTGCCCACCATGCTCGCCCACCGCAACGCCAGCAACGCCACCTTTCGCGACGGGATTTTGCACATTACCTTTCCGCCGCTAGAGCCAGCAAAAGAGCAAGAAAAGCAGGTGGTGTAGAGTATTGCTTACTGCTTGTTGCTAGAGTATTGCTTACTGCTTATTGCTTATTGCTTGGTATACAATGTTGGCTGGAATCAGAAAATCAACGCAGAGGACGCGGAGGGCGCGAAGAAGAGAGGGCTGAAATTTTCCCCTCTGCGTTCTTCGCGCCCTCCGCGTTAAAAATCTTCTACGTTCAAAAATACGCAATAAGAAATAAGCAATACACTTATGGGACTCGCCAATATTCTTTCTTTTACGCTCGGCACGGTCGTCGGCTCGCAGGCGGTGCTGCGCGCCTCGCACCTGCGCAACCCACATCCGCTGCCGCATCAGCTTGGCGCGCTGCTTGATCACCAGATGCGCGCCCGCTACCGCAGGCCCGTCGAAACGCTCGGCCTCTTTGGCGTTGCGCCGGGGATGACGGTGTTAGACGTAGGCTGCGGCACGGGGCTCTACACCGCCGAAATGGCGCGCATGGTTGGCTCGACGGGCAAAATCCACGCCGTGGACGTGCAGCCCGCGATGATTGCGCGCACGCGCGAGCGGCTCGCCGAAGCCAGCAATCCGGGCCGAGATTCGGATGTAATCCCGGTGGGTGATCGCCAAAAGAGCGCGGACGCCACGGGGTCGCTCGTTGACCGCACCGAACTCCACCTCGCCGCCGCGGACGACCTGCCCCTCCCCGACGCCAGCGTCGATCTCGCGATTGCGATTGCAACCGTGCCGCAAATGGCCCGGCGCACGCTAGCCCTGCTGGAAATTCAGCGCGTGCTCAAGTCAGGCGGTCGCCTCGCCGTGAGCGAAGAGTTGCTCGATCCGGCCTACGTGCCCGAATTTACGCTGCGCGGCTGGCTCGAAGAGGTCGGCTTCCGTTACGGCGGTCGCAGCGGCAACCCCTTTTGCTACAATCTGATCTTCTTTAACGATTAGGCAAAGTCAACAAGAAGCGATCCACGAAGGGCACGAAGAGCACGAAAGAAGAGGGTCAACACTCTTTTCTTCGTGTTCCTTCATGTCCTTCGTTGATCATTCTCTGATTTTTAGAACGTATTTGGAGGTGACATGGCAAAATTCTACGACGCGATCACGCCCCAACTGCGCGACTTTATCGAGGCGCAGCAGATATTCTTCACCGCTTCGGCGACGGCGGAGAGCCGCGTTAACCTCTCGCCCAAGGGCATCGGCACGCTGCGCATCCTCGACGACAACACCGTTGCTTACCTCGACTTGACGGGCAGCGGCAATGAGACCGCGGCGCATCTCAAGGCCGATGGGCGGCTAACCATTATGGTGTGCAGCTTGGACCACTCGCCGATGATTTTGCGGCTCTACGGGCGCGGTCGCCTCGTCTTCCCGCGCGATGCGGAATGGGAGACGCTGCACCCGCACTTCCCCACGCTGCCCGGCGAACGCCAGATTGTGCTGCTTGATGTGGAAGCGGCGCAGACCTCGTGTGGCTTTGGCGTGCCGCGCTACGAATTTATCGAGCAGCGGGAGACGCTGCCCAAATGGGCGGCGCAGCAGGGCGAGGCCAAGATGGAGGCTTATCGCCGTGAAAAGAACAGCGTCAGCATCGACGGCTTGTCGAGCGATACGGTGGCAAATGATACGGTGGCGAGCGAGCCGCTCATTGCGGTGAAATAAACCGGCGCGGCGGAAAACCAGATTACGCCCACCCCCAGCGCAAAGACAATCACCGCCGGTACAAAGAGCGCCGAGATGCGATTCGCCAGCGCCTGGATCGGCGCGCGCGAGATCTGTTGCGCAGCTGCAAGCGGCGCCCACAATTTTCTTATACAGTGCTTGCACTTATCAAATGCCTGGACCCAGCTACGGAAGCAGAGAGCAAAAAAGGCGAGCCGCTCCAGCGGCTCGCCTTTTTGATTAATCTACTGGGAGGCCGGTGACAATTACTGTCCAGCCAATTCGGGTCGGGCTAATTGGTCGTGGACAATGACGGTCACCTACGTGGGTCGGTTATTCGACCACAATCAAGCCAGCCATGCCAACGCCGCCAGCGTCGCCGTGGTAGACGCAGTAGTAGGGGTATTCGCCCGGCTCGTCAAAGGTCATGCTAAAGGTATCGCCCTCCTGCATGTCGCCGGAATCGAATGA
Source organism: Caldilineaceae bacterium (assembly GCA_965213535.1). Lineage (GTDB taxonomy): Bacteria > Chloroflexota > Anaerolineae > Caldilineales > Caldilineaceae > JBCCFC01. The sequence continues at coordinate 6,061,200 of OZ243888.1, forward strand.
ATCATCATCGGCGGTGACGGTGTGGCGCACGCTTTCATCGTTGACCCAGGTAACGGTCGCGCCCGCTTCAACGGTCAACTCCGCTGGGTTGTAGCCAAAGCCAACCATCGAAATTTCGCTGGCTGCCCCGTCCATGGCTTCGTCATCCATCTCTTCTGCATCCGTCATTTCCATGGAGTCCGTCATCTCCATGGTTTCGGTCATGTCGTCCATCTCCATCATCTCATCGTCCATCTCCATCATCGAGACGGTGAACGCTTCAACGACGACTTCGCCATCAAGCGTGACGGGTACATCGGCACCCGGGAATTCGTAGGTGCCAATTTCGCCCTCGTCCACGTGCAGCATGGCAAAGAGCGTTTCAGTCGCGCCCTCCGTGTCGATCTCTACCTCAACATCGCTGTTCACGCCCTCGATAACGGCAGTCTGACCGATCACCGGGCCGGGTGCGCCGTCCGCAGAGGCATGGATCACAAGCCAGCCGTCCACCGCGCTAAAGGCGGTGGGCACAGTCACCACCGTACCCATCAGCGACTGATTCTCAACAACAATGCTGGGCGTGATGACCTCGACTGCGGTGACGTTACCGCTCGGCGCGTCCGTCATCGCCTCGCTGTCGGTCATCATCTCAGAGTCGGTCATCATCTCGCTGTCGGTCATCATCTCGGAGCCCGTCATCATCTCAGAGTCGGTCATCATCTCGGAGTCGGTCATCATCTCGGAGTCCGTCATCATCTCCGTATCCGTCGCCATCATGGAATCGGTCATGCTCACGGTGCTCGTCATGCCGTCGGACATCATCATGTCCTCGTCCATTACTTCACCGGTATTGGTAATCGTGACGCTGACGACGGGATCCGTCCAGCCGTGGCCCTCAATGTCGAGGTCGCCCACGCCCTGGATGTTCTCGTGCAGCGCAATCACGCCCACCGGGTCGGTCAACACGTCGCCGTCGTTGACGTTGCCGTTGGGGTCACCGTCCAGCGTAACCGGGCCGAGCACGGAGCAGGGGTCGACGATGTCTTCGCTCAGCTCCGTATTCTCTTCAACGCCCGAATCGTAGGCGTTCAGCTCAAAGGTCACCGCGCCCTCGGCGGGCAGCTCCGCCGAATCGAGACCGGCAAAGCCATCGTTGGTGCAGATCAGCATGGTTGCCAGCGAAAGGAAATCGCCGGGCGCGGCGGTAATCGTAAAGGTCGCGCTGTCGGTGATTTCGTTGCCGTCTACCTCAACGGCAGTATCGGCGGGCGTCAGCGGGCGACCCACGTTGACCACATCGGTAATGCCCGTCTCCAGGCTCGCCAGCAGTTCAGCCATCGGCATGGGGTCGCCGGATTGGGCAATTGCGTTGAGGGCATCGCTTGCCGTCTCGCCCAGGCGGAACATGACTACGTCCGCGGAGTGGGTGGTGGCCACGGGCGGCGAAAGGGGCTGGCCAGCCAGCATCAGGTTGGTAACGGTCACCTCGTAGACGTTCACGTCACCGGCCTGCACGCCGGGAATTTCGGCGGTGGCGGCGTCGGCAAAGTTGCGCAGCGCGCCGGCAATCTGCTCCAGCGTCTGCATTTCGCCCTCGATGTTGTGGCGCCCCCGCAGATACTCCGCCGAGTTGTAGGCGACGAAGACGCCCTCGTCATTCTCGTAGACCAGGAATTTCTGCGGCAGGTCAATGGCGACGGTGCGCTGCGACTGCATCAGCTCGGTGCCAAGCGCTGGGTTGCCGGTCAGAATCACCGTCGTGGGCGGCAGTTCGAGGCCAGCCGTGGTGGCATTGGCGCTGTGGTCGATCACGGCGGCGATCAGCAGCCCTGCATCTTCCAATGCCGTCTGCAGCGCGGCGACGGTGTCGTCAAAGCTGTTGGCGCTTTCAATCACGACGAGGCCGTTGTCCATCATCTCGGCCATGTCGTCCATCTCGTCATCCATCTCGTCCGAGTCCATGTCCTCGTCGTCCATCTCCTCGTCGGACATATCTTCGTCTTCGTCGTCCATGTCCTCATCGTCCATGTCGTCCGTATCCGTCATCTCCATGGAGTCGGTCATATCGTCGGTATCCGTCATCATGTCGGTGTCGGTCATCTCTTCCATGTCCGTCATGTCGTCGGTGTCAGTCATCTCACCGGTATCGGTCATGTCGTCGGTATCAGTCATGTCGTCGGTATCGGTCATCTCCTCCATGTCCGTCACCTCCATGGTATCGGTCATGTCGTCCGTATCCGTCATATCATCGGTGTCGGTCGGCTCCTGGGTCTCCGTCATCTCCATCGTATCCGTCAACTCCTCGGTGTCGGTGATGGGATCGTCGTCCTGGGCGATGTTGCTGGGTCCGGCGGGCGCGGCCAGCGTCATCTGCGGCACGGCCAGCACGAGGGCCGTCAGCAGCAGAGCCAGTACGAGCGACAAAGCAGTGATTCGTTTTGCCATGGGGTCTCCTTTGGTTTTATGTTTGTTGCTTAATTGTGTGATTTTGTGGCCTGCGGGGATTGTGTTGATGGCAACGGTTGCAGACCAGGGGATTTCGCATTCCGTGTCATTGTAATACTTTTTACGAAAGATGTATGTTGCCTTGTTCACAGAGTTGAGTTACCAGCAATATCATTCAAATAAGCGCAGTTGAGCCGTTTGCCACCACCGGCGATGAATTCATTCATCGCCTATCCCGCGAAGTGCGCTGAAGCGCACTGGGGGCGGCCCCTGCAACGCGCTTCAGCGCGTTTGGCCAGTCAGGCGGGCAATTCATTGCTCGCCTGTCGCCGTTGACCAACCAACGCTTATTTGAACAGTATTGGAGTTACCAGCGTTTCTGAACCCGTATAAATCGGCAAGGGGGGAGCGCGGGCCAGATGGCCCGCGCTCTCCCCTTGCCCAAAACCAATTCTTTCCTTCCCCGCTCAGGCTGCCTCACCCACCGCTGCCGGCGTTTCGCGTTGACCGGTAACCCGGCCCAACCCAACGACAAGCAGCAGCACCACCGCAGCGCCCCCCACCAGCCACCAGTTAACGCGGCGAGCGGGCAGCACCTGCTGCCGATAGCTCGCTTCGCCCGTGCCCGCTGCTCCCTCGGCCCGCACGTTGATCTGCCACGTGCCCGCCACCGGTACGTCAACATCGGCCTCGTAGTAGACGTCGGCGGCGCTGTTGCCGCGCGTCGCCGTACTCACAACAGCGGCGTCGGCGATGTCCGAGGTCAGCGTTACCACAACGTTGGCCGCCGCTGCCCTTTCCGCCCCGTCGGTTACGCCAACGGTCAAGTGCATCTCCCCCACGCGCGGCGTCGCTGGCGATGACCAGACGTAGAGCCGATAGGGCCCCGCTTCGATATTGGTTAGACGGGCCGTGCCGCCGCCGTGGGCCAGAACAGCCGCGGGCCAGAGCACAACAGCGAGCGCGAGGAGAAGAATTTGAAGTGTTAGCTGTTTCATCTAAAGAGGGATTGGGAACGTTCCCACGTCATGTAAAGTCGAGCACTTGGTGGCTACCGGCACGCCCATTTGGCTCGACGGACAAATTGCATACTGTTCAAATCGCACTGTACTTTATCATGCCGCCGCCACCCGTTCACGTGCCCGGCTTACAAACGATGGTCAGCAGGGCCCCAAGCTTTCTCTGATGTGCCGCCGCTTCGTTTTGCGGTCGCGTTCCCAACAAATTCCTCTTCCGCAGTGGCGTAAATGGCGTGGTGTGGGTTACAATGGGGCAGCCACGCTAGTGAACAACGTCGTGCGCCCCACTATTTTTATAGCCAATATCCGAGCAAACACATGAGCAACCCCCCGCCCCCCAACGCGCCCCTCAACGCGCCCCTCAACGCGCTGCCTAGCCCGCAGGCCGACGCGCGGCCCGCTGAGCAAGCCACGAGCGGCCCGTCCAGCCCGACTGCCCAAGAGCAGCTCTCTCGCGTCCTAATCCAAACCTATGGCGACCTCGGCTCCGCCGCGCTTGACGATCTCGTTTCTTCGCTGGCGTGGCTGCACTTGACCAGCGGCGACATGCTCTTTCGGCAGGGCGACGCCGCCGACGCGATGTACATCATCGTGCGCGGGCGGCTGCGCTTCGAGGCGCGCGACGCGGGTGATAATCTGCGCTTGGCAGGCGAGATGGGACGCGGCGAGACGGTCGGCGAGCTGGCGCTGTTGACGGGCGAAGGGCGCTCGGCCAGCGTCTCGGCCATCCGCGACAGCGCGCTTGTTAAGCTGACGCGAGCGCAGCTTGAGCAGATCATCCAGCAGCACCCCCAGGCGATGATGCAGCTGATGCGCACGATTGCGGGCCGGGCCACGCGCGGGGCTCAGGTGGCACGCGTGGCCAAATCCACGGCGACCACCTTTGCGCTGCTGCCGCTGAGTGCAGATGTGCCGCTGGCGGACTTTACGCAGCGGCTATCGCAGGCCCTTGCCGAACACGGCTCAACGCTCGCTCTCACGCGCAATCAGGTCGACGCGCGCTTTAGCCAGGATTCCGGCCCAGCCAAGCGCGAGCCAAGCGGGGATCTTAGCGGTTGGCTGGGCGATCAGGAAATGGCTCATCAGTTTGTCCTGTATCAAGCCGAGGCGGGGTGGTCGCCGTGGACGCAGCGCTGCGTGCGGCAGGCGGACCGCGTGGTGCTCGTCGCCAACGCAGATGGCGATCCGGAGCCGGGCGCCACGGAGATTGCCCTGACACAGCGCGCGCTACCGCTGCAAACCGAGCTCGTGCGGCTGCATCCGGCGGCAACGGCGCAGCCGCAGGGCACGCTGCGCTGGCTCTCGCCGCGCACGCTGCACGCCCACCACCACGTGCGTCTGGAGCGAGAGAGCGATGTGCAACGGCTGGCGCGGGCGTTGGCCGGGCGCTCGGTGGGGGTAGTGCTCAGTTCGGGTGGGGCGCGCGGCTACGCCTTTGGCGGCGCGGCGTGGGCGCTGGAGGATGCAGACATCCCCCGCGACGTGCTGGGCGGCACGAGCATGGGTGGGTTGGCGGCGGGCATCCTCGCCAGCGGCTGGTCACGCGAGCGGCTGGCGGGGGCGATCCAGCTCTTTGCCTCGCCGCGCGCGCTGCTGGACTACACGCTGCCCATTGCCTCGCTGGCCGCGGGCGCCAAAATCACCAACATGCTGCGCGATCTATTTGGCGATACGCAAATTGAGGATTTGTGGACGCCCTACTTCTGCGTTTCCAGCAACCTGAGCCGGGGCGAGCCGCTTGTCCACCGAACGGGCCCACTGTGGCGAGCCATCCGCGCCAGCATTGCCATTCCCGGCATCTTTGCGCCCGTCGCCCACGAAGGCGACGTATTGGTCGACGGCGCGATCTTTAACAACTTTCCCGCCGACATCATGCGCGATATCATCGGCGAGGGCACGCTGATTGGCGTGGATGTGGTTAACCACGCGGGCGGGCGCAACAAGGGTTACGACTTTGGCGCGAGCATTTCCGGCTGGCGCGTGCTCTGGAGCCGGCTCAATCCCCTGATGCAGCGCCAGCGCGTGCCCTCGATCTTTAACACGCTTATGCGCTCAACGGAGACGCACAGCCGCTACCGCGGGCGCGAACTGCACGCACTGGTCGATCTCCTAATTCAGCCCAACGTCGGCCGCTTTGGCGCGCTCGACTTTGGCGAGTACGACGCGATCTCGCAGATCGGCTACGAAACGGCCCGGGAGTGGATTGAGGTGTGGCGCCAAGAGGGGGGATCAGTAAGCAAGAAGCAATAGCTCAACCTCACTCCGCCCGCACCGCCTCCGCGGGCTGCACCTGCCCCATGCGCCACGCCGGATAAATCCCTGCCAGCAGCGCCGCCACCAGCGCAACCAGGAAAGCCTGCACAAATTCCCCCGGCAGCAGCTGCATCTCCAGCGTCCAGCCAAACGAACGCAGGTTGATGATGTAGATCAGCACCAGCGCCAGCACAAAGCCGACGGGCAGCGCGATCAGCCCCGCTGCCGACCCAATCAGCCCCGTTTCCAGCAGCGAGAGCCGCCACAACTGGCGGCGCGTCATGCCGTTGGCGCGCAGGACGCCGATCTCGCGCATCCGCTCCAGCTGGAGGCTCATCAGCGTGCTGAGAATGCCGATAAAGGCGACGATGGTCGCCAGCAGCTGGAGCGCGACGGTGATGGCAAAGGTGCGGTCAAAGATCGCGATGGCGTTGGTGCGCAGGCCGCGGTTGGAGCTGATCAGCAGCTCCTGCTCGCCAGCAAATTCCGCACGCATGGCGTCGACCGTCTCGTCCACGCTCACGCCCGGTTTGACAAAAATCGCCACCGCCGAGGGATCGCTGTCGTCAAAAAATTCTTCAAACACGCCGGCGGCGGTAAAGGCCGTCATGTTCACATTAAAATCAATGCTGACGCCGACGATCTCAAAGTTGCGCAGACCGCGGTCGGTCTGCACCGGCAGTTGATCGCCAATGCCGAGGCCCGTGCGGTTCGCCATCGGCTCGTTGATCACAACGCCGCCGTTGAGCACGGCCTGCCACGTCTGCTCCCAATCGCCAATCGCCACCCGGTAGCGCCGATCTGCACCCGCCAAATCTTCGCTAAACGAGACGAAATTTACCGTGGCGGGCGACTCTTCTTCGCCGTCGACAAAGGCCGCTACGCCTGCACCGCGCGTGGTGGCATAGCGGGCAACGCCGTCAAAATTAGCCAGCGTCTCCACAACCTCGCTATCAATGCGCGAAGCAACGGTGTTCGCGCCCTGTGTCGGCGGTGTGACAAAAATATCGGCCTGGAGCACATCGTCCAGCCAGAGCACAACCGTCTGCCGGAAGCTGCCGACCATGATGCCGACGCCGATGATCACGCTGACGGCGACCATCAGCGCGGCCACGGCCACGGTGGTGCGGCTGAGCGAGCGCACCACCGTACGCGGCGCCATCCGCTCGATGACGCCGCCGCGTTTGGCCACCGCTTCGGCCAGCCGCATCAGCCCCAGCGTCACGGCGGGCGTCATCAGCGCCGCGCCGATCACGATGCCAAACAGCCCGGTAAAGGCAACGGACAGGGGCCATTCGGGCAGCATAATCAGTGCGCCCACGGCCGCCAGCAGCGCGCCTGCCCCGGTGAGCCAGGGCAGAAGCTGGCGAGCGCGGTCTTCGATGTGGCTGCGTCGGAAAGCACCGGCAGGCGCGACGCCGGTCGCTTCGATGGCGGGAATTACGGCGGCCAGCAGGGCCGCGCTGATGCCGATTGCCGCACCCTTAACGAGCGTGAAGGTTGGAATACCCGTATCACGCACGGCGACGACAAAGAATAAGTCGTTGACCGTCTGCGTCACGGCCTGCACGGCGCCGCGACCGAGCAGGATGCCCAGCCCCAAACCAAGCGCCGTGCCAAGCGCGCCCAGGATGCCCGCTTCGAGCAGAATCATGCTAAAAATTTCGCGGCGCGTCATGCCCAGCGCGCGCAGGCTGCCCAGCACCGGTCGCCGCTGGATCACGCTAAAGGTAACGGTGTTGTAAATGAGAAACATGCCCACCACGAGCGCGAGCAGGCTCAGCGCCGTGAGGTTGAGGCCAAAGGCTTCCGTCATCGAATCGACCGTGCCGCTGCGGGCGGACGAGCGCTCGACGCGGGCATTTTCGGGGAGGATCGACTCGATGCGGGCGACGACCGAGGCAGCGGCTTCATCATTTTCCGGTAGGATCAGGTCAACGCGATTGAGCACGCCCACGCGGCCAAGCACCTCCTGTGCGGTCGCGATGTCGACGATGAGCAGGCCGCTGAGGGCGCGCTGGCTCAAATCATCGGAGGGCTGGAGCAGACCGACAATTTCGAGCTGGGCAATGTCGCTGCCGATGCGGATGGTCAGCTCGTCGCCGGTCGCGAAGCCATATTGCTCGGCGACTTCGGTACTCAGGAGCGTCGAGCTGGGTCGCGTCATCAGGTCGGCGAGGAAGCTGGCGCTGGGGTTGAGCGGGCTGGTGGGGTTGGTGCCGAGGTAGGAGCGGAAGGGGGCTTCGGCAAAGGGGTCGATGCCGAGCAGACGCATGGGCTGCGCATCCAGCTCGACCGCCGTAACGTAGCCCTCAACGACGGGCGCGCTGTCGCGAAAGCCCAGCTCGCGCCGCAAATCGGTATAAACGGTTTCATCCAAGCCGCTTGGCCCGCCGACAATTTGGTGTGTCGCCCGCCCGGCCACGCTCTCCGTGCCCAGCGCAAAGGCGCGCGACGCCGAGCCGTTGGCCAGATCGATGGCGATGATCATCGCCACGCCAATGGCGACGCCGACAACAAAGAAGAGGCTTTGCAGCGGGCGGCGGCGCGTGTGTCGCCAGGCGAGACGGAAGATGGAGCGGTTCATAATTCTCAAATACTCGTTCCCACGCTCTGCGTGCAAATGCTGGCAAAATTCAAAGACATGTGGCGTTCCCGGTGTCTCTTCATCGGCTAAAGTGGGACGCAGGAGCGTCCCGTGGGGCATTCCCACGCAGGAGCGTGGGAACGAGCAGCAACGCTTGTTACTTGACCCGCTCGCGCGTCAACTTTCCCTGTACCAGGTGCAGCACGCGATCCGCCTGCGCGGCGACTTCGGGCGCGTGCGTCGCCATGACGAGCGTCTTGCCCGCACCGCGCGTGAGCTCGAGCAGCAGGTCGAGCACGGTGTCGCCGGTCTCTTCATCGAGGTTGCCGGTGGGCTCGTCGGCCAGGATCAACAGGGGGTCGTGCGAGAGGGCGCGCGCAATCGCCACGCGCTGCTGCTCGCCGCCGCTGAGCCGATCCGGATAGGTATCCAGTCGATCGCCCAGGCCGACGCGATCCAGCAGCAATTGGGCACGCGGTCGAATCTCGGTCGCGCCCGCCAGCTCCAGCGGCAGCGCGACGTTTTCGAGCACGGTCAGCGTGGGGATCAGGTTGAAGAATTGGAAGACGATGCCAATGTGGCGGCGGCGGAAGAGGGTGCGCTTGTGCTCGCCCAAGCCGGTGATGTTAACGAACTGATCCCCCTCGCGGATGAGGACGCTGCCGGCGGTGGGCGCGTCGATGCCGGAGATGAGGTTGAGCAGCGTCGATTTGCCGCTGCCCGATTTGCCAAGCAGGCAAACGAACTCGCCCTCGTGGAACTCGCGGTTGAGCTCATCAAGCACGACGCGATCCTGGCCCGCCTCGCGGTACGTTTTGCTGAGCCCTTGCAGCTGAATCAGCGACGGTCTCGTCGCTGCACTATATGCGCTGACCACGTCGGCATGGCTCGCCGCGCCATTGCCACCAATCGCTCGCTCTTCGTCAACCTGAATTGCCATATTGCCACCCGTTTGAGAAAAATTGCACAATCTCTGGGCAGTGTAGCGCAAGCGGGGTCGATTTGACTGTTAGGGGTGTGACAAAGTGAGAGTGACCGGGGGACGGTTACGTGCGTGGCAAGAGAGCCGAAGCGACCGTCGCGGCCCCAACCCAGTTAACCTGTACAGTTGCGTTTGGGCCGTGATCGTCATTTCTCCCCGTGCGCTCGACATCGGTCGAGAAAAGTGACAATCGCGGCCCACAGGGGAAGGGGAATGTCGCGATTGAGCGGACCGTGACGGTCACTTTTACTGGCTTACAGGCTGATCCCCGCGACGGAGCCGCCGTCGACGCGGTAGTTGGAGCCAACGACAAAGCTGGCTAAATCCGAGCAGAGGAAGCTGATTACGGCGGCGACCTCTTCGGGCTTGCCGCGCCGCTCTAGGACGAGGTGGGGGCGCTCCTCTTTGAGGAACGACTTCACTGCTTCATCAAAGCTGGTGTCGTTTTCGTCGGCGCGCTTTTCCATCATGGCGTCCGTCATCGGCGTTTCGATGTAGGCGGGCGAGACGGAGTTGACGAGGATGCCGTCCTTGGCGTACTGCTTGGAGAGATTCTTTGTGAAATTGAGCAGCCCCGCCTTGGCCGCGCAGTAGGGCATCTCGTCCACGTAGGGCTGCACGGCGTCCTCGGAGGTGATAAAGACGATGCGGCCCCAGCCCGACTTCTGCATCACCGGGATAAAGACGCGCGCCACGCGCACCGCCGCCATCAGGTCGACCTGGATGGCCTGCATCCATTCATCGTCGGTGATCTCCAGGAAATCGCCCGTCGCGCCGGTGATGCCCGCGGCGTTGACGATGATGTCGACCGTGCCGTAGCGGTCGACGATCTGGTCGCGGGCGGAGTGGACTTCGTCCAGCTTGGTCAAATCCGCCGAGACGGAGATGACTTCGCCGATCTGGCCGATTTCTTCCGCCGTCTCTTTCAAATCGTCTGTTGTTTTATCGAGCAGCGCGATCTTTACGCCTTCGCCCGCCAAAATTTTCGCCGTCTCGCGGCCAATGCCGGAATCGCCGCCCGTGATGAGCGCTACTTTGCCTTTGATGCCGAGATCCATAATTCTCCTAAAGTTGATGCGGTACGCAACCTGAGCACGCGGGGGAACGCCCGCCGCCACCGCTGAAATGGCGAACGGTCGGCTCGATTCTACCACGCGCGGAGCGGGAGAGTCGTGGAAATCTGTCCTATTTGTGTCGAGCTTGTTCAGAGGAGAAACTTAAAACAAGATAATCCACGAAGGGCACGAAGAGCACGAAGGCAGAGGGCAATACTCTTTTCTTCGTGCTCTTCGCGTCTTTCGTTGATCATTTTTAGGTGGCTTGACCCAATTGACGGTTTTTAGCGCGGCTCCTTGAACCGGATGACAAATTCCTGTTCCAAGGCGTACTGAACAAAGCCCATTTTGCGCGCCAGCCCCATCGACGCGGGATTGCCGATCCAGGTGCTCCACTCGACCGTCCACCCACGCTCGATGGCCCACGCCGCTGCCGCCGACGAAACTGCCAGCGCCAGCCCGCGCCGCCGAAAATCCCGATGCACCATCACCCCCGCCGCGGCGATTTGGTGCTCCGCAAACAAAAAATGGCTGGCCGCAGCCACCAGCTCGCCATCCAGCACGTAGCCAAAGACGACGGGGTGCGCCAGCTCCACAAACCAGCGCATTCCCTCGTCGATGCCCGCATAGAGGCCGTTCATCAGCGCGCCATCATCCGCCGTCAGCTGGCGAATGCGATCGGCGTGCGATGCGTGGTGTGGCTGAAATTGTGCCGGGTCGAGATAGTAGTATGGCTCTGCACCCGCCTCATCCGCCTCAACCGTTAGGCCAGTCAGCTTCAGCAAATCTTCGCGGCTTGCGGCACGCGTCGTCGGCAGCTGAGCTATGGCGTGCTGCACCGCTGCCGCTGGCTCGGCGTTGACGCGCACGATGGCCGCGTTGCCAACGGTCGTCACGCTGATGTGATCGGGTCGACGCAGCACGGTGGTGCGCAGCAGATTTTCGTCCGGCGGTGGCAGCGCTGGCACGATCGTTGTGCCGGGCTGCGTAACGGCATCAAGCGCGCAGCCCAGCCGCCAAGCGGTGTAGGGATGAATGGTATCAAGCGAAAGCATGGCGTCTCTGTGTGGAGATTTGTGAAGATTTGATATACTGTAAATAATCAACAGCCGCAGCCAGAAGACCGGCTGGGCTCGTCCGCCCGCGCCCCGTCCGCCCAAGCCCAGGGAGCACTCAACCAGGGGCGGCTCGTTCCGCGGTGGCGGTCTGCTGATTCTAGCATTTTATTTGAGGAGCACAGCATGTCTTCCACTCTCACCGATCTTCACGGCGACCGCGCGGCCGTGCGCGGCGTTCCGTCGCTTGTTTGGCGCGCGGGGCAGAACCGGCGGCTGGCGATGATTTTGCGCTGGGGGCAGACGGACGCAGCGACTGCCGATGCGGGGAGCGCGAACGAGCCGATGCTGGGCGACGTGCTGGTGGACGGCTGCGGCGTTGGCCTCTACGTGCGCGCGCTCTCGCCCCGTGCGACGCGGATGGTGGGGATGGACATCGAAGGCGAGCATCTGGAGCTGGCGGCGCAAAATACGCCAGGCGCCCTGCTGCAGCTGGCGCGCGGCGAGCAGCTTCCCTACGCCGATGGCTCCTTTGATCTCGTCCTCAGCCACGAAGTGCTGGAGCACGTGCAGGACGACCGCCGGGCGGTGGCCGAAATGGTGCGCGTGCTGCGGCCGGGCGGGCGCGCCATTGTCTTTGTGCCCAACCGGCTTTGGCCTTTTGAGACACACGGCCACTACTGGCGCGGACGCTACCGCTTTGGCAACACGCCGCTGATCAACTACCTGCCCAACGCGTTGCGCAACCGGCTTGCGCCGCACGTGCGCGTCTACACGGCACGCGGCCTGCGCGATCTGTTGATCGGCCAGCCCGTACGCATCCTTCACCACACGCAAATCTTCCCCGGCTACGACAATCTCGCCGCTCGGCGACCGCTTCTGGGCGGCGCGTTGCGCCGCGCGACGTATGCGCTGGAGGGCTCGCCGCTGACGGCGTTTGGGCTGAGCCACCTGCTGGTGGTGGAGAAGGTTTGAGCGGAAAGTTTACGGTTCGCTGCGGAAGCTGTTGAGGCCGGGGATAAAGAGTTCGTCGCCGGGCTTGAGCAGCTGGTAAATTCGCACGGCGCTGGGGTTGGCGGCCTGCAGCAGTCGCAGGTCGACATCAAACTTTTCGGCAATCAGATACCACGAATCGCCGGGCTGCACGATGTAGCGCTGTGCGTCCGGCTCGATAACGAGGGGCAGCCCCGTGGGCACGAGCAGCCGATCCCCCACGCGCAGCACGCCCCCGCTGCGCAGCACGTGGGCGTTGACGGCCTGCAAATCGCCGGTGTTCACGTCAAAGCGGTCGGCGATGCGCGCCCAGTGGTCACCGGCCCGCACCTCGTAAAAGCTCAAGTCGCCGCACTCGCCCACGCTCAGCGGAATGCCGCGCCGCAGCGTCCACGCCACGTCGCGGAAGCGCTTGAGCTCGGCGTCTGGGTAGAACATGATGATTTCGGCGTCTGGACTCGGCGCGCGCGGCGGCGCAGCCAGCGAGGAGAGCGTGTTGGCCGCACGCCCCACGCCCGTGCTCGCGCTGATGGGGGCCAGGCCCCGTTTGGCCGCCAGGATGCTTGGAGCGGGAGCCAGCCGCAGGATCGCGCGCGCGCTGCCGCTGGCGCTGGCGCAGTAGAGCGGAACACCGCTGTAGGGGTGGACGTAGACCGTCTCGTCCCTCTCCACCGTATCCGCCAAGGGCGACCGGCGCACGTTGAGCCAGGCCTCGCTAAAGTATTCGCCGCCGCCGCTGCGGCAGCTCGTTTGCGGCGGGCACGCATCCAGCAGGCGCACGCTCTCCGGCGGGGCAAAGGCCCAGGCGGCGGGGTCGCCACCGCTAGCGGGCAAGGCGGGCGCACCCAGCTTGTTCAACATGGCGGGATCGGCGAGCACGGCATCCATGAAGGCGTTCCACATGGGGGCGGCCCCGCGCGAGCCGGGGCTTTCGCGCAGCGGTGCGCCGCTGTTGTTGCCCGTCCACACGCCAGCCACGAGATAGCGCGTATAGCCGACGGTCCAGTTGTCGCGCCAGTCGTTGGTCGTGCCGGTTTTGGCCGCGGCGGGCACGGCCAGCTCCAGCTGGTTGTTGACGCCGAACGAGGGCTGGCGCGCGCGCTCATCGCTGAGCATGTCCGTCATCTGAAAAGCCGTGGCGCTGGAGAGCCGCTGCACCGGCTGCACCAGGCCGGGTGGCACGGGCAGGCCCGCCTGCGCCGCCAGCGAATCGCGCTCGTACAGATCGGACATTTCCACGCGGTTGCCGTAGCTGTCGGATAGCTGGTAAACGTAGTTCGGCTCTAAAAATTGCCCGCCGTTCGCCATCACCTGGTAAGCCGTGGTGAGGTCGAGCAGGCGGACTTCGCCCGCGCCCAGCGCCAGGCTCAGGCCGTAGCTGACGCCGCTGCGCCCCCAGGTGCGGATGCCGAGTCGCGCCGCGCCCTCGACCAGCGTCTCCACGCCCAGGCCGTCGAGCACCTTGACGGCGGGGATATTGTAGCTGTTGGCCAGCGCCGTGCGCGTGGTCACCAAGCCGTGGAAGCGGTTGTCGTAGTTGCGTGGTTCATAGACGCGGCTGTCGCCCAGCCGATATTCGATGGGCGTGTCCCACAGCACCGTGGCCGGGCTGATCTGGCCCGCATCCAGCGCCAGGGCATAGAGCACGGGCTTGATGGCGCTGCCGGGCTGTCGCGGCATCACCGCCACATTGACCTGGCCGTCCTCTGGATCGCTGTAGTCCAGCCCGCCGACCATCACCATCACCTGCGCCGTGCCCGGCTGCATGGCAACCAAAGCGGCGTTGCTCATGCCCAGGCGTGGCCCCAGCGTGGCGACTTGGTCACGCAGAATTTCTTCGGCCATCTGCTGCATGGGCAGATCGAGCGAAGTGTAGAGATGCAGGCCGGAGCGTTCGACGTAGCCTTCGCCAAAGCGGGCGTTGAGCGCGCGCACGGTCTGTTCGGTGAAGTGGGGCGCGGGGTTGCGCGGGCGACGTGGCTCGCCCGCCAGCACGAGCGGCTGGGCAAAGACGGCGTCGGCTTCGGCTTGGCTGATAAAGCCGTGGCGCACCATCAAATCGAGCACGATGCGCTGGCGCTGCTTGGCTCCCTCAAGGTTGCGGTAGGGGTCGAGGTAGGCGGGCTGCTGGGGCAGGCCCGCCAGCAGCGAGGCCTCGGCCAGGCTCAGCTCGGCGGCGCTTTTGTTGAAATAGGTTTGCGCCGCCGCTTCCGGCCCGTAGGCGCGGTGGCCATAGTTGAGCAGGTTGAGGTACATCTCAAGCAGCTCGTCCTTGTCGTAAAGCAGCGTTAGCTCCTGGGCGATGCCCGCTTCAAGCATCTTGCGGTCCATCGTCTGGTCGTAGCGCTGATCGGGGCCGAGGAAGAGGTTGCGCGCCAGCTGCATCGTGATCGTGCTCGCGCCGGAGGTGACTTGACGCTGCCGCATATTGCGCCAGGCGGCGGCGGCCACGCGCGAGGCGTCGATGCCGCTGTTGTTGTAAAAAGTGTGGTCTTCCGTGGCAATGGTGGCATCCAGCAGGTGGGGCGAGACGGCGCCCAGTTCAATCCACGTGCGGCGGCCCTCGCCGACGAGTTCGGTGAGCGGCGTGCCGTTGCGGTCGTAGAGGTAGGTGGTTTGGAAGACGCGCGGCAGGGGACCTGGCTGGAATTCGCGCAGATAGCTTTCCACGGCGGTCAGCGTGTTGACGCCGTCTGGTTTGGGGCCGGTTAGGTTGCTGGAGCGGCAGGCGACGAGCAGCAGGAGGCCCAGCAAAAAAAGTGCCAAACGACGTAGAGCGGGGCCGTGCCGTTGAAGGTGGTGGTGCATCGAAACCCCAATTCTCAAGAGCCAATCAAGTAGGATAAAGTAGACGTTGGTGTGTTAGAAATGGCAAGCCGCCGGACTGAAGCATCAGAACCGACTATCGCTGTGGGGCGGTAGGTGGGTACAAAGACCAAGACGACAAAGTGGTCGCGAAGGTTACGCACCCGGCACGCGTATTCTGTTTGGTCAAGTATTTCTCGGCGGATTGCCGAAAAGGGTCGCTGTTGCTGAAGGGAGAGAGAAGGCGACGGCCGGATTCGAACCGGCGATCGGGGTTTTGCAGACCCCTGCCTTACCACTTGGCTACGTCGCCCCGCTTGTGCACTGCGCTTGTATCTTGAACAGGTGCGGCAACAGCTTTATCACAAGTTGATTTTCTGTGCCGCTACGCTCTACAATGCGAGTGACGCGTATCCTATCAGTAGGCACATAGAATGTCAAGTTCCACTTCCGCACCACAACAATCGGTACATCAACAATCGGCACGTTCACGAGCCACCCCGCCCGGCCCACCGCCCGGCCCGCCGCGCGCCGACCGCACGCTGCATTGCGCGCGCTGCGGCGTCGAATTTCTGTGGCCGCGCGAGGAGCAGGCCCCGTCGGTGGAGCGACCGGCGCGCTGTGCTGGCTGTCGACGCCTGCTGCCGGGCGCGACGCGCGAGCGGGGGCTGGTCAGGTGGTTCAACGCGCGCCGCCGCTACGGCTTTATCACGCGCGGAGATGGCGACGAAATTTTCGTCCACGGCTCGCAGGTGCAGCGCGCGGAGGCAGGTCCTGCGGCGGGTCGTCGTCGCCTGCTGGAGGGAGATTTGGTGGAGTTTGCCGTGGTCGAAAGCGAGCGGGGGCCGCAGGCGGAGGCGGTGGCGATTTTGCAGGTTGCGCAAGGGGTAGAAAACGAAGGGTAAGTAGCAATACCCGCTTAATGAGCGCCCGGAAAGCTACACGTCAAGAGGGGGGAGAATATGGATACAATCGGCGAGCGGAGCCAATTCAACAACGACGACATGCAGCCTGAGTACGATTTCAGCAGTGGCGTGCGCGGCAAGCATTACCGAAGCTACCAGCAGGGGCATACCGTCACGATTCACGAAGAAGATGGCAGCTATACAATTCAGCACTTCACGCCGGAGGACGGATCGGTCATGCTGGACGCAGCCGTTCAGCCGTATTTCCCCACAGCCGAAGCGGTCAACGAGGCGTTGCGCCTCGTTCTTAAAATGACGGCGATTCCCGTTCAACCCGGAGATTAGGCAGCGCTTAGATTTTCTCAGGCCATCCCAAGAATTAAATTATCCCGTCAGATGTGACAGTCACGCCCCTTATCTTGCTGGCAACCCGTTCTGGCGGAGGGCCATGACAGTCACTTCGCCTCACCGATGGGGTATTTATTTTCTTGGAACAGCCTCAAAAAACTGGTCATATGCCCCCGCCACAGCAATCCAATCATAGCGTTCGACCACGTGCTGCCGCAGCGACGGGGGCGCGGGGCGCGGCGACCGGAGCCGCTGCACGGCTTTCCGGCGCAGGTCGGTCTCGTCCGCGTAGAGGCAGGCGGGATGGAGGGCGGGCGGAATCAGCTCCGGGTAGCTGAGGCGATTGGGCAGCAACGGGAACGCGCCCGCGGCGACCGCCTCCAGCACGCTGATGCCAAAAAATTCGTGGGCCGCTGTGCTCACCACCAGCGACGCGCGCTGCAGCAGGGCGATGTACTCGGCACGTGAGTCGACGTAGCCCCAGTGCACAATCTGCTCGGCCAACTCCCGCCGGGCCACTTCAAACTCCTCCGGCACGTTGCGAAAGTTTTCCCCCGCCACGGCCAGCTCAAACGCTACGCCCGCCTCGCGCAGCTTATAGAGCAGCGCGAAGAAATCCGCGGGGCGCTTGTCGTACTCCCAGCGCTGGTTCCAGACGATCAGGGGCACCTCTCCTCCGGCCTGGGCCGTGGAGAGTTCGTCGCGCGCGTCGGTTGCCAGCGCGGCGGCGTCGATCCCCACGGGCAAGATGTGGCTTGCGCTGCGAACGGCATCCACCAAAGCCAGGTGATTGTAATCCGGGAAGTGCTTGAGCAGATTGGGCAGCGCGCCAAACCAGCTTCGCCGGTGATAGTCGCTGTTAAAGACAACGGCGTCGGCAGCGAGCTGGCTGAGCCAGTTGAGCGTGGCGTAGGTGTAGTTCGGCTTTTCGCCGGGGCGCGGCGGGTAGGTGAGCTGATTTTCGTGCATGTAGAGCACGGTGGGCGTGCCGGGTGGCAAATCGCGGCGCAGCAGGGCCAGCCAGGCGGGCAGGTTGACCATGTCCGTGGCGAGGACGAGGTCGGGGGCGGGCGCGCGCGCAAGCAGGTCGCGCGCCTGGGCGGCCAGCTCGACCGCGCCGCCCTGCATCCGCCACTTCCAAAAGCGCCCGGCCATTGTCAGCAGCGTGATCTCGTGGCGGCTGTGGCGGGCGAGGCCGCGGGCCCAGGCGCGGTGGCTGCCCGTGTGGTAGGGGGAGAGAAGCCAGATGTGCTTAGTGGTGTGCATAGCGGCGAATGGTCAATGGTGAACGGTGAATTGTCAATTGTCGGTGGGGGCTGGTGGGATTGATAAAGAATGGAGGGGCGGATTTTTGATGGGGTAAGGGGGTTGTAGTAGAATAGACGTTTGCGGCGGGGAGATGCGTCCAGCGTTCCCGGCCTCTTTCTGCTCGTGGGAGAGCCCCGCGGGCGACACACCAGAGAAAGCACGTAAAGGAGAATTCACGTGAGCACACCAGTTGCACCAACGGTCGATCCTCAAATCGACGTTCAGGCCGATGTCCAAATCGACGTTCAGGCCGATATTCAGGCCGATGCGAAAGCAGAGGGCCGGCGGCAGTACGAGTTGGTCTACATCCTTCAGCCGGAGCTGACGGAGCGAGAAATTGAGGCGCTAAATCAGCGCGTGACGGACGCGATCTTTGACAACAGCGGCACGGGCGTTTCCACCGAGCTGTGGGGGCAGCGCACGCTGGCCTACGAAATTCGCGATCACTGGAAGGGCTACTACGTGGTGCACAACTTCGAGATCGATGCGGAAGGGCCAGCGATGATTGATCGGCTGCTGCGCTTTAATGAAGATGTGCTGCGCTACAAGGTAATGCGGACGGACTAACCAGCGAATTTGAGGAAAATACCATGTCAGACCAAGCAAACCCCGTAGAGAATACAGAAGAAAACACAGACGTGACCGCCGAAAATCCGGAAGCCCCCGTGGACAGCGTGCAGAGCGCAGAGGCGTTGGAGACGGAATTCGCCGAGCAGGGCGAGACGGTCGACGAGCCGCGCGAGGGTGAATTTGAGCCGAGCGACGACGCGCCCTTTGAGGCGATCACCGCAGAACCGAGCGACGCAGAACCGAGCGACGCACCAGCGAGCGACGCAAACACCGTTGCGCCCGCAGAAAGCGAACAGGCTGAAACGGCGATGGTTGATTCATTCGCCGAGCAGGACGAAACGGTTCAGGGCAGCAACACCTTTGTCGCCGGAGCAGGATCTGCTGCGGTGGTGGAAGCGGATGACGTAGAAAGCGTGCAAACTGCGGATGCCAGCAGCAGCGAGACTGTCAGCAGCGAGACTGTCAGCAGCGAGACTGTCAGCAGCGAGACTGGCAGCAGCGAAACCAGCGACGCTGCCTCCGACTCCCAATCGGTGCAGGTGGAGCGCACGAGCGGCCCGGCGATGTTTGAACTGCCGGAGCGCATGGCGCGCAACCGCCGCATCTACGACGCCAAGATCGAGGATATTCACTACAAGAATATCCCCATGCTCGTCCGCTTCCTGGACACCTACGGGCGCATTCTCTCGCGGCGGCGCACGGGCGTCAGCGCCAAGATGCAGCGGCGCGTGGTGCAGTCCGTCAAGCTTGCGCGCGAGCTCTCGCTTCTACCCTACACCAACGAGCACAATCGCCTCTCGCGAAAAAATCGTTAAGCAGAGCCGAACGGAATTAGCGCGCATGAACCCAGGCACAGAACGTCGAACGGGGTAACCCTTTCCGCAGTCTGTGCCTTTCTGTTTCTCTTTCCCCGACCCATCACTTCTTGGAAAATTTGTTATGGCACAAAGAAATCGACGACGACAGCCGGAGCCGCGCCCCGAACAGCGCCCGGCCACTCGAAGGCAGGTGCGCCAGCGCACACGCGATCGCCAGCGCAACCAGCGGCTTTACGGCGTATTTGGCCTCATCTTCGGTGCGGTGCTGCTGCTGGTTTTAATTGGCGCGCTCGCTGAATTTGTCTTCGAGCCGCGCAGCGCCTTTGCCCAGGTGGGCGACGATACGATCACCGTGCGCGAGTTTCGCCAGCGCACGCTGCTGGAGCAGGCCAGCCTTGAAAATCAGCTTGTCCAGTTGACGAACCTAGAGCAGCAATTTGGCGGGGGCGGCTTCTTCACTAACCAAATTACCCAAATCCAGAACACGCTGAGCGACGATCTCTCGCTGGGTATTTCGGTGCTCAACCAGATGATCAACGAGCGCGTGGTGGCGCAGGCTGCCGCCGGGCGCAGCATCAGCGCCAGCGATGAAGAGATCGACGAGCGGCTGCGCGAGGAGATCGCCGTGGGCCAGAGTTCGGTGACCGAAGCGCAGGCGACCAGCACCGCCGCCGCCGGGATCGACGCCACCGCTACCGCCGAGCTCTTTACCCCCACCCCCTCGCCAACCATCGATCTCAGCTCGACGATCACGGCCACGGTTGAGCCGCTGCCCACGGCGGAGCCGCCCGCGCCGCCGCCCCTGCTGGAGCCCGTAAGCTACACCACGGGACTGGAGGAGTTCGAGGACAATATCGGCCGGATCGCTGGCATGACGATTGCGAATTATCGCACTGTGCTGCGCTACCAGATTCTCCAGGAGAAGATGGTCGACGAAATTGGAGCCGACATTCCGACGACGGAAACGCAGGTCAACGCGCGCCACATTTTGCTGCGCGTGGATCAAACGCTGCCGACAACGGACACGGCGCTGCTGACCGACACCGTCCTCGTCACCGATGTTGACAGCGTTACACCGACGGTGGAAACGGTGGAGACGGTGGAGACGGTGGAGACGGTGGAGACGGTGGAAAGTGCCGTGGTGACGGCTGACGTTGTGTTAAGCGATGGTGAGGCTGTCACGGGCACAGATGCCGCAACCGAAGCCGTGGCGGTTACCAACGCCGAAGTCGCTACGGCGACGCAGCCCCTCAGCGCCAACGACAGCGCGACGGATGCGGCGCTCAATGCGCTGACCGACGTAACGGAGACGGTCAGCAGCACAGAGAGCTTGACCGACGCGACGGTTGCTACCGAGAGCGAATCGACGACGGCGACGGCTGCGGTTACCAATGCGGCAGGCATCACGGACAGCGCCAACCTCACGGACAGTGCCAACCTCACGGACAGTGCCAGCCTTACCCCTACCGTTGAGGAGCCAGCAAGCTACACGCTGGATGAAGCGATGGCGCTAGCCGCAGAGCTGCGGCAGCAGCTTCTGGACGGGGCGGATTTTGCCACCCTGGCCGCGGAGTACAGCGACGATCCCGGCAGCGCCGCCCAGGGCGGCGACTTGGGCTTCTTTGGTGCGGGGCAGATGGTTGCGCCGTTTGAGGAAGCTGCCTTCTCGCTGGAGCCCGGTGAGATCAGCGAACCGGTAGTCACCGACTTTGGCGTTCACCTGATGGAGGTAGTGGAGCGCGATGAGGATCGCGCCAAGGACGAGGGGCAGCTGCAGCAGGAGCGACAGCAGGCCTTTCAGGCGTGGCTGACGGAGCAGAGCAATGAGGTGGAGATCGAACGCCCCACCAATCTGGAAGCCGCGCTGCCGCGCGGGCTGTAGCGGCTAAGTCAAGCGGTTACCGTCCATCGCCTATTGTTGAACTCCAAGGCCGTTCCAGGAAATCAACTGTACCATGTGACGGTCACTGCCCAGACAATTCCGCTAATTCTTCACTGATTGCGGGCAGCGACAGTCACATTCGCGGTATACCTGTTTTCTTGGATTAGCCTAATAGGTTCGCTGCACGACGAACATGCAGAGCCCAATTAAGGACTTCTTGCAGGCGCTGTCCGGCAGCGGCGCAACGTTTTCTTGCGCGCGCTTGAGGAAATCGAACGCCTCCTGCTGGGCAGATTCGATGGCGTCGCTGCGGCGAACGTCGAGCACCAGCCCATCGACCAGTGCGTTCCAGGGCGCGGGGTTGCCGCTCTCGGCCTGCGCTCGCTTGGTGCGCATCTCGTCCAGCAGGGCATCCGGCCGTGGATGTTGCTCCAGGTAGTAAAAGAAAGGCAGCGTCAACATACCCTGGCGCAGGTCACCACCGGCTGGCTTGCCCAAGGAGTCTTCGTTGCCGGTAAAGTCCAGTACGTCATCCACTATCTGAAAGGCCATGCCGAAGTTGTAGCCGTAGTTCTTGAGCCGCTGCACCTCTTCCTCACCAGCGTCGACCAGCACCGCCGCGCCTTCCGTGGCGGCGGAGAAAAGGCTGGCCGTCTTGGCATAGATACGCTGGTAGTAGCCGGACTTTTTCTGCTCTAGCTCAAAGCGCGCCGAAAGCTGATCCAGCTCGCCGTTGACGATAATGTTGAGCGTGTCGCTAAAGATGTCGATGACGCGCATGTTGTTGGTTTCGGCAGCAAAGCCCGCTGCGTGGCCAAAGAGATAGTTGCCCGCTAGCACCGTCGAACCGGGGCTCCACTCGGCGTTGAGCGTGGGCGCGCCGCGCCGCAGCAGCGCCCCGTCCACGACATCGTCGTGGACGAGCGAGGCCGTGTGGAGCATTTCCACCGCCGCGGCCAGCGCCAGCACACGCTCGTGGTCGAGCGGCTGCTGGCGGCTGGCATAGGCCGAGGCCGTCAGCAGCGCCAGGGCCGGACGCAGCCGTTTGCCGCCGCTGCCGATGAGATCGATAAAGACTTCGGCCAGCGGGGCGAAGAGCGAGGCGCGCATGCTCAACATCTTCTCTTCCACGCGCCGCAAATCGGCCTGTACCGGGCGCAGCAGTTCGCCGATGCTCACCGTTTCGGGCTGGAGCAGGCAGCTCGTCACCAGGCTCGTTACCAGGCTGGGCGGCAGCACCTCGGTCGGCAACAGCTGGCGCTGGGCGTCGGGTGCAACGTTAAGGGTGAGCCGAATCGTAAACGGTTGTTCGCGCACCTTCTTCATTGGGGGGGCGGTCGTCAACACGAGAATCTCCTTCAATCCGGGATCGCGTCTCCGCTGGGGGACGAGATTTGAAAAAATAGTTGCGCAGTACGCGTCGTTGCGCGCGCAATTTCCGCAACCGGCTGCTGATACAGAGCAGCCAGCTGTTGGCTAACCAGGCCCACGTAGGCGGGCTCGTTGCGCTCCCCGCGATGGGGATGCGGCGTCAGATAGGGCGCGTCCGTCTCAAGCATTAGCCTATCCAAACGCAGATGCGGCACGGTGTCTTGAAGACGCTTGGCGTTTTTAAAGGTGACGGGACCGCCGAGGCTCAACACAAAGTTCCAGCTGTAGGCCACCTTTGCCAGCGCCACATCGCCGCCAAAGGCGTGTAGCACGCCAGCAAACTCGCGCTTTGCCAGCGGTGACTGACGAAAGGCGTTGCTTTGCGTCCATGCGCCTAAGATGTCGGCCACGTCATCGTCACAGCTGGGCTGGCTCTCCTCCATCTGCTTGGCGTTGCGCGAGTGGATAATCACTGGGAGACCCACCGATGCGGCCAGGGCAAGCTGTGCGCGAAAGGCCACTTTCTGCTGCGTCGGCTCAACGGTTTCCCAGTAGTAGTCCAGACCAATCTCGCCAATCGCTACCACCTTCGGATGTTGTGCCAAGTCGCGCAGCTGCTCGACCATCGTCTCCGTAAAATCGCCGCTGCTGGTGGGGTGTACGCCCACGGCGGCGTAGACGCTGGGAAAGCGCTCGGCGAGTTCAATCGCCCGCCGACTGTGCATCAAGTCGATCCCTGGATTGACGACAATTTGCACGTCGGCGGCGCGGGCGCGGGCCAACACCTGGGGACGTTCGCCATCAAACTGAGCCAAATCTAGGTGGCAATGGGTATCAACTAACATGATAATGCCGAATTGTTTGAACCACGTTTCCACTTTACCCCAGCGGTGTTCAACGCTTGACAACAAAGCCTAAACAAACATTGCACAGGATAAGCCGAGCACATCTACCTTTGGAGAGTTTATCACTTTGTAAAATTTATCACAAGCGGTAAAAATAGTCAGTAGGTATGCTTGCACAAGAGAGAGGCCCCCGCGAATATTCGCGGGGGCCTCTCTCTTGTGCAAGCATAGATCTCAACGCTTTACGCCAGCTTTAATTCGCGCTCGATTTTGGATTCTGAGCCTGCTTCGCGCGGCAGCAGCGACATTTTGAGCCCGTGGCGGGGCGAAATGGTGATTTGGGGGTTGGGCTCCACTATTTGGCCCGGCACGAGATCGAGGGCAAAGCGCTGCGCCACGGTGGCCAAGATAAGCTGTGCCTCCATGGTGGCAAAGGCGTTGCCGATGCAGATGCGTGGTCCGCCGCCAAAGGGTAGATAGGCGTAGCGGTGGCGAGCGGCCTCGCGTTCGGGCGTAAAGCGTTCGGGATCAAAGCGTTCCGGATCGGGCCAGAGGCGCGGGTTGCGGTGGACGGTCCACGGCGAAACTAAAATTTTTGTGCCGCGTTCGATCTCGTGCTCGCCCAAAGTTGTATCTCGTGCCGCAATGCGGATGTTGAGATGCCACGCGGGCGGGTAGAGCCGCATCGACTCCTTGAGCACCTTTTCCAAGTAGGGAAGCTGCGACAAGTCGGCCAGCGTTGGCGTGCGGCCAGCGAGCACGCGCTCCAGCTCGGCGTGTAGCTTGTCGCGCACGGCGGGGTGCTGCGAGAGCAGGTAGAATGTCCACGCCAGGGCGTAGGCCGTGGTTTCGTGGCCCGCCATGAAAATTGTCAGCGACTGCTCAACCAGCTCGCGATCGCTCATGCGCTGGCCGCTTTCGTCCTCGGCTAGCAGCAGCATTGAGAGCAAATCGCCGCGATCCTGGACTTCGCCGTCGACCAGCTCAGCGCGGCGCTCTTCGATCATGGAGAAAATCGTATCGTCCAGCAGGTTGCGCAACTGGCGCAGTTGGCGGTTGTAGCGGGTGGGAACCCAGGCCGGCAGCGACTTGATCGAGTCGTTCTCCTCCAGCCGCTGCATATCGTGCACGGCGTGGCCAATCTGCTGCGCCCGTTCGAGCAGTCCACCGCGATCTACGTCAAAGAGCGTTTTGACGACAATAAACATTGTCAGCTCGACCATCTCCTCCGCAACGTCGCGCAGCTGGCCCGGCTGCCAGTCGTCCAACATCAGCTGCGTGTAGTGCACCATGGTGTCGGCGTAGGCTTCAATGCGGCGGGCGTGAAAGGCGGGCTGAGCCAGCCGCCGCTGCTGGTGGTGGGCCTCGCCGTTGGCCGTTACCAGGCCGTCGCCGATAATGCGCTTGAGGTGATCGACGTCGGCCTGCTCCTTGGGAAAATCCCGTACGCGCTTGACGAGCACTTCCTGAATGGCCGACGGTTCGGCAACCAGCACATAAGTCGAGCCCAACGCGTGTAGCCGCACCAGATTGCCGTGTGTCTGAATGGACTGCACATAATAGCTCAGCGTATCTGCCTGAATGTCAAACATATTGCCAAAAATTGGCAGCCCCTTGGGGCTGGGCAGGGTAGAATGGCCCATAATTCTGTTCTCCTAGTTTGAAAAGCCAAAAGTAAAGAGCAAGATTCATCATTTTGTTTATAAATAGACATTTTGTCTATATTCTACTCCTGATTGGATTAGCTGTCAACCCCCCAGTTTGAGTAAGAATCATCTGTGGGCTACAATAATTTTCCGTATGACAGCGCTCTACGTCGATAGCCCGGTACCGTTGCGGCTGTTGGCCCAAAACCGGAACCCCTTATGGACACCCCAAAGAAGCTGGATCGGCGCGTGCGCCGCACGCGCCGAGCGTTGGGCGAGGCGCTGCTCGATCTGCTGCTAGCCCACGATTACGACACCATTACCATCCAGGACGTAGCCGACCGCGCGGACCTAAACCGCGCCACCTTCTACCTGCACTACGACAGCAAAGAGGCGCTGCTGGTCGACGCGCTGGAAACGGAGTTTGACGAGCTGGTGGCGCGCATGGAGCACGCGCCGAGCGACGTGCCCTTTTGGGAAGACCGCGGCGTCGAGCTGCTGACCTTTCGCTACGTAGCCGAACACGCCGCGCTCTATCGGGTGCTGCTCAGTGCGCGCGGCACGGCTTATCTCGTTCACCGGATTATCGAATACATTGCCGAGCAGTACGAACAGGAGCTGTGTGACTGCCTGCCCGGCCTCGATGAAGCGGCGCTGCCGGTGGATGTTGTTTCGCGCCACGCCGCGGGTGCGCTCTACGCCCTGCTCAGCTGGTGGGTAACGCACGACATGCCATACTCGCCGGAGTACATGGCCCAAATTGTGGGCGATCTCAGCATCGATGGGCTGCGCGGTATGGTGGAGCGCGCCGCGACGCTGGAGACGGAAGGGGCTCCGGGAACATAAGGCGTAGAAAGCCAAAACTGCTACACGGCGCCTTTTTTCAGTTGACGCGCGCGCCCTGTGAGACTATACTAGAGAAACTTTATCGAAAATGCTCCTGGTGCAGCCCGCAGTCGCTTGCCGTGCACGCCATCCATCCCTGCTTTGTTTACAACCTTTATTCCGTATGTTTCTGCCTGTCCACAGTTCTTGTAAGCCACATCGTCGCACGCGCCCGACCTCGATTCGCCAAGCGTCGGGTCGGGTGTTGCTTACAGTTATTTTGCTCTGCTCCACTATTCTGCCCGCCACGCTGCCCGCTACCCTTTACGCCACGTCGCCCCAGATTTCATCGACCCAAACAGACCTTGTTCAAACGCCCGTTCAGCTTTCTGACAGCCGCGCGGTGAATCGGAACGGCGACCCACTCGCCGTGCGCGAGGCCCTTTCAGCAACCGAGACGCTGGACGATCTCGATGCAGCCCTGGATGCGGCCACAGATGCGGCCACAGATGCGGCTTTGGATGTAGCCCAACAGGGGAATGGCGATTCCGCTGCTGAATCTGCGCCTTCGGCGGCGGATGAGCAGGTGGAGCGGCTGCTGGCCACCATGTCTCCGGCGGATCGCGTGGGTCAGCTCTTCGTCGTCACCTTTGAGGGCGATGAGGTCGGCCTGCAGAGCGATATCGCCGACCTCATCGTGAGGCTGCGGGTGGGCGGTGTGGTGCTGGATCCGCGCCACGAAAATTTCTCCAACGACCGCGCTGTGCAAACGTCTGCGCAAGTGGCGGCGTTGACCAACCAGCTACAGGCGCTGGCCTACGACAGGCTGCTCTCGCTGGAGCAGGCTGTAGCCCCCCCTCTGCCAGATACAGCGGAGCCGGATGCTGTTCAATCCGATGTTGCCGCGGACGCGCCGTTGGATGAGCCCTCGTTTTTGACAACGCTGCCTCCCGTTGTTGTGACCACGCGTACCATCACGGCGACGCAGGTCCTTAGTGCTGAAGCAACGCCAGCTTCCCCCAGCGAGCCGACCTCCAGCGGGGTGCAGCCCGCCTCTCCTTTGCAGTCTCCTTTGCCAACCCTGGTGATAACAAGTACGGAAACGTTCACCGAGAGCGTGCCGGTGCTTGTTGCAGCGAGCGAGCCCGTTTCGTCCCCGTTGGGCATTCCGCTGCTGATTGGCATTCGCCAGGCAGGGGACGATTGGCCCGCCACCGCTTTGCGCAGCGGCCCCAGCGTGGGGCCAGAGGATGCCTTTGTGCCGCTGCCCTCGCAGATGGCAATTGGCGCAACCTGGAATCCGGATTATGCAACCCAGGTCGGTGCGATTACGGGTGAGCAGCTGCGGGCAGTGGGCGTCAACATGCTGCTGGGGCCCAATCTGGACATGATTGAACAGCCTGTAGCCAATGCAAACGGCATCGGCGTGCAGTCCTTTGGCGGCAACCCCTACTGGGTGTCGCAGATGAGCCGGGCCTATATTGCGGGGGTGCATAGCGGCAGCGGTGGGCGCGTGGCGACCATTGCACGGAGCTTCCCCGGCCAGGGCGGCAGCGACCGTCCGCCGGGCCAAGAAGTAGCCACCATTCAGAAAAGCTTGGAAGCGCTGCGAACCTCCTCTCTACAGCCCTTCTTCGCCGTCACCGAGCTGCCAAAAAACAGCGTCGCCCCCGATCCGGCTGTAAACAGCGCGACGGCTGTAGACAGCGTGACGGATGGCGTGATGACGGCCAACTCGCGCTACGTGGGCGTGCAAAACACGGCTGCGTCACGCGAGCCATTTAGCGTTTCGCCCGGCTTGTCCACGCTGCTGCAGAGTTCGGAAATTGCGCCGTGGCGCGAGCAGGGCATTGTCATGAGCGATGCGCTGGGCCTGCCTGCCATTCGCCGCTTCTACGACCCCACGCTGCAAACGTTTCCACAGCGTCAGGTAGCGGCAGCGGCTTTTACAGCGGGCCACGATCTGCTCTACTTAGCGCAGTTTAGCGCCGATGGCGAGTGGGCCAGCCAGCGCGACAACATCGAGGACGTAATCAATCTGTTTCGCGCCCGCTACGCCGACCCCAACACCAACTTTAGCGCGCAGGTGGATGAGCGCGTGCGGCGCATTCTACGGCTCAAGCTCGAGCTCTATGGCCTCCTGGCGGATGAGGGGCCACCCGCGGAATCAACGCTTGCGGGCGAGCCGATTACCGGCACGATACCGTTCAGCACTGCGGATTCACCGACGCTCACCCAGGTGATTACGTCGGCTGGCACTGGGGCAGAACCGGATGCCGATGGCTCAAGCAGTGCGCCAAGTGATGGCACGCCAAACGAGGTGGTTGGCGTTCCCCTTGGCACGGTGCTAACGCCGGCAAGCGCGCGCGAGACGCTGCTGGCCAACGCGAGCACGCACTTGACCGTTGTCAACCAGGTCGCCAACGAATCGATCACGGCGTTGCGTTCGCTGCCGCCCCGTTCGGACGGGGCGGCAGCGGGTGGAGAATTGGTTGTGCTCAACGCGCCCACATCGGAGGATACAGTGCTTATTATCGGCGATGCACGCCACTACATAGAGCGTTTGGACGGCGAGAGGAATTTGTCCGGCGGCGCGAGCGAGACCGCTAATAGCGCTGTAGATGAGTCCGCCGAGGTGGCCCGTTTGGTAGAGACGGGATCGGGTAGCCTGTTTGCCCTGGGCCCCAACGGCATTGTGCGCATTGTCGAACGGCTCTTTGGCCAGCCCGATTCGGAGGGGGACGAGACGGCTACGGGGCAGGTCAACATCAATAATTTTAGCGACTGGACCTTTCTGGAGCTGGCGGATACCCTCGACCAGTACACGGCGGGCACGGTGGAGCTGCGCATGGCCGAGCTAAACGCGCCGGGAACGGATGGCCCTGCTGCGGCTTCTGCCGAAAACATCACTGGCGCTGAGCCAGGGGCAGGTGGGAGCGGGGTAAATGAGAGCGGGGCAGGTGAGAGCGGGGCAGGTGGGAGCGGGGCAGATGAAACCGCGGAAGCAGCAGAAGTGGTCGACGGGTCAACGGATGTGGCGCAAACGCCCACGGCCAGCGCCGCCGATATGTTAAGCGAGCCCGCCGTCGATGATTTGGCCGCGCCTACTTCAGAAGGCAGCGCTGACCCCAAGACGCGAAGCGAAGAGTTGGCCGAGCAGCTGCAGATGGCGGATTGGATCATCTTTGCCATGCTGGATGTGGACTCAGCCCAGCACCCCAGCAGCAGCGTGGTCAAGCGCTTTCTCAACGAGCTGGGCGACGAATACCAAAACAAAACAATCGTCGTGCTTGCGCTCAATGCCCCCTACTTTTTGGACGCCACCGAAGTCGGGTTGACGGATGCTTACTACGGCGTTTACAGCAAGACGGAGCCCTTTTTGGAGAACGCGATTCAAACGCTCTTTAACTCCAGCGCTTCGCCAACGGGCGCACCGCCCGTTGGCGTGCCGGGCACACCGTTCGCAGATTTGGCCGAGCGGCTGTCGGTTGCCCCCAACCAAACGCTCCCCGTGGCGGCCACGCTGCGCAACGAACCCATTGGCTTAATCGAAGTCGGTGGCGCCGACTCGCCCGTGGACAACGCAAGGGTAAACCTTTTTGAACCTGATGAGGTGTTGAGCCTCGTTGTTGGTCCCATCCAAGACCTAAACGGCCACCCCGTACCGGACCAAACGCCGGTGGATTTTCAACTGCGCTACGAGAACGAGTCGCCGCTCGCCATCGAACCGGTGGGCACGGTGGGTGGCTATGCCACGCGCAATGTTGTGCTCAACCGTGGTGGGGCTTTGCGCATTCAAGCCCAGAGCGGCGGGGCAACTAGCGCGCAGTACCTGTTCAACCTTCAAAATGCCAGCGTTCCCGTGGTGGTTGAAGGCGTTGGCGATGGGGAGAATCCATCGTCGACCCTGACGGGGGAGGCGTCGCCCACGGCTGGCCTTGCCGTGACGCAGCCGTCTAGCGCCGCAGCTGGCAGCGGGGAAAATGCCGTGTTGCCGCTCACGGGCACGGATGCGATCAGCCCCGTCGCTGGAGAGGGGCTGACGGGGACCGAGGCGCTAGTGGCTGGCGAAGACGTTAGCGGCGCGAACGACAGCGCAGCCGGTGGCGCATCCAGTTCGCCCGGTGCACCCAACGGCACGGCGACTAGACGCACAACCCCCGCCTCATTTGCAATTGCGCTGCTGACGATTATGGTCACCGTCTTTGTGGTGTTAATCTTACAGGTAAGAATTGTGACGCGCCCCATGCTCATCCATCAGATGCTGTGGACCATCGTCGCTGGGCTGGCGGCCTACATCATCTACAGCATTGGCTTTTTGCCGGGTGCGACCTGGATGCAGCAGAATTTGCAGCCGGTGGCGGTTGCCCCGATTGTCTTTGTTGCCATGCTGCTGCCGCTGCTGTGGCTACAGCTGCGCGGCGAACATTAATCCAACAGGAGTTCACCATGTCTTCACCGCAAACGCCCGCTTTGGGCGTGCAAATGTACAGCCTGCGTCATCTCGATCAGCCGCTGGATGAAATTTTGGCGCGCGTGGCTGAAATGGGCTATGCCGGCGTCGAAACGGTTGGCGATCAGGGTCAATCGGCGGACGACTTGCGCGCGCTGCTGGAAACGCACGGGCTGCGCATTTCCTCCGCCCACGTGATGATGCAGGCGCTGTTGACCAAATTTGAGGAAACCGTTGCCTTTCACCGCGCCATCGGCAACCAAACGCTCGTGATCCCGATCCTGATCGAGCGCGAGCGGGGCAGCGATGCCGCCAGCTGGCGCGAGGCTGGTCGCGGCCTCAATGAGTTGGGCAAGCGCGTGGCGGATGAGGGGATGTCTCTGCACTACCACAACCATCAGATGGAGATGGAGCGGGTAGACGGCCAGCTTGTGATCGACCTGCTGCTGGAAGGGCACGAGCACGTGGGCTTTGAGCCGGACCTGGCGTGGATAGCCGCGGGCGGGGCCGATCCGCTGGCGCTGCTGCGGCAGTACAGCGGTCGCTGCCCGCGCGTGCACGCCAAGGATTTGGCGCCGTCCGGCCAGAACATCGAGCAGAAAGGCGTCGCCGATGTGGGCCACGGCACGCTGGATTGGGGGGCGCTGCTGCCCGCCGCCATCGAGGCGGGGGCCGAGTGGCTGATTGTGGAGCACGATATGCCGAGCGAGCCATTTGCCAGCGTGCAGAACAGCATCGAATTTTTACGCACCCAGTTGAGTGCTCTGTAGAAAGTGCAGGAGGACGCCATGGCAACATCAGCCATGTTTGAGGGGCTGGTCTTCGACGAGACGGGCGAACCCGCCGGGCTGGGCCACGTGGGCGCAAACGCCTGCTACATCGTGGACGATGACGGCTTCAAGCGCCACATCGACGCCGAGACGGTGGATCGGCAGGTGCTGCGCTTTATGCGCGAGCAGGTCGAAGGCCAGCGCGACGTGGCCGTTAGCACCATGATGGAGATGATGGGCAAGGATGATCTCTTCACCAAAGCCGCGCTGGAGACGAACATCAACAATATGGAGGAGAATGTCGGCCAGCCGCTGCCGGAGCAGGCGCGCCAGTGGATGGGCATGCTCGGCTTTCGCATCGTCATCGACGAGCGCGGCCAGGTGGTAGACATCGAAATGCCAGCGGGCGAGGTGGACGACGGGGAGTATTAGGCCCGTTTGGGCAGAGCGTCCATCAGCCAAAGGGGGGAGGTCGGGGAAAGGCTGCGCTCCCCTTGGAACCTTTCATGCCAAGTTTGAGTGTATTTCAGCTTGGGGAAAGTGTAAGCGCCACAAGGCCATTATCAGGTGTGGTAAGCGAGATCCACCGCGGAAGCCCCCCTCCGCCAGCGGAGAGGGCTTCCAAAGCTTCGCTGAGCACAAACCAACACCGAGGAGGTAAGGTCGGATGCCTCGCAGCGCAGGTTCGCCTCCAAACTAAAATATGCCCTAAATTTCCTGGCTTGACACCCGTTTGGGAAGTTGCTATAGTCAACACCCTCTCACCATTCCTTTTTCTACAATCACAATCGGTCCTAGGCTATGCCGTTGCGAACGCTGGACGAGATTGCCAAGCGGGCTGGCGTCTCCCGCGCGACGGTTTCGCGCGTAATCAACGATCACCCCTACGTTAGCCACGCCATGCGCGCGCGCGTGCAGGTGGTGATCGACGAGCACGGCTACACGCCCAACGCGGCCGCGCGCGCCATGGTGACGAAGCGCACCAAAATCTTGGGCCTGCTGATCCCCAGCATCTCCGTCGGTGACTACGGCGGCGTGATGAACTTCTTCTCCGTCATTATCCAGAGCGCATCGGAAGCCTGCCAGCGCCGCGGCCACTACCTGCTGCTGGCGACCTTGACGGATGAGCAGCGCAACAACTTTGTGCGGGATGTGCTGCGCGCTGGCTATATCGACGGCTTGATTGCGAGCACGCTCAACGATGATCCGCTTGTGCCCCACCTGCTGGCTTCCGATGTGCCGCTGGTGTTGATAGGGCGCAACTCCCTTTTTCCAGGCGCCAATTTTGTGGATGTTGATAATTTCCACAGTGCCGCCAGCGCCGTCGCCCACTTGATCGAGCGCGGTAAGCGACGCATCGTCCACGTGGCGCTGCCGCCGGGCGGCGCCGCCTCCCAAGCGCGGCTGGATGGCTACTATCACGCGCTCCAGCAGCGGGGCCTGCCGCTGGACGAGCGGTATGTGATTACCACACATGGCTATACGGATCACTACCTGAGGCAGGTCGACCAGCTGTTTGGCCAAACCGATCCGCCGGATGGCATCTTTGCCGCTTCGGATTCCTACGCAATTAGCATAATACAGCTTCTTCAGCGGCGCGGTTTGCGCGTTCCGCAGGATGTGGCCGTAGTGGGTTTCGACGATCAAATCACCGCCGCCACCTGCAGCCCACCGCTGACGACGGTGCGGCAACCCGTGGCCAAACTGGGCGAACAAGCCGTGCAGATGCTCCTGCGACTGTTGGATGACACATCTACCGGGTGCGACGGCGAAGCGCAGGGAGCACAGCAAACCGTGCTGCCCACCCAACTCGTGATTCGCGCATCCACCTAATGCTGGCTCCCTCTTCCTCCATCAAGAAATGCTCCATGGTCGCGGCGGCCGTGGAAGCGTCAAATTTATTCCTTGCCATTTGCTTCAAGCTGGCGTTCGGTTGCTGCCATGGAATCTAGCGGCGCTCCGCTCAATAAATTTTGGCCGCCGTGCACCCGCTGGACGAACCGCTATACGTGGAGTAATCTTCATGAATCCCGTATTACAAAAACTGGGCTATGCACCCACCGATCGCGTTGTCATCATTCATGCCGACGACATTGGCATGTGCCAGGCCACGCTGCCCGCTTACGACAATCTGCTCGACGCCGGGCTGCTCTCATCGGCCTCGGTTATGGCTCCGTGTGCGTGGTTTCCAGCAGTCGCCGCCTACTGCCGCGCCCATCCCAGCGTGGACATGGGGGTACACTTGACGTTGACGAGCGAGTGGGATGCGTATCGGTGGGGAACCATTTCAACGGGTGAGGAGATTGCAACGCTGCTGGATGACGAGGGGTATTTTCCGCGCGGCACAGAGCCAATCCGGGAGAGGGCCAGCGTGGAGGCGGTGCGGGCGGAGAGCATTGCCCAGATCGAGCGCGTGCTGGCCGCTGGCATCGAGGCAACGCACATCGACCACCACATGGGCGTGCTGGGCGAGCCGCACCTGCTGTCGCTGCTTGCCCAGTTGGTGCAGCAGTACGGTCTGCCGTGGCGCGAGTTGAAACCACCCGCCGCGCAGGTTGGTGACGAGGCGCGGCGGATCAAACGGCGAGACATTCTGCTGCGCGCCGCGTCGTCGGGCCAACCGCTCTTCGATGCAAGCTTTGGCCTGCCACTTGATCAGCCGCACGACCAACTCGCGCTTGCCCAGCAAAGCTTTAGCCAGCTGCCGCCCGGTCTCTCGCTCTTTGTTGCCCACCCCGCCGTCGACACGCCGGAGCTGCGCGCGCTCGCACCGGACTGGCCCAGCCGCGTGGCAAATTACGAAGCGCTCGTCAGCCGCAAGCTGCGCGATTTTGTGCGCGAGCAGGGCGTGCAGGTGATTGGCTTTCAGCCACTGCGGGAGGCCATGTAGGCGGGTGGCGGTGCGAAGCAGCGCTTCGCACTACAGTTTCGCCAGCATCTTTTCCGCTTCTTCGTCTCCCATCTGCACCAGCGGTGGGCGCACGATTTTCCACGCATCGTTGCCGAGGCGCCGCGCAATAATCTGCTTGAGCGCGGGCACGGCTGCGTACTCCTTGACGACGTGGCGGGTAGCCGTCGCGTCTTTGTTTAACGCCTCCAGCTCTTCGTCGCCCGCGCCCGCGTGAAACGCATCGTAGAGCGCGCGAATTTTCGTCGCGGCTACGTTGGCTACCGCTGAAATTGTACCTGCACCGCCCGCGCGCAGTGTGTTGAGCAGCAACATCTCCGTCCCCGCAAAGGCCGTGAAGTCGGGAAAGCGCTCGATTACGCCGCTTAGATTTGCCCAATCTCCCGATGAATCTTTGAGGCCGACGACTGTCTGCGGGTACGCGTCAATGAGCCGCCCAATCAGGTTGTAGCCAAAGCCAATGTGCGTTACCTGTGGAATGTGGTAGAGATAAAGCCGCAGCCGCTCGTCCCCCACGCGCTCGATTACTTCGGCAAAATGGCGGAAGAGCCCGTCGTCGCTCACACCCTTGTAGAAAAAGGGCGGCAGCACCAGCACGCCCGCAACGCCCTGCTCCACGGCGTGACGGGTCAACTGTACGGTTTCGGGGATCGAGTTGAGCCCGGTGCCCGGCATCAGCTGCGCCGGATCGACGCCCGCGCCGATGAGCTGTTCCAGCATTTCAGCGCGTTCGAGCGAGCTGAGCGAAGTGGCCTCGCTGGTGGTGCCAAAGGGGCAGAGGCCGTGGCAGCCTTCGTTTAGCAACCAGCGACAGTGATCGATCCAGCGGGCAACGTCGGGCGAGAAATCGGCGCGAAAAGGCGTGAGGGCGGGCGCGAAGACGCCGTGCAGAGGAGGCATAATGAAAATTCTCGATAAAAATTTATTGTGAAAAAGCTTGCCGCATTGCAAATTGCGTTTTGGGGCTGGGCGAGGGGGCGGCGAACCACCTAAAGTAAAATTGCGTCGGGAACGGGAGTTTGAGGAGCCAGTGACAGTCACTATCCAGACAAAATGGGGCAAGCTGTCCGGCTATGGACAGTGACAGTCACTTAGACCGCGAACTCCTGTTTTCATTTTGCACGCACTTTAAGTCTTTGTCGACGGTGTACTTATGCCGATGAGTAACCGGTTGATGAAGCGGGTGGCGCGGCAGGTGGTGCGCCAGTAGGCAGACCGCCATAGGTGATTGTTTCGACCTCGACCTCAATCCCCCCAATCCACCCTGCCATTAGATTGTAAACAAACGCGCCAACAATCCCCACAATAAAACCGAGCACGCCGTAGAACAGCGGGGCAAAAATTAAAATAACCAGCGCGCCAAAGACGCCACCCGCCAACCCCGCCGCCGCAAACTCTTCCGTGGCCGCGGAGCCAATTAGCGCAGCAATCAAGAAGACGCTGGCAAGGATCGCTGCCACAAGCAGACCCACGCCTGCATAGACACCACCCACGATTTTGGCCACCGAAAGCACGCGCAGCCGTTTGATCCGAAGCATAAAGTCTCCTTCGCTAGATTGATGATAAACTAGACGGGTTCTTCTAAATTACTACAAAAGGGGGCGGGCAGCAACCTGCTGCCCGCCCCCTTTACTCACGCAGCAAAAACCTTAATCTGCCGCTTCCATTGTCAATTTGTGGCCCGGCTCCGCGCTGCCGTTCTGGCTGACGGTGACCTCCTCCATCATCTCGCGCTCAAAGGCGCTTTTGGTGGGGCGACCCACGGCGCGGTAGCGGAAACCAAGCTGTCGCATGGACTCCGGCTCGTACAGGTTGCGCCCATCCACTACGACTGGCTGCGCCATTTCGCGTTTGATCCGCGTCAGATCAAGGTGTTTAAACTCATTCCACTCGGTGCAGAGCAAAATGGCGTCGGCATCCTTGGCCGCGGCGTAGGCATCATCGGCCAACTCGATGTCGCTGTTCGAGCGCGCCACCAC
This sequence comes from Caldilineaceae bacterium, assembly GCA_965213535.1. Taxonomy (GTDB): domain Bacteria; phylum Chloroflexota; class Anaerolineae; order Caldilineales; family Caldilineaceae; genus JBCCFC01. The sequence continues at coordinate 6,097,001 of OZ243888.1, forward strand.
CTCCATGGCCACGGGGTCATAGCCGACAACGGTTGCGCCTTCGCTTTGCAGCATCCGCGCAATTTCTAGCGCGGGTGCTTCGCGGATGTCGTCCGTGTTGGGCTTAAAGGCGAGGCCGAGAATGGCGATGCGCTTGTCATCCAGCTTGCCAAGCAGGGTGCGCAGCGTGAGCACGGCCCAGCGGCGTGCGTCGCGGTTGATGTCCACCACCGCGCGCAGCAGCGCCGGATGCGAGCCGTGAACGAGCGCCATGTGCTCCAGCGCTTTTACATCTTTGGGGAAGCAGGAGCCGCCATAGCCCAGCCCAGCGTTGAGGAAAGCTGGCCCGATGCGCTGGTCGTAACCCATGCCGACGGCTACCTCCTGCACGTCCGCGCCGAGGCGCTCGCAAATCGAGGCAATTTCGTTGATAAAGCTGATCTTCGTCGCCAGGAAGGCGTTGCTGGCGTACTTAATCATCTCCGCCGTGCGCAAATCCGTCACGAGAATCGGGGCGCGCAGCGAAAGGTGCAGCTGGGCGACCTTCTCCGCCGCGTCGCGGTCGCGGCTGCCGAGGACGACGCGGTGCGGGTTCATAAAATCGTAGATGGCCGAGCCTTCGCGCGTGAATTCGGGGCAGCTAACCACGGCAAAGTCCATGGGCTCGTTCAGGCTGCGTGAAATCACATCCGCCACCCAATCGCCCGTGCCCACGGGGACGGTGCTCTTGTTGATGATGATCAGCGGCTCCGTCATGTGTTCCGCAATTGATTCGGCGGCCATGCGCACGTAGCGCAGATCGGCCTCGCCGTCGACGCCGCTGGGCGTGCCCACACAGATAAAGGCAAACTCGGCGTCGGCCAGCCCTTGGGCGTAATCGGTTGTAAAGCTGAGGCGACCGGCGCGGTTGTTGCGCTGCACCATCTCGCTCAACCCCGGCTCAAAGATCGGCACTTCGCCACGCTTGAGCATGGCAATTTTTTCTTCGCTAATGTCGATAAAGCTGACGCGGTTGCCCATATCGGCAAAACACGTACCGCACGAGAGACCCACGTAACCCGTACCGACGACTGCAATGTTTTTCATATTGTTTTCTCCCTTATAGTTTTTGTGACGTTCCACGCGAGGGCGCAGGGGTCAACTCACAGCCGCCAACTGTGTTCGTGTTCGGTGGCGTGCTGATCACCTGTGCTAAATGTGCTGTTGAGGCCGATAAGACCTGGCGGTGGAGCGGCAGCGATAGCCCGTGCCGCCACCGATTGTGCTGGCTGGAAAATTGCTTCGCGAATTTCGCGGACGGAATAGGTTTCCTGGGCGGGAAAGCGAACCAGCCGCAGCCCAGCCGAGGCCGAAGCCTGCTCCAGCAGTCGGTCGCGCGCCTGGCGGTTGGGACGGTGATGCGTGCTGTCGTCCAACTCGATGACGATTTCCACGTCAAAATGGTCACGCCGACAGAGGACAAAATCGAAGTGCTCGGCCTGAATTTCACCCAATGCCGTTTGGCGCGCCGAATTGGATGATCCGTGTCGCGGCGTCAACACATCGGCCACGCACACCTTGCCCAGCACGACGTACTGCTCGCCCAAGGCCCACTGCAGCACGCCGTAAAATGAGCGTTCCGCAGGCGAAAAAAGCGGCCCCCGCCGTTCGTAAACGAAAGCGCCGGTGCTTTCCTGCCCAGCTTGCCCCGGTTGTGAAGCGCGAGCCAGCCCAAATCGCTCCACGGCGAACCAGACCACGACCGCCACCCCCAGCAAAACCAACAACCACGCCATCCACATCCTCCTGCTTTACAAATTCGCTGACCGACAAATTCGCTGACTCTGCAAACTTGTTAATCGTTTGACCAGCTTATTGTAAGACATTTTGCGGATGGCGCGCCTTTCAATTTCATTACGATTTGGATAACGGTCAATCCGCGGCCTGCTTCACCTGCCCAGATTGCTCCACCTGCCCAGACTGCTCCACCTGCTCCACCTGCTGGGTGGCCGTCTGAAAATCGCCCCAGCTTAGTTGCTCGCGCCAAAAGAAATACGCGCCCACGAGCGTTACCGGCAGCCAGAGCGCGGCGTGGAGCGTAAAGGTGTAGCCCGCGGCCAAGTCGCCGCGTACGCCAAAGGCTTCCAGCGTGGCGATTCCGGGCGCATCAAAAGTGCCCACGTAACCGGGCGCGGCGGGCAGCGACGTCGCCAAGTTGACCAACCCATTCATCAGCATCAGCACGAGAAAGCTTACGCTAAAATCAAAGGCGTGCATGACAAACCAATACTTCACCGTCTCCATCAGCCAGACGACGACGCTGGTGCCAAAGATCATCAGCACGTCGCTGGGGCGCGCCAGGCTGTGCAGGCCGCTCATAAAGCGCTCGTAGAGATCGTCCGTGCGGGCTCGGAAACGCGTGGGCAGCGCCAGATCGGCCAGCCAGAGATAGACGCGCGCCACCCGCTGCGGCTGCACCGCCATCCACACAAAGACTGCCGTCGCCAGCAGCAGCGCCGTCGTCAGCGCGATGACAATGTTGCGATAGTTCTCCGGCAGCGGGGCAAAGGGCAGCGCGAGGAAGACGAAGAGCAACATCGTCAGCCCGTCAAAGACGCGCTCGATCAGCACGGTGGCGAGGCTGGACGAAATCGCCACGTTCTCCTTGCGCTTGAGCACGTAGGAGCGAATCACCTCCCCCGCGCGCAGCGGGTAGACGTTGTTGCCAAAGTAGCCGATGCAGACGAGGGGGAACAGTCGCCGGGTGGAAATGGGCTTGAGGTGGCGCAGGGTGTAGTGCCAGCGCCACGCCCGGCCCCACAAACCCAGAAAATAGACGCCGATGCCGGGCAGCAGCCACCAGTAGTTGGCGCTTTGCAGAGTGCGCCACACCTCCGGCAAATCCAGCCCGCGCAGGGCATAAGTGAGAAAAATGGCGCTGATGGCCAGGCCAATCAGCAGCTTAATATAGCGCGACAAAAGTTACCTCTTTGATTACAACCCTTCTTGCAGTTAACGGTAAGCTCGACTTTGGCTCAACCGTCGACGAAGGCTGATTTTATATGGACTTGTCCCATATAGACTAATTCTACAGCGAGGCTTTGGTTTTGCAGATAGCTTTTTCGCAGCGCGCCACGCTCATCGACGCCTAATTTGATTCGGAACCGCCCGCACAGTCCGCTATACCGACTTGGGCTAGGCTGACCCCAAACAAAATCAGCCCAAGGAGAATCCCATGAGCGACCAATCGCGACCTCAAAACATACTCGGCCAAGCGCTCCAACCCTGCAGCATCGACCCGCTGACCGGCTTCTACCGCGACGGCGACTGCCGCACCGGCCCGGACGACGCGGGCGTGCACGTCATCTGCGCGCGGATGACGCAGGAGTTCCTCGAATTTTCCAAATCGCGCGGCAACGACTTGATTACGCCGCGCCCCGAGTTTATGTTCCCCGGCCTCAGCGACGGCGACCAGTGGTGTCTCTGCGCCACCCGCTGGCAGGAGGCGCTGGAGGCGGGCGTCGCGCCGCCCGTGGTGCTGGATTCCACGCACATCTCCGCGCTGGAGTTTGTCAACATGCGGGATTTGGAGGCGCATGCGATTGAGTCGGAAGTGCAGTAGCGACGGTCGCAACAATGGTCGCGATGGTAGTGAAGTAGAGAAGCCGCTGCTTATTTGCCCAACCGTGCAAATTCGTTCCGTCACCCACCCTCGCCCGGCGACTCACGCAACATCCACCCGACCACGACCACAACCGGTAGCAACAACAGCACGCCCCACAGCAGCCAGCGCCGCGGCTGCGACCCAGCAGCACCGTCGCTGGCAACAGCGCGGCTCAACGGCGACGTTGCCTGCAGCGGCGAAGCAACCGTGGCTGGCGCTGTGTCAACAATCGCACCAACGGGCGCGCTGCCGCCCTCCACGATTGTGAATGGCTCGGTGACGGCCCCTTCCACGGACGAGGGTATATTGGAGGCGCTTACGCTGGTGGTGCTGGCGGCTTCCACATCGAAGGTTACCAAGACTTCCAGCGTCTCGCCGCTTACGCCGCTTGACGCGCCTTCAGCGGGCGACGCCGTAAATTCGACGACCCACTCGCCCGCAATGTCGAACAAAACGTTGGCGGAGTAATCACCGGGGAAGACGATGGGATCGGTGGTGAGCGGGAGGGGGCCGCGGTGCTGCGACGGATCGCAGCAGGGCGCGCTGCCGGGCGGCGCAAGCAGGATCGACACGTCGAGATCGGTGACGGGCGCTCCCGTGTCCACGTCAAACACGTTGAGCGTGACAATGGCCTCGCCGCTCGTAACGGGATACGGCCCCAGCGCAACGAGCCACTCGTACGCGTCGGTAAAGCCCGCGTCGATGGTCACGCCGCCGTGCAAGAGCGGATGGGGGGCAACGCGTACGTCGCTTGCCCCCCGCGCCGCTGATCCGTGCGCCCACAGCATCATCAACAGGCAGAGCACGGCGATTTGGCCGAGCAGACCCCTTTGCTTTTTCCTCGCTGTACGCAACATTTCTCCCCGTTTTACGTAATACTTTACAGTCTACACTTGTCCGCGGGCGCCAGCGCTTTCAACTTCTGATTCCGGCGCAGTCACCGTCAAGCGTCGCGTCCATTTGTCGATTGCGCCCGCGGTGAGACCCACGGCACATCGGCGACCTCGGCCCGTGCGTTGGCAACGCGTGCCAGTACAAAGAGCCAGTCCGATAGCCGATTGAGATAGGTCGCCACCTGCTGGTTAATCGGCTCCATATCCGCCAAGACCACCACGGCGCGCTCGACTTGACGACAGGTGGTGCGCGCCATGTGTAGATGAGCGGCAGCGGGCGTTCCGCCGGGCAGGATAAAGGTGGTCAACGGTGAGAGCGACTCCTCCATCTCGTCGATCTCCTGCTCCAGCTGCTCGACTTCGCGCGCCTCCAGCCGCACGATGTAGTCATTTTCTACGTCCAGCGGCGTTGCTAAGTCCGCACCGAGGTTGAAGAGCTCGGCCTGGACGCGCTGGAGGCGCTCGAGCAAGTCGCCGGGCTGGACGTGGAGGCAGACGACGCCCAGTTGGGCGTTGAGGTGATCGGCCAGGCCGTAGGCTTCAATGCGCTCGTGGGCCTTGGAGACGCGCCGCCCGCCAAAGAGTGAGGTCTTGCCTTCGTCGCCGGTCTTTGTGTAAATTTTCATGTAGGTTTATGCAGATATTCACTTTGATTTAGCTTCGGTTGCTTTACGATCAGTTTACCATTGTACAGCACGCCACAAGCATCGGACAACGATTGGAGAGTTAACAAAGTTTTGGGTAAAGAGCGTCTATTATTATGTTCCGTTGACATCTCGCTGATGGTCCAAATCTGGGTGGTGTGCAGCGCCCTCATCCCGAACCCTTCCCCCACGCGTGGGGGAAGGGAGCCTTTTGCGCCCCTCTCCCAGGATGGGAGAGGGGCCGGGGGTGAGGGCCAATTCCCAATGTCAACGGAAGCCAACCATTCTTTGCCGCTCGATTGGCGGAGTAACATTACTGCGTTCTGCCTCGATATAGCGTAGAGTGAGTTAAAATTTTCACGAACCAAAATTGTCTATGAGAACCATCATCATTTTAGTTGTTGTGGCCGTGCTGGCCGTGGGCGGCTGGTTTGGCTACCAGCAGTATGCCGCGGCGCAGGCAGAGGACAACGAACCTACCTACGAAACCGTTACCGTCGAGCGCGGCTCGATTGCCAACACCGTGAGCGCTACGGGCAGCATCGAGCCCGAAGCGGAGGTGACGCTTTCGTTTAGCGGGGCCGGGCGCGTGGAGAGCGTGCTTGTTTCCGCAGGCGAGAGCGTGGCCGAGGGGCAACTGCTGGCCACGCTCGACGCCGACGATCTGGCGTTGGCGCTCGCCCAGGCCAACGTCACGCTGGACATCAGCCGCGCGCAGTTGGCCAAGCTGGAGAAGCCGGTGGAGCGCAACGATGTCGTCTCGGCGCAGGCGGCGATTGAGGTGGCGCAGGCGGGCGTTGCCAACGCCGAGGCGGGGTTGAACAGCGCGCAGGCGAGCTACAACCAGCTCTTCGTCGGCGTGACGGCGGACCAGCAGACGGTGAACCAAGCCAACGTGCGCCAAGCCGAGGCCAGCGTCAAGCAGGCGCAGCAGGCCTACAACCAGGTGCGCGACCAGCCCAACGTGGGCATGTTGCCCCAGGCCGCCCAGCTCGAGCAGGCGACTGTCGCGCTGGAGGCCGCTCGCGCCCAGGCCGCGTTGACCGACCAGGGGCCGACCAACGCCGCCGTCGTCGGCGCGCAGAGCCAGATCGCCGCCGCCGAGCTGGGCGTGCGGCAGGCGCAGAGCCAGCTCATTACCGCGCAGGACAATTTGCAGACGCTGGTCGATGGCCCGGCGCAGGAGGATGTCGATATTGCGCGCGCGCAGGTGCAGCAGGCCGAGCTGAGCGTGCTCCAGGCGGAGCGCGCCCTGCAGAATACGCAAATCACCGCGCCCTTTGGCGGCGTGGCGAGCCAGATCAACATTCGGCAGGGCGAGCTGTACGCGGGTGGCGCGCTGCTGCCGCCGATTCAGCTCACCGACCTGGAGCGCTTCCACATGACCGTGCTCGTGGACGAGATCGACGTGCGCCAGCTCGCCGAGGGGCAGCCCGCCCGCATCAGCGTCGATGCGCTGCCGGATCGCGATTTGACGGGGCGCATCACCTCCATTTCGTCGACGGCCTCGGACATCAACGGCGTGATTGCCTACGAAGTGGAGATTGTGCCGGACGAGACGGACGCGCCGCTGCGCTCCGGCATGAGCGCCACCGCCATCATCACCACGGCGGAAGTCAACGATGTGCTGCTGATTTCCAACCGCTACATCCAGCTCGACCGCGAGACGGATCAGGCCTTCGTCTACCGCATCGTCAACGGCGCACCGGCCCTGCAGGAGATCGAGCTGGGGCTGCGCAACGAATCGCAGAGCCAGATCGTGGCGGGCGTGAACGAGGGCGATGACATCGCGCTGATCACCCGCAGCAGCGAGGAAGAGCTGCGAGACGCGTTCTTTGGCGGGTAGGCGGCAACGAAGACGGAATCTGCTCCAATTCCTGGAAGGCCGTTCCGCGGTCGCCATGCAGCCCGGCGTGCGTTTCGACACTTAAGTAAATTTCATGCCGTCGAGCTGTACGAGGCGAGCAACCGTCTACATCAGCTGAAGCAGCAGGCCGGATTGTCTCCCGACGATAACGTTGTAATCGGCAGGACTGGGGACGTTTACGTTGAGCAGAGTGGCGAGCGAATCGGCTCATTGACAGATCGAGCTTTGGGCCGTTAAAGGAGCATTATGAAGCAGCAACATTTGAATCAGACTAACAGCAAGTATGAACACGTGTTTGCGGTGATTCGCGTGGAAGATTACCCCGATGTCGAGCAGGATGAGATTGAAGATGTGTTCACCATTACAAAAATCTTGCGCAGACAAGACGACGCTAAACGCGAAGTCGAGCGGCTGAACAATCTCAATTGTGACCAATCGACGAAATACTTTTGGCAAATTACCCGGCTTGAGCGCGAATCCATGCGGAATGGCGAAGCGGAACTGCGCGAGGCTTTGTTCGGCGGGTAGCGCTGAAAGGATAGCCATGTTGGCCTCTTGGCGACAGCGCCTCTCTCGCCCGCCGCGCATGGGCCCCTATCCGGCAGTGCGCTGGCTGCATTTGTTAAACGCGTTTATCTTTCTCTTTGCAACGATTGCCGATTGCCTTTTTGATGACGCACGGCTTTACCGGATTGGCCTGCCGTTGCTAACCATTGTCTGGGTTTTGCTCTTCGCTGCCGAATCAGTACCGGTGGGCAAAACGCGGCTGGCTGGCTACCTGCGGCTGGCTTCGCTGCCGCTGGCTTTGCTCGGCGGTGCGCTGCTGCTAACCGGTGGCTTGTCGGCGGTCGCGAACTTATTTTAGACACCTGCAAAACTATGTTTAACCTCTTCAAGCGTAAACCCAAACCCGACGCCTACGATCTGCTCGACGCCAACGGCTCATCCATTAAGGGGGCAAGCGATCTGCGCGCGGCTGATGTGATCGACGATACGCAGCGCGTGGGCGTTTACGAGCTGACCGAGACGGGCGATGCGCCAGCCATGCAGCCAGCCGTATTAACCAATGGCACAAGTAACGGTGCCGTGCGTCGCAACGGCACGAGCCAGCAAGTTACCAGCCACCAAGATGTGGAGGTGGGTGATGACGCGGCGCTGGATGCGTCTGTTAGCGCGTCTAAGCCGACGATACCGGTGCAGGGTAAACCGCACGCGCTGGAGCCGACAGACGAGGGCGTCCCCGTTGCCAGCGTGGCGGCGACGCACCCCAAAGCGGATCAAACGCCCGTCATCTCCATCCGCGGGATGACGAAGGTCTACACAATGGGGGACATGGAGGTGCGCGCGCTCAACGGCGTGGATTTGGATATTCTGCCCGGCGAGATGATCGCGATCATGGGGCCGAGCGGCAGCGGCAAATCGACGCTGATGAATATGCTCGGCTGCCTCGACGTGCCGTCGGGGGGCACGTATTTGCTCGACGGCACGGACGTGCGCAAGCTCAACGACAACCAGCTGGCCAACATTCGCGGGCGCAAGCTGGGCTTTGTCTTCCAGAGCTTTAATCTGCTCTCGCGCACCACGGCAATTGCCAACGTGGAGCTGCCGCTGATCTACGCGGGCGGCGGCGTGGGGCAGCGGCGCAAGCGGGCGGCGGAATCGCTGGGGCTTGTGGGCCTGGGGGACAGGCTCGACCACAAGCCCAACGAGTTGAGCGGTGGCCAGCAGCAGCGCGTTGCCATCGCGCGGGCGCTTATTAATCAACCCAAGATGATCCTGGCCGACGAGCCCACCGGCAACCTCGACACCCGCACCAGCACCGAAATTATGGAGCTCTTTCAGCGGCTCAACCAGGAACAAGGCATCACCGTCGTCTTCGTGACGCATGATGTGGAGACGGCGGAATACTGCCAGCGCGTAATTCACATTCGGGATGGCGTGATCGAGCGGGATGAACGGAAGTAGATTCTGAATATTTGATGCGTGAGGGTTTGTCAAATACCAACGCTGATTTTTAATAATTAACCAGCCCAAATCACGCATCGCGCATCACGCATCACACATCAAACTTATGCAACTCCTCGAATCCATTCGCATCGCCCTGCGCGCGCTGGCCGCCAACAAGCTGCGCAGCGTGTTAACCATGTTGGGCATCATCATCGGCGTCGGCGCGGTAATCGTGCTGATCTCGCTCGGTCGCGGCGTCGAGCGCTTTGTGACGGACTCGTTTGCGGGGCTGGGCAGCAACCTGCTCTTCGTCGCCGGCGGCGGGCTGGACGGCCAGCCGACCGGCAGCGCGCCCAAGCCCATTACGCTCGACGATGCCACCGCGCTCAGCGATCCCTCGCGCGTGCCGGACGTGCGCGCCGTGACGGCCGAGTATACGGGTGGCGGCGTTGTCGACCACGGCACGGAAAGCAAGAACGCTCAGGTGCAGGCGGTTATGTCCAACTACCGCGACGTGCGCAGCTGGGAGATCGCCGAGGGCGAATTTTTTACCCAAGCCGATTTTGAAGAGCGGGCGCGCGTCGCCGTACTGGGGCAGACCATTTACCGCGATCTCTTTGAGCCCAACGAGTATGCCATCGACCAAACCATTCGCATCAACAACCTCAACTTTCGCGTTATCGGCGTGATGGAGGGCATTGGCGGTCTGGGTGGCGATCAGGACAACACGGTGCTCGTGCCGCTTAGCACCGGGCAGGAGCGCATTTTTCGCGCGCAAACTCTCAGCGGCGACTACATTGTCAGCATCATCTACGCTTCGGTCTTTGATGCCGACCGCATGGACGCCGCACGAGAGCAGATCGGCGAAGTGCTGCGTGATCGGCGCAACGTCGCCTACCTGGACAACGATAACTTCACCATCATCAGCCAGACGGATGTCATCTCGGTCTTCGGCGACATTTTGGGTCTGCTCACGCTCTTCCTGGGCGCGATCGCGGGCATCAGCCTGCTGGTGGGCGGCATCGGTATCATGAACATCATGCTCGTGAGCGTAACGGAGCGCACGCGCGAAATCGGCCTGCGCAAAGCCGTGGGCGCCAAGCGACGCGACGTGCTGCTTCAATTTCTGATCGAGGCGGTTACGCTCTCGCTCGTGGGCGGCTTGATTGGTGTGGGGCTGGGCTGGATAGGCACCTTTGCCGCGGGTCAATTTTCTGAAAATTTTAATGCCAGCGTCGGCATCGATGCCATCCTGATTGCCGTCATCTTTTCCATGGTCGTGGGCTTGTTTTTTGGCATTTACCCGGCGTTCCAGGCGAGTCGACTCAACCCCATTGATGCCCTGCGTTATGAGTAGAGAATTGCTTGGTGCTTGCTGCGTATTGCAAGAGGTTGTTATCCACGAATCTCCTGTCGGGAAGCGCTCCGAGGTCGCGGCGGTCACGGAGGGGTCAGAACTTGTCATTCTCGCGAAGGCGGGAATCCATGCGCGACCAAAGATGGATTCCCGCAAAGGCGGGAACGACAAGATTACCTTGTCTCGAATCCACCGCACCATTTCTTCCAACTTGCTTGACGTTCCGTCATGCGTCGCTAACAAGCAACATGCAATAAGCAGTAGCCTCACCCACCTCATCGCCTTGGCCATCGCGCTGCTCCTCACCGCCTGTGGCGGACCGCCCGCGTCGCCGACGGCCATTCCCGCGGACGTAGCGCGGCCCGAACAGCCAACGCCCGTCTTCGCTGACGCCACGCTAGTGCCCGCCGCCGCTACGCTCACGCCGGATGCGTCGGGTGGCGCTGTGGCGGGTGATGCCGCCGATAGCGCCACCGCCGCCCCTCGGCTCGACCTGATCACGGGGCTGCTGGCTACGCCGCGCCCGCCCACGGCGCTCGGCATCGCTACCGGCGGCGCGACGCTGCTGGACGCACCCGGCGGCGCGGCGCTGCAGTCGCTGCCCGCGGGCACAACCGTCACCGTTACGGGGCGTTCGGCGAATGGAAATTATTTGGCGGCGTACACGGGAACGGCGGTGGCGGGATGGGTCGCCGCGGGGAATTTGCGGCTCTTTGGGGCAGATGATCTAACGGTGGTCGAGCGGGCGGAGGGGCCGGGCCCCATCGCCACGCTGATTGCCGAAGCGATGGAGCCCGTCGAAGTCGGCGAATTGGAGTTGGACATTGATCTCGACGCCACCGTCGAGGCGCTGCTCGCGCCAACGCCGTGAGCCAGTCGAAGTGACCGTCACGGCCCGCACAGCACCGGGTATGTTTGGTTGACTCCGGGCCGTAACCGTCGCTTCAATCGACTTCGCTGCTAGGTTCTGTTGACAATTTGTTGAGAGGGCTTGAAAGGTGAGTCGAGCGCGCCCTCATCCCCAGCCCTTCTCCCATCCTGGGAGAAGGGAGCCAATCTCTCCCCTCTCCCACCGGGGGAGAGGGTCCGGGGGAGAGGGTCCGGGGGAGAGGGGCCGGGGGAGAGGGGCCGGGGGTGAGGGCCACTTGCCAAATGTCAACGGAACCTAACGCCACGATAGGGCAATTTCACCATCGGATCAATCTTACATTAAGTGGGTACATTATCCCGTCAAAAACAGCAGAAAGCGCCATTCCAACTTTTAGACTTCCAAAGTTTGGACAGAATCAAGTGAAATGGGCGCTTTTTCGCCACGCTTGTGTAAGATCACCCCCATGGTGAAATTGCCCTAACGCCACGACAAGGTCATGAGGCAGCTAGTACAGCTGGGCGTAAATAGTTGAGCAGTTTCGCGGGCCATCGCCGCTGGTGGCTAAAGCCCACCAGCTTGCCTGGGGAAAACCGGCTAAAGCCGGTTGGCGCTGGTCGGGCCAACTCACCATCTGCCCAATCATTTAGGCCGCCGTGCACTAGATGCTGCCGTTTAGCGCTTTGGTAAAGATGATTTTGTCATCTCCATGTTCATAGAAATTGCGGATTCGCGCTTCTGCCTCGTAGCCACATCTGGGGTAGAACGCCCTGGCCCCCGCGAACTCGTCCACGCTGGATGTTTCCACAATTACCAAGTGCGCACCCTTGCCTGCGAGCGTTTTTTCGACGCGATTCATCAGCGCCCGCCCGTGCCCCCGACCGTGTGCTTCGGGGCTTACAATTAGCATCAGCACATTCCATGTGCCGTTGGTCATCACCTCCGGCGTGCAATATACAACGCCCAGCGGCTCATCCACAAAGGCGGTGAACCAAAGATCGTTCCCCTCGCCGTTCAGGTAATTGGACAGCGTTCGCTGAATCACTTCGACATCGTCCGGCCCAAACCCAAGCTGCCGGGTTAACGTGATAATGGCCGGGATGTCGCTTTGAGTGGTCTCTCGAATCATGGCAAAAAGCCTCAGGTTAATAGTTGAACAGATTCTCCGCGTGGCGAAGCTACAGCAGCAGCGTCGCCACAATAGCCAGCCCAAACGGCGGCAGCAGCAGAGCGGCCAAGACAGACAGCAGATCAACTTGTTCAGACGTCACTTGATCCGTGGGGTGGTTAAATGACATAAAGGCTCCTTTGTGAAGTTTCGACCGCGCTTTCCAGCTTACCATAATTCAATCAAAAGGGCGTGGGTGCACTTACCCAAATCAACTTGTCAACTTCACGCACTTGCAGTATAGTCCCGCCATGTCCACCCCCGACGCCGACAACATGGATACAAATTCTGGACGCCCCACCTATCCAGACGCCGAATCGCGCCGCCGCTCGGTGCTCGTGGCCGTGATGAACAACGCCGACGACCTGCGCCGCGCCGCCTCCGAAGGCTGGTATCGCATTCCGCAGCGTCGCGCGCCCAAGCGCATCGCCGCCGACTATCTCGCCTTCTACCAAACCGGCAAGTTTGCCCCCGCCCCCGAAGCGCAAACCGTTACCTACTACGCACCCACGCGTCGCTATCGCCTGTTGACGCGCGCCGAACTGATGCCCGACGCCGTCAACCACCCGCGCGCGGATGACTACTACTTTCGCATCGACATCGGCCCGCTCCAGCGGCTCGACCCGCCGATTCCCTCTGCCACGCTGCGCCGCCTGACTTTCATCCACACGACCCTTGCCCACCTGCTCACCGCCCAGGACGTGCGCGATCTCTTCCCCAAGAGCGACCCCTTCGAGACGCTCTGGCAGGCCCTGCGCGAGCACCGGCTGCGCCCGCTTAAAAATCGCATTGTCGACGACTGGCCGATGGACATCTCGCTGCGCGCCCGCGGTGGCCACCTCGGCATCCGCTGCGCCGAGGAAGACGACAGCCTGCGCGAACGTTCATTTTCGCCGCCCGTCCAAGAACGCTGGCAGGTACTGACTTTTTCGCCAAACGAAATCGAGCGCGACTTGAACAGCTGCCTCCGCCAGATCGGCGCCACCCTGATCGAACTCGGTGGCTCGTCGCTGGACGTGCACAGGTAAGAAGACCATCCACGAAGGAGACGAAGAGCACAAAGGAAGATTGTTGGCGAGCAACCCTTCGTGTGTCTTCGTGCTCTTCGTGGATCGTCTTCAAAATTTCAGAAGATTGTTTCTCCATTTACTGACCCATTCCACCTGTTTTGTCCACCAACCAACAGCCGCTCACCCCCCTCCGCCTGCGCTGGCTGCTGACGGCCAGCTGCTATCTGCTCGCCCTGCTCGTCGCCTACGGGCTGCTGCGGCAAGCGTGGCCGCGCTACGCCACGCGCTGGGCCGCGGTCGTCGTCGGCACGCTGGCGCTGGAGCTGGGCGTGCTCTGGCGCTGTCTGCCGCTCAACCGTCGCCAGCGCGACGGCCAGCTGCTGAGCGGCCTCGGCTACGGCAACGCGCTCACGCTGGCGCGCGGCGGCGCGACTGGCCTGCTGGCTGGCTTTCTCTTTCTGCCGCTGCCCGCCGGCCCCTGGCGCTGGGCGCCCGCCGCGCTCTACACCGTTGCCGTCCTCCTAGACTTTCTCGACGGCTACGTTGCCCGCCGCACCAACCACACCACCCTTCTCGGCGAAATCCTGGACATGGAGTTCGACACGCTGAGCTTTGCCGTTGCCGTGCTGCTCGCCATTGGCTACGGCCACCTGCCGCTCTTCTACCTGCCGCTCGGCTTTGCTCGTCCGCTCTTCCTGCTCGGCCTGCGCTGGCGACGCCGTCAACACTTGCCGGTCTACGATCTCCCGCCCAGCGACCTGCGCCGCCTTATCGCGGGCTACCAAATGGGCTTTCTCAGCGTTGCCCTCTGGCCCATTCCCGGTGCACCCATCACCACTGTCGCCGCCGCCGTCTTCGCCCTGCCCCTCACCTTCAGCTTCACCCGCGACTGGCTTGTCGTCAGCGGCCAGCTCAATGCAAATTCGCCACGCTATCGCCAAGCCAACGGTTGGCTACACGCTATCTGCCTGCGCGCCCTACCGCTCGTCGCGCGCGTGGTGGGTAGCGCTTTGGTGATTTGGCTGCTGGCGATGCAGCCTTCGCCCTTCACCCTTTGGCACGGGGTATCCACACAGAGCGAGCCAGCCGTCGCGTGGCTCCTTTCCCTGCTCGCGGCGACGTTGCCAATCAGCGGCGTCCTCTTTCTGCTCGGCTGGCAAGCCAGGGCGGCGGCTCTTCCCGTGCTCGCCTTTGCGCTGCTGCACGCCCTCAATTACGGTTTAACGCTCGCTAGTGCTATCCTGCTTGTCTGCGCCCTCTGGGTGCTGCATGTGGGCGGCGGCGCGCTGCGCTTCGCCCAAGCCAAATCTTAATCGACCCACAGTCCTCTACCGATTCCTCCAATATCTATGCCCCCCACCCCCCTCTGGTTCACCCCCCGCCTCCGCCACCTCCTGCTGCAACTTGCCCTCGTGGGGGGCGCTGTGGCGCTGCTCTGGTGGACGCTGCGGGCGATGGGGGCGGGCGGCGCCTGGGGCGAAGCGTGGGCACTGCTGCGGCGGCTCTCGTGGCAAGCCGTGGCCGCGCTGGTCGCGCTTAACGCGCTGGTGCTGTGGACGCTGATGCTGCGCTGGTGGCTCTTCCTGCGCGCCCAGGGCGTGCGCATTGGGAAACTGCGGCTGTTGAGCTATCGACTGGCTGGCTTTGCCGTCAGCTACTTCACCCCCGGCCCGCAGATTGGCGGCGAGCCGCTCCAGATCTACCTGCTCGCCCGTAAAAACGCCGCCCACCCACCGGTCCCGCTCGCCACCGCCACGGCCTCGATCACGCTGGACAAGCTGCTGGAATTCTCCACCAACTTTGCGCTGCTCCTAATCGGCGCCATTTTCCTGCTCCAACGACAGGCAAATGGCGAGTGGGGCGGGCAAACGTCCGCTGGAGCACTGATTCAGGTGGGGCTGTACGCAACGCTCTTCGCGGGGCTGCTGATTATTTTATGGCGCTTGAGCCGGGGCCGTCTCGCCCTTTCCACACTGCTGGCCCAGCTCGCCAACCGCTTGCCCACACGCTGGAAGACAGGCCGCCTGCGCTCGTGGCGCAGCGCCGTCGAGCGCGTCGAGCAGCAGGCGCTGGCCGTGACCCACGAGCGACCAAGCGCCGTGGCTGGGGCCGTGGCCGTCTCGCTGGCGGGCTGGGCGCTCATGATCGGCGAATTTTGGTTTTCCACGCAGGTGTTGGGTTTCGAGCTGTCGCCGGGCGAAGCGGTGCTCGCGCTGATCATCATGCGCGCGGCCTATCTGCTGCCCATGCCCGCCGCCATTGGCTCGCTGGAAGCCACGCTCGTCTGGGCGATGATCACGCTGGGGCTGCCGCCCGCCGCTGGCATCAGCCTCAGCCTGCTGATTCGCGTGCGCGATGTGCTGCTGGGCGCAGTGGGGCTGCTCGTGGCGGTAGTCGAGGTGGGAAGCTTGCGGGCCGTAACTAATTTTCCATCGCCAACGTCTATTAAATAGGTTTTGGTATCTCTAACACGCCGCTTGCAAACTTTTCAATAGCAAACTTAACATGAATCGCCTTTTATGCTCGCTGCTGGCAGCGCTGGTTTTTCTGCTGCTTGCCCAAATTTACGTGCCCGCCCTCGCCCAAGGCGACACGCTCCCCAACGGCACGCTCCCCCCCAACGCGCCCAAACTCTTCCTGCCGCTGGTTACCAATCAAGGGCCGAATCCCTTTGCTAGCGTTCCCGTCATCGCCCCGTCGACGGCGCGCCCCGCTGCAGGGCACGGCGACATCAACCTCGCGCTGCGGAGCTACATCCCGGCCACCGCCCCGCTCACGCTGATCGACGTGGGCGGGCCGACG
The DNA here is from genome assembly GCA_965213535.1 of Caldilineaceae bacterium. Taxonomy (GTDB): domain Bacteria; phylum Chloroflexota; class Anaerolineae; order Caldilineales; family Caldilineaceae; genus JBCCFC01. The sequence continues at coordinate 6,113,179 of OZ243888.1, forward strand.
GACCCCGAAGCGCCGCAGCTCGCCGCCCTCTTTGGCAGCGGGCGCGCGCCGAACTTTACCAGTTCGCATCGCGTTTACGATTGGGATTGGAGCTGTGGGGTGGACGGCTGTCGCGGGGTGGAACTGGAGGAGCCGCCGGTGACGCTTGTGGGCTTGGCAGCAACGGCTGGCGAGCCGCTCTATCCGCCGAGCCGTGGGCCGCAAATCTACGGTGGCGGCTACGTCGCGCTCGTGCTCTACGCCGAGCCAACGCGGCTGACGTTGGCCTACACGCGCGAGGATTCGGCGGCGGTCGGCTATCTCGTGCATCTGGAAGACGTTCGCGTCGATGGGGCGCTGCTCCAGCGCTATCGCCAGCTCGACGCCGCCGGTCGCGCGGAGCTGCCAGCCTTGCGCAACGGCGAGCGCCTCGGCAGCGCAGCCAGCAGCGAAGTCCTCGTCGCCATCCGCGACACCGGCATGTTTATGGATCCGCGCTCGCGCAAAGATTGGTGGATGGGCTACTAAAATAGTCGATGGTCAACGGTGAATTGTCAATTGACAATTCACCGTTGACCATCGACTATTCCTTTTGATTCTCCCCCGCCACCCCCAACTCTTCCGCCACGCCCTGCATGGCCTCCAGCACGCGCGTCACGTGCTCGTCAAACGGCTCGCCCAGCGCTTCGATGTGCGCCAGCGCCTCCTGCCGGTCAATGGCGGCGGTAAAGCTCTTGTCCTTCCACTTTTTCTTCACCGATTTGAGCTTCACGCTGCGGATGTCGCGATCCGGCCGCACGTAGGCGCAGGCCATGATTAGCCCCGTAATTTCGTCGCAGGCCAGCAGCGTTTTGTCGAGCAGGCTCTCGGCGGGCACGCCCAAAAAGGTGGCGTGCGCCTGCACGGCGTGGATCAGCGGCTGCGGGTAGTCGCGCTCCTCGAACAGCCGCAGCGCCGTGCGGGGATGGCCGTGGGTGGTGTCGTCCATATCTGAGTGGCGCTCGTAGTCGAGGTCGTGCAGCAGCCCCGTCAGCCCCCAGAGGTCTTCGTCCTCGCCGTAATGCTGCGCATACGCACGCATCGCCGCCTCCACGGCCAGCATGTGCCGCCGCAAACTCTCCGAATCGACCCAATCGTGGAGCAGGGCGACGGCTTCGTCGCGGGTGGGAAGTGTCATAAAGTATTCCTGAACTGTTGGTTTAAAATTGGTCGAAGAAGAATAGTACTCTGCTAATCAAACCCGGCGGCTCCATACCCAACGCGCGTCGAATTTCTGCATCGTGCCTCGTGCCAGCCGGATACCTAAATGTAACAAACGTTTGCATCGTCGGCTCATGTCCTTGAACCTCTGTCGTGATTACCTCGCGTCCTTGAGGCTCTACAGGGATTGATTCATCAAACTCTACAACCCCTACCTCCGTTGTCCCCCTGATAATCACATCAGGTGACATATGCGGTTCAATTGCAGCAACTAAATCCTGCTCCATTTCTTCAGCCATGTCGGGTGGAACCACGATTGTGCTGTAGGAGACTTCATTGGAGCCAAGGCCAAGTCGAGAACAACTCGCGGTCGAAACAGCAAGAGCAATCAAAAGCGCAAAAACTGCCGCTGATTTCGTAATGTTCATTCCTGCCTCTCTTGATCGGATTTGACGCGTTGAAATTCATCAACCCAAAATTCCCACTCAATAAAGTCCTCGTGCATCTCAAAATCGGCATCGTTGGGCAAACCATCGGGGAGCGCCGATAGCGTCGTGTTGTACTTCTGTTCATACTGACGAATTTGATTTTGTGCAAGGGACAGTTTTTCTGCCCGGGACATCATTGCCGACAGCGGTTGAGATGTACCAACAATTTCTTCGTCACGCTCCGCACGAACTTGATTGAGCATATTCACGAAGATCGTCAAACTAGTAACGCTCTGCATAAGAGTCCTCCAAACAAAAAATGGGGACGCCAACTGGCGTCCCCATTTTACAGACTTTTTCGGTTACGAGCAACCGGGCCTACATCATGCCGCCCATGCCGCCCATGTCGCCGCCGCCGGGCATTGGAGCTTCGGGCTCCGGAATGTCCGTGACGAGCGCCGCGGTCGTCAGAATCATCGCCGCAATCGACGAGGCATTCTCAACGGCGCTGCGGGTCACCTTCACCGGGTCAGCCAGGCCAGCTTCCATCATATTGACGTAATCGTTCTGCAACACGTCGTAGCCGACGTTGCTCTTGCCTTCGCTGTGGAGGTTGCGCACCTTCTCGACGACAACCGCGCCGTCCAGGCCAGCGTTCTCGGCAATCATGCGCATCGGATCTTCGAGGGCGCGGCGCAAAATCATGGCGCCGGTCTTCATATCACCCTCAAGCGTCAGCTTGTCGATGGCGGGAATCGCATTGATCAGCGCCACGCCACCGCCGGGAACCACGCCCTCTTCCACAGCCGCGCGGGTTGCGCTCAGCGCATCCTCGACGCGCGTCTTGCGGTACTTGAGCTCGGTCTCCGTCGCCGCGCCCACGCGCAGGATGGCAACGCCACCGGCCAGCTTGGCCAGGCGCTCCTGCAGCTTCTCGCGGTCGTAGTCGCTCGTGCTCGATTCGATCTCGGCGCGAATCTGCTCGACACGCCCCTGAATCTCGCTGCTCTCGCCCGCACCGTCCACGACCGTGGTCGTATCCTTGGTGCTGATCAGGCGCGCGGCGCGACCCAAATCGTCCAGCTGCACGCTGTCCAGCGTGCGGCCCAACTCTTCGGTAATGACTTGACCACCGGTCAGCACCGCGATGTCGCGGAGCATGGCCTTGCGGCGGTCGCCAAAGCCGGGAGCCTTAATAGCCAGCGCGTTGACCATGCCGCGCAGCTTGTTGAGCACCAGCGTGGCCAGCGCCTCGCCGTCCACATCCTCGGCGATGATCACCACATCGCGCTTGCCAATCTGCACCATCTTTTCCAACACGGGAACGATGTCCTGCGCGCTGCTGATCTTCTTGTCCGTAATCAGGATGTACGGATCGGTGATTTCGGCTTCCATGCGCTCCGAATTGGTGACGAAGTAGGGGCTGAGGTAGCCGCGGTCGAGCTGCATACCTTCAACGTACTCGGTCTCAAACTCGAGGCCCTTGCTTTCCTCGACGGTGATCACGCCATCCTTGCCAACGCGGTCCATCACCTCGGAAATCAGGTCGCCGATCTGGCTATCCGCGGCGGAGTTGCTGGCAACCTGCGCGATTTCATTCTTGCCGGAAACCTCCGTTGCCATGTTGCGCAGCTCTTCAACGACGGCGTCACGCGCCAGCTCAATGCCGCGGCGCAGCAGCATCGGGTTCGCGCCAGCCGCCACGTTCTTGAGCCCCTGCGTCACAATGCCCTGGGCGAGCACCGTGGCCGTGGTCGTGCCGTCGCCCGCCACGTCGTTGGTCTTGGTGGCGGCTTCCTTGAGCAGCTGGGCGCCCATGTTCTCAAACGGGTCCTCCAGCTCGATCTCCTTGGCAACGGTGACGCCATCGTGGGTCACGTTCGGGCTGCCCCACTTCTTGTCCAGCGCCACGTTGCGGCCCTTCGGCCCCAGCGTCGTCTTGACGGCGTTGGCCATTTTGTCCACGCCCATCTTGAGCTTGGCTCGCGCCTGCTCTTCAAAAATAATTTGCTTTGCCATATGTTTGTTTTCTCCTTTAGAAATTGTTTGGGGGGAGAGTTTTGGTTCGGTTCACGCAATACGTAATAAGTAGTGCGTATTATTTGTTATTTACTTCTTGCCGTTCATGACAATGGCCAGGATATCCGTCTCCTTGAGGATCAGGTATTCCGTGCCCTCGAGCTTAATGCTCGTGCCCGCGTACTTGGCGTACATGACCGTGTCGTCCACCGACACTTCCATTTCGGCGCGGTCGCCATCTTCCTTGCGCATGCCGGGGCCAGCCGCTACGACTTTGCCCTGCTGCGGCTTTTCCTTGGCTGTTTCCGGCAGGAAAATACCGGACGACGTCTGCTCGTCCTGCTCGTTGGGCTTGACGACCAAACGATCGCCGAGGGGCTTGAGGTTCATAAAAATCCTCCTAAGATTTGGGTAGTTGAAATTTTGCGTTTGGTTTTGCTTGCAAAAATTTAGCCAGTTAGCACTCAACCATCGAGAGTGCTAACTGGCCTTATCATACCGTAGCGGCGGCAATCGATCAAATTTTTTCTTACGCCATTTGCCTCATTTTCGCTCAATCCCACTAGCAAAGCGCTAGTGGTTTGTTAGATTTGTGTTTGCTCTCAAATTTTCTGCTTTAAGTCTCATTGCCAATTGCATAATCGCCGCTAATACAAACCGTTCACCGATTGATGTCCTAAATTCTGCTAGGCTACAGCTTGCTTGCGTATCCGTTCTAACAAGTCAAACACTTCAAGTTGTCTGGCCCAATAGTCGAGGTAGTCAACGTCGAGGTCGTGTAGTTGAATTTCGTAGACTTCCAGCACATCCTGAAGTTGCCGTTCTAAAACTGGAGACATTTTGTACCAAAGCAGTTTGCTCAAGATGATATCTTCGGCACTGGTCAGCCAAACTTTGCGTTCAAACATTGTACCGTGTAGGCGTCGCTGAAAGCAGATTTGTTCATAGGCCGATTGTTTGCGAATCCAGAAATCAACCTTGAACGATGTTTCTAAATGGATCGCATTGAAGTGCTCGCCTCGCTCCGCTGCTTCTTGAAGCACAAAGTCGGGAGCGTAGAATTCATCGGCCAGGCGTTGAGCTAAGTCACTCGCCTGATGAACGCTTAACTCCACAACCAAATCGGCGTCGTGGGTCATGCGTGGTCGCCCCCAGTAGTTGGACGCATAGGAACCGACAATCATGTGCGGAATGTCCAGCGCATTCAGCGCGTCGAGCACGTTGGCCAATACGCTGTCCTGAACTGTAAGTTTACGTGCTCTGATTGCGTTCATTGATGTACGCTTCAACTTGCTGATAGAGCGCACGCGGCAGCAACCGACGCCGCATTTCTCGTGCCAGCTCGGTTTCGGAATAACCGGGATGTCGGTCGAGAATGGCGGCGCGCATGTTGGTGATGCCTTCCTCGTAGAGTTGCGCGGCAATGATCATGCGCTGCTGTGGCGTCATCTGCCGGTAGATATTAACGCGTAGTTGTTCTGTCTCTGGATCGCGGACGGCCATTAGAAGCTCCTCTATGCTCTCTCTTTCCTCTACTTCCCCTTCCCCTTCGCCCGCTTGGCCTGCCCCTGCGGCACGCTGGTGATCGCCTCATCAACCGTCCGGCTGTGCTAGAATTTGCTGGACTTTCCTCGCCACTTCGGGCAGTTCTTCCGTTATAATCTTCCAGATGATTTCATAATTGATGCCAAAGTAGTCGTGAATCAGCTTGTCTCGTACACCCGCCATCTGTTTCCACGGCACCAAGTTGTGTTCAACACGAAGCTCTGCGGGCAAACGCTTGGTGGCCTCGCCCATTATTTCCAAAGTGCGGACAACAGCATCCTGCGTTTTCATGTCTATCAAAAATTCCTCATACGTCATCCCTTCGACATATAATCTCGCGCGACGGATCGCTTCCAAAATATCGGCAAGGAATTCCTGATTGCTTCGGCTAGACATAAACGATACTTTCCGCAATACTGCGCCGAACCTGCTCGACGCGGATACTCTTAACGCCCTCCGGCGTCAGCACATCGACCTTACGCCCCAGCAGTTGCTCCAACTCCTCCACCAAATCCATAAAGCGAAACCCAAGCGGCTGCTGGAATTCGACGACGACATCCACGTCGCTGTCGTCGCTTGCGGTTCCGCTTGCAAACGAGCCAAACAGACCAATTCGCTCGACTCCGTACTCCTGAGCTAGATGCGGAAAATTTGCGCGCAGACGTTCCTGAATTGTTTCTTTCGTCATCATACAACCCCTCTACTTTGACTTCCCCTTCGCCCGCTCGACCTGACCTTGCAGCACGCTCGCCACCGCCGCCACCTTGTGCGGCTTGCTTTCCATTTGCTCGCCGAGGTTTTTACTCAGTTTTCGCTCAACCTTATCATTGTTCAACAATTTGATCAATTGATGCTTCTACGGTAAATTAAGCCTTACCCCCGGTTCGACTTCCTACGCGGTTCGACTTCCTACGCGGTTCGACTTCCTACGCGGTTCGACTTCCTACGCGGTTCGACTTCCTACGCGGTTCGACTTCCTACGCGGTTCGACTTCCTACGCGGTTCGACTTCCTACGCGGTTCGACTTCCTACGCGGTTCGACTTCCTACGCGGTTCGACTTCCTACGCGGTTCGACTGCGTAATATGTTGTGAAAGGAACAAACCATGTCAAGGCCAAGATGCGTTCTGATCCTGGAAGGTCCCGTCAGCGCTGGCTTTAGCCAAATCCTCCGCCAAGATGACTACTATGTCCGCCCGGTTGCCGATGCCCAGCAACTTCTCGCCGAAATCCACCTCGCGGATATCATTGTCGTCGACACCCTTCGACCTGACCTCACCGTCCCCGTTTACCGACGGATGGAATCTAGAGTTAACGTGCCGCTGCTGATGCTTGCACCAGCAGCGGATGCCGACTTCTCCATTTCCCTACTGCGCGTGCCGTTTACGCCCGAAACACTGCATGAGAGGGTTGATGAATTGCTGACCAAGCCTGAGTCGGAGGCGAAGCCGTCGGAGGTTGTCCATGTTGGCAATTTAACAGTCGACCTCAAGGGCCAACGGGTGTTGCGAGATGAAGTGTCAATCAAACTCAGCCCGACCGAGCTTCGGCTGCTGGCCTACTTTGCACAAAGAGTGGGCCAAGCGGTGAGCTATGATAAGTTGCTGACTGAAGTATGGGGGTATGAACTGGGGATGGGCGATAGAAATTTGGTGACCAACGCCATGCAGCGCTTACGACACAAGCTGGAGGAGAATGCGAAGCAGCCTCGATATGTGGTGACGATTCGTGGCGTTGGATATCGGCTGCGGAATCAGGAGCAATTTGAGAAGGCGATGCGGGGGCAGTAAAAGTTGTGATTGAATTGTGATGAAGTTGATGGTGAATTGTGATTGAGAGAGCAACGGTTCTGTGTAATACTATCAATGAAGAGTTTCCGGCGTATAGCTAAGGCTCTTCGCTCGTATCCGTCGACTGATTCAATTGCTCAAAAGGAGATCTTCATGAAAAATCGTAATGTCCTCTTGTCCTATGAAGCGGATGAGACTCTTCAACTCGACGACAGTTTGGAAGAGAAGTGTGAACTCGACGCTGAGACAAAGCTGCTCGAGTCGAGGCTCCGGGTAAAAGTGCGTAAGTTGACGCAGCGCTTGGATCACATGGTCCCCGATTAGCCTGGGTCATTCCATATATCTGTTTGGAATAGCCCCCGTGAGCAAAGCAGGCACTTGTCATTCGAATTTAGGAATTGCAGGTGCCTATTCTACTTTAACGCAGTGGGCTCTGATTCTGAACAAGTGAAAGCGTTTTGTGTTTGCAGAGAGATTATAGAGGGGTAATTAATGGCTACAGTAGGACTTATCACTATCGATATCCCAAAGGACTCAATTTTTGATAAAAGTCATTATGAGGATTTCTCAACTGGTGGAGTTGTGAGGGATTCACTTCTGCCTTTCATCTTGTTCGATCATTTTATCGAGCGGAAGGGGAGCGATAGTGATTGGAATTCAACAGGTATCCCGGAAGGCGAAGATATTCGTGTTTCTGAGGACAACTTCTTTTGGCTTTCTAATATTCCTATAGATACCTGGAAGAATCTTCCTCTTCAATCACATCAATTTGCTGCTCATTCAGACGATAGAAGTAAGTTGTTGGTGCGGGCAATAAATTATCTACGCTGGAGCTATCCAGAGGGTTACGCCATCTTGCGTAAATTCGTTCGTGTTATTGCATGGCTTGAACTTCGTGAGGAGTTCAAAAAGCGCGACACGCTTATTACCTCTGTATCTATTCCGATGCTGCCTTTCTGCTCTTTCATTTCAGATAGAGCCTTACGTCATATTCCTCCAAACATCGTCATTGAAGGTGATCTGGTCGAGTTTTTAGCCGAAAACCTCTATCATGAGGCAATTCATCAAGCAGTCAATATGAATATCCTACTTCATGAAATCTTTCGGGAGAGCTATGATAGCCGAATCTCCCCAAAAGTAGAGATTCCATGGAGAAGCAACCAATCAAGTCGAAATCAGCGATGGGAACTTGACCGTGTCTTGCACGCTGCAATTGTATATGCCAATCTGCTCGAGTATCGTTTGACACAAATTGAAAGCGATCAGATGGAAAGTTCAAAAAAAGATTTGTTTGCGCAGGGCCTTTTAACTGGCTACAAGTCTGCGAGCTTTTTGACTAAGTCTATGTTTGATCATGAGCATCTGTTTACATCACTGGGCTTTGGAGTAGTAGAATCTTTATCTCAGCACCTTAACTCTGTTCGCAGAAGAGTTAACTGGCTCGATAATCAATAGACCGAAACGAGACGAACTTGCATCCAGTCTGTCCGTTTACATATGAAGATGCTCACTCCGCGATTGCGGTCTACTAATAGTTAAAGGGAGGAGGGGAGCTCGGATTCCTTCATTGAAAGGCGCTCCGACTTCGTTCCTAAACTAACAGTTCACTGCTTACTCAGGACTACTGTCGAATATTCATGGAGAACTTTTGGAAACGTGCGTTTAAGCTGAGGATCGGTTTAGGCCGTTCGTTCAACCTATTGTGGATAGGACAGACCGTTAGTTCTTTTGGAAGCCAGATAACAATTGTTGCTCTTCCGCTTATAGCTATACATGAACTAAATGCTAGTAACTTCGCTGTTAGTGTTTTAAGTGCACTTACATTTTTGCCTTACCTACTTGTAGGCTTGCAAGCCGGTGTTTATGTAGATCGGGCAGACAAGCGTAAACTAATGCTGATATGTGATGCGTTACGTGCAGTATTATTGCTGCTAATACCCATTTGCGCTTTCTTAAATACTTTGCCTTTATGGTTACTTTTTATAGTTGCATTTGCAAACGGTTGTTGCACAGTGTTTTTTGATGTGTCCTATCTTTCTTATTTACCTGAAATTGTAAAATCCGATATGTTGACTAGTGGCAACGCACGGCTGGAAACTACTAGAGCGGCTTCTCAAGTAGTAGGGCCTGGCATGGGTGGATTTTTCATAAATGTATTTGGAGCGTCGACTGCTGTCCTGATTGATTCGGCAAGCTATATTGTCTCTGTGGTCGTTCTTTCCTTTTTGCCGAAACCAGTTCTAAGAGAGGCGAGCGAGCAGCAGAGAGGTGTATTCTTTAGAGAGGTTACTGAGGGGTTCAACTTTATAACTAACCATTCGTTATTGCGCGCTTTGCTGACTACCTATAGTTTGTCAACGTTTTTTATCGGTCTTTATCAGGCAGTATACATTGTTTACATGACCCGCACACTTTATCTTGACGCTACCTCAATTGGTCTCGTACTTGGAATTGGTAACGCTGGCTTCCTAATCGGTGCTGGAATTAGCCAGCCTGTTGCTAATAAGTTTGGTGTGGGAAAAAGTATAGCAGCATCGTTGTGTTGTATTGCGGGGGGCATTCTCTTCAACAGCTTTGCTCTTGCCAACTTGGCTTTTCTATGGCTGATTGTAGGTCAGTCGATGATCAGTTTAGGAATTCCGATTTATAATGTGAATGTAGTAAGTCTTCGTCAAGCCATAACTCCTCGAAAGCTTCTAGGACGAGTTAATTCCGTGTCCCGAGTTTTAGGTCGTGGTGTGGTTCCGATGGGAATGCTCCTGGGAGGAGCTATAGCTTCTTGGCATACTCCTCGTTCAGCCGTCTTCATTGCAGGAGTTGGAGGAATGATGGCTGTTCTTCCTGCACTACTATCACCCGCACTGATGCACGCCTTTTCGCTTGAAGAAATCATGAACGATAGCAATTGATAAAACTCAGTTTAAATCAGAGGCCGCATATGTTGCACTCCAGAGATGTTTACAACCCCCAATCTGATAGCATTCCTCAATTTGATGAAAGTTTTGAAGAGGTGTGTAAACAGCTTAAAGCACTTTCAGAAAGATTTTATGAGCTTTTGCCCGATGCGTCATTATCTCCAGATGAACGTCTAGAGAGAATTGCAAGAGTCGTACCAACTAGCATTCTAATTAGCGACAACCATAAAACGGCGCGCACGAAGCTTACTAAGCTTAGACGACGTTTGGAGGAATTAGTCCCGAATCCAGATCTAGATACTTACGAAAAACTGGAATACCTAGTCCAGCTTATTCACGACCAGGTTCCAGGCGATGAACCGCGCCTGTTTAAGAAGTTGGAGGCTATGGGTGATGAAAGACGTTCAGACATTGGACGCTAATGCTTGCTCGAAAGAACGACAGGTCGAAAGTGAGAAGTATATTTTTCTACATACTCATTCGTCAAGAAGGGAAAGAGATGCAAGTTTTGTTCGCTGGTGATATAACTGTTACACGTAGATTAAATGGAGCAGTGAAAGCTGGAATCTTTGATGAGCTTCTGCCTCTATTCAAGTCTTCTGACGCTGCCTATGGTAACCTTGAGACACTACTTCATAGATTCGATGGGTTCGCAAGAGCAGAAAGTGGAGGAACTTGGCTAAACGCGAATCCTCATGTTGCACATGATCTTTGTAATATTGGTTTGAACCTAGTTTCAAGAGCAAACAATCACGCTCTGGATTACGGAATTGAATCAATGCGCAGAACCAGTTTAACTCTTGATGAAGTTGGAATAAACCATGCGGGTTCTGGTGAGAATATTGAACAAGCACGTGAGGCGTGTTTCTACGATTCACCTGGTGGTCGCGTAGCACTTGTCTCATGTAGTTCTACCTTTCCAATTGGCGCAAATGCTACTACATCATTACAAGCAGTTTCTGGAAGACCTGGTATAAGTCCTCTGAGATTCACCAAAGAGTATTTTGTTCCAAATGAAGTGTTTAAAGTTCTTCAAGAAGTTGCAGTACGGTGCTATTTTGACAAATTACTCGACAAAGAGAGTGTCAATATTGCTCCTCATGTTTTTAAACAGGGTGTTAATTATATGATTAGAAGCAGAGCAGATACAGAAGATTTAAATGCCATTCAACAAGTAGTACAAGATGCCAACAACTTCTCAGATTTAGTTATTGTCAGCATTCACTCGCATGAAGCGGAAGGCAATTGGGAATTCCCGGCCCAATTTCTGATTGAGGCAACTCACTCAATTGTCGACGCTGGGGCTGATATAATTGTATGTCACGGGCCTCATTTGCTACGAGGTATCGAGCTATATAAAGGTGTTCCTATTATGTATAGTATTGGAACACTAATTTTTCAAAACGACGATATTTCGAGCTATCCAGATGACGCACGGAAAAAACTAAAACTCCCCCCAAATTCCTCCGCTAGTGTCATTAAGGCTAAAAAGTTTGATTTCTCAAAGGACGAACGTTTCTGGCAATCTGTAATTGTAAAAGGTACTTGGAACAATGGAGGTCTTTGTGAATTGCGCTTTTACCCAATTAAAATTTACCAAGGGCCTACCTTCCTTGAGAAGGGGTTGCCACTATTGGCTAAAGGTGATGAATCTGATTATATTCTTAATCGTCTCATAAGTCTTTCAAATCACTTTGGAACGATAATTCATATTGATGGAAATGAGGCCTACATTGATTTGAATAAAGAGGAATAACAGATTGCAAATGGTAATAATAGGCGACTACTGCTGGGCGTACTCCTGAGCTAAGGAACAGGGAATTAAACAAAGCCGGAAACTTGATTAGTGTGCAACTTGGCTAATTTTGCGGTATTGAATAATTCCCATCCCTAAGCGCGGATAACTTGCACGTAGCCGTTCCTGAGTTGTTTCCTTACATATCATTATTTCCTCCCTACGCTGGCTTCCCCTTCCCCTTCCCCTTCGCCCGCTTGACCTGACTCTGCGGCACGCTGGCGACCGCCGCCACCTTGCTCGACTTGGCGGGCGTTTTTCGCTTGGCTTCACCGTTTGCACTAGCTTTCGGTTTGGCGGCGGTCGCTTTTGTCGAGGCAGTCTGTCTCGACTTGGTTGCGCCGTTGCTGTCGCTCCCCTTGCGCACTGGCGTGCGCTTCTTCGTGGATTTGGCTGCGGCTGGCTTGGCAGGCGTCTCCTTTGCCGCGATCGATTTTGCCGCGCGCTTAGCTGTTGATGCGCCGTTTCTGCTGGTGTTGGCGGCACGCGATTTGGGTGTGCTCGACTTGGTGGCTCGCCTGCTGCGCGTCGCGGGCTTAGCGCTGGCTTTAGCGGTGCTGGCTTTAGGTTTGGTCGACTTGGCCCGCTTGGCCGTCGACTTGGTAGAGGCAGGATCGGCAGACTGCTTGGCTGACGCTTTCGCCGACGACCGCTTCGCCGACTTCTTCGCGCGCCCGTTGCTTGCCGCCCCGCTCGCTTTCGCCTTCCCCTTCGACCCCGTCCCGTTCGACCCGCTATCCGGCCCCGCACCGTTGACCGGCGCGGGCGGCGACACCTGCGGCCGCCCCGTCACCTGCTCCACGGCGACGACCGTCTCCCCCAAATCGAGCGCCACAATCTGCTTGCCCATCACGCTGCGCCCCATCTGCGGCACGTCGGCGACGCTCATGGGCTTGACCTTGCCCTTGCTGGGGACGACAATCGCCAGCTGCGGCGCGGCGTCCTCCTCCGGCGGCGAGACAATCAGCGCGTCGACTACGTCACCGGTGCGAGTGTTGGGCTTGTGGGTGGTGATGCCGCTGCCGTTGCGCCCCTGCACGCTGTACTCGGACAGCTCGGTGCGCTTGGCGTAGCCCTGCGCCGTCACGGTCAGCACTTCATTTCCAGCTGATTTGCCGGGGTCAACAACCATCGCGCAGACGATGCGATCCGCCTTTTTGACCTTCATGCCGCCGACGCCGCCCGCGGCCAGCCCCATGCTGCGCACGCTACCCTCTGCAAAGCGGATCGCCTGCCCGCGCGCCGTCACCAGCATGATCTCCTGCTCGCCCGTCGTGTGCAGCACCGCCAGCAGCTTGTCTCTGGCGTCGACGTTCATCACGCCCAGGTCATTCGACAGCGCGCTCGCAAAATCAGCCAGCGCCACGCGCTTAACCGCGCCCTGCTCGGTAACGAGGAGGAGATAGCCCAGCGCCGTGCTCGAATCGAGGCGCGGCAGGGCAAGCGCCGCGGTGATTTCGTCGCGGCGGCTAAATTGCGTCACGTCGGCGTAGTGGCGGTTGGTGCCGTTTTGCGGCAGCTCGTGGATCGAGAGGCGCTCGGCGCGGCCATCTTTGCGGAACAAGTAGAGCAGGTCGCGCGTGTTGGCCTCGAAGATGCCCAGCTCGCCGCCGCGCCCAATCTGGCGCAGCGTCGTCAGCGAGAGCGAGTCCGTTCCTTCGGCCATGCTCTGCCGATGCAGGTTGCCGCTCGCGCCGACGGTGACCCAGACCTGCTCGTCCGGCAGCAGATCGGTGCTGGTCAGCGTGCCCTTGGTGCGCTCGACAATCTGCGTGCGCCGCGCGTCGCCGTACTTTTCCTTGATGGCGAGCAATTCTTCCTTGATCACCGACAGCATCTTTTCGGGATGGGCCAGCAAATCTTCCAGATAAGCAATCTGCTTGACGACCTCTTTGTACTCGTCCTGCAAGCGCTTGCGCTCGAGCGCGGCCAGCCGACGCAGCTGCATGTCCAGAATGGCCTGCGCCTGAATTTCGGTAAAGCCGAAATTTTTCATCAGGTTGGTGCGCGCCGTCTCCACCCGCTGCGACTTGCGAATGGTGGCGATCACCTCGTCGAGAATGTCCAGCGCCTTGAGCAGGCCAGCCAGGATGTGCTCCCTCGCCCGCGCCCGCGCTAAATCGTATTCCGAACGGCGGCGCACGACGACCTGCCGGTGCTGCACGAAGAGCTGGAGCATGCGCTTGAGCGGCAGCGTGCGCGGCTCGCCGTCGACCAGCGAGAGCATCTGCATGCCAAAGGTCTGCTGCAGCGGCGTATACTTGAAGAGCGCCTCCAGCACCGATTTGGGCTGCACGTTGCGCGTCAGCTCGATCACGATGCGCATCCCCGTGCGGTCGCTCTCGTCGCGCAGGTCGACGATGCCCTCAATTTTGCCGTCGCGCACGAGCGAGGCGATGCGCTCGATCAGCGTCGTCTTGTTGGTTTGGTAGGGCAATTCGGTGACGACAATGCGGCTGCGGTTGCGGCTCATCTCCTCGAAGTGCGCCTTGGCCTGCAAAATTAGCCGCGCGCGCCCGGTCGCATAGCCGAGCGACACGGCGTCGGAGTCCTCCTCGCCCTTCTTGTTCTGGCGATAGCGGTACAGGATGCCGCCCGTCGGAAAATCCGGCCCCTTCACAAACTGCATCAGCTGCTCGACGGTGATGTCGTCAACCGCGTCAAAGTGGTCGATGAGGAATTCTAGTGCATCCACGATCTCGTTGAGATTGTGCGGCGGCACGTTGGTGGACATGCCGACGGCGATGCCGTTTGAGCCGTTGATCAGCAGGTTGGGCAGCGCCGCGGGCAGGATGTCCGGCTCGCGCAGGGAATTATCAAAATTTTCGTGCCAGTCGACGGTGTCCTTGTCCAGGTCCTGCACGATCAGGTTGCTGATCTCATCCAGCCGCGCCTCGGTGTAGCGCATGGCCGCCGCGCCGTCGCCGTCGACCGAGCCAAAGTTGCCCTGCCCGTCGACGAGCGGGTAGCGCAGCGAAAAGGGCTGCGCCATGCGCACCATCGCGTCGTAGACGGCGCTGTCGCCGTGCGGGTGGTATTTACCGAGCACCTCGCCGACGATGCGCGCGCTCTTCTTGTGCGGCTTGTCGGAGGTCAGGTGCAGATCGCGGTACATGGCGTACAGGATGCGCCGATGCACCGGCTTGAGCCCGTCGCGCACGTCGGGCAGCGCGCGGCTCACGATCACGCTCATGGCGTAGTCGAGATAGGCCTCCTGCATTTCCGAGGTAATGCTCGTCGGGCGGATGGTGCCGAAGCGTGTATCTTCTTCGAGGACGGGGTTTCCGTTTGTCGAAATTGGGGAAGTCATTCGAAATGTCTCAGATTAAACTTAGCTGTGCAGTCTGTGTTTGGTTTGGGTACTCGTCATACGTGCGGCCGTTCAACGTTCTGCCAGTGCGCTTTTTTCTCACGCCGCCCCATTGCTTAAAGAAGAAGGCAACATCTTGTTCACGACACTGGTTCAAAATGGTATCAACCCACTCGCGTTTCATCGGCCTTGCACCTGGGCCAGATTCACCGCCCACAATCACCCAGTGGATTGCGGACAAATCCAATTCATCTAAAGGACCAATCAGGGGCTCGCAGGAAAGAAAGCGCGTAGAAGATGGTACTTGTCGCAGGTGATCGATTCGCTGCAGCACGTTTTCGTCTTCAACACTAACCCCCATCCAGATGTTTTCGCTCCACGGCAGACTCTCCGCTACTTCTAATAGACGCTCGCTGCGCTTCGTTAAGATTTGAAATGTGTGTTGAGGACACTCCCGCATTGTTTGAAAAACGCGCTGAATGAATTCTAGCGGCACTTTTTCATGAAACAAATCACTCATAGAATTCACGAACACAACGCGAGGCTTCACCCATTTTCGAGGCGCGTCAACTAAATCTTCTTGTAGCGTCACTTGAAATCCGTTGCGGTATCTCTCCATTCCCATTGCCTCAAGGCGCTTTGCCATGCGTTCTGCATAACAAAATTTGCAGCCCTGACTAACTTTGTTGCAGCCAGTTACCGGGTTCCAGGTAACTTCTGTCCATTCGATGTGTGAGTTTGTAGCCATGCTTATTTGCCTAAAATATCGCCAGCAATCCTAACGGCGGTTGGAGCGCCTCGAGGATTTGAAGCGGCAAAATAGAGAATAAAAAGAGGCGTATTGCGTGAGTTGAGAAGAGCAAGCGAATTGTTTGCTACTCGTTCAAAAACTGTCTCCAAGCGTGCAACAAAAAAGTTGCTTATACTTTCAAAATTCGCCTTCTTTTCAAATTCTTCCTGCGTCGGAAACATGGAGATTTGACCACTTGGTGCATAGAATGCATCTTTCCAATCTTCAGTGCCGAAGAAGCGGGTCAATTTATCAGCCCAAGCACCTTCGGGAATTCTATTGCGAGTGAGAAGTCGGTTGATAGCTTGACCGACTGGCAACAGAATCCATAAATCAATTGCCTCAGTCTCTGCAATTACCTCTAGTGTAGTCCAATCAACTGCCATTCCATATGGGTCAAGAAATACAACCGCTCGATTTGCATCCCAGTCCATTGATCGGCACCACGTCTGCAAAAATGCGTTGGCATCATCACGTTCAATAACAATTCTATCAGCCTTGGTGGGATACTCACGTCGAAGCTGCTCAAGTTCTTCTACGTGTCGTCGATTCTGTTCTACGAAAACAAAATTGTCGAAGGATGGTTCAATCTCAAGAGCAATCCGCGCGCTTCCTCTATAAAATCGCTCCACATCAGTAGCATCATCTTCAAGCAATGACAACGTGGAGGTCGGATCGCTCTCAGGTCTTTCTATCCGACTGCCAGTTCCTGCAAACGCGTCGACATAGTAGGTTGAGTATCGTGATGCCCACAGATTTCTATCAAAAATCTGCATATATGCCGACAAATACTTCCGTAATCGGTCAAGCTTCTCCTCTGTCCAGTTGCCGCCAAATTGATGTAAAGTTGACATAATTTAGCCCCAATCACAAAAGTTGTTGGTAAAGTTCTTCATTTTTTTCCAGCACATACTCTATCGCCGCAACAAAATCTTCGTCGCGCTGGGCCACTATGTGCTCGACACCATCGCGTATGAACTCTTTTTAGGCGGGCGTCAACTCAAACGTCACCTGCCTGGGCTGCGCGACGCGCGTCGACGCGTCCAGCACTTCGAGCGAGACGACGTTGCCCGCCGCATCGTAATCAAGGATGACGCCGGGCTTGTCTTCATCGCTCTCGGCGACGGGCGCGTCGCTGAGGATGATGGTGAGAATATCGACTTGGGTGTCGTAGGAGACTTTCATGGTTCAGTTCCAATGAGCTGCTCGCTGGACAGTGGTTCGACGTTGGACGCTGCATTTGGCACGCGCAGATGTGATACGCCGTGGACGACAAGCTGGCTGGCTAGCTGTTTGTTGTCCATCATCATAATCTATTGGTTGCGAGGCGTACCAAAGCGGGCCTCCTTGGCAGCCAACTTTTCTCGACGCGCCGCTTGCACGGGGGCGTGCTCGCGTTGCGCTTGTGCCCTGCTTCGGGAGCGACGATAATGGGTTTGCCAAGTGGCCAATCCACGTGACCAACGGCATTTACGACAGTATAGCGAAAGAGTCAAAATATCACAAAGTGTAGAACAAAGGTGCGAAAAAGTGGGGATCACCGGTGTGCGCTAGAGCACAGCCGCCCGTACATCAGCGCACCGCACCCATCGCCCGGTCGCGCTACAATTAAGCCGAGCCCGAAAGCTTGTCACCGCACCTACTCGTCGATGTCAATATCGACCAACAGCACTCATTCGAGAAGCCAATTTCGCGCTCAACAGACGGAGGGCCGGTCGCATAGACGGGCCCTTTCGCATTTGGTTCAGACAAAATGAGGGGGGGACGGAGCTCAGCGCTGAGCTCCGTCCCCCCTCATTTTTTATCTGCCGAATCTGCCTGCTCTGCTAACTGAAATTTTGCTAACTGAGATTACGCGACAACCGGTGTTCCAGCCAGCGCCTCGTAGCGCACGCCCGTCAGCTGCTCGGATTCCTGCCACAGCCGCGCGGCGACGGCCTGATTGTACGATTCTTCGTTGGATTTCTCTTTGGTCGGGTAACCCCGCATCCCGCCGAACTTGTCCGGCCCAATGTAGTCGCCGCCGTCGAGATTAGCGGCGACAGCGGCATATAGAATCGGCAGCGCGCCCTGAGTTGCGCTTTGGGCAAACAGTTTGTTGCCGACGGTCACCAATGCCTGCATCAGCCGGTTGCCCTCCATCTGTGGCCCGGCGGCCTGCAGGTTGGTCTCTGCCCAGCCCGGGTGGGCGGCCACGGCCACGGCGTCCACCCCAGACGCTTCGAGCTTGCGCTGTAGCTCGTAGGTAAAGAGCAGGTTTGCGAGCTTGCTCTGGCTGTAAACCTCCCACTTCTTGTATGACTGGCGGCGGTTCAAGTCCTCAAAGTTGATTGTGCCGCTGCGGTGCGCAACGCTGCTGACGTTAACCACACGCGCGTCCGGCGCAGCGAGGAGGCGGTTCAGCAGCAGCCCCGTCAGCGCAAAGTGGCCGAGGTGATTTGTGCCAAACTGCATCTCGAAGCCGTCCGCCGTCTCGCGCCGCGGGATCGCCATCACGCCCGCATTGTTGATCAACAGGTCGAGCGCGTCGTACTTTTGCTGAAAGGCCGCGGCGAATTCACGTACCGAGTCAAGGTCGGCAAGATCGAGGGCCATGAGATCAAGCGTGGCGGTGGGAACGTGTTGGCGCACGTCGCTGGCTGCGGCCTGTGCCTTATCAAGGCTGCGACACGCCATCACGACGTGTGCACCTCGTGCGGCCAGCGCTTTGGTAATTTCATGGCCCAGCCCGCTGTTTGCACCGGTTACAACGGCAGTTTTGCCATCGAGGTTGGGCATGTTGTTAATCGTCCAGTTGTTTGCCATTAAAGAATTCCTTCTAAATATGATTGGATTAACAGATTGAATGTTCGTTCGGTAACTGCAAATTTTTGCCGTCAATCCGGCGTGGCAGAGTCGCTTTGGCTTCGACGGGTTCAGCCGCCGCTGGATTTGACGCCATCGCTTGGCGACGCAATGTGTGAAGAACCGGAGAGCTCTAGCGCCGCGCCGCGTCCCAGCAGGCATCAAAAATCGATTCCGCCAGTTCGTCGCTCAGCACAATTTCACCGGCGATGTGGCGTTTGGCCAACATGACCGAGACGCCCAGCGTCAAGTCGTACAGCAGCAGCAACGGCAGGTTCTTGATTACGCCCTCGCGGATGCCGTGCTGCACAAGCCCCACAATTTCGTCAAAGCCCTCCGGATAGTGATCCTCACTCGAAGCTTGCGCGTAAGGCGAATTCTCGTACTGCTCCAAAAAAGCCGTTTCGCGCGGGTGCTGCCGGTGGTGGGTCAAGCTGTTGTGCCAGATTTTGGAGAAGCGCTCGCGCAGCGGCAGATCATCCGAGTAATCCGCCAGCAGTGCGCGTCCCAGCTTGGCTTTGACTTCCTGGTACAGCTCGTGCAGCAATTCGTCCTTGCCGCTGAAATAATGGTAAATGATTCCCGCGCTCGTTCCTGATCGCTTGGCGACTTTGGCCATAGCCGTGCCGTGAAAGCCGCGCTCGGCGACGAGATCGAGCGTAGCGGCCAGGATCGCTTCTCGTTTGGTCGTGGTATCTGTTGTCATAAGCAAGTAGAATGAACGTTCAGTTTAATTTTAGTCAAAGAAGGTAGACTTGTCAAATAGTGCTAGCGCGTGATCAACAAGGCTGGCCTTGTCTCTATATTTGCCTTGTACGCTCATTTGTTCGATACTCGGTTTCTGGGTAAAATTAGCGACTTCGCCATTGCCAACGAGCGCAACAGCCTGCCGGTTGAAATTCTTTAACCCTTCACGCGATCAACCACTTACGCATCACGCATCAACTACTTACGTCTCATCATGCAAGCACCTCCTGAACAGCTCGGCTCCTTCTACCTCGGCGCGCGTTACGATCTCAAAACGGGCGAGCGCAGCGACGAACCCATCAACTACGACGCCCGCAATCTCACCACCCACGCCGTCTGCGTCGGCATGACGGGCAGCGGCAAGACGGGGCTCTGCATTGGCCTGCTCGAAGAGGCCGCGCTGGACAAGGTTCCCGCCATTTTAATCGATCCCAAAGGCGATATGGTCAACCTGCTGCTGCAATTCCCAGAGATGCAGCCGGGTGACTTTGAACCGTGGATCAACGCCGACGATGCGGCACGCAAGGGGCAGTCGGTGGAGGAGTACGCGGGCAGTATTGCCGAGACGTGGCGCAGCGGCCTGGGCGAGTGGGGCATTGACCCCGCCGACCGCATCCAGCGGCTGATGGAGACGACCAAGTACACGGTCTTTACACCCGGCTCGGATGCGGGGCTGCCGATCAACATTTTGGGCAGCTTGGCCGCGCCCCAGCTCGATTTCGAGAGCGAGGCCGAAGCAATTCGCGAGCGGATCAGCGGCACGGTGGCCGCGCTGCTGGGGCTGCTGGACATCAACGCCGATCCAATGCAGAGCCGCGAGGCCATTCTGCTCGCCAACATTTTCGAGCATTACTGGAAGCAGAAGGAAGACCTGGATTTGGCCAAGCTAATCACGGCGCTGCAGGAGCCGCCGCTGCGCCAGATTGGCGTCTTTGACGTGGACACCTTTTTCCCACAGAAGGATCGCTTTGCGCTAGCCATGTCCTTTAACAATCTGATGGCCGCGCCCAGCTTTCAGGGCTGGCTGCAGGGCGAACCGCTGGACGTGGAGACGCTCTTCTACACCGACGACGGCCAGCCTCGCCACTCAATTTTCTACATCGCCCACCTCAGCGAGCGCGAGCGCATGTTCTTCGTCACGCTGCTGCTGGAAAATCTGATCACGTGGATGCGCCGCCAATCGGGCACGACGAGCCTGCGCGCGCTGCTCTATTTCGACGAAGTCTTTGGCTTTTTCCCGCCCGTGGCCGAGCCACCGAGCAAGCGCCCGCTGCTCACGCTGCTCAAGCAGGCGCGCGCCTACGGCGTCGGCTGCATTCTGGTGACGCAGAACCCGGTAGATATTGACTACAAGGGCTTGACCAACGCGGGCACGTGGCTGATTGGCAAACTGCAGGCCGAGCGCGACAAGGCGCGCGTCCTCCAGGGGCTGGAGGGGGCTATCGCCGAGGCGGGCAACCGCGCCATGAGCGAGGAGCCCATGGACTATGACCAGGCGATCTCGCAGCTCGACAGCCGCGTTTTCCTCATGCACAACGTCCACGAAGACGAGCCGGTCGTTTTCCACACCCGCTGGGCACAGAGCTACCTGCGCGGCCCGTTGACGAGGCCGCAGGTCAAGCAATTGGTCAAGGAGCGCCCCACGGCTCCCGTCAGCTCGGCTGGCGACAGCGAGCAACCCGTTCAGGTCGGCGCGACGCCCGCCGGCGACCTCGGTATCCCGCAGCCACGGGCGGCTCCGTCGAGCGATGCTGTCGCCGCGTCACCAAGGCCAACAGAAAACAGAAAACGAAAAACAGAGAACGAAAAACAGCCGACTGCTCCCCCAGGCTTCTCCGCCACGCCCCCCGCGCTCGATCCTTCCGTCGAGCAGGTCTACCTGCCGCTGGCAATGGGCGAGCGCGAGGCCGTACGCTACCTGATGCAGGAGGTCGGCCAGATCGAGGCACGGGCGGTGCAGCTGCTCTACGAACCCGCCGTCGTCACCGCCTCGACCGTGCGCTTCTTGGACCGCAAGCGCGAGATTGACGAGCAGGAGGCGCTGATTTTGCTGACGGAGCCGCCGCGCGGCCTCGGTGGTGTCGATTGGGAGGACGTCGAGCGGTTGCCGCTCGACGTGCGCGATCTGCTCAAGCAGCCGGAGCGTGTCCACGTCGATCAGGGGCCATTTTTTGCGCCGCCGCCCAGGGAGGCCAATTCGTCCTCCAAGCTCAAATCCATCGAAAAAGATTTGTCGGATTGGCTCTACTACAACAAGCGGCTGCCGATCCGCGTGCACGAGGAGCTGGAAGTCCACGAAGAGCCGGGCGAGCCGGAGCGTGCTTTCCAGCGCCGTTTACAGGAAGCCGCCCGCGAGCGCCGCGACGCCGAAGTCGACAAGCTGGAGGAGAGCTACGAAACAAAGATCGAGCGCGTGCAGGAGCGGCTGCGCAAGAAGCAGCACGATTTGGCCGAGGACGAAATGGAGCTGAAGTCGCGCCGCAACGAGGAGTTGATCGGCATTGGCGAGAGCGTACTCGGCTACTTCGTGGGCCGCAAAACGACGCGTGGCCTCAGCCGCGCCGCCACCAAGCGCCGCATGACAAATAAAGCGCGCATGGACATCGAGGAAGCCGAGGCCGAGATCAAGGACTTGGAGGAGGATAAGGAAGAGCTGGAGACGGAGCTCAAAGAGCAGAGCGACGACATCACCAAGCGCTGGGCCGACGCGCTGGCGGACACCGCGATCGAGGAGCTCAAGCCGCGCCGCGCCGATGTCGACGTGCGGCTGGTCGCACTGGCCTGGAAGCCTGCCTGGCACATCCGCTACGATGATCGCGGTCGCTCGCTGGCGGCGACAATTCCGGCGCATCCGCTGCCGCCAGCGCAGGGCGAATCAAAAGGTGACGGGCGGTAACATCCAAATCAGACAGCAGCGGCTGGTTCAGTTGGCTTGTATCGAGCAATAACAGTCACTTGGGCCATCATTTCTGCCCAAAGGCCTGCTTCTTCGTCGCCTTCCAGTAGCGCGAGTGGCGGCGCAGGTCCAGCTTTGCCCCATATTTGACAAAGGGCTCCTCCTCAAAGACCGAGACGGGTAGATTTTCCTGAATCTGCCGCCCAATTTCGCGGAAGCGGGGCGACGGGCTCTCCGCGACGGCGACGTGCTCGGCCCCGTGCTCGCGAGCAAAGCGCACTACCTCCTCAGCGACGCTGCCGCGCCGAATCTCCACCGGCAAATCAAGCAGACATTCGTAGATGAAGACAATGCGCTTGAGGCTGATCTCCCACTGATCAAGCAGTGCGTCGTCCCAAACCCAAACGGCAGACGCGTCTGGATAGTGGGCCAGCGCCGGGCCATGGAGGTTGAGATTGTCGCCGTGAATCCAGACCACGGTTGGCTGGTTGAGCGCACCGCTGTCGACGCCGCCCAGCGACGTTTGCTGTGCTGACACAGATTCAAGGCGCTGCAGCAGATCAGATTCCGCGTCGCGATTCCAGCGCTGGGCGGGAAAGAGCTTGTCCGCAATCTCCTTGTACGTACCGTTGAAGGGGCCGTCTTCGATGTGGTAGATGCTCTTTGTATACTTGTCGATATTGCTCTGGTTGAAGATGTACGCCTTGTGGCTAAAGGTGCTGGCGACCCACTGCCACGAGAGGTTGTTGCTCGCCGGGTCGCCGTCGAGCAGGTGGGTGAGGAACCAGCGCGCGCCCGTCTGCCACTTGACGCGTCGCCAGTGGACGACGTAGGCCGCCAGCCACATGCGGGCGTGGTTGTGAACGTAGCCCGTCTCGACCAAATCGCGCACCCAGGCGTCAATCGAGGCAATGCCCGTCTCGCCGCGCAGCAGATCTTCCGGCATCTCGTCGGCGTAGTCACCGTGATCCAGGCCGGTTTTATACCCCTCCATATTCTCCCAAATACTATCGCCCAGCACGCGATAGGCGCGCTGGTAATAGTCGCGCCAGCTCAACTCGTTGACGAGCTTGTAGGCGCGATTTGGTTTGTCGACCCGCCGCAGCACTTCATCCCGCACCTCGGCCAGGCCCAGCACGCCGTAGCGCAGGTAGGGGGAAAGCTGCGTCACCGCGCCATCCATGTGGTTGCGCGTGGAGCCATACTTTTCGGGGTCAATCAGCTTGAGCCGCTCTTCCGCCGCCGCGCGACCGCCGCGCGTTTCGGCCACGTGATCGTCAATGGCCGCGGCTTGGGGAAATTCCTGGCGCAGGTAATCTATAAGGTCGTCGCGGTCGGCAAAATTGCGGCGGAGGGAGTAGGTGTTCATATAATGCTTTCTAGTCAAATATCGTCGTGCGTGATGCGTGGTACGTGAACTGATAGAATTTGAGGTTGCATCGAATAAAGAACTTTCGATACACAACAGTACAGCATCACGCACCGCTCTTCTTTCTTCGCCGACAGCGCTCGCTGCAGTACACCACCTCATCCCACACGCGTTCCCACTTCTTGCGCCACGCAAACGGTCGCCCGCAAACGGGGCACACCTTTGTGGGCAGGTCGCGCTTCTTGGGGGATTGGGCTCGTCGGGAATTCATGCGGGGAGTGTACAATCGCCGCGCAGATGATTCCGTATGTCTGCACGCAAAAGAAAGGGGAGATTGGTAGTTGGAGATTGGAGATTGGGTGGCAGCGTTGACAACGAAGCCCCTGCTCGTCTTGGAGATTGGTCGGTACGTACACAAGGCGACTCAACTGCCAATCTCCAATCCCCAATCTCTCCTACAGCCGCCCAAAGCCCCCCAACCCCGACGCCTTGCCGCCGAGCGAGCGCGTCGTCAAGAGCAGGGCGAGCAGGGCGGGGGCGATAAAAACGAGGCTGATGGCCGCCGCGTTGTTGTGGTCGGCGGCGCTGATAAAGGGGAACAAGACCATCGGCAGGGTGACGACGCGACCGCCGCCGATCAGCAGCGTGGTGACGTATTGGCTCCACGAAACGAGGAAGGTAAAGAGCGCGGCGACCGTCAGCCCCGGCGCAATGGTCGGCAGGGTGATGTGGAGGAAGGTGCGCAGCGGATTGGCGCCCAGCGTGCGCGCCGTCGCTTCCAGGTTGACGTTGTAGCCCGCGAAGACCGAGGTCATCACCAGCACAAAGTAGGGCAGCGCGGGCACGAGGTGCACCAGCGCAACGCCCCAAAAGGTATCGGCCAGCCCGTAGCGGATAAAGAGCACGTGCATCCCCATCGTCACCACGAGCACGGGCACGAGGATGGGGGCCATGATCAGCCACTCGGCGAGCGCCTTGCCGCGAAAATCGTGCAGCGCCAGCACCCGCGCCGCGGGCAGCCCCACGGCCACGGAGAGCCCCACCGTTACTCCCGCCAGCGCCACGCTCGTCCCCAACGCCTCGCGCGCCCCCGCCGTCGGCGAGACGACGTAGCGCCAGGCCTCCAGCCCCCACTGCTGCGGCAGCAGATTGGGAAAAAACCAGCGAAAGGCAAACGACCACACCGCCTGCGGCAGCAGCGGCAGCAGCACCAGCAGGACGATGAGGGCAACGGCGAGGGGACGGAAAAATTTAGTCACGGGCAGATTATCGCACCGCCGCGCCGTTTTGCGTAAATGCAGCAGGCGGCTGGTGACCTCGCCGCGAAGTGGATTACGGGGATGAGCCAATTGGAGAAGTCACGCGGGTAGCGGATTTCCTGCCGCCCCCGTCTCAGTTAGTGCCTAAAGAAGAGACGGTCAAGGTGACGTTGACGTTGAGCAAGGAGCGCGTCGACTTTTTCAAAGAAGCAGCCAAGGAAAAATAACGTGTCGTATCAGCGGATGATCCGGCAGCTTGTGGATCAATACGCGCGACAGTACGCCTGATCTATGGGTGCGCAAATTCTATAAGACGATTGGCCATCGGTACGATTTCACGATGAGCAAGTATTACAACGAGAGGTTAGATGAGGTGCCGTACGTGAAGGTTCTCAGATAACGTAACCAACCAATAACTGCCCCGTCATCACATAGCGGAACCCATCGCCACATTCGTCACGTTTGTCGAATGTGGCGTTTTCGTTTTTACATTTGATTTACATTTCGAGGAGAACCGCTATGTCCGCCTATGAAATACCTGATAATTTTCAAGACGGGGAGGCCGAAGTCGAGCAGCGCAACGCGCCGCTTGCGCCCACATATGATCCAGCCGACCTCGAAGGGCGCGGCTTTGGCTGGATATTGCTCAACCAGCGCGAGGCCATCTTCGATATGATTTCTCAGGGGCGCAACCTCAACGCCATGATTCGCTACTTTGCGCTGTGGGCCGTGCTCTTTGCCGCCATCTTCGGCGCAACGCTGGGCTTCCACGCACTCAACCTGCAAATTCTCTCCTCGCTCATCAAATCGCCGCTGCTGATTTTTGGTACCATGGGCATCTGCCTGCCCGCGCTCTTTACCTTTAACGTGCTGCTCGGCTCCAAGCTCTCGTTCAAGCAGGCAACAGCCATGCTCTCGATTACGTCGTATTTGATGGCAGCGATTCTCGTCTCCTTAGCGCCAATCATGCTCTTCTTCATCGTCTCGACCACTAGCAAAAACTTTATCCTGCTGCTCAACGTCGCCGCCTATGGTATCGCTGGACTCTTTGGCGTGCGCATGTTGTGGACGGGCATGAACTATCTGACGGTCGAAGCGGGCTACGAACCCAACCGCCAAATTATCCAAGTCTGGACGCTGATCTATATCTTTGTTGGCACACAGCTGGCCTGGATTCTGCGGCCCTTTATTGGCGAGCCGGGCGAGTTTGTCTTCTTCCGCAATATCGAGGGGAATTTTTATCAGGCCGTCTTTAATGCATTTTTGAACTTGATTTCGTAATGGTCAACGGGTAAGATGGCAATGCACGTAAGATTTTTCAGAGATTTGAACAAGTAGGGAGTGCAGGTCGATGCCAAAAATTTGACAAAATTCTCGACCGCATTCTACGCGGCACATCAGACACCAACATCAGCTTTAACGATCTCTGTTACGCAATGCGCCAACTCGGTTTCGACGAACGTGTCAGAGGAAGCCACCACATTTTCACAAGAGGTGGCATACCCGACGTCGTCAATCTTTAACCAAAAGGCAGCAAAGCAAAATCGTATCAGGTAAAACAGGTACGAGAGTTAATTGTCAAGTATAAGCTAGGAGATTCAAATGGTCCGCTATGAGATGATTATTTATTGGAGCAGCGAAGACGAGGCGTTTGTTGTCGAGATTCCCGAGCTTCCTGGCTGCATGGCCGACGGTGCAACCTACCAAGAGGCGGTTGCCAACGCGGAGATAATCATTGCCGAATGGATTGAAACGGCTCAGGAATTAGGCCGGGCGATGCCAGAGCCTCGTGGCCGGCTGATGTATGCTTAGAGGAAGCGCGAGTTGTAAGAGGTGCTCGGCTACCGGCACGACTACACAATGAGTGAGTAATTACGACGAGGGGGTCGATGGCATGACGTATGCAATGCTTTTTGGATGGTGAATTAACGTTACCGGGATCAGGATGAGTAATCATCAAAACAACTACAACCGTAGCTACAGCGAACTAGAGGAAAAAGCCTCCCTGTTTTGGCCTCGTGAATTGTCTGAGTTGGAAGCAGATTTGAGCGCCATCCCGCTCTTGCTGAATACACAGGATCAGTTCATCACCATCATCAGCGTCGACACGCCTGATTTGGATCGACTCTTTCAAGTGGTGGATGCTTCGAGTTTATCAGCGAATTTGTTTCTGAAGCATTTGGTCTTGCTGGCCGACGTTGGCGGAGAACCGTTGAAGCGAATTAGCCGTGAATTCCGCCTGTTGTTCCCCGATGGCAAGCTGCACTATTTCCGAGATGGCAATGCGTTATCCTACACATTTCAGGCTTTGCCGCAAGTGAAATTTAGCAACACAAAATTGCACATCGACGGCAGATACCTGGCGGAAGCTCACGCTCTGGATAATTTGAAGAAAGATGCGATAGCGCTACTGTTATTTGGTAGCACGCACAGCAACGACGAGGATGCAGGTCAAGGTGATGGAAAATCGGCTGAGTCCATTTTGGCAAAATGTGAAATCGGCAAATACGTAGGGAAACCGAACAAACTTTCCACCTTTATCAAGCAGCGATACATTGTAGATAGAAGTTCGCCGCATGGTCAGTAATTTGTTTATAGTAGAAAGGAAATGGGATGAAAGCCGATAGTTTCCACATGGGGAAGGTCTTTAGCACCGGTGGCGATGTACACTACGTGTTACCTCATTTTCAGCGCGAGTACGCCTGGGAGAAGCCGGAATGGCAAACGCTGCTCAAGGACATTTTCGGCGTCTACGAAATCTACGGCGATGAGCATCCACCGGAACATTTTATGGGTTCTCTGGTTGTGATAAATGATGGAACGCGAGCCGGTACGGTGCCTGTCTTCCGTTTGGTAGATGGTCAGCAACGCTTGACCACTATCTCGCTCTTGCTCTGTGCGCTACACAAACTTCTCGCCGATGACGCAGAGCACGCAGGATTGAGTCGCAAGATAAGCCGAATGTTGATTAACCAGGAAGAAAAGGAGGAGCTCTACTACAAGCTGCTGCCCACCATTAAATACGGCGACCGCATGAGCTACTGTGCAATCGTCCGAGGCGAAGAAGCACCCGAAAACGTTGAGTCCAAGATTCCCGCCGCGTATCAGTATTTGCTCGCTCAACTGTCCGAACGTCTCAAAAGTGACGATATAGACCCCAATCGCTTATTTAACGTGCTGATGACCAGCTTACAGGTCGTCTTTATCAATCTGAGCCACGGCGAACGTCCTTATGAGATTTTTGAGAGCCTCAATTATAAGGGCAAACCGTTGACCCAAGCGGACCTGGTGCGCAATTATATTGCCATGAAGCTACCGCCGGAGCGCCAGGAACCCGTATTTACCAAGCTTTGGTCGCCGATTGAAGAAACGCTGTTGGAAAAGCGCACGGTTGGCCGCTCTCGTTTGGGCGAACTCACCGCCTTCTTGCGTCACTATTTCGCCTATCTTTCGGGCGTGTTGGTCAATCAAGAGCACGTCTACTCTCGATTTCGCGACCGCGGCGAAACGATGAATACAGATGAGTTTGAACAAGAGCTTACCCAGATCAAGCGCTTTGCTACTTTCTATGATCGTCTCTTGCGTCCACGGCATGAGCCCGACCCAGAGGTGCGGGAGCAATTGGAACGCCTCAACGTGCTGGAGAGTGCAACTGGCTATCCCTTTCTACTCTTTCTATACGATGAATGGCAAAAAGGCTCAATTAGCCGAGAGGAGCTACTTGCCGGTTTGCGCCTTATCGAAACGTACATGGTGCGTCGATTCCTCAACCGAGACTCCACCAACTACCTGAATAAGATGTTTCCGGCGCTTGTTAAAGATGTGGACACGGCAGACTTTGAAGCGTCGCTGCGTCAAGCGATTGGACGTCGCAATGAGCCGAGCGACGTGCGGCTGCGCCAATCGGCGGAGACGATTGATCTCTACCGGAGAGATATTTATACGCGACAGAAACTGGCTTTAGTTTTTGACACGGTCAATCGCCATCTGTCCGCCGGCAGCGACGCTTACACGGTTCTCAGCGATGATCCCACGATTGAACACATCATGCCGCAGACGCTGACGGAGGCTTGGAAAGGCCACCTGGGCGGCGAATGGCAACAAGATTATGAGCTGTTGCACACGTTGGGCAATCTCACCGTGGTTACCCAAAACTGGAACGCTCAGCTATCCAATGCAATTTACGCAACCAAAAGAGCCAAGCTGTCCACACACGGCCTTCTACTCAACCAGCACTATTTTGGAGAAATGGCGTCAGCGTACTGGAACGGCCAGTCAATTCGTGAGCGCGCTCAGTGGCTGATGGCGAAAATCACCGAAATCTGGCCGCAATTGGGCGAAACCACGGCGGGCTGGGAGGAGAAACCCAAAGCCGTCGTGATCTTGGACGAAGTCTATGCTGTTGATAGCTGGCGCGATGTCCTGCGCCGGACGGCAGAAGTGGCCGCTGATTGGAACAGCGATAAGTTTGAAGAACGCGTCGTCGCTGAGTTGCCCAATTATTTTTCCAAAGAACCACGAAGTCGATCCGACCAGCTTGGGAATGGCTGGTGGCTATACGTCGGTCTCAACGCTGATACTATCAAACGAGTCAGCGCTTCTATCATCGACGCATCCGGGATTCCCGAAGACGAGTACGAGATTGAACTCTGGTAATCACCTGTTTCGGCTGCATACCCAATCTTCATTCATCAATCTTTCCTCATGACTACTCCCACCCTCCACACCGACCCCGCGACCCTGCTCACCTACGAAACCGACGCGGGCTGGGACCGCGGCACGCCCGACGGCGTCTTCTCTCCCGCCTCCACCAGCGACGTAAGCGCGATCATGCGCTGGGCGAGCGACTCCGGGACGCCGCTGATTGCGCGCGGGGCGGGGACGGGCTTGGCGGGTGGGGCGGTGGCCGAGCGCGGCGGCGTGATCCTCAACTTTGCGGCGATGAACGAGATTGTCGAGCTGGACGTGGCGGGGCGGAGCGTGTCGGCGCAGCCGGGCACGGTCAACCAGCAGCTCGACGCGGCGGTGAAGCAGCACGGCTTCTACTTCCCGCCCGATCCGTCGAGCGGGCGCTCGTCGGTGATCGGCGGCAATTTGGGCACCAACGCGGGCGGGCCGCACTGCTTTAAGTATGGCGTCACCACCAACTACGTCACCGGGCTGGAGGTGGTGCTGGCGAGCGGCGAGGTCGTGCAGCTGGGCGGTAAGGCGCTGGACTATCCGGAGTTTGACCTGCTGGCGCTGATGGTCGGCAGCGAGGGCACGCTCGGCGTGATCACGCGCGCCAATTTGCGCTTGATCCGCAACCCGCCCGCCGTGCGCACGATGATGGCCGCCTTTGCCAGCGACGAGCAGGCCGGGGCCGCCGTCTCCGCGGTAATCGCCGCTGGGCTGGTTCCCGCCACCATGGAGATGATGGATCAGCGCGTCATGCAGATGATCGAGGAGTACGTGCAGGTCGGCCTGCCCGTGCAGGCGGGGGCAGCGCTGATCATCGAGGTCGACGGCTATGTGGAGAGCTTGGACACGCAGATCGAGGAGGTGGCGGACATTCTGAGCGAGCACGGCGGCTTCGACCTGCGCATTGCGACCAGCGAGGCCGAGCGCCAAAAAATTTGGTATTCGCGCAAGAGCGTGGCCGGGGCCTTTGCGCGGCTGGCCCCAGCCTTTTACTTAACGGACGTAACCGTGCCCCGTTCGCGGCTGGCCGAAACGCTGGCCGATGTCCACCGCATCTGCGACGCGCACAACGTCATCAGCGCGCACGTCTTCCACGCGGGCGACGGCAACCTGCACCCCCTGATCCCCTGCCACCCCAGCGACGCCGACGAGATGCGGCGCGTCCACGCCGCG
The DNA here is from genome assembly GCA_965213535.1 of Caldilineaceae bacterium. Classification (GTDB taxonomy): domain Bacteria; phylum Chloroflexota; class Anaerolineae; order Caldilineales; family Caldilineaceae; genus JBCCFC01. The sequence goes on from OZ243888.1 coordinate 6,143,917, forward strand.
AGCAAGGAAATTATCGAGGTGTGCGTGTCGAGGGAGGGCTCGATCACGGGGGAGCACGGCGTGGGCATCGAGAAGCGGGACTACATGCCGCTGATGTACACCGGCGCGGAATTGAGCGCGATGGTCGACGTAAAGGAAGTCTTTGACCCGAAGAATTTGATGAATCCGGGGAAGGTGTTGCCCGCAAAGCTACCGGCTGTTCAACGTGTTGAGGCGCAACGGTCGGAAAATTTTAACGCAAAGGCGCAAAGGCGCAAAGGAATTTTTGCCCCGCGCGATGCGACCGAGGCAGCAGCGGCTCTGCGCACGTTGAGCGAGGCCAACGCTCATGTAGAGATCGTAAGCGCCCCAGTTGATCAACTACCCGATCTTCATTCTTTACTCATTAATTCTTCCGTTCTTTCCACAGCAAACTTCAACGGCGTCAAATCATTTTCGCCCGAAGATTTGTATATCACCGTCGGCGCGGGGATGAAGCTGGAGGATGTGCAAACGGTCGTGCGCGAGAAGGGGATGCAGGTGCCCATGCGCTCGCCGTGGGCGGATGCAACGGTGGGCGACCTGCTCTCGGCGAATCTCAACGCGCCGCTGCGGATGCGCTATGGGGCGCTGCGCGACAATCTGCTGGCGACGACCGTGGCGCTGAGTGATGGACGGGTGATTCGGGCGGGGCGACCGGTCGTTAAAAACGTGGCGGGCTACGATTTGCCCAAGCTCTTTGTCGGCGCACACGGCACGCTTGGCCTGCTCTGCGACGCCACGCTCAAGCTCGTGCCGCTGCCGCGTAGCCAGCGCACGCTGGTCGTGCCCGTCGCCGATTTGGTGCACGGGGCCGCCCTGGCCGAGCGGCTGCTGGCGCACGCGCTGGTGGCGTCGGCGCTGGTCGTGGCGCCAAAGATAGCGCTGGCGAGCGGGAAGGTCGCCGAATGGGGTCTGCTTTACACGGCGGAGGGACTGGCCGAAGATGTGGCGGCAGAGCTGGATTTGGTGAGAGAGACGGCGCTGTCGACCGGCGCACAGGTCGCCAAAACGGAGACGAGCGGGACGCTCGCGTGGGTTGATTTTCTAGGAGCATCGAGCAATGACGATCTGCTCGCGCGCATTGGCCTGCCCGTGAGCAGCGTCGGCAGCTTTCTCGCCACTCACGGCCTTTACGAAGCCGACCTGCTGCTCGACGCGGCGTCCGGCCTGCTTTATGCACGCTGTGGCGCGGCGCACGCGACGGCCTGGCTGGCCTCGGCGCGCGACGCGGCGGAAAGCGTGGGCGGGTATGCCGTCGCCACACGGGTGCCCGCCGCTCTTGTCGACAAAATCGACCGCTGGGGGACGCCGCGCGACGGCCACGGCCTGATGCGTGCGCTCAAGCAGCGCTTTGATTCGGCGGGCGTGCTCAACGCCGAGCTGGGTTGGCCTTAGCGCGGGCGAGGCTGTATCAGAGAGGCAGGCGTGGCGGAAATGTGCTTGGGGTAGTGGGAAACGACGAGAGAAGCCCGCGTTGCGGATGCGGCGAGTGAGCCGGGTGGAAGCGGGCTCGGCTCGTGGGAGCAAACAAGACGTTCGGATTGAGCGCCTTTGATCAAGGCGGTAACCAGCAGAATCGGCGGCATGGTAAAGGCGACAATCAGGAGAATGGCGAGTAGCTGCAGCATAAAGTCTTCCTTTCCCAACGTTGCTGTGTAATGTACCCAAACAGTCGACATGCAATCGGGGCATCGAGGCCGCGAGTGTAAAACGGCAAAGAGCTGTTTGAGGGTTGTGCGTACCCTTTATATTTGAACAAAACGCACAAGCGTGTGCGCAGATTTAGGAGCGGTTGTTGCTTTGTGGGTGAGTGTAGAGGACTTTTGAGTATCGTACCGGTTCATTTCCTTCTCCTTTCTAACCTAACAGCACTCTGTTCTTATACGGTTCCCCGCTTGCCCATCCTACGTTAGCAGTTAAATTTGCCCCGCTGCCGTTGTTCTACAAAGCCAATTGCGCGCACCGCCTATAGCTGGGCGTCTGTTAAAAGGTTGAATCTGCAATCCGTTCTCTAGGTTCCGTTGACAGCCCAATCTGTGTGGTGCGCGGCGCCTCCGTCCCAACCTTTCCCCACGCGTGGGGAAAGGGGGCTTAAAACTCCCCTCTCCCAGAATGGGAGAGGGGCTGGGGGTGAGGGCCAATTCCCAAATGTCAACGGAACCTAAAGAATCTTCTGCTCACCTCGTTTGTTGTCGTCTCTGATTCAGCAGTTGTTTGGCCGTTCTGGGAATTTGCAGAAGAATCTTCTTCAATTTATAACTTTGCAACAAGAAATAAGATCTTTGTGCTATAATCTCCACAGACTCTTCAGATAGGCCTCTCCAATGAGCCTCGATGCCACCGACCGCCACATTCTCGACATCGTCCAGCGCGACGGCCGCATCAGCAACGCTGATCTTGCCAAGCGCATCCATCTCTCGCCCGCCGCTACCCACGCGCGGCTGCGTCGGCTGGAGCGCGAGGAATACATCGAGGGCTACGGCGCGCGCATCAGTCGCCACAAGCTGGGCTACACCATGATGTGCCACGTGGGCATCAGCCTGCAGAGCCACTCGCAGGAGGATTTGACGCGCTTCCGTCGCGCCCTGCGCAGCCTGCCCGAAGTGCTCGAATGCAGCTTTGTCACGGGCGAATTTGACTACATGGTCAAAGTCATCCTGCGCGACCAGCAGGACCTGGAGCGTTTTATCCTGCACGCGCTGGCCCCGCTGCCCGGCGTGGCTCGCGTCAACACCAGTCTGGTCGTCGCTGAAATTAAAAATTCGCCAACTATCCCCGTGCTTGAGAGCGGTAATGGTCGCGTGGACGGCCCGTAGTATGGCAAACTAGCTGCAACAGTTTGTGCCCGTCACAAATCCGAATTGGTAAGGGTACAAGTCACCCTTCCCTGCGCGCGGGGAAGGGCCAGGGATGGGGTCGAACATAATTTTCCCCAGCGCTGAGTCGAAAACTGGATAGCGCGGGCGATGCCGCCCGCCGTAGCAGGAGGTCTGCATGAGTGCAACGCCCAACGTCACCGCCGAACGCGCCCGCCAACCGGTGGTTGCCAATGGTGATCATCGTCTACAATCCATGTCGCCAGCCTCTCCCCCCCCAACCGAACAATCCACCAGCACAACACAACGAGCCAACGCCCTCGCCGACTACCGCGTGGCCTACCTCAGCCGACAGGTCTGCCTCGTTGGGTTGCGCGAAGTCTTTCGCGGGCGGGCCAAGTTTGGCGTTTTTGGCGCGGGCAAGGAAGTCGCACAGGTGGCGCTAGCCAGGGCCTTCCAGGCGGGCGACCAGCGCGCCGGCTACTACCGCGACCAGACCTGGGCCCTTGCCACGGGCATGGCGACGGCCCAGCAGCTCTTCGCCCAAATCTACGGCGACAGCGACCCCGCCAGCGATCCCCACAAAGCCGGGCGCTCGATGAACGCTCACTTCGCCACCCGCCTGCTGGACGACAGCGGCCACTGGCGCACGCAAACCGACCGCCCCAACACCTCGTCCGACATCTCGCCCACCAGCGGCCAAATGGCGCGATTGGTCGGGCTCGCTCATGCCTCGGTGCTTTACCGCGAGCTGGAATCGCTGCACCACCTCACCCAATTTTCCCAAAGAGGCAATGAAGTCGCCTTTGGGACGATTGGCAACGGGGCCTGTGCCGAGGGCCACTTCTGGGAGGCTGTCAACGCGATTGGCGTGCTGCAGGCGCCTGCCGTGCTCTCGATTTGGGATGACGGCTACGCGATCTCCGTCGCCAACGAGCACGCTTTTACCAAACCCGATCTCAGCGAGCTGCTCGAAGGCTTTCGCCGCGGGCCGGGCGACGAGCGCGGCTTCAACCTCTACCGCGTCCCCGGCTGGGACTATCCTGCACTCGTCGCCGCCTACCGCGAGGCGACCGACGCCGCGCGCCAAGAGCACGTTCCCGCCATCGTCCACGTGGTCGAGATGACGCAGCCGCAGGGGCACAGCTCCTCCGGCAGCCACGAGCGCTACAAATCCGCCGAGCGCATGGCCTGGGAGGAAGAGGCCGACCCCGTGCGCCACATGCGCGAGTGGCTGCTCGACCAGGAATTTGCTACCGAAGCCGACCTCGCCGCGCTCGAAGCCGAAGCGCTTGCCGAAGTCCAGCAGGCCCGCGACGCCGCGCTCGACGCTGTCCGCGCCCCGCTCGCGGTGGAGCGGGACGCCCTGGTGGAGAAGCTGGAGCAGGTCGCCCAACAGTCGGCTCAGCGTGACGCGCTCGCTTCGCTAGCGACGCAGCTGCGTCAAAGCCGCCAGCCGCAGCGCAAGCCCAACATGGAGGTCGCACATAAGGCGCTGCTGCTCACCCGCAACGAATCGACGACAGCCCGCACCGATCTGCTTGACTGGTACACCAACCAACGCAAGCACCACACCGACGAAACCTACGGCTCGCATCTCTACAGCCGCTCCAGCGATTCGCCGCTGCACGTGCCCGCCATCGCGCCGATGTATCCGGATGAGCCGCAGGAGGCCCGCGGCTTCGAGCTCCTGCGCGACAATTTCGACGCGATTCTCGCCGACGACCCGCGCGTCTTTCTCTTCGGCGAAGATGTCGGCCAGCTCGGCGACGTTAACCAGGGCGCGGCGGGCCTGCAGGCGAAGCACGGCAAGCTGCGCGTCGCCGACACGGGCATCCGCGAGACGACGATTGTCGGGCAGGCCATCGGCATGGCGCTGCGTGGCCTGCGCCCGATTGCCGAAATCCAATATCTCGACTACGTTTTCTACGCCATCGACGCCCTTTCGGACGACCTGGCCTGTCTGCACTGGCGCACCAAGGGCGGCCAAAAAGCGCCGGTGATTCTGCGCACGCGCGGCCACCGGCTGGAGGGCATCTACCACAGCGGCTCGCCCATGGCCGCGCTGGTGGACCTGCTGCGCGGGATGCACATCGCCGTGCCGCGCAACATGACGCAGGCCGCAGGCTTTTACAACACCCTGCTGCGCGGCGACGATCCGGCGCTCGTGATCGAGACGCTCAACGCCTACCGCCTGCCCGAAGCCATGCCCACCAACCTCGGCGACTTCACCGTCCCGCTTGGCGTCCCCGAAACCCTGCGCGTGGGCAACGACGCGACGCTCGTCACCTACGGCCCGTGCTGCCGCATCGCCCTCGTCGCCGCCGATACGCTCGCCGAGCTCGACATTTCCGTGGAAATTATCGACGTGCAAACGCTGCTCCCGTTTGATATCCACCACACTATCGTGGAATCGGTGAAGCGCACCAGCCGCCTCGTCGTCTTTGATGAAGACATGCCCGGCGGCGCATCGGCCTACATGCTGCGCGAAATCTTAGAAACGCAGGGCGCTTACTGGCATCTCGACAGCGAACCGCGCACGATCACGTCGCCGCCCCATCGGCCCGCTTACTCGACCGACGGCGACTATTTTTCCAAGCCCAACGCAGAGGATGTGGTAATGGCGGTCTACAATCTGATGCACGAGAGCAAGCCAGCCAGGTATCCGCGGATTTGGGGGTAGCTGTCATGTCAAGCAGAACGAAGAATCTTTCGTAGTTGATGGGAAAGCGGTTCTCGTGCAGCCGTCAAACTTTGTCATGCCTGCCCCCGCCTCCGCGAGGATTGACTCGGGCGGGCATCCACGGGTAGCCGACGAACTGACGCTGGGAGTAGTTGACGGGGAACGAGCAGGAACCCCACCCCGGCCCTCCCCGTAGCGGGGAGAGAGCCGTTTTGGGACGGGTGGCGTCGATTACAGCGAGACTACACCATTTCAATTCAATCAACGGCACACCCAGACCCACTTCCCCTTCTGGGGGAGGGAAGGGCCGGCGATGGGGGTCGAACGTAACCTACCCAGCAAACCACTGGTTCCAAGTTCCACGTCCCCTGGCTGATTAGACGGCGACGCGGAGCGTCGAAAAAGGCATTCCCACATTCAGCGTGGGGAGCACGCGAGCACAACGAGCAAAGGCAAAACGCACCATGACTCACCTCACCCTACCCCTCCTCGGCGAGGGCATGATCGAAGCCGAAGTTGGCCGCTGGCTCAAGCAGCCCGGTGATATTGTGCAGGAGGGCGAGCCGATTGTCGAAATCGAAACCGATAAGGTGACGACCGAAGTGGTGGCCGAGGAAGCGGGCGTGCTGCGCGAGATTCTCGTGGCCGCGGGCGAAATGGCGCGCGTCGACCAGCCCATTGCCGTCATGGGCGAAACGGCCTTCGACGCCAACGGGTCGGCAGACGCGCCGGTGGTGGAGGAGACGAAGCAGCCGGTGGCCGGGTCAACGGCCGCCCCCGCTGCCAACAGCGTCACCCGAACCACCGCGCAGCCGACCAGCCGCGCCGCGAACGATTTTGAGCCGCGTCCCTACCGGGGTCGCATCAGCCCCGTCGTCGCGCGCATGGTCGAAGCGCACGATCTCGATTTGAGCCACGTCGCCGGTACGGGCAAAGAGGGCCGCATCACCAAACAGGACGTGCAAAATTTCCTGGCCACGCAGGAAGATTATTTGAATGGGAACGCGCGCAAGCTGCCTCAAACACAGCCCGTTCCTAAACCCACTCTCCAATCTCCAATCTCCAATCTCGCCGCTGGCCAGCTCCACCCGCTCACCCCCATGCGCCGCACCATCGCCGACCACATGGTGCGCAGCAAGCAGACCAGCCCCCACGCGACGACGGTCTTTGAGCTTGATTTTCACGCCGTGGCTGCCCACCGCGAGGCGCACAAGGCCGAGTATGCCCAGCGCCACGCCAGGCTGACCTACACGGCCTACATTGCCGCGGCGGTGGTCGAGGGGCTGCGTGCCGTGCCGGCGGTCAACAGCCGCTGGCAGGAGGACGGCATTTTTGTGCACCACGCGATTCATCTCGGCGTCGCCGTGGCCGTGGACAACGGCCTCGTCGTGCCGGTGATTCGCGACGCGCAGCGGCTCAACTTGTTTGGCTTGGCCCAGGCCGTCGGCGATGTCGCCAGCCGCGCGCGCGACGGTTTGCTAAAGGGCGCCGACGTGCGCGACGGCACCTTTACGATCACCAACCACGGCGTCTTTGGCAGCTTGTTCGCCACGCCGATCATCAACCAGCCGCAGTGCGGCATCCTGGGCGTCGGCGCGATTGAAGAGCGCGTCTGCGTCATCGACGGCATGATCGCCATCCGCCCGCGCGCCTACTTCAGTTTCTCCTTCGATCACCGCATCCTCGACGGCGCGCAGGCCGACCGCTTTATGCAGGTTGTGAAGCAAACGATTGAGGAGTGGACATAATAAGTGCTCGTTCCCATGCTCTTGCGTGGGAACGCCCCGCCGCGACGCTCCTGCGTCGCCGCGCAGCCAACGAAGAATCTCTGAGAATCCCAACGCATGAACTTTGATCTAACCTCCGAACAACGCATGTTCCGCGACGTCGTCCGCGACTTTGTGCGCAAGGAAGTCGCGCCCGCCGCCCGCCACGTCGACGAGACGGGTGAATTTAACTGGACAGCCGTGCGCAAGATGGCCGGGCTGGGGATGCTGGGGATGCAGGTTCCCGAAGAGTACGGCGGCGCCGAGCTGGACACCGTCTCCGCCTCCATCGCCATCGAGGAATTGGGCTGGGCCTGCGGCTCGACGGCGCTCGCCGTTTCCGCGCACAACAACCTGGGTGTCGGCCCGATTCTGGAATTTGGCACCGAAGCGCAAAAGGAGAAGTGGGTCACCCACCTCGCGAGCGGCGAGGGGCAGCTCGGCTGTCTCTGCCTGACGGAGCCGGGCGCGGGGTCGGACTTGCAGGCGGTGCAGACGCGCGCCAAGCTGGACGGCGACGCGTGGGTCGTCAACGGCGCGAAGATGTGGGCGACCAACGCCTCCATCGCCGACACAATGATCGTGCTCTGCCGCACGGACGGCGACGCGGGCAGCCGCGCGCTCAGCCACCTCCTCGTGCCGACCGACGCCGAGGGCGTCCACATTGGTGCAGCGGAGAAAAAGATGGGGTTGAAGGGCTCACCCACCCACGCCGTCACCTTTGAGGACGTGCGCGTCCCCGCCGAAAATCTCATTGGCGAGCGCGGTCGCGGCCTGCAGCAGACGTTGGCCACGCTGACCAAGGGTCGCGTGAGCATCGGTGCGCTGGCGCTCGGCTTGGCCCAGGGCGCACATGACCGCTCGCTGCAGTATGCCAAGGAGCGCGAAACCTTTGGCAAGCCGATTGGTCAACACCAGGCCGTGCAGTTTATGCTGGCCGACGCCGCCACCGAACTCCAGGCCGCGCGGCTGATGATCTACTGGGCGTCGTGGCTCAAGGACGAGGGGCGGCCCTACGCCAAGGAGGCGAGCATGGCCAAGCTGCTGGCGACGGAGGTGAGCGAGCGGGTGTGCCGCAACGCGATCCAAATCCACGGCGGCTTTGGCTACAGCCAGGAGTACGACGTCGAGCGCATGTACCGCGACACGCGCCTGATGTCGATTGGCGAGGGGACGAGCGAAATTTTACGAATGGTGATTGGTCGACACGTGCTGGCGGAGTAGCCTGCGAGGAGTTCGCACGCCCTCGTGCGAACGGCGTTGGTTGAGGAACGTGACAATCACGGCCTGGGTACGCACGGTTGAGCCGCGACATTTGGAGCCACGACGGTCACGTTCAACCAATACGCGTCATCGGCCCCGCATCAAGCACGTCGACCACATCGGCCTCGAAGCCAGCCAGCAGCACCGAGGTCGCCCGCTCGCCGCGGCCAAAGACGCCGTGCTCGACATAAGCATTGTTGACCCGATGCAGCACGGCCCTCTACACAATTTCTGCGTGCTCATTCAAACGTTCGACTCATACACCGCCATGAGCAAGTTCTCGAAACAACTCCGTCGTCCGTTCGTGGCAGGGAACCAGCGTGGACAGATACAGCGGGCCATAGCTCGTGAGCGTGGTCGTGGTGGTCACCATGTAATCAACTAGGCCAAAGCCTCCGTGATTATAGCGGAAGGCACGGGCGCGGCTGTAGAAGTTGCCTTCGGCGTGCAGCGCCTGAAACCAAAGCGAACGAAAATCGGGCATGGAGAACAGCCTGGCAATCAACTGGTCGTAGCGAGTCGTGTAGCGGTAGGGCAGGGAGCTGATGCGGAAGAGTAGAAGATTAGACAGCGCGATTTCTTTCCAGCGATTGCCCATTGTCATTCGCAGTGGTGAATCCGGGTCGAATAAAATGATGAGGATGTTTGTCCTTGCTTCGGCCTCTGCGTCGGCTTGTAGAAAATCCCTGCTCAAGTTGTGAAAGTTCATCATCGGCGTGTTGACACAGAGCACATCGAAGAGCGAGTTGAAGAGATAAGCAGGAGACTGCACGGAAACGAAATCGCTTAAAATGTTTTCGTACGCGGCTTCTACCTCTTCGTAATTCAAGAAGCGCGACCACTGCTCAATCTCCAGCGCTGCGGCAAAGAACTCGCGACGCGCTAAGGCATTCAAACCCAGTGCGTCTGCCAGCTTTACCAGCGTTTCCCCGTCAATCCTGGTCTGCTCGCCCCGCTCTATCTTCCCCACTGTTTGTTCAGGCAAATTGGCCTTGAGGCTTAACTGCACTTGCGATAAGACTTTCCCCGTTCTGTGGTCAACGAGCTCCTGGCGTAGAGAGCGCAAAATTCTTCCGAACTTCGTTGGCTTCTTCCGCTTCACAATTCCTCCAATCTTCCAATCTTGGAGAGTGTACTCTCCAAAATTAGAGAACAAGGTATCCAAAATCAGATACTTTTCGCGAGACAAGAAGCAGGGGATGGTGGTAACTTTATGTCAGACCCCATCAAGATTGCAAATTTATCTTCAGGCTTCAGAGTCTCCTCTTCTCCGGATTTGAAGAGGTGATTTGCAGCCAATCGCTTCGTCGACGTTTCACAAAGGAGAAAAAGATGAATTGGAGAAAGTTTGGCATTACGTTGGGCGTGATAGCCCTGGCGTGTTTGGTGCTGGTTCTGCCCGCATCGGCACAGGAAGATTCGGATACGATTTACTTACCGCTGGTTTCCGGCACGGATGCTTCAGATTCAGCGGAAGCGCAGGTGGAGGGAGCAACGGCCGAAGGCACGGAAGCGGTAAGCAGCCCCAACAAGCAAGCGGTTCAGATCAACGACCGCGCCGCCCACCGTCGCGTAACAGCCGAAATGCTCATGCTGCCGGACGAGCTGCAAGCGGATGTGCAGACGCGCGCCGCACTGGGCCTCAACGCCGACCCGGAGTATGTGGCAAGCCTTCGCGAATCGATGCAGGATGGGGCAGCGCAAGACGGGGCAGCGCAAGATGGAGAAGATGAGGTAGAAGCGGCACAGGCCGGTGGAACCAATCGCTATGGATTTCCGTTAACAGCAGAAGAGGCGGCGGAAGTGGCCGAGCGCTTTGCCTTTGCCTCGGCCACACGTGAAGACGTGCTGCCCTACGCCGAAAGTTTGCCGACCTTTGCCGGTGCTTTCTACGACCACCAGGCCGATGGCGAACTGGTGATTCTGCTGACGGAAGCGAGCGATGAAGTGCTGGCCGAGATTTCTACACTCGCGCCTGCGCCCAGCAGCGAGTCGTCAACTGATGATGGTTCGGTCGAAGCGGCTGCGGCTGCTCCTTACAGAGCGACGCGGGTGGAAGTTGTTCAGCACACGCAGGAGCAGCTTCGCGCCGCGCTGCCGCAGGTGTGGGAAGAATGGAAGGCAATTGGCGGCCCGGAGCTGTACGGAGTTGCCGTTGATACGCCTGCCAACGCCGTGCGCATTGATGTCGACCCGACCCAGCTTGAAGTCGCGAGGGCTTTCGCACCGCGACTGGGTGAGACATTAGCTGTACCTGTATTCTTCGACGTTGGTGAACGCCCGGAAGATGATGCTTGCAGCAGTCGCACCAATTGTACAAACCCGATGCGCGCTGGTACAGTGATTCGACAAGGTAGTACTGGTGGCGGCGGATGCACAATGGGCTTTCATACTCAGGTTGGTTCAGATGAACGATTTGTGACAGCCGGTCATTGTGGATATTCAGGATCTAACAACTGGTTCCATGCGGGGTATACAGGCAATGGGGGATGCGGTACGGGTTGTATTGGTTCGGAGTTGATCACCCAATACTACAACAACGGTCGGGATATCATGGTAGTTCAAATGCCAGATGATCAAGATTCTAGCTACCTGTACGCTATTGGTACACCAGTTACTCAAACCCGAGACCCTTCAGTTGGTCAAGGTATCTGTGCCGCACGAGGTTTCTCATCTGTAGGATGGAAGTGTGGTGTTGTTGAAAACGCCTACACGTCATGGACCTCACCAACCTGCAACTGCATCATCTATGGAGGTGACTCAAATCTGGCAAGAGTTACTGGGGACAGCGGGTCACCGATTGTTGATGCTGATGAATTGCACGTTGCGATCGGTATTCATAACACAAGCACTGGTGGATTCGCCATCTTTAACGATACGGGCTACCAGTTACGTTCACCATGAGCAATCCGAACCACATCATAAAGAGCTTGAGCTTTCACCGCTACGCCATCATTGTACTCTTGTTATGCTTCACTTTAGTGTCATGTGACACTACGGGGCAGATAACGATGCCGTCTATTCAGGCGACTATTGAAAGCAGTGAGAGTGTGACAGTGCCACCTGTACAAGGACCTGCTGCAATTGGTGATGGTATTGAGGTTGCAGATTGGGCATATCTTGGGCCTGATGAAGATGGATCACGGTCTAGGCTCCAGTCATTATCTTCTGAGGTTCAGGAGTTTGGAGACGCAGTAAAAACAGTGTGGCTACTACCAACAGAAGGAGGCTTTCAGCTTGAATGGGGAGAGGTGCTCTGCGCAACAGAACCCATCGTCGTCGTGCATGCTGATGCTTCCATCGATTTTTGGGCCGGAGGCATTGTCGGAGAAACATGCGACGATAAGGAAATATTTCATCAATTGACAGTTGAAATAGCGGGTAACACATCACCGGAGCAGTGGCAAGTAATCGTACATCCTTCCCCTACACCGACACCATGAATCGCTCGTCTAAGCTGAGCCACTACGTTGCCGCGTTGCTGTTGCTGTGTTTGACCATGACAGCCTGCACTCGAGTAGAACCAGCATCTGAGCTGATGGTGCAAGAATCTGCTTCAAGTACGGAGAGTTCAACGCTCCCACCCACACAGGGCCCTGCTGTAATTGGCGACGGCGTAGAAATTGAGGATTGGGAGTACCTTGGACCTGATATGGATGGCTCACGGCCTAGCCTTCAATCGATATCTTCTGATACACAAGAGTTTGGCGACAATGTGACTCCAGTTTGGCTATTGCCGACGGAAGAAGGCTTTGAGCTTGAGTGGGGAACTCTTCCTTGTTCCACGCAACCTGTGGCTGTTGTACGCGACAATGCGACAATCGAATTTTGGCCAGGAGAAATCGTTGGCGAGTATTGTGATGCCATGGAGGTGTATCATCGGCTATCAGTTGAGATAGCAGACAACGTACCCTCCGAACAGTGGGAAGTCATCCTGCATCCACCTCCGATGCCCGATGCCAGAAACGGCTCGTAATAGAAACTTCTCCTCGAAAGTCATCCGAACGTTTCGGATGACTTTCTTTTTTGAAACTGTACGAGATCAAGAAAATCCAGTTGCCGTTACTCTGTGTTAAACTGGGCGGGCATCAACTCTGAATCAAGCAGCTCTCCCACCGACATGACCAAAATCCCCACCCAAATCGACTCCACCAGCGCCCACTTCCGGGCCAACGCCGCGCACAACCGTGCGCTCGTGAGCGAGCTGCGCGAGCGGCTGGCAACTGTGCGGTGGGGCGGCGGCGAGAACACTCGTATTATTTTGACACGGCAGGCGCGAACAGAAGAGGCGAATCTTATAAAAGCTAAAGATTTAGATAAATTATTTGACAGCGGCGAAGTCGACATCACGCCTTATCTGGAGCTATCCAAAGGGCAGCGGCCCGACCAAGAGCAGAAGCGGGTCAACGTCGACTTTCCCGTGTGGATGTTGCGGGAAATCGACCGGTCCGCCAAGCGGCTGGGCGTGCCGCGGCAGTCGCTGGTCAAGGTGTGGCTGGCGGAGCGGCTGGCCCAGCAGTAACGGGGATAGCCATAGTTGGTCGAGGAACGTGACAATCACGGCCCAGGCGCGATTGGTTAGGTCGTGTTGTTTGGGGCCGTGACGGTCACATTCGACTACCATGCGACATCGGCCCCGCATCGAGCACGTCGGCCACGTCGGCCTCGAAGCCAGCCAGCAGCACCGACGTTGCCCGCTCGCCGCGGCGAAAGACGCCGTGCTCGACGTACGCGTCGTCGACCAAGTGCAGCACGGTGATCGACTCCTCCTGTGGGTCGACCAGCCAGTATTCGGAAATACCTGCGCGCTCGTACTCGCGTCGTTTAGTGACCAAATCACGTCTACGGTCTTGCGCACTGCCGCTGACAACCTCGACCACAAGGTCCGCACCGTCACAAAAGCGTTCGTCGAAGCGGTCAAAATTTTCCGTCAACACGAAGACAAGGTCTGGCTCACGGATTTTGCCCGGCCACAGGCGCACACGCAGCGACGCGGGCAGCACCACGCCCAAATTATGTGCGGTAACAAAACCATCCAGCAGACGAAGAAGCAGCGACAGCGTAAACTGATGTTTTGGTGTCGGCATAGGGGGGAACTCCAGTAGCCCATGTGAGAACTCGACGAGGTGATTGGTCTCTAGTGCCAGATACTCTTCCTCGCTCCATTGTCCTTGTGCTGGAAAGAGTTGGGCAATTTCCCAAGTCGGTTCGTCTACAGGCAGTTGTGGCGGCAAAACGGTGGTGGTGGACACCATTGCACTCCAATCTTTTCATGAAATCATGCTCATTACGTTAGGATGATTATACACCAAACTCAAGCAAGTTGACAGCTAAAATTTCTGACATGATCGAACTCCCCACTCAAATCGACCCCACCCGCGCCGACTTCCAGGCCAATGCCGCGCACAACCGCGCGCTCGTTGATGAACTGCGCGAGCGGCTGGCGACCGTGCGGCGGGGCGGGAGCGAACGCGCCCGCCAGCGGCACGTTGAGCGCGGCAAGCTCCCTGTGCGCGACCGCGTCGACCGGCTGCTCGACCCCGGCTCGCCCTTCCTGGAGCTGTCGCCACTAGCGGCGTGGGAACTCTACGACGGCGATGCGCCGAGCGCGGGCATCGTCACCGGCGTGGGGCGGGTCTCCGGGCGCGAGTGTCTGGTGATTGCCAACGACGCCACGGTCAAGGGCGGCACGTATTTTCCGATGACCGTGAAGAAGCACCTGCGCGCGCAGCAGGTCGCGCTCGAAAACCGCTTGCCCTGCCTCTACCTCGTCGACTCCGGCGGCGCCTTTTTGCCCATGCAGGACGAAGTCTTCCCCGATGTCGACGACTTTGGGCGCATCTTCTACAACCAGGCGCAGATGAGCGCGGCGGGCATCCCGCAGCTCGCCGCCGTCATGGGCTCGTGTACGGCGGGCGGCGCCTACGTCCCCGCCATGAGCGACGAGGCGGTGATTGTGCAGGGCACGGGCACGATTTTCCTGGCCGGGCCGCCGCTGGTCAAGGCCGCGACGGGCGAGGAGGTGTCGGCGGAGGAGCTGGGTGGGGCGGATGTGCATACGCGACTCTCCGGCGTTGCCGACCACTTTGCCGAGGACGACGACCATGCGCTGCAAATCCTGCGCGACATCGTGGCGACGCTCAACACGCGCAAGGAGGTCGATCTGGACGTGCAGCCGGTCGAGGAGCCGCTCTACCCGGTGGACGAGCTCTACGGCATTGTGCCGACCTCGTTTCGCGTGGGCTACGACGTGCGCGAGGTGATTGCGCGGCTGGTCGACGGCAGCCGCTTCCGCGAATTCAAGGCGCGCTACGGCGAGACGCTCGTCTGCGGCTGGGCGCACCTGCACGGCTACCCGGTCGGCATCGTCGCCAACAACGGCGTGCTCTTTAGCGAATCCGCGCTCAAGGGGACACACTTTATCGAGCTCTGTACGGCGCGGCGCATTCCGCTGCTCTTTCTGCAAAACATTACCGGCTTCATGGTCGGCAAAGCGTACGAGCAGGGCGGCATCGCCAAGGATGGCGCGAAGATGGTCCACGCCGTGGCCAACGCCCGCGTGCCCAAGCTGACGGTGGTGATTGGCGGCTCGTTTGGGGCGGGCAACTACGGCATGTGCGGGCGCGCCTACGGCCCGCGCTTTCTGTGGATGTGGCCCAACAGCCGCATCAGCGTCATGGGCGGCGAGCAGGCCGCCAACGTGCTGCTCACCGTCAAGCAGGAGCAGCTCGCCCGCCAGGGTGACCCCGCCCTGGGCGTCGACGAGGCGAACGCGTTCAAGCAGCCCACCCTCGACAAATACGAGCGCGAAGGCAGCCCCTACTACGCCACCGCCCGCCTCTGGGACGACGGCCTCCTCGACCCAGCGCAGACGCGCACGGTGCTGGGCTTGGCCCTATCGACGTGCCTGAACGCGCCGGTCGAGGAGACGGGGTATGGGGTCTTTCGGATGTAGAGGGGAATTGAGGGCGTGGGGCGCGCGAAAGGACGCGGGTTGTCAAAAATATCTGTAGCTCAACGGCCACGGTTCAGGGCCGAAAGCAGAAGGACGGAACCACTTAACTGGCTCCTTGCAAGAACCAGCGACAAAGACCACCCATCCGCCCGTTCCCCACAGCCGCTTGCTGAGCAGCAGCGTCGGCTACGATTCAGCGGCCAGTTCACGCGGCTGTGGCACCTTTGCGATTTGTATGACCAGCCGCAGCGCCTCATTGACTGCCGCATCGTCCAGAAACGCCTCTGCGACATCTGGCGCTAGCACCACCAAATTTGTGCCGAGACGTCGTCCCGGTGCATAACGACCTTCGGGCATAATGGGCAGCTGAGACAGGTCATACTCGTCACGCAAGTCGTAATCGTCACGCGTCTTGTTCGTAGAATCTTCGTTCATCTCGTGTTGCCTTTCTTGCGCTGATAATGCGCGTCTTGCCTGCACGCTCCACGTGCGCTACCAGCAGCAGCTTGTTGCTTTGCGAATACCCAATCGTAATGAAGCGCTGCTCATCGATGGAGTGCTCTTCATCCAGGAACACAATCCGCATCAGGTCAGCAAACACGGTGCTGGCTTCTTCAAAGCGAATCCCGTGCTTGTGGAAATTTGTTTGCGCCTTTTGGGGGTCCCAGACAAACATCCCATTCATAAATTTTGCAATACTTGTTCAAGAATCCGTTTCTCATTTCGCCCATTATAGCAGAAAAGCAGAGTCTACGCATCTGCTACACCACTTTCTGTGGATGTAGCTTATCAGCGTTAGAGGCGGCGAGCAGGCCGCCAACGTGCTGCTCACCGTCAAGCAGGGTCAGCTCGCCCGCCGGGGTGACCCTGCCCTGGGCGCCGACGAGGCGAGCGCCTTCAAGCAGCCCACCCTCGACAAATACGAGCGCGAAGGCAGCCCCTACGGCCCGCCTCTGGGACGACGGCATCCTCGACCCGGCGCAGACGCGGCGGGTGTTGGGGCGGGCGCTGTCGGCGTGCTTGAACGCGCCGGTCGAGGAGACGGGGTATGGGGTGTTTCGGATGTAGGAAAATTTCATTATGCCAGCCCTACCCCTCTCTACCGCCGACCTCGCCGCCGCCGTCGGCTGCCACCCCAACACCGTGCGCCTCTACGAAGCGTGGGGCTTTCTGCCACCCATTCCCCGCGCCGCCAACGGCTACCGACAATTTACCCAGCAGCACCTCGACCAGCTGCATCTGGCGCGGCTGGCGCTCTGCGGCCCCTACCCCGGCGGCAAACAGACGGTGCTCGACCTGGTCGCCCGTGGGGCGGCGGGCGACTTGGGCGGCGCGCTGGAGCACGCCTACCGCTACCTGATGCAGATTCGCGCCGAGCACGCCCACGCCGAGACAGCTGCCATGCTGGTGGAGCGTTGGGTCAACGGCGCGGTGGTCGATGCGCGGCGCGAGCCGTTGACGATCAAGCGGGCTGCTCAGTACGTGGGTGTCCACGCCGAGACGCTGCGCGGCTGGGAGCGCAACGGCCTGCTCGCCGTGCCGCGCCACCCCGACAACGGCTATCGGCTCTACGGGGCGGCGGAGATTGGCCGCATCCGCATCATCCGCCTCCTGCGCAATGTGGGCTACAGCGTGATGGCAATTCTGCGGCTGATGCACCACATTGACCAGCAGGGCGAGCCGCCCGACGTCCGCCACCTCCTCGATACACCCGGGTCCCAGGAAGAAGTTCTCTCCGCCAGCGCTCGATATCTGTCGATGCTCGCTGCGCAGGAACAGCGCGCGCTGGACATTATCGAGCTGGTTGAAACGCGGCTGTCGCAGCGCTAACCCTCCAGTTGCGATCCAACCTTTTGCCCCACTTTTTGACCTCTCCTCGCTGGACAGATCTCTCAAACTCCACTTGTGCCCCGTAGGGTTAGACTAAGGCTAACCGTGTCACAAGCTCGGTTGCGCGTGGATTTTCGCCTGCGCTGCTCTGTTGAAAAGATGCGAGTGACGGGGTAAGTCCGTTCGCATTTGAGAATGCTCACTCCGCGACAGTCAGGTTTCCGCTGCGCTTTTTTCCACCGTGAGCGATGTTTTCAACAGAGCAGCCTGCGCGGGAATGACAAATAGTGTCCCCTCATATCGATGACGGTGTTCGCCACATTTACTGGAGATTTATCCATGTCACTCATTACCGTTCACGGGCTGGAGAAATCCTACCGCGTGCCCGAACGCGAGCCGGGCTTGCTGGCTTCGCTGCGCGCGCTGGGCAAGCGACGCACGCGCACCGTCACCGCCGTCCATGATTTGACGTTTGAGATGGGGGCGGGCGAGATGGTCGCGCTGCTGGGCCCCAACGGCGCGGGCAAAATGACCACGCTCAAGATGCTCTCCGGTCTGCTGCGGCCGACGGCGGGTGAGATTAGCGTGGCAGGCTATCGACCCCACGGACGCCAGCACGACTACCTGCGCCAAATCAGCATGGTGCTCGGCAACAAAACCCAGATGCGCTGGGACATCCCGCCACTCGATACTTTCAGCGTATTGCGCAAAATCTACGGCGTGCCCGCGGCCCAATTTCGCGCCACGCTGGACGAGCTGGTCGAGCTGCTGGCGATGGAGCCGCTGCTGCACAAGCCCGTGCGCAACCTCTCGCTCGGCGAGCGCATGAAGTGCGAGCTGGTCGCCGCGCTGCTGCACCGGCCCCGGCTGCTCTTTCTCGACGAACCCACCCTCGGGCTCGACGTGACCATGCAGCGCCGCCTGCGCTCGTTTCTCGCCATCTACAACGAACAACACGGCGTCACCGTGATCCTGACCAGCCATTACATGGCCGATGTCGTCGCTCTCTGCAAGCGCGTGATTCTGATCAACGAGGGGCGGCTGGTCTACGACGGCCTGCTCTCGCGGCTGGCCGAGCAGCTCGCGCCCTACAAGCTGATTCGCGTCGCGCCACCGCTAAACATTGCGGGCGGGGAGGTGATTGAAGAAACGGAGGAAGCGCTTACCCTGCGCGTTGATCGCCGTGATGCGCCGCACATCGCCGCCCAACTGCTGCAAAACGAAGCGCTGGTGGATTTGTCGATTCAAGACCCGCCCATCGAGGCCGTTATCGACCAGCTCTTTAGCGGGAGTGAAAGCGGGGGTGCAGCATGAACGGCCTGCTTGCCCTCGTTCGCATCACGTGGCAGACGTGGTTTGCCGAGCGCTCCTTTTTCTTTCTGCTTGCCTTTGGCTGGATGATTCCACCGCTCGTCTACCTCTTCGTCTGGTCCACGGCGGCAGGCAACGGAACCATCGGCGGGCTGACGCGCGGCGAGTTCGTCGCCTACTACCTCGTTTTGATCGTCGTCAACCAGCTGACCTACGCCACGGCCAACTGGACTGTCGGCGACCTGATCCGCGACGGCGGGCTCAACGCGCTGCTGCTGCGCCCCCTCGCCCCCATCTTCGACACGCTCGCCACCGAGCTGGCGGGCAAGGCGGTCTTCCTAACGTTCATCCTCCCCGCCACCGCGCTGCTGACGCTCGTGCTGCGCCCCACCCTCGACCTGACCCTGACCAACGCGCTGGCCTTCGCCGTCGCGCTGCCGCTGGCCTGGGGACTGCGCTTCCTGTGGGGCTACGCCATCGCCCTGCTCGCCTTTTGGGCCAGCCGCGCCGACAGCCTGCTTGCGCTGCAGGACACGCTGCTTTTTCTGCTGGCCGGGCAAGTTGCCCCCGTTGCCCTCCTGCCCGGCTGGTTGCAGACTGTTGCCATCTGGCTGCCCTTTCGCTACATGATTGGCTTTCCCGTCGAGCTGCTCACGGGTCAGATGACTGCCGACGAAACGCTCTTCGGCTTTGCGCTGCAGGTGAGCTGGCTGGCCGTCGCCGCTGGATTGAGTCGGCTGGGCTGGCAAAGCGGGCTCGCCCGCTACAGCGCAGTTGGAGGCTAACGTGCGCCACCTACAAATTCTCGCCGCCTTCTTCACCGCCTCGCTGCAGGAGGAGTTCGCCCACCGCGCCAACTTTGCGATCAGCCTGCTCAACTCGCTATTGGCGCTGGCGGGCGGCGTGCTGGGCATTGTCGTCGTCTTCGGCC
Organism: Caldilineaceae bacterium; assembly: GCA_965213535.1. Taxonomy (GTDB): domain Bacteria; phylum Chloroflexota; class Anaerolineae; order Caldilineales; family Caldilineaceae; genus JBCCFC01. The sequence continues at coordinate 6,163,493 of OZ243888.1, forward strand.
AAATCGAAACGATCCGCGGCTGGACCCTGCCCGCCACCCTGGCCCTGCTCGCCGTCTATCTCCTGCTGGACGCCCTGCGCGCCCTCTGCTTTGGCCCCAGCCTCAACCGACTGGGTGGGCTGGGCGGCGACCTGTGGACGGGCCGCTTCGACTTTGTGCTGCTGCGACCCCTTTCGCCCCAGTTCACCGTCTCCTGCCAAACCTGGCGACCGCTCGCCGCGCTCGACCTGCTCTTTGCACTCGCCGTGCTGCTGATCGCCCTGCGCCAACTCGGCCAGCAGATGAGCGCCACGCAGCTGGTCACCTTCGCCTCTGCGCTGCTGATTAGCGGCACCATTCTCTACAGCCTGCTCCTGCTGCTGACCAGCCTCACCTTTTGGAGCAACGGCTTCCTCTTCAGCTGGCTCTTCGATGGGCTGTTCCAGCTCGCGCGCTACCCCGTCGGCTTCTACCCCACGTGGCTGCGTCTGGCCCTCACCTGGGTGTTGCCCGTCGGCCTGATGACGACCCTGCCCGCGGGTCGGCTGACGGATACGGCGGTCAACGTGCCGCTGCTGCCCGCTGCGCTGATGGCGGCTGGGTTGTTTGTGGGCGCATCGCGGCTGTTTCAACGAGGTCTGCGGCGCTATGAAAGTGCATCGAGCTAGTGTTGCTCAATGTGCGGAAATCAGATATTCTTGAGTGCAAACGTGCGGGAGTCAGATCAGCCAAAGTCGTGGAAAGGAACATCTATGTTTGCTATTCAAAAAAAGCTCGTTGTTGATGAAGCGGGGCGGCCACAGGAAGTGATCACTGGTTGGGAGCAGTATCAGCAAATTGTGGAGATGCTGGGGTTGGACTTGGACGACAAGGCGGTTGAAGATTTGCGACAAGCGCAGCGTGATTGAGCGCAAGCAAATCAAGACGCCTACATCGACCTGGCGGCGCTGTAAGCAAGACAATAGCTCTTCTGAATCCGCGTAAATCCGCGCAATCCGCGGCTAAAATTTCTTGATGTTCACCAAACTCTTTATCGCCAACCGCGGCGAAATCGCCGTCCGCCTAATTCGCGCCTGCCGCGAGCTGGGCATCGACACCGTCGCCGCCTACTCGGAGGCCGATGCGGACGCGCCGCACGTCTGGCTGGCGGATGAGGCCGTGTTGCTCGGCCCCGCCGCGCCCGCCCACTCCTACCTCGCCATCGACAAAATCGTGAGCGCCGCCCGCGAGAGCGGCTGCGACGCGCTGCACCCCGGCTACGGCTTTCTCGCCGAAAATGCCGACTTTGCCCAAGCCGTGCTCGACGCGGGTATCACCTTTGTCGGCCCGACGCCGCAGACGATTCGCGCCATGGGCTCGAAGACCGCCGCACGTGCGACGATGCAGGCCGCGGGCGTCCTTGTCGTGCCCGGCTTTCAGGGCGATGACGAGGATTCGCTGAGCGACGCGGCTCTGCTCGACGCAGCCGACGGCATCGGCTTTCCGCTGCTGGTGAAAGCGGCGGCGGGGGGCGGCGGCAAAGGAATGCGCGTCGTGAGCGACCCGGCTGAGCTGCCGGACGCGCTGGCGGCGACGCGGCGCGAGGCGGCGGGCGCCTTTGGCGACGGTCGGCTCTTTCTCGAAAAGCTGGTGGAGCGACCGCGCCACATCGAGTTCCAAATCTTGGGCGACAGCCACGGCAATCTCGTCCACCTCTTCGAGCGCGAGTGCTCGATCCAGCGCCGCCACCAAAAAATTGTCGAGGAGACGCCGTCGCCCTTTGTGGACGAAGAGCTGCGCGCTCGCATGGCCGAAGCCGCGCTTGCCGCTGCCCGCGCCGTGGACTACGTCAACGCGGGCACGGTGGAATTCCTGGTCGACGAAGCGGGCGATTTTTACTTTCTCGAAATGAACACGCGCCTGCAGGTCGAGCATCCCATTACCGAGCTGGCGACGGGCGTCGACCTGGTGCAGACGCAGATTCGCGTGGCGGCGGGCGAGCCGCTGCCCTTTACGCAGGCCGACCTGCGCCAGCGCGGCCACGCCATCGAGTGTCGGATTTACGCCGAGGATGCCGCCCACGGCTTTCTGCCCGCGACGGCCCACATCGCGCTCGCCGTCGAGCCGAGCGCCCCCGGTGTGCGCGTCGACAGCGGCATCGGTAATAACATTGGTAATAACAACGTCAGCGGCAGCAACGTGAGCGTCCACTACGACCCGATGCTCGCCAAGCTCATCGTTCACGCCCCCACGCGCGACGCCGCCCGCGCTAAGATGCTGACCGCGCTGCGGAACTATGTTGTGCTCGGCGACATCATTACCAATATCGACTTTCTACACGACGTGATCGCCCACCCCGCCTTTGCCAGCGGCGACACGACGACCGCCTTTCTTGGCGAGCACTTCGCCGAGTGGTCGCCGAATCACGTCGCACCACCAGATGATGCGTTGATTGTGGCGGCACTGGTCGAGCATTTGAGCCGTCGCGTGTCGGCCAGCAATGGCGCGTTACCCGATGGCGATTTCCAAAGCCCGTGGCAGCGTGCGGACGGGTTTCGGCTGGGAGTAGCAGTATAAAAGGGGTAGGGCACGCGAGACCTCACCCCCAAACCCCCTCTCCGCGCGCGGAGAGGGGGCTTCATCCGATTCGTTGATAACGAACCAGCGCTGAGGGCGTGAGGTCGAACGTCCCGCCATGCATATTTACCCAGCCAGGAATTCAACCATGAGCGACTACTATTTCGAGCCAACCGACAACGCAGCGGACGAGCCGCACCGCGTTCACGTGCAGCCAACCGACGGCGGCTACAAAATCCGCCTGGGTGACGTTGCCCACCGCGTGACGCTGCGGTCGGACGACGCGACGCTGTCTGGGCAAATCGACCTCACCATCGGCGACCGTCGCGTGCGGGCCTACGCGGCGCAGATCAAAACGGGCGAGCAGACGGCGTGGCAAATCTGGCTGGGCGGGCGCGTGTGGACGCTGGCTCCGACGCGTAGCGCGGATCAGCGTCGTCGCGAAGCCGCTGGCGTGGAGGGCGCGCTGACAGCGACGATGCCGGGCCAGGTGCGCGCGGTGCTGGTCGAGGCGGGGCAGGCCGTGGTCGCGGGCGAGGCGCTGCTGATCTTGGAGGCAATGAAGATGGAGACGAAGTTGACTGCGCCGCGCGACGGCGAAGTCGCGCAAATTTTTTGCGCCGAGGGGGACGTGGTCGAGCGCGGACAGAAGCTGGTGGAGTTGACGTAACGCGAAGCAGCGCTTCGCGCCCTGGACAGACAAGGAAGCTTCATCAAAAACCACGCAGGGTGCGGTGGCTCAGCCCGCCGAAGTCGAAGCGCTGCGTGATTCACAATCTTTGCGTGTTGGTTGCGAGGGTCGAAGCAGCGCTTCGACTTACATACGATGACCGGAAAATACTACGAAGAACTCACACCCGGCGACACCATCGAGCACGCCACCGGTCGCACGCTGACGGAGATGGACAATGTCCTCTTCTCGACGCTGACCATGAACCCGCAGCCGCTGCACCTCAACGCCGATTTTGCGGCGCGGACGCAGTTTGGGCGGCCCATCATCAACGGCATCTTTACGCTCGGCCTCGCCGTGGGGCTGACGGTGCCGGAATTGACGGCGGGCACGATTGTCGCCAACCTGAGCTACGAGACGGTGCAGCACCCGCACCCGCTCTTCCCCGGCGACACGCTCTACGTGCGCAGCGAAGTCCTCGACAAGCGCCCCTCGCGCTCCAAGCCGGATCGCGGCATCGTGCGCTTCCGCCACGTGGGGCGCAACCAGGAGGGCGTGACGGTGATTGAGTTTGAGCGCACGGTAATGGTGCTGAAGAGGCCGGAAACCCCCTCCCAACCTCCCCCTGATGGGGAGGGATGATCTCTCGTCGACGAAGCGACCGCTCCCTCGCCAATTTAGGGAGGGCCGGGGTGGGGGCTCGCGCAACCAACGAAAGCACGAAACTATGACCCACCGCCTCCGCCGCTCGATGCTCTTCCTGCCCGGCGACAGCGCGCGCAAAATCGAAAAGGCCGCTGGGCTTGATGTCGACTGCGTGGTGATGGACTTGGAGGACGGCGTGGCGCTGAGCCGGAAGGCCGAGGCGCGACGCACGGTGCGCCGGGCGCTGGCCGCTATCGACTTTGGGCGCAGCGAGCGGCTCGTGCGCGTCAATGCGGCGGAGAGCCCGCTCTTTGTCGAGGATTTGCGCGAGGCATTTGGTGACAAGGCGAGGCCCGACGGCGTCGTGCTGCCCAAAGTCGATGACGCGAATGCCGTGCAGCAGTTGAGCCGTGCGCTGGCCGAAGTCGAGCGGCTGCACGGCTGCCCCACCAACGGCGTCCACATTTTGGCGGTGATCGAGACAGCGCGGGGGGTGATGAACCTGCGCGAAATCGCCGGGGCCAGCCCGCGGCTGGCCGCGCTGCTCTTTGGCGCGGAGGATTTTGCCAGCAGCGTGGGCGCAATTCGCAGCACGGAGGGTCGCGAGGTGCTCTATGCCCGCAGCGCGGTCGTCACGGCGGCGGCGGCCCATGGCTTGCAGGCCATCGACCAGGTCTTCTTTGATTTACACGACGGGGAAGGCTTTGCGCGCGAGTGCGTCGAGGGGCGGCAGCTGGGCTACGACGGCAAGATGGCGATTCACCCGCGCCAGGTCGAGCCGATTCATCAGGCGTTTACGCCGTCAGCGGAGGAAATTGAGCGGGCACGGCGAATTGTCGAGGCGCACCACGCGCAGCAGGCACAGGGCGTCGGCGCGTTTGAGCTGGACGGCCGCATGGTCGACGGGCCGGTGGTCGCGGCGGCGGAGCGGGTGCTGGCGCTGGCGCGGCAGGCGGAAAAAGGCTAGAGCAGTTTGCGAAACGCTTCGATATTCAATCCAGCGTCACGGACAATTCCGCCCATTGTAAACGCGTTGACTGGATTTGCCCGCGGAATTACAATGATGCGCTCACCGTCAGTCATCGAAATGTGCTTGCCCTGCCGCAAAACGCGAAACCCCGCTTTTTCGAGAGCCCGAACAGCCCGTTGATGATTTACGCCAGCTAATTTTGGCATGGTTATGCGGGAATTGGCACGTTGACAATGCGTGTTGAGCTGCCCTTCGTTGTCTCCTCGACAGCATCTAAATAAGTGGTGATGGCGTCGCGGATATTCTCCAGCGCCTCTTCCTCCGTCTCCCCCTGCGACCAGCAGCCGGGTAGCGCTGGGCACCAAACTGCATATCCCTCTTCACTTTTTTCAAGTTTTACTTTATAATTCATTGTTCTCCTCAGTTCGACCAAGCCGTTTTGCGCTTTGCAAGTTAGACAAATCATAAAGCATCTTTTCACGCAAAGCAAGCACAAATGTCTCAAGCTACCTCCCCCTGCCTCGGCGTCGACTTTGGCACGACGCACACTTCCGCCGCCGTTTACAATCCGGACAGCGGCAATGCCCCGCGCTTTCTCACGCTCGACCCGCTAAGCACCAGCCAGACCGTGCTCCGCTCGATGATTTACATCAACCGGGCGCACGAGCACGAGTTGGGCATGGACGCCGTACAGACCTTCCTGCGCGAGGACACGGGCCGCGAGGTGGTGTTTGAGGAGCGCGTGGTCGGCGTGCTCGAGAATACCGTGGCGAGCTTGGAGGGCGGCCCCATCACCATTATCTACGACACGCACATCGAGGAAGATATCGGCGCGCGCGGGCGGCTGCTCCAGTCGATCAAGACGGGGCTGCGCTCGCCGTCGTATTGGGGTACAAACATTTTTGGGCGCGACTTTACGATCCAGGAGCTGATCGCGCTGATCCTGCGCCACGTGCGCGAGCGGGCCGAAGCGCAGCTGGGCGACGCGGTGCGCTGCGTGACGCTGGGGCGACCGGTGAAGTATGCGGACGAGGCGGCGACGGACGAGCTGGCCGAACAGCGGATGCGCGAGGCGGCGGCGCTGGCGGGCTTTGACGAAGTCTCGTTTTTGGCCGAGCCGGTGGCCGCCGCGCTCTTTTACCTGCAAAGCGTGCGGGAGCCGCAGACGCTCTTGGTCTTTGACTTTGGCGGCGGCACGCTCGACCTGACGGTGTTGCGCGCCGATCAACGCGACCACGAAATTTTGTCCGCCCAGGGCGTTCTCGTCGGCGGCGACGATCTCGACAGCGCCCTGATGCGCGAATATGTCGCGCCCCGCTTTGGCACGACGACCCTCATCGACACGAACTACGACGGCAGCGCCCTGCGCCTGCCCGAAGACGACGTGCGGCTGCTCTACCAGTGGCAGACGATTCCGCAGCTGTCGCGCCCCAAGCCGCTGGCCCGCATCCAGCGCGCCCGTCGCTACGGCAGCGACCCCGCCGCCTTTGCCGCGCTGGAGACGCTCGTCACGCAGAACTACGGCTTTCCGCTCTTTGAGCGCATCGAAGAAGCCAAGCGTGCGCTCTCCGCCGCCGAGCAGGCGCACGTGACGATGCAGCAGGGCAACATCGATCTCCACCTGCCCATCACCCGCCGTCAATTCAATGCCGCCATCCGCGATGAGGTGGCAGACGCGCGCATCGGCGTGCGCGCGGTGCTGGCGTCCGCTGGCGTGGCGGCGGTGGCAGTCGATGTCGTGGTGACGACGGGTGGCTCGTCGGCGATTCCGCTCTTTCAGCAGATGCTGGCGCGCGAATTTCCCGCGGCGCGCTTCGTGCAGTCGGATCGCTTTGGCAGCGTCACCGGCGGGCTGGCGATTGCGGCGGCAAGGGGCGTGTAAAAGTCGCCCCAGCCATTCTAAATTTGAAGATTTTAACCGCAGATGGACGCAGATTCACGCAGATATTTCAGAAATAGACAGGTTCAATTCGCGTTTACCTGCGTTTAGCTGCGGTTTCCTTTTCACGTTTTGGAATTGTTGAAGCCGCTCAAATTGCCAAGCGAACCCGTCGATACTGGTGTATAATGGGCGCTATGATCGGCGTCTGGCTTGCTCAGCAAAAGGGGGTTAGGAGATAATCATGCAAATTATAGCGGAACCGGTGGTGAAAACAATGGGTAAAGTGACGGCAGAGATGACGATTGTGAACAACGAGGATGATGTATTAGAGAGGAGGGGCTTTATTGAGGGTGAGAAAGTGCGACAAATCCATCTGCAAGATGTGCTAATGGATACCGAAGCGACAACGCTCTGCCTGCCCAAGCGCTACATTGATCAACTTGGATTAATCAGCACGCGACGAGTTGCTGTTGCCACGGCGTCGGGCATAAGCGAGCGGGGAATTTATCAAAATGTCAAAGTGCAACTCGGCGGGCGCGAAGCCATCGTCGAATGTGTGGAGCTGCCGGACGACGCCGACCCGCTGCTGGGCGTGATTCCGATGGAGGCGATGGGGATTGAGCTGGATTTGCAGAAGCAGCAGATTAAATTCTTGCCCTACGACACGCTCAATACATACATCACCGCTTACTAACCTGCCCTCTCAGCAGCAACTGATGATGAGTCAAGCAAATGTAAAGAAACGGCGTAACCGGCTCAAGGCCAGGTAGTTTTATTATTCTCGTGAACGCGAAAATTCAGCCGCGACCAACAGATGGATTCCCGTGAAAACGGGAATGACAAAATTAGATGCCTCCACTGACCGTCGCTATCTTAGCGCGTTTCTTAATAGCGAGCTGGTGATGCCTTGTGCCTCAATCTATGCCGCACCTTCTGCAAAGTCATATAGAATTCTAGCCAAAACGCTGGCAGGATTAACTCCTATCCAACAGCCCGAAACCAACACGGAGCCAAAGCAGGAGCAAATTTATGGCAGACAAACAAGCAGAATTTCCCGCCCAGCAGCAGACGCTGCCGGGCCAGCAGCACGAGATGCGCCCGGAGCCGGAGGTGATCAAGGACGATTATCGCGGATCGGGCAAGCTCAAGGGCAAGGTCGCGCTGATTACGGGCGGCGACAGCGGCATTGGGCGCTCGGTCGCCGTCTACTTCGCGCGCGAGGGGGCGGACGTGGCGATTGTCTACAAAAGCGAAGATCGGGACGCACAGAAGACGAAGGAGCTGGTCGAGCAGGAGGGTCAGCGCTGCCTTGCAATGGCGGGCGATCTGGGCGAGGAGTCGTTCTGTCAGGAGGTCGTGCAGCAGACGGTTTCGGAGCTGGGCGGGCTGAACGTACTCGTCAACAACGCCGCCGAGCAGCATCCGCAAGAGCAGCTCACCGACATCACCGAAGCGCAGCTCGTGCGCACCTTTCGCACCAACATCTTCGCCCACTTTTTCCTGAGCAAAGCCGCGCTCGCACACCTAAACGAGGGCGACACCATCATCAACACCTGCTCGGTGACGGCCTTTCAGGGCAGCCCCGGCCTGCTGGATTATTCGGCGACCAAGGGCGCCATCGTCGCCTTTACGCGCTCGCTTTCGCAAAATCTGGCAGAGCAAGGCATTCGCGTCAACTCCGTCGCGCCCGGCCCGATTTGGACGCCGCTGATCCCGGCCACGTTTGACGAGAAGAAAATCCGCGAGTTTGGCGCGGATACCGCCATGGGCCGCGCCGGGCAGCCCTCCGAAGTTGCGCCCTGCTACGTCTTTCTTGCGTCGACGGATTCGTCCTACATCACGGGGCAGACGCTGCACCCGAATGGCGGACGCATCGTGGGTGGGTAGTTTGCGACTCGCAGAGCCGCTCGAAATGACAGATTGTCCTGTTGCGTTCTCTACATTGACAGCCCGCCCGTGAGTGCTATACTCACGGGCGATTTCTTTCCCCTCTCCCCACCGCAAAGGAGTAATTTATGTCTTATGATGTCGTCACCCTCGGCGAGACGATGATTCGCCTAACCCCGCCCGACTTCAAACGCATCGAGCAGGCCATTTCGTTTGATATCGAAATTGGCGGCACGGAATCGAACACGTCGGTGGGGTTGACGCGGCTGGGGCTGCGCGTGGCGTGGCTGTCGCGCTTGCCGGAAAATCCGCTCGGCCACCTCGTCGCCGATACGCTGACGCGCTACGGCGTCGATACGTCGCACGTGGTGTGGAGCGAGGCGGATCGGCTGGGGCTCTACTTCCTGGAGGAGGGCAAAGCGCCGCGCGGCAGCAGCGTGATCTACGACCGCGCCGATTCCGCCATCAGCTTGATGACGCCGGAGGAGTTGCCGCGCGATCTCTTCGTCAAAGAGGGCGCGCGGCTGCTGCACCTGACGGGCATCACGCCCGCGATTGGGGAGGCGGCGGCGGCAACGGCTCAACGGGCGCTGAAGCTGGCAGAGGACGCGGGCTGGCTGATCAGCTTTGACCAAAACTACCGGGCCAAGCTCTGGTCGCCACGGGAAGCGCGCGCGGGCTGCGAGCCCTTTGCCCAAGCCGCCGACCTGCTCTTCTTTCCCCTGCGCGATGCGCAGCTGATTTACGAGCTGGACGATTTGGCCGCCGAGCAGGTCATCGCGCGCCTGGCGGAGAGCTATCCGCGGGCGACCATCGTGCTCACCCTGGGCAGCGATGGCGCAATGGCGCGCGATCCCGACGGCAGGGTCCTGCAGCAGCCCGCCTATCCGTCCGAAGTGCTGGATCGGCTGGGCGGCGGCGATGCGTTTTCGGCGGGCTTTTTGTATGGCTACCTGCTGAAGCAGGATGACGCGCAGCTGGGGCGCGCGCTCCAGTGGGGCGTGGCCGCCGCCGCCGTCAAGCGCACCATCCGCGGCGATATCCCGCTCTTCCGCCGCGAGGAAGTTGCGGCGGTGATGGAGGACGAAGCGGGGGCGTCGCTGCGGCGCTAAAGTGTGTGCAAAGCGAAAACGGGAGCTCGTTGCCCAAGTGACCGTCACTCTCCACGGCTGGACAGCTTACCCCATTTTGTCTGGACAGTGACGGTCACTGGCTCCTCAAATTCTTGTTCTCAACGCAGCTTTACTTTAGGACAGCGCGGCATAGATTTTTAGGATGTCTCTCCCTTACGGCGCGTCCATCTCTGGCGAGCGCTGGTCGACAAGCAGTTCGCACGGCGGCACGAGGCCAATCGGGCCGCTTACGTCGCGCACGTTGAGGATGCGCAGGGCGTCGTCCAGCGTATCTTCAACGGGAACGCGGTAAGTGAGCGTGAAGAGCACCTGCCGCCGCTGGGCAAAGGTGGTGGTTTGGACGGCATCGCCAGCGCCTGCGGTGCGTTCAAAGCCGTCCAAGAAGTCGATGCAGACAACGGGCAGCAGGCGTGCGTTGGATGGCGGGTTGCCGGGGACGGCCGCGGCGGCAGCGTTGGGGCCGGGCATGGTAGCGCGCGCGCGCATGTCCAGTACGCGGCGTCCAACAAAGGCGGTGTCGTCCGATTCCGTCTGGCTGCTAAACGGCGCGATGACCTCCTGCAGCACGGCGGGCGACTGCGCATTCTCGCCCCCGTCGACGAGATATTCGCGCGCTTCCGGCGCTAGAAAGTAGGCGAGCGCCACGGCTTCGGGATAGAAGGGCTGCTCCGGAATTTCGCCGCAGAAGCGAATGCCCAGCGGTCGCTGGTCGTACAGGATGGCGACCACGGGTCGCGCGCCATTTCTTGCCTGGATATCGGCCTCCACCTCAATTTCAACCAGCGCCTCGTCCGACGAATCGGCGTCGGCGTCGACCTCTGTCTCTATCTCCACATCAGCCTCCCCCGCGTCTTCGCTGGCTGGCGGGCTGCCCAGGAAGACGCGGCGCTCGAAGCGGTAGCGACGGCAGAGCCAGCTTCGATCAAAGAGCCGCACGTCCCCTTCCACCGAGAGCAACGCCCCCTCGTTGGCAACGCCCGACCAGCGGTGTGCCCGCAGGCCGCCCGATGCGTAGGCCTGTGCGATCTGGTAATCCTGCTCCGCCGCATCCCACCAGACGCTGGTCAAGTGGGTGTTGCCACCCCGGAGCAGCAGTTCGCCGCCCTGCACGACGAAGGGCGCACCGGCGTTGATGGCGAAGACATTGAGGTCGCCGGCATTGCCGGGCGTGGCGACAAACTGGGGCAGCGTGTTTTCAACGAGCACATCCGCTAGCGGGTCGACGAGCGAAACGTCGCCCGCGGGAACGGTGAGCGGCTCGAAGCGCTCCAGCTCCCAGTAGCGCGGCAGCAGCCGGTAGCCCACCATCTGCAGAAAGAGGTTGGGATCGCCGTTCTCCAGCTCCACGTCCGCCCCCGTTTGGGGCTGGGTGGCGCTGCCCCCTGCGTTGCCCGCCCCGGTGTTGGCTCCGGTGTTGGCTCCGGTGTTGGCCCCGGTGCCGCTGTCCGAAGCGGGGGCGCCGCCTTGCCCATCAAAAATGGCCGCGCCGACCGGGCCATTTTCATCGCCGTAGCGAAACAAGAGCAGATATTCCACACGTGGATCGCCATCGATGTTGACGGGGACCAGCTGCTCGACCGGCGTCCAGCTGGCGGGCAGCTGCTCGGTCAGGTCGACGTTGAGGTCGGGCACGTCCGCCCGCGCCAAGCTACAGGCGCTGGTTGCCAGCACGAGCAGCAGCCAATAGAGGTTTCGACAGGAATGGGATAACATAGTGCTTAAATTATGACGCACTTTCGCAAACCATTCAAGCGCTCCACCCGCTCAAATTTTTTAAGCCAGCTTTTGCGGCCCGGTCTGGGGCTCAAACGCTGGCTGCTGCTGCTGCTATTGGGCATTGTAATTGGTGGCTTGGGCATTGCTTTTTTGGTCGTGAGCGCCTACGTCAATAACCGCCTACCCGATTTTGTCTACGTCTTGGCCCTGCGCTTTCTGCCAGATTGGGTGCGCGCACTGGCGCTGCTAACGCTGGGCGCGGCAGCGACGATCTATAGCCTGTGGCAGGTCAACCGTCGCCTGGTCGATGCCATGCTGCCCGCCCAGCGCACGACGATCAATCCGCGCGAAATGGCCAGTATGCTCGTGCGGCGACATCGCGGGAGCCAGGGGCCGCGCATCGTGGCCATCGGCGGCGGCACGGGCATGCCCAAGCTGCTGCGCGGCCTGCGCGAGTACACCGATCACCTCACCGCCATCGTCACCGTGGCGGACGATGGCGGCAGCAGCGGGCGCTTGCGGCGACAGCTGGGCATGTTGCCGCCGGGCGATTTTCGCAACAACATCGCCGCCCTCAGCGAGGCCGAAGCGCTGGTGACGCGCCTGTTTCAATATCGCTTTGCCTCCGGCGACGCGGCCTACCTGGGCGACGGCGCAAGTGAGCTGGCGGGCCACAGTTTTGGCAACCTCTTCATCACCACCATGGCCGCCATTACCGGCAGCTTCGAGGCGGGTATTGCCGAGAGCAGCCGCGTGCTGGCCGTGCGCGGTCGCGTGCTGCCGAGCACGCTGGAGCAGATCACGCTCTGTGCGGAAATTAGCGGCGAGCGCGAAAACGAGCGGGGCGAACGCGAAAGCCGCTGGCTAACGGTGCGCGGCGAGAGCCAAATTCCCGAAGCAGAGGGGCGCATCGAGCGCGTCTTCCTGGAGCCGAACGTGCCGCGCGCCTATCCCGAAGCCATTCAGGCCATCCTGCGCGCCGATTTAATCGTCGCCAGCCCGGGCAGCTTTTTTACCAGCGTGATGCCCAACCTGCTCGTGCCGGACATCCAGCGCGCCATTTGCGCCGCGCCCGTGCCGCGCGTCTACGTCTGCAACGTGCTCACCCAGCGCGGCGAGACGGACGGCTTCTCCGTGAGCGACCACATGGCCCAGCTTCGCCGACACGCGGGGGAAGCCTTCCCCAATGTATTGGCCAACCACACGCGTACTGAACTGCCGCCGGACCACGGCGAGTGGGTCGCCCTGCCGAGCGAGCGCGGGGAAGCGCCCCCTGCCGACTACCGCCTCTTCACGGGCGATCTCGTCCGCGATGACCAGCCGTGGCAGCACGATGCGGAAAAGCTGGCCGCGGAGCTGATGGCGGTCTATGAGACGCTGCGGGGGTAGAACGTTGCGGGGTGAGTGCGATGCACGGCACAAGGCGGAGTGGAATTAGCGACCAACGGATATCCGTGCGTTGCACTTGCAATCCGACCAGCGCTGCCTTGCGTAGGCCAAGTCTGTTGGGCTATGCGTGCGGCGCACGGCGTGCGCGAGGGCTTGTCGACTCGCTTGGTGGACGCCGTGCAACGCACTCGACTGTCTATTCGATCTATTCGATAAAAGTTGATTGGGGAACAAACCGGAACCCAACAAACGGAACCTAGCCCAATTATTTGTTACACTGCTTCCATATCCACAAAATCTGGCACAGCCCGTTCCGTGCCTCAATCCATAAATCCACCCAAAAAATTTAACCCCGCCCCCGACAGCAGAGGAGAACGCATGGCTACAAAAATTGGTATCAACGGCTTTGGCCGCATCGGTCGCCAAGTGACAAAGGCACTTTTGGAAAAGTACAGCGGCGACTTTGATCTCGTCGCCGTCAACGACTTGAGCGACGTGGCGACCAACGCCCACCTGTTTAAGTACGACACCAACTACGGCGTCTACGACGGCGACGTTTCTGTCGACGGCGGCGACATCATCATCGACGGCGACCGCGTGAAGGTGCTGAGCGAGCGCGATCCGAGCCAGCTGCCCTGGGGCGATCTGGGCGCGGAGCTCGTCATCGAGAGCACGGGCATTTTCACCTCGAAAGAGCAGGCCTCGATGCACATCAACGCCGGGGCCAAAAAGGTGATCATCAGCGCGCCCGCCAAGGGGCCGGACATCACGATCTGCATGGGCGTCAACCAGGAGCAGTATGACCCGCAGAGCCACAGCGTGATCAGCAATGCGTCCTGCACCACCAACTGCCTCGCGCCCGCCGCCAAGGTCGTCAACGACTCCTTTGGCATCATTCAGGGCGTGATGACCACCATCCACTCCTACACCAACGACCAGCGCATCCTGGACCTGACGCACAAGGATTTGCGTCGCGCCCGCGCCGCCGCCATGAACATTATCCCCACAACGACCGGCGCGGCCAAAGCCGTGTCGCTCGTCGTGCCGGAGCTGGAGGGCAAGTTTGACGGCATGGCCATGCGCGTACCCACCTCGACGGTGAGCGTGGTCGACTTTGTGGCAAAGGTGGAAACTCCCGGCAGCACGGAGGATTTGCTGAGCGCTTTGGACGAAGCCGCCGCCGGACCGATGCAGGGCGTGCTGGCCGTCAGCCGCGAGCCGCTCGTGAGCAGCGACTACAAGGGCAACGCCTACAGCAGCACCATCGACGCCGAGTTCACCGCCTTTTACGGCGACCTGGTCAAGGTGATCACCTGGTACGACAACGAGTGGGCGTACTCGGTGCGCGTGGTGGATTTGGCGAAGTATATTGCGGATCAGGGGTTTTAAGGAATAGTTCTTATTGCTTATTGCTTAACGGATGTCGGGTTAACTAAGATCACTCGGTATGACGAGCCTTAGGCAATAAGCAGTAAGCAATACGCACTACTTATGAACAAACAAACCATCCACGACATCGACTGGCCGGGCAAGTGCGCGCTGGTGCGCGTAGACTTTAACGTGCCGGTGAAAAATGGGCAGGTCGGCGACGACACGCGCATTCGGGCGGCGCTGCCGACGATTGAGTATCTGCTGGAGAACGGCGCATCGGTGGTGTTGATGAGCCACCTCGGCCGGCCCAAGGGCGAGCGCGACCCTGAATTTAGCCTGAAGCCGGTTGCCGAATACCTCGGCGATTTGATTGACGCCCCCGTCAAGTTTGTCGACGAGACGACTGGAGAACAGGCCAAGCAGGCCGCGGCTGGCCTTGAGGCGGGGCAGGTGCTGGTGTTGGAAAACACGCGCTTTGACCCGCGCGAAACCAAGAACGACGACGCCATGGCGCAGGAGCTGGCCGAGCTGGGCGACGTGTTTGTCAACGATGCCTTTGGCAGCGCCCACCGCGCCCACGCCAGCACGGCGGGCGTGGCGCATCACCTGCCCGCCGTGGCCGGGCTGCTGCTGCAGAAGGAGCTCGACTACCTGGGTGGAGCGCTCGAGGAGCCGGAGCATCCCTTTGTGGCCATCCTGGGCGGCGCGAAAATTAGCGACAAAATTGGCGTGGTCGAGTCGCTGCTGCAAAAGGTCGACGCGATCCTAATTGGCGGCGGCATGGCGAACACCTTTCTCGCTGCCGAGGGGTACGGCATGGGCCAGAGCCTCGTCGAGCGGGAGGCGCTGGCACAGGCCAAGGAGCTGATGACCCAGGGCGCGGGCATTATCCAGCTGCCGGTCGATCTGCGCGTGGCGGACGAGTACGCCGCCGATGCCGACAACGAAGTCGTCAGCATCGAGGATGTGCCGCCCAGCTCCACGGCGCTGGACATCGGCCCGGCCACCATTGCGCACTACTCAAACCGGCTGGCGGGTGCGAAGACAGTCATCTGGAACGGGCCGATGGGCGTGTTTGAGTTTCCGGTCTTTGCCCAGGGCACCGCGGCCATCGCCGAAATTCTGGCCGATTTGCGCGGTGCGACCACGATCATCGGCGGCGGCGACAGCGCAGCGGCGGTGCGCCAAACGGGGCTGGAGGACAAAATGTCCCACATCAGCACCGGCGGCGGCGCAAGCTTGGAGTTCCTGGAAGGCAAAGCGCTGCCGGGCGTGGCGGCGTTGCGGGAGAAAGAATAAAGAAGAATAATGAATAATGAATGGGTACACAGCGTCATTTCGACCGGAGGGAGAAATCTTTTGATGACCATCAGGAAAACAAAGTTTATGTGAAAAGGCAATCGCTCTTCGCTAAACTACGAACAGGTTTTTTGCATCCGCTCGAAATGACAAAGTACCCAATTCATCACTCTTCATTCATTCCCTTACCATGAGCTTTTTCAAACAACTCGCCTCCCTCTTCTCCGGTCGCCCCCGCAGCGACACGCGCTTTCTCCCCATCTACGTTTTGAGCCGACGCTGCGACGAGCCGCTGGCTGGGCAGGTCGACACCATGAACGAACTGAGCCGCGCCGGCGATGGTGAGGGGAATGACGGCGCGGTCTTTTACGGGCGCAAGGTGCTGCACACCACCGGCGAGCGCCGCTGCTTTGATCAAGTCGAGGTGCAGCTGTGGTTTGATCGCAACAAAGCGCTGCTGCGCCACGAGGTGTCGGGCGGGCGCTGGCTGGACGAGGCAGCGTATGAGGCGGAGCTGGAGCGATTCAACGCCCCGCCGGAGGAGGAAGAGGCAGAACAGATTGAAGAGTAACCACATCGATAAAACAGAACCGAAAGAGTAGACACAATGACCAAAATTGCCTTCATCGGCGCAGGCAGCACCGTCTTCGCCAAAAACTTAATGGGCGACATCCTCAGCTTTCCCGAACTGGCAGACGCCACGCTGTCGCTCTTTGACATTGATGCGGAGCGGCTGCACACCTCCGAGATCGTGGCGGGCAAAATCAATGAGCAGCTGGGCACGAACGCCACCATCGAATCGACCACCGAGCGGCGGGCGGCGCTCGACGGCGCGGATTACGCGATCACAATGTTCCAGATTGGCGGCTACAGGCCCAGCACCGTGATCGATTTTGATATTCCCAAAAAGTACGGCCTGCGCCAGACGATTGGGGACACGCTGGGCATCGGCGGCATCATGCGCTCGCTGCGCACGATCCCCGTGCTGCTGGACATGTGCCGCGACATGGAGGAGCTCTGCCCGGACGCGACGCTGCTCCAGTACGTCAACCCGATGGCGATGAACTGCATGGCCATCAACCGCGCCACGACCATCAACACCGTGGGCCTTTGCCACAGCGTACAGGGCACGGCGGCCATGCTGGCCCGCCACATCGACGTGCCGATGGAGGAGATCAACTTTCTTTGTGCGGGCATCAACCACATGGCCTTCTACCTGAAATTTGAGCGGCAAAACGGCCGCGGCGCAGAGGATTTGTACCCCCGCATTCGCGAAGTCGCCAACCGGCCGGAAGCGCCGACCCACGTGATGGGTGATCGCTCGGACGGCGCGGCCATGGTGCTGAGCGAGGCCGTGCGCTATGAAATGTTTAAGCGGCTCGGCTACTTTGTCACCGAATCGAGCGAGCACTTTAGCGAGTACGTGCCCTGGTTTATCAAGCGCGACCGCGACGACCTGATCGAGGAATTCCATATTCCGCTGGATGAATACATCCGCCGCTGCGAGCGCAATATCCAGAAGTGGGAGACCACGCAGGCCGAGATGGAAAATCCGCAGAGCGAGGTTGAGGTGAAGCGCAGCCACGAGTATGGCTCCGGCATTATCCACAGCATGGAGACGGGCGAGCCAAGAGTGATTTACGGCAACGTGCCCAATGATGGGCTGATCGACAACCTGCCGGACAGCTGCTGTGTGGAAGTGCCCTGCGTCGTCGACAAAAATGGCGTGCAGCCGACAAAGATCGGCGAATTGCCGCCGCACCTGGCCGCGCTGATGCAGACCAATATCAACGTGCAGGAGCTGACCGTACAGGCCGCGCTCACCCAAAAGCGCGAGCACATCTACCACGCCGCCATGCTCGATCCCCACACCGCGGCGGAGCTGAGCCTGGAAGAAGTTTGGTCTCTGGTGGATGAGCTGATCGAGGCGCACGGCGATATGCTGCCGACGTATCATTAGGTTGCGTTGATACTCGGGAACTAGCTCTCACCCCCGGCCCTTCCCCCACTTGTGGGGGAAGGGCCGGGGATGGGGGCGCGCTCGACCTGCCTTTAAGGTCAACACTGTTCAAACAAGCGTTAGTAGGTTAACAGCGACAGGCGAGCAATGAATTGCTCGCCTGATTGGCCAAACGCGCTAAAGCGCGTTGCAGGGACCATCCGCAGTGCGCTTCAGCGCACTTCGCAGGATAGGCGATGAATTCATTCATCGCCGGTGGTGGCAAACGGCCCATTTACGCTTATTTGAATGATATCGCCCTTGAAGCCCCACTATTACCGCCCACTACCGCCCACTACCGCCCACTACCGCCCCCTGCCTATGCCTACCGCTGACCCCGGCCACTTCCAGCAGCCGCTGGAGTACATGCTCAACGAGCTCTACCAAATTGGTGCACTGCCGCCGAGCAGCACCCGCAGCGGCGTTTTTCGCCCACTTTACGGCACGGCGTGGCGCACGGCGATGGAGCAGCTCTCCGCCTGGATGCAGGCGCGCAACCTGACCGTGCGCCAGGACGCTGTCGGCAATCTCTTTGGTCGCCTCGACGCCAAAGAGGCGGGTCTCCAAGCCGTCGTCGCGACCGGCTCGCACATCGATACGGTGCGCGGCGGCGGCAAATTTGACGGCGCGCTGGGCGTGGTGGGGGGCATCCTGGCCGTGGATTACCTGCGGCGCACCCACGGCCCGCCCAGCCGCCCGCTCGAGGTGATCGTTACCTGCGAGGAGGAGGGGAGCCGCTTTCTCACCCACTTCTGGGGCGCGCGCGCGCTGGTGGGTGAAATTGAGGAAGGCGAAGCAGCCGAACAGCTTGATTACGACGACGTGTCGCTGGCGGAAGCCATGCGCCGCCAGGGGCTGGACCCGCGCCAAATTGAGCGCGCCGCCCGCGACGACATCGGCTGGTTTGTGGAGCTGCACCCGGAGCAGGGCGCGGTGCTGGAGCAGAGCAGCCTGGACATCGGCAACGTCACCGCCATTACGGGGTTGACGCACCGCGAGGTGACCGTTGGCGGGCGCGCCGACCACGCGGGCACAACGCCCATGGGGCTGCGCCGCGATGCGCTGGCGGGCGCGGCGCTGATGATTGGCGCGGTGGAGGAGACGGCACGCCAGATGGGCGAGCCCGCCGTGGCGACGGTCGGTCGGCTGCGCACGTGGCCGGAGCAGATCAACGTCGTGCCGGAGCGCGTTGTCTTTACCATTGACATGCGCCACGTCGAGCCCCAAGCGCAGCGCGATCTTGCCGAGTCCGTGGAAGCGCGGCTGCGCGACATTGCCGCCGCGCGTGCGCTGGATTTGCGGATCGAGCCGCTGCAGGATAACCCACCCGTGCCCATGCACGCGGACGTCATCGAGGCCGTGGAAGCTGCGGCCACGGCTTTGGGCGTGTCGCAGCGGCGGATGGCCAGCGGCGCGGGGCACGACGCTCAAATCTTGGCGCAGCGCGCCCGCGCGGGGATGGTCTTTGTGCCGTCGGCGGGCGGGCGCAGCCATTCACCAGCTGAATTTACGGCGGCGGCGGATGCGGCGCGCGGCGTGGCGGTGCTGGCCGAAGCGCTGCGCCGCCTAGCGTATTGATTTCTGCGCAGAATTGTAGGGAAACGGTCCGAAAGAAATCCTACAATTTTGCGCGTCGCTTTGCTATCATGCAGACCAAGTTCACTGCACCTGATCCTTGTTGTCCCCATTGCCTTCACCATCGTGCCCCGCAGTGACAAAACAAATTTTGGTGTATTATGCTTCAGCTACTTTTCCTCTTTCTCTTTGTCGGTGCCGCGCTTGGCTCCGTGGGCGGCGTCCTCAGCGGCGGGCCAGCGGCCATGCTCTCCGGCGGCGGCTCGGGCATGATCTTCGCTGCCTTTGCCTGGTTCTTTTCGGGCGTGGCCCTGCGCATGCGCAACGACTATCGGCTCAACCGCTTCTTCACCGATGGCGATTCCGGCTAGCGCGGACGACCCCTCGCTGCGGCTGCTCCTGAAGGTGCTGCCCCATCGCTACGCCATCTGTCGCTTAAGCGCTACATCAAACGTTCCCACCTGGGCGCAAATCGCGGGGGCACAACCAAGCCTGCCCGGCGACGCGCTGCTCTCGATCACGCGCACGCCGGACGAACTTTCTATCGTCTGTCCCCAGTCGCTTTTACCCCCAGCCGCCGAATCAAACAACGCCAAACTAGCTGACGATGAACCAGCCAACGCGCTCTTCCGCGTTGAGCGCGTTGGCGCTGCCTGCGCGTGGCCGGTCCGCTCGATTTTGCGCTGATCGGGGTGCTGGCCGGGTTGGCTACCACACTGGCTGCCGCGGACATCAGCCTCTTCGCCCTCTCCACCTACGACACCGACTACCTGCTTGTCAAAGCCGATGATCTAACCGATGCCGTTGAAGCGCTGTCGGCCGTGGCGCAGGTGGATTAACGCCACGCCGATGCGGCTGGCTTACGGCAGCGTGCCGTTTGGCATCGGGGTATCGGTGGGTACGGGAACAACGACGGGCGTGCTGGTTGGCGTGGCGGGCAGCGTGCTCCCCGGTGTGCTGCTGGGCAGCGGCGCGGGCGGCAGCGGCGTGAACGTGCTGGTGGGGAAGGGCAGCACTGGCGTGGCGCTCGGTTCGGGCGTGGGCACCACGGTGGCTGGCAGCGACACGGTCGCCGTGGGTGCAACCGTGGGTGCAACCGTGGGTGCAACCGTCGCCATCAGCGTCGGCAATGGAAGAATGGTGGGGACCAGCGTCGGCACGGTGGGCGCAACGGTGGGCGCAACGGTGGGCGCAACGGTGGGCGCAACGGTGGGCGCGGGCGATGGCTCGCCGGAGCCGGAGCCGCTGCCGGAGCCGCTGCCGTCGGCAATAATGATGGGGAGAAAGACCTCTTTCAGAACGGTCACAATCAGGTCGATCGTCTCGGTGGTCTCGCCGTTTGAGTCCTGAACCGTCAGCGTCACGACGTAAGTCCCGGCGCTGGCGTAGCCGTGTGTGACGCTGGCGCCATCGTCCGTGCCGCCGTCGCCAAATGTCCAGGTATAGGTGTAGCTACCGAGATCGTCCACAGAAAATTGGAAGGGGCTGAGGCCGCGCACCATATTGACATCCGCGATGGAGAGCGTCACGCCATTGACGACAACCTCCGATACCAGGCTCGCCTCTGCCCCCGCCCCAATCTCGGCGATGGCGCCCGCTTCCACGCTGCCCAGCGCGTTGCGCGCGGTAAGCGTGACGGCATATTTGCCCGGTAGCGCATAGGTGTGCAGCACCACGGGGCCGCTGCCGCTGCTGCCGTCGCCAAACGACCAGGTGTACTGTACGTTTGTGCCCTGCCCGAGCAGAGCCGCAAAGCCGACGGCTTCCCCCGCCGTGCCGGGGCTGCCGTTGACGATTTGCAGCCCTGATGGCGCCACTTCCCCCTCGGCTTCAATGGTTACCAGCACCGTGTCGATCACGTTGTTGATGTCGTTGGTCGCGCTGGCGACCACGGTGTAGGTGCCGGGCGCGCTGTACACATGGGTAACGGTGGCGTTGGGGCCAGCCTCGGTGTTGCCGTCGCCAAAGTCCCAGCTGTACGAATCGGCCGTGCCGCCCGTATTGACGCTAAAGGTGACGGTGCTGCCGACGATGGGGTTGCCGCTCACCCGAATGTCGATGGCGGGCACGGCGCGGTTGATCACCGACACCTGCGTTGTCGTGGTGGCGCGGGCCTCGCCGTTGCTGGCGGTGACGCGCACCGTGTAGTCGCCGGCGCGGCCATAGGTGTGCTCGACGTTAGCCCCCTCGCCCTGCGTGCCGTCGCCAAAATCCCAGCGAAAAGTAACCCCCGCGCCCGCGGTCACGCTGGCGGAGAAGCGCGTCGCGTCGCCGATTACGGTGGGGCTGTCGCTTTGCACGCGCAACCCCTCGATGATGGGCCGCGTCACCTCCACCGAAGTCGTCGAAGCGACTTGGCTGGCGCTGTTGCGGGCGACGACCGTGGCCGTGTAGTCGCCGGGAGTGCGGTAGACGTGCTCGATGGTGGTCTCGGTAGTGCGCACTTCGTCGCTGCCGTCACCAAAGTTCCAGGTATACTCGATATTCGTCCCCGTTGCCACGCTCACGTTGAACGTAACCGCACTGCCCGCCTGCACGGGGCTTGTATTTTCGATGAGCAGGCCGCTAATGGCCTCATCGCCTTGGGCTCGGCTGGGCAGTGCGTGCACGCTGGCCAGCGCCAGCAGAGATACCCAAACAACGGCGGTGAGGATGGCTGCGGTACGGCGGCTGTGAATCAACATGAGGAGCTCCTTGTAGGGCTGCGAGTGGAAGGGCTAAGACTGGAAGGCGCGGGGAAAAAAGAAGTATACCATCGGCGAGACAAATGTTGTAAAGCAGTATATGTTTTGCTACGTCAAATGACAATTCTTGTTTACGACAGCACTAACAGTAGTAAATACTTACGGCGTTGATTTTCTACAGGCGAGAGGTTGCCACATATTTAGGTTCCGTGACATTTTGTTGAGAGGGCTTGAAGGTAGGTCGAGCGCGCCCTCATCCCCGGCCCTTCTCCCAGGACGGGAGAAGGGAACCAACTTCTCCCCTCTCCCGCTGCGGGAGAGGGGCCGGGAGTGGGGGCCAATTTCCAAATGTCAACGGAACTCAACGTTTACCCAACACAAGGAGCCCTCCATGACTCAACCCCTGGGTTTGCCCACCCACCAAATCGAGCTGCGACAGCATGACCCAGCCTGGGCGCGGCTCTTTGACGAAGAGGCCGCGCGTATTCGCGGCGCACTTGGCCCCTGGATCTTGGACGTGCAGCACGTCGGCAGCACCTCAATCCCCAACATTCCGGCCAAGCCGATTCTGGACATTGCCGTTGCCGTGGAAAATTTCGAGGAGGCCGCGCGCTGCCGCGCGCCGCTGGAGGCGCTGGGCTACGAGTACCTGGGCGAAAACGGCATCCCGCGTCGCCACTATTTTCGTAAACGCAACCGGGCCACGGACACCTTTACCCACAACCTGCACATGAATGAAGCCCACGGCGACGACTACCGCGGTCACGTCGCCTTTCGAGATTACCTGCGCGCTCACCCCCATGCGGCCCAAGAATACGCCGCGCTCAAGCGAAAGCTCCAGCAGCGCTTCCCCAGCGACCGGCGAGCTTACGGCTATGGAAAAGCAGCCTTTATTAACAAAATTCTCTGTCGTGCGCTTCCGGAGATGCTGCCGCGCGTCGGCGATTCGGTAACGTGTCGGGCCTACAAGTCTGATACTACAAACTACCGCTGGTGGCAGGCAACGGTTGAAGCAGTGGGCGGCAATGAAATTGTCACCTTTGCCGCGCCCCCTAGAGTTGTTTGTCAACCCAGCGGTGATTGGCACAGCCGCACCTATGCCCGGCAGTTTTTTTGGCTGGACAAGCCCTGCAATCTGATTGAATTTTACTCGGAAGATAGTTTGCTCATCGACATCTATCTCAACGTGAGCAGCCCGGTGCTCATCAAAAACAACGAACTACACTACATCGATTTCGAGCTGGATGTGGCATGTAGGCCGGGCGAGGAACCACGTATTCTCGACGAGGACGAATTCGCCGAAGCCGCCGAGACCTTCGGTTATTCGACCCAATTTCAAGCCCACTGCTACGAGGTCACGCGTGAGGCGGTGGAGCTGGCGCGCACGTGGCAGCCACGGGGCGTCACCGGGTGAGAAGTGTGGTAGATCGATTCAGCGTTTGCGGCCCTCACCCCTAGCCCCTCTCCCAGGATGGGAGAGGGGAATCTGGCTCCCTTCTCTCAAGATAGAAGAGGGAATCTGGCCCCCTTCTCCCAGGATGGGAGAAGGGTTGGGGATGTGGGCCAAAACGCAAAATTTGCTTGACAGAACATTAGCGCAAAAACTTCGATTTTGGCTTTCCACTAATCTGTGATATTTTACTCAACACCAACCCGAACCGACATTCCCGACGTAGAACAATTCCATAGCCGTACCCAAAGTGCGTCCCCTCACGAAGGCCGATTTTTGCATGGCAACGATTGTTAGCTTTGGCATCCACATCGTCGACATTCTGGGCCGCCCCGTTACGCACATTCCGCCCGGTCAGAATGTTGAGCTGCTCGAAGAAATTCGCATTACCGTGGCCGGAACCGCCGCGGGAACCAGCGTCGATTTAGCCAAGCTGGGCGCAGACGTTGCGGCGATGGGTGCGATTGGCGAGGATGAGCTGGGCAACTTCATCGTCAACACGATGAACGGCTACGGCATCGATACGGCCAACTTGGTGCGCAAGCCGGGCGTGCAGTCGTCCGCCACCATGCTGCCGATTCGCCCCAGCGGCGAGCGCCCCGCGCTCCACGTGCCCGGCGCCAACGGCGAACTCACGCTCGACGATGTCAACTGGGAGGCGATCAAGGCGGCAAAATTTTTGCACGTGGGCGGCACCTCGCTCATGCCCAAATTTGACGGCCCACCGACGGTCGAGCTGCTCAAATTTGCCAGCGAGCACGGCGTCGTCACCACCTTTGATCTCGTCGCCGTCGAGCGCCCCGATCTGTTTGATCTCATTGAACCCTGCCTGCCCTACATCGACTTTTTTATGCCCAGCCTGGACGAAGCCGAGATGATGCTGCGGCTGCGCGGCGTCGATTTTAGCAGCCGCCAGCAGCTCATCGACTATTTTTTGGCGCGCGGGGCCAAACACACCGTGCTCAAAATGGGCGCGCAGGGCAGCAGCGTCGCCTCCAAAGAAATCGGCGAGATCCGTCTGCCCGCCTTCAAAGTGCCCGTTGTCGACACCACGGGCTGCGGCGACGCGTACTGTGCGGGCTTTCTGGTTGGGTTGAGCAAAGGCTGGTCGCTGGACGAGGCGGGTCGGCTGGGCACGGCGGCCTCCGCGCTGGTGGCGACGGGCTTGGGCTCGGACGCGGGGATCGTGGATTTGGCCGAGACGCAGGCATTCCTGGAGCGGGCCGACCCGCTGCCAATGGAGAACTGACTGTGGTAGGTCACATAGCGGAGCGTATGTGACCTTCTGGACGTGCCCCTTCACCAGAATAAATTTAGAGCGTAATTGGGCAAACAATCCCGTCACCTTGTGGAGCAAAGGTAACCTGGAGTGCGTGCAAAATGGAAACAGGAGTTCGCGGTCTAAGTGACCGTCACTGTCCATAGCCGGACAGCTTGCCCCATTTTGTCTGGACAGTGACTGTCACTGGCTCCTCAAACTCCTGCTCTCGACGCAACTTTACTTTAGTAGTCCGCCAATGTTCAATTGGCGGATAGGCCAGAACCCCATCCCTACCCCCCTTCCCCTCTAGAGGGGAAGGGGCGACGAGGCTTCGTTGATCAAGAACCAGTGTGGAGGGGTTGGGGTTCTGCCAGCCGTGCCGTTCGCACCCATCAAAAGATGTTTGCTGGGCCACTGGGGTAGCCGGTCGAGAAATGTGACAATCACGGCCCGGACGTGACGGGGAAGACGACATTGATCCAAGGCCGTGACGGTCACATTTGCCATCAACAATTGATGAACAAGCCATTCTACTTCGGCTCCAACTTCAAGATGCACCAGACGCCTGTGCAAACCGCGGCGTTTATCGACGAACTCCAGCGGCTTGCACCAGACGGCCCGACGATCCAGCGCTTTCTCATTCCACCCCTTACCTCGCTGACCACAGCGGCTCCGCTGCTCGCCAACACGTCAACCTGGCTCGGCGCGCAGACGATGCACTGGGCCGAAGCGGGGGCCTACACCGGCGAAATTTCGCCGACCATGCTCAAGGCCAGCGGCGTCGACTTGGTGATGCTGGGCCACGCCGAGCGGCGCACGCTCTTTGGCGAGACGGATGCGGCGCTGCGCAAAAAAGTGGCGGCGGCGCTCAACGCCGGGCTGCGCGTGCTGCTCTGCGTCGGCGAACAGGCGAGCGAACGCGAAGTCGGCGTTTCCTATGAGCGGGTGGCAATTCAGTTAAAAACGGCGCTCCATGATTTTCCGGCTGCGCGGCTGAAGCAACAGGCCGCCTCGCTGCTCGTCGCCTACGAGCCGGTCTGGTCAATTGGCGAGGGCAGCACGCCCGCCGACCCATATGAAGTCAGCCGGATGCTGGGCTCGATCCGGGCAATACTCACCGAACAGCTGGGGCAAGACGCCTGGGATATTCCACTGCTCTATGGCGGCAGCGTCGACCTGGAAAATTGCGGCAGTTACACATCAATCGTCAACGTTCAGGGCCTCTTTGTGGGCCGCGCCGCGTGGTCGCCGCAGGGATTTGTGGAGGTGATGCGGGCCGCGAAGGCGGCGAGCCAAGGCAATCAGCGAGTAGAGATTGGTACTTGAAAATTAGAAGCGCGCTCGAACCAACCCAATCTCCACTTACCAATCTCCAGCAACGCCAAACAAGTTCGTTCAATATGACCCGACTTTACAACGACCCAACCAACTTCCGCGAGGAGATGATCGACGGCTTTGTCGCCGCCTACGGGCGCTACCTGCGCCGCGTGCCCGATGCCTCCGGCGTGATGGCGCACAACGCGCCGACACCGGGCAAGGTCTCCGTGCTGATCGGCGGCGGCTCCGGCCATTACCCGGCCTTTTGCGGCTACGTCGGCCCCGGCTTTGCCACCGGTGCGGTGATTGGCGAAATCTTCACCAGCCCGTCGACGGAGCAGGTCTACCGCTGCACCCAAGCCATTGCTGCGGATAAGGGCGTCGTGTACAGCTACGGCAATTACAGCGGCGACGTGATGAATTTTGACATGGCCGCCATGCGCTGCGACGGCGAAGGCATCGAGGTGCGCACCGTGCTCGTGACGGACGACGTGGCCTCCGCCCCCAAGGGCGAAGAGGCCGAGCGCCGCGGCATTGCCGGCGACTTCTACGTCTTCAAAATTGCCAGCGCCAGCGCCAACCGCGGCGATTCGCTCGACGATGTCGAACGCTGCGCCCGGCTGGCGAATGACCGCACGCGTTCCTTTGGCATTGCCTTCAACGGCTGCACGCTGCCGGGCCAAAGCGAGCCTTTGTTCACCGTCGAGCCGGGGAAAATGGAGCTGGGGCTAGGCGTCCACGGCGAGCCGGGGATTGCCACGGACGAGATGCGCCCGGCCCGCGAAGTCGCCGGGCTGCTGGTGGAGAAGCTGCTGGAGGACGTGCCGGGTGGGGTGGGCGGCAAGGTCGCGGTGCTGCTCAACGGCCTGGGCGCGACGAAGTATGAAGAATTATTCGTGCTCTACGGCTCGGTGCAGCAAAAGCTGGTCGACGCCGGGCTGGATTTGCACAAGCCCATCGTGACCGAAATGGTTACCTCGTTGGACATGGCGGGCTGCTCGCTGTCGCTGCTCTGGCTCGATGACGAGTTGGAGACGCTGCTGGACGCGCCGTGTGAGTCGCCGGCGTATGTGAAGATATGAGCTGACGTTTGCGGAGTTACAAGCACGACGCAGCAAACCGTAGATCACGCATGCTGCGCTACGTGACGGACTTGGCTCACTTATCGCGAACGCGAATTCAAGTTGAGATGGGGTAAGCTACCGCCGTCACCTTGCGGAGCAAAGGTGACCTGCGAAATACTGCGCCCCTTCGTTGGCAGAGCGGCGACGCAGGAGCGTCGCGGTAGGCATTCCCACGCAGAGCGTGGGGACGAGCTTTATGTAATCATGAATCATATCCAACTCACCCGCGACCTCTTTCACGCCCTGCTCGACACGCTCGTCGCGCACGAGGCCGAGCTGGGCAAGCTCGACGCCGCGGCGGGCGATGGCGACCACGGCACGGGCATGACGCGCGGAATGCGGGCTGCTGTTGCGGCGGTGGACGATGCGCCGGGCGATACTGCCGTGCCGCAGCTTTTTGTGCAGGCAGGCAGCGCCTTTGCGGACAAGGCGGGCGGCTCCTCCGGCGCGCTCTACGGCATGATGCTGATGACGATTGGCCAAAAGATTGGGGCCGAGCCGACGGCGCAGTCGCTGGCCCAAGCGCTGGCCGCCGGGCGCGATGCCGTCGCCAAGCTGGGCAAGGCGGAGGTCGGCGACAAGACAATGCTGGATACGCTCGATCCATTTGTGAATAAATTTTCGCAGCAGTTGGACGACGGTGCGGTGCTCGTGCCCGCGTGGCAAGTGGCGCTTGACGCGGCCAAGGCGGGCGCAGAGTCGACCGCCGAGATGGTCGCCAAGCGGGGGCGCTCGGCGAAGCTGGCCGAACGCAGCCTGGGCCACGCGGATCCCGGCGCGTACTCGATGCTCTATCTGCTGCAAGCAACCGGAGCCGTCCTCGAAGAACAGCGTGCTTAACCTCATCCCCATCCTCGGCTTCTTCGGCTAGCTTGTTTGGTCGCAGAGAAGGTGAGGGCGAGGATAAGTCAACCATTTTGACCGAGCATTTTTTACTAAAGGAGACTTTCAATGGCTGAGAACAACCCCATCAAGATGCCTTTCTCACGGCGTAACTTCCTGCGCGGCGCAGCGGCGATGAGCGCGACGGCCGCGCTGGCCGCCTGTGCACCGGGCGGCGCCACGACCGGCGATGCCCCCGCCGCCGACGGCGCTGCCGACGCGAACAGCCCGCTGCTGGGCAGCAACGACACCAACATGCAGGGCAAGTCGCTCACGCTGAGCCTGGCCGTGATCGCTGGCTGGCCGCCCAGCCAGCTGCCGATCGAGATGTTCCCGCAGTTCGCGGAGTACGCCCAGGAAAACTTTGGCTACACCGTCGACGTGCAGAAGACCGAGGCTCCCTTTGCCCAGCTCTTCCAAAAGGTTGCGCCGACGCTGGCCTCCGGCTCGCAGGAGTACAACCTGATCGTGTCCGACAGCCAGTGGCTGGGCGCGCTTTCCGAGCCGGGCTGGATCGTCAAGGCAGACGACGTCTACGCCCTCAACCCGGAGCTGGATTTGGAGCCCTTTAGCTCGCTGGTCGTCGAAACCTATCAGGTTTATCCCGATGGCTCCGGCCAGCGCTGGGGCTTCCCGCAGATGCCGGACACGCAGGGGCTCTTTATGCGGCTGGACATGCTGGAAGACCCGGATGAGCAGGCCGCTTTTGAGGAGGCCTACGGCAAGCCGCTGCCAACGACCTATGAAGAGTTTGAGAACATGACGATCCAGGAGTACGAGGAGATTTTCGAGCACTTCAACCGACCCGATGAAGACTTTGGCGGCACGGCGATGATGTACAGCAAGGAGTACGATTTCTTCTCCTGCGCCTACCACCCCTTCGTCTACTCCACCGGCGGCGACATTTGGAACCCGGAAACGGGCGACGTGGTCGGCGTGCTCAACACGCCCGAGAATGCAGAGATGCTTGAATACTTCGTCTCGCTGCAGCAGTATCAGCCGTCGGGCGCGGAAAACTACGGCATCGGCGATCTGATCGATCTCTTCACCCAGGGCAGGGTCTTCTCGGCCTTTCAGTGGTTGGCCGTGGGCCTCTTTATGATTCCGCCGGAGCTGGAGGGCAAGGTGCTCGCCGTGCCCCATCCCAAATTCGAGTTTCCGGACGGCTCCATCGACGTAGTCGGCGCCATGGGTGGCCAGCCGTGGGTGATTAATTCGTTCAACGACGACGACCACATGCGCGTCTGCATCGACTTCCTCAAGTGGTGGTATCAGCCGGATACGCAGGATACCTTTATCGCACAGGGCGGCCTGCCGTGGTACGAGTCCGGCGTCAACGCCGAGGGCTTTGAGGAGGCGACGCCCTACACCCGCGCCTTCAAGGCCATGCTGCAGGAGGGCAAGTCGCGCGATTTCTGGCACCTGCCCGAATACGCCGAGCTGCTCGCCGTGCAGCAGGAGGCCTACAGCGCCTACGCCTCCGGCCAGGTCGACGATCCGCAGCGCGTGCTCGACTTCATCGCCGCGCGCCAGCAGCAAATCCTGCTCGACGCCGGCCGCACGGAGACGCCCGTGCCGGACGAGCTGCAGGGAATTACGCTGGAAGGGTAGATTGCGAACGCAAGCAGTGAGGATTTTTCACCCTTGCCAATTGGCGAGGGTGAAAAATCCTCTGTTTTCTGTTATAGTGTCGGTGCTGGGCATATCAAGCTCACACTGAGCAATGGTCAATGGAGGTGTGTAATGAGCACGCAGGTAACGCTAACGCTGCCGGACGATCTCGTGAAGAACGCCCAAGATTGGTCGGCGCTTACCCATCGAACCGTGACAGAAACCTTAACCGACGCGCTGCGAAGCGTTTTAACGCCGATCGAGATTGATCCCAAAAGTGAAGAGTCCATTTCTCTTCTAAATGATGAAGAAGTATTAGCACTCGCGCATGTAAAAATGAATGAAAGGCAGGCGGCAGAGTTAAATCGATTGTTAGTGATACAGCGAGAAGGAACATTAAGTGAGTCTGAGCAACGGTCACTAGAAGCGTTGATGCAAGTGTACAATCAGCTTTTAATTCGCCAATCAGAGGCACTGGCAGAAGCTGTCAAGCGCGGAATTCATCCTCCGCTGCAATACTAATCAGATATGATTTCTGATGACGTTCGAGCCAGACTTATCATACAAGCCCGAAATCGATGTGGTTACTGCCATGCGCAGCAACAGTATACTCCGTGGCGACTCGAAATAGAACATATTATTCCACAAAGCAAGGGTGGATCGGACGCGGAAGAGAATCTTTGGCTTGCATGTCGCTCCTGCAATTCTCATAAAAGCAATCAAACCCAAGCAATTGATCCAGTAACGCGCGAGTCCGTTACGCTATTTAACCCCAGGAAGCAAGAGTGGTACAAACACTTTCGGTGGAGCGGCGACGGTACATCGGTGCTTGGAATTACTCCCCGCGGTCGTGCAACAGTGGTTGCATTGAAGTTGAATAACTCTATTTTAGTCATGGCCCGGCAGAACTGGGTTGTAGCGGGATGGCATCCACCGCCGATTGTTGTTGTGCCCCCAAACAGTTAACGTTTTTACAACTATCTCTATGTCCACCCAAACCATCGTTAACCAACAAGAAGCCGCCATCGACAATCCGGCGCGTACCCGCACGAACCCGTGGCGCTCGTTTGAGGAGTCGCGCTGGTTTTCGTGGGCGCTGCTCGTGCCGGTGCTCTCGTTTTTTGTGCTGCTCAACGTGATCCCCACGCTCTGGATGATCGGGCTGGGCTTCTACGACTACTCGCTGATGTCGACGGGTGCACCGGAGTTTATCGGCCTGGAAAACTTCGAGCGCATCTACAACGACGCCGAAATGTGGGGGGCCTTTAGCCGCACCTTTCTCTTCGTCCTGCTGGCCGTGGGCATTCAGACGGCGCTGGGCGTGGCGCTGGGCTTTCTCTTTTGGGGCAGCACCGACATGCCCGGCCGCCGCGTGGCGCTGACGCTGCTTTTTACGCCGATGGTGCTCACGCCCGTGGCGAGCGGCCTCTTCTGGCGGCTGATCTACGAGCCGACCTTTGGCGTGGCCAACTACTTCATCACCCTCTTGGGCGGCAACAAAATCGATTTTCTCACCAACGTCGATTGGGCGCTCAGCGCCGTGCTCTTCGTCGACATCTGGATGTGGACGCCTTTTATGATTTTGATGACGCTCGCCGCGCTCGGCTCCGTGCCCAGCGCCGAGCTGGAGGCGGCGGAGGTCGACCGGCTCTCGTGGTGGAAGCGCATCTGGTACGTAATCGTGCCCCACGGCAAATTTATCATCATGCTCGGCATCCTCCTGCGCACCATCGATGCCTTCAAGACAACCGACCTGGTCTTCCTGATGACCAACGGCGGGCCGGGCAACGTCACCGAGCTGATTGGCCTCAAGCTCTACCGCTTCGCCTTTGCCAGCCTCGATCTCGGCTTCTCATCCGCGCTGGCGCTGGTGCTGCTGCTGATAGCGATTGCGTTTACGTCGATTTATCTGTACATTCTGAACTTGAGCCAGTCGAGCCAGGAAGCGGAGGGGGGATAGGGGTGCGTCCACGCTACGAACCGGCTTCAGCCGGTTTCCCAAGCGCAAGCTGGCGGGCTTTAGCCGCCAGCGGACGTCGGTGACGATACAGGTTGATCTCATCAATTACACTGCCGCCCACGCCCGCCCGTCGCTAAAGCCACCGGACCTGCTGGAGGCAAACCCGATAAACCGGGTTGCATACTGTACCCAACCGGCTTCAGCCGGTTTTCCCCAAGCAAGCTGGCGGGCTTTAGCCGCCAGCGGACGCTACCATACGCATCGGACCGTTAATCGCCCAACACCCATGTCCACCACCACCCGCACTCGACTCTACTACGCCCTGCTCTGGGGCGTCGCCATTCTCTTTTTCCTGCCCGTGCTCTGGGTAATTCTGGCCGCGCTCAAAACACCCAACGATATCCTAGCCATCCCGCCCAAGTTTATCTTCACGCCGACGCTTGACAACATCACGCGCACGCTCAACGCGCCGAACACGATCCCCTATTTTATCAACAGCATGTTCCTCTCGCTCGGCTCCGTCTTTGTGGCAACGGTTGTCTCCTTTCTGGGGGCCTACGGCTTCTCCCGCTACAACTTCAAAGCCACCAACTTCCTCATGTTCCTGCTGCTCTCGACGCGCATGGTCCCTGCCGCCGCCGCCATCATCCCCGTTTTTCAAATGTTTAACGCCATGGAGCGCGGCCTGGGCATTCCCATGCGCTCGTCGCCGGCGGGCATCTTTCTGCTCTACGCCTCCTTTAGCATCCCCTTCTCGATTTGGATTCTCAAGGGCTTTATCGACGGCGTCTCCCAGCGTTTCGACGAGACGGGCTTGGTCAACGGCGCGACGCGGCTGCACGTGATTTTCCGCGTGGTGCTGCCCCAGGTCTGGCCGGGGATTATTGCGGCCTTTATCTTCAACCTGATTTTTGTCTGGAACGAATTTCTCTTCAACTTCATCCTCGGCAGCCGCGACACGCAGATGATTCCGTACGCGCTGGCCGTGGGCCTCGTCAACGCCGGTGGCAACATCGACTGGGCCTTTGTCGCCTCGCTCTCCACCGCCTACCTGCTGCTGCCCGTGGTGATGATCTTCTTCTTCCAAAAATACCTGCTGGTCGGCATGACCTTTGGCACCGTGCGCGGAGAGGTGTAAACGATGACCACCCGAACCTTTGCCTCCATTACTCAGCTGCTGCTAATTTTTCTGCTGCTGCTCAGCATCGTGCTGATCGGCCAGCGCGCCAGCTTTGGCGGCTACAAAGCCGGGCTGATTTTGCTGACGGTGACCACCATCAGCCAGATCGCCTTTGGCAACATCCCACCCTTTGCCCGCTTTGCCCGCTCCATGCGCCTCTACGCGATTTTTGTCGTCTCGACGGTGGCGCTCTTTGCCGTCAGCATCGCGGTCGCGCCATTATTGGTTAACCTGGGACGTTAAGATGATGCCTTGACCTATCTCTAGCCCTCCCCTCGGAGGAGAGGGAACCGTCGCTTCCTCGGCTCCTCTGTCGAGTTTTGATAATCTTGGTACAACCAGAACGAATACAGACCCCCTTCCCCTTCTGAGGGGGAAGGGCCGGGGAAGGGGGTCGAACTGCGCTCGTCCATTCAAGACAGATAAGCCTATGCCCATTCTCGAACTCCACCACCTCGCCAAAACATACGGCCGCACGCCTATCCTCCACGACGTCACCCTCAGCGTGGAGCCGGGCGATTTTGCCGTGATCTACGGCACGCCCAGCAGCGGCAAATCCGTGCTCGTTCGCCTGCTCACCGGGCTGGAGCAGCCCGACGCGGGGCAAATTTTGCTGCGCGGCGAAGACGTGACCCGCGCCTCCGCGGGCGAACGCAACATCGGTTACGTGCCCCAGTCGTTTGCACTTTACCCACATCTAAGCGTCCGCAAAAACATTGCCTACCCACTCACGCTCTCGCGGACGCCGCGCGCGGAAATTGAGCCGGCGGTGATGCGCGTGGCCGAGCTGTTGGGCATCGCCGAGCTGCTCGACCGCAAGCCCGACCAGCTGAGCGGCGGGCAAAAGCAGCGCGTGGCAATTGCACGCGGCTTGGTCAAGAACACCGAGCTCTTTGTCCTGGACGATCCGCTGGTCGGCCTCGACTTCAAGCTGCGCGAGCGGCTGATCGACGACTTGAAGCAGACGCAGAAAACGCTGGGCGTTACCTTTGTCTACACCACCTCGGACGCCGTCGAGACGCTGATGCTGGCGCGCACGATTGCCGTGCTGCACGAGGGCCGCGTCGTCGAGCAGGGCGATCCCTTCCGGCTCTATGCCTCGCCGCAGCGCGCCGAAACGATGAAGTACGTCGGCTTCCCCCAGGCGGATTTTCTCGACGGTACGGTTGTGCAGCAGAACGGCAGCATCGTCATTGAGACGCCGCTTTTTACCCTGCCCACCACGGCAAGGCTAGCCGTCGACTCACCAAACATCAGCGTCGGCGTGCGCCCCGAACACATCAACTTGAGCGCCAATGCGCCCGCCAACGCCATCTCCGGCCGGGCCCGCGTCCTCCTGCGCGAGGACCTGGGCGGCGAGGAGATCATCTACCTCGATGCCAACGGTCACCAGCTCACGACGGTCCTGCGCAGCGACGACGCCTCGCAGGCCCACGTCAACATCGACCAGATGGTGATGTACTGGATGCGCCCGCAGGATTTGGTCGTGTATGCGGATGGGGAGCGGGTGGATTGAGCAGCTTCGGCGACTATCAAGACGTTGAATGAATTCAATACCTACATGGCGAAACGCGCTTCAGCGCATTGATCCCAAATGCCAACGCGCTTCAGCGCGTTTTGCAAACCAGGCGCTGGTTTCAACCAGCGGCGATCCAAGCCACATTCAGATTTCTCACATTCGATGTCGCTCCGCAACAGCTGCGCGAGCGACGTGACAGCCTAACTCTATGCTCGATATCCGCCTCGACCACCTCACCAAAGAATTCGACCGCGGCAACGTCGTCGCCGTCGACGATCTGACGCTGACTTTTCCCGCGGGCACGACGACCTGCCTGCTCGGCCCCTCGGGCT
The DNA here is from genome assembly GCA_965213535.1 of Caldilineaceae bacterium. Lineage (GTDB taxonomy): Bacteria > Chloroflexota > Anaerolineae > Caldilineales > Caldilineaceae > JBCCFC01. The sequence continues at coordinate 6,197,884 of OZ243888.1, forward strand.
GCGGCAAGACAACGTTGATGCGCATGATCGCCGGGCTGGAGCGGCCCTCGCGCGGCGACATCTATTTCGGCGACGAGCGCGTCACCCATCTGTCGACCCGGCGACGCAACATCGGCATGGTCTTCCAGTACCCCGTCGTCTATCGCGGCATCAGCGTGCGCGACAATATCGAGCTGCCCCTGCGTGAGCAGAAGCTCTCGCGGGACGAGCGCGAGCGCCGCGTGCGCGAAATTGTGGATCTGTTGGAGATGGGCGACAGCATCGACAGCAGCATCAATCAGCTCGACAACGGCACGCGACAGAAAGTCGCCGTGGCGCGCGCCGTGGCCCGCCAGCCGCGCATCATTCTCTTTGATGAGCCGATCACCAACGTCGACATCAACGCCAAGCTGCAGCTCAAGCGCGCGCTCAAGGAACTGTTCACACGGCTCAACCAGACCGTGATCTACGTCACCCACGACCAGACGGAGGCGATGACGCTGGCCGATCGCATTGCGCTGATGCAGGACGGCCGCATCACGCAAAACGCACCGCCGCGCGAAATTTATAACCAGCCGGACGACGTTTTCGGCGGCTGGTTTATGGGCAACCCCGGCATGAATTTTTTCGAGGGGCTCTTTGCCAATCCAGATGAGAACGGGAGCGCCAGCGGCACGCACCGCCTCCCCTTCATCACGCAGCCGCTCAAGCTGGAGGGCGTCGACGGCAGCGCGCCGCAAATCACCCTGGGCATCCGTCCCGAGCACATCCGCGTTCACGCCGAGCGGACGCCTCACAGCGTCCCTGCCCAAATCGTGGATCGCGCCATCGTCATCGGCGGGCAGACGCTCCTGCAGTTGGAGGTGGGCGAGTTGAGCTGCAAGGCCAAGCTCCCCGCCGGGCAGGGGTTGGCGCTGGATGATGACGTATGGGTCGAATTTCCGCTGACGGAGATGCGCTTGTTCGGCGCAGACGGCCACCGGCCCGATGTCGCGCTGGCGCTGGCATAGTTGAGACCCCCGTCCCCGGCCCTTCCCCTGCTGCGGGGGAAGGGGGGTCGGAACGCGATCTTGCCGCATTGAGACTACGATGTCTTTTAGAACCAACACAACTCACCGACCAACGGCCCCCTCCCCACCATGGGAAGAGCTGGGGAGGGGTCTCGCGCGACCTACCAAATAGGCTTATTAAAATGAAAAAACTCATCAACGACGTCGACAACGTCGTCGCCGAACAGCTGCGCGGCGTGGCGCTTGCCCACCCCGATCTCAACGTCCACATCGACCCGCACTACATCACCCGCGGCGAGGTGCCGCTGGCGGGCAAAGTCGCCGTCGTCTCCGGCGGCGGCAGCGGCCACGAGCCAATGCACGGCGGCTTTGTCGGCCCCGGCATGTTGACTGGCGCCTGCCCCGGCGAAGTCTTCACCTCGCCCACGCCCGATCAGATGGTCGAATGCGCTAAGGCCGTGGATAGCGGTGCGGGCGTGCTCTTCCTCGTCAAAAATTACACGGGCGATGTGCTCAGCTTCGAGGCCGCCGCGGAACTGCTGCACGATGAAGGCATCCAGGTGCAGAACATCCTGATCGACGACGATGTCGCCGTCAAGGACAGCCTCTTCACCGCCGGTCGACGCGGCGTGGGCACGACGGTGATCATGGAAAAGCTGGTGGGGGCTGCGGCGGAAGAAGGGCGCGACCTCGACGCGTTGGCCGACCTCGCCCGCCGCGTCAATCAAAATGGGCGCTCGATGGGCATGGCCTTTACGTCGTGCACCGTCCCCTCCGCTGGCAAGCCGACCTTTGAGCTGGGCGACAACGAAATGGAGCTCGGCATCGGCATCCACGGCGAGCCGGGTCAGCGTCGCCTGAACGTCGCCAGCGCGGACGACATCACCAAAATGCTGGCGACTAACATCTTGGACGACCCGGCCTACACGCGCACCGTGCGCGAATGGGATCGCGACGCTGTCGACTGGGCCGAGCGCGAGCTGACCGACCCGCCCTTTGCCGCGGGCGACCAGTTCATCGCCCTCGTCAATTCCATGGGCGGCACGCCGGTTGGCGAGTTATATACCGTTTACGCTAAACTTCAAGAGTTGGCCGAGGCGCGCAATATGTCGATTGCACGCTCGCTGATCGGCGCGTATATCACCTCGCTCGAAATGCAGGGCTGTTCGATCACGCTCGTCAAGGCGGATGAGGAGATGCTGCGGCTGTGGGATGCCCCGGTCGAGACGCCAGCGTTGCGCTGGGGTAGATAAAGTTGCGGAGTCCACAGGTAAAATTAACCATCTAATTATGAATCTCACCCACTCCCACATCACCGCCTGGCTTGAGCGCGCCGCGGCGACGCTCGACGCAAACAAAGCCTACCTCACCGAGCTCGACTCCGCCATCGGCGACGCCGACCACGGCACGAACGTCGCGCGCGGCTTCCGGATCATCGCCGAAAAATTACCGGAGGCGGCGGATGACGACGTTGGCGCGATCTTTAAGCTCGCCGCGATGACGCTGATGTCCAAAGTCGGCGGGGCGAGCGGATTGATCCTGGGCAACTTTTTTATGAAGGCGTCCGCGGCGGCCAAGGGGAAAGAGGAGTTGACGCCCTCCGAGGTCGTCGACGTGTTTGCGGCGGGGCGAGACGGCATCGTCCAGCGCGGTCGCGCCGAAGTGGGCGACAAGACAATGCTCGACGCGTGGACGCCCGCGGTGGACGCTCTGCGCGAGGCCGTCGACGGCGGCGAGTCGCTGGTGGACGCGCTGCAAGCCAGCGCCGCTGCAGCGAAAACCGGCATGGAAGCGACCGCGCCGCTCCAGGCGCGCAAGGGCCGGGCCAGCTACCTCGGCGAACGCTCCATCGGTCACCAGGACCCCGGCGCGACGTCGACCTATCTGCTCATCAATGAATTGGCGAAAGTCGTAAAAGAGGAGTAACGCAGAGCTTCACAGAGAGGCACAGAGAACCATGGAGAAGAGTAGTTTCTCTGTGAGTCTCTGTGCCACCCCCCGTGCGCTCTGTGTCCACACTATGGTTGGCATCGTCCTCGTTTCCCACAGCGCGACCCTCGCGGAAGGCGTCCGCGAGCTAATCCAGCAGATGGCCGCGGATGCGTCCGTTGCGCTCGCCGCGGGCACGGATAACGCCGATGAACCGATCGGCACCGACCCGATGCGCGTCCACGCCGCCATCGAATCCGTCTACAGCAAAGAGGGCGTGCTCGTGCTGATGGATTTGGGCAGCGCAATTATGAGTGCGGAAGCCGCCATCGAGTTTCTGGACGAGACGCAGCAGGCGCACGTCTACCTTTGTGAAGCGCCGCTGGTGGAGGGCGGGCTGGCTGCCGCCGTGGCCGCAGCGGGCGGTGAACCGCTTGAGCGGGTAATGGCCGAGGCGCGGGCCGCGCTGCCCGCCAAGCTCGCGCAGCTGGAGCCGGTGTTGCGCATCCAGCCCGAAATCCTGGACGCGTCCGCTCCATCCGCCGTGGACGATGCGCTCGGTAACACGTCCAGCGCCGATCTCACGCTTACCATTCCCAATCGGCTTGGCCTTCACGCCCGCCCCGCCGCCCGCCTGGTCGCGCTCGTGCACGACTTCGACGCCTCGGTGACTTTAACCAAGGGCGAGCGCACCATTGATGCGGGCAGCATCTCACAGGTGATGACGCTGGGGGCGCGGCGGGGCGATGCGGTACATTTTGCCGCCAGCGGCTCGGATAGCGACGCCGTACTCTCCGCGATCCAGCGGTTGAGCGTCGACAACTTCGGCGACGCCGATGTCGTCGACAAAGCAGCGACGCCAGCCGGCGCAACGGCGATCAACGCAAAGCCCGCAGATGCGCCAGTGCACGGTGATTCCGCGCCAGCGTCGGCTTTGCTATCAGGTATCCCCGCCTCCGAGGGCACTGCGGTTGGCCCGGCCCACATCCATGTGCGGCGCGTCCCCGAAGTTGAGCGGCGCACGGTCGACGACGCTGCCGAGGAGCAAGGGCGCTTGAGGGACGGTTGGGACTCGGCACAGCAAAAGTTGGCTGCGCTCGAGCAAAATCTTTCCGGCGAGCAAGCGAGCATCTTGACCGCCCAGCGTCTGCTGCTCACCGACGAATCGCTGCAGCAGCGGGCGCTCGATTCCATCAACGCCGAGCGAGTCAACGCCGAGTGGGCGTGGCAGCAGGCCATCGACGCGCTGGTCGCTCAGTACGGCGAAATGGAGGATGAGTATCTCCGCGCGCGTGCCGACGACGTGCGCGACATCGGCGACCGGGTGCTGCGGCAGCTGGCGGGCGATGTCGACGGCGCTGGGGATAACGCTGGCGACAAAATCACCATGCGCGAGCCGGGCATTCTGGTGGCCGAACAGCTCTCGCCCTCCGCCACCGCTGCGCTCGACCCGGCTGTCGTGCAGGGTATTCTCACGGCCAGCGGCGGCGCGACGGGGCACGCGGCCATTCTCGCGCGCGGCCTGGGCATCCCTGCCGTGGTGGGCGCAGCGGCGGCGATGCAGCAGATTCAGCAGGGTCAGCTCACGGCGCTGGATGGATCGACTGGGCAAATTTGGACGGAGCTAGACGATGCGCTGACGAGTCGCCTGGTTCAGCAGCGCGAGGCGTGGCTGGCGCGGCGCGGGGCAGCACAGGCGAGCGCACAGGAGCCAGCGGTGACGCGCGACGGGCGGCGCGTCGAGGTGGCGGCGAATATCGGCAGCGCGCGCGAGGCGGCGGCGGCGGTCGAGGCGGGGGCGGAGGGCGTGGGGCTCTTTCGCACCGAGCTTTTGTTTATGGCGCGCACGCAGCCGCCGGACGAAGAGAGTCAATACCAAGCCTACCGCGCCGCTGCCAAAGCGCTGGGCGAGAGGCCGCTGCTGATCCGGACGCTCGACGTCGGCGGCGATAAGCCGCTGCCCTACCTGGACATGCCGCCGGAGGAAAATCCTTTTCTCGGCTGGCGCGGCATTCGCTACTGCCTGGACAACCCCGATCTGTTTCGCACCCAGCTGCGCGCCATCCTGCGCGCCGGGCACAGCGCGGACCACAGCCGCCGCGTGCAGGTGATGTTCCCGATGGTGAGCACAGTGGCCGAGGTGCGGCGGGCGCGCGTGCTGCTGGACGAAGAGCGCCGGTCGCTGGCCGACGCCGGCGTTGAGCACGCCGATGATCTGGCCGTCGGCGTTATGATTGAAACGCCAGCCGCCGTGCTCAATGCACGGCGGCTGGCGGCGGAGGTCGACTTTTTTAGCATTGGCACAAATGATTTGACACAATATCTGATGGCCGCCGACCGCGGCAACGCTCGCGTCTCCGAGCTGATCGACGCGCTCCAGCCGCCGGTTGTTGCGGCCATTGCACAGGTGGTCGACGCGGCGCACGAGGCGGGCATCTGGGTCGGCATTTGCGGTGAGCTGGCGGGCGACGCGCTGGCGACGCCGCTGCTCGTCGGCCTGGGAATCGACGAGTTGAGCATGAGCGCGCCGTCCATTCCCCGCGTGAAAACGGCGATTCGGAAAACAGATGTGACGGCAGCGCGCGCTTTGGCCAAGGAGGTGCTGGCGTGTGTCGATGCGGCGGCGGTGCGGGGAGTGCTGGAGAGTCAAACGTGACAATCATGGCCTGTCTGATCAGGGAGGCGTCTTGACGGTCGGGAGCCGTGACGGTCGCTTCGACCGGCCCGCGTTCGTAATTCAACAAGAAGGGGAGACCAAACCATGCTTGATAAAAAGACAAAAATCGTCGTCGGCGCCGACCATTATGGACTGCCGCTGAAGGACGTGGTGCGGGATTATTTGAAGGAGCTGGGCTACACTGTCGACGACTTGGGCGTTGACACGGACGATCCGGTTGATTACCCCGATGTGGGCGCGAAGGTGGCGGAGACCGTGAGCAACGGCGACTACGCACGCGGCGTGCTCGTCTGTGGGACGGGGGCGGGGATGGCGATTGTGGCGAACAAAGTGCCGGGCGTGCGCGCCGTCTGCGTGACGGACCCATACACGGCAGAGCGCGCCGTCGCCAGCAACAACGCGCAGATCATCACCCTGGGGGCGCAGATTACCGGCCCCGCCGTGGCAAAGAAGCTCGTGGATATCTGGCTGGAAAGTGAGTACCAGGGCGGGCGATCCGCACCCAAAGTCGAAAAAATGGAGAAGCTGGACGAGCGCTATCGCAAAGAACGCGAGGAAGCATAAAACGCGGCAAGGCAACAAAGTTTAACGCAAGGGCGCAAGGGCGCCCTTGCGTTGATTTTCTTGGCGTTCCCCAAAACTTTATCTACTCCCCGCTGGCCGTGTCGAACGCATCGCGCAGGCCGTCGCCGACGAAGGTGAAGCCGAGCATCGTCAGCGCAATCGCCACCGTGGGCGCGACGCCGAGGTGCCAGTAGACGCGCATGTAGGGCAGCGCATCGCCCACCATTTTTCCCCAGCTGGGAATCGGATCGTTGACGCCGAGGCCGAGGAAGGAGAGCCCCGCCTCGGTGAAAATCGCGGTGGGAATGCCGATGGTGACGGCGACGATCAGCGGCGCGACGGCGTTGGGGAGCAGGTGATGCGTTGCAATGCGTGGTCCGCGCGTGCCGAGCGTGCGCGCGGCGAGCACGTAGTCGCGCTCGCGCAGGGTGAGCAACTGCGCCCGCAGCAGCCGGCAGACGTCCAGCCACCCCACCACGCCAATTGCGATGATGACATTGTTTAACCCACTGCCAAAAATAGCAATGAGCAGCAGCGCCAGCAGCAGCGCGGGGATGGCCGTCATCACCTCCACCAGCCGCATAATGCCCCAATCGACCCACCCGCCGAGGATGCCCGCTGCCAGCCCCAGCGGAATCCCGATCAGCAGCGCCAGCCCCTGCACGCTCAACCCCACCAGCAGCGAAATCCGCGAGCCGTAAATGATGCGCGAAAAGATGTCGCGCCCCACCTCGTCCGTGCCCAGCCAGTGCTCGGCGCTTGGCGGCTGCAGCGCGTTGGCAATGTCCGCCACATCGAAGGGGTAGGGGGCGAGCACGTCCGCCAGCAGCGCCGTCAGCACCAGCGCCGCCACGATTACGAAGCCGAGCATGGCAAGTCGATTGCGGGCAAAGCGGCGCATTGCGTCGCCGAGCAGCGTGCGCTGGGCGGTCGGCTCGGCGGCGAGGGGGAGGGTGGGGGGTGGAGCGGCGGTGATGGTCATGGGGAACGGTAGACTCGCACGAGTTGATCTCGAAGATTGTCCTGATTTCCAATCGCTTCATCGATGCGATGAGCTTTGTCGACGGAGTCTGGATTAAACATACAGATGATGATCCCGGCGTGATTTGGAAACTGTAGATGTAGCCGTCAAAAGTGCTTGCGGTTGATTGTTGGGACTGCGCAATTATGTCTTGTTGCACCGAGCAATACAGCATCGGAATACAGCATCATCGGGGTAGCGTTGATTGCCTTTGCCGTCCTCGTAAATGGTTAGCACATCACGCCCCAAGATGACGCAGTTCATCTGCTGCGGCCCGGGAAAAATTCTCATCTAACTATATAGACATTATACCAGAGAATCTTATCCCCGCTGCTTATCCAACCGCACGCGCGGATCGATCACCGTGTAAAGCAAATCCGTGACCAAGTACAAAATCGACCACATCAGCGCCACCAGCAGCAGCGTCGCCATGATCATGGGGTAATCGCGGCGGAAGATGCTGGTGACGAAGAATTTGCCGAGGCCGGGCACGCGGAAGATGCTCTCGACAAAGACCGTGCCGGTGATCAGGTTGGGAATCTGCGGGCCGAGAATGGTGAGCAGCGGGATCAGGGCATTTTTGAGGCTGTGGCGCATGAGCACGCGCACGGGCGACAGCCCCTTGGCGCGCGCCGTGCGGATGTAGTCCGCGCGCTTGACTTCGAGCAGGGAGGTGCGCGTGTAGCGCGCGGTGAGCGCGAGGGGGGCCGCGCCCAGGGCGATGGCGGGCATGATGTAGTGCTGCGGCTCGCCCCAGCCGCCGGTGGGCAGCACCTTGAAGCGCACCGCCAGCAGCAAAATCAGCCACACGCCGATCACGAAGTTGGGCACGGTGAGGCCGAGGGTGGAGACAAAGGTGGCGCTGTAGTCGATCCACGAATTTTGCCACGTGGCGGCCAGAATCCCCGCGAGCAGGCCGAGCGGAACGGCAAAGGCCAGGGTGACCAGGCCGAGACGGATGCTGACGGGCCACGTGCGCCCGATCAGCTCCATTACGGTTTCGGTGGGGCTTTGGAAGGGCACGCCAAAATCGCCGCGCAGGGCGTTGCCGACGTAGCGAATGTACTGTACGGGCAGCGGCTGGTCCAGCCCGTACTTGCGCAGGATGTTGGCCTTGGCCTCCGCTGAAAGCGGCATCTTGTCTTCATCAAAGGGGCCGCCGGGGATGGCGTTCATCAGCAGAAAGATCAGCAGGCTAACAACAAACATGACAAGCGCGATGCCGGCGAGGCGGCCGAGGAGGTAGCGGATCATAGGGGAATACGGAGGAAGTATTTGATGCGTGATGAAGAGAAAGACAGCGTTGATTCCACGAATCTCTGTCTTCCCCTCGATCACGCATCACGGTTTACGGTTTACGGTTCCCGAATTTACTGCGGGGGCGACGAGCGATACTCGCTTACCTCGTCCGAGACATAGATGCCCTGCATCAGCGTGCTAAAGCCGGAGAAGCCGGGCCAGTGCCAGGCGGCGACGCCGTTTTCGTCCGGCGTTAGCGCTTCGCCCACGAGGTAGGGCTTGACGAGATCGCCGGGCGTTTGGTGGTAGGCGAAGACGCCGCCCACATCCTCGACGAGGATGCGCTCGGCCTCCTGGAACATTTCGATGCGCTCGGCGGGATCACCGGTAAAGCTGGCGGCTTCGTCGATCAGCGCGTCGTACTCCGCGTTGCTCCACGTGTGTCGCCCGCTCGATTCAAAGACGCCGAGCATGTTGGCCGGGTCGAGGTAGTCCATGCCGTAGGAGATAAAGCCAAAGTCCATCTCCGTCGGCTCGGCGAGCAGCGCGTCCATAAAGGTCTTGAACTCCTGGTTGCTCACCTGTACCTCAATGCCCAGCTCCTGGTTGAGCGCGGAGGCGTAGGCCTGGGCCACGGCTTCGGGCACGGAGGCCTCGGCGCGCAGGGCCAGCGTTAGGGAGGGGAAGCCTTCACCGTCCGGGTAGCCCGCTTCGGCCAGCAGCTCGCGGGCACGTTCGGGATTGTAGGGGTAGATGTCGGCGTAGGCTTCGGAATCGGCGGCGGGGAAGCCGTCCGTCAACATCGAGTACGAGGGAATGCCCTGCTCGCGCACCACGTTTTCGATGAGGGCGTCGCGGTCGACCATGTGGGCAAAGGCCTGGCGCACAAGCGGATCGTTAAAGGGCTCGGTCGAATCATCGAAGAAGAAGTAGTAGGTGCGGAAATCGCCGTAGTGGGGGTAATACTGCCCCTCCAGCGCCGCATCGCTGCCGATGATTTGCATGTCCGCGGGGGACAAAATGCCGCCGCCGGAGACAACGTCGATCTCATTGGCTTCGTAGGCCGCGAGATGCGATCCCTCGCCCATGCCCAAGACGATTAGCTTTTCGATGTAGGGCACGTTGGTGCCGGTGTAGTCGGGATTGATTTCGTAGACGAGCCGCTGGTCGCGCGTCCACTCGACGAGCTGGTAGGGGCCAGCGGAGACCGACGTTTCCACGTTGGAGTTGTAGAGCGGTCCGCTCTCTTCGAGCGCGGCGGCGGACAGCGGCGTCGAGTAGAGCAGCATGGCGGGCAGGTAGGGTGCGGGCGAGACGGTCGTGAATTCGAGCGTATAGTCGTCCACAGCGCGCACGCCAATCTCCTCGACTGACACTTCGCCACCCACGGCTTCCTGCCAGTTGGCGATCACGCCGTTAAAGTACCAGGTAAAGTCCCAGGCGTGGTCGGGGCTGGACCCGTATTGGAAGGTGGCGACGTAGTCATTGGCGGTGACGGGCGTGCCGTCGTTCCACATCAAATTCTCGTCCAGCGTAAAGGTCCAGACCAGCCCGCTGTCGTCGACGGACCAATCGAGCGCCGCGCCGGGCTGGAGCTCAAAATTCTTGTCCAGCCGCACGAGCGAATCCGAGAGCAGGTCGGCCAGTGCGCCGCCGCGCTGGTAGACGTTCTCGTAGAAGTCAACTGTCGTAAAGGTTTGCCAACTGTTGTAGGGGTAGATGAGCACTTGCTGGTCGAGCGGGGCAGCGTCGGCGGGCAGCTCGCGGCCCAGCGAGTTGACAACGGGGCCGTCGCTTGATGTGGCGGTATCGGCATCATCGACGGCGGGGGCTTCAGCGGGGGCGGCGCTGCAGGCCTGCACAAAAAGCGCGGCGATCAGCGCAAAAGCGATCAGCGGCAGCCAGGGTGTGGAACGTCGGGCAGGGCGTTGGGTCATGGTCGTGGCTCCTAGGGGGTTGAGGATGGAGGATTGTCTACGGTATCGTAGGGGTTACAATATGGTTGGAAAAGTGGTGGTTGGAAAAGGTGATGTTGAGGGCACAGCAATCTTGCAGACATATCCTAACGGCTTTTTACGAATTTGGCAAGGGGCTTTCAACATTTCCAGCAAATACAATTGTGAAAGCTAAAATGCTGGTAAACAAAAATCCTGGACAGCAGGAATATAGTCAGCAGACCACAACCGAGGAGTCAGTACGCCTCCGTGCGAGCGAGTCAACACGAGAGCTTGGCCAACTCCGTTGGGGCCTTCCGACGGCGGAAGGGCCCGAAGCCGAGAACGAAATTTACTCGTTTGTGCCGTAGATATTCTCTTGGAGGTAGCCAAAAAGGAAAGCCAGCGCGACCGGGAAAATCACCAGCAGGCGATTGGTGAGGAGGTTGAGATCAAACAGCATAAAGACCGGCACGCACAGCAGGTAAATCACCAAGCTGACAACGAGGCCGATAATGGGCAGGATGAGGCCGAGCGTGCTGTATTTGCGATCAAAGAAGCCGTACTCTTTGCGGCTGTGGCGACGCATGTTGGCGAGCGCCCCCAGCGCGCTGCCGAGTACACCGCTGGCCAGCGCAATCCCCAGCGCGACGACGTTGCGCAGGACGAGGCCGTCCGCCGTCAGGGTGGTGCGCGCAACCAGCGTGCGCTCCAGCAGCGATTGGTAGACGAGCAGGCCGCTGATGACCACCAGCGCCAGCGCCGCCCACGCCAGCATGTAGCGGACCAGACGCGCCCGATAAATGGCCGAAGCGCCGATGCGCTGGCTCGCGCGCTCCACGATGGCGCGCACCTGCTGCAGATAATACTCGATCTCCACGCCGCGGTCACCGCCGTCGCCCACGATCTCGCGCGCTTTGTCCAGCAGGTGGCGGGCGCGCACGTGCACGTCGTGGCCCGGCGGCAGCCTAACCTCCACCTGATCGGTCAGCGTTGCCAGTTCGAGCTGCACGGCGCGCGCATCCATCTGCGAAGAGCGGGGCAGCAGCGTGGAGTATTGGTTGGCGCGCGGGCCGACGGTCATCGAATTGGCAAAGCGCGCGCTCGGCGTTACGCGCACGGGGCCCAGCGCAGGCACGGGCGCGCTGTCTTGCGCGTTGAATTGCGGGGCGGCTTGCGGGGCGGATTGAGCTGACGCGGCGGGCGTTGCTTCGTAGGGCGAGACGCTGCCCGGCTGCGGCGAGCGGTAGCGACGGTCGGCGGGCAGCAGCTGGGCGTTCTCCGCTGCGTTTTGTGGCGTGGCGTTTTGTGGCGCGGCGTTTTGTAGCGTGGCAGAGGGCGGTGCATCGCCCGGCTGCGGCGGTTGATACGCTTGCGGTGAGTAGCCCCGTGGCTGGTAATTCTGATCAGGCGAGGCGAAAGACCCGGCGGCCTGATTCGCATAGCTGGACAGTTGGTTTTCGTAGCGCTCGCTTTCACTGCGGGCCGCGCTCACGCTGTCGCGCGCCGGTTGGCGTCCCGAGCGCCAATCCGGTTGAGGACGGTTGGGCGCGTCGAAAGGCGTATTCGACGTTGGCCGTCCGTTGGGTGAAGTGGTAGATGGTGGATACGAGCTGCTCGGCGCTTGGCTTTGTGCGCTTGACGCGTCCAAATCACCGCTCATCGACGACGAGCGGTCGCCGTCGCTGGCCGAAAGGTCCGCCGCGCCCAGCATCATTTCGTCCATCAAGATATCCGCGCGCCAACGCAGCAGCTCCGCCGTGGCGCGGGCCGCTTGCTGCCCCGCCCCGTTTGTCGACGAAGCGTTGCTTGGTGAAGCAGTCGCCGATGAAGCAGTCGCCGATGAAGCAGTCGTCGGCAAAGACGAGGCGGATTGGGCTGGTGTAGAAGGCTGGTTGGACTGGGCCATGGGGTTGATGTCGCGAACTTGGACAAATAGTCTAGGGGCAAGGCCGTGAGGCAGGGCATTTTGACCATCTCGGCGGACAAATTTCCCACTTCAATTTTCTATAGTACCATCGCCACCGCGGCTTTGTCTATTTGAATTTGGCAGCGGCAGGTTAGTGTGGCCCCGGCAGCCATGTCGAAATGTGCCCGCTGGCTCAAGAAATTCCAAATTTGGTAAACGTTGGTGAAAAGTAGCGAAGAAAATTAGTCGCGAACTGTATGAATAAGACGAATCAGAACGAGTCGCCTGCAAAAGTTTGTGCAACTTGTGGCCCAAACTCTTTTGAACGGTGGAGTTGCTGCGTCAACTCCACCATTCTTGACACCCCACCTCCTATCCCCTAAAATTCTCTTTTGCAACAATTACCCGCGTCTGCCTGCGTCCATCCGCGGCTTCAAACATGTCGGCCAATCCTTATGAAACGCCTCACCACCAGCGAAATCCGCCAGCTCTGGAACGATTACTTTGGCGAGCTGCACCACGAGATCGTGGCCAGCAGCTCCCTCGTGCCCGATGATCCCACGCTGCTCTTTGCCAACTCCGGCATGGTGCAGTTTAAGGACACCTTTGTCGGCATCGAAAAGCGACCGTACACGCGCGCGGCCACGATCCAGAAGTGCATGCGCGTCTCCGGCAAGCACAACGATCTCGAAGAGGTTGGCCCCAGCCCGCGCCACCACACCTTCTTTGAGATGCTGGGCAACTTCTCCTTTGGCGACTATTTCAAGGAGCAGGCGATCCAGTGGGCGTGGCATCTGCTGGTGGAGGAGCTGGAGCTGCCGGTGGAGCGGCTCTGGTTTAGCATCCACGAGAGCGACGACGAATCCGAGGAGCTGTGGCAGCGGGTCGGCGCCGCGCCGGAGCGGATTCTGCGCTTTGGCGACAAGGACAACTGGTGGTCGATGGGCGACGTGGGGCCGTGTGGCCCCAACTCAGAAATTCACTACTACTGGGGCGATCTCGACAAGCAGCACGCCGATGGCGTCAACCGCGACGACGAGTACCTCGAAATCTACAACCTTGTCTTTATGCAGTACGACCAGAAGGCGGACGGCACGCACGTGCCCCTGCCCCAGCCCGGCGTCGACACCGGCCTCGGCCTGGAGCGCTTGGCAAGCGTGCTGCAGGGCACGGATAACAACTACGACACCGACGGTTTCCTGCCGATCATGGCCCGCATCCAAGAGCTGAGCGGCCACGACGACGACCTGCGCGCGGCCAACCTCTATCGCTACCGCGCCATTGCCGACCACGCGCGCGCGGTGACTTTCTTGATTTCGGATGGCGTGCTGCCGGGCAATGAAGGGCGCAGCTACATCACGCGGCTGGTGCTGCGGCGCGCGGCGCGCTTTGGCAAGCTGCTGGGGCTGGACGAGCCCTTCCTGGCCCGCGTCGCCGATGCCGTGATCGACGAGATGGGCGACCACTACCCCGACATCCGCGAGCGGCGCGACTTTATCCTGGGCACGATCACCGCCGAGGAGGAGCGCTTCCAGCGCACGCTCAGCACCGGCCTCAACCTGCTCGATGATTTGATGACTCGCCTGCGAGCCGACGGCGAAAACACGATCCCCGGCGACGAAGCCTTCATGCTGTGGGACACCTACGGCTTCCCCATCGACCTCACCCGCGACTTGGCCGAGGAGCATGGCTTCCTGCTGGACGAGGCGGGCTTCCACACGGCGCTGGACGCGCAAAAGGCGCAGAGCCGCGCCGGTGCGCAGTCGATGGCGACGGGGGACGTAAGCGTTTACAGCGATCTACTCGCCGATTTGCAGCAGCGGAACCTTCTGAGCGAGGAAGGCGTTGACCACCTGATCCACGAGGACGTGGCCGAAGCGAAGACGCAAATTATCGGCCTCATCATTGATGGCGAGTCCGTGGCTGAAGCCCATGCGGGGCAGGCCGTCGAAATCGTGCTGCCGGAGACGCCCTTTTACGTTGAAAGCGGCGGCCAAGTCAGCGACACGGGTGAGATTTACTTTTGGCCGGAGGATGTCGACGAGCCGATTTTCGCCGTGCAGGTGGACGCCATGCGCCGCCCGATTCCGGGGCTGATCGTGCACATTGGCGAAGTCGCGGGCGGCACGGTGCGCGTGGGCGATGAAGCGCTGGCCGCCATCGACACCGAGCGGCGCTGGGACGTGATGCGCAACCACACGGCGACGCACGTGCTGCACGCCGCGCTGCGCTCGCGGCTGGGCACGCACGTGCACCAGGCCGGTTCGCTTGTCGCACCGGATCGGCTGCGCTTTGACTTTACCCATTCCGAGCCGATCACGCCCGACGAGCTGCGCGACATCGAAGCAATGGCGGGCGACGTGATTTTGCACAACTACCCGGTCAATACGCGCGTCACATCGCAGAAGCGCGCGGTGGCCGAGGGTGCGATGGCGCTCTTTGGCGAAAAATACGGCGACGAAGTGCGCGTGGTCTCCTTTGGTGAGGAGTCGCTGGAAAGCTGGGGCATCGGTGGCCCCGATCCCAACGACTCTGATTCTGAAGAACGGGGCCCCGTTAGCATGGAGCTGTGCGGCGGCACCCACGTGGACATGACCGCCGAAATCGGTGGGTTCCGCGTGATCGGCACGGGCAGCGTGGGTGCGGGCGTGCGGCGTCTCGAAGTCGCCACCGGTCGCGCCGCGCAAAAGCTAGTTGACGAGCGGCTGGCGTCGCTCCAGCGGCTGGCCGAGCAGCTGCGCACCCAGCCCGACCAGCTGGAGGCGGCCATCGACAATTTGCAGTCGCAAAATCGCGAGCTCCAGCGCGACCTCGATCAGGCGCGCACCCAAGCTGCACGCGATACCAGCGCCTCGCTGCTCGACCGCGCGGTGGTTGTTGGTGGGACCGGAAGTGGCGAAAACGGCGGGGCCAACGTGCTCGCCGTGCAGGTCGATGCGCCCGATGTCGACACCCTGCGCCAGATGACCGACTGGTTCCGCGACAAGCTTGGCAGCAGCGTGGTCGTCGTCGGCTCGGTGATCGATGAGAAGCCGATGCTGGTCGCCGCGGCGACGGAGGACTTGATTGGCCGCGGCGTACACGCGGGCAACCTCGTGCGCGACACGGCCAAACTAATCGGCGGCGGCGGCGGCGGCCGCCCCAACATGGCGCAGGCGGGCGGCCGCGATGCGAGCAAGCTGGAGGAGGCGCTGGCGAGCGTGCCGGGTTGGGTCGCGGAACATTTGTCGTAACGCGAAGCGCTGCTTCGCGCTGGCTAGGTTACCCGAATTGGCACTGCGTTAATTTTTCGTTGGTTAAGCGGAACGAAGCAGCGCTTCGTTTTACGTGGCGTAACGCGAAGCACTGCGTCGCGCTGGCTAGGTTACCCGAATTGGCACTGCGTTAATTTTTCGTCGGTTGAGCGGAACGAAGCAGCGCTTCGTTTTACATGGCGTAACGTGAAGCGCTGCGTCGCGCTGGCTAGGTTACTCGAATTGGCACTGCGTTAATTTTTCGTTGGTTAAGCGGAACGAAGCAGCGCTTCGTTTTACATGGCGCAACGCGAAGCGCTGCTTCGCGCTGGCTAGGTTACTCGAATTGGCACTGCGTTAATTTTTTTGTCGGTTAAGCGGAACGAAGCAGCGCTTCGTTTTACATGGCGTAACGCGAAGCGCTGCGTCGCGCTGGCTAGGTTACCCGAATTGGCACTGCGTTAATTTTTTGTCGGTTAAGCGGAACGAAGCAGCGCTTCGTTTTACATTATGGAAATCATTCCCATCTCCCCCCAGGCCCGCACCGAAGCCCTGCGCCGCCTGATCGCCCAGAAGCGGGTCGGTCACCTCGCGTTCGAGCTGCCCGAAGGCTGGGACGAGCTCGACAACATGGCGCGTCTGCGCCTCCTGCAGCGGCAGGCCCAGCTCCAGCAGGTCGAACTGGCGCTGATTACGCGCGGCGAGGAGACGATCAAAGCGGCCAAGAAAGTTGGCATCCCGACCTTTCGCCAGCGCATCGACGTGCCCAAAACGTGGCGCATGAAGCCGCTGCTGCCCGTCAATCTGAGCGATGCCCAGGCCATCCTGCCCGAAGCGCCACCGGATCGCCAGCGCGTCCTGCGCGACATGCAATCGCGCCCGACCCTGCGCCAGGCGCGACGACAGCGGCTCGAGCTGGGCGAGCGGCTGCGCGCGCCCGTGCCGCTGGGCGTGCGCCTGGTCGGCTACGGCGCGATGGCCGCGCTGCTGGTGACGGTGCTCAGCGCCTTTACCTTCTACGTGCTGCCCGCCGCCACCATTACCCTCAGCCCAGACCGCGAGACGCTACAGACGCCCATCACCTTTACGGCCAACCCCAACCTGGAGCGGCCCGACTACTTCACCAACTCGCTGCCCGCACGCCTGGTGGAGACGGCGACCGTCGTTACCGGCACGACGGCCACGACCGGCACCGGCTTCGAGGCCAGCGCCCGCGCCACCGGCTTCGTGACGTTTCGCAGAATTGGCTCCGGCGGCTCCTTTATTCGCGAGGGAACCATTGTCAGCACGAGCAACGGGGTGCGCTTTCGCACGACCAGCAACGCTGACTTGGGCGACGGCATTGGCTCGGCGGCGACCGTTGGCATCGAGGCCGTGGAGCCCGGGGCCGCTGGCAACGTATCGGCGCTGACCATCAGCTCCGTCGAAGGCGGCGCACGCGTTTACGCCAATGTCGTCAACCAGGGCGGCACGGTCGGCGGCGGCGCGACTCAAGTGCCCGTCGTACTTCAGGCCGACCGTGAACGGTTGCTTGGTGAAGTGAGCGCCATCGCTGTGGAGCAAGCCCCCCAAGAGCTGGGTGCTCGGCTGCGCGAGGGCGAGTGGGTTCCGCCCGAATCCGTACGAATCATCAGCTCTAGTTCCGATTTTCCGCAGGCCGTGGACGAGCAGAGCGAGGCACTTGACCTCATCCTGCGTTCGCTTGTCCAGGGCGTGGCCGTTAGCGAAGCGCAGACCGAACGCGCCGTGCTCAATGCGCTCAACGAGGCGCTGCCCGCCCGGGCGCAGCTGATCGAAGAGAGCATCGTCTACCAGCGCGTGCCCGGCGCGGATTTTTCGCCGCTGGACAACAGCGTTACCTTTACGCTAACGGTGGTGGCGGACTACGTGACGCCCATCAACGATGACGAAGTTGCCGACGCCGTAGCGGGCTTGACGCCGGAGCAGGCGCAGACGCTGCTGCAGGAAGATTACCTGCTGACGGACACGCCGGACATCTACCGCGATCCGGCGTGGCTGCGCCGCACGCTGCCCGTCTTTGGCAACCGCATCCAGGTGCGCCTCGACCTCGCCGCCTACGAGGCGGAGTATGAGGAGAGCTTTGTCGAAGCCGCGCCCGTCCCGGAGGGCACGCCCAGCCAGCCATCCGTCGGCAACGTGGAGGGCAGCCTGGACGACGCCAGTGATAGCACCGATGACAGCACCAATGACAATCCCGCCGACAATCCCGCGGACAATGCCGTACCCGATACCGGCGGATAGCCGCAAGCTGCTCGCGCTCGACGTCGGCTTGGCCCGCATCGGCGTGGCGACGTGTGATCCGCTCGGCCTCAGCGTGCGCCCGCTGACCACGCTGCGTCGTGCGTCGCGCCGCGAGGATTTTGCCGCACTGGCCGAGATTGTCCGCGAAGAGGAGGCGACGGCGGTCGTGGTCGGCCTGCCGCTGCACGACCAAAGCAACGGCGAAGCCGCGACCGAGGAGAACTGGGAGAGCGACCAGTCGCGTAGCGTGCGCAAGTGGGCCGAGCGGCTGGCCCACGCCCTGCGCGTGCTGCTCGGCAGGCCGCTGCCCATCATTTTCTGGGACGAGCGCTTTAGCACCTTTGATGCGCAGGAGATTCTGGCCGCGGGCGATGCGCGGCTCGCGCAAGTCGGCGAGGATGCGGTAGCGGCGGCGGTGATCTTGCAGCGCTATTTGGATGCGCAAGAGCAGGGAGATGGGCGGTCGTTTGGGCGGATCGAGCTGGCGGCGAAAGAGCATTCATCGCCCATTGTCACCGGCGATAAATGAATTCATCGCCTATCTTACTAAACGTGCTGATGGAACCGCAGGAAATAGTTGGGGAATAGCGCCGAGGAGTGCGCACGCCCTCGTGCGCACGGCACGCGCCCCAAAGCAAGCGGAGTTTGAAGATTGATCCGGCACGGGGCGTGCTTACTCCTCTATGACCAGATTATTTCCTGTGTCTTCACAAGCACGTTGAAGACGTTGCCCATTGGGTGCTGAGCGTTGGGCCCACACTCGCATTCAGCCCTTCGATAAGCTCAGGAATCGTGTGAGCACGAGCAAAATCAACGCGCTTTGGCGCGTTTCGCAAAGCAGATGCCGAATTCATTCGGTATCGGTCGTGGCCAGCGAGATGCGACTGGTTCTGCGGAGCCACTAAGACGTGCTGCGTCACCGCATAACCGACACACAATTTTCGCTTGCCACCCGGCGACGCAGAGCGTCGAACAGCCATTCCCACGCGCCGCGTGGGAACGAGTAATCTGAGAAACCCATGTCTCTAGAACAACGCAACCGCGACTTATTTCTTACCCAGGCCGATATGCTTGCCGTGCCCATGAAGCGGCGCAGCGTGATGCGGCGCGCCATTGAAAAGCCGCGCGACGAGCCCGTCCGCGACACGCGCTTGACCAACATCGCCCGCGTTGGCTTTTTGCTGATGGTGCTGGCCGTGCTCGGCGGCACCTTTGTCGTGGCGCAGGCGCACCTGACGGAGCAGTTTCGCGGCGCGCCGGAGCAGACCGCTGGCCTGATCGACCCCAACGCGGGCCAGGACGTGCTGTCGCCGGATTACATTGAAGAGCAGATTTTGCGTACCAGCCTCAATCTGCGCAGCGACGATCTCGAAATCGCCGCGGGCGCGGACCCGACGCAGCGCAGCTTTCGGATTGTGCCCGGCGATGCGGCGCGCTTTATTGCGCTGCGGCTGCAAAACGAAGGGCTGATCACGGACGCCGACCTCTTCAACCTCTACATGCGCGTTACCGGCATGGAGCGGCGTTTGCAGGCGGGCTCCTTTATGCTCGCCGAAACGATGACGATGCCCGAAATTGCCGAGGTGCTGCGCGGTGCGCCCCAGGAGGAGCAGGTCCCCATTACCATTCCCGAAGGGTTTCGCGCCGAAGAAATCGCCGAGCGGCTGGACGCCAGCGGCGTAATTGAGAGCGACCGCTTCCTAGCCGCCGTGCGCAATCCACAGTCGCTGGGGCTGGCCGAGGAGTATGATTTCCTGCAGGCGTTGCCGGAAGGTGCGAGCCTGGAAGGCTTCCTTTTTCCGGACACGTACCTCTTTCCCGTGCTCGCCGCTTCGCCCGAAATCGTTATTCGCTCGTTCCTCAATAATTTCGACAATCGCGTGGGAACGAACGGGCTGCGCGGCGGCGGCAGCGTCCTGAGCGGACGCGACCTGCTCACGCTGGCCTCCATCGTCGAGCGCGAGGCCGTGCAGGCGGACGAACGCCCGCTGATTGCCAGCGTCTACCTCAACCGACTCAACGGCGCGTGCAACGCCGATGTGGGCAGCCCCCGCCTGCAGGCCGACCCCACCGTGCAGTACGCGCGCGGCGAAGCGGGCAACTGGTGGTGGGAGCCGGAGAGCGTTGAGCAGTATCTTGAGGTGAGCAGCCCCTACAACACCTACACCAACGATGGGCTGCCGCCCGGCCCAATCGCCAGCCCCGGCCTCAGCGCCATCGACTCCACGCGCAATCCCGAAAGCACCAACTACTGCTTCTTCCTCGCCACGGGCGAAGACGGTCGCCACGCCTTTGCGCAAACCTACGCCGAGCATGAGCAGAACATTGCGGCCTTTGGCTATCAATAGGGGCAAGAGGTCTGTAGCAAGTAGCCAGGGGCAGGTTCGACACCAGCACCCCTTGCTACTTACTACTTGCTGCCTGCTCATCCTTTCCTTGCTCTCCGCCTGCTTCTCCGCTACACTCTCCCCCACCCCAATCGTCCAAAAAATTGGTCTCATCGCGCCCTTTGAGGGCGTCTATCGCGAGCTGGGCTACGAGGCGCTGGCCGCCGTGCGCGCGGCCATTGGCGACGCTGGCCCAGCGGGGGCCACAATCGTGCCGCTGGCCCTCGACAGCGGCGGCGACCCCGCCCAGGCCCAGCGCGCCCTGCGCAAGCTGCTCGCCGACCCGGACGTGATGGGCTTTGTCGGCCCGCTGCTGCCCTCGACGTCCGCAGCCGTTGCGGACACAGCGCCCGCTGAAAGCGACGTGCCGGCTCTACTCCCCTTTGCGGCGAATGCGGATGGCCTCTTTGCATTAGACATCTTTGCGCTAGACATGTGGGAGACGAGCGATACGTGGGCGCGAACGCTTGTGGCGACAGTCAGCGAGGCGGCGCAGTCACGGGGGGCAATGCGGCTTGTGCTGGCGGACACGAACAAATCGTTCGCCACCGGTTGGCCCAATCTGGACGAAGAGGGGTGGTCGCAAATCGCGGGGATGCCCGTTGCGCTGGTCGACGGCGTAGAGGCCGTGCGGCCCGGCGATGCGGTGCTGTGGCTGGGAACCCCGGCTGAAGCGGCAACGTTTATCAACGACCTGCGCGCCTCGACAGCTGATGAGCGACTCGCCGTACCCGTTTGGCTTGGCCCGCCCGGCGCTGTCGATGCGGCGAAGGATCGGCTGCTGACGCGCGATAAAATCTACTGGGCCACTTGGCAACACGAGGATTACGTGGAGTGGGCCGAAGCGCACGACGGCGCGAGCCCGCTAGCTCATGCAGTTTACCTTGCCACGCGACAGCTGATCGAGGGGAAAGCGCAGCCGGGTGGCTGGTCGGTGGCGCTGTGGGCCATGCAGGGCGATGGTACCAGCGCGCCGTTCGCAGAGGAGGCTGGCAGCAATGTGGAATGAGCACGCCGCCGTGCGAACGGTTGGGTGCAGATTGCTCGGCAGCCCGTGGAATCAACTTGACGCAAGAAGCCGTCGACTTTGGTATTGAAAGAAGTAACCGATGAATCTGTTAGTCGTTAGCTGGGAGTATTCCCCCTATGTTGTCGGCGGCATGGGCAAGCACGTTTCGCAGCTTGTGCCATCGCTGGCGGCGATTCAGCGCGAGCACGGCTTTTCCGAGCCGTTGCACACGACGATCGTTACGCCGCGCTACAGCGGCGGCGACGCCGTCGAGACGCTGCCCGGCAACGTCACCATACACCGCATCGATTGTCCACCCGTGGACGCCACCAACCTGCACAACAGCGTGGCTGAGAACAATCGCGTGCTTACCGATTACGCCTGCGCGCTGCCCCAGACCTTTGATCTCATTCACGTTCACGACTGGCTCACGGCGGTGGCGGGCATCAATCTCAAGTACGCGTGGAAAGTGCCGCTCGTCGTCACTATTCACGCCACCGAGCGCGGTCGCCACCAGGGCTGGCTCACCAACGACGGCAGCCGCCAGATCAACAAATTGGAGTGGCGGGCCTGCTTCGAGGCGTGGCGCGTTATCGTCTGCAGCGACTACATGGCGCAGGAAGTCCACGACTTTTTTGGCACGCCGCTGGACAAAATTAGCGTGATTCCCAACGGCATCGATCCCGACACGCTTCACCCCTGCGGCGAAGTCGCACAGCAAGAAATCCGCGCCGAGTTCTCGCCGTTTGATGAGCACCTGCTCTTTTTTGTGGGGCGCATCGTCCACGAAAAGGGCCTCCAGGTGTTGATTCATGCCATGCCGCAAATTCTGCAAAAGCACCGCGGCGTGCGCCTGCTGGTGGCTGGCAAGAACTGCGAGCAGATGTGGCCGCTCGCCAGCGAACTGGGCGTCGCCCACTCGGTGAATTTTCTCGGCTTTATCAGCGACGAGCGGCGCGACTGCCTCTACCAATCCGTCGATACCGCTGTTTTTCCCAGCCTCTACGAGCCCTTTGGCATTGTCGCGCTGGAGGCGATGGCGCTCGGCTGCAACGTCGTTGCCAGCGACGTGGGCGGGCTGGGCGAAGTGGTGCGCCACCAGCAGACCGGGCTGACCGTTTTTCCCAACGATCCCGCCAGCATCGCCTGGGCCGTCGGCGAAATTCTTGCCGATCCGCGGGCCGCCGCGCGTCGACGGGAAAGCGCGCGCTATCAAGTAGAAAAGCTCTACGACTGGCGGCTGATTGCCCAGCTAACGGCGAATCTTTATCGCGAAATCGTGAGCGAGCGGCGGCGGATCGAGTGGTAAGCGGAGTTCGCCTTGGGGGCACGCCACGGCGTGCCCCTACGACGAAATCCGCGCGTAAACCACCGGCAGCGGTTCGACGGCCTCGTTGCCCAGCATAAACGCCGCGCGAATTCTGTCCACTACCGCCCGCGTCGTTTCACCCTCGTCGGCGGCGTGGACGGTGCAGAGCAAATCGCCCGCGTCCACCCGCGTGCCGACCTTGGCGGCCAGCACCGCGCCAACCCGGTGGTCAATCGGATCGCCCTTCTTCTGCCGCCCGCCCCCCAGCGTCACCACGGACAGCCCGACCTCGCGCGCATCAACCTCGCTGATCCAGCCTGCCCGCTCCGCCTTTACCTCGATTTGTACCGGCGCTTTGGGTAACCGCTCCGGCTCGTCAACCAGCGCGGGATCGCCGCCCTGGGCCACGACGAATTCACGAAATTTCGCAAGCGCCGCGCCGGAGCCGACGGCTTTGTGCACGGCTTGCTTTGCGGTGTCAAGCGTGATTTTTTTGCCACCACCCAAAACAACCATCTCCGCCGCAATTTCTTCAACGAGCGCCGTGAAATCATCCGGCCCTTCCCCTCTCAGCGTGGCAACCGCCTCCTGCACCTCCAGCGAGTGCCCAACCGCGTAACCCAGCGGCTGCGCCATCTGCGTGATCAGCGCCGTCACGCGGCGACCGGCGCGCGCGCCCACATCGACCATCAGCTGCGCCAGCTCGCGCGCTTCGCTCAGCGTCTCCATAAACGCGCCGCGCCCACACTTCACGTCGAGCACAATGGCGTCCGCACCCGCAGCGAGCTTCTTGCCCATGATGCTGGAGCAGATCAGCGGCAGGCTGTCGACCGTGGCCGTCACGTCGCGCAGGGCGTAGAGCTGCTTGTCAGCGGGCGCGAGATCGGCCGTCTGCCCGGCGATGACGAGGCCGATGTCGGCGAGCTGTCGGCGAAATTGCGCCTCGCTCAAGTCGGGCGACCAGCCCGCGATGCTCTCCAGCTTATCAATCGTGCCGCCGGTAAAGCTCAGCCCGCGCCCGCTCATCTTGCCCACGGGCAGCCCACACGCGGCCACAATCGGCGCCACGGCCAGCGTTGTCTTGTCGCCCACACCGCCGGAGGAGTGTTTGTCGACGATAACTGTATGAATGGGCAGCGCGTCGTGTAGGTCAAGCTGATCGCCGCTCTCGGCAATGGCGAGCGTGAGCGCGGTTGTCTCCGCCGCGTCCATGCCCTGGAAATAGACGGCCATCGCCCAAGCTGCGGCCTGGTAGTCGGTCACGGAGCCGTGGACGAAGCCGTGGATAAAAGCGCGGATGTCAGCGTCGCTTAGTCGCTGACCGTCGCGCTTTCTGGTGATAATGTCGACTGGGTTCATGGGGTTGGCTCCGCTGGACTTTTTTTCAGGAAGTGTACCACGAAGAGGCGAAGGCACGAAGGCGCTGCGCCGTGGCACGCCAAATTAGGCTAATTCAAGAAAATAAGTATAGCGCGAATGTGACCGTCACTGCCCGCAACCAGTGAAGAATTCACAGAATTGTTTGGGCAGTGACTGTCACAGGGCACGGTTGATTTTTTGGGACGGCCTTGGAGGCGGGATAATTTGTCATTTTCGCAAACGCGGCAACTCATGCTTGGCAAACGAAGTAACGGCGGCACGTACTGGGAACGCTTGTTGCTCTGTATCAGAAAGGCAGGAAAGGGTTACAACGTTTGACCGTTGTACGGCGATACTGGCTGTGGTAGAGATGGGGGTAAACCAACTTTCACTCTTCGACGTTCGCTTCAACACAGTAGCCTTCCACCGCCCCTACCCATGACGCTCCTCTGGCTTGCCCTCGCCTACCTGTTTGGCATTGCGCTGGGCCACTCGCTGTGGACGGCGGGGCTCGTCGGCTGTGGCTTTCCCGGCTCGCTCTGGCTGGCGACGCTCGCTGCGCTGCCGCTCACGCCGCTGCTGCACAAATTGCCGCCCTTCGCCCCCACGCGCGAGACCCTCGCCGCCATGCGCTGGCCAGCCCGCTTTGGCTTCCGATTGCCGCGCCCCAACCCCACGCCCGCCCTGCTGGCCGCCGTCCTGCTTTCGCTGCTCACCGGTACGCTGCGCTACGCCAGCCACCCGCTCACCCCCTGCTGGTCGACGGGCGATCTCGCCACGTACAATCTTCCCGCCGAGCAGGCCTTTGATCGCGACGCGCCGATGGTCACGCTGCACGGCTACGTCAACAGCTACCCCCTCGTCAGCGACGCGCGCCAGCGGCTGCACGTGCGCGTCGAGTCGCTGGCGCGTGATGGAGAAGTTTTGGACGTGCGCGGCGACGTGCGCCTGAACACCGGTACGCGCGAGCGCTACGTCTACGGCCAGCCGGTAACGGTGCGCGGTCGGCTGGTGACGCCGCCGGTCTTTGAGGATTTTTCCTATCGCGACTATCTCGCGCGCAAGGGCGTGCACAGCTTGGTCTACGGCGCACAGATCGACGTGCTGCCGGGGCCGACGCGCGGCAGCGTGCTCAATCGGGCGCTCTACCAGTTCCGCGCGCGGGGCGAAGCCTTCCTCAACCGCGCGCTGCCGGAGCCGTATGCCGCGCTGGCCAACGGCATGTTGCTCGGCATCGAAGCGGGCATCCCAGATGAGCTGTACGAGCAGTTCAACCTTACCGGCACGAGCCACGTGATCGTAATTTCGGGCAGCAACGTGGCGCTAATTGCGGGCGTCATTCTGGCGTTGAGCCAGCGCGTGATGGGGCGGCGCAATCGGCGCGTGATCGGGCCGACGCTGCTGGGGATTGCGGCCTACGCGCTGCTCGTGGGCGGCGACGCGGCGGTGCTGCGCGCGGCGGGCATGGGCGGGCTCTACGTGATCGCCACGGTGCTCGGTCGGCGCAGCACGGCGCTCGTCTCGCTGGCCGTCGCCTGCTGGGCGATGACGCTCGCCAACCCGCTCGCGCTCTGGGATGTCGGCTTTCAGCTCTCCAGCGCCGCCACCGCCGGGCTGATTCTGTTTACGCCCGCCATCACCGCCGCCTTCTCGCGCATTCTCCCCAACGCTGGCAGCACGCTGACGCAATCATCGAGCCTACCAATTACCAATTCACCAGTTATCAATCTCTCCGGCTCTGCTGAGCGCGCCAAATCCCTCCTCCGCGGCCTGATCGAGGACGGCCTCATCGTCACCATCGCCGCCAACATCACGACCATGCCGCTGGTTGTCTTTTATTTTGGTCGATTATCAATCGTGAGCCTATTGAGCAACCTGGCCATCGCACCTGTCCAGCCATTTATCATGCTTTGGGGCAGCGCGAGCATCCTCCTCGGCGCAACCGACCTGCCGGGGCTGACCCACCTGGCCCGGCTGCTGCTCGCCGTTCCGTGGCTCAGCCTCGTGTGGACGGTTGCGGCGGTGCGCGGCACGGCGGTGCTGCCCGGCGCAAGCCTGGAAATTGCCAGCTACGGGCTGGGCGCGCTGGCGTTGACTTACGGACTCGTGGGCCTGCTGCGCTGGCGTCCGCGCCCGTGGCCGCGTCGGCTCAATTTTGGGATGGCGCAATTCAGCTTCGCCCGCCGCCTGCTCGGCACGACCACGGCAGGCGTGCTCGGCATTGGCTGCGTGCTGATTTGGTCGCTGGCGCTGACGCAGCCGGACGGGCGGCTGCACCTCTGGTTCCTCGACATCGGCCAGGGCGACGGCGTGCTGGTGCAGACGCCGAGCGGTCGCCAGCTGCTAATCGACGGCGGCGAAAGTCCACAGCTGCTGTTGAGCGAACTCGGCGCGGCCCTGCCCTTCTGGGATCGCAGCCTCGACCTGCTGCTGCTCACTCACCCCGACGGCGACCACATGCTGGCCCAGATTGACGTGCCCGCGCGTTTCGCCATCGCCCAGGCCATCGCTGCGCCCACAACGCTGTCGCACCCGGACAGCGAGCGCTGGCTCGCGGCGATGGCCGAGCAGGGCGTCGAGGTGCGGGCGCAGTCAATGGGCGGCTGGATTGATTTGGGAGATGGGGTGGGGCTGTGGCTGCTGTGGCCGGAGGCAGCGGGGTACATTGGCCCGGATGCGGACAATGAGAATTCGCTGGTTGCCAAGCTGGTTTACGGCGACTTTAGCGTCCTGCTCACCGGCGACGCGGGCGTGCCCAGCGAAGTAGAGTGGCTGGCAACGGGCGCACCGCTCGCGTCGACCGTGCTCAAAGTCGGCCACCACGGCAGCGACACCAGCACCAGCGCCGAGTTTCTGCGCGCCGTTGCGCCGTCGCTGGCCGTGATTCAGGTGGGCGCGGAGAATCGCTACGGCCACCCCACAACAGACGTAATGGAGCGGCTGGAGGATATTGAGACGCTGCGCACCGACCAGCACGGTCGCATACATGTGTGGAGCGATGGGGAGCAGATGTGGGTGGAAGCGGAGGTGGGGGAGTAGTACTTATTGCTTATTGCTTATTGCTTTCTGTTGGGTGGTTGAGCACGTTGGCAGATTATACGCGAGAAGCAATACGCAGTAAGCAGTAAGCAATACGCAATACCCCTCACTTCGCCAAAATCTTCTGCGTCGTCTCGATCTGCCGCAGTTCCAGCAGCTGATCGCGCAGCGCAGCCGCTTTCTCGAACTCCAAACTCTTGGCGGCCGTCTTCATCTCGCTCTCGATCTGCTTAATTAGCCTGGCGCGCTCGTCCTTGGGCAGCGACGCCGGGTCGAGCATGATCTCTTCGTCGGCCTGGCCGTTGCCGTTGGCGCTGTAGCTGGCGCTGGCCTCGGCCATGACGCGCACGCGGTCGGTGAGGTCGCGGATGCTTTTGACGATGCCCCTCGGCTCGATGTTGTTTTCGAGATTGTGGCGCATCTGGATCTCGCGGCGGCGGGCCGTCTCGTCGATGGCGACCCGCATCGAATCGGTGATTTTGTCGGCGTACAAAATCGCCTTGCCCTCGACGTGGCGGGCGGCGCGACCAATTGTCTGAATCAGCGAGCGCTCGTGGCGTAAGAAACCCTCCTTGTCCGCATCCAGAATCGCAACCAGCGAGACTTCGGGCAAATCCAGCCCCTCGCGCAGCAGGTTGATGCCGACGACCACGTCGAAGACGCCCATGCGCAAATCGCGCAGAATCTCGACGCGCTCCAGCGTCTGGATATCGCTGTGGAGGTATTGGACTTTGATGTTGAGCTCGGCCAAATACTCGGTCAAATCCTCGGCCATGCGCTTGGTCAACGTGGTAACGAGCGCGCGCTGGCCCTGGGCAATGCGCTTCACCAACTCGCGGTAGAGGTCATCGATTTGCCCCTCGGTTGGGCGCACTTCGACCACCGGATCGAGCAAACCCGTAGGGCGGATGACCTGCTGCACGGGCTTCCCGCTGTGCTCCAGCTCGTAAGGCCCCGGCGTGGCGCTCACGTAGACGACCTGGTTGATGTGCTGCTCAAGCTCGTCGAAGCGCAGCGGGCGATTGTCCATGGCGCTGGGCAGGCGGAAGCCGTACTCAACGAGCACCTCCTTGCGCGCGCGATCGCCGTTGTACATACCGCGCGCCTGGGGCACGCTCATGTGGCTCTCGTCGATGATTAGCAGCCAGTCCGCCGGGAAGTAGTCCAATAGCGTCCAGGGCGTGCTGCCGGGTGGGCGCTGGGCCAGCGGGCGCGAGTAATTCTCCACGCCGTTGCAAAAACCCACTTCGCGCAGCATCTCCAAATCGTAGTTCACCCGCTGCTTGAGCCGCTGCGCCTCCAGCAGCTTGCCCTGCGCCTCGAAGTATTGGAGCTGTTCTTGCAGCTCGCCCTCGATCTCTTGAATCGCCGCCACCAGCTTGTCCTGCGGCGTGACAAAGTGCTTGGCCGGAAAAATGTCGACCTGGCTGTGGTCGTCGATGATTTCGCCCGTCAGCGTATCGATTTCGGAGATGCGCTCGATCTCGTCGCCCCAGAGGCTGATGCGGTAGGCAAACTCGCGGTCGGCGGGCTGCACTTCGAGCACGTCCCCGCGCACGCGAAACTTGCCGCGCTGGAGCACGTTGTCGTTGCGCTCGTAGTAAATCTCCACCAGGTGACGCAGCACGCTGCTGCGCCGAATCATCTCGCCGACGCGCAGGTGCACGACGGCCTGCCCGTAATTCTCCGGGCTGCCCAGGCCGTAGATGCACGAAATCGAGGCCACAATGATCACGTCGCGGCGGCTGAGCAGCGAGCTGGTCGCCGCCAGCCGCAGCCGGTCGATCTCCTCGTTGACATCGGACTCCTTTTCGATGAAGGTGTCCGAGCGCGGGATGTACGCTTCGGGCTGGTAGTAGTCGTAATAGGAGACAAAATACTCAACGGCGTTGTGGGGGAAGAACTCCTGCATCTCGCTGTAGAGCTGCGCCGCCAGCGTTTTGTTGTGGGCCAAAATTAGCGTTGGCTTTTGCACGTTTTGAACCACGTGCGCCATGGTGAAGGTCTTGCCGCTGCCCGTCACGCCGAGCAGCGTCTGGTGCTGCTCGCCCTTTTGGAGGCCGCGGGTCAATTGGTCAATGGCAACGGGCTGGTCGCCCGTGGGCTGGAAATCGCTGACGACTTGAAAGTTGGGCATGGGGTTCCTCGGATTAGAACAGCGGTTCTCGCCTGTTATTGTAGCGAATTTGATGAGATTTGTCGAACAGTCGCTGCAAACGACAGCACTCTCCAATAAAAAAGAGGTGGGCCACGAAGCACACAAATTTTTGCAGGCGACTCCTTCTAAAGTGAAAAAATAAAAACAGGCGTTCGGCGCTTAGTGACGGTCACTGTCCACAATCGGACAGCTTGCCCTACTCTGCTTGGACAGTGACCGTCACTGCTTCCAAAAATTCGTCTCATTCGTGCACTTCGTGGCTAATTTTCTTCGCTACTTTTTATCAACGTTGCCAAATTTGGACTTGCTGTGTGGACGAATCAACGTTGTCATGCAAAACACACATGATTTTACGGACAATTTTGGATCTGCCCCTCACAATGTTAACATCCCAAAGCTGACACCTTCTGGCAAGTATCTTGCAAACCTACAACGAACTCGCTTTCCAAAGCGCTCGCCATGGCCAATTCCGATTCTTTTCCGTCCGATACCGAACTGCTGCGGCGCTGTCGCGACGGCGAGCCCGAAGCGTGGCAGCTGCTGCTGGATAAGTACGAGCGGCTCGTCTACTCCATCCCGCTCAAGTACGGCCTCTCGCGCGACGAGGCTGCGGACGTGGCGCAGGCGGCCTTTACCGCGCTGATCGAGAAGCTGGACGGCCTGCGCGACAACAGCAACCTCGGCGGCTGGCTCACCACGGTAACGCGCCGCTATACGTGGCGGCGCGTCGAGCGGGCCAAGCGCCGCCACGTGGAGCGCCGCGAAACCGACGACACGCTGGCGCTGCTGCCGGACGGCCGCGATCACATTGCGCAGTGGGAGCTGGTGGAGTGGCTAACTGTGGGATTGAACCTAATCGATAAGCGCTGCCGCGAGCTGCTGCTGTCGCTTTACTTTGACGAGCGCGAGCCCTCCTACGAGGAAATCGCGGAGCAGATGCGTATGGCCGTCGGCAGCGTGGGGCCGACGCGCGCGCGCTGCCTCGAACGCATGCGCTATTTTATGCAATTGGGCGAGTGAATTTCTGGGAATCAGAAAAAATATGTATTTTCCTGTACCTCTCCGTCATATCCTTTACGACTACTCTACGTCTGAACAACACCACTGCCGCGCACGCCGTTGAGCAGCAGAAAGAAGCCGATTATTTATGAATTCACTCTCAACCTTTTCCCCTCTTTCCTTTGAGCAACTGCTCGACTGGGTGGAAGAGCGCCTGCCCGCCGACGAAGCCGCGCGCGTGGCGAAGCTCGTCGAAGAGGGCGACGCCGAGACGCGGGACCGGGTGCGCTGGCTGCGCGCCTTCCGCCAGCTGAGCAGCGAAACCGTGCTCGCGCCGCTGCCGGCTGCCACGCGCGGCGCGCTTGGCGGGCGCTTTGCGCAGTACGCCGCTAATCAGCAGGCGCAGCACCAGGGGCCCGGCGCGCTGCAGCAGCTCATAGCCGCCCTCACCTTTGACAGCGCCGCTCAGCCGTCGCTGGTGGGCACACGTGCCGCCAGTGGGGCCGATGCCCGCCAGCTCGTCTACGCCACGGGAGCCTTCGACGTGGCGCTCAACGTGCAGCCTCGTCAGCAGCCGCCGCATCTGGACCTGCTTGGCCAGCTCTTGCCCAACCGCGACGACGTGCTGCCGGACGATTTTGCCGTCCAGCTTCTACGCGTGATCGAGGGCAGCGATGCGCGTGAGCAGGGCCTCGTGATGGCGGACGATCTGGGTGAGTTTGCGTTTGAAGCGCTCGCGCCCGGTCGCTATCGCGTGGTGATTAGCGGTGCGGCGCTGGAGGTGGAACTGCCGCCGCTGACGCTGTCGTGCTGAGGCGAAATTCCAACTATGCCCCTACCCAACTTCGACAATCTCCCCACCCTTTCCCCCGACCTGATCGAGCGCCTGCTCGCCGCGGACGAGCTGGCTACACAGGCCACGCTGCTGCGCGAAGCCAATCTGCTGCACGCAAACGGGCTTGCCGCCCTGCTCGAAGAGGCCGACCGTTTAGCGGGCGACGATCCCCGTAAAACCTGGAGGCTGGCCGCGCTGGCCGTGCACATCGCCGACGAAGCGGACGCGCCCGCCGTCCACCCCCGCGCCGCCTACCTACGCGGCTACGTCCACGCCATGCGCGGCCAGTTTGCCGAAGCGCGCGAGATGGTCGAGACGGCGCAAGCGGGGTATGAAGAATTGGGGATGGCGCTGGAGGCGCTGCGGACAAACGTGGGGTTGATGCGGATTTTGATTCAGGGCGGGGAATTCCAAAGCGCACTGGGCGTGGGCGAACGGGCATTCAACAGAGCCGGAAAGTTAACGGGCCTCGCACAGGGCAGCATTGACCAGCTGTTGGCCTTTATTCATCAAAACCGAGGAATCTGCTTGGGGAGAATGGGCCAGCATCAAGATGCCATAATGGAATACGAGGCAGCCGAACGATATTTTCGGCAGTTGAACATGCCGGGCCACATCGCAAATATCGCCGATAATCAAGGGCTGATCCTGCTGGCGCAGGGGCGTTTCCAGCAGGCCTTTTCCTCTTTTGAACGGGCGCGTCTTGCTTACCAAGCAGCGCAGCTGCCGCTCTTTGAAGCGGGAACCTTGATGAACTTGGGCGAGCTGTTTCTGTGGACTGGCAACTATATTCAAAGCCTTGACTCGTTTGAGAAAGCACAAGAAATTTATGACCGAGTGGACAAGGTGGCGGACTACAATATCTTTTTGAGGCACGTTGGCGATGCCTACCTGGCGCTGAATCTGTACGGCGAAGCACTCGATGCCTACCGTCAAACGATTCCATTTTTGGCAGAGGCCAATCTGACTCACCAGCTGGGCCAAGCGCTTTGGTCGCAGGGGGTTGTGTTTGCGGCGCTGCGGCGCTTTCCAGAGGCACAGCAGACATTTGAACAAGCTGTCGACATTTTCCGGGCGCAGCAAAATCCCCAGCTGCTTTCTGCTGTGTTGCTTGAGCAATCGGCTTTGGCAACGCAAATGGCAGACGCTCAAGCGGCCGCTGCACTGGCCCAGGAGGCGTTGGATCTGCTTGGCGAGGGCGACTATCCGGTTCAGCAAGTCTATGCGCGTTTGCGCAATGCCGAATTATCGCTGGCGTCAACACCACCCGGCTTGACCCGCGCAGAACGTCTGCTTCGCGAAGCCGAACCGCTGGTGGCGGCTTTGGATATTCCGCAGCTGCGTTACCGGACGCAGGGCCTTTGGGGCCAGCTCCACCGGCAGCGGGGCAGCTACGCGGAAGCAGAGCAGGCGCTGACCACGGCGATTGACGAGATCGAGGCGCTGCGCAGGACGCTTGTCCACGAGCGAATGCGGGCGTCCTTTTTGAACGACAAACTCTCGATTTATCAGGAGTTGATCTCGCTCTACCTGGAGCGAAACGAGACCGTGCGCGCATTCGAGATAGCCGAGCGCGCCAAATCACGCGCGCTTGCTGATTTGCTCTCCGGCGCAATTCAAGTGCAGCTTGAAGCCGTCGAGCAAGATGGAGAGGGAGGGGAAGGGGGCGGGGGCGAGGAAGGGGGGCAAGCGCGGCAGCTGAGGGCGCTGCAGGCCGAGCTCGACGCCATCTACAACAAGATGCTCGACGATGATAGCGCCCTCGCCGATGATGATGAGCCGCGTGTGCGCACCGTTGCGCCAACCTTGCTCAAGGCGCGCGCCGTTACGCTGGAACAGCGGATTGGCCGTCTCCAGCTCCAAGGCAGCGTGGCGAGTGGGGCACGAAGCTGGCCCTGGAACGGCAGTTGGTCGCCCGATTCGCCGCTTGATTCACCCCTCTCCGATTCACCAATTTTCGCCCGGCCACTTACCAATGTCCCGACCGGCGACACCCCACCTGCCGACATCCCATCCGGCGACATCCCATCCGGCGACACCCCACCTGCCGACATCCCATCCGGCGACATCCCATCCGGCGACATCCCATCCGGCGACATCCCATCCGACGACACTGCGCTGCTCATCTACCACATTATCGGCTCGGAAATTTTGGCTTTTGTGCAGGTCAAGGGCAAAACGCGCGTGTTGCGGCGACTTTGCACGGTGGAGGAAGTAGAGCCGTCGCTGCGGCGGCTGGCCGTGCAGTGGTCGCGTTTTCAGGCGGGGCAGCGCTTTGCCCAACGCCACCAGCAACAGATGGAGCGCTCGGTGCAGCGCGTGCTGGGCGAGCTCTACGAGATGTTGATGCGCCGGATCGTGGAGCTGCTGGAGGCAGACGAACGGATTGGCTCCGCTCAGCCCGGCCCGACTCGGCCCGATCGCACTCAAGCCGACTACGTGGGCAAGCTGGCCGTCGTGCCGCACGGGCTGCTGCATCAGCTTCCCTTTCATGCGCTGTACGACGGCGAACGCTATCTGCTTGAGCGCTGTGCGATCTCCTACGCACCGAGCGCTACAATTTTTGCCTTGACCCAGCAGCGGTCGCTCACGCTACACGGCCAGCCGCTTGTAATGGGCGTACCCGATGCGCGGATTCCGGCTGCGGCCGCTGAAGTCGAGCAGGTGATGGCCCATCTGCGCGCCCGCCAGCTTGTGCCGCAAGCGCTGGTGGGCGAGGCCGCAACGCTGGGTCGGTTGAGAAATCACGAGCACGGCGGTCTGCTGCACCTGGCCTGCCACGGCCTCTTCCGCGACGACAACCCCATGTTCTCCGCGCTTAAGCTGCACGACGGCTGGTTGACAGCCAACGAGGCCGCCCAGCTAAAGCTTCCCGCTTCGCTCGTGACGCTGAGCGCCTGTGAATCGGGGCGCAGCGGCAGGCTAAACAGCAGCGAGATTTTGGGGCTCCCCTACGCTTTTCTCAGCGCGGGTGCGACTTCGCTGCTGGTTAGCCAATGGCTTGTGCAGGACGATGTGGCGGCGCTGTTTATGGGTGAGTGGTACGCTCAGCTTACCGCGGGCGCTGATTTGGCGGAGGCGCTGCGGCAGACGCAGCTGCAGGTTAAAGCACGTTATCCACACCCGTACTACTGGGCCCCTTTCTTGCTGGTGGGCAAGCGACGGATAGATTGAGCGATTGATGGCTGGCGGATGTTTCGCTCCATGCGTGTACGGGCGAGCAGGGTCGCGGCGACAGACATCCCCGGCTTGTCTCTTTAGCGGCATAAGATTCCGCCAGCCTACGCTTCCCCGATTGCAATCTAATCGGTTGTGCGGCTGTTTGTATTTTTCTCTATTGCCAACGTATACCTTTGGCAGCACGCTGAATGGAGCATACGCAGCGTTGCAGCGCCCAGAGAAGTGATGCTCGAAGAAGTGATGCTCGAAGAAGTGATGAAGTATTTGGGGAGGATTTTGTGTTCCAATTAATTATTCCATCTCGGTTGGCATTCATATTCGCTTTAATAATTTTACTGCTGGCCACCGGCAGCACACGCACTGCCGCGGCCGATTCCGTGCGCACCGTTGGCCCAACGCGCAGCACCGTCAACGTCCAACCCAGCAACAGCAGCGAGGGTGAGGGACAAGACAAAAAGAACAAAAAAGACGAGGAGTGCAGCGAGGATGACGGGGAAGGTGAAGACGGGGAAGATGAAGACGGGGAAGATGAAGGCGGGGAAGATGAAGACGGGGAAGGTGAAGATGGGGAAGATGAAGACGGGGAAGGTGAAGACGAACAAGATGAAGACGGGCAAGATGAAGACGGGCAAGATGACTGCATCCCTATTTTTGTCGCTGGCGAAATCGTCATCAAGCTCAATCCCCTCAACGGTGCAACCGTCGAGGTTGTCAACGAAACTTATGGCACAACCACCATTCAATCTCTGCTAGAGAGCAGCGGTATTTATTTATTGCGAACGCCCGACGATAACGACGATGTCGAAGCCCTTGTTTCCGACATGCAGGGGGACGAAAATCTACTGTATGCGGAACCAAACTTTGTGGGGACGCCACCCGAAGGGGTGGGCTTGGAAAAATTTGCCTGGGGCGGGGCCGACCCCGATCCCTTCCCCGCCCAATATGCCGCCGACATGCTGACGCTGCCCGAGGCCCACGCCATCAGCATGGGGGCGGGCGCGGTGGTGGCCGTGTTGGATACGGGCTTCCAGCTCGATCATGCCGAGCTGAGCGCCAGCTTTACGGAGACACGCTACGACTTTGTCGACGACGATAATGTGCCGGAGGAGGATTTTGCTGCGGCGGATACGGATGGCGACGGCGTCGCCGAGGGGCTCGTGGGGCACGGGACGCACGTGGCGGGCATCGTGCATTTGGTCGCCCCCGACGCGCAAATCATGCCGCTACGCGTGCTCGATGCACAGGGGCGCGGCAACGTTTTCCTCATTGCCGAGGCCGTGCTTTACGCCGAACAGCACGGCGCGGATGTCATCAACTTGAGCTTGGGCACGACGCGTGAATCAGAGTTCCTGGCCGACGTGATCAAAGACGTTACCAAAGAGAACATTGTCATCGTGGCCGCGGCGGGGAATCTCAATTCGGAGGAGCCCCAATTTCCAGCCGCTGCCAAAAATGTAATCGCCGTCGCCTCGGTAGATCAGGCCAAGCAGCGCTCGGATTTCTCCAACTTTGGCAAATGGATCGGCGTGGCCGCACCCGGCAGCGGCATCTACAGCCCCTTCCCCCTCGATGGCTACGCCACGTGGAGCGGCACCTCTATGTCAACGCCCTTTGTGGCGGGGCAAGTGGCCCTGATCCACAGCGCCGACCCGACGCTCAAGGCCAAGCAGATCGTAAAGCGCGTGCTCGATACGGCAGAGCCAGCAGCAGATGAGCTGGGAGCGGGCGTCATCAACGTAGTAGCCAGCCTGCCGCCCGCCCCCTCGCCCGATGGTGACGACGATGGCGACGGCGACAGTGATGGTGACGGCAACCCAGCCGTCGCCAATAGGGTGTTGCTGCCCTTTGTGATCCGTTAGCCAACGGGTTCTTCGCTATAACAGACCCGGGGCGTACTCCTCAACCATCCGGGGTGTCATGCCATTTTGGCGCGCAATGGCGCTGTAGAGCCGAGCGCTCCCTCGCTCGCGCCGCGCCTGTGTCACCGGGTCAAGCTCTACCAGACCAAAGGGCAAATTCCAGCCCTGATCCCACTCAAAGTTATCCACGAACGTCCAGTGAAAATAGCCGCGCACGTCCGCCCCCGCCTCGATGGCACGATGCAGCTGATGGAGATGTGCCAGCAGCCAGCGCGGGCGTTGGCTGTCGTCGGCATCGGGCAGGCCATTTTCTGTAATGTAGATCGGCTTGCCCAACTCGCTAACTTCGCGGCAGGCTCGCGCCAGCCCCTGCGGATAGAACTCGCTAAAGGGTCGTCCCGTGCGAATGGGAGCGGAGAATTCGTAATCCGGCGGGTACATCTCGTCGCCGAAGAGCTTCTCTGGATTTAGCTCAAAACGGACGAGGTCGCGCGTGTAGTAATTGATGCCGATAAAGTCAAAGCTATCCGCCAGCGTGTGTTGGTAGAGCCCTGTTCCCATGGGGGGGCGAATGCGCCCATCAATGGTAGCCATAAACCAGATGTGCTCAAAGAGGTAGCGACGCAGGCCAGCGGCGTAGCGATCCAGGTCGTTGCCCGGTCGTCGCCCCTGCATGAGGCGCATCTGCTTGGCATAGCCAACCCGGTGATCGGGGCGCAGGGCGTGAATGGTTTCGTAGGCCGCGGCGTGCGCCCGCAGCAGGTGGCGAATCACGGTTATTGTCAGCGGGAAGCTCGCTTTGCGCGGCGGCCAAACCCCTCGCAGGTAGGACTGCACCGCATAGACCACCGGCTCGTTGAAGGTAAGCCAGAAATCACACAGGTCGCCCAGGGCCTGGATGGTGTGGTGGACGAAGTGCTGAAAGCGGGCCACGCTCTCCGGCTGCTCCCACGCGCCGCGGCGCTCGAACCAGAGCGGGTTGGTAAAGTGATGCAGCGTCACCAGCGGCTGGAGGCCGCGCTCACGCAGCGCGCCCAACAGCTCGCGGTAGCGATCAAGCGCGGCGTGATTAATGCAGCCGGGTTCGGGCTCGATGCGGCTCCACTCCACGCTGAGGCGCAGCGCGTTGAGGCCAAGCCGCTGCATGTGGTCGAAGTCGCGCTCCGCATGTCGCCACCAGTCCGCGGCAAGGCCGCTGCCGCGACCGCCCCAGATGGTATCGGGCTGCTGCTCGAAGGCCCACCACTGATTGTTGGTGTTGTTGCCCTCGTTCTGATGCGCGGCGGAGGCTGTGCCCCAGAGAAAGTCGTTGGGGAAACGAAGTGGTTGAGAGATCATCAAAGGCCGGTTTGGTAGAAGGATAAAAAAGTAGACTACCGACTTTTGAAGAATCTAACAGTGACGCTTATACCAAGTGGGATGAGGGCGCAGAGTCTGCTTCAGGCGGCCTGAATAAGGCCATCTCAAATTCAGCCAACCAAATCCGCCAGATCGGGCGCAAATTCGCGAATCTGCTCGCGCAGCCGCAGCAGCGCTACATCCTTGGCCTTGGCTTCCAGCATGATGTCAAAGTCGCGCAGACCGCGAGCGCGGGCGATGCGCAGCAGGTCGATGACCTCGAAGGGGTGGAGAAAGTCGCTGTGCTGGTGGGCGAGGGGCATCTGAAGGTGGACTTGACCGTCGCGGATAAAGCGGCGGACGGCGGTGCGCGGGCTGCTAACGTGAATTTTGGGGCGCTGATCGGCGGGCCACGTGGCGAGCGCGGCGATCAACGCCTCGGCCAGCGAGCGACCGGCGGGATTGAGGCAGCGGTGGTGGAGCGTATCCAGTACGAGGCGCAGACCCGTACGCCGGTGTATCCAGAGCGCGTCGCTGAGGCTGTAGCGGCGGTCGTCGTTCTCCAGCGCCAGCCGACGGCGCGTTTGAGGTTGCAGGCGCTCGATCTGCTGGACAAAGCGGCTGCGGCTGCGCTCGCGGTCGCCGTAAATCCCGCCCACGTGGATCACGAGCACGGCATTTTGGTCCAGGCCCATTGCGTCGAGCAGGCGGGCGGCGGCGTCCAGCTCGGTAATGGAGCGCTGAACAAGCGTCGCCGCTGGGCTGGCAAGCTGGATATAGAAGGCGGGGTGTAGGGTGAGGCGAATGGCATAATCGCGCGCGAGATCACCGATGATGGCTAGCTCGGTGGCACATTCGTCGATCTGCCCGTGAAACTGGGGCAGCTCCGGGTGGGTGAGGTAGGGAGCAAGCTGACCGGCCAAGCGGTAGAAGCGGATGTCGCAGCGGTGGAGGTACTCGAGGATGTCGCGCAGATAGGCGAGGCTGACGCTGAGGTGGGGCTGATTTTGCCAGCGTCGGCTGTCGTGCGAGCGCAGGTGGGGCGCACCGAGAATTTGGACGGGGAAGCCGAGACGGTAGCTCATACAGATTCAACGCGGAGACGCAGAGGAGACGCGGAGGAGACGCAGAGGAACGCCGAGAGGAAGAGAGAAGAGAGTGGACACGGATGCATGCGGGCTGCGCACACGGGTTTTTTAACCGTGCTCTTTCTTTTGCAAAAACCCGTATTCATTCGTGTATCCATGTCCAAAACTGTTTAGCTAAATGACGCCGAGCGCGAGAAGCGAGGCGAAGATAAGGGGCTGGTGGACGAGGTAGATAAAGAGCGAGTGGCGGCCCAAAAATTCGAGTAGATTAAAGGGGAGCCAGCCGGAGAGGTTGGGCAGGGTAAAGTGGCGGCGATTGCCAGCATAGAGCAAGCTACCAAAGAAGACGCCGAGCAGTACAACGCCAAACCACGGAAAGATGGGAAAAAAGTCGACGGGCGCGTAGCGTTCGGGCACGAGGCCAACCCAGACGAGCAGGCGCGTGTCCACTCGAAGATTTTCGACGTAGCCGCCGACAAAGAAAAACACCACGTAGAGCGCGAGATTGAGCCAGCGGAAGCGCAGGAATGGATAGGCAAAGGCCACGGAGAAGCCAATCAGGTGCAGGACGCCAAAGTCGACAAAGCCGGTGTTGGCCGCGCGCGTGATGAGGTCGATCACGATGCCGAAGCCAAAGAGCATGGCCCCGCGCTTGATAAATTTCCACCAGAGGCCGTTGGTGTTGCCTCGCTTTTGCAGCGCCCGGTGGTAGCTGATCACCAGCGAGACGCCCACGAGCAGGATAAAGAGACTGGCCGTGGTGCGCTGGAAGTACTTCCAGAAACCGGCGTAGAGGACGATGTTGGGCAGGGCGCGGACAAACCAGAGCGACCACAGCAGGTGATAGATCACCATCATCACGATGGCGACGCCGCGCAGGGCGTCCACTTCCCAGAAGCGGTCCGTGCGGGCGTGGCCGGTGATGCGGGTAATGGAGCGAATGGCGGGGAGGTTCATGGATTGCGGTGGCGTAGAGCGAATCGGAGCGAAGCGACCTGGTTATTTTGCATCGGGGGTCGGAATTGAGCAAATCCGCAGAAGTCGGAAGGTTTGCCTAAAAGAGAAAGCCGCGTGCAAACTGCACGCGGCTTTCTCTTTGGGCAAACTAAGAACTAGCGATTGCTGACCAGCGGCATAAAGAGCGCGCTGCCCTGCGAGGGGATGCGCTCCGTCGGCGTATCGCCCACGGCTTCTTCGAGGCTGGCGGCTGCCACCACGCCGCTGCCGCTCTCCGTGCCCTGGATAAGCAGGTCGTCGTAAGTAAAGCGCACGGGCGCGGGCTCGCTGCCGCTGATGTAGGTGCGTAGGTTGAACGCACCTGCGTTTTGCAAATTGGCCG
Organism: Caldilineaceae bacterium; assembly: GCA_965213535.1. GTDB lineage: Bacteria > Chloroflexota > Anaerolineae > Caldilineales > Caldilineaceae > JBCCFC01. The sequence continues at coordinate 6,237,540 of OZ243888.1, forward strand.
TGGAGTCCGTCACGCTGAAGAGCCAGCCGCCGGGCTCGGCTTGGCCATCCGCCCAGATTTTGCCGCGCAGCGTTGTCGGGCTACCGCCGGTGACTTGTACGCGCACCTTCAGGTAACCGTTGCCCACCGCGGCCAGGTCAAAGGTTCCGGCTTTGGGGAAGGAACTCCACTGATTGTTGCTGGCGCGAATGGCCTGCATTTCCACGTACCCGCTCTGGTAGCGCCGCAGACGAACGCGGTAGAGATTGCCTGCATTGAGGTAGCGTGCACCAATCAGCACTTCGTGCAGGTTGTTAACGGCCTGATCGCTCTTGACGCGGAAGGTGATGTCCACATCCTTGGCCAGAACACCTTCCAGATTGGCTTCCAGGCCGTTGTTGGGCGAAATCGTAACGTGCCCTTCGCTGCCGTCTACGCTAAAGCGTTCGTTGGCGTTGTTGCCCCAGAACATCGAGTAGGCGTCGCCCACGTCGGCAATAGCCCACGTGTTGTAGACGGTGCGCGAGAAGCTGTCCGCCGCGTAGGTGACGGGCGCGCTCGGTGTACCATCGCCCCCGCCCCAGAAAATAGACAGCGGCTGGGCAAAGATGGCGTAGTTGACCTGCTCCGTCGTGTGGTAGCGCTCGGCGTCCTTGAGCTGATCCTCGTCCACCACCAAGTCGATGCCGTCCGCGCGCAGAGCGTTGCTGCCAAACAGTGCCGCCCACGAGCCATCTCCGCCATCTTGAGCACCTTGTGAAACGATGCCGACGGTGGGCGTCTGTGCAAAGGGTTGGGCAAACGCATAGGTACGCGCGCCCGCGGGAACGCCTTCAACCGTGTCCGCTCCCAGGGCAATTCGGTAATCAACGCCGTTAAGCGTACCGCTGCCCGCCTCGAAAACGATGTAGCCCAACGTCTCGTCGGCGCGCGTGCGGTTGGGATCCTCGCCCACGTGTTTGCCCGTGAAGAGCGAAGAGCCGCTTGCGGGGTCCCACTTGTTGCCACCGCGGCTCCAGAAAACAGACCAGGCCGGATCGTTGTAGCTCATCACCTGGCCGAGGACCACCGGCTGGCTGTAGCTCTGGGCGTAGCCACGCATCTCGCCGCCCCAGTTCGAGTTGTTATCGGTGACGATGCTGGTGTAGGTGCGCGCTTCCATGGCGCGACCATCCGGCAGCGTCCACACACCTTCTTCGGCGACGAGGCAGAAGATCGTCTGTGCGGGCAGGCTCTGGCTCTCGCCGGGATTTTGCAGGCGCACATCAAAGCTGCTGGCCGTTACGTTGTTGACGCGCACGACATGGGGCGCGGTAGCGTTGGCGTACTGGGCGGAGCAGACAACCACCGGGCGCTCGTACTGCTGGCTGAACGTGACCGTCTGCCAAGCGCTACCAGCGTTGACCGAAACCGTCTCCAGCTTGCCAGCTGGCCCGCTGGGTCCAGCGGGGGGAGCCGTCGGCGGGAGCGTGGAACTGCCCGGCGCGGTTGGCGCAGGCGTGGGCGCGGGGGCGGGTCCACCGCTGCCCGTTACCGCCACGTTTTGGCCAAACTCGGAGGTGTTGCCATCCCCATCAATGGCCAAAGCGGTAACGGCTTGGTCGTTGTAGAGGCCGTTGGCCGACAGGCTGAAGTTGCCGCTGCCGTTCGCCTTGGTGGAGCCGATGAAGGTTTTGCCCTCGCCATACTCGCCCGCACCAGCATCGGCAATGTAGATTTCCACGGTGCAGTTGGCGCAGGCCGTACCGCTCACCTGAGTGGTGGACGCCTGAGCGATTTCGGGGAAATTAAGCTGCTGATTTGGCCCGCTATCGCCGTCGCCGCTGTCGTTGGCGTTGACGCCGCCCGGCGCAATATCAATGGCGAGGCCGGTGTTGTTGTAGAACGAGTTTTGCGTAAAGATATTGCCGTCGGACGAGTTGTCCGTCAGATAGATGCCGCCCTTCTTGTTGTTGGCAAAAACGTTACCCGGCCCAATTTTGAAGTCGTGGCCGCGCATGTACATGCCCCAGCCTTTATTGGGCAGGGAGGAACCGTCGGCACCGACGCCGATGCGGTTGTTGTAGATGTAGTTGCGGCCGGTGTAGTCGTGCTTGTGCCAGATGCCGTTGATGTTGTTGCCAGCAATCACGTTTTCGTAGACGTGATTGTTAAACGCGTCGTCCTTGAAGATCACGCCGTCGCCGTTGGCCGTCCACGAGTAGGCCTTGGTGCCCGTTACGTCCGTGCCAACATAGTTGCCAACCAGGTAATTGTTGCTGGTGGACGTCATGTGGGACAAATCCAAACCGGCGTAAACGTGGCCGGAGCAAACGTTGCGCTGACCGGGATCCGTGCCGCCGACAATGTTGTTGGAGGGCCCCCACTGAATGTCCACACACATCTTGCCGTTGCTCAGATTCGCGCTGCCGTTCGGCGTCAGCCCGAAAATGTTGTTCTGGATAACGTTGCCGTTGGTGTTCTCATTGTCCAGGCGAATGCCAACGTAGGCGTTGCCGGAAATAATGTTGCGGTCCGCCGGGTCGGGCGTGCCAATGCGGTTAAACGAGGAGCCGGAAACCACGTGAAGGCCGTGGCCCGCTCCCCAATCCGATGCGGCCTGAAAGGTTCCGCTGGCGTTTGTGCCCAGAAAGTTACCCACGATCAAATTGCGGTCGGCCCCGTCTTCGTAGAGCCGAATCGCGTTGTCCATATCATAAATCGCTAGGCCGCGCACGGTGTTGCTAGATGAAGTGACGTTGAGGCCCTGGAACGAATAGCGCCCCTTGCCCCGCAGCTCGACTTTGATCTGCGCATTGCTCACCAGCGGATCCGTGTTCGCGGCTGAACCCGGCTGCGTATAGCCATCAATCAGCAGGCCACCGGTTTCGTCGTTGACGGTGGGCAACATGCTGTTTAGCTGGATGGTGTGGACGCCGCTACCGGGAATGTTAAAGGCAATGGTGTTGGGGGCGAGTTGCACATTGGCCTCCGCGATGGCGGCGCGCAGGGTGCATTCGCCGCTAGCTGTCGCGCAGATGCCGTTGCCATAGTTACCATCGGGATCGTCTGCCGTGCTGTTAACGGTGAAGGTCTGGCCCGCGGCGGCCTGCACGGCGGCTTCATCGGCGCTGCTGCCCGCTTGGGCGGCCAAAATTTGCAGGTCGGCGATGTCGACGCAGCCGTCGCCGTTCACGTCCCCCCCGCGATTGGGTGCGTCCGCTTCCGTCTCTGGTGCTGGGTCAGATGCTATATTGTCGCCTGGATCAAGGCAGGGGTTGCCGCTGCGGCGTGCATCTTCCCACGCCAACGCAACTTCGGCGACGTCGCTGAAGTTGAGGCGGCCCGCACCCGTGCGATCAAGCGCGTCGGGATCGGTATCTACGGCGGCGGCAGTGAGGTTGCCGTCCTCGCCCACCTGCGGCGCGGGCAGCGACCACGATGCCGCGTTCGGGGCAAGACGTTCGCTGCTCGCCGCGGCGACGACTTCCGCCTCCGCATCGGGCACAACCTCGACGACAATCGAGGGGTTGGTCAACGTTACGTCCAAGGGCTGGCCGTTGATGTCCACAAACTTGGCGGCGGCAAAATTAATTTCGAGCAGGCCCGTGCGCAGCGGAAGCAAACGCACGGTCTCCGTGCCGATCAACTCCGCGCCAGCAGTCGAACCGCTGTCGGTGACCTCTTGGTCCACCTCGCTGATGCAGCCAACGATGTTGCAGGTGTAGAAGCCAAAGGCCACGCCCTGCGGCAGCTCCGTCGCGCTGAGCGCTTCGACGTTGGTCGCCAGCGAGTCCCCATCGCCAAAGGCAACGCCGCCAAACTCCGCGGCCTCGCCGTTGAAGTTGACGAGCATTTCGTAGCCCGCCACGGGCGCGCCGTTTAGCGACAGCTGAATTTCGATTGGCTCCTCCACCCGCACGCTGGCTGGGGCGGTAAACGTCAGCGTGTTGGCCTGGGCAGCCAGAACTTGCGTGTGAACAAAGGCGGCGGCTGTACATAAAGCCAGCGCCAAAACGATAAATCTCCACGGCGCTGCCCGCCGCTGTGCGGCTGCGAGCCGTGGAAATTTTAGGGTTAGATGGGAAACGATTTTCATTGCACTCCTTTTTCGTAACTATCCGGTTGCAAACAACAGTTGGGTTGCAAAACGGTTGGATGTTTGTGTACCGCTACGTCCTTCGTACCAGTATCTTTGACCAGTTGACTACTGTATATATCGATCCAAAGCACCACTTTCATGCAGCGAGATTTTTTCAAATTTAAAGTAAAGTTGCATCGAGAACAGGAGTTTGAGGAGCCAGTGACAGTCACTGTCCAGACAAAATGGGGTAAGCTGTCCGGCTATGGACAGTGACTGTCACTTAGACCGCGAACTCTTGTTTTCATTTTGCACGCACTTTAGGCAAAATTTACGGCAACGGCGACGGGGGAAGTGCGGTGGGGAGTGCGGTGGGGAGTGCGATGGGGAAGTGCAATGGGGAGTGCGATGCTGCTGCTTTGGGAATGGCGATGTGTCGGATCGCTTTACGAATTGGTATAGTAATGGATTATACAACAAAGCGCGTAGACCAAATTTTACAAAAAGCTTACAATTTATTGTGACAGGCAGGACATATGGTGGCGTTTTACAATAAAAATTAGCGGGCCGCCTCGGCGGCCCGCTAATTTCAAATCAATTTAGTTCGTGACGCAGTCTGGTCAGCTGGCGGCGGTGGCTTGTTCCGCCAAGTAGACAAAGTCGACGGGCGCATTCTGCCGCAGCAGCGCGACCGTGGCGTCCAGCACGCGACGCTGCTGGGCGTCGTCGCCGGGCTCGCCGAGGGTGGCGCCGCGGTTAAGCTTGGTAATGGTGGCGCGCGGCGGGGCGACTTTGCGCGTCACCGCTGCGTTCCAACTGGAGAGGGTGGTGGCGATACCGTCCATCTCCAGCGCTCGGGCAATCAGTCCCACGGACTGAACGCAAATTGGTCAGGCAGGGACGAGCAGCGCCGCGTCGACGTCCTCCCACTGCACGGCTTCGAGGATGGCGGGGATGGTCGTATCCAGCGTGCGGCGCGCGTCGGGCTGATAGCCGCTGTAGGAGATGACGGTTGGCACGACGCCGCCAATCGTGCCGTCGTCCGCCATCTGCTGCAGGTGGCGCAGCGGGAGCAGCACCTGCGGGTCCTGGTCGATGGCGGCGTGATCGTAGTGGGTGTGGGCAAAGGCGATCCGGTCAAAGGGCGTTTCCGCCGGGAAGGTGCGCAGGCTGTAGTCGCCCAGATCGTTTTCGGCATCGAAGGGCGGCTGCTCATCGCGCAGGTAAGCGCCGGAAGAGGTGATGAGCAGGATTTGAGCCGTCGCGGGGTCAACCGCCGCGCCGCTGGGCGACTGCTCGTTGGTTGGGCGCTCGTACTGTTTCCAATCGGTCTCGCCCGTGGCGCGGAAGTGGGCAAGCCAGCCGCTCTCAAACGTTTGGCCCCACTGCGACAGATGTTCTATTACTTGCATGAGTTGCTCTCATTCTGGGTGGATAAATTACAGGAAAGTTGAACACGGACAGTTCCGCACTGCTCTGCTACGCTAAATCGGCGCGACGCAACAAACTGTAACCAACTATACCGGAGAATCTACCATGATCAAAGAAACCTATATCGTTGCCAACATTTCGTGCAACCACTGCACGGCAACGATTGAGCGCGAGCTCAATTTTGTGGAGGGCGTGCGCGGCGTGGAGGCGCACGAGGAGAGCAAGCGGGTGGAGGTGCAGGTGGAGAACGAGGGCGTGCTGAGCGAGGTGGAGGCCCTGCTGGAGGAGATCGGCTACCCCGCCGAGAAAGCGGCGGCCTAGCTACAACTTGTGGGCATCCCAGCTACGTCATTCTAAAGTGCGTGCAAAATGAAAACAGGAGTTCGCGGTCTAAGTGACTGTCACTGTCCATAGCCGGACAGCTTGCCCCATTTTGTCTGGACAGTGACTGTCACTGGCTCCTCAAACTCCTGTTCCCGACGCAACTTTACTTTAGACGCCAATGGCGAAGCGCTGTGGACGGCCGTGGGCGTGCTGGAGGCCGATGCGTTGAGGCAGCAAATTCGGCAGTCGCTCAGTGCGCCGTAAATCACGGACATTGCGTTACATGAGCTGAGACAAATGGATGATGCACTGAACGTGGACAATTCGCCCGCGGCACAGTCTGCGCCGCGACAAAAGCGGGCGTGGCTAACCTTGATGGCCCTGGCGCTGGCGGCGTTTCTGGTGCTGCTGGCCTCCAACTTGCGGCGACCAAACATAGCCGAGCAGCGGGCCGCCGAGCTGGCCCCGGACTTTGAGCTAACCACCTTTGACGGCGAAATCACCCGCCTCGCCGACCTGCGTGGGCAGGGCGTCGTCGTCAACTTCTGGGCCAGCTGGTGCACCCCCTGCCGCGACGAAGCGCCGCACCTGGAGGCGGCGTGGCGGCGCGAGCGGGAGAACGGCGTCCTGTTTATTGGCGTGAACTATCTCGACCAAGAGCACGCGGCGCTTGCTTACCTAGATGAGTTCGACGTCACCTATCCCAACGGCCCCGATCTGCGCAGCGAAATTGCGCGTCGCTACCGCATCCGCGGCGTGCCGGAAACCTACTTCATCGCGCCCGACGGCACGATTGCCGACATGGTGAGCGGGCCCATCACCACGGCGGAAGGCTGGGCGGAGCGGCTTGATTTGATTCGTCCGGAAGTGGAGTAGCCGGCTATGGCAAGCGATGACTTCATCCGGTAGATTCCTCGTCAACCCGGCGTTGAAGCGACCGCTACGCGAGCAGAATGACAACTTCGAACAGTGTCCGGTAGCGAATTTGTAATAAAGACCTTTGGAGAATTTTAATCAAATGGCAAAAGTAGCAAAACAAAAGCAGAATGAACGACAAGTAAATCGAGCCTCAACACCGCAATGGCCCGTTTGGGTCGGCATTGCATCGGCTGTGGCGGTCACTATTCTGGTGATTTATGCCATCTATGCCAGCGTGACCAGCGTTGACGGCATCGCCGGGCTAGAACTCTTTGGCCCCCAGGTGCGAGAACATTCCACTGAAGAGGTGGATTACAGGTACATTCCGCCCGTCGGCGGGCTGCACAGCCCCGCCTGGCAGAACTGCGGCATCTACGATCAGCCCGTTGCCGATGAGAACGCCGTGCATTCGATGGAGCACGGGGCCGTCTGGATCACCTACCAGTCAGATTTGGCGGAGGACGAGGTCGAGCAACTGCAAAATTTAGCGCGGGGACGGCGCTACGTGCTGCTCTCCCCCTACGAGGGGCTGCCGTCGCCCGTGGTTGCCTCGGCCTGGGGCGTGCAGCTGGCACTGGACGAGGCGGACGATAACCGGCTGCGTGACTTCGTGGCCGAGTACGTGCAGGGGCCGCAGACGCCGGAGCCGGGCGCGGCCTGCGTCGGCGGTGTGGGCGAGCCAATGGGGTAGTTCCACCAATTCACTTGGACGACGCGCCGCGGGGAGACAACGAAAACGTTTTCGTTGTCTCCCCGCGGCGCGTTTACCTTGCAGAAACTTATCCACTATCTTTTTTTAATTCCCCCTTGACTCCGTACCTGGCTACAGGGTGTACAATAACCCCATCGCGAGATGCTGGGTTGAATTAGGAGGCTAGATTTTGCAAGCATTAACAACGGGCAAGCTGGCGCGCGCTGTCGACGTAAACGTGGAGACGCTGCGCTATTACGAGCGGCGCGGGCTGCTGCCGGAGCCGCCGCGCCGCGACTCCGGCTATCGCGCCTACCCGCCGGAGAGCGTGGATCGGCTGCGCTTTATCAAGGGCGCGCAGGCGCTGGGCTTTACGCTGGAGGAAATCCAGGACTTGCTCGAGCTGCGCGTGGATCAAAACGCGTCGAGCGGCGAAGTGCGGCGGCGGTCGCAGGAGAAGGTCGCGCAGATCGACGAGAAAATTCGCGCTCTGCGGGAGATGCGCGACGCGCTTTCGCATCTGATCGAGCAGTGTAGCGGCGAAGGACCAATGAGCGACTGCCCCATTTTAGAGGCGATGGAGATGCAAACCTTTCGCGGGGCAGCTGATCATGCAGACCACTAAAGCGCAGCCACAATCGTTTTGGCAGGCCAGGTCGATCGCCGTGGGCGTGGGGCTGGCGGCGCTCTCGATCGGCTTCGCGTCGCTGCTGCCACATGCGTGGGCGCTGGAGTTTTTCGCCGCACTGCTGGCGCTGATCGGGGCGATTTACGTCGGCATGGCTATCGAGCAGGGGCGGCAACTGATTTTTCAGTTCGCGGTCGCTATTGGCTTTATGCTGCTGGGCTTGCTCGGCTTGTGGCTGTCGCCGTGGTGGCTAGTGGCGGGCTACTTCGCCCACGGCGTGTGGGATTGGCTGCACCACAATCACAAGCAACCGCTAAGCTTGACGCAGTGGTACGCGCCATTTTGTCTGGTGGTGGACTGGCTTATTGGATCGGCCATTGTAATTTGGTGGGTATAGCAGAATTGAAAACGATAGATATGGAGACGAAAAAATGAATCAAGAAAACAAATCAAATTACGGCCTATTTGCCGCCATGGTTGCGACCTCGACGCTCGTGATGTTTGGGCTGATGTATATCAACACCTATCAGTGGTCACACGTGCGCTGGAGCGAAACGCGCTTCTTTATGATGTTTATCATGGGCGCGGTGATGGCCGTGATCATGCTCGGCTTTATGCACAACATGTACAGCAATCGACGGGTCAACGCGGCAATCTATATTGGCAGTACCGTAGTCTTTGCCGCGGCGCTCTTTCTGCTGCGCAGCCAAACCACCGTTCAGGATCAATCCTGGATGCGGGCGATGATTCCGCACCACTCCATCGCCATCTTGACCAGCGAACGCGCCGAAATTACCGACGTGCGCGTGCGCGAGCTGGCCGATGAAATTATCGAGGCGCAGCGGCGTGAGATCGAGGAGATGAACTGGCTGCTGGAGGACATCGCCGAAAACGGAGAGGTCACCACCGAGGCCGAGGCGGAAGCTCGGCCGGTTCCGGAGCTTGAGGCTGCACCGTAGAGCTGGTCGCTTCGCGCCACTAGTGCGCCGCCGCGTAAATTCTCAGGCAGTTAACCGCTAAGACGCAAAGAGCACAAAGAAACCCGGTCCGCTCAGCGATTCTTTGTGTCCTTTGGGTCTTTAGTGGTGAAAAATCTGCGCGGTTATTTACGCCCAGCCGGACTAACGCCACCAGCCCAGCAGCCGACGCTTCCACTGCGCCAGCGTATGCTGGAGAACGAGCGTCTGCTTGACCTCCGGCGGCAGATGGTTGAACCAGTAGTCGGTCGTCTTGGCCGTGACGGTGATCAGACTTTTGATTTCGTTCTCAAGCGCGTACTCCGCGCTGACGGGCAGCAGCAGATCGCTTTCCACGGCGCGCGCCTGCACGTTCTCGCGCTCAGTGGATTCGGCCAGCCAACTCGCCATGGCGGGCGATGCACAGCGCACGGCCAGCCAGCCCTGCTCCGCCGCCCGCGCCTCCAGCCCGCTCACCTCGCGGATGCCGCGCGTCAGCTCCGCGACCACGGCGTCATAGGCTTCGGCATCGGTTGCCGGGTTAGCAACAGTGCAGAGCATCGCTTCTCGATGGGGTCGACCACCCTCATGGGGGAGCGCTCAGAAATCGTCCCACATGTTGCCCCAGTCCACCGAGCCATCGGCGCGGTAGCGCATCGGGGCGGCGGCCATCGGTTCGGCCTCTATCGATTTTGTAGGAGATGGTGCGTCGGACATGGCTTTCCTTGTGGTGAACGGCAAACGGTAGCGAGCAGAACAACGGCGTGCAGAGCTTGGCGACCTGCAAACCAATTGTATACCTTTTTGCCAGCAAGTTAAAGCGGCTGGCTCCACTGTAAGCATAGAAAGACATTAAGTAGATGAAACAAGTTACACGCAGCTGCCTGACGCGCCGCGACTTTCTACGGATCAGCGGCGTTTCGAGCGCCGCCCTGCTGCTGGCCGCATGCAGCCCGCCGCAGGTCAGCACGGCTGGGCGTCCGGGAAGTAGCGTTCCCAGCATCGACTTCGCGCCCGATCTAGAGCTGTCAATCACGGCTACCAGCGCCGAAGCGTCGATCCTACCGGGCGCGGTGACGCAGGTGCTGCACTACGCCACAGAAGTACTGAGCGGCGCTGCCGAGACAGTGGATACGCCGGGAAATTACCTCGGCCCCATCCTGCGCCTGCGGCAGGGTCAGCGGGTGCGCATCCACTTCAAGAATGAGCTGGACGAAGAGAGCATCATCCACTGGCACGGGCTGATCGTGCCCGCCGCGATGGACGGCCACCCGCGCCTGGCGATTGCACCCGGCGAAACCTTCGTCTACGAGTTTGAGGTGCAGAATCGCGCCGGAACCTACTGGTTCCACCCCCACCCCCACCTGCACACGGGGCGGCAGGTTTACGCCGGGCTGGCGGGTCTGTTCCTGGTGAGCGACGAAGAGGAGGCGGCGCTGAACCTGCCGAGCGGCGAGTATGATCTGCCGCTGGTGATTCAGGATCGCCAGTTTGACGGCGACAACCAGCTTGTCTACCTGGGCAAATCGGTGATGGACGAAGCGAGCGGCGGCATGGGCGGCACGATGGGCGGCATGATGGGCGGCGGCGACATGAACGCCGCCATGGATCGCATGATGGGCGTGCTGGGCGACCGCATTCTCGTCAACGGGCGGCCGGACGCCACGCTCGATGTCGCCACGCGCGCCTACCGCCTGCGCTTGCTCAACGCCTCCACCGCGCGCATCTACAAGCTGGGCTGGCGCGACGGCACGCCGCTCACCGCGATCGGCACGGACGACGGCCTGCTGGAACGCCCGGTGCAGAAGCCTTACCTAACGTTTGCACCGGGCCAACGACGTGAACTGTGGGTCGACTTTAGCGACTACCCAGTGGGCACGGAACTGCGGCTGGAAAGCCTGCCCTTCGAGGGCGTCGAGGCGGGCGGCACCATGATGGAAGGTATGGGCGGCATGAGCGGCATGAACACGGGCGATGATCCCGCGCTGCCGCAGGGCGCGCCCTTTCCCGTGCTGACGGTGCGCGTAGCAAGCGAGGCGAGCGAGACAGACACGCTGCCGGAGCGTTTGACCACGGTGGAGACGCTCGACGCCAGCGCCGCCGTCAACGCGGATGAGCCGCGCGTTTTCGCCCTTGCCGCCCGCGGCATGGAGTGGACGATCAACGGCGAAACCTACGATATGGGCAACATCAATCCCGACACGCAGGTCGCGCTGGGGACGACGGAGCTGTGGGAATTCGCCAATCTGGCCGACGCCGGCATGATGACCGACTTCATGGCGCACCCCATGCATGTTCACGGCGTGCATTTCCAGGTGGTCGAGCGCGAGGTCGATCCAGCCTATCGCGCGGGCTGGGAGACGCTGATCAACGGCACGCTCGATGAAGGCTGGCACGACGTGGTGCTGGTGATGCCGGGCGAGCGCGTGCGCGTGGCGGCGCGCTTCACCGAGCCTGGGCTCTTCGTGCAGCACTGCCACATCCTCGAACACGAGGACCTGGGCATGATGCGGAATTTTCTAGTAGCGTAATCAACTGGGAGCAAACCATGGCAACAACCAAAACTTTGACCGTGCCCGTAATCGGCATGACCTGTGCCAACTGCGTGGCGGCGGTGGAGCGCAACGCCAAAAAAGTCGAGAACGTAGACGACGCGTCGGTCAACTTTGCCAGCGAGCGGCTGACGGTGGAGTACGACCCCGCCGTTTCCAAGCCGCGCGACGTACTGGCCCAGGTGATCGAGCGCGTGGACAAAGCGGGCTATCAAGTGCCCACCGCCACCCTCGATCTGCCGCTGCTGGGCATGACCTGCGCCAACTGTGCCAACACCATCGACCGCACGCTCAAGCGCGTCGAGGGCGTGCTCGACGCCAACGTCAACTTTGCCAGCGAAAAGGCAACCGTTGAGTACGTGGCCGGGTTGGTCAACCGCGGCGACTTGGCGGCCGCGGTGCGCAAGGCGGGCTTCGACGTAGTCGAAGCCGCGTCGGAGGCGGAGATGGAGGATGCCGAGGCCGCCGCGCGCGGGGCCGAGATTCGCCACGAGTGGCGGCGGCTGACCGTCGGCGTAATCTTCTCGCTGCCCCTCTTCATCCTCAGCATGTCCCGCGACTTTGGTCTGGTGGGCACGTGGGCCCACGCCAACTGGGTCAACTGGCTCTTCCTGGCGCTGGCGACGCCCGTGCAGTTTTACGTGGGCTGGGATTACTACCGCGGCGGGTGGAAGAGCCTGCGCAACGGCAGCGCTAATATGGACGTGCTGGTAGCGATGGGCTCATCCGTAGCGTATGTCTACAGCGTGGCCGTGCTCCTTGCCAAAACGTTTGGCTCCACCGCCCTGGGCGACCACGTCTACTTCGAGACCGCCGCCGTCATTATCACGCTGATCGTGCTGGGCAAGCTGCTCGAAGTGCGCGCCAAGGGGCGCACGAGCGAGGCCATTAAAAAGCTGATCGGCCTCCAGCCCAAGACGGCGCGCGTGGTGCGCAATGGCGACGAGATCGACCTGCCAATTGCCGAACTGGTGACGGGCGACGTAATTCTGGTGCGCCCCGGCGAAAAAATCGCCGTGGATGGCGAAATTGTCGAGGGGCGCTCCGCCGTGGATGAGAGCATGATCACCGGTGAGAGCCTGCCCGTGGACAAAGCGCCCGGCGATGAGGCCATCGGCGGCACGATCAACAAGCAGGGCTTGCTGCGCATCCGCGCCACCAAGGTCGGGCGCGACACGGCGCTGGCGCAGATTATCCGGCTGGTCGAGCAGGCGCAGGGCAGCAAAGCGCCGATCCAGCGCGTGGTCGACCGGGTGTCGGCCTACTTTGTGCCCGCGGTGATCGGCTTTGCGCTGGTCGTCTTCGGCATCTGGCTCTTCGCGGGCGCTGGCTTTGTGCCCGCGCTGCTGCGGCTGATCGCCGTGCTCGTCATCGCCTGCCCCTGCGCCATGGGGCTGGCCACGCCGACCTCGATCATGGTCGGCGTGGGCAAGGGGGCCGAGCACGGCATCCTCTTCAAAAATAGCGCCGCCCTGGAGCAGGCGCACAAGCTGACGGCCATCGTGCTGGACAAGACGGGCACGATCACCAAGGGCGAACCGTCGGTGACGGACGTTGTCGTGTCCGAAACGGCCAATCTCAATGGAGCGGGCGGTCAATTCGAAATTCTCCGTCTGGCGGCTTCGGCGGAGCGCGGCTCCGAGCATCCGCTGGGCGAGGCCATTGTGCGCTCGGCGCAGAGCCAAGGGCTGGCGCTCAGCAACCCCGTTAACTTTGAGGGGATTGCGGGCCACGGCATTGCGGCGCAGGTCGACGGGCACAGCGTCTTGCTGGGCAACCTGCGGCTGATGGAGCGGGAGCGGGTGGGCTTGAACGGCCTCGGCCCCAAGGCAGAGCAGATGCAGAACGAGGGCAAGACGGCCATGTGGCTCTCGGTCAACGGGCAGGCCAGCGCCGTGATCGGCGTGGCCGACACCATCAAAGAGGGTTCGAAAGAAGCCGTGGCCGCCATGCACAAGCTGGGGCTGACGGTGGTGATGATGACGGGCGACAACGAGGCCACGGCGCGGACGATTGCCAAAGAGGTGGGCATCGACCGCGTCTTCGCCGAAGTGCTGCCGGGCGATAAGGCCGAGAATGTTGTCAAGCTGCAGGAGGAAGGCTACGAGGTGGCGATGGTGGGCGACGGTGTCAACGATGCGCCCGCGCTGGCGCAGGCGGATGTGGGCATTGCGATCGGCACGGGCACGGACGTGGCAATGGAGACGGCAGACGTCACGCTGATGCGAGGCGATTTGCGCTCGGTGCCGCAGGCGATTGGGCTATCGAAGGCGACGATGCGCAACATCAAGCAAAATCTGGCCTGGGCCTTTGGCTACAACGTGGCGCTGCTCCCCATTGCGGCGGGCATCCTGGCCCCCTTTGCCTGGGCACCGGATATGTTGCGCCAGCTTCATCCCATCCTAGCCGCAGGGGCCATGGCTTTCTCGAGCATCAGCGTGGTGACGAACGCCTTGCGGCTGCGCGGCGCGAAGGTACAGTAGGGAAAGTTATGTGGGCACTGCTTGCCGTGGGCACGTCACTGCTAAGGTCGTTCAATCCGATTCTCTACAAGCGACTGCTGCGCACGGCGGAGCCGCTGGTGGTGGCCTGGGGCGTGACGCTGTTGGCCTTGCCGCCGCTGGCACTCTTTGCCGTGCTGTTCACCCCATAGCTGCCGCGCGTCGATTGGACATTTGTGGCGGCGATTGCGGGGGCGGGATTGCTCAACGTAGCGGCGTACCTGGCCAACACCACGGCGCTCAAACGGGCCGATGCCTCGCTGGTGACGCCGCTCTCAACTTTGGGCCGGTCTTTACGCTGGGGCTGGCGCTGCTCTTTCTGGGCGAAGTGCCTAGCACTCGCGGCGTCATCGGGGTGGCGCTGGTGCTGGTTGGCACGTACGCCCGGCGTGTTGCTTGTTCTGCTGGCTGGCTTGATCTGGTCGGTCACACCGCTGCTGGAGAGGCGTTGTAGATTAACTAATTGCGAGACATATATGATTGAACATTGTGATTGAAATGCGCTCCGCACGGGCTGGGGATCAACGCACCATCCGCGCCATCGTCCGAGAAGCGCGGCTCTATCCGCTGGGCCTGCACTGGTCGCACTTTCTCGTTGTGGAGCAGGAGGGACAGATTCTTGGCGTCGGCCAGGTGCGGCCACACGGCAACGGCAGCCGTGAGCTGGCATCGATTGCCGTGCGACCGGAGCATCGGGGACAGGGCATTGGTGACCGTTTGGTGCAGGCCTTGCTTGCGCGCGAACCGGGGCCAATCTACTTGATATGTGCCGACGAGCGAATGAGCTTTTACAGACGTTTTGGTTTTTGCGAAATTTCAGCGCGCGAGTCGCCGCCGTCGCTGCGCTGGAAGCTACGAGCGGGATCGGTTGTCGCGTCGGTTGCGTCGGGGCTGGGTCTGGGGGTGGGGCGGGTGGCGGCAATGAAGCGCGAGGCAGCGTAGCGACGGTTGGAATGACCGCTGCTTTGTCGGACCCTCAGCGCCAGGAGACGCCGCGGTCCGGGCTGCGGAAGAGCTGACCGTCCGCCGTGCCGGCCCAGAGCACCGAGTTGTCCTCGCCGCCCACAGTCAGCGCCGTGACGTTTGCCACCAGGGCGCGCTGCCCCCAGCTGCCAACGCCCTCTAAATTGAGAAATAGAACGCCAGCGGGCGTGCCCGCGTAAAGCACGCTGCTGGCCCCGTCGTAAGTCAGCGCGCGCACGTTCAAATCAGCAATGCGCCCGTTGACCGCGCCGTTGCGGCTCGTCCAACTCTGCCCACCGTCCGCGCTGCTAAAGACGCCGCCCTCCGTGCCAAGAAAGAGCACGCCCGGCCCGGCGGCAAAGGCCTGCGCCTGCCCCGGCAGCGTTTCGGACAGCAACATCCACGTGATGCCGCCGTCGCTGCTTTGGTAGAGCGAATCGAGCGTGATGCCCCAGACGACGCCCATGCGCGGCGCGGAGGCCAGCCCCACAAAGCGCAGCTCCGTTTCCAAGGCTTGCCAGTCGACACCATCCCCGCTCCGCCAAAGAGCGCTCGGCGTGGCGACCAGCCACTCCGTCGCGCCCAGCGCCGTGGCGGCCAGCACCGGCTCGTCCAGCACCGGCTCGTCCAGCTCTTCGCTCAGCTCGATGGCGCGCCACTCGACACCGTCCGGCGAAAGCTGGGCCGCTTGGTCGGTGCTGAGCAGCAGTTGATCACCGAGCTGCTTGAGCGTCTGCACGGGTCCGTCAAAGCTGGCAACGGGCGTTTGCGCCGTCTGCCCGCTGCGCCCCTGTAAATAAATCCCGGCAATCACCGCCACCCACACAAGCGCCAGCCCCGCCGCGCCCCACCAAAGCCAGCGGCGACGTGGAGCCGCCGCTGCTACAGCCGTCGCCTTTGCACGCCGCTGGGCTGTGGATTGAGCTGTTTCTGTGTTGGCTGGCGCAGGAAAATTGGCTGGGGCGTCCGGCGTGGGAACGACCGCAGCCTCCACTTGTGATGCGTCATTGACTCGTGGTGCGTCATTGACTCGTGGTGCGTCATTGACTCGCGGTGCGCCGTTGACTCGCGGCGTGCCGTTGACAGAGTTTTGCTCATCAGCCTCTGCTTGGGCGAGGCCGCTATCGGCGGGCCGCAGCCTTGCACCACAGGCGGCGCAAAAGCGATCCGTGGGCTGAACGGCAACGCCGCATTGGTGGCAATAGCGGGTACGCTCCGGCTGGAGCCCTGCGCTCGCTTTCTCAGTGGCAGATTCGGCAGCGGGAGCAATGGCGACATCCGCTGTGCGCCGAATGGCTTGAATTTCGGCTTCTAGCCGCTGCTCTAAATCGGGGGAGACGAGCAGCGCATCCATCGACTGGGCTTGGCGCTGGCTCTGGAGCGCCTGCACCTGCTTGGCGCGGCGCTCCAGCGGAGCCGTCAGCGCTCGGTAGTCGGTGGCGTTGAGGTTGCTCAGCTTGTAGTCCATCGCCAGATCGCGCAGGGCTTCCAGCGTGGAAAGCTCCTCCTGGCGCAGCGCTTCGGCTTCGCCTTCGGGCTCGTTGATTGACCACGGTCGCCGCGCCTGCTGCCAAATCGGCGCGACCACGGCGGCGCCCGCGGCCAGGCCCACGATGATCAGCACAAAAACGGTGGTCACGCGAAGAGCTCCTCGTCGTACTGCACCAGCAGCTCGCGCACCGAATCGTCGAGCGCCAGCGCGTCATCATCTGCCAGCGCGTTATCGTTGGCCGGCGTCTCACCGTCCGCTTCAGCCATTTGGGCAAGCGACGCCTCGCCAGCCGGGCGGCGTCTCGCCATGCGCCACAGCAGCCCGATCAGCCAGGCGCTCGCCAGCGCAAAGCCGATGATGGGGAGAAGCCAGAGCCAGGCGTTGAGGCCGGTGCGCGGTGGCTCGCGCAGAATGCGGATGCCGTAGCGGTCGACAAAGTAGCTTTTAATTTGGGCTTCGCTCTCGCCCGCCGCCAGCTTTTCGCTCGTGATAGCGCGCATCTCGACGGCCAGCCGCGAGTTGGAAAAGGCCACCGATTCGCCTTCGCAGACGAGACACTGAAGCTGGTCGGCCAGGTGAATGACGCGCTGGTCGAGGCTTAGGCTCTCCAGCGGGGCGCGGTTGACGTTCAGGTTGGTCACCAGCCCGCGCCCCAGCAGCGCCGCCCCGGCAACGACGAGCAGAAGCACGGCAAGCAGCACCAGGCTCGCCCGGCGGCTCCAGGCGTAGGCGGCGGGCGGGGCCGGACGATTATCCATGGCTCAGCGCCTCCCCACCCAGCAGCTGCGGGCTCAGCTGCCGCACCGGCTGGCGACGCGGCTGGCTCTGCGGCCACCAGGCAATCAGCCCGCCCAGCACCAGCACCAGCCCGCCAAACCAAATCCACGAGACCAGCGGATTGACAAAGATAAAGAAGCTCGCCCCCGCCTCGTCCCAGCCGGTGAGCACGACGTAGAGATCCTCCAGCGCCGTGGAGCGGATGGCAATTTCGCTGACGGGCTGCTCCTCAAAGCCGACGATGGAGCGCTTGCCCGGCTCCAGCACCGTCCACGGCTCGCCGTTGCGCGCCACGGCCAGGCTGG
The DNA here is from genome assembly GCA_965213535.1 of Caldilineaceae bacterium. Classification (GTDB taxonomy): domain Bacteria; phylum Chloroflexota; class Anaerolineae; order Caldilineales; family Caldilineaceae; genus JBCCFC01. Next base: position 6,255,117 of record OZ243888.1, read on the forward strand.
CGCTGGTGGTCTCTTCGTCCGGCGTGTTGTCCGGCACAATGCCCAGCCCCTCATAGGTGAGCTCATAGCGACCGACCTCCACGCTTTCGCCCGGCGCCAGCGTCACCCCGCGCTCGACGTGGAAGAACTGGCTGCCCACGACGCCAAAGGTGATAAAGACCAGCCCGGCGTGCACCAGGTAGCCGCCGTAGCGACCGCGCGCCCGGCCCACGAGCCGCAGCGTTGCCCGCGGCCAGGATTCGCCCGTCACCGTGCGGCGGGCGCTGATGCCGCGCGCGTACTCCTGCAGGATAGTCATGGCGGTGAAGGCGCCGGCGGCAAAGCCCAGGGCGGGCCACACGGCGCGCAGCACGATTAGCAGCGTCGCAAAGACGGCGACCAGGACGGCCAGCGACCAGCGAAAGCGCTGCCAAAGCTGGCCGGGCGTGGCGCGTCGCCAGGGCAGCAGCGGGCCAACGCCCATCAGCAGCATCAGCGCCAAGAAGAGCGGCCCGTTGACTTGGTTGTAGAACGCAGGCCCCACGGTGACCTGCACGCCGGTAAAGAGTTCGCTGATCAAGGGGAAGAGCACGCCCAGCAGCGTCGCAAAGATGACGCTGACCAGCAGCAGGTTGTTAAAGAGAAAGCCGCTCTCCCGGCTCAACATGCTGTCCAGGGTGCGCTGGCTGCCCAGCTGCGGCATTCGGTAAACCAGCGCGGCAAAGCTGACGATGAGGATAATGCCCAGAAAGCCAAAGAACCAGGGGCCAACGCTGGATTGGGCAAAGCTGTGAACGGAGACGATGACCCCGCTGCGCACGATAAAGGTGCCAAAGATTGCCAGCGCGAACGACAGAATCACCAGCACCAGCGTCCACACCTTTAACATGCCGCGCTTCTCGGTAACGATGGCCGAGTGGACGTAGGCCGAGGCCGCCAGCCAGGGCACAAGCGCCACGTTCTCCACCGGATCCCAGCCCCAGTAGCCGCCCCAGCCCAGCACGCGGTAGGCCCACCACGCGCCAAAGAGCAACCCCATGCTCAGCAGCCCCCAGGCGGCCAGCGTCCAGCGGCGGGTGGCGCGCAGCCAGCTGGCGTCCAGCCGCCCGCTAAAGAGCGCGGCCATGGCAAAGGCGTAGGGAACGGTCATGCTCATGTAGCCCAGCAGCAGCAGCGGCGGGTGGATCGCCATGCCCGGGTCCTGCAGCAGCGGGTTGAGCCCGCGCCCGTCGAGCGGCGTAAAATCCAGCCGCGTAAAGGGGCTGGCGACAAAGAGCAGCAGCAGTAAAAAGAAGAGCGCAACTGTCATCAGCACGGCGATCACGCCCGGCATCAGCCGATACTGGCCGCGCCAGTTGGTGGTGATGGCGATGCTGCTAAAGAGACCCAGCCCCGTGGCCCAGAAGAGCAGGCTCCCCGAATTGCCGCCCCAAAAGGCCGTCCAGGTATAGAGCAGGCTCTGGCTCTCGCGCGTGTTTTGGAAGACGTAAAAGACGCTGTAGTCCTTGGTTACAAAGGCGTAGACCAGCGCCGCGCTGGCGACGAGCAGCAGCGCGGTGACGGCGTGGGCAGCGTTGCGCGCCGAGAGCAGCCAGCCCGGTTGACGCTGGCTGTCGCTCCAAATGGCGACGCCGATGGCATAGATCGCAAAAACCGGCGCGATCTGCAAGGCACCGGCTCCGATGTAGACAATATCCAGCGAGGGAAACATAAAGTGCTCCATCCAGTTAGTTGGAGGCCGCCGAATCTGCTTCGGCAGAAAGCGCCTCCTCAATACCCTGCTCCAGCGTGGCGCTGGTGACGGCGCCAATGATGCGGCTGCTGATCGTCCCATCCGCGGTGATGAAGTAGGTTTCGGGCACGCCCGTCAGCCCGTACTCCACGGCCACGCGCCCGCGCTCGTCGATCAGGTTGGGAAAGGTGACGCCGAACTCGTCCAGGTAGGCGCGAGCGTTCTGCTCCGTGTCCCAAATGTCCACGCCCAGGAAGACCACGCCCTGGTCAGCGTACTCGCGCCAGGCCTCCTCCAGCAAAGGCGCTTCGTCCCGGCAGGGTGGACACCAAGCGGCCCAGAAGTTGAGCACCACAACCTCGCCCCGCAGATCGCTCAACTCAAGCGTCTCCTGGTCGCGGAAGGGATCGTAAAGCGCACCGCCAAATTCGGCGGCGGGCTTCTGAACGCTTTCCACAAGCAGCGGACCGTCATTCGTGCCAAAGCTGTTGACGCCCCCCTGCTGCCGAAAGAGCCCCCAGCCCAACAGCAAAAGCAGCGCCCCCATTGCCACAAAGACCGGCAGCCAAGCCAACAGGCGACCCGCACCAGCAGCAGGCGCACGCTCGTCGTCGTCTAGCTGGGAAAGCGAGTCGTTGGCGTATAGTTTATCACGGGTCATGGGTTTGAATTCGTGAAAAAAATCACAATCCGTAAAGCAAAGGAGTGAGGAATAGCTTGGCTCACATTAGTTTAAGAGTAGAGAGTTCAAGGGTAGAGCCTGAGCAGGCTCTCATTCCCAACCCTTCTCCCATTTAGGAGAAGGGAATTCGTTCTCCCCTCTCCCAAAGTGGGAGAGGGGCCGGGGGTGAGGGCGCTATTTGGTCACCCCTCAGTTGACCTTTTCATTCCACGGAGAAACGCTCGAATTCGCCCTACCCTCAGGAACGCGTCGATTCGACAAAAATCTCTTCCGGCTCTTCTTCGTAGCGGCTGGGGCACTTGAGCAGCAGCGTTTGGGCCTCAAACGTACCGTCCGCCAGCAGCTCCCCCTCCACAATTGCCGAAACGGCGCGCTGGAAGTTGTCTGGGCGCGGGCCATAGAAAACAACCGGCAGCTGAGCCCCGTCTTCATCCTCGATGGCAAACTGGAGCGTCATGGCCTTGGCGTCCCACACCTCGCTCGCCTCGACGACCGCGCCATTAACGCGCACGCGCTGCCCCTCCACGTTGGGCTTGGCGTGCAGCTCGCTAATAGTCAAGAAGTAAGCGCCGCCCGCCATCACGCCCTGCACTACCAAAAAGAGCACGGCCACAACCAACAGCCCGCCAGCGGCAAAAAATTTAAAGTTAACGCCGGGCTGGCGAACCGCCAACGATTCGGGGATGGTGGAGATTGATTCGGTTTGCTGTACCATGAATTACCCTTAACGTATTACCCTTAAATCGACTACAACCGCGCGGTGCGCACCGTTGGTTTCAGCATAAACGTCTGTGATAAGAGACAGATTAACGCCCGCTATAAAACTTGTAGCAAGTGGCGTTCGCTGTCTACAATTGTATGTCTTAACGAAATCGACTGTCAAATTCCTTGGGGATTCCCTGGACATCGTTTGTGCCGTTGTTTGACAAACCTGCCCCCTCCGCTCAGGGCGCTACTTGCCCGTTGAAGCGTGGGCGCCGTGGTCGCTGGTCTGTGCCTCGAACCAGTGGTGGAGTGCCTCCACCAGCGTCGGTTCTTTCGTGGTATACTCAATCTGTGCGCCGTCCGGCAGGTCGCTGTAGACAACTTTGATACGACCGTCGTGCGCACGCAAATCGGCCAGCCCCGGCATGGTTTGCCCGTGGATTTGCGCCGGGTCGTCAAAGTTGCCGCGGCGGAAGCGCTCGGCTTCTTCCGTCAAGTGCTCGCGGATCAGCGTGATTTGCTTGCCGTCGTCCACATCATCGGCGACGACCTGCTGCAAACCACCGTCTGCGCGCGGCATAAAGATATGCTGCGTAACGTCGAGATCAAACGGCATGACGTCCGCCCCGCGCTCGGCAACTTCGGCCTGTTGCGCACTGCGTTGCCTGGAGAGAGTTGGGCTGCAGGCGGCGAGCAGAAAGAGCGCTGCACAGAGCAGGGTCAACCAATTGCTACGCCTACGCAGAACGCTGGGTCGCCGATTGAATTGCTTGATTACTGACATGAATGGCCTCCACTAAAGTGTCGAGCGAGTGAATCACGCGATCGCGTTCACCTTCCGGAATTTGGCTGAGTACCCCTTCAAACTTTTGCTGACGCGCCTGCTCAATATCGCCCGTGATGCGCTGCCCCTCGTTCGTTAGCCGCAGGAGCTTGCTGCGTCCGTCAGCGGGATTGGGCCGGCGCTCGACCCAGCCGCGCCGCACAAGCTGCTGCACCAGGCGGCTCACCGTGCTCTTCGCCAGATTGAGCCGCTCGACCAACTCTCCCTGCGCCAGCGCCCCACAGCGCGCCAGTTCAACCAGCGCGTAAGCCTCCGCTACGCTGACGGGCTGGCCGCAGGGCGTCTGTTCCGGCTGGTGCAGCCCAAAAGCGCGTACAAAGGCAACGATTTGATTTTGTAAATCTGTTGAAGTGGTCATGGTGAAATTTAGTTCGACAAAGCAACCAATTGGTTCGATAATACAACTACTTTGCTTGATTGTCAACAGCGGATTGCTAACTTGCCAACTTAATGTATTCTGCTTTAACGGAAGGTTTGTTGGTCGTTTCAAAGCGAAGCGAGAAATTTTCTGCTGGCGGACGAACCGACTAAACCGGGACGCCGAGCGCTGGGTAGGCAACTACCAGAGTTCTCTCTAGTTCTCTCTAGTTTTGGAAATGGCCTAATTCCCAATCTGTTGCTATGCTATGCAGCGGCTTTTCTATTTTGAACTTTGCTCGATTTTTTGTCTTTCCCCTCAACCAAATCGTTGAGGCTCTGCGAGGAGAACACAGTGATCAAAGCGGTGGTTTTTGACGTGGGCGGCGTGCTGCTGCGGACCGAGGACCGCGCGCCGCGCACGGAGCTGGAGCAGCGGCTCGGCCTGGCGTCGGGGACGATTGAGGCGGAGGTCTTCAACGGCGAGCGGGGCCACGCGGCGCAGCGCGGCGAGGGCACGCTGGCGGACCTCTGGGCCTGGGCGGGCCAGCGCTACGGGCTGGACGCCGACGGCACGGCTCAAATGCAGCGCGACTACTGGGGCGGTGACCGGCTGCATGCAGCGCTCGTCGACTACATTCGCACGCTGCGTCCGCGCTACCAAACGGCCATCATCAGCAACGCCTTTGACGATTTGACGAGCGTGCTTGAGCAACACGCTATCGCCGATGCGTTTGACGTAATCGTCGGCTCGGCCTACGAGGGCGTGATGAAGCCGGACGCAAAAATCTACGAGCGGACGCTGTCTCGCTTGGGCCGTGCGCCGGCGGAAGCCGTCTTTATCGACGATTCGATGGCCAACATCGAGGGCGCGCGGACGGTCGGGATACACGTTATTCATTACACGCCCGATGTCGACGTACCCGCGAAACTGGCAAAGCTGGGCGTGTCGCCAGATGCGAACTCGTGATAGAATGCGTGGCTGGATAAAGCCGAACCGTCCACGCACCAAAACGGGAAACCGCAAACGGACGCGGATAAACGCAGATAACCCTGACTTCTCGTGACAGTCGGCGCAGAGGCAAATTCCTACCCTCATCGCAGCCTTACCACCAAGCAATAAGCAATAAGCAACATCCACTGCGTCCCCCATGTCCCTCGACACCGTCCTCCAAAGCATCTTCACCGCTACCTTTGTCGCTACCGTAATCCGTGTGGCGACGCCGCTGCTGCTGCCCGCCTTGGGCGGGCTGATCTCCGAACTGGCGGGCGTCATCAACATTGCGCTGGAGGGGATCATGCTGATGGCGGCCTTTATTGGCGTGGTCGTGAGCGCGCTGTTGCCGGGCTGGTTGCCGGGCGTACCAATTTGGCTCTACCCGTGGATCGGCGCGCTGGCGGGCGTGCTGGCGGGCGTGGGCATGGCGTGGATCGTCGCCTTTTTCCACCTGGAACTGGGTGCGGACATCATCCTCGCCGCTCTCGGCATTAATATCCTGGCGCAGGGCGGCACGATCTTCCTGCTCTTTACCCTCACCGGTGAAAAGGGCAGCACCGCGGCGCTCGCCAGCTTTGCCCTGCCCGCGCTGACGCTGCCGGGAATCGACGGCGTGCCGGTGCTGGGAACGCTGTTGAGCGGCTACAACATCTTGACCTACGCCGCCTTTTTGCTGGTGCTGCTTGTGTGGGTCTTCCTCTATCGCACGCCCTACGGCACGCACCTGCGCGCGGTTGGCGAAAGCCCGGCAGCCGCGGCCAGCGTCGGCATCAACGTCAAGCGGGTGCAGTACAGCGCGCTGCTGCTCAGCGGTGCGCTGGCCGCGCTTGGCGGCATCAACCTCAGCATGGGCTACCTGACGCTCTTTCAGAACAACATGACGGCCGGGCGCGGCTTTATCGCGCTGGCCATTATCTATTTGGGCAACCTCACGCCGCTGGGCACGCTCGTCGCCGCGCTGATTTTTGGCGCAGCCACCGCCCTCGGCACGCAGCTCGGTACGCTCAACATTCCCAGCCAATATCTCGATCTGATCCCGCCCACGGCCACCATTCTCGCGCTGGTGATTTACAATCTGCGTCGACGCGCCCAGCTCGTGGCCCACTCGCGCCAATTTGAACAGCAATCCGCTACGCCGACGCCCGCGGCAGATTAGCACGGAGCTGTCAACGGATTTGGGGAAGCGGATTGAACGAATTGGTGACGAGCCGAATCCGTTCTCGACAGAGATTAACTCAAATTCAAATTGGCGCAATACAACAAAATCTACAACCCGGTCAATCCGCTATGAAATCCGATGACAGCTTGCTCTCAAAAATCCGCGGCGGCCTCTACGGCCAAGCGCTCGGCGACGCCTGGGGCGCGCCCGCGCTCACGCGACCGGCCCACACCCGCGCCCGCTACGGCGACTGGCTCGATGATCTCGTCGCGCCGCCAGCCGATCACCCCGTCCACGGCGGCTTCGCCGCAGGCGAAATCACCGACGACACGCAGCAGGCGTTTGCGCTGGCCCAGGTGCTGATCGACGATGGCTGCATCAGCGTCGAGGGCGCGGCGCGGGCGATTGTCGCCTGGTACGACGAAATTGACGGCGACCACAGCCCCTATGTTGGCCCTTCGACGCGGCGGGCGGTGGAGGCGCTCAAGCAGGGCGCGGACCCACGTGAAACGGGTCGACACGGCGACACCAACGGCGGCGCCATGCGCATCAGCCCCATCGGGTTAATTCATCCCAGTGATCCGGACGCGGCGATTGCGGATGCCGTTGTCGCCTGCACACCGTCACACTTCACGGACGTTGCGCTCTCCGGAGCCTGTGCGGTGGCGGCGGCGGTCGCTCACGCGCTGGACGATACCGCGACCGTGGAATCGATCCTCGAAGCGGGCATCCACGGAGCCGAAGTCGGCGTGATGCAGGGGCAGCCGTGGATGGGTCCGTCCGTGGCGCGGCGCATCGAGCTGGCCTTTGATTTGGCGAGCGACACCGATTTTTCGGCGCACGAGCGGCTCGACCATCTCTACGATATCATCGGCTCGACGCTGATGGCGGCGGACGCCGTGCCCTGTGCCTTTGGCGTCTTCGCCATGGCCGCGGGCGATCCGGTACAGACCGCCATCTACGCCGCCGCTCTCAGCGGCGACGCGGACACCGTCGGCGCCATGGCCTGTGCCATGGCGGGCGCGTGGCGCGGCGTCGCTGCGATTCCGGCAAAACATCTGGAGACGCTGCGGTCGGCCAATCCGGCGTATGATTTTGAGGCGGTGGCGCGAGGGCTGTATGAAATGGCCCTTGCGCATTTGTGATATACTCAAGCCATGAACACCATCACCCGCCACAACTGGTCTCAACGGCTCGACCCGTCCCAGCAAGACGCCCTGGGACGCACCTGGATCGCCGTCGGCGTGCCGGGCTACGTCGGCCCCAAGAAGCGGCAGCGCCGCGCGGCGATGGACGAGCGCTTTGGCGCGGAGGGCTGGCGCATCGGCCACTACGTGCGCGGGCGCATCGTCTCCGAGCAGGCGGCCCTGCGCGAATATGAGCAGAGCTATCGCGTCTTCCTGCACGGCCAGCCCGCCCTCGTCGACTTTCTCGTCTCGACCTGCGGCAACGTCTACGACACCCAGCCCGACAACGTCCACGACCACGAATATCACCAGCCGCACACCAGGGCCAACCACTACCAGGACATCGCCGTGCGCCGCGTGATCGCCGAACTGGTGGACGATCCGACGTGGCCGAATGTGACCGAGACAGCGGAGGAGGAGGTCGAGCTGACGGATTTGAGCAGCGGGAAGCTGCGGCGCCTGCCGCGGGCGCGCGGCTTTCGCGGCGACCACGTGCTGCAAATTCGCGGCGTCGAATCGCCCGGCTACTGCTTTAGCCCGCCATCGTGCCCGTCCACGATCCCGCGCTCGTTGCTATGCACCCGCTGATGACGCGGGAGTGGTGGCTGGGCGAAGGCTGCCAGCACCTCTCCGTCGAAGCCTTCTGGCAGACGAGCAAGGTGCTCGAAGTGCGCTACGACCGCTGGCTCGCGCTGGGCGAGGAGCGGCGCGCGGTGCTGGCGGAGATCAATGGACGTGAGTGAAGACGTGAGCCGTTTACCAGAAGAGATACTCTTTACGGTTACCGATCCACAGGGGCGACAGGTAATTTTGACGGCTGCGTGCTTTACGTTTCATATTCTTATTGCTCACCCCAAAATATCTGAGCCGGAAATTATCGGTGAAACGATAAAGCAACCAAGCTTTATCGCGCGAGACGCCGACGGAGAGCGCCTGATATACTACAGGTTGTATCAGAAGACGCCTCGCCGCTGGATCAAGGCGGTTGTGGAGGCAAATGAAGTGGTGACGGCTTATCGAGCAAGCCGCTTGAAGAAGGGAGAGCAAATCGTATGGCAGTCATCGCCATCCCCGCAGCCGTGAGGCAGTACCTGCCAGAAACCGTGAATCCAGAAGAGCTGTGGGTTCATTTTGATGCAAAGAGCGATTCACTGATCGTCTATTTTTACGGTCAGCCAGTGGATAGCGTCTGGACCGACATTGATACATATGCTTACGTTGGCTTTGATGCCGCAGATGAGACAACTGCAACCGGCATCATGATTGAACATTTTAGTAAATGGCTGCTCTCTCCACAGCCTTCCTCCAGCACACTGCAATTTGCTTGATAGCATCTATCCATGACCGCCTTACAACAAGCGGAGCAGCTTCTGCCCGCGATGACGCCAACTGAAAAAGTACAGCTGCTTGAACGGATTGCCCGCGATCTCAGCGGGATTATCCCCGGCATTGATCGCACGCCCGGTATCTGCGGTGGCGCCGCGCGCGTTAGCGGCACGCGCATTCCCGTGTGGACACTGGTGCGCTTTCAGCAGCTTGGGTTGAGCGATGCCGAGCTGCTTGCGGCCTATCCCACGCTACAGGCAGAAAATTTAACGAACGTCTGGGCCTATTACCGTTTGCACTCGGCAGAAGTCGAGCGCGAAATTTATGCAAACGAAGAAGTGCTTGAGATAGAGGCTAGTTTTGCCTGAATCGAGGCCATCAATAATATGCGTATTCAATTTGAAAACTGGATCAAATCCCAATTATTTGGGACAGAAGCAGAAAGCCTATTTGAAGAGGCGGTGCTTTGCTACAAAGCATCTGCGTACAGAGCTGCTCTATTGTTCTCATATATTGGTTTTCAAACTGTTATCAGAAACCGAATACTCACTGCTAAACAACCGGCAAACGTTTCAGATACGTATTGGAAAACCATTCAGAGTAATCTTCGCGACGATGACAAGTGGGATAATCAAGCATATGACGCTCTGCAAATGAAAAATCCAGGTCCTATTTTCCGATTGTCCGAAGATGTTCGTAATCAACTCACATACTGGAAAAACAGAAGAAACGATTGTGCCCATTCTAAAGATAATAAGATCGATTTTGCTCATGTAGAAGCTTTCTGGCTCTTTATTCAATCCAATCTTGCAAAGTGCCTTGTGAATGGAAGCAAAGAAAGCCTTCTTGGCGAAATCCGTATTTTGTTTGACCGTAGCCAAACTCCAGCAGGAGCGGACTATTCTTATGTTGTCAAACAGTTACCTTCTGCTATTGAGCGAGCCGAACTACCCACCTTTTTTGAAGAAGTCGATAAGGCAGCTCGAAAGTTTGGGAGATACCAAAACATAGAAGATATAACGCGCTTGATCAACGGCATTTTGAATGTTAATGACGACGTCATTGTTCAAGCACTTATAAACTTTTTGAAGTTGCATGAGAAATTATTATTAGCACTTCTTAGAGAGCACCCAAATAGAATTCAGTTTTTCGCAGAAGATAAGTCATTTATTCGCAAATTATGGCATCAAGACCTATTCACATCTAAATCGGACGATTCTCCTTTGTATTGTTCTCTTCTACGAAATAAATTGATTCCTGAATCACGGATAGAAGAAGCTCATGAAAATGCCATAAAATCAGGTCACCCCTTTTCTGCAGATGCAAAGACTCTATGTATTGATTTGCTAAAAGAAAACGGCTTTTTTGATGTTTACAAAAAAGTAGTTTTTGAGAACGAGCATCTAAATGATTGGAATTGGGCAAATGCAAACACAGAACTGATTTTGTTCTATCTTGCCAAATATGAGATTGACTACGTAGTAGCTAAAGGAATTAAAAACACGTTTTCTGCAAAGCATTATCCATATGACCTAAAATCTGAGTTGGACCAGTTTTTTGAGGCTGATAAAGATAAGTATGAGGAGTTTAAGAATGCAATACTGCATGAAGAACTCTCTTTTACTCAACCACAACACCTAAACAAACCATCTCATGCTGATAGGTGACAGGTAATGAACCGCCGACTCATTGCCTCCGGCGCACTCTGGGAATCGATTGTCGGCTACTCGCGGGCCGTGCGCGTGGGCAACACCGTCCACGTCGCGGGCACGACGGCGACGGACGCCAGCGGCGAACTCGTCGGCGTGGGTGATGCGTACGCGCAGGCCGTGCAGGCGTTGCGCAACATCGAGGCCGCGCTAGACGAAGCGGGCGCGTCGCTGGCCGATGTGGTGCGCACGCGGATGTTCGTCACCAACATCGACGACTGGGAGGCCGTTGGTCGCGCGCACGGCGAATTCTTCCGCGACGTGCGCCCCGCGGCCACGCTGGTCGAAGTCAGCCGCCTGATCGAGCCGCGGATGCTCGTCGAGATCGAGGCGGAGGCGATCATCCAGAATAGGTGATCCACGAAGGACACGAAGAGCACGAAGGAAGAGGGTCAACGTTCTTCCTTCGTGAACCTTCGTGCTCTTCGTGGATAAAAAACTTTATGCACGACCTCATCCTTCGCAACGGCCACGTCCTCACCTTTGGCGACGACGGCCCGCAAATTCTCCACCACCACGATCTCCTGATCGACGGCAGCGCGATCAGCGCCGTCCAGCCGACCGACGCCGCGCTCGACGCCCGCGAAGTCATCGACGCGACGGGCCAGGTCGCGCTGCCGGGGTTGATCAACACGCATGCGCACGTGCCGATGGTGCTCTTCCGCGGCCTGGCCGAGGACGTGCCGATTGCGCGCTGGTTCAACGACTTTATCTGGCCGCTGGAGAGCAACCTCACCGCCGACGATGTCTACTGGGGCATGATGCTGGGTCTCGTCGAGATGATTGAGGCGGGCGTGACCACCGTGGCTGACCACTATTTTCACGTGGATCGCATTGGCGAGGCCGTGGAGCAGGCGGGGACGCGGGCGGCGCTGGGCTGGGCGGTCTTTGGCGACGCCGATCACAGCGCGCTCGATGCTTCGGCGGCCTTCGCGCAGCAGTGGCGGGGGGCGGCGAACGGCCGCATCACCACCTGGATGGCGCCGCACGCGCCTTATACCTGCGGCGACGATTTCCTGCGGGCCGCCGTCGCCCACGCACAGCGACTCGGCGTTGGTATCCACATCCACGCCGCCGAGGAAATCGGCCAGACGCGCGCCTCGCTCGAACAACGCGGGCAGACGCCAATCCAGGTGCTCGAACAGACCGGCATTTTGGACGGCCCCACGATCATCGCCCACGGCTGCGGGCTGCTACCGCAGGATGTTGAGCTGCTGGGCCAGTATGCCGATCACGTGGGCGTGGCGCACTGCCCAAAGACCTATCTCAAGCTTGGCATGGGGCTGACGCCGATCCCGGCGCTGCGCGCGGCGGGCGTCGCCGTGGGGCTGGGGACGGACGGCGCGGCCAGCAACAACACGATGGACGTGTGGGAAAGTCTGCGCCTGCTGCCCATGCTCCAAAAGCACGAAACGCGCGATCCCACAGTCCTGCCCATTGCCGACGCGCTCGACATTGCCTTCCGCGGCAGCGCCCGCGTCGTCGGCCTCGCCGATCGCATTGGTCAGCTCGCCCCCGGCTTTCTCGCCGACGTGATCCTCGTCGACGTTGCCCAATCGCACCACCAGCCGCTGCACAACCTCCCCGCCAGCCTCGTCTACAACGCCCGCCCCAGCGATGTGCGCACGACCGTTGTCAACGGCCGCGTGCTCATGCGCGAGCGCGAGCTGCTGACGCTGGACAAGGCGGAGATTTTCGCACAGGTCAACGCCGCGATGGGGCGGCTGTCGCAGCGCGTACCCGAAAGCCGCATTCAGGTGTATAATCCGTAGAAATAATTGATTGGTTGGATTGATTTTGTGAAAGGAGGCAACAGATGCCATCGCCATTTCCGGGCATGGATCCCTATCTTGAGGGCAGCGAGTGGGGCAGTTTTCACTCGCAATTGATTGTGTCGATCTCGCGGCAGCTTGCACCTCAATTGCGCCCGCGCTACACAGCGTTGGTCGAGAAGCGATTTGTTCTTGATAGCGGGCACGAGCTTGACAGCGGGCAGGAGCTTGCCATCTCGACCCAGAACGGCAGCGGGCGACGAGACGTCTACCCGGACGTTGGGATTGCCGAACGAGAGTCGACCGCCGGGATCAGCCAGGCAGCGCCTGTTGCTGTGCTTGAACCCACCGTCCAAATCCCGACCGTTGTCGCGCGAGATGTGCCGCAACGTTGGATTGAGATTCGCGATACGGCCCAGCGACAACTCGTCACCGTTATTGAGTTGCTCTCGCCTGCGAACAAGCGCGGTCGCGGCTACCGAGAGTATGTCGAGCGGCGCGAAGAAATTCTCGCCAGCCGGGCGCACCTGCTCGAAATCGACCTGCTGCGTCGGGGCCATCGCGTGCCCATGCGTGAAACGCTACCAGCCGCGCTCTACTTCCTCTTCCTCAGCCGCGCGCAAAAGCGACCGCTGACCGACGTGTGGGCCATCGCCCTTGATCAGCCCCTGCCGCGCATCGGCGTCCCCCTGCTGCCCGGCGACGAGGACGTGGTGCTCGATCTGCAAGCGGCCTTTACCGATGTGTACGATTCCATCGGCTACGATCTGCTGCTCAACTACGACGAGCCATCCGATGTACCGCTGGGGGATGAAGCTGCGGCGTGGGCGCGTCGCCAAATCAAATCGTGGTCGAACCCGTGAAGCCCATCGTCGCGCTCGGCGATCTGGTTGTTGATTTTGTCGCCACCATCGAAACGCTGCCCGTTGTCGCCAACCAGCATCAGCTTGTCGACGCGCTGCACGTGGAGCCGGGCGGCGCGGGCAATTTCCTGGTCGCGGGCGCGCGGCTCGGCCAGCCCATGGCCGCCATCGGCGTGCTGGGCAACGACGCGTGGGGGCGGCAGGCGACGGAGATTCTGCGCGACGAAGGCGTCGACCTCACTCGCGTGCGCCACAGCGGCACGTCGACGCTGGTGCTGACGCTGGTGGATCAGCAGGGCAAGCACGTTTTTCTCGGCCACAGCGGGCGGGCCGATCTCGTTGCGCTAGACGAAGCGGACCGCGCGCTGATCGAACGCGCAGGCGCGCTTTTTGTCGCGGGTTACACGCTCTGTGAACCTCACCTGCAGCAGCTCACGCGCGAGGCGCTGGCGCTGGCTCGCTCCGTCGACGTGCCCGTCTTCTTTGATGCGGGCCCGCTTGTCGCCGACGCGCCGACTGCGCTTCTGCAAGAAACGCTGGCCCACACGGATACGCTGCTGCTCACCGAGGACGAAATCACGCTGCTGCCCGGAAACGCGGGGGGAACCGTGGCTGGCCTGCTCGCGCTGGGGCCGCGGCGCGTGGTGCTCAAGAAGGGGGCGGCGGGCTGCGAAATTTGGTCCTTCAACGGAGCCCAGAACCGCGAGCCCAGCGAAGGCAGCGAACCACAAAAAATCATCGACGCGCCGGGCTTTCCCGTCCCCGTCGTCGACACCGCCGCGGCGGGCGACTGCTTCGCCGCCGCCTTTATTGGCGCCACGCTGCGCGGCGAATCGCTCGCCGAGTGCGCGCGCTGGGCCAACGCCGTGGGGGCGGCAGCGGTGCAAAAATTGGGCGGCGGTCGCAACGTGCCGACGCGGGCCGAGGTGGAGCAAATCTATCAATAATCACTGCACCCGTAAAACTTAACGGAAAGACGCAGAGTGCGGCGCTGCATCTCCAGCATACCAAGCGCGGAGACGCAAGGGAGTTGGTTCGTTTGCCGGGCCTTCTCGCACCTTTGCGTCTCCGCGTTAAAATTGGTAGCTAACCTCCAAACTTTGCGTTGAAAAACTATGACCAAACCAATTCTCTTCGACACCGACCCCGGCGTGGACGACGCGATGGCGCTGCTCTTTGCACTCGCCTCGCCCGAAATTGATGTGGTCGGCCTCACCACAATTTTTGGCAACGTCCACACCGCAACAGCTACCCGAAACGCGCTGCGCCTGCTCGACTTTGCTGGTCGCGCGGATATCCCCGTCGCCCCCGGCGCGGATCGCCCGCTGCACGTGCCGCTGGAGTACGTCGCCGATTTTGTCCACGGCGCAGATGGCTTTGGCGACGTGGAAACGCCGCTGCCCGCCTCGTTGCGCCAGCCCGCTGATGGCTCGGCGGCGCAGTTTATCGTCGAGACGATCATGGCGCGGCCCGGCGAAATCACGCTCGTGCCCGTGGGGCCGTTGACGAATATCGCGCTTGCGCTCGCGCTGGAGCCGCGCATCGCCAAACACGTGGCCGAGGTCGTCGTCATGGGCGGCGCGGCGACGGTCAACGGCAATGTCAACCCGGCGGCGGAGGCCAACATCCACCACGATCCACACGCGGCGGATCGCGTTTTTGGCGCGCCCTGGCCCGTCACCATGGTCGGCTTGGACGTGACGATGCAGACGGTGATGAGCCAGGATTACCTGGCCTCGCTGCGCGGCTCGCCCTTTGGCGATTTTGTGTGGCAAGCCACGCGCTTCTATCAGCAATTTCACGAGCGCTACCACAACATGCAGGCCATCCACACCCACGATCCCTCCGCCATCGCCTACGTGATCGACCCCACCTTGTTCGGCACGATCCGCGGCCCCGTGCGCGTGCTTACGGAAGGCGTTGGCGCGGGGCAGACGCTGCTGGATCGGCGGCGCGGCGAGGGCTACGAGCTCAACGCGTGGTCGAATCTGCCGGAGGTGAACGTCTGCGTGGAGGTGGAGTCGGAGAAGTTGTTGGCGCTGTACAAGGAGCGGATCGGCAAGAATTGAACAGACAAATCTCAAGAGATTTTTGGGACGCGGAAATACGCGGAGGTACGCGGATTGTTTCCAAATTCTGCATAGTTCGTCTGCTTCGTTATCAAGAAACGCTCAGAGGCAACGAAGGCCGGTGGAGGCGTCAAAACTTGTCATTCCCGTGAAAACGGGAATCCATCTTGGTCGCGCCTGGATTCCCATTTTCATGGGCATGACAAGACGATCATGGCTCGACTCCACCAGCCCGTTTCTTTACACCTGCTTGACGACCCGCCATCCGTCGCCACCAAAAATCCGCGTCCAATTTCTTGCGTTCTATCCAATGTTAAAGCGCTAATTTTGAAAGGGAGCAAACGCACTTGAGCCGCAAATTCATCATCGACACCGACACCGCCTCCGATGATGCGGTAGCTATCCTCATGGCGCTGGCCTATCCGGACGTGACGGTCGACGCAATTACCGTGGTCTACGGCAACGTGCCGCTGGCGCAGGCGAGCCTCAACGCGCGCTACACGCTTGACGTGGCCGCGCGCGAGCTCGACTTCGATGCGCCGCCCGTCTACAACGGCTGTGACCGTCCGCTGCTGCGCCCCACGGCCCACGCGGACTGGTTCCACGGCGACGACGGCATGGGCAACATGCACTACCCCGCCCCCTCGACCCCTGTCGCCGACGGCCACGCCGTGGACGAGCTGATCCGGCGCTTCGGCGAAGCGCCGGGCGAGATCACGCTGGTGACGCTGGGGCCGCTGACCAACATTGCCGTGGCGCTGCGTCGCGAGCCGCGCTTGGCCGAGTGGGTACGGCACTGCTACGTGATGGGCGGCGCGGCCTGCACCGTCGGCAACGTAACGCCCGCCGCCGAGTACAACATCTGGTGCGATCCCGAAGCGGCGCGCATCGTCTTCCAATCGGGTATGAAGCTAACGATGATCGGCTGGGAGCTCTGCCGGGGCGCGGCTAATCTCAAGGCGGATGAAATGCAGGCTATTTACGATCTTGGCACGGAGCGCGCCCAACTCGCGATGGACTGCAACCGCCACGCGCTGCAAGCCGTGGTGGAAATTCAAAAGGAAGACGGTCTCGCCCTCGCCGATCCCGTTGCGATGGCCGTCGCCCTGGAGCCAGCGATTGCGACGCGCTCTCTGCACTATGTCGACATAGCCTGTGACAAGGAGTTGACCCGTGGCATGACGGTCGTTGACCAGCTGCACGTGACGAACAACGAGCCGAACGTCGAGGTCTGCTGGGCGATTGACGTGGGTCGGTGGAAGGCGATGCTGCGGGAGACGCTAGAGTGATGTGTGATGCGTGAGTATTTGAATCAGAGACCAGAGCGTCTGTCATTCCTGCGCAGGCAGGAATCCGTGGATCAACTACGGTGAGACTTCACTTATTCGAGACAAATCTCGGTTGGTTCCCGCCTCGTGATTGCGGTCGCAAAACATTGGCCTCGCTGGTCGAGCATGGATGCCCGCGCAAGCGGGCATGACAAAATTTGACGGCTCCGATGAACAACGATTTCTGGTTACCCTTGCAGAACCACCACGTCTTTCAGCCATCACGCGTCAAATATTCAAATACTCACCCCTATGTTCACCACATTCTCCCTCCTCATCGACGACATCGTGCTGCCCGATGGCTGCACGCACATGGGGGTGCTCGGCGGCGGCGGGGCGCAGACGGCGCTGGGGATGAAGCTGTGGGCGGACGAGGTGGCCGTGTCGGGCGTGGTGGGGGCGGATTTCCCGGCGAGCGTGCAGGATTGGCTGGACGCGCTGTGTATTGACACCAGCGCCGTGCGGCGCATCGACGGGCCGAGTTTGCGCGCGTGGCAGCTCTACGAGCAGGATGGGCGACGCACGCAGGTGTGGCGCGTCGAGCCGGGGCCGATTTTTGCGCAGGTGGCGCACACCCGCGACGCGCTGGCCGACGGGTTCCCGCACGCCCGCGGCGTCCACCTCGGCATCCACCCCGAACGGCCGCCGCTCGATCTGCTTTATCGCCTGCGTGCCAACGGAACCATTGTCAGCATCGAACCCTTCCGCCCCGCGCCCGCCCCGCCCGCGCCCGCCGACCTCCACGCCCTGCTCACCGCCACCGATATTTTCTCCCCCAATCGCCGGGAGGCCGAATCGCTCGTCGGCCCCGGCGAGCCGGAATCGCTCGTGTCCCGCTTGGTCGAAGCGGGCGCAAGCGTGGTGACCCTGCGGCTGGGCGGCGACGGCTCGCTCGTACACAACGCGGCGACGGGGAAAGCCGAACGCGTTCCCGCCGTCGAGACCAACGTGGTCGACGTAACGGGGGCGGGCAACGCTTACGGCGGCGGCTTTCTGGTGGGCTGGGTAGAGACGGGCGGCTTGCGCGCAGCGGGGCTACGCGGCAGCGTGGCCGCCAGCTTTCTGGTGGAGCAAGTGGGGCTACCAATGGCGTCGCTGGCGGAATTGCGGAACGAGGCTAAACAACGCTTGGCCGCGCTGGCGCACACGAGAGACATCTGTCGAAGAACGTGACAATCACGGCCCGGACGCGACCGGTAATATCGCAACATGAGGGGCCGCGACGATCACATTCGGCCATCTTCTATCCAAACAACCCCACCACAACCCATGAACCCTCTCGTCCCCATCGACTCGACCTACCTCGCCGAAATTCTCACCGACCTCGTGCGCATCGATTCGCGCAACCCACTGCTAACGCCGGGCAGCCCCGGCGAGGGAGAGATCGGCGCTTACGTTGCCGACGCCCTGCGCACGCTTGGCCTCGACGTGACCGTTCACGATCTCCAGGACGAACGCAGCAACCGACGCGTCAACGTCGTCGGCATCCTGCGGGGCAGCGGCGGCGGGCGTTCCCTGCTGCTCAACGCGCACCTGGACACGGTCGGCGTCGAGGGGATGGACGCGCCGTTTAGCGCCGAGCTGCGCAACGGCCGGCTCTACGGGCGGGGGAGCCAGGATATGAAGGCCAGCATCGCCGCCATGCTGGCCGCGGCCAAGGCGTTGCAGAACGCCGATGCTCGGCTGGCGGGCGACCTGCTGCTCACCTTCGTCGCCGATGAAGAAGCGCTCAGCGTGGGCATGGCAGATTTGGTGCGCCACTACCGCGCCGACGCCGCCATTGTGACGGAGCCGACCGATTTGCAAATCTGTCGCGCCCATCGCGGCTTCTGCTGGCACGAAATCACCACCCACGGGCGCGCGGCCCACGGCAGCCGCTACAGGGAGGGCATCGATGCGATTGCGCACATGGGGCGCGTGCTGGTCGAGCTGGAAGCGCTGGGTGAGGAGCTGCTCGTGCGGGAACCGCATCCGCTGGCTGGCCCACCCTCGCTGCACGCGTCGACCATCACGGGCGGCACCGAAGTTAGCGTCTACCCCGCGCGCTGTACGCTGCAGGTCGAGCGGCGCACGGTGCCGGGCGAATCGCCGGCAAGCTGCGAGGCGGAGATACAAGAGCGGCTGGACAAACTCGCCAGCCTGGACGATAATTTCCGGGCCGACCTGCAAACTACCTTTTCACGCGCGCCCTTTGAAGTAAACGAGGATGAGCCCGTTGTCCAAGCACTCGCTCGCATGGCGACGGCGCGACTGGGCGCGCCACCCCAGCACATGGGCGCAACCTTCTGGACGGATGCCGCCCTGCTCGCCGAAGCGGGCATCCCCAGCGTGCTAATCGGCCCGATTGGCGCGGGTCTGCATTCGGTGGAGGAGTGGGTAGACGTGCAGTCGGTCGTCGATTTGGCGTCGATTTTGGCAGGGATGGCGGTGGAATTTTGTCAACCGTAACGCGAAGCGCTGCTTCGTCCCTCGCGAAGCAGCGCTTCGCGTTACAAAGGAGAATAATCATGGACAACTGGCGCGGAATTTTTGTGATTGTGGTCACGCCCTTTACCGAAAGCTATGCCCTAGACGAAGAGAGCCTGCGTCGCCAGGTGGATTTTTGCGTGGAGGCAGGCGTGCAGGGCCTCGTCGGTCCGGCCAACGCCAGCGAATTTGCCACGCTCTCGGACGATGAGCGCAAGCGCTGGCTCGAAATCGTGATCGACGAGACGGACGGGCGCGTGCCCGTCGTCGCGACCACGACCTCCGGCCACGCCGTGCCCACGCTGGCGCTGAGCCGGTGGGCGCAGGATGCGGGCGCGGACTCTATCATGCTCATGCCGCCACACATTCTGCACCCCGATGCGCAGGGCTGCTACGACTACTACCGCACCCTGTCGGACGGGCTGAGCGTGCCGATTATCATCCAGAATTTTATGGGGCCGGTGGGCACGCCGATGTCGTCCGAGCTGGTGGCGCGCATGTGTCGCGATTTTGAGCGGGTGCAGTACGTCAAGGAGGAGACCTTCCCCGAGCCGCAGCGCATCAGCGAGACGCTGGCCGCCGCGGGCGACAGCTGCCGCGGCGTCTTTGGCGGCCAGGGCGCTGTCCACGTGCTCAACGAATATCGGCGGGGCGCGTGTGGC
Source organism: Caldilineaceae bacterium (assembly GCA_965213535.1). Lineage (GTDB taxonomy): Bacteria > Chloroflexota > Anaerolineae > Caldilineales > Caldilineaceae > JBCCFC01. Next base: position 6,274,954 of record OZ243888.1, read on the forward strand.
AACATGCCCGCCTCGCAGGCCGCCGATGTGCACGTCGACATCTGGGAAAAGCTGGAAGCGGGCGACGAGAAGGGCGCGCGCGAGCTGTTCAACCGGCTGCTGCCGCTGATCAACATGGAGCGGCTCTACGGCGTGGCGCTCTACAAGGAAGTCTTCAAGCGACGCGGCATTTTCGAGACGAGCCTCTCCCGCTCGCCCAAGGCCGTTTTGGACGACGGTGACCTGCGCGAGCTGGACGCCATCATGGCGGATGTCGAGCCGCTTTTTCGCGTACGCGGATAGGGAAAACAGGGATGGGGGAATAAGATAAAAAAGATCCGCGTTCCTCCCATCCGTGTAAACTTTCTTCTCTCTCCCCCAAATCGAGAAAACCCAATGTTTTCATTTTCTCTAGAGAAAACAGTAGATATAAATGCAGTACATCAATGAGTTTATATCATTTGCAATGGCCTTTCTCGCCCTGGGGACTGGACTTTGGTTAATGAGTATAAAAACCTCGCGAATCGGCGTACTGTTGCTCGCCGCGAGCGCGTGGAGCATTGCGATTTACTATGTTTTATGGGTGCTCAAGGCGGATCTTTACCCTTTTCAAGGGGTGCTCAACTTTATTGGCCGCACCGCTGCGATTGGTGGTGCGGCCGGTTACCACCTGAGTTGGCTCGCCGTGCCGACCGGGCAAAAATGGGCCATTTTACAGCGCATCAACAACTATAGCTTGCCTTTCGCCTACTTTGCCTCAAGCGCCCTGGTCTATGGTGGCGCTTATACTATCCTACCCGTTTTAATAAACCCCCCGCTGTTTATCTGCCTGATTGTCCTGATCTTTATCATGGGTTGTCTCAGCGTCTTGAATTTTACATGCGGCTACTTGCACTACCGGGAAAGGGGGCTTGCCCGGTTGGCAGCCGGTTTCAGCTTGAATTACGCTGGCGGCGTCTGCTTGAGCATTGGCTTTCTCGGCTTTGAGAGCCTGCCCCGTCTCTTCTACGGTGTGGACATTGTGCTACTGTTCGCCGGTATGTCCTTCCAGGCATTCGCCGTTCTGGAAGATGGCGCTCTGCAAAATGTCCAGCCCAAGCCGATTCGACTTCCCTCCAGCGCGTCGGGCTTGTATGGCCTTGCGCTTGCCTTTGCTGCCTTTACGCTGTTTATCTTTGTCTACGGGAGCCCCACGATTCTCGCTTTGCTCTTCATCGGCGTCGTGGTGGTTGCGCTGCTGTACTACGCTTGGCGCCCGCAACCGAGTGTGACGCTGAAGCCGGCGCCAGAAGCCGTCGCTGAGGAAGTGCCCGCCGTAGACGAAGTGCCCGCCGTAGACGAAGTGCCCGCCGTTGAGCAAGCAGCCTCGGTAAAGGCCAACGGCAGCGGGCGGCGCGAACCGTTAACGAGGGCGGAACGAGAGGTGGCCGAATTGCTTCCTGAACCGCTTACAAACGCGGAGATGGCGAAAGAGCTGAATATCTCCGTCAGCACGGTCAAAAAACATGTTGGTAGCATCGGCAAGAAATTGGGCATTGAATCGAAGACGGGCGGCAAGATTCGAGCAAAAATTGTGGACAAACTGGAAAGGTGAACTGAACAAAAGCTAAGGCGTTCACCAAGCGCTCTCCAAACCGGGCCAAGGCATGGGAGCCAACTTGATCGAATGCCCGGCAACCTCAATTTCCACAATCTCCCCCGATAATGGATCCTTCTGTCCGAACCTGGACAAGCCAGAATAAGAAGTATACACGGATGGAAAGAACACGGATGGGAGAAGAGTAGTTTCTTCTACCCGTGTTCCTCCCATCCGTGTATACTTCTCTTTTTGCCTGTTGGGCAAGAAAAATGCCCGCGAGATACTAACGAGCGAGGTCTATCTACTTTTTTTCTACTTTTTCTCCCCTTTTTTGCCTCGATTTCTCCGTAAATCCCCTATCGATTCAACCTCCCTAATGGTAAACTAATCCAGAATTTTGCAGCTCTCCTGCATCGACACAAACGAAAGACGGGCGGGGGACTAAAAGTCCCTGCCCGTGATTTGCCGCGACTCGTCAAATTTTATTGTGCGAAGGGTTTGAACGCGAATTAATCATCGTCCGTCTCCAACATCTTTAGCTGCTCTTCAAGTTGCCTTCGAAGCGCGTCTGCTTCCTTTGGCTTTTTGATTTTGTCAATCGTTGTAGAAGCACGCTCGAAATCAGCGATAGACAGGTCTGCTTTTTGCAGCGCTTTGTAGCTCAACCCTCGAAAATAATAAGACCACCCGTAATCTTCATCCAACTGGATGGTTTCGGTAAACGATTCGATACCTGCGGAGAATAATTCTACGGCTTGCCGATATGCTTCATCCGCCAGTTCATAGTACGCACGTCCCCTGCCGTAGTGTGACCATTTATATTCTGGCATAAGCGCTATCGTGCGCTCCAAATCTTCAATAGCTTCTCGATACTTCCCCAATTGATGCCGACTTAACCCACGGCCATAGTATGCCCAGGCGATTTGTTCAAATTCAGGGAAGTAATCGATCAGCGTTGTGTACTTTCGCTCTGCTGGCTCGAAATAATCGTTTCGGTAATCTTGCCGAGCACTTTCCCAAAGCAGAAACGGATCGATCCCTTCAATCAGCTGGCTTTGAACCGCATCACCGAGCGCGTTGACTGAGGTGGATTCCCCATGCTCTTCGTTATGATGAGAATCGCCAGAATCTCTCGGTATGGGATCGGATTCATGCTTCGGTTCGCTACCAGATAATGGCAAATTTTTCAGTGGAAGTTCAAAGCGCTCGTCTAACACAATGAGCTTACCGTCTAGATTTGATAGGTCCTGAAATTCCTCATCGGTTAAGGATTCAAAATTAGCGTCGGCGATATGCAGAAAGCGACTGATTTCTTCCCGGCTCTCAAACGCATCGTGCAGCCAAAAGATTTTGATGACTTTTAGCAGGGTTGAGCGATCAGGCACGGATCGACTCCGTTCCCACTGTCCATACGCATTGGCACTGTACCCCAACCAGGTCGAGATGTCTGATTGGCTGGGTCTGCTTCGACATTTCGTTACTCGATAATTTTTCAATATCTTGGCAAACGTCTTTTTTGCTGTGCCAGCCATGAAGCCCTCCGTATAATCTGTGCGCCGGTAATCGGAGCGCAGCGCATCTACACCGCAACACAAAACATACAGCCAAAGTATGGCTAAAGTATAGGTAAACACATTGTAACAAAAAAGTTACGGCGCTGACAAAACATTTCTACAAAACATCATCTTGAATTGTTACTTTCTAACGCTTTAAACTGGATGCGATAGCGACGTGAGCACGCGAACTTGGATGAAGAATGCGCCGAATTTCACGTTAGTCATAGCGCCAATTTCCGCGAAGTTATCGCAATTTGTTTGGGACGCAACCATTATTATAGAACCCTCCTGATATCAACCATGCCCACCCTCCACATCCAACTCCTCGGCGGCTTCCACCTCTCCGGCCCGGACGCGCCCGCCACCCCGCTCAAGCCGCGCGAGCAAAGGCTGCTGGCCTACCTGCTGCTGCATCGACACGCGCCCCAACCCCGCGCGAAGATTGCCTTTTGCCTCTGGCCCAACAGCACGGAAAAGCAAGCTCGCACTAATCTGCGCAGATTGCTCCGCCTGCTCAAACAGCATTGGTGTGAGGAGCGGACACCGATTTTTGACCAAGATGGGCTGCTGCAGTGGAAGCCCCTCGCGCCTGCAACGCTAGATGTTGAGCAGTTCGAACAGTCGATCGAGGCCGCCAAGCGGAGCCAGCGAGACGCCGCTCGACGGCATCGTCTTCAGCAGGCGATTGACCACTACAGCGGGCCACTGCTGCCCACTGTCAATGGCGAATGGCTGGAATCAGAGCGGCGACGGCTGGAGCAGCTCTACGAGGACGCCCTAATCGCGCTGCTCGACCTGCTGGAGGCGGGGCGCGACTACCCAGCCGCCATTCGCTACGCCCAGCGGCTGCTGGCCCAGGACGATTTGCGCGACGGCACCTACCGGCGGCTGATGCGGCTGCACGCGCTCAACGGCGACCGGGCCGCCGCGCTCAACGTCTATGAACAGTGCCGCCAAACGCTGCTAAACGAGCTGGGCATCGATCCCGACGCGGCAATGCGCGCCCTCCACAAACGGCTCTTACAGGAAGACGCGCCGACCGCACCACCCACCTTTGAGCGAGCGGATGCGGAGCCGCTTGTGGGCCGCGAAGATGCGTGGCAACGGCTCCACGCCGTCTGGCAGCGCTCGCGGCGCGGGCGGGCGCAGATGGTCGCCATTGTGGGCGAGGCGGGCATTGGCAAAACACGGCTGGCCGAGGAGCTGCTGGCCTTGGCGACGCGGCTGGGCATTGCCTCGGCACGGGCGCGATCCTACGACGCCGAAGGTGACTTGCCCTACGACCCCATCGTCAAATGGCTGGAGACCGAGCCGCTGCGCCGGGCGTGGAGCGATCTTGACGATGTTTGGCTGGCAGAGATTGCCCACATTGTGCGCGATGCTTATGCGCCAACGGGCGAAACGACCCCATTTCTCAGCGAGCAGGGCAAGCGGCGGCGCTTATTCGAGGCGCTGGCCCGTGCCTTTGCCGCCCACAGCCAGCCGCTGCTCCTGCTGCTGGATGATTTGCAGTGGTGTGATGGGGACACGCTGGAATTTTTGCACTACCTGCTGCGCTTCAACGACGGTGCGCCGCTGCTTGTGGTGGGAACCGTGCGGCTTGAAGAGATTGATGAAGGCCATGCGCTGAATAAGCTGCTGACGAGCTTGAGTTGTGAAGATCAGCTGCGCGAGATTGAACTGGGGCCGCTAAACGAAGTCGACACCGTAACGCTGGCCCAGCAGATAGCTGCGCACCCGCTGGATACCGAATCGCAATGCCATGTCATCGCTGCTTCCGAGGGCAATCCGCTCTTTATCGTGGAGACTATCCGCGCGCAAGACGAAGACTTGCTGGGCGCACGCTCCGCCGCACCGCGCAAAGATTACGCCATCATCCAGCATCGGCTCAACCAGCTATCCCAATTGGCACAGCAGCTTGTGCGCCTCACCGCCGTAGTGGGTCGCTCGTTTACGCTGGACATTCTCTCCGCGGCGAGTGATTTTGACGACGCGACGCTGGCTCATCTGCTGGACGAACTGCTCCGGCGCCGCATTGTGCGTGAGCAGGGCGCAACCCTCTACGACTTTAGCCACGACCGACTGCGCGAAGTCGCCTACGACGGGACGAGCGGCGCGCGACGACGGTTCCTGCACGGTCGCGTGGCGGGGGCGCTGGAACAGCTGCCGGCGACGGCGCCCGGCGGCCAACTCGGTCACCACCACGAGCACGCCGGCCATCCGGACCGGGCCATCGACTGCTACCAAGAGGCGGCAAAAGGGGCGCTTGCACAGCAGGCCTTCCGCGAAGCGGCCCGCTTTTACGAGCGTGCGCTGCGGTTGCTGCCCCACCCGCAAAATAGCGAGCAGCCGTCCGAAGAGGAACTGCGGCGGGAGCTTGCGCTGCAAAACGGTTTGAGTTTCGCGCTGACGCTCGGCACGCTTCACTCGCAGCCGCGAATTGCACCGGCGCTGCACCGGGCCCTTGAGTTGAGCCAGCTGCTGAACGAGACGGCGATTAGCGCAAGGTGTCTACACAACCTGTGGGCCAGCTACCTCTCGATGGGCGAGATGCAGCGCGCCGAGCAATACTGTGAGCAGCTGTTGGCTCTGGCAGTGAGCGAGGACAATCGACATTTTGAAGTGGGTGCGCGGTTTATGCTGGCTCAGAGCCGCATGTTCGCGGGCGACTTTCAGGCCGCGATGGGCCACGCCGCGCGCAACATGGCCATCTGTCGCGCGGAGGATAGCGAGGCGTGTACCGACCTGTTCGTCTTCGATTCCGGCCTCACCGTGTACGGGGATAGCGCGATTGTGGAATGGTGTCTCGGTTACCCGGATCAGGGGGCGCAGCGGGCGGAGCAGGGGTTGGCGAAGGTGCAGCGCGGGACCAACCCCATGACCCAAAGCTTTGTCATGGGCATCGGCGCGACCGTCTACTATCTGCGGCGGGAGCCGGAAAAGCTGCTGCACCAAACGCAGCTGACCATCGACATCTGCGAGCGCTACGACCTGCCGCTCTACTGGGCGCACAGCCTGATTCTTCACGGCTGGGCGCGCGTGCTGCTGGGCAATACGGCGAAGGAAAAAGAAGCGGGGGCGGACGAGGCGCGTCGCGGGCTGGCCGATTGGCAATCCATCGGGGCCCGGCTGGCGCTGCCCCTCTACCACCTCGTGCTCGCCGACATCCGCTTCCATCTCGGCGATTTTGAGGAGAGCCTGTCGCTGCTGGATCAGGCGTCCGCTTTGGCCGACCAAAATGACGACCGGCTCGTCAGCGCCGAAATTCCCCGGCTACGCGGCGAAGTCCTGCACAAGCTGGGTAAGCCCGCCGCAGAAGTCGAAGGCGCCTTCCAGCAGGCGCTCGACATTGCGCGTAAGCAGCAGGCCCGCTCGTTCGAGCTGCGCGCCAGCGTGAGCCTCGCTCGCCTGTGGCAGCGGCAGGGCAAGGGGCGGGCCGCCTGCGAGCTGCTGTCGCCCGTGTACACGTGGTTTGCAGAAGGATTTGATACGGCAGATTTGCAGGAGGCGCAATCGCTGCTGGAGGAGCTTTCGCGGTTATAATTTTATCGCATTTCCAGCGTGTTGGAACGCTCGGTAGAGCGCTTTGGGAACGATGTCTTTGCTATGCTGACTGTTGATGGTCCGACGTTTGTTCTGGTCAGCTGCGTTTATGCCATCATGTCGCAATCCGCTGCGTCGCCCGCTGTTGGTGGGCTTAGTGCGGTCCGCCCATCTGTCTGCACCAATTTTAGTGTATGCCCTTGCCACCCGTTTGGTGATGCAGAATCCGCCTCGTTCCGTGCAGCACATGAAGCGAAGAATTCGCTGGATCAACTCTCTGTGGAACGCGCCGTGGAACGCTTTTGGAACGCCGCGTCTGCTATGCTGATCGCGGCCTTCATCGAGCTCCGACATCGAGAGAAACGGATGAGCGGGCAGGGAGGTGAGAGACCCTGCCCGCGACTCGTCTGCCGTCAAACGCAAAATAAGCTTTCCCAAAAAACCCATTCCAACCAGGAGAAAGAATATGGCTCTGTACATGGTGCAAGCGCAATACACCCCGGAAGCGTGGGCGGCACAGATGAAGAACCCCGCCGATGCGCGCGACCGGCTCAATGCGTTGAGCGAGCAGCTCGGTGGCCGCGTTGTTCACCTCTGGTACTGCACGGGTGAGTACGATTTGGTTGCTATTACTGAATTCCCCGACGATATCAATCGATTTGCCGCAGGGATGGTCGTGGGAGCTGGCGGCGCGGTGACCGGGCAGACGGTTACGCCCCTGCTCACCGTCGAAGAGGGCATCGACGCGATGAAGCGAGCGGGCGAGGTGGCGGGGGTTTACAGCCCGCCGCGTGGTTAGGGGCTGCACGAAACGAAGCAAACCGCGGCCCTTTGATGGTTGGATAAAAAGATTGGAGGCTCAGTTGCCCAACATTACCCGACGACAGTTACTCGCTCAGACGCGCAACCTGGCAATTGTCTCAGCGGCATTTGCATCCTATCCAGCCGCGGCCAAGACCCTGCAAAACAATCCAGGTGCTCAAACCAGTTTTGGATATGGAGAAGGTGTGTACGGTGAGGGAACCTACCCCGCCGAAGTCGATCCGATTCGCAGCCTGTTTCTTCCAATTGTGACAAAGGAGTAAATCATGCCCAGGCTACCTCAACACGGCGACCCCAACTGGGGCGCGACGCTCAATGAGTTTTTGCTGGTTGCGCACCGAGAGAACGGCAGCCTTAAAGGAGTTAAGACAGTCCATAACGTTCTTGATTACGGTGTAAGCGTCGAGAGTCCATCTGCCCAGAATACCGCACATTTTCAAGAGGCCATTGATGCAGCGGCTGGTTCTGTGCTCTACGTGCCACCCGGTGAGTATCAAGTCGGTGAACTACTTCTTCCGTCCAACATTGTCATTGTCGGGGACGGCCCCACATCGATCCTCAAGTTCATCCCTATCATGCCGGTAGCAGAGCTCCAGCGGGGAAATCTGTTCACCAATAAAGACTGGACATCCGGGAATCAAAATATCAGGATTCAGTCGCTGCGGTTGGTTGGGAATCGTGAAGAACTTCTGAGGAAACCAGATGACTCGACGCAGTTTTTCGATCCGGAAGATGTAAGAATTTATCACGCGGTGAATCTTCGTGGGTCAAGTTACTGCGTCCTACAGGGCCTGACTATTAAGGATTTCGTTCTGGATGGTATCTATCTCGGTACTTCTGATCCAAACCGCGATCCCACTGCCCGTGGCTCTTCAAACAACATGGTTTGCAGGAACACAATCATCGGCAACGGGCGAAATGGCATTTCAATTACTCGCGGTGCCGACAATCAGCTGCTGTTCAACTATCTGAGTCAGAACAACAAGGGCGTCATCCCTCCAGAGGGCGCTAACACAGAGGCCTATAGTGCGAGGCCTTACGAGGCCGGTGCAATCGACATCGAGCCATATGGTGATTTTGAGGATGTGAGCCGGACGAGAATTCACGGCAATCATCTAGTCGGCAACCGTTACAATGGCATTCAACTTAAATTAAATGAGGCTGCTCCATGGACTGGCATCGTTGTCTCGGAGAATTTCATCCACACATCAGGTCGGCATGGAATCGCTGCCCAACATACTCGGCACATGACCGTTCACGGGAATGTCGTGAGCGAAAATAAGGAAGCGGGAATTGCGCTGGGGCAGGGCGCTGGTGTCATGAACACGATTGTTACCGCAAATCAGGTGTTTGATAACCAAGGCATCGGAATTTTGATTAACGGGGAGAGAAGCGCTCGCGGCATTATTGCGAACAACATTAGCTACGGCAACGGGAATGAATCGTACGAACAGGGGATTATTGTGGCAGCGGGAACGGATATGGTTGTGACAGGCAATATCTCGCTCGAGAATTTTAACCCTGAACAAATCAACGTTCAGAGCGAAAATAGTCTCTACAATTCGAATATCGGTCGTGCATCTGAGATCGGACGCTTTCTACCTGCGTTTGCACGAACAGGTGAGGCACTCGTTACGACCGCCGCGGCGCAAGAAGTGGCTCTTCGGCACATTGATGCTGATGATGAAGACTTGGTCTGGTCATTCCGAGCGGAGGATGAGGGTGTTTTCCTGAGCAATCTGACAAACAGTGATTCCGGTTCACGAGTGGTTCTTGCACGCGATATTGAGCCACTGTTGGAACGTTTACAGCAGTTGGAATTAGCAGCAACGGAATAACCGGAAGTTGCTGAATTCAGGCATTACAGTCTCCATCGCGTCTCCATTATGTCGCAACGCTTGGCTTTACGGGGCGGAGCCAGTGGTGCGCCGAATGAAGATGGAGACGAAGCGCTGGCGAGTACGGTCTCGCAACTGGTTGGCGCCCTCAACAAGCTGACGGCCGATCTTGGACAGATGGGACTGATTGAAAAGCCGGTTTAGGTTTGAAAGCAGTAAAACGATAGCGAGACCCGCTCTCGTCGTTCGCCTTGCCCGCACGCATTCACGTTTTTGTTATCTTGTCGTTCTTTTTCTTATCTCGTTTACACACTCTGTTTGACAGAACCAAACCAAGGAGAAAAACATGTGGTCCAAATTTGGAACTCGCTTCAAGTTGTTCTCATTTCTGATGCTCTGCTTTACGTTTTGTGCAGCAATTCTGTATTCGGAAGTTGCGGCGCAAGACGGCAACATTTACTTGCCAATCGTAAGTAGCGGAAATGAAGGCACAGAGCCGGTAGCTCCTACCGACACTCCGACATCGTTACCTGCAGAGACCCCAACGCTCATTCCCGCTAACACACCTACCCCTGTTCCCACTGATACGCCAACTGAAGTCCCAACAGCCACTCCTACAACAGTTGTTGAAGCCCCAACCGAGGTGTTATATGACAACCTGCCAAGTGGCGAAAACGCTTTTACTATAGAGCGCCCTTGGGATGACACGGATATAACTTACTTCATTGCCAATGGAACTCCCGACATTGGTGAAAATGGAGAGGACACAGCGATACGGAATGCATTTGCACTTTGGTCAGGCAATGGAAGTCCTCTTACGTTTACCGAGGTAGATTCCGAAGCGGCAGCCAACATTGTGGTAACTTGGACAGCAAGTAGTGCAATCTCTGGTTGTTCCTTCGGAACTCAATACGGTGTACTGGCCTGTGCTTCTTTCCCTCCACATGGTTCAGTGTTTTTTGATGAAGGTGAGACATGGAGTGTCAATTTGCAGCCCACCGACAATCAGCCTATCGATTTGGTCACGGTAGCTGCTCACGAGATTGGGCACGCTTTGGGCTTGGGCCATACCACTGCCCCCGGAGCGCTGATGTTCCCATCATATACGGGGTCACAACGAGCACTTACAGCTGATGACCAAAATGGGTTGCGAGCTTTGTATGGCGAAACACGGTCAAATGCTGAATTCGTAGTTGTCTGGGAAGATGACAACAATGAAGATAACAGTTATGAAATTGTGGGACGGGGTTTTAGATATTCAGGGCAACAGGCATTCGCAGATGTGACGATGCACACCGTAGGGGCTGGTGATTCATCAAGCGCACAGCGTCGTAAGCCTACTGTAGCAATGGAAGACAATGGCAATTTCGTAGTTGCTTGGGAGGATGACCGTGACGGCAATGGTTTCTATCAAATTTATGTTGGAGGATTCTCTGCAAGCGGAGAGCCTAGAATTGCAGAGACAGTTGTCAATTCGGATGCAAGTGGCCAGCAGCGCAATCCCGTTGTAGCAATGGAAGATAATGGTAATTTTGTGGTTGTGTGGGAGGATGATGCCGATGATAACGGCTTCTATCAAATTCTTGCCCGTGGTTTTAACGCCAATGGCACTGAAAGATTCTCTGACATTGTTGTCAACACAGTATCTGAAGGACAACAACGAAATCCTGACATAGCAATGGAAGACAATGGGAAGTTCGTAGTTGTTTGGGAAGACGACGCTGATGACAATGGTTTCTCCCAGATTCTTGCCCGTGGCTTTAATGCGGATGGAACCGAGAGATTCTCTGATATTTTAGTTAACACCGTCGCAGATGGTGAACAACGAAATCCCAGTATCGCAATGGAAGATAACGGTAAGTTTGTGGTTGCCTGGGAAGACGACGCTGACGGCAACGAATTCTATCAAATTCTTGCCCGTGGCTTTAATGCGAGTGGAACCGAAAGATTCTCTGACATTCTAGTTAACACCGTTGCAGATGGTGAACAACTAGAACCTGACATTGCGATGGAGGATAACGGCAATTTTGTCGTTGTCTGGGAAGATGACCAAGATGGAAACGGCATCTATCAGATTCTAGCAAGAGGCTTTAACGCCAACGGGACCGAGAGATTTTCCGATATAACTGTGAATACCATTGCAGATGGACAGCAGTCTAAACCTTCTGTCGCTATGCGCAGCAATGGCAGTTTTGTCGTCACTTGGGAGGATGACAGCGATGGCAATGGTTTTTACCAGATATTGGCTAGAGGCTTTGATGGAGATGGAGAAGAGACAATCGGTTTCTTTGAAGTCAACAGCAACGCAGCGGGGCAACAACGAAAACCTGTAGTTGCGATGTATAGCTATTGACCTGATAAAGGTTTCGGCTATGGCAATATTGTCAGGGAAGCGCCGTTTGGCCTTTGCGTGATGCAGTGCGCTTCAGCGCACTTTGCGATTTAGGCGGCGAATGGTTGGTGAGCTTGTCGAACCACATTCGCCGCCGGTGGTGCTCAACCGCGCAACTGTGCTTATTTGAACCGTATTGCTACAAACCAATTCTGCAAAGGAGACCCAACCCATGATCGTCGAACGTCGTATTGTCAAAGTCAAAAGCGGCCGCATGGACGAGGCCCGCCAGCTGTTGACCGAGCACGACTCTATCGACCGGCAGCGGACGATGCGTATCTACTTCCCCATCGTCGCGCCCTTCAATCAGATCATTATCGAGCAAGAATTCGAAGATTTTGCCGAGTGCGAGCAGGTGTGGGCTGATTGGCAGGCCTCCGCTGGCGGCAAGGATTTCATGCGCCAGTGGTTGGCGCTAGAAGATCATGGCGTTCGACGCGAGCTGTGGGAGCTGGTGGGGTAGCCTCCGAACGTACCTAAACACTTCAACCATCAAGGAGAACCTCATGAGCGACAGCGCAAAAGCCGATGTTTTGGCGAATCTGAATCAAGCCGTTGAGCACTTCAACGGCCAAAATGCCGAGCCGTTTGTGGAATGTTTTACCTCAACCCTCAGTCTGTTTGGCGTCTTAGGCGGCTTGCATGATGAGATCAGCATGGACGCGGCCAGTTGGCAAGCGCAGTTTGATGCGGGCTACGCGCCCAATGTTTCGCCGCGCCATGTCGATGTTGAGATATTGGGCGACACCGCACTGCTCACCGGTTACATGCACGGCACAATCGCAACGCCCGACGGCACGACGGTGCAAGGGCCGTGGCGACTCACCACAGTGTACATCAAAGAAGCGGACGGCTGGAAGGCGCGGCACAACCACTGGTCGAAGCTGCTGCCGGGCGGGTAGCCGGGGAATGAAGAAGGAGCAACCAATGCCCAAAGTCCTCTGCACCGACCCACTCCCCCAGCCCTTTATCAACATCGGCCAGCGCATGCTGCCCAACGGCGTCCGCTTCGAGGCCGTCCCCACGCTGTCGACCGAGGACTTCGCGCGCCTCGCCGCCGACGCGGACGTGCTCTTTGTGCTGCATCGACCCATCGATGCGGCGCTGCTGGCGCTGGCACCGCGCGTCCGCCTGATTCAGCGCAACGGCGTTGGCTACGAAAACGTCGACCTCGACGCGGCGGCGGCAGCGGGCATCCCGGTCGCGTACACGCCGGGGGCCAACGCCGAGGCGGTGGCGGAGCACGCGCTTCTGCTGATGCTGGCGCTGGTCAAGCGCTTTGTCGCCGCCGAGCAGAGCACACGTTCCGGTGATTGGTCGCCGATGGAATTCGCCCAAGCGGGCATCGGCGATCTGGCTGGCGCCACCGTGGGGCTGGTCGGCTTTGGCCACACGGGGCGGGCCGTGGCCAAGCGGCTGCACGCCTTTGGCTCGCGCCTCGTCTACCACACCCGCCGCCGCGTCGATCCGGCGCTTGAGCAACAGTACGGCGCGACCTATCTACCCCTGTCCGAACTGCTCGCCACCTCGCAGATTGTCTCCCTACACCTGCCCCTCAGCCAAGCGACGCACCGCCTGATCGGCGACGAGCAGCTGGCGCTGATGCCGCGCGGCTCGTTCCTGGTCAACGTCTCGCGCGGCGGCCTGGTCGATGAAGCGGCGCTGCGCAGAGCGGTCGAGCGCGGCCATCTGGCCGGTGCGGGCCTGGATACAATTCAGCGAGAAGAAGCAGGCGGCAACCCCTTTACCGACCTGCCTCAGGTCATCGTCACGCCGCACACGGCGGGATCGAGCGGGCGCGGCGTCAATGGCCTGGTGCAGCGTTCGTTTGCCAACATCAAGCGGGTGTTGGCGGGCGAGCCGCCGCTTGACCTGGTTCCTGGCACGAAATAGCAGCGCAATATGAAGACAATCACTTCCGAATCGGCCGGCTTTTCGACAAAACGGCTAAACCGCATTCGCCCCGTGATGCAAGCCTACGTGGGCGAGCAGAAGCTGCCGGGCTTGATTACGCTGGTGGCGCGCCGAGGCGAAGTTGCCCACTTCGAAACCTACGGCCAAATGGACATCGAAGCGCAAAAGCCTATGCGCGCCGACGCCCTCTTCGCATTTACTCGATGACCAAGCCCATCACCAACGTGGCGGCGATGATGCTCTACGAGGAGGGCCGCTTCCTGCTCAACGACCCCGTTTCCAAATTCATGCCCAGCTTCAAGCAGCTCAACGTGTTGGCCGACGCCGAACAGCCAACGGGCGAACGGCTCGGCCTGGAGCGCGAGATGACGATCCGCGATTTGATGCTGCACACGGCAGGGCTGGCCTACGATCTCGAAGGCACGCCGCTCGACGTCCTCTATGAGCAGGCCGGGCTGTTTCGCCGCGACAAGTCGCTGCAGGAAATCGTCGCCGAACTGGTACGGCTGCCGTTGATGTATCAGCCGGGCAGCGCCTGGCGCTACAGCATCGCCACTGACGTGCTCGGTCACCTCGTCGAAGTTGTGGCCGACATGCCGTTTGACGATTTCCTGAAAGAGCGTATGTTCGAGCCGCTGGGCATGGGCGACACGAATTTTTACGTGCCGCCGAAGAAAGCCGAGCGCTTCACCGCCCTGTACAACCTGACCGAAGCAGGCGGTCTGGCGCGAAACAGTGCGCCGTTTCTGGGCGATTTCCGTGAGCCGCCCCGCAGTTTTTCCGGCGGCGCCGGGCTGGTCTCCACCGCACGCGATCACCTGCGCTTTTCGCAGATGTTGCTCAACGGGGGCGAGCTGGACGGTACGCGGCTACTCGGTCGCAAGACGGTGGCGCTGATGATCAGGAATCATCTCCCCCAGCGGCTGCTGCCCATGACGCTGCTTGTCGAGACCATTGCCGGTCGCGGCTTTGGGCTCGGCGTCAACGTGGTGACCGATGTGGCGAAGACGCAGGGCTTCGAATCAATTGGTAACTACGGCTGGGGCGGTGCGGCCAGCACCCACTTCTGGATCGACCCCCAAGAGGCCATCATCGGTCTGGTGCTGACCCAGTTTATGCCGGTGTTTCACTATCCGCTTGAGGCACAACTCAAGGTGCTCACCTATCAAGCGCTGGTGGACTGAAAATTTACAAATCTACTGCCCGTGCCGAAATCCTCACCAACATTCTGGAACCGCACCCCATTCCTCAAAAAGGGTGCGTCTTAGAATTGATACTGCTGTCATTTCGAGCGGGTCTACCCCTGAAAAGAAACAAACGAGACCAGACAGGGAGAAATTTTTAGATGGCAGACGAAGCGTCTCGGCAGAAGCCGAGAGCGGTTCTGTAAGCCGCGTGAAGATTTCTCGCTGCGCTTCGAAATGACAATTTACCCTCAAATTTGGGGCGTACGCCTCAAAAAATCCCCTTTGACTTTCCCCACCCCTTGTGATATGCTCCCTCCTGTAACTTCGACCACAATCTTCCAAGACGCTGCGGCAGGCGCTCCCCCGCCAATGCCGCGGCACAGTACACAAACGTCGCAAAGCAGATTGTTCCGGATCGGAGTTGCTTCCTCGGTCTTAAATTGTATCCTGCCTTTCTTCATCCAACCCGACCACCCTGCACAGGAGGAATCTATGTCTGCTCCCCAGTCCCGTTCCAGAAGGTTCATGCCCGCCTTGCTGATTAGCCTACTCGTTCTGTTTACCCTGCTGCTGGCCGCCTGTGGCGGCGCGGCCCCGGCGGTCGAAGAGGCCGTTGAGGACGCCGAGGTAGTGGAGGAGGGCGGCGCGGAAGCTGCCGACGAAGACGCAACGGACGAAGATGCCGCCGTGGACGAGGAAGACGCCCTCGGCTCCACGCTGATCGGCGAGCTCGAAGGGCCGGAAATTACCACCGACGAGAGTGAGTTTCCGAGCGAATTGAGCGAAGCCCCCATGCTCGCCGAGATGGTCGAGGCGGGCGATCTGCCGCCGCTGGAAGAGCGGCTGCCCCCGATTGAGAATCTGCTCGTGATCAGCCCCGTCGAGGAGATCGGCGTCTACGGCGGCACCTGGCGGCGCGGCTTCACCGGCCCGGCGGATGGCCAGAACGGCCACCGCGTGGCGGGCGGCGACCGCTTTGTCTTCTGGGATTCAGAAAATTTTCCCGAGGTCGTGCCCAATCTGGCCAAGAGCTGGGAGATCAGCGAGGACGGCACGCAGATCACCGTCAACCTGCGCGAGGGCGTCAAGTGGTCCGACGGCGCGCCCTTTACCACGGCGGACGTGATGTTCTGGTACGAGAACATGTATCAGAACGACGAGCTTGTGCCCGTGCCCTCGCCCTTCTTTAACATCAACGAAGGGGCCACCCTTGAAGCGCCGGACGACTACACGCTGGTCTTTAGCTTCCCCTTTGCCAACAGCCTTTTTCTCGAAGTGCTGGGCAGCTCCGTCAACGTCTTTGGTGGCCACGCCATCTTTGGTGACAATTCGCTGGGTGGCTACGCCCCGGCTCATTACGTGGAGCAGTTCCACGCCGACTTTGCCGACGCCGATGCGCTGCAGGCCGCGGTGGATGAGGCGGGCTTTGACAACTGGGTCAACCTCTTCCGCGACAGGAACACCTGGCAGCGCAACCCGGAGCTGCCGGTGCTGACGCCCTGGATGACGGAGAACCCGATTACCACCGACAACTGGGTGCTCGTGCGCAATCCGTACTATTACGGCGTCGACACCGCGGGCAACCAGCTGCCCTACATCGACCGCATCTCGATGACGCTGGCCGAGGACCTGGAGGTGCTTAACCTTCGCGCGATTGCGGGCGAGTACGACTACCAGGCGCGCCACATTTCGCTGGCCAATCTGCCCGTGCTGCTGGAGAATGCCGAGGACGGCAACTACACCGTCTCGCTCGATCCGGCGCAGCACGGCGCGGACGGCGTGCTGCAGATCAACCAGAGCTACCGCGAGGACGAAGAGATTGGTCGCTGGCTGCAAAATGTGGACTTCCGGCGCGCGCTCTCGCTCGGCATCGACCGCGACTCGATCAACGAGATCATCTTCCTCGGCATCGGCGTGTCCGGCTCCGCCGTGGTGGCCGAAAGCTCGCCCTTTAACCCCGGCCCCGAATACCGCGACCTCTGGTCGGTTCACGATCCGGAGCAGGCCAACGAGCTGCTCGATTCAATTGGGCTAACGGAAACCGATGACGATGGCTTCCGCCTGCGCACGGACAACGGCGAGCGCCTCACCATCGAGCTCAACCCCGTGCCCGCCTTTATCCAGTACCCGCAGATCGCCGAGCTGATCAAGGAGGACTGGGCCGACATCGGCATCTTTGCCAACATTGTGGAGCAGGAGCGCGGCCTCAACACCCAGCTGCGCGATTCCAACCAGCTGCAAATCTTCTTCTGGCAGAACGACGGCACGGACGAACTCTTCCTATACCCCTACCACGCGCTGCCCGTCACCAACCTCTCCGGTACGGGCCCCGGCTATGGCACGTGGTACTCCACCGGCGGCGAAGGCGGCGTCGAGCCGACGGACGAGAGCGTGCTGGCGGTGATGGATTTGTTCACCGAAGCGCTCCAGTCCACGCCGGACGAGCGCGTCGAAATCGGCCAGGAAATTTGGGAGATTATCACCGATGAGGTGTGGTCGATTGGCACGGTGGGGCAGTCCGGCGCCTTTATGGGCGTGCGCGTGGCGAAGAACAACCTGGGCAACATTCCAGATCGCCAGCTCAACATCCAGGCCGGGCAGACGCCCAACATCTCGCGCCCGTCGACCTTCTTCTTCCGGAACGGCGGCGAGTAGCATGATAGGGGGAGCGGGTGAGGGGGTGCATTGGGGCGCTCCTTCACCCCCAACGTTGTGTGGGTTTGCAAATCACATCAAAGGTGAATGCGTTGCAAACGTTGTCGTGAATGCTCGGAAAATTTTCACCGCTTGATATCGCCAATCGCCGGTGATAAGATGTCGCCAGGGAATGGCTCTATTCTGGCGGAGGTATAAAGATGGCAGCAGTCGCTGAACTGATTTCACCACAGGAATATCTGGCGTTTGAGCGCGCCAGCGAGACCAAGCACGAATATATCAACGGGCAGATTATCGAAATGGTCGGTGCGACCGAAGTACACAATACGATTGTCGGCAATGTTATTTTTACGCTGGGTTCTCAGCTACGCGGCCGTGCGGGCAAGGTTTATCCAAGCGACATGCGCGTGAAAATTCCGGCTACGGGAATGCACACGTATCCAGACGTAACCGTCATCACCGATCAGCCGCTGCTGGAAGATGAAGAGCGCGACGTTTTGTTAAATCCCGCCGTGATTATCGAGGTGCTCTCCAGCTCTACCGAACGGCTCGACCGCGGCCTGAAGTTTCAGCGCTACCGCACCATCGAGACGCTTGCCGAGTATCTGCTGATTGCGCAGGACAGCCATCGCGTTGAGCATTACGTTCGTCGGGATGATGGCCTGTGGCTGCTTTCAGAGGTCGCTCTCCTGTCGGAGACGATTCGTTTGCCGACCGTCAAGTGCGACTTGCCCCTGGCCGAAGTATACGATGATGTAGACATTCGCTCCAGCGATCAGCGGTTGAACGGTCATCCAATCTAAACTTAAGCCATGCTCAACTACATCCTCCGCCGCTTGGCCGCCGGGCTGCTCACGATTTGGGCCGCCTCGGTCATCTCCTTTATCGTGATCCAGCTGCCGCCGGGTGATTTTGTGACGGCGTACATTGCCTCGCTGCAGAGCACGGGCACGGTGCTGTCGGTGGAGGAGGCGGATGCGCTGCGCCAGCAGTATGGGCTGGATCGCCCGATCTACGTGCAGTACGCCAAGTGGATGGGGCTGATGCTGCAGGGCAACTTTGGCATGGCCATGGAGTACAACCGTCCCGTGCGCGAAGTCATCGGCGACCGCATGACGCTCACGGTGATCGTGTCGCTGGCGGCGGTGATCTTTATCTGGGCGCTCGCGCTGCCAATTGGGATTTACTCCGCCGTGCGCCAGTACTCCCTCGGCGACTACCTCTTTACCTTTATCGGCTTTATCGGCATTGCGATCCCCAACTTTATGCTGGCGCTGGTAGTGCTTTACGTCAGCTTCAAATACTTCAACGCCGAAAGCATCGGCGGTCTCTTCTCGCCCGACATGCGCCTGGCCCCCTGGGGCTGGGCCAAAATTTGGGATTTGATGAAGCATCTACCGCTGCCCGCGATTATTTTGGGGCTGGCGGGCATGGCCGAGGTGGTGCGCATCATGCGCGCCAACCTGCTCGACGAATTGCGCAAGCCCTACGTGGTTACCGCTCGCGCCAAAGGGCTCGCCGAGACGCGCGTGATCCTCAAGTACCCGGTGCGCGCCGCGCTCAACCCCTTTGCCAGCACCATTGGCTACCTCTTCCCCTTTATCGTCTCCGGCAGCATCATCGTCTCGCTCGTGCTCAGCCTGCCGACCGTCGGCCCGCTGCTCTTCCGCGCCCTCATCGCCCAGGACTTGTTTCTGGCGGGCACGATCCTGCTGCTGCTGGCCGTGCTCACGGTCATTGGCACCTTTGTCTCGGATTTGATTTTGATGTGGATCGACCCGCGCATTCGGCTGGGGATGGAAGGCAGTGTGTAACAATGGTGAGTGGTGAATGGTGAATGTGACCAACGGGAAAACGTAGTTCTGTGGAACCGTCAGAACTTGTCATGCCCGCGAAGGCGCAATGGCGTTAAGTTAAGGAGCACTCGTTCCACGCTCTGCGTGGAATGCTCTGCCGGACGCTCTGCGTCCCCTCTGGACGCAGAGCGTCCACGGCTGGGCTCCCACGCAGAGCGTGGGAACCAGATTGCTAACTTAACGCCATTGCGCGAAAGCGGGAATCCATGCGCGACCTACGAGTAATTCTTGCCTCGACGGAAACGGTGTCCGATTTGCCGCTTCGTCGTGAATTCAAAGCGTTACAGGTGACTTGATCCATAGATTCCCGCCTTCGCGGGAATGACATGCTATCTCGTCTCGGTTTGGCTTTCCAAGCTGAATGTTCGCATGTGTAGCAAACGGCCTCCGCTGCGAACAGCATTGGAATGGTAAATGGTTAACGGTGAATGGTGAATTGTTAATGACGGACGGCACGATTCTTGCGGAGTTGATCCATGGCTGAAGCAGTCGGAACCCTGACCAGACCCAAACCGCAGACGCCGCCGCCGACCCAGGTCGAGACGCCGACCGTGGCGGATCGCATCTCGGTGGCGACGCAGTGGCAGCTGATGTGGTGGCGCTTTCGCAAGCACCGGCTCGCCATCGTCGCGGCGGTGGTGATTGTGTTGTTCTATGTCGTCGTGCTCTTCGCCGACTTTTTTGCCTACTCCGATCCGCGTCTCTCCAACGCGGAGCTGTCGCTGCTGCCGCCGCAGCCGATCCACTGGCTCGACAACGGCGAATTCCGCCCGCACGTCTTTGCCGTCACCGGCAAGCGCGATCCGAACACGTTCAAAAAAGTCTACCAGCCCGATCCGGACAAGAAAGTGCCGCTCGCGCTCTTTGCCAAAGGCTACGAGTACGACCTCCTCGGCCTCTTTCCGACCTCGCGCCACCTAGTCGGCGTCAACTCCGGTGACGAAGACGCCATTGCCGAGGAGAGCCTCTTCCTAATCGGCACGGATTTGCAGGGACGCGACCTCTTCTCGCGGCTCATGATCGCCACCCGCCTCTCCATGACCATCGGCCTGGCGGGCGTGGCGCTGAGCCTCGTGCTCGGCATTACGCTCGGTGGACTCTCCGGGCTGTACGGCGGCGTGATCGACAACGTGATCCAGCGCATCATCGAAATCGTGCGCTCGATTCCGACCATTCCGCTCTGGATGGGCCTGGCCGCCGCCGTGCCGCCCCAGTGGCCGATCACGCGCGTCTACTTTTTTATCACGCTCATCCTGGGCCTAATCGGCTGGACGACGCTGGCGAGAGTCACGCGCGGGCGCTTTCTGTCTTTACGCTCAGAGGATTTTGTGACGGCGGCGGCGCTGGCGGGGGCCAGCCAGCTGCGCATCATCTTTTTCCACATGGTCCCCTCCTTTCTCAGCCACATCATCGCCGCCACCACGCTGGCCCTGCCCGCCATGATCATCGCCGAGACGGCGCTGAGCTTCCTGGGCCTCGGCCTGCGCCCGCCCGCCGTCAGCTGGGGCGTGCTGCTCAAGGACGCGCAAAACATCCAGGCCGTCGCCATCTCGCCCTGGCTCCTGCTCCCCGCCGTCCCGGTGATTTTGGCCGTGCTGGCGTTTAACTTCTTGGGCGATGGGCTGCGCGATGCGGCGGACCCGTATGGGTAGGCACAAAAAATTTACACAAACAGGATCGCGTGGTGCGTAGTGCGTGGTGCGTGTACCGGTATACGCACCACGCACTACGCACCACGAATCTTCGTCTACAACCTTATTCTCCAGCTTACCCATGCAACCCATCCTCTCCGTCAAAAATCTCCGCACCTACTTCCACCAGGACGAGGGTATCGTGCGCGCCGTCGACGGGGCCAGCTTCGACGTTTTTCCGGGGCGGACGCTGGGCGTGGTCGGCGAGAGCGGCTGTGGCAAGAGCGTGACGGCGCGCTCGATCCTGCAAATTGTCGACCGCGGCGGGCGGATCGAGAGCGGCGAAATCCTGCTGCACACGCCGACGGGCAATGGTCAGGTCGACATCACCGATCTGGCGCAGCTGGAGCCGGACAGCCGGGCCATGCGCTCAATCCGCGGCGACCAGATCGCGCTGATTTTTCAGGAGCCGATGACCTCGTTTAGCGCCTTTCACACCGTGGGCAACCAGATCATCGAGGCGATTCGGCTGCACAAGGAGGTGACCAAGAAGGAGGCGCGACAGGAGGCGATTGAGCTGCTGCGGCAGGTCGGCATTCCGCGCCCGGAGCGGCGCATCGACGAATATTCGTTCCAGCTCAGCGGCGGCCTGCGCCAGAGAGTGATGATCGCCATGGCCCTTTCCAGCGACCCGGACATCCTGATCGCCGACGAGCCGACGACCGCCCTCGACGTGACCACCCAAGCGCAGGTGTTGGACCTGCTGCGTCAGCTCCAGGCCGAGCGCGACCTCGCCATCATCCTCATCACCCACGATATGGGCGTGATCGCCGAAATGGCGGACGACGTGGTGGTGATGTACCTCGGTCGCGTGGTCGAGGAGGGGCCGGTGGACGATATTTTTCACGCGCCCAAGCACCCCTACACGCGCTCGCTGCTGCGCTCGATCCCCAGCATCCTGGCCGAGCCGCGCACCAAGCTCTCGACCATCCGCGGCGCGATTCCACACCCCTACAATCGCCCGGCGGGCTGCCCCTTCCACCCGCGCTGCCCGGACTTTATGCCCGGTATTTGCGATGCGCGCGAGCCGGAATTGCTGCCAGAAGGGGAGTCGCAGTTGGTGAGCTGTTTCCTGTATCATCAGTAGGGTTCAGTAGGTCACCTTTGCAAGGTGACAAGGATGGTCGGCTCAACCTGATTCGGAATTCTCTGGCCCGCTGGGTTACGTTGAGATCGTCAGATAGCGAAGCATACGTGACCCACGATAGGTTGCCCAGATGAAGGTACGAAGAGTCGCTATTCTGTGGAACCATCAGAATTTGTCATTCCCGCGAACGCGGGAATCCAGGCGACCAAGATAGATTCCCGCGTTCGCGGGAATGACAAGACTACCTCAGCTCGAACTGACCTTCATGCTTGGTACAACCGAATTTTAAGCGAAAGTCCGAACTGACAGGAACTCGCATGACCGAAAATATCCTGCTCGAAGTCAACCACCTTAAAAAGTACTTCCCGATCCGGCGCGGGCTGCTGCGGCGGGTGGTCGGCCACGTGCGCGCAGTGGACGATGTGAACTTCTTTATCCGCACGGGCGAGACGCTCTCGCTGGTGGGCGAAAGCGGCTGCGGCAAGACGACGACTTCGCGCTGCATCCTGCGCGCGCTCGACCCCACGGCGGGCGAGATTCGCTTTCGCAACAACGGCTCGACGGTCAACGTGGCGGCGCTGCCCAGGCGCGAGCTCAAGCCCGTGCGCCGCCAGATGCAGATGATCTTCCAGGACCCCTTCTCCTCGCTCAATCCGCGCATGACCGTCCACGACATCATCGCCGAGCCGCTGCTCGTCAACCGCATCGGCAGCCAGCCGGAGCGGCGCGACCGCGTGGAGGATTTGCTGATGCGGGTGGGCCTGCCGCCCGAATTTATGAATCGCTATCCCCACGCCTTTAGCGGCGGCCAGCGACAGCGCATCGGCATTGCCCGCGCCCTGGCGCTTAACCCCGCGCTGATCGTGGCGGACGAGCCCGTCTCGGCGCTCGACGTTTCGGTGCAGGCGCAGATCGTCAACCTGCTGCTGGAACTGCAGGAGGAGTTTGAGCTCTCCTACCTCTTCGTGGCCCACGATTTGAGCGTCGTCAAACACGTGAGCGACCGCGTGGCGGTGATGTACGTGGGCAAAATTGTGGAGGTCGCCGCGACGAAGCGGCTCTTTCAGACGCCGCAGCATCCCTACACCGAGGCGCTGCTCTCCGCCGTGCCCAAGGCCGACCCGCGCCTGCGCTCCGAGCGCATCATCCTCGAAGGCGAAGTCGCCGATCCGGCCGATCCGCCGAGCGGCTGCTACTTTCACCCGCGCTGCAAATACGCGGTTGACCGCTGCAAAACGGAGACGCCTGCCCTGCGCGAGATTCAGCCGGATCACTTCGTGAGCTGCCACCGCTCGGAGGAGATCGAGCTGGTGGGGATTGGGGAATGAATCGGTGAGCTGGCTTTTGTAGCATAAACTAGAACGTGGTGCGTGGAGCGTGGTGCGTGTACCGGTACACGCACCACGCTCCACGCACCACGTTTAATTCCATTTACAGTCAAAACTCAAACCAAATTTTTGGAGGACTTATGCAGACCAACACGGCCAAACAAAAAATGTTGAACGGGCAGCCCGCCTTTGGCTACTCGCTGGGTCTCGGCTCGCCGCGCGTCGCCGAGCTGCTCAGCCAGAGCGGCGTTGACTTTCTGCTGCTGGATCGGCAGCACGGCTCGTGGGGCGACGATTCGACGATTGCCGCGCTCTCGGCCATGCACGGCAACCCCGCCGTCCCCATGGCGCGCGTCGCCCGCAACGACTACACGCTCATCGGTCGCCTGCTGGATGAGGGGATGATGGGCATTATCGTGCCCATGGTCGATACGCCGGAGCAGGCCAAAGCTGCCGCGGACGCCTGCCGCTTCCCGCCGACGGGCACGCGCTCGTGGGGCTGGGGGCGCGCGTCGGCCCACGGCGCTGACTATGCCGAGTGGATAGACGACCAGCTCTTCGTGGCCGTGCAGATCGAGAGCGCGCTGGCCGTGGAAAATGCCGAGGCCATCCTCGCCACGTCGGGCGTCGACAGCTGCTGGACCGGGCCCTCCGATCTCTCCTTCTCACTTGGCTTCCACCCCAGCCAGATGGACGAGCGCGACGAACACGCCCGCGCCCTGGAGCAAATCATCCAAGCCTGCCGCAACACGGGCAAAATTCCCGGCATCGCCGGGCGCGGCATCGACGACGCGCAGCGCCGGGCACAGCAGGGCTTCCAATTTATCGTCGCCACCGGCGACGTTGGCCTACTGGGGCAAAGCGCAGCGGCGGGGGTCGAGGCCCTGCGCAACGCGGGCAATGCGTAAGCTTAACGAACATCAAAATTTAACACAGGGGCCGCAACGCGCGGAGAACAACGACACGTTTTCCCTTCTCCGCGTCCCCCGCGTCCTCCGCGTTGAAAAATCACTGCCATCAAAAGAGAGACTATGACTATTAGAAAGAGCGAAGCGCCCGTTGTCATCATCGGCGGGGGGATCGTGGGCTGTGCAGCGGCCTACTACCTGGCCAAGCGCGGCGTGCGGGCGACGCTGCTGGAGCGCGGCGAAATTGGCACCGAGGCCTCCGGTCGCAACGCGGGCGGCGTGCGTGCCCAGTCGCGCCAGGCGGCGGATCGCCCGCTGGCGATGGCCAGCATTGAGCTGTGGTCCACGCTGAGCGAAGCGCTGGGGGCGGATCTGGAATATCGGCGGGGCGGCAACATCCGCATGGCGAGCACGGACGCGCGCATGGTCCAGCTGGAGCGCGAAGCCGAGGCCGAGCAGGCCGATGGGCTGCTCGTTGAAGTGTGGGATGCGGAGACGCTCTACAATCGCGCGCCCTGGCTGGGCGAAACCTTCGTTGGCGCGAAGTATTGCGCCACGGATGGCAACGCCAACCCCAAGCTGGTCGCGCCCGCCTTGGCCAAGGCCGCCCGTCGCCTGGGCGCAACCGTTTACACGAAGAGCGAAGTCGTCGAGGTCACGCGCAGCAACGGCCACGTGACGGGCGTTGTCGCGCGCGACGTGGGCGCCAGCAGTGATGACGACAGCTGGCAGATCGACGCGCCCATCGTGATCCACGCGGCTGGCCCGTGGACGCCCCAGCTCGGCAGCGACCTCGGTCTGCACATCCCCATTGAGCCGACCGTCACCATCATCGGCCAGACGCAGCCGGTGCATCTGCCCTTCACCGAATTTATCTCCAGCCACGATGTCGGCGCCTGTGCCCGGCCCGACGCCGCCGGGCGCGTTCACGTGGCCGCCGCGGGCGAGCGCCAACACGCCTTTGCCCAATACGATGACGAGGATATACTAGCTTATCTCCAGCCGCGCGCACCACAGCTGATCCCCGCGCTGGCGGGCGTGCCCTTCGAGCGCGTCTGGTCCGGCACGCTGGCGATCACGCCGGATAAGCTGCCGCTGCTGGGCCCGGTCGAGGGGCTGGAGGGCTATCTTCTGGGCACGGGCTTTAGCGGCCACGGCTTCTGCCTGGGGCCCATTGCGGGCAAGCTGCTCAGCGAAATGGTCGTTGACGGCGAAGCTTCGCTGTCGACGGAGGCCTTTGAGCTGGCGCGCTTTGGGTGAGGCCTTGTCCAGTTGGTTCGTTTCCGAGTGCAACGCACGGCATAATCATTGATCGCAGTGCCACGTCGCCGGATGCCGTGCATCGCACTCGACGATCTGCGCTCTTTGATAGTCCAACATCGCCCGCCCTCAAACAAAATCAACCCAACCAAAAATCCGCGCAATCTGCGTAATCCGCGGCCAAAAAATTCTGGAGTCTTTCTATGTCCACCTCTGAAAACGGTCAATCCCGCAGCGACAACTTCTTCCACAGCAAAAACATCGCCTCCTTTATCCACCGGGCCTTTACCAAAACCATGGGCTTTGACGACCAGGATTTGGAGCGTCCGGTGATCGGCATCTGCAACACCTACAGCGAGATGAACAACTGCAACAGCCACCTGGACAAGCTGGCCGAGGCCGTTAAGCGCGGCGTGTGGCAGGCGGGCGGGCTGCCGCTCGAATTCCCGACCATCTCGCTCGGCGAAATCTTTACCAGCCCCACCTCGATGCTCTACCGCAACCTCGCCGCCATGGACACCGAGGAGATGATCCGCGCCCAGCCCATGGATTCGGTGGTGCTGCTCGTCGGCTGCGATAAGACGACGCCCGCCGCGCTGATGGGCGCAGCCAGCGCCGATCTGCCCGCGATCCTACTGGGTGGCGGCCCCATGCTCAACGGCAACTGGCGCGGCCAGACGCTCGGCGCCTGCACCGACTGCCGCCGGCTGACGGACGAATATCGCGCGGGCAACCTCAGCGACGCCGACTACAAGGAGATCGAGGACGGCATTGTGCGCAGCCCCGGCCACTGCATGGTGATGGGCACGGCCTCGACCATGAACTCGCTGG
Source organism: Caldilineaceae bacterium (assembly GCA_965213535.1). Taxonomy (GTDB): domain Bacteria; phylum Chloroflexota; class Anaerolineae; order Caldilineales; family Caldilineaceae; genus JBCCFC01. Next base: position 6,301,380 of record OZ243888.1, read on the forward strand.
CCGAAGCGCTGGGCATGGCGCTGCCCGGCAACGCTGCCATCCCCGCCGTCGACTCGCGCCGCCTGCATTTGGCCGAGGCGACCGGTCGCCGCGCCGTTGCGCTGGCCAAAGAGGGGCTGCGACCGTCGCAGATTATGACACGTGAAGCGTTTGAGAACGCGATCACGCTGCTGGCGGCAATCAGCGGCAGCACCAACGCCGTCGTGCACCTGCCCGCCATTGCCGGGCGCTTGGGCGTGGAGCTGCCGCTGGAGCTCTTTGACGAGATCAGCGGGCGCACGCCCTGGATCGCCAACATGCGACCCGCGGGCGAGTACCAGATGGAGCAGCTCTTCTACGCGGGCGGCATCCCCGCCGTGCTCAAGCAGCTGCTGCCGCTGCTCCACGGCGACGCCATCACCGTGACCGGCAGGTCAATCGCGGAGAATGTGAAGGAGGCCCAAATCTACGACCCCGACGTGATCCGCACCGTCGACGAGCCGCTCGACAGCGAAGGTGGGCTGGCCGTGCTGCGCGGCAACCTCTGCCCGGATGGCGCGGTGATCAAGCACGCCGCCGCCACGCCGGAGCTGCTGCACCACCGCGGTCGCGCCGTTGTCTTTACGAGCATCGAGGACGTGAACGCGCGCGTCAACGACCCCGACCTCGACGTGACGGCGGACGACATTCTCGTGCTGCAAGGCGCGGGACCCGTCGGCGGGCCGGGGATGCCGGAAATCGGCAACCTGCCGATTCCCAACAAGCTGCTGCGCCAGGGCGTGCGCGACATGGTGCGCATCTCCGACGCGCGCATGAGCGGCACGGCCTACGGCACCATCGTGCTCCACGTCGCCCCCGAAGCGGCGATCGGCGGCCCGCTCGCCCTCGTGCGCGACGGCGACGAAATCGAGCTGGACTGGTCGAATCGACGACTCCATCTGCACGTGGACGAGGATGAGCTGGAGCGCCGTCGCAGCGAGTGGCAAGCGCCGGAGCCGGCGTTTACGCGCGGCTACCGTCAGCTTTACACCCAGCACGTCTTGCAAGCGCCGGGCGGCGTGGACTTTGATTTTCTGCGGGGGAAGGACACGGTGGGGGTGGTGGAGCAGCCGAAGTTTTAGGCTGGAACATTTCCAGTTTTCAGCGAGTTACCCTTGCTTCTATGCGTGATTTTTTCTCGCGCCAGTTGTAGATACATTTGCAATACCAGTGCGAGCAGTGTATATTAGCATCATAGCGAGAAAAAATCACGAGAAAGGGGCAGGGAATGTTAATTCGCTTTTCTGTAGAAAATTATAAATCGTTTGATAAGGAGGTTGTGTTTTCTATGCTCCCCGGCGCAATGCAAAAACATCCGGAGCATATCTTGCACGAGAAAGAGCATGGGATCGACGCACTGCAGATTGCGTTAATTTACGGAGCAAATGCGTCGGGGAAATCTAATTTGGTTAAGGCGATGAGCTTTGCACGCGATCTCATCGTTGAAGGCACACGCCCCAAAAAACCAATATTTGTTGAGGCGTTCCGCCTCGTAAAAGGTCGAAGTAGCGAGCCCTCTAAATTTGAATTTGAATTTGCGCTGAATGATCAAGCCTACGCTTACGGGTTTGTAATCGACAAGCAGAAGGTGCATGAAGAGTGGCTGTATACAATCACAAAGCAGGACGAATCAAAGCTGTTTGAACGAAAAACTGAGGGCGATATCACGCAGGCAACGTTTGGCGAGGCCGTTGTGAGAAATGAAACCGATGAACAGTTTCTAAATTTTGTGGCCCGCGGCACGCGACCCAATCAGCTGTTGTTAACCGAAGCTGTGGAAAATAATATCGCCACACTTGAGGCAATTCATGAGTGGTTTTACAGCACGTTAACCATTGTCTTTCCAGAGTCTCGCTACTCCGGTATTCCTGCTGGGGTTCAGAAAGACCAAGAGTTTACTCAAGCGCTAACCAGTTTCCTGCAGAATATGAACACGGGTATCAATGAAGTCTGCTTGAGGGAAGTCGAATTGGACACGTTAAATATCCCATTAGAGTTCAGGGACGATATTGTCAATATGCTGAGTGCCGACGACAGCGATCAAAAAGACTCAGAAGATACTAAGCATTTAGTCTTGGAAGGGCCTCAAGGCAATCGATACCTTTTTCATCTTGATAGCACGGATGAGTTTAAAGCATCTATGCTCAGTACGCGACGTCGAAGTGACAGCGGCAGCGAAGTCTTCTTCGATTTACATGAAGAATCGGATGGAACGCAGCGACTGTTCGATCTCTTTCCGATTCTGCATGGGGCAAAAGACAAAGTATTTGTGATCGACGAACTGGAACGGAGTCTTCATCCGAATTTGGTGCGCAAGTACATTCAAAGCTTCTTGGAGACCAATCAGAGCAATCAGTTGATTGTTACTACTCACGAGTCGACGCTTCTAGATTTGTCTTTGCTACGCCGCGACGAGATCTGGTTTGTCGAAAAATCGCCATCTGGTGCATCTGAGGTCTATTCCTTAGAAGCTTTTAAACCGCGCAACGATCTAGATATTCGCAAAGGCTATCTTCAGGGAAGATATGGCGCAATTCCCATTTTTGGCAGTTCGATGCACATGGAACGGGTGAAGGGATAATGCCGAGAAAAAGACGCCCTTTGATTCGAGAGAGCGCCGAGCGGGATGCACGGTTGATTATTATTGCTACTGAGGATACCAAAGCAGCCGTGTCTTACTTTACCGCTTTAGCTTCTCCGCGTTACTATCAGAGTTCAAAAGTACAAGTTAAAATGTTGAAAAGGGATAACAATGCCTCTTCACCTAAACACGTGCTGAGTCAGCTTGAGGAATGGATAAATGAATACCGGGTAGAAGAAGATGATGAGTTGTGGGTAGTAATTGATGTAGACAGTTGGAAGGAGTCAGAGTTGAGCGACGTCCGCTCGAATATGTCTTCAGAAAAATATCCGGTTAGCCATCAGCAACCCGGCTATCGAAATTTGGTTCTTGCTTCATCTATCAGATATTACTGCTTATGATATCGTCACTCAGCAAAATCTGTTTGAGAACAGACGAGTCAGCAATAACCGCACATTTATTGAAGTGGAAATTATTAAAATGGTCGGTGCATACAGCAAAAGTAATCTTGATGTAGACGCATTTCTTCCTCACGTAGCTACAGCTATAGAGCGGGCTAGACAGATAGATGTTCGGCCAGAGGATCGCTGGCCTCAAGAATTAGGCACACATGTATACTTACTGGTTGAATCCATTATTGAAAGTTCAGGTTCTGCTCCTTAAAAATAATGGATTCAACGTTTGTACGTCAACGAACAATCCTTTTCTCTCATGCCTACCTCCTGATCTCACAGCCTTCCTCGACCAGCACGCCCCCTCTCCCCAACCGCCTCGTCGCCACCCCCATTGCCTCCTGCGGTGGCGACATCGCCCGTTTTGGCCGCGGCTCGATCGGTTTCTTGAGAAAACCGCCTAATTCGCCTCAAACTGCTCAAAGGCGAGCGCGACGTTGCGCGCTTCGATCGTGCCCAGCGGCCCCGGCGCTTCCCCCGTAATTGCCTGCACGATTTTGCCCACGTGCTCGTGCGAATTCTCGATGAAGACCGTGTAGCGCTGCTGAATGCCCGCGGTGACCGTGCCCGCGAGGTAGAGACCGGGGACGTTGGTCTCCATCGTTTCCTCATCAAAGGTGGGCACGCGGTTTTCGCCGACCAGCTCTACACCCGCCATCTCTAACAAGCGCTGATCGCCGCGGAAGCCGGTGGCGAGCAGGACGAAGTCCGTTTCGTGCTGGAAGGTGGCATCGTCCCCGGGGATGCTCTCGTCCGTCGAGCGCAGGACGACGTGCGACGGCGTAATTGTGGCGGGCACGGTCTGCGGCAGGAAGTGAATCGTGCCCGCCTCAATCTGCGCATTCAGATCGGGAAGCAGCCAGCCCTTGACGCGCTGCTCGTCGAACTCGGCCCGGCGGTAGCTCAGCGTCACCTCTGCGCCGGCGCGCCAGCAGCGCAGCGCCGCCTCCACCGCCGAATTTTTGCCGCCGACAATCAGCAGACGCTGGCGGAAGTAGTCGTGCGGGTCGCGGAAGTAGTGGGTCACGTGGGGCAAATCTTCGCCGGGGATTCCCAACGTGTTGGGGCCGTGCATGTCGCCGATCGCCAGCACGACGTTGCGCACCGCATAGCGATGCTCACCCGTGCGCGGCTGGGTCGTCAGCGCAAAGCCGTCCGCCACGGTCTCCATGGCCGTGACGGGCTCAAAGGCGCTCACGTGCAGATCGAACTGCTCGACGATGGCGCGCAGGTAGGCCAAGTAATCTTCGCCCGTGATGCGCTGCTGGTGGTTGTTCTGGATGGGCACGCCCGCAATCGCCAGGCGCTCGGTGGTGCTAAAAAAGTTGGTGTTGCGCGGCCACCACGTCATCGCGTGGCCAATTTGGTTGGCATCAAAGTGGAGGTAATTCACGCCCGCGCGCTTGAGCGCCACCGCCAGCTCCAGCCCAATTGGCCCCGCGCCAATGATTGCGACTTCGGGCACGTCGTCACCTGCTTGAAAATCTGTTTGGCGGGTGGGTTTGGTCGTGCCGTTGGGATGAGGTTGCCCGTCAGTCGGCGTCAAGTTGGTGCGAAAGATATCCATGGGTTGGGTTGGAATAAGTCAGATTAAGTTAAAAGTTGTGGCTCTTTAGGTCTGCGGGGGGTTGATTCGCTCTGGCCTCGACGGGCTCAGCCGCTGCTTGTCTGGCTCATTTTGACAATCTCTCGAAACCTCAAAAACCAAAGCTGTTCTGCATTACCCGTGTGCAAAGCCCGTGTTCATCCGTGGCCCAGCGCCTGTTGTCAAGCTATAAATCAGGCAGCTCGCTCAACCACCCAATTGACACCACCGCCCAGAGTCCAATCAAGATGGCCTCCGCCGCATCGTGGCGCAGCGACGTGGGCCGCGGCGCGCCCGACCACGCAATCGCGCGGCGGGCGAGATCATCGGCGGTGGCTTTGGCGCGCGTGCCGGAGCGCTGCTGACGCGGGTGCAGCAGCGCGCGCCGCCAAGTTTCGGCGCTGATTTGCCGGAGCCGCAGATCGCGGCGTCGCGCTTCGCTCTGCCAGGCCGTGGCTAAATCGCCGCCGCCTTCCAGCACGATCCAGGCAACGCTGGGCAGGTCGTTGAGCAGGCCGTATGCGCCGCGCTTCAGCCGCGCACGGTTGCCAAAGTTTTGAGAGCGATACCAGCGCAGGCGACCATCGCGCCCGTAAAGCGCCAGCCCCGTGCGCAGCCCCAGATCCACCGCCAGCAGCTGTGCCTCATCCGTCGATTCTGTCATCGGTCGATTGTAACAGGGCGGGCGGAAAGTTCAAGTGGCGTGGGTAACAGTCGCTGGGCAATTAGCTGCCTTGTCCCGGGTGAAGATGCTTCCGAGAAGAAAGCAAAAAGAGTGTATTTCGGCTTGTCCCCCCAAAGTGGAACGCACACAAGCAAGCGATGTATTTCAGCTTGGGGCAAATCCGCGGCGGCGGGGAATCCGACCTCTCCCCCAAGCAGGTTCGTGATCAACGAATTGGGTGAAGCCCCCCTCTCCGCTGTGGAGAGGGATTGGGGGAGAGGTCTGGCGGGCCGTCCACCGGTGCTTCTCCTTGGCGACAACTTGCCCCCAAACTCAATTGCACCCCAAGCAAGTAGGGGAAGTTGACAGCCACTTTGCTATACTGTACTATACTTTTCGTAGTGCCCACTACGGAACCAGGTGGAGAGCGTGGTAAACTACAAATTGTAGACCGTAAATTACAGATCAAACTATAGCAACATTAATTCCGCCGTCGAGGCAAATTTTTACAATTGAGGAGACCATTATGAGTACGCCCGTTAAACTGACTGACAGCACCTTTGAAGAGAAGGTTATCAATTCCGACAAGCCCGTGCTGGTCGATTTCTGGGCCGAGTGGTGTGGCCCGTGCAAGATGATTGCGCCGGTGCTGGACGAAATTGCCAACGACATGGGTGATGACCTCGTGATCGGCAAGCTCGATATCGACGAGAATCAGAATACCGCCATGGCTTACGGCGTGATGAGCATCCCGACGCTGCTGCTCTTCAAGAATGGCGAGCCGGTGGATCGCATCGTCGGTTTCCAGCCCAAGCCGCAGCTCGTGAGCAAAATCCAGGCGCACATGAACTAGGCGCTGGCTGGTAGCACAATTTGGTAGCAAAAAAGGGGCGACATTTGTCGCCCCCTTTTTTGTTTGCCCGGTAATCCCTTACGCGTATAATGCAATTATCCACCAAATCCAATCATACGGAGACCGACGTGAGCGACCCGACCCGCTTTCCCCTCTCGCAGCGCGATATGCCCACCCACTGGTACAATATCAACGCCGATCTGCCCACCGCGGGCGTCGAGCTGCCGCCGCTCAGTCCGCAAACCGGCCTGCAAGGGCGACGATAATTGTAGGCTGATTGTGGGAAGTCTCGATCCGCAAAACGACGGTCGCGGTTCGTTTGTTTGTTGGGAATCTTTTGGCTCACGTAAAAAAATCTGCAGCGGTACTTGTGGATAGTTGCGGCCTCGCCCTCACCCGCGGCCCCTCTTCCAGAGTGGAAGATGGGCGAGATGGGCTCCCTTCTCCCACCGTGGGAGAAGGGTTGGGGATGAGGGCCAATGCCCTTTGATAGCACGATTACTACTCCAGCGGCACCACCGACCCGACCGCCCAATTCACGCCAAACAAAATCAGCGCGACCAGCGCATCCACAAGCAGCACAAAGAGCAGCGCCCCAAACAAATTCTCCAGCGGCCCCACTAAGCCGTTTAGCGCCGCGTTGACGGCTGTTAGCGGCAGGCCGATCAAGACGTAGAGCAGCGCGCCGCCGCCGATATAGAGCAGCACGGGCTTGATCGGCTCGCGATCCGGTTCGCTGGGGAGCATCGCGTTGGCGATGGTGAAGGTGAGGTAGAGCCAGAGCGCGCCGTCCGGCTGGGCGAGGATGGCGCGCAGCCCCGCGCCCAGCAGCCGCCACTCGCCGCGCACAAGCGATCGCGCAATTCCCTGGGCGTCGAAGACCGTTCCGGCGATTGCGCCCACAATCAGCGATCCCACCAGCAGCGGAGCCATGCCGACCAGGCTGTCGCGCCAGGGGCCGCCGCTCTGCACGGAGACGCTGCCCAGCAGCAGGTGCTTGCGCTGTCGCTTGGGCCAGACGCGAAACTTGCCCGTCTTCAAGCCCAGCAGCTTGGCCATGCCCCAGTGCGCCCCCTCGTGTACGACGACGCCCGGTAGAAAAAGTAGAAAGTAGACGATGTACGCCAACTCTTCCGACCGCGTGAGCCGATAGAAGAGCACTTGGAGATAGATGGTGATTTGCTGGCTGAGCCACGCCAGCAGCAGCAGCGCCAGCGCACAGAGCAGCAGGACGGAGAGCAGAGCGGCAAAGTTGACCACGGCGCGGGGGGTGGGGAGAAGCGGTGCTTCGCGTTACGGGGTTTCGAGATTGTAGGTCAGGCTTTCAATCAGCCAGCAGCCGTCCTGCTGCACGAGCGTCCAGCGGTCGCCGGCGGGCGAAACCTCGTCGCCAATTTGGGTGGTCGCCAGCACGACGGCGCGCGGCATACCGTTTTCTTCGCTGAACGAGACGTCGAGGTCGGCGGGCTGGGCAACGGCGGGCGCGCCGGGAAAGACAACGCGCACGTAGCGGTTGCGAATCGCGTCGACGCCGAGCCAGCGCTGGTCGTCGCTCTCGTCGTCTGGCGTGCCCGCCGCGTCGACGACCTGGCTCTCCTCGGCCCACAGCCCCATCAGCGGATTGATCGCCTGCGCCACCACGCGCGCCCCTTCGGCCCGCAGCACGGCCTCGACGGCGGCTTCGTCGGTCAGCGTCTCGCCCGCCGCCTCCACGCTTTCGACACCGCAGGAGCCGCGCTCGATTTGTGCTTCGGTCACGTCAGGGGCGTCGACAGTGTCGGCGGGTGCGGCGCAGGCGGAGATCAACAAAAGAAGAATGCTGGCAAGCAAGAGCGAACAAATTCTGTCATTCCCGCGTAGGCGGGAATCCATGCGTGAGTCAAACATGAATTCCCACCTACGCGGGAATGACAATCTAAGATGGCTCCACGCCCCTTGGAGTTTTCGTTGATTCAAAGCAGATCCATCTGTAATTGGCGTTGAGAATAGCATGAGCGGCTTGGGTTACTGTGCAGCCAAAAATAAATTGCGCACAAAATCCTCGTGAAGGGCGAGCGTCTCTTCGGTGGAATCGAGCAGGTGGGAGGTAAGCTTGAACAGCACGATGCCGTCCGAAAGACTGCGCTGTTTATCGGGAAAGAGGTAAAAGTAAAAGACGGCGTGGCGCGTCGGTTCGTCTTTGTCCGCAAACTGTTTTTCGGCCTCCATCCAGTGGCCATACACCTCACCACCACCCGGTAGAGTGATGGGGTATGATGTGGAATCAAAGAGCCAGCCGTCTGCGTCATAACAAATATCCGGCGGATGAAAGGGCTGCGAGCTGCGACCGCCAATCAGCGAGAGCCACATGTAGTGGCCGTCGTCGCGCTGGTAGAGGCGGCGCACGTACTGCTCCGGCTCCAGCAGAATTTCGACCTCCTGATTGTCGTTGGGCCGCTCCTCGCCCTGCCAGCGACCGAGCGTCAGCGGCACGGCGGCCAGCTGCGCATCGAGATCGAGCCGCGTGTTGACGGTGACGGAAATTTCGCGATTGGTGCGCTGCCAGAAGTCGAGATCGGCGACGTAGACAAAGCCGTCCGCCGCCGCCACGCCGGGGCGATCTTGGTTGAGCAGGCCGATGCGCGGCGTGTAGAGCAGCGCGACGCCCGCAATCAGCAGCGCCAGCACGGCGAGGTTGAGCCGGTTGGTCGCCACTTAAATCACCTCCAGGCGCAGCGTGCGCAGCTGCAGCGCGCGCGCGGCGGGCAGCAGCAGCAGCAGCGCGACGACGAAGAAGATCGGCCCCGAATAATCGTGGTAAAAGGTGAAGCCCGCGTCCACGCCCCACGAGCGGGCGACGACCAGCAGCGTTGTCACGCGCAGGATGTTGCCGACCAGCGCCAGCGGAATCGCCAAGAGCACGAGCAGCACGCGCCCCCAGGCCGGCCCGTTGAGCAGATAGGCCGCCAGCGTGGTCAGCGCAATCAGCGCGATCAGCGAATTGATGCCGCTGCACTGCGCCCCGATCACCAAATTGGCATCTGGCAGCGAGACGGAATTGCCGACGATGTTGATGTTGAGGCCCAGCAGATTGACCAGTGCGCCGGAACAGACCCCCGTAAAGAGCGCCAGCGGCAGCGTTACCCGTTCGACAATGGGCAGCGGAATCATCAGCACCAGGTAGGCCACGGGAAAGGCCAGCCGCCGCAGCGCAGACAATCCACCAAAGGTCCAAATCAGCCCGGCGATGAGGCCGACGGTGGCAAAGGCGGCGAGGTAGAGCGCGCGGTCGTTGAGGAAGTAGAGGAAGAGCACGAGGCTGATGGCCAGCAAAATCGCGCCGCCGATGCTGTTGCGCCCGGCCTGCCAGACAAACGCTTTGTCGTTGCGAAAGCGCTGTACGCCAAGAAATACAGCCACCGGCAGCACCAGGAGGCCGTGGCTGTAGTAGTCGTTCGCCATCCACTCGTGCCACAGCCACGTCCATACCGGCCAGGTGAGCACGCCGAGCGCGAGAATCGAGAGAGCGGGAACGAGAGCGGCGGATGGATTGATGCGCTTCATGGTTTGGGGGGTGGAACGGGCCAACGCAGCGGTTGTGCTGTCAACGCAATTCGCAACGCCCACGTTTGGGCGACAGAGTTGGGCAGGTGCGCGTGAAGCATACCACCGGCCCGATGCTGCGTCAAAAGCGTGGGCGAGGTGGGAACGCTCACTTTGAGGCCAGATGTCATTCTGAACGGGTCGCCGAAGCGACCGGGCAGACGAAGCCTGATCAGTGAAGAATCTTTGCGTCGCTTTCTCCTAATTTGGTCAGGTCAAGGACAGATTTTTTACCGCGGATGAGGCGGAACACAGAGCAGAAGCGCGTGCCGGGGACGCTACCCACGGAGCGCAAAAATGAACGAGGCCGTCGCCGCCAGCGACAGCGCCGCGCGCACGTGATTCCAGGCCGTCCACGTGGGAACATAATCCAGCCACAGCGCAGCGCTCCCAGACGCGGTGGGCGATAGCGCGGCCAACGCGTTGTTGCGGGGCACGTGAATCACCACGGTCAGCAGGAAGGTGCCGATTAGGTAGAGCGCGCAGCCGAGGAGCACGTGGGTTGCGCCGGAGGGGAAGCGGCGCGCTGCGGCGGCGATCGCCAGCAGCACGCAGGCTACCGCTGTGCCAAAGAACACCACGCCAAAGACGGGATTGAGAATGGCAACGTTGATGGCCTGCATGGCGGCGATGCCCTCGGCTGGCGGTCGGCTGGTGAGCGCGTCCATCACGGCGACGGAGAAGGCGAAGAAGAGCCCGGCCATCAAGGCGCAGCCAAGCGCTGCAAAGAGGGTTAAGGGAAAGAGCAGATTGTCCAGGGTGAGCATGGCGAAATCCTTTTGTAGAGATGGGCCAACAACTTGGCAGGCCAGCGATTGCTCAGTACGACACGCCCGGCGTTTGACCAAGATATGCGTCATCGGTCAACTGCTTTAGCATAAACTCGGCCACATCTGCACGCGAAACGCGTAGCTTAATTGATTTGTCGTTGAGCGCAAACCCGTGTCGATACGCGCCGGTCTGTTCACCGTCTGTCAAATTACCGGGGCGAACAATTACCCAATCCAGTTGGCTTTGCTTGATCTCCCGCTCTTGAAGCTCGTGATCCGCGAACGCGTGGCGTAGGATGAGCGGAACGACGAGATACTTCATGTGCAGCGGCAAGATACCGCGGCTGTCGCCGTAACCGATCGAGGTTTGGCAGATCAAGCGCCGCGTACCGGCCTGCTCCATTGCGCGGATGATATTGCGCGTGCCGTCCGCCCGCACGGTCGCCCTGCTTGATGCCGACGTGCCCAATGCGCAAAGCACGACATCTTGACCCTGCACTGCCGCCTGCACCGCAGCAAAATCCAGCACATCGCCCCGGATGACGCACAAATTTGCGTTTGCAACATCTAGCTTTGCTGGGTTGCGCACAAATGCTGTAACGACGTGCCCTTGAGCCAGCGCCTGCTCGACAAGCAGACGGCCCGTGCCGCCCGTTGCGCCAAAGATCACTACCTTCATCTTGCCTCCAATTGTGAGTGGGTCCGTCAGTTTTGCTGCTCGCTTTACACGCTGTCAATTGACAGCGTGTAAAGCATACGCTATACTTGACGCCATGTCAAGCACCAAAATGGAAACGCGCAACCGAATTCTCGAAACTACGTGGCAGCTGTTGGAAGCACACCCCGATCAAAGCGTCCGAATGCAAGACATTGCCAAAGCGGCCGGCGTCTCGCGTCAGGCCGTTTACCTGCATTTTGAATCGCGGGTGGAGCTTTTGATTGCTACGGCTCGCTACGTTGACCAGGTGCGTGATCTGGACGAGCGCCTGGGTCTCTGGCGCGCGGCGGCAACCGCCGTTGCGCAGATGGAGGCGTACGTGGAATTTTGGGGGAATTATGCGGCGGAGGTGTACGCGATTGCCAAGGCGCTGCTGGCCGTCTACGATGTTGATGCGGATGCCGCCGCCGCTTGGGACGACCGCATGAACGCCATTCGCCTAAGCTGCGGCAGGATGATCAAGACACTTGACGAGGAGGAGCGGCTTGCGCCCGAGTGGACGCGTGAGGAAGCCACCGAGCTCTTTTGGACGCTGCTCTCGATTCGGAATTGGGAACAGCTGACGGTACAGTGTGGCTGGTCGATTGAGCAGTATGTCGAGCGGATGCAGACGCTGGTGAAGCGGACGTTTGTGCGCGATGCTGGAGAGGGAGAAGTTTGTTCGTAGTGGGAGGGCGCCCCCCCACTACGGACGAAGCCGCAGCTACGAGGAGGCTTCGTCGTCCTCATCAATATCGCTGTCGTCGATTAAAAACCAAGCTGCCCCGCCGCTCGCCACCGCCAGCCCCGCCGCCACATACATGACGAGGCGGAAGCCCGCCAAAAACGATTCGTCGACAATCTGGTTGGCTGCTTCAACCTGCTGCTCGTCCAGATTTTCTGGTGGCTGAATCGCCGCGAGATCGGTGCGGCGATTTTCGATCTGCTGCTGCGCTTCGCTGGGCAAGTCGCTGGCGGCGAGCGCGCTCGTCAGGTTGCCGCTAAAGATCGAGAGCATCACAATACCCAGCACAGCAATGGCAAGGAGGCTGGCCACGCGTGAGACGGCGTTGTTGATGCCCGAAGCCGTGCCCGCAAGATGAGTTGGTACGGCGCCCATCACAGCCGTCGTCAGCGGGGCGACGCTGACGGCCATGCCGAGGCCGAGCACGAAGAGCGGCAGGAAAAAGGTCGTCCAGTAGGAGCCGCCGATGCCCGGCAGCGACATCAGGAAAAAGCCCGCACCCGCAATGATCGGCCCCACCGTCAGCGGGATTTTAGCGCCAATCGAGTCGACCAGGCCGCCCGTCCAGCTGGAAAGCAGCGACATCAGCAGGATAAAGGGCAGCAGGGCCGCGCCCGCCGCCGTTGCCGAGTAGCCCTGAACCTGCTGCAGATTGAGCGGTAGAAAAAAGAGCGCGCCGCCCAGCGCCGTGTAGAGCAGCAGCGTGAGCAGATTTGCGCCGCTAAAGGTGCCGGACTCGAACAGATTGAGCGGAATCATCGGCGATTCCAGCCGCGACTCGATCCAAATAAACGCCATCAGCAGCGCCACCCCCGCCAGCAGCGTCCCCCAGACGAGCGGGCTGCCCAGGCCGCTGTTGTTCCACTGGATCAGGCCGTACGTCAGCGCGCCGAGGCCGAGCGTTGCCAGCGCCGCGCCCGTCCAGTCCAGCCCGCCCTTCACTTCCTCGTCGCGGCTTTCCGGCACGCGCGTCAGCGTGACGAAGAGCACGACGATGGCCAGCGGCACGTGGATAAAGAAAATCCAGCGCCACGAAATGGTGTCGATCAGCCAGCCGCCCAGCAGCGGGCCAATGGCGGAGGTCAGCGCCGAGAAGCCGGACCAGAGGCCGATGGCCCGCCCGCGCTCCTTCTGCGCAAACGAGGCGCTGATAATGGCCAGGCTCCCCGGCGTCAACAGCGCGCCGCCGATGCCCTGGGCGGCGCGCGCGATGATGAGGTTGAGCGGCGTGTTGACCAGGCCGCACCAGACAGAAGCCAGCGTAAAGACGACCGTGCCGATAACAAACAGGCGCTTGCGGCCAAAGTGATCGCCGAGCGAACCGCCGAGCAAAATCAGCGAGGCAAGGAAGAGCGAGTAGGCGTTGATGATCCACTGGATGTCCGTCACGCTTGCGCCGAGCTGCGACTGCAGCGCGGGCAAGGCCACGTTGACCGTCGAGCCGTTGATAAAGACCATGCTCGAGCCGACGATGGTCGCCACCAAAATCCACGGCTTGGCGCTGCCCGCGTCGTCGGCCCGATCCTGGTCCCCCGCCCGCGATGGGGCCGAGTCGCTCCTGTGCTTGCCGGACAAAATCACGCCGTGGTCGCACGGCTCGCGGGTAATGGTAGACACAAGATTCTCCTAAATAAAAAGACCCCAAGGATTTTCGGAAACCCCTGGGGTCCGGATTTGGCCGGTTACTCGTTGTACAGCTCGCTCGTGATCTTCACCATTTCGCCGTAGCTGTCGGCCTCTAGCGCCGCGCCGCCGATCAGCGCGCCGTCGATGTCCGGCTGCTGCATGATTTCGCGGATGTTGGCGGGCTTGGTGCTGCCGCCGTAGAGAATCTGCGTTTGCGCCGCCGCCTCTTCACCGTGCAGATGTTCGACGATGTGGCGAATCATGCCGCAAACGTCCTGTGCCTGCTCCGCCGTGGCGGCGCGGCCCGTGCCAATCGCCCAGATCGGCTCGTAGGCGATCACGCTTTGCTGCACCTGCTCAGCGTTCAGCCCGTCCAGCGCCTGCTCGATCTGCATGGTGACGATGTTCTGCGTCTCGCCGGATTCGTTCTGGGCGAGCGTCTCGCCCACGCATAGAATCGGCGCGAGGCCCGCGCCCAGCGCGGCGTGCATCTTTTTGTTGACGGTGTCGTCGGTTTCGCCAAAGTATTGCCGCCGCTCGCTGTGGCCAATGATCACGTAGTCGACTAAATCGGCCAGCATCGGCGCGCTGATTTCGCCCGTGTAGGCCCCGCTCGCCTCCCAGTGTAGATTTTGCGCGCCCAGCGAAACGTCACTGCCCTCCAACACGCTGCTCACTGCATCCAAACAAACAAAGGTGGGGCAGACGACCTTGTCGACGTTGCCATACCCCGCCGCTTGCTCGCGGATAGACTGCGCCAGTGCGGCGGCTTCGTCGGGCGTCTTGTTCATTTTCCAGTTGCCTGCCATCACGGGTGTTCGCATAGGGAATTCCTTCCGGGAATTGATGAATAGAGGATGATGAATGGGTACGTCGGGGACGGTAAAGACGGACGGTAACTACGGACGGTGACTACGGACGGTGACTACGGACGGTGACTACGGACGTGATCAAGCGACGGTAGCCACGGGGCGGCGGTTGAGACGCTATTGTCGCTGCAAGCCAGCGTAACGACAAAAAAGCGGGGCTTCTGCAAAGGAGCCCCGCTTTAGATTATACGCGTTAGACTACGCGCGCTCGTCATGTGACATCGGCAACGCGCCTTTCTCGACAAGCTGCGCCGCCGAGTGGCTAGACGCGCGTCACCGTGCCGTCGATAACCTGCACGTCCTGCGCTTCGGTGTCGATGCGCTCGACCGTTACAGTGTTCTCCTGCGGCAGCAGCAGGCCGAGCGGGTAGAAGAGCGCGGCAAAGCCCGCCGTGGCAAAGGTCGCCACCACCCAGCCGATGCGCACGATGTTGGCGTCAATGCCCAGCTGTTGCGCAATGCCGCCGCTGACGCCAAGGAGCACGCGGTCGCTGCTGCTGCGGCGCAGGGGCAGGTTCTGGCGGAAATTCTGCAGGCTGCTGCGCACGCTGTCGCCGTTAAACGAGCGCTCGCTCGACGACCAGTCGCGCTTCATCGACCAATCGCGGTTGCGCACGCGCTGGCGAAAGCGCTGGCCCGCCCCCCGCGCGTTGCCGCGCCACGAGCGACGCGCCTCCGGGCTGAGCAGCAGGATGCCCGCAAAGATCAGCAGCGCCGGCCAGAAGACGAGGCCGAGCACGCCCGTCAATGCGCTCCACAGCACGTTGAGCACGCCGATGCGGCCCAGCAACAGCACCACGCCCAGGCCGATCAGCACGTAGCCCGTGCGGTTGAGGTTGCGCGCGTTGAGCGAGATGGCGGGCGAACTCAGTTGGCCCGTCGCCTGCGTGCCCACGGGCAGCAGCAGCCACAGCGCCACGTAAGCCCACACGCCAGCCCCGCCTGCCCCCGCCAGCACCACCGCGGCGATGACCCACAGGATGCGCACCAGCGCCGGGTCCCAGTTGAAGTAGTCCGCAATGCCGCTGCAGACGCCGCCCAGCACGCGGGCGCTGGGGTGGCGGAAGAGCGTGCGGCGCGCATCTCGACCCTGCGCAAAGTCCGCTTGGCGCGTCTCCCATTCTCCGCTCGGCTCGTTGGTCACGTTGATGGTATCACCTCTCTGCGCGCCGTCGGCCTGCGTGTCGTTGACAGTGTCGTTGACAGTGCTGTTCGCAACTGTGTCGTTCATCGATTGATTCTGATTCACTTTCATTCTCCTTTATCGTCGACGCTCGCTCACGATTGCGAGCAGTCGGAGCAATCTTCCCGATTGAAATTGGGTTCTCATCTAACATTACGGAGAAGGCGCGGGAAAGTTTCAAGATTTGTGTGAAAATTTTAACGGCTTTACAGAAGTTGGGTGGTGCGTGGTGCGTGGTGCGTGAACTGATAGAATTACCAGTCGGTTGCTCAACTAGTTCACGCACCACGCACCACTCTGCCCCTCCGCACTTCACCCAATCACCACCCCTCTTCCACCAAGGAGACTCCCCATGGATTACCGACCGCTTGGCCGCACGGGCGTCAAAGTCAGCCCGCTCTGCTTGGGCTGCATGATGTTTGGCGGCAAGACAACCGAGCAGGATTCCTACGACATCATCGACCGCGCCATTGACGCGGGCATCAACTTTCTGGACACGGCCAACGTCTACAGCCGCGGTCGCAGCGAGGAAGTGACGGGCGCGGCGCTGCAGCGCAACGGCAAGCGCGACCAGATCGTGCTGGCGACGAAGGTGCACGGCGTGATGGACGATGACGACCCAAACATGCGCGGCAACTCCCGCCGCCACATCATCCAGCAGTGCGAGGCCTCGCTCAAGCGCTTGCAAACGGACTACATTGACCTCTACCAAATCCACCGCCCCCAGTCCGACATCCCCATCGACGAGACGCTGCGCGCGCTCGACGACCTGATTCGCGACGGCAAGGTGCGCTACGTCGGCACGAGCACGTATGGCTCGTGGCAAATTGTGGAAGCGCTGTGGGTGGCCAAGGAGCTGGGGCTGAACCGCTTTATCTGCGAGCAGCCGCCCTACAACATCCTGGACCGCCGCATCGAGCGCGACCTGCTGCCGATGTGCACGACCTACGGCATCGCCACCATTCCGTGGAGCCCGCTGGCCGGTGGCCTGCTCACGGGCAAGTACACGCGCGAAAATCCCTCGCCCGAAGGCGCGCGCTACGCCGACGTTTCGGGCAACGACCGCTTCGCCGCCCGCAAAACAGAGGCGCTCTACGACGTGGTCGAGGGCTTGCAGCCGGTGGTGGAGGAGAAGGGCTGCACGATGGCGCAGTTCTCCCTCAAGTGGACGGTGGAGCAGACGGGCGTCACCAGCCCGATTATCGGCCCGCGCACCATGGAGCAGCTCGAGGACAACCTGGGCGCGCTCGACGTCGAGATCACGCAGGAGGATCGCCACACGGTCAACGAGCTGGTGCCGCCCGGCCGCGCCGTCTCAAAATTCTACGAGGCGGACTTTGGCCCGCACAAGTATGCGGTGGTGGGGTAGGCGATAGAGAAGGTGACCGTCACTGCCTAGCAGCTTGTCGGAGAGAAGCGCAATAGCAGGAATTGTACGCAGATTCGCACAGATTACCGCAGATTTGAAGCTGGACATGAACGAAAATCTGTGTAAATCCGTGTGAATCTGCGTACCAAACTTGCCTCTCCAACAAACTGCTAGGGGCTGAAATCCACCGGTCGCGTTTGGGCAGTGATTGTCACCGGAGCCGTTCCCGTAAATACTATTCGCTGGTTCAGCTATGACTTTGTTCAGTCACGAGGTACAATCGAAGTACAGCGAGCCAATTTGGGCTAAAATTCCCCTGCCCAGCGGCGATTTGCTGCTGCGTCGGGAGCTGTCGATTGCTTACGTGGCGGCGAATGGCGAAGAGCGGTGGCGCTATCGACACCATGAAATTGTGAGCGAGGTTTCTATGGATGGCGCGCAGGCAAAAGTTACTGATTTCGCCGATAACATTCTTTTTCTTGATTTGCAAACGGGCAAGCAGCGATTGAACTCAGCGGTTAGATAGTATTGAAAGACAGGTGAGCACAATGAATTCTTTGTCTTGGAGCGAGTATGTGCGCTTGGTGCTGAGCTTTGCCGAGTATAGTAAAAATGAGGATCAGGGTTGGACGGTCGAAGTGCCCGTGCTGCCCGGCTGTATAACGTGGGGCGAGACACGGGCCGAAGCGGCTATCATGGCGGAGGATGCGATTCACGGGTGGCTGGTGCTGGCGCTGCGCTTTGGTGACGAAATTCCAGCCATCGACGACAATCAACTCGCTTACCTCGTTGATGCAGAGCCCGTTTATGCCTAGGCTCAAGCCGGAATCTTCGCGCACAACGATCAAAAAGCTGCGGCAGCTTGGGTACGACGGCCCCTATGGTGGCGGGCGGCACATCTTTATGCGCCATCCCGAAACAAAGCACAAAATTCCCGTCCCCGCTCACGGCGGTCGTGATATTCCGATTGGTACACTGCGCGCAATGCTGCGCCAACTCGACATCTCGGTTCAAGATTGGCTTGAACTGTAAACAACCCCGGAGAACCCCATGCCCCAAATTCAAACCCGACCCTTTGGCCGCACCGGCCACGACAGCAGCGCCACCCTCTTTGGCGCCGCCGCGCTCGGCAACGTGACCCAGGCCGAGGCGGACCGCACGCTGGACGTGCTGCTGGAGTACGGCGTCAACCACATCGACGTGGCCGCGAGCTACGGCGAGGCCGAGGAGCGCATCGGCCCCTGGATGGATCGCGGCCTGCGCGACCAGTTTTTCCTGGCCACCAAGACCGGCGAGCGCAACTACGAGGACGCCCGCGCCGAAATTCACCGCTCGCTCGAACGGCTGCGCGTCGACCACGTCGACCTGATCCAGCTGCACAGCCTCAACCACCCGGCCGAGTGGGACGAGGCCATGGGCGATCGAGGCGCGCTGGAGGCGGCGATCGAGGCGCGCGACGAAGGCTTGGTGCGCTTTATCGGCGTCACCGGCCACAACTGGACGATTGCCGATATGCACAAGCGCAGCCTGGAGCGCTTTGACTTTGATTCGGTGCTGCTGCCCTACAACTTCTGGATCGCCGAGAACAAGTCGCGCTACATGGAAGACTTTGAGGAGTTGAGCGCGATCTGCCAGGAGCGCAACGTCGCCATGCAGACGATCAAGTCGATTGCGCGGGGCGCTTGGGGCACAGCGGACAAGAACCGCAGCACCTGGTATCAGCCGCTCGAAGATCAGGCCAGCATCGACCGCGCCGTGCACTGGGTGCTCGGTCGACCGCACATCTTCCTCAACACCGCGGGCGATATCGATCTGCTGCCCCTGGTGCTCGACGCCGCCAGCCGCTTTGAAGAGCGCCCGCAGAAAGAGACCATGCGCGAACTGGTTGAAGAACAGCGGATGACGACGATTTTTGGCATTTGATTTTTTGTCGCGGATTGCGCGGACTACGCGGATTGATTTGAGGGCAACCCTGAAAAACCTGCGTAATCCGCGCAATCCGCGGCTGATTTCTTCCTGGCTTCCCCGCCAAAACCGCAACTTTGCCCCCGCCCCCGTGTTTTCTTTACAAAGCTGTCATCCGCTTTATAATGCAGCTTTGTAGAGCATTTATCAGATTTTTACATCGACCAAAGTTGAGATTCACCATGGCAACCCAACAAACGCCCCCCCGCGTCGTCATCACCGGCATGGGCATGATCACGCCGCTGGCGCTCAACGTGAGCGAGACGTGGCAGAAGCTGCTGGCGGGCTGCTCCGGCGTCCGCCAGCTGGATCGCTTCGATGCCAGCGAGTTGCGCACTAACTTTGCTGGTCAAGTCAGCGGCTTTGAGCCGCAAGAGTATATGAGCCGCAAGGACGCGCGTCGCTACGACCTTTATATTCAGTTTGCGATGGCCGCGAGCAAGGAAGCCATCGAACAATCCGGGCTGGATTTTGAGCAAGAGGACCGCGACGCCGTCGGCGTGATTTTGAGCACGGGCATCGGCGGCGTCAAGAGCATCGTTGAAAACAAAGAGGTGGCGGACGAGAAGGGGCTGCGCCGCATCAGCCCCTTCTTGATCACCAACATGCTGGCCGATAGCGCCTCCGGCAAAATTGCGCTCGATTACGGCCTGCGCGGACCCAATCACGCCATCCTCAGCGCCTGCGCCAGCGGCACGACGGCCGTCGGCGAGGGCTTCGAGCTGCTGCGGCGGGGCGACGCCGAGGTGATGATCGTCGGCGGCTCGGAAGCTTGCCTGGACCCAGTGATCATCGGCGGCTTTGACGTGACGGGCGCGCTGAGCCAGCGCAACGACAATCCGGCCACGGCCTGCCGCCCCTTTGACGCCACGCGCGACGGCTTTGTGATGGGCGAGGGCGCAGCCACGGTGGTGATGGAGACGGAGGCCCACGCCAAGGCGCGCGGCGCAACGATTTATGCCGAAGTTATCGGCTATGGCAATACCGCCGACGCCCACGACATGACGGCTCCCCACGCCGAGGGACTGGGCGCCATCGGTGCGATGAAGATGGCGCTGCGCAAGGCCGCACAGTACGGCGTGCAGCCCCAGGACATCGACTACATCAACGCCCACGGCACGTCGACCGTGCTCAATGACAAAATTGAGACGCTGGCGATCAAAGAGGTGCTGGGCGAACACGCCTACAATCTCAAAGTCAGCAGCACCAAAAGCATGACGGGCCACTTGCTCGGCGCGACGGGCGTGCTGGAAACGGTTTTTTGCGCCAAGGCTATCCAAACGGGCGACATTCCGCCCACAATCAACCTCAAACATCCCGACCCCGATTGCGACCTCGATTATACACCCAACCGCGCCGCCAAGGCCGACGTGCGCGTTGCGTTGAGCAACAGCTTTGGCTTTGGCGGCCACAACGCCACGGTGATGCTGCGCCGATACGAGGGGTAATTGCAACTGCGTACGAGCGCAGCGCCGCGCGCACAAACGAATTTGAACCTGACGACGGAGCAACGAAGATGCCCAAGCAATCTTCCGATAACCCGGAATTTCCCCATACAAACGGCACGGGGCCACACGTTCACGTCAACGGCAATGGCGAGGGGCCGCCGATGGATTTGGACGAGCTCAACGGCAGCCTGAGCGAGGCGCTGCAGGTGGCCGTGCGCCCGCGCTACGCCCAGATTGTCGGCTGGGGCTACGACGTGCCGGAGAAGGTGATCACCAACGCCGATCTCGAGCAGATTGTCGACACCACCGACGAGTGGATCCGCACGCGCACGGGCATCGAAGAGCGCCACGTCGCCGCCGACCCAAAGGAAACGTCGGCCTCGCTGGGGATTGCCGCCGCGCGCAAGGCGCTGGCCGTGGCCGACGTACCCGCCAACAAAGTCGACCTCATCATCTGCGCCACCAGCACGCCCGAATACATTTTCCCCGCCACCGCCTGCCTCATCCAAGATGCCCTGGGCGCGACCAAAGCGGGCGCGTTTGACCTGAGCGCGGCCTGCTCCGGCTTTGTCTACGGCCTGAGCATGGCGCGCGGCCACATTCTGGCGGGCGACGCCGAGTACGTGCTCGTTATCGGGGCAGAGACGATGAGCCGGGTGGTGGACTGGACGGACCGCGGCACCTGCGTGCTCTTTGGCGACGGCGCGGGCGCGGTGCTCGTCGCCGCGAGCGACGTGCCGGGCGGCATCCTCGCCTGCGAAATGGGCAGCGACGGCTCCGGCGGCAACGCGCTGATCATCCCCGGCGGCGGCAGCGCCAAGCCGACCAGCCTGGAAACGGTGAGCAACGGCGATCACTACATGAAGATGGACGGCAAGGCCGTCTTTCGCTTTGCCACGCGCGTCATGGCGGACGCCACGCGACGCGTGCTCGATCGCGTCGGTCTCAGCACGGATGATGTCGATCTGGTGATTCCGCACCAGGCCAACGTGCGCATCATCCAGAACAGCGTGCTGCGCCAGCTCAAAATTCCGTCCGAGAAGGTCTTCGTCAATCTCCACAAATATGGCAACACCAGCACGGCCTCGATTCCGATTGCGCTGTGCGAGGCCATTGAGGCGGGCAAAATCGAGCCGGATGACAACTTGGTTTTTGTGGGCTTTGGCGCGGGGCTAACCTGGGGTGCATGTGCAATTCAGTGGAGCGTGCCGGTGAAGGAGCTGCCGGAACCCGGCTGGTGGACAAACTATCGGCGCGAGGCGAGCTACCGCGCCGCCGCGGCACGCAGCATGTGGAAACGCGCCGTGCGCTGGGTCTACGACGTGCTGCCCAACGACCCGCAGGCGCGCGAGTACGTGCTCAACGGCAGCGAAGGGGCGGCGAAGCAGGAAGAAACAGGCGAAACGAAGTAGCAGCTTGATTTTGTGTAGCGCTCCAAGAGAGATTCGACAAAAGCCCGGCTTCTTCCGAGAAGCCGGGCTTTTCTACGCAGCGCTGTCTCTTCTATCGCCCCACTACTTTGGATCAAAAATCGCGCCATCGGCTTCTGGCTGGTGAAAGACAATTGGCAGGTAGAGCGTCATCCCGGCGTTGGGCAGCGTGGGGTTGGTTCCGTTCTGCGCGCGGACGCTGTGGCTCGGCAGCAGGTTTACGCCAGCCAGCGCGACGATGGCAACAAACAGCAGGGTAAACAGTGAACGACGCAGGCGGGGCGTGGATCGGTCGAGATGGGACATGGATTCCTCCTCTAAATTCAGTGTATTCAACGATAGCGAAGAGAGTACAAACCGCGGCCAGTCGAGGGCGAATCTGCGCGGCGCGCAACCACTATAGCGCAAATTGCGGAGCCCGATCTGTATTTCACTCACCCACTTAGACGTTTACCACGCGATTTAGATACGCGCCCCCACGCGACAGGCGATGGCGGGCTGTGGTATAATTCTTGCATGTCTATCCAACTGCTGGCGGCGGACGTGGCCGCTAAAATCGCGGCGGGCGAGGTCGTCGAGCGGCCCGCTAACGTGGCCAAAGAGCTGCTTGAAAACAGCGTCGATGCGGGCGCGACGGAGATTCGCGTCGAGATTCGCGACGGTGGCCAGCGGCTGCTGCGCGTCACCGATAACGGCGCGGGCATTCGGGCAGGCGAAGTTGAGCTGGCCTTTCAGCGCCACGCCACCTCCAAGCTGCGCCAGGCCAGCGATCTCGATCACATCGCCACCTTTGGCTTTCGCGGCGAGGCGCTCTACGCCATCGCCGCCGTCTCCCACACGACGTTGACCACCCGCCACCGCGACGAGCAGGCGGGCACGACCACGCGTCTCGAAGGCGGCGTTATTGTGCAGCAGGGGCGGGCGGGTGCGCCACAGGGCACGGTCGTCAATGTCGAACATCTGTTTTACAACGTGCCCGCGCGCCAAAAATTTTTGCGACAGCCCGCCACCGAAGCGGGCCGCATCAGCAGCGTCGTCCAGCACGCCGCCCTGGCCCACCCCGACCGCCGCTTTAGCCTGATCAACGACGGCAAGCTCGTCTTCCAATCCAACGGCACGGGCGACCTGTTCGACGTGCTCGTCAAACTCTACGGCCTGGACAACGCCAAGCAAATGGTTCCCGTTGGCACCGCCCGCCTCGCCACAAACGACGCCGTCGATCCGCTCGACAGTGAAATTTCCTTTATGGACGATCCGTCCAGCGGCCAAAATCGTAAATCGCAAATCGTAAATCCAAAATCCCCCATCGTCTCCGGCTACGCTAGCCTTCCCACCCTCACCCGCGCCAACCGCCGCTATATTGATCTCTTCATCAATCGCCGCCACGTCGAGGATCGCAACCTGAGCTACGCCGTGGTGCAGGCCTACCACACGCTGCTGCAAGTGGGCCGCCAGCCGATTGCGGCCATTTTTGTTGACGTTGACCCCGGCGAAGTCGACGTGAACGTGCATCCGCGCAAGAGCGAGGTGCGGCTGCACAGCGAGCGCCAGCTCTTCACCGCCATTCAAAAAGAAATTCGCCGCGCCATTGTGGATAACGCCCCCGTGCCCGACTTTGTGCTGCCGAGCAGCGGCCAAGCCACGGGCGGGCGCAGCGGCACAGCCGACAACCCCGCGTGGTCCAACGGCACGTGGAGCGTGCCGCGCGTCGCCAGCCCCGCCGAGCCGCCCCAGCAGCCGCTGGACTTCTGGTCACCGCCAGCGGCTCAGCCAGCCACCGTCGCCTCGCCCACGGCCCCGCTGCCAACGGCGTCATCTCCTGGAGAGGAGCCGTCGGCGGAACAGGCGCCGGAAAAAATCGTGGAAACGCCGCGCAATTTGCCGCCGCTGCGCGTTGTCGGCCAGGTGGGTGCAATCTACATCATCACCGAAGGGCCGGAAGGGCTCTACCTGATCGACCAGCACGCGGCGCACGAGCGCATTCTCTACGAGAAGCTGATGGCCGCGCGCTATGAGAATGACCCAGGAAACGGAGCGGGCGTGCCACAGCAGCAGCTGCTCGAGCCGCTGACCTTCCACGCGGGCGGCGAAACCGCCGGGCTGGTCGAGCAGCATCTGGACGAGCTCAACGCCGTCGGCTTTAGCGTCGAGCCCTTCGGCGGCGACACCTTTCTCGTGCGCGCCGTGCCCAGCGCGCTCAGCGACCAAGACCCGCTGCGGCTGCTCGAGGAGATCGTCGGCACGCTGGGCGAGGGGCGCAACCTCGTCGGCGAGGCGCTGGAGGCGCGGCTGGTCAAGCTGATCTGCAAGCGCGTTTCAATCAAGGCGGGCCAGCAGCTTAGCGAAATCGAGATGCGCGAGCTGGTGCGCCAGCTGGAGGCGTGCCAGTCGCCGCGGACCTGCCCACACGGCCGCCCGACGATGATTCAACTGTCGGCGGGGGAGCTGGAGAAGGCGTTTGGGCGGGTGTAGGATAGCATATTGAATTCAACAAATGGATCGAGACCATGTCTGTTCAACGCCTTAGAAGGATTCGTGATAAAATTCGTACGCGCCAATACGACATGTCCGTTCATGCAATGGATGAGATGGCAGAAGACAACATTGACATTGAAGATATAGAAGCAGCCGTGCTCAATGGCGAAATTTTGCGTATAGAACGAGACGATCCAAGAGGCACGAGATATGTCATTGGCGGCATAGCAACAGATGGACAAACACCGGTCGGTGTTGTAGGACGCTTTCGAGGAACTGAACGCTACTTGATCATAACAGTTTACGAGATTACGGACTTAAACCGATGAACAACAATCAATACGGCTACCCCTGCGAATACTGCGAAGGAACCGTCCGCGCCAAGCTCGTGGCACGAGAAGCATTTAAACACAAGAATGGATTCGTCATCCTTGAGGACATTGTGATTGGTGTTTGTGATGTGTGTGGCAATCGCTACTACAGCGCAGATATTCTACACGCCGTTCACGCCGTTGCCACAGGCAAACGAAGCGCCGAGCGCACGGAGCCAATTCCCGTCGCCCATCTTGCGCCTGCCGTTGCGGTTTGACAACAGTTATCGAGTTTTATTGTCGCCCGACGATAATTCAACTGTCGGCAGAGTCGGCATTCTCGAATGTCGCTCTCTCGCCGGTCCGTTCGCATTTGAGAATGCTCACTCCGCAGTTTTGTATAACAAAGAAGAAATCTCATGAAGTACTTTGCCATTTTGCTGATCGCTTCCTTGGTGCTGCTGAGCTGCGTAGCTGTACCCACACAGTCAAGCACGAGTACCCCAACTGCCGATACGGATGCGACCGCGGTAGTTGAACAGCCAACGGAGGAACCAGTTGAAGAACCAACAGCAGCCAGCGCGCAAGTTTATCAGAACGAAGAGGGCAATTATCGGATTGAGGTGCCTAAAGACTTTACGATTACGGCCTCTAGCGGAGTGGCGAACGAAACACCTATAAGCGGCCCACCGCATGATGAAGGGGGTCGAGAAACATCGGGATACCTGCTCATTCAAGTCTCACCGAGCGATGGACGCACAACGGAAGATTTAGCCGCCAACACCAGTATGGATGAAGAGACAACTCGGAGTGAGCTGAGCTTAGCGGGAGAGGAAGCAATCATGATGGACAACAAACCCGGTCCCGTACGCAATCGCCAGGCGTTTCTCATTCACAATGGGTTGGCCTACGTCTTTACGCTGTCCCCGATTGATAGCGAGCAATATCCAGAGGCAACCGCTGATGCAGAACGGCTGTGGCAGTCAACCGTCGATTCGTTTAGCTTTATCGCACCATGAGTTAACCCCACGCTTCGCCAAGCGGCTGGCACGCCGGGCAAAAGTGGGTGCTGCGCTGGGCGACGGTGATGCGCTCGATGGGCGTGCCGCAGCGGGGGCAGGGCTCGCCCGTGCGGCGGAAGACCTGGTGCTCCATCTGGTAGCCGCCCGCGACGCCGTTGGGCGGCGCGTAGTTGAGCGTGCTGTTGCCCAGGCTGCTGCCGCGCAGCTCGATGCCGCGCCGCAGCACGTGGCACACGGCTTCGCGCAGCGCCACTACTTCTGCTGGCGTTAGCGAGCTGCCGGGGCGCAGCGGGTGCAGCCGCGCGCGAAAGAGCGCCTCGTCGGCGTAGATGTTGCCCACCCCCGCCACCAGCGACTGATCGAGCAGCAGCGCCTTGACGGCCGCTTTGCGCCGCCCCAGCGCCTCGCCAAAGGCCGCCGCCGTAAACCCCGCGGAGAGCGGCTCCGGCCCCAGCTTGGGCAGCGCGCTCGCCGCCTCGTCCACCAGCCACATCCGCCCAAACTTACGCACGTCGCGGTAGCGCAATTCACTCGCGTCGTCCAGCGTCAAAATCACGTGCGTGTGCTTGTCCCGCTCGGGCAGGTGGGCTTTGCCCCCAGCCACATCACCCCCGGTTACATCATCCTGGGCAGGATGTATGCGCAGCTCGCCCGTCATGCGCAGGTGGACGATCAGCGTGCGCCCGCTCTCCAGCCCCAGCAGCATATACTTGCCGCGGCGGCCAAAGTCGGCAAAGCGCTCGCCGACCACCTCGCGCCGGAAATCTTCGGCGCTGGGCGCGGCAATCGTGCGCGGCCAGTGGATTTGCGCGCCCGTCACCGCCCGCCCGCGCAGGGTCGGCTGGATTTCGCGTACGTAAGTTTCAACTTCGGGGAGTTCGGGCATAGGGCAATGGGGGTCTCTATTACAAAATGTACCAACAGGGTTGTTCGTGGTGCGTAGTGCGTGTACCGGTACACGCACTACGCACCACGAACAACCAAAACCTGCCTCAGATATACTGTCAGGCAAAAACTCAGAAACGACTGTTTATTTATTTGCGCTCGCGGCTGCGCAGCCAGAGCAGTCCGAGCGCCAGCGCCAGCAGCCCCGCCGCCAGCTGGGCCGTTTGCAGGCTAAGCAGATTGCGCTCGGCGTAGGTGTCGATGTCGACGGCGCGCTCGGAAAAGGTGGCGGGCGTGGGGGCCGCGGTCACCGTTGCCGCGACTTCGCGACTGCTGTCGCCGCGCTCGGCTGTGGCTGCAGCGACTTCGCCCGTTTCCGTCACCATTTCCGTCACCATGTTGGCTACCGTGCTGTTGGCTACCGTGCTGCTTGCGGTGCTAGTCACGACATTGGTGACGACGGCGACGCTCGGCAGCAGTGGTGAAGCGGGGGCATCCGCCATCAGAAGCGTGTCCGTTGGGGACGCGCTGTCGGCGTCCGTTAGCGCTTCAATCACCGTGATCTCCGCGTCCGTCATAAAGGCTGTGTCGGTCGTCAACAGCATTTCTGCCGCTGACGCGGCCGCTACTGTTGGGGCGGACGCGCTGCTGACGGATGCCTCGTCCGCCGCGACTTCGCGGGTGGCGGAGAAGGCCTCAACGGGGGCGCGGCGGGCTGCGGCGGGTGCGGCCTGGCTCATCACCGCCGCATCAGCGGCGACGCCGGGCGCTTCGACTTCAACGTCGCCAAGCGCTTCTCCCCCCTCGATTTCGTCGCGCCCGGTATTCCCTCCACCCGCTTCGCCGAACCCGAACGCTTCCGCATTGCGCACCGTGGGCAGCGCCATTGCCGCCGCCTCTGCCGCGCTGGCTGGCGCTGCTGCATCCAAGTCGGCGGTTGCGCCGTCGCCCGCATCGGCGAGCGATTCACTGGTGTCGGCTGAGGCAGCGGCAGCGGCGACATCGTCCCCTTCGCTTTCTGCGCTTTCCTCTGTCAGCAACATCTCCGCTTCCGGCGCGGCCTCGGCAGCGTTATCAGCGTCCGCTCCCGCCGCCTGTTCAACGAGCGCTTCGTCCTGCGCAGAAGCATCTGCTTCCACGACTTCTTCGTTGGCTGTGTCTTCGCTAGGCATATCTTCAACCGCTGCTTGCTCCGCCGCTGCATCCGCCGCTGCATCCGCCGCTGGCGCAGCTTGGGACGCACCGGCGTTCGACACCTGGCTGACCGTTGCGAACTCGCCCTGCTCCAGGCCGATGCGCACCGGGGTGGCTTGCTCCACCACAATCAGTGCGAGGAAGAGGGCCAGGCTCGTCGCGGCCGCGTTGCGCCAAAGTGGGCTGCCCGACTGCCACAGCGCGCGCAGGGCCTGCCACAGCCCCGCCCCACCCGTTGCCTGGGTCGGCACGGCGCGCGCGGCCTGCTGGCGACGGGCAATTACCTCCGACACTTCGTCCGCACGCAGGGCAAACGAGCGCGGCGCAGCCACGCCCGGCAGCTCGTTGAGCAGCCGCACCATCTGCCGCAGCGTTTGCAGCCGCCAGGCCACGCTTTCGTCTGCCGCCAGGGCCGTCTCAATTTGCGTGCGCTCCGCCTCGCTAATCTCGCCGTCGATGTAGGCCGAGAGCAGCTCGTCGGGAATAAAGGGTTGCGATGAATCCATGGGTGTCGAAATACGAAAATACCGGTCGTCTCAGTCAAACAAGAGTGTAGTTAAACAAGGGCGTAATCAAAAGAACAGCATTGCCCAAAGCACGGTCCGAGTTCGTCTTGAACGGGTCGAAGGAGCTGTCGAAGGCCAAGCCGCGACATTGAAGGCCCAAGCGCCTACTCCCTCTGTGGACGGAATTCCGCGGGCAAAAGTTCCGGATGCTGCTGAAGCAGACCGCGCAGCTTGGTGCGCCCGCGGCTGATGCGGGATTTGACCGTGCCCAGCGGCTGCGCCGTCGTCTCCGCAATTTCTTCGTAGCTGTAGCCGTGAATATCGCAGAGGATCACAACGAGGCGCTGCTCAAAGGGCAGCTGCTGCACGGCACGCTCGATGGCCGCGCCCAGCTCCATGCGCTCGGCGTGGAAGGCGGGGTCGGCGGCTTCGTCAATTAGCGAGGGGGCATATTCTTCGCCCGTGGGGAGATTGTCCAGGCTATCGGTGGCACGGCGCTTGCGGCTGCGCAGCACGTCGTAGCAGGTGTTGGACACAATGCGCAGCAGCCAGCTTTTGAAGCTGCCGCCGCGAAAGCTTTCGAGCGCGCGAAAGGCCTTGAGGAAGCTCTCCTGCACGGCGTCCTCCGCGCTGCCGGGGTCGCGCAGCAGGCGCAGGGCCACGCTGTACGCCAGCCCCTGGTACTGCACCACAAGCTGGTTAAACGCGCCCAGCTCGCCGCGCAGCGACTGCTGGATAAGCTGCTCTTGAGGAGTTGCCGGTTGCATAAGGACAGACGTTGAAGACCAAACGGTTCACGAGAAACAAAACGCGTACAAAGCGCTGGCGGGAGCCCGTAATTTTACATCTAAAGCGCGTACAAAATGAGAGCAGGGGTTCGTCGTCTAAGTGACCGTCGCTGTTAAGTGACCGTCGCTATTAAGTGACCGTCGCTATTAAGTGACCGTCACTGTCCGCGGCTGGACAGCTTACCCCATTTTGTCTGGACAGCGACCGTCACTGGCTCCGAAAATTTTTGTTCTCAACGTGGCTCTACTTTAGCCAACATGACGGAGAACCCAAAATTTATGGCCAAACTCTTTCTAATTCGCCAAGTTGAAAGCAGCCGCGCGACCCTTCACGCTGGCGTACAACATTTGACGATTATAGAGGCCATCTGTATACTTGCCAACTACAGGCGCAGCGGTATTGCCGCGGCGACGCGCCGAAGTGGCGGAATTGGCAGACGCGCACGACTCAAACTCGTGTGGGGAAACCCGTGTGGGTTCGAGTCCCACCTTCGGTACTTGACTTAGTTGGCAGTGAGCAGCGAGCAGCAGTCGAATTTTGCTTGAGTTGCCCATGGCTGCTCGCTGGTTCCCAACTAGCAAACGCTTTGAAGCTGCGCAGGCGGCTTCAATTTTTGCCCCATCAATCTGGTTTATTGGTTTAATGAGTTTTGCGGTCCGTCGCTCGCTGTTTCCCCTTGACGTCCGCCTTCCCTTCCCATGAAAATTATTTCCCTTGTGACTAATCGGCTGGCTAACCGGCTAGCCGTGCGCTTTATCGCACTGGCCTGCTGCGTGGCCTTGGGGCTTGCGGTGGCTGCCTGTGGGCCGGAGCGCAACGCCGCGCCAGTTGACAATGAAACGCTGCTGGCGGAGACCGAGCGCATCGCCGCCGAGTTTGTCGCTGGCGGCAACGTGGAGCAAGCGCGCGCCTCGCTGGTGGGGCTGGGTATGGCGAACCCCGAACAGTGGTTGCTCTACGCCACGGAGGAGAGCATCAATCGCGGCGCGAGCGAGACCAGCAACGCGCTGGTGGAGTTTGCGGATGCGCTGGGGCTGCAATCGGCGGCAACGCGACGCTATGCCGAACTCAACGGCCTGACGGAAATCAGCGGCGAAGGCGTCGTGGAGACGCTGGCCCCCGTGGCGGGTGCAGTGGCCGCGGCGGAAGCGCGCGCGGATCAGGCCGTCGCCAACAACAGTGCCGCCGCGCCAGAAGCGGTCGAGGGCGACGCTGAGGCCGAAGCGCGCGATGACGGTGAAGCGAGCGAGACAAATTCCAGCGAATCTGGGGCCAACGAAGACGAGGCTGATGAAGACGAGGCTGATGAAGACGAGGCTGATGAAGACGAAGCTGATGAAGACGAAGCTGATGAAGACGTGCTGGAAAGCGATGAAGACGCTGCCGAATTGACCAGCAGCCCCGCCGTCAGCGCCGATGCGCCACTTAATCTGCGCGGCGGGCCAGGAACAAATTACAACGTCGTTGGTTCGCTGCAAACGGGCCAAACGGCGGACGTTGTCGCCCGCAACCCAAGCGGCGACTGGTGGCAGATCAGCGCGGGTGGCGTGCAGGGCTGGGTCTACAGCCCGCTGGTCACGACCAGCGGCGAAATCAACGCCGTGGCCGTGGCCGCCGATATTCCCGCCGCGCCGCCGCCCACGCCCGCGCCGGTGGCCCAAGCGCCCGCACCGGTGGCTCAAGCGCCTGCGCCGGTGGCCGAAGCGCCCGCGCCCGCGGAGCCGGCTCAACCCGAAGCGCCCGCCGAGGCAGCCCCAGCGGAGGCAGCCCCAGTGGAGGAGGCCCCAGCAGAGGCCGCGCCCCCGCCCGCCAGCGAAACGCCACACTTTACCATGGTGCAGAAGCGGCTGTGGAACAAGCAGGAGAACGACGGCTGTATCGGCAAACACCTGGCGCGCGTCAACGTGGTGGACAGCAACAACGTGCGGCTCAACGGCGTAACGCTGCAAAGCCCCTACACCGGCGCAACGTTGGTGACGGGCGATCAGGGCAAGGGCGAGGGCATCATCGAGTATGACCTGCACCAAAGCGGCGATGCTTTCAAGGTGATGACCGACCACAAGGGGCGCGCGGTGAGCAGCGACGCCACCGAAGGAGCAACGACCCGCACGCCGGACATCGACCAGCAGACTTTTATCGATGCGGGCTACTGCTCCAACGATGCGGACTGCCAGGTCTTCTACAGCAGTTGGGGCTGCCACGGCCACTACAGCTGGGAATTTACGCTGCAAATGGATCGCTCGGCGGATCAGTAGCGGTAATTGGTAAACTGCAATTGGTAATTGGGTGGTCGGTAAGCTATAGATAATTTAGATACCAGTCGTGATCTTCTACCCAACCGCCAATTACTATTATTCAGTGGCCAATTACCAGTGACCAATTACTACAAAGGGTCGAAGGAGAGATCGTGAATTTAGAGTTAATCCGCATGATTCCGCTGTTCGCTGATTTGTCCGGCGACGAACAAGAATCGCTGGCCGATAGCTTTGCCCAGCTGCACCTCGAACAGGAAGAGACGCTCTTTGATGCGGGCGACCGTTCCGAGGCGCTCTTCGTTATCGAGCGCGGCTACGTGAGCATTGTGGGGCGCGATGGTCAGAATTTGGCGACGCTGGGACCGGGCAGCATCGTGGGCGAGGCCAGCCTCTTTCGCCACGAAAATCACGAAGTCGGCGCCACGGCGGCCACCGCGCTGGACTACCTCAACCTCTCCAACACGCAGTTGCGCAACCTAATTCTGCGCCAGCCCACCATCGGCATCAAGCTGAGCAACCGCTTTGGCACGCTGCTGGCGCAGATGGAGGATTACCTCGTTGCGCGGCTCGCCAAAACCGATGAGCTAAACCGCCTGCCGCAGCACACGCTGCAGGCCGTGGCCAGCCAGCTCAAATCCTACCCGATTGCCGCTGGACAGGCGCTCTTCAAGGCGGGCGATGCGCCGCGCGGCCTCTTTCTCGTGGAGGAGGGCGCGGTGGAGCTGCGCCCGGAAACGTCGATTGTGGATGAGGACGTGCAGACGATTGCGCCCGGCGAAATCATCGGCACGCTGGCGTTGTTGACGAATAAGCCCTACACCTACACCGCCGTCGCGCTGGAGCCGACGCTGCTCTGGTCGCTGACGAGCGAGCAGTTTCAGCAGCTCAACACCGAACACCCGGCGCTGCGGCGCAGCCTGGGGCGCAACGTGCGCGCCCGCCTCAGCACCTCCGATCAAGCCAAGGCCGTGGCGCGGCTCTCGCAGATGCCGCTCTTTGCCGAGCTTTCGCCGCAGACGATGCAGGCCATCGTGCAGCGCATGATCTTGCAGCACGTGCCCGCTGGCGAGCGCGTTTACCACATCGGCGAGCCGGGCGATGCGCTCTACCTGATCGAAAATGGCGAGATCGACCTGCGCGCGCAGAACGCCAACGGTGCGCTGGAGGAGCTGGCGAGAGTCGGCCCCAACGGCTTTTTTGGCGAGATGAGCCTGCTCACCGGCAAAATTCGCACAGAGGACGCCACGGCGCTGCGCCACGCCAACCTCTGGGTGCTCTATAAATCCGATTTGGATACGCTGGTAGCGGATCACCCGGCGATTGGCACGGCGCTGAGCCAAGGCGTCGCCACGCGCTTGGCCGCCGAAGAGCAGAACAGCGACATCGAGCGCTTCCGCAGCTTTGCGCTGCTGGGCGGGCTGGACGATGACCAGCTGCGTCAGGTCGTGCGCTACCTGCGCCCCACCCGCTATCGCGCGGGCGAGCAGATCGTGCGCACCAGCACGCCGGGCGAAGCGCTTTTCCTGGTCGACCGCGGTCAGGTGCGCGCACAGCCCATAAACGGCGGCGGCTGGATTTTGGATGCGGGCGAAAGCTTTGGCGAGCGCGCACTCATCACCAACCAACCACACAATCTCGGCGTCACGGCGGAGACGGACGTCGATCTGTGGGTGTTGAGCAAGGCCGATTTTGACGTGCTGGTGGGGCGCTACCCCAACCTAGCGCTCAGCCTCAGCCGCATGTTGAGCCAGCGCGTGGGCCAAACCGGCGAATTTGCGCCAGCGGCGGGGCCGGGCTTCGACCCCAGCGGCTATCCACAAGCGGGTTACGACCAATCCAACTATAATCCGCAGCCCTATATTACGGGCGATGATGAAGCGGTTTACAGCCCCGCCGCCCGGCGTCGCCGCCGCGCCAACGCTGGCCGCGAGGGGGGGCGGCGGGGCTTTGGCGGCTGGTTTGGCAGCCTCAGCGCCACCGGCAAGCTGCTCCTTGTGACCTTGATCCTGCTGGCGATTATCTTGGTGGGCGTCACCGCACCCTTTGTCGTGATGAACTACATGCAGACGGGCAGCTTTATGGGGGCCAACGGCTTTTACAGCGCGCTCAATTCGGTCTACAGCGTCGGCTCGTGGGAGCTGGCACGGCTGGACCAGGGCGCTGTGCAGGCGCTGGCGCTGGCGGATAGCCAAGTGCCCGCCACGGCCACTTGGACGCCGCGCCCCACCCAAACCTCGGCCCCCACGAGCACGCCGCCCCCCACCGGCACGCCGCCCCCCACGGCGGCCGCATTGGCCAGGGCACCGGCGTTTATTCCTGCTCCCGTAGCGGTTGCGCAGGCCGCACCCGTGGCGGAAGTTGCCGAGGAGCGGGCCGAAGCGGAGGTGGTGGCAGCAGCGGCCCCAGCGGCCCCGCCGCGCGCCTGGGATGGACGGCTCAATCAGCTGGGGGTGCGGGTGGACGAAGCTTCCGCCTCGCCCGGCCAGCCCTACTGGCGGCTGATCGAGGCGCGCTGGGCCGACGAGCAGGAATCGCAGGGCCGCCACCACATTTACGTCGAGGTGCTGGACGAGAACGGCGGCCGCGTGTCCAACCACCCGGTGCGCGTTAGCTGGGCCGAAGGCAACACCGTTGGCCAAACCGAGAACAAGCCCGCCCCCGAATACCCATTTAATTTTCAGATGTTTGCCGCCGGTAATTCCTACTCTGTATCGATCGAGGGGCTGCCCAGCGACAAAATCGTCGGCGTTGGCCTGGGCGATCTCGATAAGCCCACCTGGACGGTGCACACCAGCGTTTACCTCGTTTACCAGCGTGCGGTAAAGTAAGCTCCGCCCGGTTGCCAGCAGAAAGCCCGGCTTCTCCAGGGAAGCCGGGCTTTCTGCTTAAAGAATGGTGATTAAACAAGTTGAGCAAAAGAGGTCAGCAAGCAGCGGAGCCAGCTTGGGCGAAACGACGCAGCCTTTCCCCTCTTCCCCACCTCCGCGAGGAGAGGCTCCAACCTTCCCTAGTATGAGGAAGGCGCCGATCCGCTGTCGGCCCAGTCGCGGCTCCTTTCCCGCCATGGGGAGGGCTGGGAAGGGCTGGGCAGGGCTGGGGAGGGGTAAAACGACGCGCTTCTGCTTAAGTGAATCAATTGCCGTTCCTAAAGTAAAGTTATGTCGAGCACAAGAATTTGAGGAGCCAGTGACAGTTGCTGTCCAGATGAAATGGGGGAAGCTGTCCGGCTGTGGACAGCGACTGTCACTTGACTGCGACACTTCGATTCATGGACTTTCCTGGCAAGTCCCTACCGAGCGCGGCGCGTGCAGCCGAGCAATCAACCAATACTCTATCCCGAAAGGCAGCCCCAGCATGTCACCCATCTCCTCCGACGAACTGATGAGCCGCGCGCGCAGCATTCACGAGCGCATCCGCGGCTGGCGACGCGAGATTCACCAGTACCCCGAACTGACCTTTGACGAGCACCGCACGTCATCGCTCGTCAACGCGACGCTGAGCGACCTCGGCGTCGAGACCGAAACCGAGGTGGCCAAGACGGGCGTTGTCGGCCACATTCGCGGCGGCGATGGGCCGACCGTGGGGCTGCGCGCCGACATGGACGCGCTGCCCATTCTCGAGATCAACGGAATGCCCTTTGACAGCACGCGCCCCGGCATTATGCACGCCTGCGGCCACGATGCGCACACGGCCATGCTGATGGGCGCGGCGACGATTCTGAAGGAGCTGGCGGATGATGGTCGCCTGCCCGGCAGCGTGCGGCTGCTCTTCCAGCCGAGCGAGGAGGCGCAGGACGCCGAGGGCAAATCCGGCGGCATGCGCATGGTCGAGGAGGGGGCGCTGGAGGGGCTGGATGCCGTCTTTGGCATCCACGTTGATCCCTTCCACGAGGTTGGCGAAATTGCCACGCGCCCCGGCCCGATGATGGCGGCGGCGGATCGTTTCCGCATCGAGGTGATCGGCTCCGGTGGCCACGCGGCGCGCCCGCAGAGCACCGTTGATCCCATTGTGCTGGCGGCCCACGTCGTCACCGCCGTGCAGCAGATCGTCAGCCGCAAGCTTGATCCCATTGAGTCCGGCGTGATCACCATCGGCACGATTCACGGCGGCACGGTCAACAACGTCATCCCGGACAGCGTGGTGATGGAGGGGACAATTCGCTCGTTTACGCCGGAGAGCCGCGAACTGCTGCGCAGCCAGCTTGAAAAGACGGTGCAGCTTGTCGAAGCGCTGGGTGGCCGGGTTGAGTATACGCTTTACCCCGGCTACCCGCCCACGAGCAACGATCCCGTCGCCACCGAAACGGCCATGAGCGCCACGCGCGAACTACTCGGCGAGGATGGCGTCTTGGTCGGCGAGATGATTATGGGGGCGGAAGACTTTAGCTACATGTCGCAGGCCGCGCCGGGTTGTTTCCTGCGGCTGGGCGTGAAGAATGCCGAATGGGATCGCTTCTACCCGGTTCACCGCGCGGATTTTCGGCTGGACGAGGAGGCGCTGCCGATTGGCTCGGCGGCGCTCGCGGCATCCGCGATTCGCTGGATGGAGAAAGGTTCGTAATGCAGAGCAGGACCCCTCGCCATCCCTTCCCCACCGGGGGAAGGGGCTGTTGGCCGCGCGGATCGCGTTGCTTTTTCTTACATGTTTTTGCACCCCTGCGGCAACGTTCGGGGCGGGCTTGGCTTCCCTTCAGCGGTGCTCAAGGCTGGCTTTGCGCTCTCTTTTTGGTGATGTTGCTGGCGGCGGGGTGTGCTGGTTCGGGTAATTCCGAACCGCTCGTCTTCGGCGCTGTGCCGTGGGCGGGTGGCGAGCGCTCCGTCTACCGCGTCACCGACATCAACGACCGGCCCGCCGGCTCGATGGCTTACGAAATCGAAGCGGGCGGCGAGGTGGTGGACGACGACGGCTGGACGATTCGTCGGCTGCTGGATACGCAGGGCGACACGGAGTTGCTGCGGGTCGAGCTGCGGGCGCGGGGGCTGCGGCCCAGCTACTCCGAGCTGGAGCGAATCGACGACGGGCTGAGGCAGACCGTTGTCGCCGAGTACGACGGCTCGCAGGTGGACCTGCGCATCATC
The DNA here is from genome assembly GCA_965213535.1 of Caldilineaceae bacterium. Taxonomy (GTDB): domain Bacteria; phylum Chloroflexota; class Anaerolineae; order Caldilineales; family Caldilineaceae; genus JBCCFC01. Next base: position 6,337,732 of record OZ243888.1, read on the forward strand.
GGCGAGCCGCAGATGGATACCTACGAGCGCAAACAAATCCTCAGCAACGCGCTCGACGACCGCACGCTGCCCGTGCTGATCCGCGCCCTGCCGCTTGCCGCGGGCTACGGCACGCTGATCGACACCTTCCGTCCCGTCACCGGCAACGAGATGCGGGTTCAGCTGAGCGTGCGCGGCGAGGAGAGCGTCGACGTGCCCGCTGGCGCGTTTGAGGCGTGGCGCGTGCGGCTCGATTTTGGCGAGGTCGAGCAAGTGGTGTGGGTGTCGCAGGAAGCGCCGTACCCGGTCGTGCGGATCGAGGATGGCTTTTCGGGTGGCGTCTTTGAGCTGGAAGCGTTTGAGGCGGGTGGGTGATTACGGACTCTGAAGAACAGCAGAAAAGCTGTTAACGGATTTAGAAACGGATCGAAAAGATTCAGAAATTGCGTATCCGTTTTAGCGACTCTCTCCTCCTGGTGGAGGCAGGCACAAATGGGGTTCCACTCATCCGTTCAATTTGTTCTCAAAAATCTGTTGACAGCTCCTGTACCGCTACCCGCCGCCGCACCACCCGCCCGTCGACAAAGATTAACCCCGCCAAGATCAACCCCATCCCCGCAAAGTCGCTCCACGCCAGCCGCTCGCCCAAAAAGACCGCGCCCAGCAGAATCGCGCTCAGCGGAATCAGCAGCGTCACGAGCGAGGCGTTGGTCGCGCCTGCGTGGGCGATGAGGTAGTAGTAAATCAGGTAGGCGACGACCGTGCTGAGCAGCGCGATGCCGAGCAGCGCCGCCCAGGTTGCCCCCGTCGGCGACAGCGTCCACGGCTGCTCGATCACGAGCGCGACGGGCAGCAGCAGCAGCGTGGCCGCCGAGAGCGTGCCGGTCGCCGTGATCACGGGCGGGATGCCGCGGAAGCGTCGTCCGTAGATCACGGCAAAGGCGTAGCTCAGCGCCGCCCCCAGCACCGCCACCTGCCCCCACACGCTCGACTGCACCGTCTCGCCCACCACTTCGTCCAGCGCGACGCCGATTCCCCGCAGCGCATCCACCCCAATCAGCAGCGCCACGCCCGCCAGCCCCAGCAGCACGCCGACCAGCTTGTTGCTGGACAAGCGCTCGTCCTGCGTCAACACGTTGGCGAGCAGCACGGTAAAGAGCGGCGTCGTCGCGTTCAAGATCGACGCCAGCCCGCCCGTGATCTGCGACTGCCCCCACACGATCAGCGCAAAGGGCACAACGTTGTTGAGCAACCCCATTACGACGAAGTCCCGCCACGTCGACCGCGCCCGCGGCACGGCCAGCCCGCGCACGCCGACAATCGCCCACAGCGCCACCGCGGCAATCCCCACGCGACCGAGCACGACCGTCAGCGGCTGGAGCGTTTCCAGCAGCACCTCGTTAAAGAAAAACGAGCCGCCCCAGATAACGGACAGCGCCACCAGCAGCGCCCAATCGCGCGCGTTCATTTGAAGATTTATCATGGGTTGAACCTGTGGGGGAGAAGATTTTTGGACGCGGAATTACGCGGAACTACGCGGATCTTGGACTGATGGCTGATCCGCGTCTTGCCCCGTTCCTCCACGCCCAAATTTTTGGGTGTCACCCAAGCTCCACGCGACACTGATAGCAGTTGTTCGCCGCCGAGCGCACGTGGACAAAGTCGACGTCCGATCGCGCCAGCCGCTCGGCCAGCGCATCGGCGATGCTGCTGGTGGGCACGACTTGGCCCGTGCCGTAGACGATGCGCTCCCGCTTGCTGTAGCCGCGAATCAACATCCGCTCGGAGGCGGTGACGATTGGCGGTACGTCGTCGGCCTCGTAGCGGGGGCAGGCGTCCGCGTGGAGAAAAATGGGGCCGAGTTCGGCATAGGGCTGCGGTGCGGAGAAGGGGCGGTAGGACAGGATCAGGTAGGGGTCGCCCGCTCCAATGTTTTGCAGGCAGTGGCGACAGGGCATTCCGTCGCCGTCCGAAACGTGGCGTTCGGGCGGCTGGCCGTTGGCGTCGAGCGCGCCCTGTTGGAAGGCGCGGGCGTGTTTGGTTGGCATGGCGACAAAGCGGAGGGTATTCATGGTAAAGGGTCCTTTGTGACGGATAGCGGGGTTTTTGATAGATAGAGCAAATTTTTAACACGGAGTGCGCGGAGAAGGCATCGAGAGCCACGGAGAGCCACGGAGAGCCACGGAGAGAGCCCCTCACGAACAACTCTTTGCGCCTTTGCGCCTTTGCGTTAAATTGGTTGAGGTCAAATCAGCGCTGGCTGATTTCCCGGCAGCGCGCCCTCCAGCTCCAGCAGCGCCTCCTTGAACTTGACGCCGCCGCGGTAGCCGGTGAGCTTGCCGTTGCTGCCGATCACGCGGTGGCAGGGCACGACAATCGGCAGCGGGTTGCGCCCGTTGGCCGCGCCCACCGCTCGCGACGCCGTGGGCTGGCCGAGCCGACGGGCAATCTCGCCGTAGGTCCACGTCTCGCCAAAGGGAATCTCGACCAGCACTCGCCACACGCCCTGCTGAAACTCCGTGCCGACCGGGTCGAGCGGCAGGTCGAACGTCTGGCGCTTGCCCGCGAAGTATTCGCTCAGCTGCACGGCGACATCCTCAAACGCGCTATCGTCGCGCGTCCATTCGGGCTGAATCGACACGGGTGAATCGCTCTGCTGGAAGTTGATGTGCGCCAGGCCGCGCTCGCTGCGGGCGACGAGAACGTCGCCGAGCGGGCTGTCGAGGATGGTGTAGCGGATCATGGTTGGTTCTCCTTTTGATATGGGGTAGGGCCGTTCGCACGGGGGCGTGCTCACTCCACATTGTTAACCAGCAGCCAGCCGTATGACCGCCACGGTCGCCACGCTGCCGCCTGCTCGATCAGCGCCGGATCGGCTGTTGGCAGCGCGTCCGGCTCGCCGAGGCCGTGGAGGGCGATGGCGTGAGCCGTGGCGGTGTCGATGGCGTGATTGGCCGTAGCTTGAAGCTGGGCGACGGTTTCCTCGATGGTGGGGGCGGCGTGGAGGTCGTCCCGCGTCAGCTTGCGCAGCGTGGCCATTGTGGTCGGCGGGAGGTCGAAATCAAGCAGCGCGCGGGCGAACTCTTCGCGCAGGGGGACGGCGCGTAGCCGACTGCCTGCGTGATGGTCTACCGCCTCATCGACAGCGACGCCGCGCTCTGCCACAATTTGGCGCAAAATTTTGTGGGTTTCTGCCGCGCCCACCGCCTGCTCCAGCACAAGCTGCACCGCCGCTTCGCGCGCATCCCACGCGCTGGGCAGCCGCACGCACCGTCGACCGACCAGGAGCTTGGTTGGCCCTAGATCCTCGGTTAGATGCGCACCAATGGCGGCGGGATCGGCGCGCAGGTCAAACATGCGCTTGATGCGGGCGGCGATGGGGCGCAGGTGCGGCGCAAGATTTGTTGGCACGTGGAGCAACAGGTGGTGAGCCGGTGGGATTTGCCGCGCGATGGGCTGCACCGCGATCACGCCCATCTGCTTGCCAAAGCAGACGGCGCGGTGATAGACGCCGTTCTCGTCCACCCGCTCCACGCCTGGCAGCGCCCATCGCTGCCGAGCGGCCAACATCGCGTTCCAATCATAGGGCGGGCGGTAGCCCAGCTTGAGCGTGATGCTCGCCGCGGGCGCGGCCCCCTCGCGTTCTCCCTGTTTGTAATCTCGGCGCAGCGCCGTGGGTGGGCGCTTGTACGTCTCGCTTAGCGCGTCGTTGAAGCGGCGCAGGCTGCTGTAGCCCGCCGCAAAAGCAATCTCCGTCATCGGCAGCGTGGTCTCGGTAATAAGCTGCTTAGCAAAGAGCAGCCGCTGCGTCTGTGCCACCTTGATCGGCGGCACGCCCAATTCGTTGACAAAGTAGCGACGAAGCTGACGCGCGCTCAGGTGCAGCCGCGCGGCTAAGTTATCTAGATTCTGCTCCTCCAGCGCACCGTCGGCGATCAGGCGCACGGCGCGCGAGACGACCGTCGACGGCCAGTTCCACTCCGGCGATTCCGGCGCGGCTTCCGGTCGGCAGCGCAGGCAGGGGCGAAAGCCGGCGCTGCTGGCGGCGGCGGCCGTCGAGAAGAAGCGCACGTTTTCCGTACGCGGCGTTTTGGCCGGGCAAATGGGGCGGCAGAAGATGCCGGTCGTGAGCACGCCGGTAAAGAAGAGGCCGTCGAAGCGCTCGTCTCGGCTCTGCACGGCGGCGTAGCGACGGACGTGCTCAGCGGACTGGGTGGGTGGGGCGGCTGTGTTCATGTCCATTAGTATAGCGTAGCCATTTGCCAAATGCTGGCAATTTTCGGACATGGATGTGGAAAAATCGACCAGGCCCCGTGGTCAACGCAGGCTTGGTCAACGTTTGGTCAATCGCAGCGGATGATTTGTGATAGGGTGAACGACAAGGGGCTCGACTCACCGTCAACGGAACCTCGCGGAGGCGTCGGCTGTCATGCCCGCCCCCGCCTTCGCGAGGATAGACACCGGCGGAAATCAGGCGACCAAGGTAGATTCCCTTTTTCATGGGAATGACAAGACAATTCGGGCTCGACTTCACCAGCCCTTTGTGTTTCCTTGGCGTTCCGCGCTTAATTGCTACAAAATAAAAACCTACTCAAACCGTTCAGCCTAAAGTGAGGAGATAAGATGAGCTTAAAACTGGACCGCTTTACCATCGTCGTGATCGCGCTCGTTGCCGCGCTGCTGATCGCCGCCGTGGCAACGGTGAACCTCACCGGGGATGCGGCATCGACGCTGGAGTACCTGGATGCGGATTCACCGACAACGCCCGTCTACAACGCCTTTGTCGCCCGCCAGCGCGGTGATCTGGAGCGGATGCGCGAGCAGTATAGCCAGCAGGTGCTGGAAAATCTAAGCGAAGAGTTCGACGCGCTCAATCGCGGCTACTACAGCGAACAGCAGTCGCGCCTGCGGCTGCTGGACGTTGCCGTTAGCGAGGCTAACCCGGAGTCGGCCACGGTGACTTACGCACTGGATCGCTACAGCGGCGGGGGCGGGCTGTTTGGCAGCAATACCTACACCTACCGCAGCACGGTCGCAGTCGTGCGCGAGGCGGGGGCGTGGCGGTTAAATACGCCGGAATTTTTCTACTAATCGCCCGCCGTTAATTCTAATAGACGAATCGGGTAAAGATTGGACAAAGCGCTTCCGCCCTCACCCCCAGCCCCTCTCCCACCCTGGGAGAGGGGCGCCAACTTACCTGGTGGGGTGATATACAATCAGTGGTTCACAAATTTAGATCACCAGATGTCATTCTGAGCGGCAGTTTGCGAAGAATTTCCTGGTGGCGTACGAGATTCTTTGGCAAACAGCGCCTTGGAATAACAAATCGTGAACTACTGACGATATTTATTTGAGGGCTCTACAAGCTTCGTCGACATTTTGCCGATGGGCGTTGACCATGGCGCGCGCAGCGTCTCAGCAGAACTTAATTTCCAACAACAAGGCAGGTACAAAATGACAGCGACAACTCTTTCCGCCAACGCGGATCCCTCGACCCGTTTGGCGGCGGTTCGGCGGGTGTACGTGTACGGCGTGCTGCTAATTAGCTTTATCTTTGGTCTAGCCGCCGTCGATGGGCTGCTGGCGGCGCTGGCCGACGTTTGGCTGGCGAGCAGCGCGCTGCCAGCGGTAAATGACGGTAGCTTTCAGCGCGAGGCCTTGGCGCGCAGCGGCGGCGCGCTGCTGATCGCGGCGCTGGTCTTCTTGATCCACTGGGCCATCGCTCGTCGTCAAACGTTTAACGAAAACGCAGGAGATGGCGGCCTAGCGGAGCGAGGCTCGTTCTCACGCAAGCTCTTTTTGTACGGGGCCAGCGCCGTCTCGCTGGGTTACGCGCTGGCAAATGGCTACGATTTGCTGCGCGGGCTGGGTCGGTTGGCGCTGGGCGAAGCGTCCGCACAGCTCGAATTTTTCCTGCCGAGCGGCTGGCTTGATCTGTCGCTGGTCGCGCTGATTGGCCTGGGGCTGCTGATTTTCTGGCAGCGCACGCTGATCGCCGATGGCGACTACGGGCGCGAGCGCGACTGGCCCGGCGCGGTGCGGCGGCTCTATCAAACGATTGCCGGGCTGGTGGCCATCGTCCTCACGCTCACCGGCAGCGCGCGGCTCTTCGAGACGCTGCTGGACGGGCTGCTCGGCTTTATTCCCCCTTTGACAGCTTTGTTGGGCAACAATCCCGACATGTCGCGCCGAATTTTTGAGGCGGCGGATCTAAACTGGTGGGCGGCACCCGTGGCCGATGGCTTGGCCCTGCTGCTGCTGGGTCTAGTGCTGCTGCGCGCCCTTACCCAGGGCTGGCGCGAGCTGATCGACACACGCCCCGCCGAAGCGCAGGCGGCCCAGCGGCGCATCTACCTCTACCTCGCCATCGCCATTGGCGCGCTGGCCACGCTGATCCCGCTGTCGCTGGCGCTCAACGAGCTGCTGCTGCTGCTCTTTAACGTGGGCGCGGCGGATGGCGGACGGCTGCTCAGCGAGCGGCTGGAGCAGTTTGTCACGCCCGCCTCCTTTGTTCCCGCTGGGCTGATTTTGTGGATCGGCTACCGGCGCTACCTGCATGGCGAAACGGCCCGCTACGGCGACACGCTCGAAAGCGCGACCGTGCGCCGCATTTACAACTACATCGTCGCCGCCGCCGGGCTGGCGCTGCTGTGGGTGGGCGTTGTCTTTGTGCTGCAGGCGGGATTGGATCGGCTCGTCTTTGCGCGCGCCAACGAGTTTTGGCTCAACCCGCTGGCGGGCGGGCTGAGCGCGCTGCTGATCGGCGCGCCGATCTGGTCGCTGCACTGGCGCACGGTGCAGCAGCGCGCCCGTCGGGACGATCTCGACGGCGCGCGCGAGCGCGACGCCTGGCCGCGCAAAATTTACCTCTACGGCGTGGCGCTGGTCGGCGCGCTGCTGATTCTATTTGATGTGGCGCAGGTGCTGTACCGGCTGCTGCTCTTTCTGCTGGGCGAGCCAAACGCCGAACTGTTTGCCCCGGAAACCGCCGAATCGCTGGCCCGCAGCGGCGTGGCGCTGATCATCTGGGGCGCACACGTGCTTGAACTGCGCCGGGATGCGCGGCTGGGCACAAATCTGGTCGACGAGGCGGACGAAGTCACGGCGCGCGAGAGCCAGCGGACGGCGCTGGTTGCGCGGATCGAGCGGCTGGAGGAAGAATTGGCGGAGGCGCAAAGGGCGTTGGCGAAGCTGGGGGCGGATGACGAGCCAAAGGTGATGGCCTAATTTTAACTCGAATTCCGCAGGTGGACGTGCTTGGCCGCGGACGATTGATCCACGCCCAACTTTCGATAGCGCCAGCGGATCTGCCACGTGCGCCAGGCCGATTCGAGCTTGACGGGAATGTCCAGCTTGCTCTGGCCGATGCGCCGATCTTCAAAGTGAATCGGGATTTCAAAGACGCTGTAGCCCAGCCGCTCGGCCACGTAAGCCATTTCGACCTGGAAGCTGTAGCCATTGCTGCGCACCTGCGACAGGTCGACACCAAGCAGCGCCTCGCGTCGCCAAAGCTTAAAGCCCGCCGTCATATCTTGAACCTTGTGGCGCAGGATAAGGCGCGTGTAGGCGTTGGCAAAGGCGCTGAGAAAGCGTCGCCCCGCGCCCCATCTTTCGTCTAGGCTGCCGTGCTTGATGTAGCGGCTGCCCACCACCACATCGGCCTTTTGCTCGCGCAGCGCTTTGAGCATCTGGGGAATGTGGCGCGGCGCGTGGCTAAAGTCGGCATCCATTTGCAGGATGAGATCGGCGCCCTCCGCCAGCGCGCGTCGAAAACCGGCAGCGTAGGCCTTGCCCAGCCCGCCTTTCGCCCCATTCTTCATGGGTCGATGCAGCACCGTTACCCACTCGTGCCGCGTCGACAGCTCATCCGCCAGGCGACCCGTGCCGTCGGGCGAATCGTCGTCCACCACGAGCAGGTGCAGGTTGGGGATGGAGAGCGACCGCAGCGCGTCGACCATCTGCGGCAGGTTGTCGGCTTCGTTATAGGTGGGGATGACGATGGTGAGCTTAGCAGCGATCATGAAGGGTTGGCAATGAAAATTTTAACGCGGAGAACACGGAGATCTGCACGGAGATCTGCACAGAGATCTGCACAGAGATCTGCACGGAGAGCCGCAGAGGGGGAAGTGCGTAGAATTTTTGGGGCAGCACAAGTCCACGAACTATTTTCCTCTTCCCTCCGCGCCCCGCCGCGCTTCTTCCCCCGCGTTCTCCGCGTTAAATTCCGAATGCGCGATTGTAGCACGTGCGCCTAAAATCGTTAAAAACTTTGACCATATACTTCCGGGCGACGATGTTGCAGCGACGGCACTTGACTGCGCACTTTGTCCTGATACGCGTAATCAATCTCGGCGATGACCACGGCCTCGCGCTCCGGCGCGCGGGCGATCACGGCCCCCCACGGGTCGACGATCATCGTGTTGCCAAAGCACTGCTTGCCCGGCGGGTGGCTGCCAAATTGGGCGGGGGCAACCATGAAGACCTGGTTCTCGATGGCGCGCGCGCGGATCAGCGCCTCCCAGTGGTCTTTGCCGGTGTAGAGCGTAAAGGCGGCGGGCTGGAAAATCACCCGCGCGCCGTTGAGCGTGAGGGCGCGGTAGAGTTCGGGGAAGCGGATGTCGTAGCAAATCGTGAGGCCGAGCACACCGTGCTCGCTCTCGGTCGTCACCATTTCCTGGCCGGGCGCAAAGCGCGACGATTCGTTCTCCTTCACCTGCCCGCCAATATCGATGTCGAAGAGGTGGATTTTGCGGTAGGTGGCGGTGATTTCGCCGGTGGGATCGATGACGAGCGTGGTGTTGCCGCAGCGATCCTCGCCCGCCAACAGTTCGGGGAAGCTGCCGCCGTGCACGGTGATGCCGTGCTCGCGCGCTTTGTCCTGCAGAAATTGGGTCGTCGGCCCGCCGATGGGCTCGGCGCTGGCGAGCATGTCGCGCGGCTCGCCGAGCACGTTAAACATCTCCGGCAGCGCGACTACATCCGCGCCCCGATCGGCGGCTTCGTCGATCAGGCGGGCGGCGCTGCGCAGGTTGGCGGCTTTATCCGCCTGCGAATTCATCTGGCAGGCGGCAATGCGAAAGGCCATCTGGTCTCTCCTCTCAGCGTGAGTTGTGCAAATTGTTTAACGTTGTTCGCCAATTATACCCTGTTCTGAACTTTCGATAAACTCAGCCCGCCTACCGCTCGTTGCCGCGCTTAAAGTTCCCCGTCACCTTCGCCAGCGCCAGCTGCACGTCGCGCCGCTCCGCACCCTGCACCTTGGCCAGCAATTTTTGCGCAGCCTTCCCCTGCAGCACCGTCACCTGCTTGCCGTGCCACGCGATAAAGACCTTGCCATCCTTGCCGATGCGGTAGGCGAAAACATCTTCGTCAAAGACGTTGCGCCGGTCAATTTCCTTCATGGCTTTCTCTCCGTTGTGAAACTAGCTCAGAGCGAAATCCCCACCGCGCCCCGCGTAATCTGAAAGTCGACGTTGCCCTGCGCCAGCCCGCGCGGCTGCGCTTCGCCCGCCACCGCTCGCGCCACCAACGCCGTCAGCTGCGCGACCTGCTCGTCCACGCTGCCCGCCAAGCTCAAGTCTACATCGGCGACATCGACCGCGCTGCCCGCCGCCACCTGCAGCACCGGCACGAGCGGGTGCGCCGGCACGGCGCGCTCGCTCACCAGCGCCAGCACCAGCTCGACGCCCGTCGCGCCCAGCCCGGTCAGCGTTTCGACGGCGTGGGCCGTGGGCGCGTGCATGACGTGTAGGCCGGATGTGATCGTGCGCTGGCCGTAGTCGAGCGTCGGCGCGTGGTCGACCACCTCCAGCGCGGCGAGCAAGGCATCCCCCTCCGGCAGCACAACCGTGCCGCCCTGCCCGGCTACCAGCCGCGCGACGGTTGCCAGCGCGGAGGCAGCGGTCGCGTCGATGGGGCGATCCCTTGGTCGATCACTGGGACCGTCGCTGAGCAGGCCCAATCGCAGCGCGCCCCAGCCGGTTGACGTGCGCGACCGGTTTTCGCCTGCGCTAGCCCTCGCAAACCACGCTTCAATTTTGTCCAATACGGGGGCAATGCCGCCGTCAAGCTGAACGCTGGCCCAGCCGTAGGGGGACAAATCCACGCCCTGCGTCGTCAGCTCGTGTCGCACGTAGTCGTTGTGCGTCTTCTCGCAGCCGTGCTCCAGCAGCAGGCAGCGCGCGACGAGCGGGTGGCGCAGATAACCAAGCAGCGTGCGGGCATAGAGCGCCTCGGAGGCCCCGCTGGACGCGCCGCAGCCCTCCGTGTGCGCCAGCGCCACGTAGCGCGACACGCCGCCCAGCCTGCCCTCGTCGAGCGCCCGGTTGAGCCGCCGCGCCGCCAGCAGCGCAATCTGCCCCGCACACAGGCTCGTCGGCAACACCAGCCCCACGCGCTCGCTGGCAAAGCCCTCCGCCGTCTCAACCATTGACAACGTCGCTGCTTCGCCCACCGACTTGGCCGACGGCGGATCAATGCCCAATCCCTGGCCGCTAAACGCCCGGTCGCTCCACTCCGCCCTCTGCCCTCCGCCCTCCGCACTCCTCTGCCAGTTGCGCCAAATCTGCACCTGCGCGTGGCCCGCCCGCTCGCCGACCGTGCGCTGGCCGGACGCGGCGTCGAGCGTCTGATCGAGCGTCTGCGCCGTCAGCGTCTCCATGTCGACAAGCTTGATGCCGTCACTGCCCAGGTACGCGCCCGCGTTCACGTCCATCTCGTGCTCCAGCAGTTCGTAGCGGCGCGTGGTCGTCACGAATTTGAGCGTGGGCACAAAGGGGAAGTTGGTGATCGAGCCGTTGCCCGTCACAAAAAAGATCAGGTTGCAGCCCGCGGCGACTTGCCCGGCGATGCTCTCCAGATCGTTGCCGGGGCTGTCCATGAAGTAGTAGCCCGGCTCGTCCATCGGCTCCCCGTAGTCGATGACGTGATCCAAACGCACGTCCGGCGGCTTCTTCATGGCCGCGCCAATCGATTTGAGCACGATGTTGTAGAGCCCGCGAAATTTGTTGCCGCCGGAGGGGTTGCCCTCCGCCGACGAACCGTGGCGGGCGGCGTACAGTTTAAAGCGTTCAACCGTTGCCAAGAATTTGCGCGCCGTCTCCAGGTCGCGCACGTGCTGGAGGACGTAGCTCTCCGCGCCGATCAGCTCGTCGGTTTCGGCGAGGTTGGCCGCGCCGCCCTGCTGAATCACGGCGCGGGCGACGGCCCCGGCCAACGGGTTGCCGCTCACGCCCGAAAAGGCATCCGAGCCGCCACACTGCAAAGCGATTTTGAGATGGGCAACCGACTCGTCCGTTCGCTGCATGGCGTTGACCTGCGGCAGCCACGCACGCGCAACTGCCGCGCCCGCGTCGAGGTTGTCGACAAACGAGCCGTCGAGCGCGAGGAAGCGGTGGAGAACGCTGTCGAGCGGGTAGCCGTGCTCGCGCATAAAGTCCCTCAATGCTTCGGCGGTTAACGTGCCGTGCGCGTCGGCGATGAGCACCGCGCCGACGTTGGGGTGCGTAATCCAGCCCGCCAGCGTGCGCAGCAGCAGCTCGCGGTTGTTGAGTCGTTCATAGTCGCCCTCCGTATGTGCTGCGGCCACGATGCCGTCGACGTTGGTCATGCCAATGTCGACGCCGTGGAGCCGCTCGGCCAGTGCGCGCACGTAGCCGCCCGCCCGCGACGTCAGCCCCAGCAGCAAAATGTGGTTGCGCGTGCCGACGCCGCGCTTACCGTCTCTCCCTACGTCGCGACCGTTTACATCACGACGATAGCCGGAAAAGGTGCGGCGCTGGTTTGTCGACAGCAGCGGCACTTGCGCGGCGGGGCGGAAGCTTGCCTCGTCCAGCGCAAAGGGGATGATGTGGTCGGCAAAGTTGGGGGCGTCCGGTAGGGCAAGCTGGACGGAACGCTCGCGCAGGGCGTGGAGCGTGCTGGCGTTGCAGACGTAGCCGCCCGGCGCAATGTCGGCGGTCGCCTCGCCAAAGGGCAGCTCCCAAGAGCGCAGCGCCGCGCCCGTGGGAATTGGCTGCACGGCAAAGCGGTGGCCTTCGAGCACGTCGTAGTCGATGGTGAAGGTGTTGCCAGCGCGGGCAATCGTCTCGCCCGCGCGCAGGTCACGCGTGGCGATGGCGACGTTGTCGCCGGGCAGCGGTAGGCGGGCGACGGCGGAGAAGAGGTGGGTGATCATGGTGGGAAGCTCGGTTGAAGATTTTAGCTGTCAAGGACCGTAACGCGAAGCGCTGCTTCGCGCCGCGCGCTCCGGCGAGTATCGCTGCAAACACCCCAGAAAGGCGGCAGCGCGTGAATGCGGTGGTGCAATCAAAAAGCTTTGTCGACGAGCAGCCATAAAGCGGCGCTTTGTTCTACCACTCCAGCATCGCCAGCGGAATCTCCATCTCTTCCGGCAACAGGCCACCGTGCATCCCGTAAAACTGCATCTCAAAGACATCGCGCTCGTACCACCAGACGGACTGCCCGGCATAGGGCAAAATTACCAGCTCGCCTATGCGCGACAGCAGTCGTTCGCCTGGCGAGCTGGGACCAAAGTAGCCCCCGTCGATCAGCTCCTGCGTGCGCACCACATCGGCCACGCCGTCCAGCCGCGGCTGGAGGAAAGCCTGCGCTTCGTCGACCCCGCCTTCGCGTATGTAGAGAAACGCGTCGCGGGCGGAGCCGCCGGGTGCGAGCGCAGATCGATTGCGATGGGCATCGGGGCGCAGAAAGTCGAGCAGGCCGCGAAAGCGCGGATCGCGGTTGAGATAAAGCGTCGTCGACGGGTCAACGGTCGTCTGACCGTGGTCGGCGGTGAGCAGGAAGAGCGTGCTGGGTAAACGCGGCGGCAGGTTGGCAAAAAACCACTCAAGCGCATTGAGGCAAGCATCGACTTCGGCGTGGAAGTGGGGGGAATTTGGCCCGTAATGGTGGGCAATGCCGTCGATTTTGTCGAAGTAAAGGAAAAAGTAGGCGGGCAGCCGACCATCGCTGTGGGCGTGGGTCAGCGACAGGTCCAAGTTCGTCAACGCTTCGGGCAGCGTGGCAAACGGGATGAGGCTGGCACCCTGCAGCGTGGCGGTAGAGTAGGGCGAGTGGGCGTACTGAACACTCTGAAAGACGGTCGACGTGACGCCCCGCTGGGCCAACTTCTGATAAATTGTGCCGCGCGGCAGCATCTGGCTAATCGGCACGTTGCTGGCGGCCAGCGTGCCTCGCTTGTCATCCTCGGCATAGGCGTACATCAGCGGCTTGATCAGCGCACCGACCGTTGGCTCCCAGTATTGCCACTCGTACGCGCCGTGCTCCGCCACCGGTAGCCCGGTGTGGATGGTGGTGGCGTGGACCGTTGTAGTCGAAGGGAATTGCGAGGTCAGCTTTTTGACGTGCCCATCGCGTAGGAAGCGCTGGAGGGCGGGGTAGCGCCCAGGTGAACCGTTGACGCAGCGCTGGAAAAAGTGCCAGCCAAAGGCATCGATCCAGAGCAGCACGACGGCATCATACTGCCGGTCAAATCCCTGCATTACGTCTTCCGCCAGCGCAGGCTGTGCTTGGCCGGTGAGCCACCACTGGACGGTCGGTGGAATGTCGGCGAAGCAGTGGCCGCCGTAGCGCGGGCGGAGGAAGCTGGGGTGGAGCATAAGGCTGTTTTCGAGGCAGAAAGTTTTGGTCGGACGGGTTATGCAAGTGGGGAAGCCAGCGTTTGATCCCCCCAGCCCTCCCCATCATGCGAAGGGAGCCGCGACTGGACCAACAAGGGATCAGCTCCTTCCCCCAATCTGGGGGAGGCTGGGGGGGTGAGAACGGCGGCTTCCCTTCTAACTTGAGCTTTGAACCGGCATGGTCTCCCGTAGGTCACACATGCTCCGCCATGTGACAGCTTTGGTCTAGACCGAAACGAGGAAAAATTCCAGACAACTCGGATTGGCCACCGATGTCACCTTGCGGAGCAAAGCTAATCTACGGAATGCTACGCCTCCAGCAGCCCCTCCGGCAGGTCGACAATCAGCCGTCCCGCTTCGAGATCGACCTGCTGCACCACCTCTTCGATGGCGGGCAGCAGGAGATCGCGCCCCTGGTTGACGCCGCCCTGCGTGCGCACGATGTAGACGTCGTTGGCTCCCGTCTCCATTACGTCGGTGACGCTACCGAGCACGTCGCCCTCCGTGGTCTGCACCGTCAGGCCGACGATATCGTGAATCCAGTAGGTGTCGTCGTCGAGATCGAGCGCGTCGGCTTCGGGGACGAAGAGCCAGCGGTTGCGCAGCGCGTCCGCCGCCTCGCGCCCCTTGACGCCCTCGAACATAATGAGCACGACCTGCTTGTGCGGGCGCGACTGGCGAATCGTCATCGGCGCGAGGTCGTCGCCCATCAGCAGCACGTTGCCGACGTCAAAGCGTTCGGGAAAATCCGTATGCAGCTCGATTTTCACCTCGCCGCGCAGCCCGTGCACGCCGACAATCAGGCCGACAGCGAGGTAGCCGTCGGGAATGTGGACGCGCCGGTTACGGTGCGTGTAAACCGGTGGTTGCGTATTGATGCTATCGGACATTGTGATTCAACTTGTTTATCTAAAGGCTGCAAGGTAACCTGCTGGCAGCGCCGAATTGAAATGGACAAACAGCGGAAGGACAATCCCCCCGCTGTAGATGTTTTGCTATTTGGTTGAGCCGCTCAACTCGTCAATCGATTTCGAGAATCACGTCGCGGTCCGGGTCGTCGACGGGCATGGCGTCCAGCAGCGAGCGCATGGCGTTGGCCACGCGGCCCCCTTTGCCGATAACGCGGCCCATATCCGGCTGGGCGACGTGCAGCTTGAGAATAGTGGAGTAGCGCGTCTCTTTCTGACGTACGGAGACGGCATCCGGCTCCTCCACCAGTTCGCGCGCGATGAATTCGATTAGCTCTTTCATAAGTCCATCCCTCAAGCTCGGTTGATGCTGTTCCCGCGGCGATCCCCAACTATCTTTATGCGGCGACCGGTTCCGGCTCGTCCGCATTCTGCGGCTCGCTCGGCTCGGTCATGCTGGCTCCTGCCTCGCTCGACTCAGTGCTCGACTCGGTGCTCGACTCGGTGCTCGACTCGGTGCTCGACTCAGTCATTTCGTCGGTTTCCTCGAAGGGGATGAGCTTGTTGTTCTCGTCCAGCACGTTGTGGGTACGCAGCACGCGCGCCACCGAATCGCTCGGCTGCGCGCCGACGCCAACCCAGTGCGCAATGCGATCACGCACCAGCGTCACGGTTTCTGGCTGGGTCAGCGGGTTGTACGTGCCCACGGTTTCAATAAAGCGGCCATCGCGCGGCGAGCGCTGGTTGGCCACCACAATACGGTAAAACGGTTTCTTTTTGGCGCCCATGCGGCGCAGTCGAATGCGAACCATTGAAGAACTCCTGTAAACGTTTCTGCTTTTTATTTGCTTTGCTTGCGTGCTAATGCGTGATGCGTGGACTCGTGCTTGCTGTTGCTCGGTGCGAACTACCCGACCAACGTGCATACCGGTTCACGCAGCACCTACTACGCACTACTACTTGCCCAACATCTTCATCAACTCGTTCATATCCATATCGCCCATGTTCGGCATCTGCTGCATCTCCTTGGGCCGGCGACCG
Organism: Caldilineaceae bacterium; assembly: GCA_965213535.1. Classification (GTDB taxonomy): domain Bacteria; phylum Chloroflexota; class Anaerolineae; order Caldilineales; family Caldilineaceae; genus JBCCFC01. Next base: position 6,353,300 of record OZ243888.1, read on the forward strand.
CGCTTGCCGCGGCGCTTCTTCTTGCCGCCGCCACCCATGATGCCCATCTGCTTCATCATCTTTTGCATGTCGCGGAACTGCTTGACGACGTTGTTCACGTCTTGCACCTCCATGCCGCAGCCGCTGGCAATGCGCCGCCGTCGGCTGGCGTTAAGCAAATCCGGGTTGCGCCGCTCCTGCAGGGTCATGGAGTTGATGACGGCTTCGGTGGACTTCATCCCGTCTTCGGCGATGGACAAATCCATGCCCTTCGTCATCTTGCCCAAGCCGGGAATCATCCCCATGATGTCTGCAATCGGGCCGAGCTTTTTAATCTGCTTGAGCTGGTCCAGGAAGTCCTCAAAGTTAAACTGGCCCTCCTGCAGGCGCTGCTCCATGGCTAGCGCATCGTCCTCGCTGATCGTATCCTGGGCACGCTCGATCAGCGTGAGCACGTCGCCCATGCCGAGGATGCGCCCGGCGAGGCGGTCGGGCTGGAAGGGCTCGAGGTCGGGCAGCTTTTCGCCCGTGCCCAAAAACTTAATCGGCACGCCCGTGACTTCGCGCACGCTCAACGCCGCGCCACCGCGTGCGTCACCGTCGATCTTCGTCATGATCAGGCCGCTGATCGGCACGCGCGCGTTAAAGCCCTCCGCCACGTTAACGGCTTCTTGACCCGTCATCGCGTCGATCACGAGCAGAATATCCGCCGGGTTGGCGATCATCCGCACCTGCTCCAGCTCCTGCATCATCTGCTCATCAATTTGCAGGCGACCAGCCGTATCCAGGATCACGGTGGTGTAGGCTTTTTCACGCGCCAGCTTGAGCGCGTTTTTGGCGATGGTGGGCGGCGGGGTTTGCGTGCCTTCGCTGTGGACGGGGATATCAATCTGTGCGCCGAGCACCTCCAGCTGCTTGATGGCGGCGGGTCGATAAACATCGGCGGCGACCATCAGCGGGCGCTGGCCCTGCTTGCGCAGCCGCAGCGCGAGCTTGGCGGCCATCGTCGTTTTGCCCGCGCCCTGCAGGCCCACAAGCATCAGCACGTGCGGCTGCGCGCCGCCCAGGTTGAGCGGCGCGGGATCACCAAGCAGCTTGACCAGCTCGTCATTGACAATTTTGACAACCTGCTGTGCGGGCGTGAGGCTCTGCATCACCTCCGCGCCGGTGGCCCGCTCCGTCACGCTGGCGATAAATTCTTTCGCCACCTTAAAGTTGACGTCTGCCTCGAGCAGCGCCAGCCGCACTTCGCGCATGGCCGCCTTAACGTCGCTCTCGCTCAGCTTGCCCTGCTGGCCGAGCCTGTCAAAGACGCTCTGTAATTTATCGGAAAGGCTTTCAAACACTTGGCGTTCACCCAAACTAAGCGACGTGTGCAGAAACGTCGCCAAAAAAGAAGCCTGCGGTTGCCGCGCAGGCTATCTCAACATTGTACGATTCTTGTGTGGAAAGGTCAAATTTATTGCTGTACAGGTCAAGCCGTCACTCACCGCTCTCTGCTCCAGGCGTTGCCGTTGGTGGTGAAGCTGGTGGCGAAGCTGGTGGCGGGGCAGAGGTCGGCGGCAGCGGCGCGGGTTCGGCGGCTGCCTGCGTTGGGGCCGTCTCGGTCGCAACGGTGGGCGCTGCTGGCTGAGCCGACGATGTAGTTGGCCGCGGCGCAGGCGGCCCGTCTGCTCCCCCTGCCGCGGGGCTTCCTTCCCCGGCGGCGCTTCCCTCATCGCTGCTAACCGGCGTCGCCGTCGGTGCAGACACAGTTGGTGGCGCGGTCTGCGGCGCAGTAGCTGTGGCTGCGGGCAGCGGCGCGATAGTTACGATTGCGGGTGCTGTTGCTGTGGGCTTCACAGTGGGGTTGGGCGGCGCCGTGGCCCTTGCCGTAGGTAAGACAGCCGGGGCGGTCGACGTTGCCGGGGAAGGGGTGGTCGTAGACAGGGCGGTAACGGTGGGCACAACCTCCGTGATCGCGGCGGCGGGCGTGGCCGTCGCGATCACATCCGTTGGCGCCACCGTTGGTGCTACCGTTGGCGACACCGTCCTGGTTGCCACAATAGTAATGGCGATATTTACCGTTGGTGTGGCGGTGACGGTAGCGGTGGCGGGCGTGTTGGTGGCGGCGACAGTTGCCGTGGCTGCACCCGTGCTCGCGGCAGGAACGGTTGCCGTCGCGCTGGGTAGGGGCTCAATTCTGGGTTGAGTCGTCGCTCCGGCTGTCGCCGTAACCGTTGTTCTGACTGTCGCTGTAGCGGGCACGGTAGCTGTAACGGTAGCTGTAGCGGGCACGGTTGCTGTAACGGCAGCCGTTGCCAACGGCGGCATCGGCGTGCCGGTTTCGTCGATCACAACATCGGTTGCGACAACCGTAACGGTGGGCGTGCTTGTCGCGACGAGCGTAGACGTTGCCACGAGCGTTGAGTCCAGCGCAGCGGTTGGGGGAACGGCGGTCGCCGTCTGCGTGGGGCGGGCGCTGGGGGGGGTGCGGATCGCGCTGGGCAGCAGCAGCGTTGCGCCCGCGCGAATCGTGCTGCCGGGCAGGCAGTTGGCGCTGCGGATGCGCCCCACCGTAGTGCCGGAGGCAGCAGCCAGCGCCGAGAGCGTATCGCCGGGGCGCACCTGATAGCGCGACCAGCCGTTGGGATTACCCACTGTGCACGGCGCGGTGGGTGCTACAGCAGGCGCTACAGCAGGCGCTACAGCAGGCGTCCGCGTCTGGGTAGGCGTGCTGGTCGGAGTGTCCACCGGGGTGTTGGTGGGCATAACGGGCGGCGAGATGACGTCAAGCGCGATGCCTTGCACAAAATCTGTCTGTCCCGGTAGAATCTGGTAGCGCAGCCGTACGCGCGCGCCGGGTTCGGCCTCGCCGCTGATCTGCATCGGCACAAAATTTTCCACCGAGAGATCGGGCTGGTAGCGGGGCAGCACGTTGAGTTCGCCAATGCGCCAGCGCGACTCAGCCACGGCGTGCAGCGTCATCTCACCTTCGCCGAGGGTGGCGCGGTTGACGGGCTGCTGCTGCGCCGCCCGGGCGACTTCGTCCGCCTGCTCGACATCGTGTTCGCGGCGAAGTTCATCACGCTGAGCGGGCGGTGCCAGGTTGATCTCCTGCTGGCGAATCCACTGCTTGAGGGGGTACGTCAAATCGCCGGGGATGGCCGACTGCGCCGCCACCACGGCGCTCGTGCCCGCAAAGACGAACACGGCCAGCAGCAGCGCCAACACCGGCGCCAAACGCAGGCGCGGCTCGAAGAGCGGGCCCAAGAGGGCAGCTGCGCCGTCCCGCAGCCGCTGAACAAGGCCGGGGGTGGTATCCGCCAGAGGTGGTCGAGTATGGTTAGTGGCGGGCGCGGCGCTGCGGGCTGCTGCCGGCGCAGCATTTGCTTGATAGTGCGACTGCTGATCGGCTCCACTGTTCGCTACGGCGGTGAGAAAAGTTTGGCGGGCCCGGCTGCGCGCCTCTGTGCTGCGCACGGGCACGGCTTCGTGCTGAATGTAATGAGCGGCGCGCACCACGCGCAGCATGTCGCCCAGCACCGGGCGCTGGGTCGCTGGCATCTGGGCCAGCACGTCCGCCAGAGGCGCGCCCTGATCCAGCCGCTCAATGGCGCCATTCAACAGCTCCGCCAGCAGCTCGGCATCGGGGTTGGAATATGAGTGATTCGGGGACGGACGATTTGCTTCCATCTATGTTAACGCTTGTAAGGAACGGGAATTGTTTAACACCACAAAGTTAGCCAAGTCATACGCTGATCAATTTCCGGCCTCGTTTAATTCCCGCTCCCAAGCCAGATCGGCTCGGCCTGCGGACGGCGGCTCAAATTTTTCCGGTGTAGCCATTTTGCAAAGTCAGTCATTGAGTCGTTCGGCTCCGGCGCGTGCCAGCAACGCCAACCACGGTTATGTTGCGTCGGCTTAATCGCGTACCCATTTCCGAACTATTCGAAATCCGAGCCAACTGGTTGGGTTCCGTTGATATTTTGCTGAGAGGGCTCAAAAGGTAAGTCGGGCGCGCCCTCATCCCCAGCCCTTCTCCCAGAATGGGAGAAGGGAGCTAATCTCTCCCCTCTCCCACCGTGGGAGAGGGACCGGGGGAGAGGGGCCGGGGGTGAGGGCTAATTCCCAAATGTCAACGGAACCTAAGCAAACTGCTCCTCCGCCATAATTTTCCGCAGCGAAGTGACGGCACGGTATTGCAGGGCTTTGATCGCGCCCTCGGTTTTTACCATCATTTCCGAGCATTCGCTGATGCTGTAGCCTTCCAAAAAACGCAGGGTAACAACCTGGGCCTGCTCATCCGTCAGGCGGGTAATGGCAACGCGTAGCCGTTCGGCTTCCAGCTTGAGTTCGGTGGCGCGCGCAGGGCTGTCCTCATCATTGGGCAGCATCGGAAAATCGTCGATCGAGGCGTGGTTGCGTCGTTTGCGGCGGCGGTAGTGATCGATAATCTGATTGTGGGCAATGCGGTAAAGCCAGCCGGAAAACGAGCTGTGCCACGCTTTGCCTTTGCGAATGGCTTCCAACATCTTCAAAAATACCTGTGCAGTCAAATCTTCGGCCAGCGGCTGGTTGTTGGTTCGCCGAAAAATATAGGTATAAATTTTATGCTCATAGCGATCATAAAGCTCGCCGATCGCGCGTTCATCATAATTGATGGCGCGCGCCAACAGCTCTTCTTCAGTCAGTTCGGTAATGCCTGGTGGAGCATCCGACGCGGACGGTGTGCGTAGGATACTCAACAGGATGAGCAGTAGGCTAACCAACAGGTTCTATCCGTGATGACGTGGAAGTAAGCAAAAAATTACGGGCAATTTTGCAAACGCAGGATTGTGTCGAGTAATTGTGATAATCTAGTCGGAATTGCGTCAACTAAACATTGGCAATGCGGAGACCCTTGATAGAGGCCAATCGGGCAAAGGTCAATCGCCGACTGGATGATTCTGTGGGCGCTTTGCTGCGGGCCGCGGCGACCGACCCAGCTTTTTGATGGCGCGTGCACGGGCGATGGGATGGGTGCGCTGGTGAACTTGGTAGATGCGCTGCAGCGCCGTGAAGTTGGCCAGCAGCGCCAGCCCCCACAGCACCGGCGTCATCCAGCCGCTAAGCAGGCCCACCACCAGCAGCAACACCCGTTCGGGTCTCTGTAGCAGCCCCACCTTGCACTCGACATTGAGCGCTTCGGCGCGCGCGCGCGTGTAGCTTACCATCAGCGAGCCCACCAGCGCAGCCACCACCAGCACGGCCTGCGTGCGCCCATCGCCCAGGCCCGCATAGTAGTAAACAAGCGCCACCATGGCAACGCTTTCGGAGTAGCGATCCAGCGTGCTATCTAAAAACGCACCAAACTTGCTGGTGCGGCCCAGGGCACGCGCCAGCGCGCCATCCAGCATGTCAAACAGCGAGGCCAGCAGCAGCAGGGCTCCGCCCCAGCGCAGCGCACCCGCGGCCAGGATAAACGCCGCGAGCAGCGTAAGCCCAAAGCCGAGGACGGAGAGCGCGTTGGGCGTAATGCCCGTGTGCCGAAGGCGAGCGCTGATCCACGCCAGCAGCGGTGCAGATAATCGTCGGCCAAGATTGGATAACATCGATGTAAACCTGCGTTGGCGTTTGAATTCGGCGCGGCTCAACTGCCCATCAACCGGTGTAAACGCAGCGGTGAAAAAGAGCAAAGCAGGAGCGGTTGCGCATCAACCCCTGCCGATCAGTCAGCTGCACAATAGTCTGTGCTGTATGGTACACGCTGGCAGATGGATAGTCAATCCACTGAAACAGAATACGGCGATTCCAAATTTAACCTACCAGAGGAATTTTTTGCCGCGGATTGCGCAGATTTGCACGGAGCCAGAGACAAAAATCCGCGTAATCCGCGGCGAAACTCTCTTCAACTATGCAGCAAGCGGTCTAAATTTGGAATTGCTGACCAGAATACAGCGGGTCTAAATTTGAAAGGGTTAGGCCGTGGATTGCACAAATTTCGGGGCTCACCCTGTTCGCTCTGCGTAAGCCGTACAATAGCCATTTGCGGAGCGAGGCTTGCCCCCACCCCAGCCCTTCCTGCATCCTGGAGGAGGGGCTGGGGTGGGGGCGAACGGCCCATCGTTTTGCTTATAGTCTACTACCGCGTCACGGCGTCCGTTGAGAGCAGCGGCAGGTAGACTTGTGTCTGGGAGCAGATGAGCGAAACGGGCACGAGCGTGACGTTATCCGGCACGCTGCCGGCGCTGGTGTCGGCCACGAGCACGAGAATCGCCTGATCAAAATTGCTGCTGCGTTCAACGGGGTCGACCGAAATGATCAGTTCATCCGGCACGCGACCGCTAGATTCCGCGGTGGCCCAAGGTACGGAGGAGGGCCAAGCCACGTTGGCGGCGGCGGCGCGAATTTCACCGTCGCGCGCCACGCTGCTGGCCAAGTCGATTTGGGTCGCGTTGCCCGCGCGGTCGCTCAACGTCATCGTCGCCCCATCTTTACTGATGCGGGCGCTGGCGATCTCGTCGCCCAGCGCTGCCTCGGCGCTTTCCAGCGTGGGCAGGCCGACGAGCGTGGCCGTGTACAGCACGTTTGGCGTGCCGCTCACGCGCAGCGTGCGGCTGCGCGGCTCCGGCGTTTCGCAGGCTCCGTAGGTAAAGCTGATAGCGTTCGTACTCAACTCAATCGCCGCGGGTTCCACCGTCAGCAGCAGCGGCAGGCTGTATGGCTGGTTCACAACGGTGTCGTCGCTGGAGGTGATGGTCACTTCCGCCGCATACGTGCCGGGCGGCAGATTGGTGGCGTCAAAGCGAATTTGCAGCGTGGTGGGCGTCTGGCTGCTAGCCAGCGAGACGCGCGCCCACGTCGCATTGGCCGACACGCCAAAGGAGACGGGCACGGCGGCGTTCTGGCTGGCATCGCGCAGGCTGACGTTGATCTGGTCGCTGATTGTACCGGTGGGAATGGAGGCTTCCACGCTGGCTTCGCTTGTTTCCAGCAGCGGGCCGCTTTGGAAGCCAATTCGGTTGAGGTTGGCCGCACCAACGGTCCTGCCGTCGGTGTCGACGTTGTAGGTGTTGCGCGGATCGAGCGAGCGATCGGCCTCGGTGAAGACCAGCAGCCCTTCATCGCGCATGAGGATGAGCTCGTCGCGGTCATCGCCATCAGTATCGGCGCCGACACCCGCTTCGTAGTTGTTGTTGTCGAGCGCTGTCTCGATCTCAATCGTCCCATCGCCGCCGCGCTTCTGCATGATCAGGCGTGCTTGGCCAGCAAAATCCGAGGGTCGCAGAATAAAGACCTCCTGGTCTCCGCTGCCGTTAACGTCGGCCAGGAAGAGGGATTCGGGCGAGGGCAGATAGACGATGGCATCATCTTCATCCTCGATATCCATCTTTTCGTTGCCGGATCGATTGTCATCGTACCGCAGCAGGAGGAAGCCCGTCTTGTTGGTGCGGCGGATGAGGGCGAGCTCGCCCGGCCCGCCGTCGTAGATCTGGCCAATCGCGCCGTCCAGCCACTGGTCGGACGAGGTAAAGTTGTTCCAAATGGAGCCGGTCCGTTCTTCGCCGTCGCCCGAGACTGGATTGATGCCAAAGCCTTCCTCCAAATCAAAGAGCACGGCCAAGCTGCTGCCGTCGTCGTCGTCGTCGTCGGTATCCAGCAGCAGGACCTCCTCCGGCCCCGTTTCGTTGATATCGCCGATGATGGCCTTGTCCCAATCTCGCTCGAATTCGCCGGTAATGTGATCCTGCCAGGCGCGTCCATCTGGATTAGCCATGGTTGGCTTGATGATTTTGACGATGGAGCGCTCATCGCCCGTGGAATAGCCGTAGAGGATTTCGTCGCCCGCGATGCCCGCATCCATATCGCCCGCGCCCACAACGGTTGGCGGACCGGGCAGCGTCTCCTCGTACAGAATGTCCCAGGGCACGCCGTTGATGTCGTTGCCACTGCGCGAGCCAGTTGCAGCAACGGGATCGTAGATCACGAGCCGGTTGGTTTCGGTGTCGAAAGCGACGATTTCAAAGTCCTCATCGTTGGTGAAATCGCCCAGCGCAAAGCCATCCAGGCCAGCGTCGGGGCTAAACCACACCACCGGCGTCACGTCATCGGGCTGGTTGGGGTCGATCACGCGGATCACGCCGTCGTCGTCGAGGTAGACGATCTCCTCGTCGTCGTCGCCCGGGGAGCTGCCGCCCTGCTGGGGCGGTGCGGCGCTGGCGTTGGGCGCGCTCCACAGGGGCAGCAGCCCCAGCACGAGCACGAGGCCGAGCAGCCGCGCCGCACGCTGATTGGGCAGAATCCTGTTCAAAAAGGAATGGAATGAATGGGTCATAGTTGGGTCTCCTAAAAATCGGGTAAAATTCGATTGGGAACTGAATCAACTCAGTTCAACGGGCTCGTGGATGGTTCGCTTAACCGACGGATAATCAACGTTTAGCCAACGCAGAGGTTCCACGTTTTGCCGAACCTGCACCGCTTGATTTTGATGCGTGATTCAACAGTTGGATGTTGTGTGATTGTCGAGCCTCGACACAGCAGGCAGTTGTCCAATAGATAAAGCGGGCAGTTGTTGCCCAACGGATAGAATCGCGCTATGCTAAAGCATACGACTTACCTAAGCCTAGTAAACGCTCGACGTTCGCTTACCCGTGCGGGCGCTATTCTACATCAATCCGCCGCGGGCCGAAAGAAATCTACCACAAAACAATTTCACAGGAGTATTTTATGTCTACCCATTCCGCTTCCCCCTTGCGCGTGGCCGTAACCGGCGCGGCGGGCAACATTGGCTACGCGCTGCTCTTTCGCATTGCCAACGGCGACCTCTTTGGGCCAGAGCAGCCCGTAATTTTGCAGATGCTGGAGATTCCACCGGCCATGAACGCGCTCGAGGGCGTGGCCATGGAGCTGGCGGATTGCGCCTTCCCATTGTTGAGCGACATGGTGCTCTCGGATCAGGCCGAGACGGCCTTTGACGGCGCAAATTGGGCGCTGCTCGTGGGCGCGCGACCGCGCAGCAAGGGCATGGAGCGCAAGGATTTGCTGGACGCCAACGGCCAGATTTTTCAGCCGCAGGGCGCGGCGATCAACAAGGCGGCGGCGAGCGATGTGCGCGTGGTGGTTGTTGGCAACCCGGCCAACACCAACTGCCTGATCGCCATGCAGAACGCGCCGGACGTGCCCAACGCGCGCTTCACGGCCATGACGCGGCTGGATCACAACCGCGCCATCTCGCAGCTGGCCGACAAGGCGGGCGTCTCCGTCAACGCCGTTAAGAAAGTTTCCATCTGGGGCAACCACAGCGCCACGCAATATCCCGACGTCTACCACGCTGAAATCAACGGCCAGCCCGCTGCTCAAGCCATCGATGATGACGCATGGATTCGGGAAACATTTATCCCAACGGTGCAAAAGCGCGGCGCGGCGATCATTGAGGCGCGCGGGCAGAGCAGCGCCGCCTCGGCGGCCAACGCCTGCATCAACCACGTGCAGAGCTGGTATGGCGGCACGCCGGAGGGCAACTGGACGAGCATGGCCATCCCCAGCACGGGCGACTATGGCTCGCCCGAAGGCGTTATCTTTAGCTATCCGGTAACTGTATCGAACGGTGAGTATTCGATTGTGCAAGGGCTGGAATTGAGCGACTTTGACCGCGAGAAGATCGCGGCGACGGGAGAGGAACTGCGGGAGGAGCGCGCGGCGGTGGAGGAGCTGTTGGGGTAAGGGCTGCTGAGGTAGATGGAGACCCGGCTTTGAACAAAAAGCCGGGCTGCTTAAAGACGTTACTTTGTTTGAGATGTGGTATAGAGATGTGGTATGGAGATGTGGTATGGAGATGTGGTATGGAGATGTGGTATAGAGATGTGGTATAGAGATGTGATATAGAGATGTGATATAGAGATGTGATATAAAGGACACCTTGATTGCTGGCATCTGCCTCACGCATAATTTACCACTTCTGAGTTTGAACAAACGTCATTTTACACGCGTTCCAAATTTAGTCGTCTATACCGCTGAAACGCTCCCACCCTTGCAAAAACAGTAGCTATTCATTGGTGTAAAACGACGCAATCCCCGCAAAGTCCCCGTCCCCCAGCCCCCGCTGCACCGCAAGCTGATAGACCTCCTTTGCCACGCTGGCCAGCGGCATCCCCACGCCGCTTTCGTAGGCCGCCGTCGCCACCATCTGCATGTCTTTTTGCATCCAGCGCAGGGGAAATTCGGTGTCGCCGTAGTCGCCGCTAGTAAGCTTCTCCCGCTTCCCCGCAACAAACGGAGCCGTCACCGGCCCGCCGACCAGCACGTCCAGCAGCGTCTCGCGAGACAGCCCCAGCCCCTGGCCCAGCGCCAGCCCCTCGGCCACCGCTACCATTGAGGTTGCCAACATGTGGTTGATCACGAGCTTGAGCGCGGTGCCCATGCCCGCCTCGCCAACGTGAACAACGCGCTGGCCCATCGCCTCCAAGAGCGGTCGCGCTCCGTCAACGTTGGCGGACTCGCCGCCCGCAAAGAAGACCAACTGCGCGCCCGCCGCCTGATTCTTCGAGCCAGCCACCGGCGCTTCGACAAAGCGCACCCCGTGCGATGCTGCTGCACGCGCCATCTCCTGGGTAAAGGATTTGTGCCCCGTGCTGCAATCGATCCACAGTACGCCTTCCGGCAGGTGTGTAAGAAAGCCGTCGTCGCCCAGCGCCGTCTCGTGCACAGCGTCCGGATGCGCGAGCATGGTGATCAGCGTGTTCACCTGCTGCACTCCCCTTTGTTTTGCCATCGACGCAGGCGAATCGGCCCACGTCGCGCCGCCGTTGACGAGGTCATCCGCTTTCCCGCGCGTGCGGTTGTGCACGATGAGATCGTGCCCCGCGTTCTGCAAATTTGCCGCCATGCGGCTGCCCATGATGCCGAGTCCGATAAAGCCAGTTTTCATGTGGTTCCCTCCCCGAGGCTAATAAAATTCAGTGCGGCTCCAGCATAAAGCCAGCGCACGAATCGCGCCTTAACATTTGTTAACCGACATTTGTCAACTGAAGTAGTTTTTTAGGCAAAGGCGTAGAGGGGTTGCCCGCCTGTCGTTCGGACCGGGCGAAATCGGCGCTTATCCAATCGTCCGTCGAATGCGCGACAGCGACACATCGGTGATGCCGAGGTAAGAAGCAATGTGATATTGGGGAATGCGCTCGACCAAGGAGGCGTGCTGGCGCAGAAAATCGCGGTAGCGCTCGCTGGCGTCCTGCTGGAGCAGGCTGAGCGCGCGCAGCTCCTTGCGCATGAGCAGCCACTCGGCCAGCTTGCGACCGAGCCGGTCGAAGGCGGGCTCTTCGTCGAAGAGGGCGACAAAGTCGGCGTAGGGTGCCGCAAGCAGCTCGGTCGGCTCCAGCGTTTCGATGCCGTAGATCACGGGCTGCTGCAGGAGGTAGGCGGCGTGGGGTGCGCCAAAGGTGCCCGCGCCGGTGAAGGCTTTGTTGGTTTCGGTTCCGTCCTCATCCAGATAGTAAAAGCGCAGCAGCCCCTCGCAGACGAAGAGCAGCTCGTGGACATTTTCGCCGGGCAGCAGAACGTGTTCGCGCGCGGCGTGGCGGCGCTTGCGAAAGATCGAGGCAAAGCGCAGCCACTGTGCATCGTCCAGCGCGATCCACCGGTCGAGCGCGGTGCGCATCGGGTGAACGGCGGAGAGGGTGACGGAGGGGGTGACGGAGGGGGTGACGGAGGGGGTGACGGAGGGGTGCATAAAAGCCTTTTTGAAAAGATTGGGCGGTTTCGCAGGTGTCTTCAGAAGAGAAGAAAAGTGACAATCACGGCCCGGACAAATTGGGGCAAGCCAAGCGGCTGCGGGCCGCGACGGTCACTTTGACTGTCGCGCTCGCTGTTCGATGGGCTTGGGTGGCCACCCAAGCCCGTTGTTAGGTTCCGTTGATATTTAGAAAGTGGCCCTCACCCCCGGCCCCTCTCCCACCGTGGGAGAGGGGCCGGGGGTGAGATTGGCTCCCTTCTCCCAGAATGGGAGAAGGGCTGGGTATGAGGGCGCGCTCGACTCACCTTTCAAGCCCTCTCAACAAAATGTCAACAGAACCTAACCAGCCGAGCCAGCCGAGGTGGCCGTCGCGCCCCGTTGAGGACGTGAGCTATCCGTCAACGCTTGGGCCCTGATTGTCACCTCTCTTTGCTTACTCCCGGGCGACGCGATCACCCTTCCACCTCGAAGTGCCAGGTGTGGCGCTGGGCCTGCTCCATGAGCACCTCGTGCGTGCCGTCGCTGGCGGCCTGTTTATCGGGGGCTTGCTTATCGGATGTTGGCTTGCCGCCGGAGCTGTCGGCTGGCGGCGGGGCCAGCTTGCGGTAGCGGCCGTCCGGCAGCATCTCCCACGACTGCCGCTGATCGGCCAACATTGTCTGCAAGACGTTGATCACGTAGGCGCGCATTCGCTTTTCCTCGATGGGCGTAATGGCCTCGACGCGCGCGCTGAGGTTGCGGCTCATCCAGTCCGCGCTGCCCATGTAGATGAGCGGCTCTTCGCTCTTGCTGCTTTTGTTGGCAAAATAGAAGAGGCGCGAATGCTCCAGAAAGCGCCCGATTACGCTGATCACGCGCATGGATTCGCTGATGCCGGGCAGGCCGGGCCGCGCGCGACAGACGCCGCGCACGATCAGGTCCACCTTAACGCCGGCCTGTGAGGCTTCGTAGAGCTTTTCCGTTACCGTCACGTCGTCCAGCCCGTTCATCTTGAGGATCACGTGGGCCTCACGCCCGGCCAGCGCGTTGGCGATTTCGTTGTCGAGCAGCTCCAGAAAGTGCTGGCGCATGTTGACGGGCGCAACGAGCAGCTTGCGATAGTGGCGCTGGCGGCTGTAGCCCGTGAGAAAGTTGAACAAATCCATGATATCCTGCCCCAGCTCCGGCTCGCACGAGAGCAGGCCCATGTCCGTATACAGGTTGGCCGTCTTGGGGTTGTAGTTGCCCGTGCCGATGTGGTAGTAAGCGCGCAGCCCGTCTTCCTCCTGCCGAATCGCCAGCGAAAGCTTGGCGTGCGTCTTCAGCCCAACCAGACCGTAGGCCACGTGGCAGCCCGCATTTTCCAGCGTGCGCGCCCAATCTATATTGCGCTCCTCATCAAAACGCGCCTTGAGCTCGACGAGCACGGCCACCTGCTTGCCGCGCTCTGCCGCGTGCATCAGCGCGTTGGCAATGGGCGAATCGGCGCTCGTGCGATAAATCGTCTGCTTGATCGCGAGCACCTGCGGGTCATTGGCGGCGGCTTCGATAAACTGCTGCGTAGTCGCCGCAAAGCTGTGGTAGGGGTGGTGCACGAGCAAATCGCCCTTGCGGATAAGCGCGAAGAGTTCGGCGGGGCGCTGTCTGCCGTTGAGCCCGGCAAAGCGCGGCGGCGTTAGCGGCGTCCACGCCTCGTATTTCAGATGGGGCAGGTTGACATCGCCCAGGCCAAAGAAATCGGCCTGTCGCAGCCAGCCGCGCACGGGGTACACATCCTGCTGGTCGACGTGTAGCTCGTGCACGAGCAGATTGCGCACCTTGGATGGCATGGCCTCGTCCACTTCGAGACGCACCACGGGGGCAAAGCGGCGTTCGCGCAATTCTTCGTTGATCAAATCCAGCAGATCATCCGCCTCTTCCTCGCTGCGGGCAATGTCGGCGTTGCGCGTCACGCGGAAGGGGTAGGCCGCATCGATGGTCATGCCGGTGAACATTTCATTTAGGTTGTGGATAATGATTTGCTCGAGCGGCACAAAGCTGAGCCCGTCGCCCAGCGGAACCCAGCGCGGTCGATTGGCGGGCACCTTTACTCTTGCAAAGTGCTCATCCCCGCTCACCGGATCGTGCATTATCACGGCGAGGCTGAGACTCATGTTGCTGATAAAGGGGAAGGGATGGCCGGGGTCCACGCCCAGCGGCGTCAAAATCGGGTAGACTTCGCGGCGGTAGTAGTCGTCCATGCGCATCTGCTCGGCGCGCGTCAGGTCATCGTAGAGGCGGATGTGCAGGCCGTGCTCGGCCAGCGCGGGGATGATGTCGTCGATCAGGGTGCTGCTCTGCTGCGCCAGCAGAATGCGCACCTTCTCGCTGATCAGCTGAAGCTGCATATCCGGCGACCAGCCGGAAATGTGCAGATTGGCCAAACCCGCCGCCTGCTGCCGCTTGAGCCCGCCCACGCGCTTGCGAAAAAATTCGTCCAGGTTGCTGGCCGTGATCGCGATAAAGCGCAGCCGCTCCAGCAGCGGCGTGCGCTCGTCCATCGCCTCGTAGAGCACGCGCCAGTTAAAATCGAGCCAGCTCAATTCGCGGTTGTAGACAACGTCCGAACGGCTCAACTCATTTAATGAAAGCGTGGCAATATCAAAATCCGGTGTAAATACTTTGCCCGGCGGCTCAATAAAGAGCGCATCGGTCGCTTCGCTGGCTGTCGCGTCGTCCTGTGCAGCGTTGTGCGCGTGTTCGTCCGCGTGAGCGGCGGGGGTGCTGCCGTTGGCGCTGGCTTGTTCGGACACGGGTTGGTTCGTAGACTGATCAATAGTTGGGTCGGCGGTTGCCATGGGGTTCTCCTTTTCCACTGTCTGTTTGCCCGCCGCATCATCCACGGTGAGCGGCAAACCTTTCCAGCATTGTAGAGAGAAGCCGCCATTTTGTCGAATTCGCACAAATCGGGCACACTTCCGGCAGAAAAGAACTCGATTTGCGTGGCGCAGCCCCGTGCGCCCCCTGAAAGGATAAACCCAATGGGTATTGGAGGCGTGGTGGCGCTTTTTGCGCCACTCTTTTTGATTGCGGCGTTTGCCAACGCGGCCGAGCGCAACCGCCAGCGCGAACGGCCCTGGCAAGGCTGGGCGATTGCCGCCTATCTATTTACCGCTGTGCTCTATCTGCTGGCCCTGGTGATCGGCCCGCTGATCACGCAGGCCGACCCAGATTTGTTGGGCTTCACGATTGAATCGCCGAATCTGCTGATTGCGGGCTCGGTGATTCCGTCCCTGCTCGGCCTGCTGCTGCTGATCCCCGCCGTGCGCCGCCCCATCGGCCGCATTATTCCCATCGATGCGGAAAATCCCGTTCACACGGTGGCGCTGTCGCTGAGCATGTTGGTTTTTATCAACCTGTTTTTGACGTTGGGCATCGGGCTGGCCAACCTGAGCGAAACCCTGGCCACGGCCAGCGAGCAGCAGGTCGACGCCGCCGCGGATACGCTGACCAGCCTGTGGACGCAGCAAATTCTGACGCTGTTTCTCGCCATTGTCGGCGTCGGCTGGCTGCTGCGGCGGGACGGCGTCGATGTGTTTGAACGCCTTGGGTTGACGCGCATTACGCTGCGTCAGGGGGCAATTGGCTTGGGCTTGGGTTTGCTGATGGTGCCAGCAGTGGCTGGATTGAGCTGGCTCGGCTCGCTGCTCGGCCTGGGCTTTGATCCAGATGTGGAAAACCTGACGGAGCAGCTGCTCGGCGATCTCTTCACCACGCCCTTTGGCATTCTCACGCTCGGCTTGGCCGCCGCCCTGGGCGAAGAGCCCATCTTTCGCGGCGCGCTGCAGCCGCGCTTCGGCCTGTGGCTTACTGCTGGGCTCTTTGCCGTGGTGCATAGCAACTACGGATTCTCGTTTTCCACGCTGGTCGTTTTTCTGCTTGGCCTCGTGCTTGGGATGGTGCGCATCCGCTACAATACCACCACGGCGATGATTTTGCACGCGGTCTACAATATCTCGCTTGGGCTGATTACCTATTTTGGCATGCAGTTCTTGGACTTTTAAGCGGCCACGGGGATGGATGGCAACGTGGCGGGGTGGGATACAAAGTATAGAGGATAAAAAAGGCCCCCGGTTCAACCGAAGGCCTTTTTTTTAATACATTCCGGCGTGATCCGAACTAAGAACCTGCCGCGTACGCTATTAGATCAGCCGGAAATGCGCAGTTCGCTATCTAGCTTAGCCGCCAACGCCCGAGTAGATCGGCTTGGAAGCGGGACGGGTATCAGTGTTCTTCTTGGCAAAGTGGGTCATTGGAGTTCTCCGGTGTTTGTGCCTGAATGGGATTCGATGAAACTAAACTATTCGGTTGTTCGTGCCACAGGTTCTTCCAGATACATGTACCACATATCAGCGGTGAGGTCAATCCGTTTTTGCTAATTTTATAGCAGTAACTAATAAATTTACACTAAATAGTGTGAAATTCAGCCAGCGTATTGACTGAATTTGTTCCGCACTGTTTATTGGCGAAAAGAAAGATGGAGGGGTAAGCCAACGACGCTTTGTCAAACAAGATGGATG
Organism: Caldilineaceae bacterium; assembly: GCA_965213535.1. Lineage (GTDB taxonomy): Bacteria > Chloroflexota > Anaerolineae > Caldilineales > Caldilineaceae > JBCCFC01. The sequence continues at coordinate 6,369,509 of OZ243888.1, forward strand.
GGGAGTACAAATTCCAAATTTGGCAAACGTTAAGAAAGAGCCGTAAAGAGTACAGAAAAGATGAGCCACGAATTACACGAATCAGAGGGGGTGATCCGAGAAAATTTATGCAATTTGTGGCTCAACTCCGTTAAGCTTGGAACTGCTGTCTGCGGAGAACACACCAAATGGATCAGGGGTGGCTAAAGCACGCCCCAATCGCCGGTGAGGAGAAAGGGCGACCAGAAATAGGGGTGCGCATGGGGAGATTGCGAGTCTGCCTGTGCAAAACACAGCTGGGCATGGCGCAGCGCCTGACCTTTGTTTTCGCCCTGCGCCAGTTGGCGATAGAGCACATCCATTAGCGTGGCTGTGGAACTGTCTTCCACGGTCCACAGCGTAGAGATGAGTGAGGCAGCCCCCGCGGCCAGAAAGGCACGCATCAGGCCCATCAATTCATCGCCACCACCAATCATGCTGCGGCCCGTTTGGCACGCGCTCAATACAACGAGCGATGCCTTGAGCTGAAGATTGAAAATATCCAACGTTGTCAGCCAGCCGTCAGCCAGCGCCAGGCCAGAGAATAGCGGGTTATCTCCTCGAAAGCAGCCGTGTGTAGCCAAGTGTAGCACGTGGCTATCTGGCGCAAGCCGACGAAGCTGTGCCAGGGTGGCCTGCTCCTCACAAAGCGTTGCGCCAGAAGCGACACCCAGCGCGGCTGCAACGCCGTTTGCTTCGTGTGTGGTAAAGGGCAACCGCCCCCCATATGAGTAGCCAAAAGCTACGGCGTTCCGAGCGGCGGTGGGGGCTGTCGAGGGCGGGCGCAACAGACTTGCACCGGGCAGGTAACTTACCTGCGTCTGCTCCAGCAAATAGCAATCGCCGTTGTGCAGCGCGTGAAACGGAACGTAGTGAAGCGAGCCATGAGGAACCACCACCAGTTTGTCTCGCGACTGAATCTGCCGGTCGACGGGCGCAAGCAGCAGCTCGTGCAGCTGATTGAGCACGCCGCGCGCGTTGGGCAACAGGCGCGACGCCCCGGCTGGCTGGTTGGCTACCGCATGTAAATTGAGATGAAATAGCCTGAGCAGCTGTTCGACTTGAGCCGTGCTCGCTGCCAACGGATAGGCGTGGACGGCCTCTCGCGTGGCGGTAAACGCCACAAGCTGCCCCTGAATGCTAAAGTATTCGAGCAGCAGCACGTCTGCCGGCAGCGTTGATTGATTGGTGCACAGGGATGCCCACTGCTCACCATCCCGAGGAAAAGGTGCCTGCGGCGAGCGGTAGGTCTTCTCCACCATTAGATCGTGCCACATCCGCGTAATTCTCGCTTCAAGCTGCAGCAGGCGCGGCGGAAGTGAATTGTCTGCTGGAAAGTTAACCCCCCGCTTCTGAGCAGTTTCCAAGAGATTGGGATTGACCCACGCTCCATTATCACCGACAAGTCGATAATCTTCCCAGTGTTGGTAAGCGCGATCACGCTCTGTGCGTAGATTGGCAAACTCGTCGAGCAGGGGTTGTTTCTCTGTGCTCCCAAGCGGCAGGTTGAGATCAAGCTGCGCCGAAACCATGTCAATTAGCGTTCGAGATTTTGCCCGCTCGGCAAATGCCAGCGCCCGCCGCGTTAACCCAGCGTCCAGGCAGAGCTTGGCCGCTTCTTCATAGATGACGGTCTTATCCTGCACAAAATCCGCGCGAAATTCAACCATCAAGTTGCCGCGCAGCTGCTCCAACTCATCAATTGCCTGTTCAAAGGCCGTGAGCGCCCACTGGATTTCGCCACGTTTGGTGTGAACCTGGGCCAAGGCGTAATGCGCTTGGTGAGTAAGCTCCGGCATTTGGCTGTCTTCGCCAATGACGAGCGCCTCTTTTGCCAGCAGATGTGCTGCTTCCGTCTGGCCCAGCGACAGGGCGGCCCTCGTCATTACCAGACAGGCCTGTGCCATCTGGACGGAAAGGTGGTGGCGGGTAAACGTCTGCAGGCAGCGCCGCGCCACGGCAAGGCTACTGGCAAATTTTGCCTGCTGCTGTAAAACCATGGCCTGTTCGAGCTCAACGCGCGCGATGTACTCTTCGTTGCCTTCGACTTCAAAGAGCGCTTTGGCCTCCCCAAGGGCCTGCTGCGCCGCCTCCAATTGATTCAGGCCTACATGTGCGCGCGCTCCATTTAGCTGGGCTTGCGCCATATCGAAGCGCAGGTTTGATTGCCGCGCCCGTTTGTAAACATACTCTACGCGCAGCAGCACGTCGTTAAAGCGACGCAGATGCAGCAGGCAGTTGCTGATTTCTAATTCAACCTTTAACACGTCGGCCTCGCGGCCAGCCGTAGCGAAGTGCAAACGAGCCTGATTCAACAGCGCCAACGCCTCGTTGTAGCGTCCCAACATCATGTAGGTGGAGGCCATGTTAGTGCGTACGCGCGCAACTTCATCCGTTTGGCCATGCCGCTCAAGCGCACTCAGCGCCGCTTCACTGGCTTGAATTGACTCTTGGAGGCGACCCAGTTCTTGTAAACAAATCGCGCGATTTTGTTCGACCCTTGCCAAATTGGATTCATTGGGCTCGTTCCAACGCTCGTAACATGATTTGGCTTTATTATAAAGGTGTAGAGCTTTTAATGCTTGTCCTTGATAGCTGTAGACAATAGCAAGATTAAGCGTAACTCCGCCGAGCAATTCCCACTGCCCCGCTGCCTCAAATATCTGGCTTGCCCAGCGCCCAGCGCGAATTGCCTCCTCGTGCTTGCCCTGGCAGGCTAGGGCAAAGACCTTGCCCATTTCCGCCTTGGCCTGCTCGATCGGGCGCTCGCGTAGCTCGTAGATCGCAGCTACTTCGTTGTATAGCTCAACGGCACGAACGTAGTTGCCCACGCCGCCCACGGAAAGTGCATTGGCCTCTACCATTAAGCCCAGCGCACGTATTAAATCGTTGCGGCGCAAATCCGCCATCTCGATTAGCAGTTGCCCAATGCGGCGCGACGCCTCTAAATCCGAGCGCATCAAAGCGCCCGCTCGCTGCTTAAGCACGCGCGCCAGACGCAGCGTTAAGCCGCCCACGTGGGCGTGCAGCAGACTGCGTTGCTCGTGAAATTCTGTCATGGCCAGCAGTCGCTCCGCAAACTGCTCGGACCGCACGGGCAGAATGGTGGGCAAGCTGAACGGGAACGACTTTAATTGCGAGAATGCTGGGGGGGGAACGCCAAGCATATCAATCTCCACTGTCGGTTACAAACTGTTTTCAGTTAGCAGCGCGCAATGGAAGGGGATGACGAGAAAGCTGCTGATTTGCGTACGCTTTGTAAACGTATTATTTGTGCCGCCCGCCCATTTGTCAAAGCCCTTATGAAGGGCGGCTTTACGTAATATGACGTAAACGGGCAACACAGGAAAAATTGGATTTACACTATATGACATAGGGGCGGTGCAAGTCGACAGATGTTCGGTGCAGAGGCCCGTATGACTTTTGTCGAAATCACCGTAGCGACACTTCTCCGTCGAGAAACGTCCGGTAAACGCCGTCTATTTGCTTGACGATCAGCCCGCCATCCCGGTTCACATCAACCGCAATGCCCTCACCCAGCAGCGGAGCCATCCCCGCTGGTTCGGTGGGGCGACCCACCACCTTCACGGGCCGCCCCAATGTCTCCAACCGTTGGCAATAGGCAGCCAGCAAATCGCTGGCCCAGCCCACGCGGCTGGTGTCGGCCAGCCAGCTGCTTAGCTCGCGACACAGCGCGATTAGCAGCGCGCTGCGATCCAACAGCGGCGGCTCGCACGTCGACAGGGTAGCGCGCAAACTGGTGGCGCTCAACCCAGCCGGGGTTGGTGTGTGGACATTCCTCATCTGCGGCGGCATCTGGTTGACGTTGATGCCCGTGCTCAATAGGGCGTAGCGACAAACTTCGCCGTGAAATACTGTCTCCGCCAGCACACCTGCCACTTTGGCCCCGGGGCCTTCCATCCCCTGCGCATCCTGATTGGGCAGGATCAGGACGTCGTTTGGCCATTTGAGCACCACGCGCGCTGCCGTGCCCGCTTCAAGCTGCTCCAGCGTTTTGCTTGCTGCTTCGGCCGCGGCTACAGCGGCCACAAGCGGCAGGTGCAGCGGGTTGGCGGGCACGTGGGGCGGGCGCAAAATTAGCGTCAGCAGCAGCGACGTGCGGGGCGGCGCGTGCCACAGCCGCCCCGCACCCCGCCCGCGCCCCGCTCGCTGCGCTTCGGCAACGACCAGCGTGCCCGAAGCGCTATCGTTCTCCGCCAGCTCGCGTGCCAGCGGAATTGTGCTGCTGACTTCGCCGTGGTGAACAAAGGTGTAACCAATAGCGCGACCAACGGAACTGCCGGACAGAGCGGCCCCGATGCGTACTCCGTCCAACTCGGGAAGCGGCGCACCGACATAGCTCGACGGTGATTTGGTCTCGCTGTTTCCGCCTGTGCTAGAATGGCTGCTCGTGCCGCTGAATTCCACGCCGCTTTGTCCTCTCTCGCTCGATCATGTAGAATGGTTTTACAATACCAATTGAGCGCCGAACGCCGTCAACCTTGCTACCGCCGCTGGATCGCCGAGCAACCCCTTGAGCAAACAGATTGAGCCACCATTTTTCGCAGCCACCCAACGCCGATGTGGATTTGGCTTGGGTCGACGCCGAACAGCAGCGGGATGCGCCATCGCTGCCCATTATTTTGCTCGGCGCGTTTAGCGGGCTGGGCGGCGGTGTGATCGCGCTCTACTTGGCAAGCGATGTAGCAGGGCTCAACGCGCCCTTGTCAGCGGGCATCGCCACCTTTGCCATGTTGGGCCTGTTGGGCAGTATGGCCGCCGGGCTAACGGTGTTGACCGATTCGCGGGCTGTTATTAGCAACGTGGGCTTTAGTTGTGGCTTGCTCGTCCTGTCGCTGCTTTTCCTGGGCTTCTGCCTCTTTCTGGGTGCGGTTGTAGCTACCTTGGTGCTTACTTGGGGATAGCAGATTAGTCTGCAATTCTCTGTAAGCTCAGATTGGTAGGGCGTTGGCGCTGAGTTAATATAGGTTCAGCGTTTATTCAACATAGGTAACCAGAAGAATGCGTGCAATAATGTAATCGTATAATTTCCGAAAATCCTGCGGATGAAAGTCGTATGTTACATGAGAAGTAGATTAGAAGCTCCGGAACTCACAACTTTATGGCTACGTTGATTAACCACGCCCAAAATGGTCGCACGCCGGGCGAGCAGCCCCCCGTTTCCGCACGGCAGTCCGCCGAGGGATTCACCAATGGAGACGAAATGCAAGGTGCGCAAGTAACGCCAAATGTCGAATTGAGCGCGGACGAAAAGCGGACGGAACTGGTGCGGCGCAAGGCCGAGGCCAAGCAGGGCGGCGGCGCCGAACGCGTGGCGCGCCAGCACGAAAAGGGCAAGCTCACCGCCCGCGAGCGGCTCGATCTGCTGCTGGACAAAAACAGCTTTCGCGAGATGGATGTCTTCGTCACCCACAACTCCACGGATTTTGGGCTGGCCGAGCAGAAAATCCCCGGCGACGGCGTCGTCACCGGCTACGGCACGATCGACGGGCGGCTGGTCTACGTCTTCGCCCAGGATTTCACCGTCTTCGGCGGCACGGTGAGCCACGCCCACGCCATGAAAATCTGCAAGCTGATGGACACCGCCGTCAAAAACGGCGCGCCCGTAATCGGTCTCAACGACTCCGGCGGCGCGCGCATCCAGGAGGGCGTCCACGGGCTGGCGGGCTACGCCGACATTTTCTACCGCAACGTCATGGCCTCCGGCGTGATCCCGCAGATCAGCGTGATCATGGGGCCCTGTGCGGGCGGCGCGGTCTACAGCCCCGCGCTCACGGATTTCGTGGTGATGGTCAAAGACACGAGCCACATGTTCGTCACCGGCCCGGACGTGATCCGCACGGTGACGCACGAGGACGTGAGCTTTGAGGAGCTGGGCGGCGCCTCCGTTCACGCCAGCACCTCCGGCGTGGCCCACTTTGCGGCGGAAAACGAGGAGGACGCGCTCTTCCTCGTGCGCGAGATGATTGACTTTCTGCCCAGCAACAACCTGCAGGATGCGCCCTTTGTCAAGCCCAAGGACGATCCGCTGCGGCAGGACGCCGAGCTCAACAGCATCATCCCGGATAACCCCAACAAGCCCTATGACATGGAGCAGGTAATCCAGCACATTGTGGACGATGGGCAGTTTATGCAGGTACACGAACACTGGGCGCGCAACATTTTGGTCGGCTTTGCGCGGCTAGGCGGGCGCTCGGTCGGCATTGTGGCGCAGCAGCCCGCCGTGCTCGCGGGCGTGTTGGATGTGGAGGCTAGCCAAAAGTCCGCCCGCTTTGTCAGATTTTGCGATGCGTTTAACATTCCGCTGGTCGTGCTCGAAGACGTGCCCGGCTTTATGCCCGGCCTCAACCAGGAGCACGGCGGCATCATCCGCCACGGCGCCAAGCTGCTCTACGCCTTTTCGGAGGCGACCGTGCCCAAGGTTACCGTGATTGTACGCAAGGCCTACGGCGGGGCCTACTGCGTGATGAACCCGCGCCACCTGGGGGCCGATCTGGTGCTGGCGTGGCCCAGCGCCGAGCTGGCCGTTATGGGGCCGGAGGGCGCGGTGAACGTGATTTTTCGCCGCGAATTGGCCGAGGCGGACGACCCCGTCGCGCGCAAGGCCGAATTGGTCGCGGACTACCGCCGCCGCTTCGCCAACCCCTACATCGCCGCCTCGGCGGGCTACATCGACAACGTGATCGAGCCCCACGAGACGCGCCCGCGGCTGATCAACGCGCTGGAGATGTTGCAGAATAAGCAGGCGACGAATCCGGCGAAGAAGCACGGGAACGTGCCGCTGTAGAATGGTGCGTAGTGCGTAGTGCGTGGTTCGTGAACTGATATGCTTAACCGAATTTTGATTCAACGCAAACTCGCTAATAATACCAGTTCACGCACTACGCATCACGCACTACGTTCATCAAAAACCGACCAAGCCAACTACCCAACCATGCCTTCCATCCCCATCGAATTCGACCTTTCCGCCGAACAGTTTGAGCGCATGGGCTACCCGCAGCTCACCCAGGGGCAGCCGCTTTCGGTGATCTTGGATGCGGGCGTGCTCCTGCCGGACGTGCGCGCCGAGACGTGGTTTGCCGTGCAGCCGGAGCCGCTGCCGCCGCGCTTTACCCAAGTTTGGCGCGCGGCCTATGCCTTTAGCGGCCAAATCCAAGAGGCCGACATCGTCAAGGAGGCCGGCGAAAACGGCGCGGGCGAGCAGACGGCGACGCTCGTCGTCGAGTGCGACGGCGTGCCCCTGCGCGTCACGTGTGCGCCGCAGCGCGACGGTCGCCTGCCCTACGGCACGTGGGAAACGCGCTGGCTCACCGGCCTGGGGCGACTCTCCGGCATCGTCGAGGACGATTTCTCGTCGCCGATTGGCGAGGCCGTGGGCGTCACGGCGTGGAACTTTCGGCGGCTGGTGCTGACGCCGGGCGATCCAAAGTTTGGCGAATGGCACGAGAGCAGCGAATTATTGAGCACGCCCTTTCGTTATGATCGGGTGGTGGTGGAAGCGAGGCTGCACCGGCGCAGCGTTTAAGATTTAACGCGGAGGTCGCAGAGGGGGAGGCGCGGAGGGCCGCAGAGAGGAATTAATCTGTCATTTCGAGCGGATGCGAGAAACCTGGGCATGGCCAACGATTGAACTCGTCGAGCTACATGGTACAGAATTTGTCGCGCTGGTTCGTTGGCTACAAAAAGATTTCTCCCTCCGGTCGAAATGACACTCCTCGTTCCACGCTCTGCGTGGAATGCTCGGCGAGACGCTCTGCGTCTCCTGTCGGTTGTGTTGCAATGCGGATAAACAAAGGCCGCGAATAGAGACGGACGCGGAGCGTCCTCCAGAGGATTCTACGCGGAGCGTGGAACCAGAATTGTTTATGTTCAAAAAAGTCCTAGTGGCCAACCGCGGCGAAATCGCCGTCCGCATTCTGCGCGCCTGTGGCGAGCGCGGTATCTCGACCGTCGCCGTCTTCTCCGAGGCCGACCGCACGGCGCTGCATGTGCGCTATGCCGAAGAGGCCTACGCCATTGGCCCCGCCCCCGCGCGGGAGAGCTATCTGCGCATCGACAAAATTATCGACGTGGCGCGCAAGTCGGGCGCGGATGCCATTCATCCGGGCTATGGCTTTTTGGCGGAGAACGCCGAGTTTGCCGCGGCCTGTGCCGAGGCGGGCATTACCTTCATCGGCCCTTCGCCGGATGCGATTGCGCGCATGGGCGACAAAATCACTGCGCGTGAAACCGTGGCCAAGAACAACGTGCCGCTCGTGCCCGGCTCCGGCCGCGGCCTGAACGACGAGGAGTTGGTGCACGCCGCACATGAGATCGGCTTCCCGCTGATGGTAAAGGCCAGCGCGGGCGGCGGCGGCAAGGGGATGCGCGCCGTCCACGATCCGGCGGAGTTTGAGCGTGCGCTGGGCGCGGCGCGGCGCGAGGCGGCGGCCTCCTTTGGCAACGACGAAGTCTACCTCGAAAAGCTGATCACCAGCGCGCGCCACATCGAAATCCAAATTCTGGCGGACGCTCACGGCAACGCCATCCACCTGGGCGAGCGCGAGTGCTCGATCCAGCGCCGCCACCAGAAGCTGATCGAGGAAGCGCCCAGCGTGGCCATCGACGCGGAAACGCGGGAGGCGATGGGGCAGGTCGCCATTGCGGCGGGGCGGGCGGTGGATTACGTGAATGCGGGCACGGTGGAATTTCTGTTTGACGGCAAAACGGGGGACTACTACTTCCTGGAAATGAACACGCGCCTTCAGGTCGAACACCCGGTGACGGAGATGGTGACGGGCGTGGACATTGTCAAGGAGCAGATTGCGATTGCGGATGGGCGGCGGATGCGCTACAAGCAGGCGGACGTGGCAGCCAAGGGCTGGGCCATCGAGTGCCGCATTGCGGCGGAGGATGCGCAGAATAATTTTATGCCCAGCACGGGCGTCGTCAGCTACCTCGCCGAGCCGACGGGGCCGGGCGTGCGCGTGGAGAGCAGCCTCTACCGCGGCTACGAGGTCGGGCTCTACTACGATCCGATGATTGCCAAGCTGATCGTACACGCCGACACGCGTGCCGAAGCGATTTTGCGGATGCGGCGCGCGCTGGGCGAATACCGCATTGGCGGCATTAAAACGTCGATTCCCTTCCACCAGGACGTGATGGACAGCACCGAGTTTATCTGGGGCACGTTTGACACGGGCTTTGTCGAGCGGCGGCACTTTGAGCAGCCGCCCAACGCCGAGCACGAGCGCGTCGCCGCCGTGGCCGCGGCGCTGATCGCCCACGAAGAGGGTCGCCAAGCCGTGCACATCGGCGGCCAGAACGGGCAGGCCGCGCAGAATTTGTGGAAGCAGGCCGGTCGCTTCCGCGGGGTGCGGGGGCAGTGGTAGGAACAAACTATGAAATACTTTGCGCGCGTGGGTGAAACCGAATACGTTATCGAAATTGACGGCGACGAAATCCGCGTGGACGATCAGCTCGTGCGCGTGGATTTTATGCAGAGCGGCATCGACAACCTGTACAGCCTGCTGCTGGACGGCGCGAGCTACGAGGTGCTCGTCGAGAGCAAGGCCGATGCGCACCTCGTCTCGCTCTACGGCGATCAGCTGCCCGTGCGGGTGGAGGACGAGCGCACGCGCAAGCTCAACATGGGCCGCAGCGCGCCCGCGCTGCCGCAGGGTGAATTTGCCGTGCGCGCGCCGATTCCCGGGCTGGTGGTCAACGTGCTGGTGGAGAGCGAGCAGGCGGTGGAGGCCAACCAGCCGCTGGTCATTTTGGAGGCGATGAAGATGGAGAATGAAATTCGCGCCCCGCGCGACGGCGTTGTTACAAAACTGGAAGTGGAGCCGGGCCAGCGCGTGGAGCAAAATGCCCCGCTGCTCACGTTAAAGTAGATGATGCGTTCCCTCTTTATCTGGAGCCGTCGACGGACCACGGTTTCCTTGCTGGCTTGCGCGCTGGTGACGCTGTCGCTGGCGTGGACTTGCGCCACCTCCCCTGCCCATTTGTCGGCTGCGCCATTTAGCGAAGCGATGGCGCAATCGCCTCTGGAAGCGCCGCGCTCGCCGCTGGAAGCCGCCGCCACCGACGAGGCTGAGCTGCTGGCGCTGGCGAGCATCGAGCGCGCGCCCGTCAGCGTGACGGCGTCCGGCAATCGCTACAGCCTGACGCTGGTCGCGTTAATTTTGGCGGGTGTGGTCGTGGTGGCGGCGCTGCTGGTGTGGCGGCGCGAGTAGCGGGCCCGTGAATTTGGCTTGATCGGTGAACTTTGTACACAGACCCCTAGCGATGCCCGCAGATTTGACCTTCTTCTTCCGCCGATTGTTTGGGGCTGTAACGCTTCCCCTTCGCCATCCACGGTTTTACCGGAAGCGCAAACGTCTCCGGGAAGATTTCCTCCTTTCGTTTGGGCAGATTGCCAAGCAGCACCCCAGGCAGCTCCTCGCCGCGCTGTGCCTCGCCTTTGTCCTCCTCTCCACGCCACCCGTTTACGCACAGGACACCTCGCCGCCAGCCACGCCTCTCATCACCACGCCAACTTCGCTCGCGCCCGACGCCGCGCCAACGGCGACCTCCGTGATCATCGTTGTCGTGCCCGTCGATGCGACGCCTGCCGCACCGAGTGAGCCACGGCCAGCGGAGTCGCTTGCCGCACCGGCGCTTGTCGGTGAATCAGATGCGTCGAGCTTTTGGCCGCTGGCCGTGCAAATTTTCGAGGCCGCCGTACGCGCGCTGAGCTGGCTGTGGTTTGTGTGCGGATCACTGGTCTTCTTTATCACGGCAGGCATCTTTGCTGGGCTGGGATTACAGAGACAACCGCGCGGTCGCTACGCGCTGCTGGCGCTGCCAAACCACAACACGTTCAACAGCTTCGCCGCGGAAGACGTGCTGCTGGATGAATCTGCGCTCGGAAATTTTGCGCTGAGTGAAAATCGCCCGCTGGCCGATAAAGAGTTTGTCGAGCCACTTGGCGAAACCAAAGCGCCGCGCCGCACGTCTCCAAGCAAACCCACGGCCACTGATGACTATTGGCCTACGTCGCTGCCGTGAGTAACAATGTAAAGAAAGCCGCGGATGAACGCCAGGTTTACTGCGCTGAAATTCGCGGAAGCCCATAAAGCTGACGCGAAGACGCGGAGCTTGCCCGTGTCTCCACGTTGATCCTTCACCCGCGTTCCCCCGCGTTCACCTGCGGTTTAAGCTCTGTTGACAATTTGTTGAGAGGGCTTGAAAAGTGAGTCGAGCGCGCCCTCATCCCCAGCCCTTCTCCCATCCTGGGAGAAGGGAGCCAACCTCTTCCCTCTCCCACCGTGGGAGAGGGACCGGGGGAGAGGGGCCGGGGGTGAGGGCCACTTGCTAAATGTCAACGGAACCTAAGCTTTTCTCTGTATTTCTTCTCCATGAACTCTCCCCGGTCGACTCCCCGCTTGACGCTCCTCGTTCTCTTGCTGGCTGCCTTCGCCTGGCGACTGCACCACATCGACTTTCAAAGTCTGTGGCGCGATGAGGTCGACGCGATCATCTTTGCCACGCGCTCGCTGGGGCAAACGCTGGAAATGTTTACGTTGGGCGGGCAAAACGGAGCGCTCTACTTCCTGGGTCTGCGTCCCTGGTTTCGCCTTGTGGGGACGAGTGAGTACGCGCTGCGTTTTCCCTCCACCTGTTTCAACGTAGTGAGCATTGTGCTGCTGTGGCAGGTGGCGCGGCGGCTGCTGGGCGAAGCGGGGCAGCCGCCGGTAAGCGCAGCGCTTGCGGTGAACCAAACCGGAGGAAAACGTGGGTTTTTGATGCACACGCGAAGTTTTCTCGGCAATACGCCACTCCTCGCTACGATTCTGTTTGCCGTCCATCCCTACCAAACGTGGTTTAGCCAAGAGGGCAAGATGTACACGCTCGCGGTGATGCTGACGCTGCTGGCGACCTGGCTGTGGTGGGCGGGCATTACGCGCGGCGACGAGCGGGGCGGCTGGCGACTTTGGCTCGGCTACGCAGCGACGGTGAGCGTGGCCATCTATTCGCACCTGCTGCTGGTGCTGCTGATTCCGCTGCACGCCGCGTGGTTCCTGCTGGCGTGGCCCGTCAGCCGCCGGCGTTGGCGCGGCTACGGCGGTGCGCTGGCGATGCTGACGCTGCCCTATCTGCCGATGCTGGTGTGGCAGTGGGATTTGCTGGTGGAGGGGCTGGTGTCGAACGAGCAGACGACGCTCTTTGGCTTTACGCCGCTGCCGGAGATGTTGCGCGTGCTGCTCTTTAGCCACACGTGGGGATTCCGCGAATACAACGCCGAGGTGCTGCCGCTGGCGCCGATATTTTTCCTGGCGCTAGCTGGCGCCGCGCTGGGAACGGACGAGATTCGAGCGCGCATCGGTCAAGCGGCTGTTGACGTTGATGCCGACGCCGCCGATGCGACACCGGTGGCTGCCGCTGCCGACAGGGTCACCCCCAGCGCGTGGCGACGGCTGGCGCTGCTGGGGACGTGGGTGCTTGGGCCGATTGCCTGCTTGTACGGGGTCAGCCTCGTGCAGCCGCTCTTCACGCCGCGCTACTTGATTTGGATTGCCCCTGCCGTGCTGATGTTGGTGGCGCTGGGCGTGCGCGTGGTGCTGCACAGCCTGAATTCGCGCGTGCTGGGCACGTCGCTGGCGGGCGTGCTGGTGATTTACGTGGTGGGGCTGTGGCTCAACGTCGGCTGGCAGCAGCAGACGGAAGTTACCAAGTTTCAGCTGCGCGAGGCCGTGCATTACATTCACGAGCGGCGCGAGGCGAGCGACCTGCTCATCCTGCAAATTCCCTACCTCGAATGGACCTACCGCTACTACAGCAGCAATCAAGGCCCCTCCCCGCTCTTTGATAGCGATGCGCGCTTGGCGAACTGGCTGGGTGGCCCCTATACCAACTGGTTAGACGATCCGGCGCTGCAGGGCGAGGTCGATCAGCAGATCGAGGGGATGGCGACGCGCGCGCGCAACGCGTACACGAACGAAGCGTGGCTGCTGCTGAGCGAGGTAGAGTGGGCCGACCGTCGCGGGCTCACGCAGGGCTGGTTTGATCAAAATGCCGAGCTGCTCGACGAGCAAAATTTCCACGGCGTTTCGGTGCGTCATTACCGCATGGAGGGGCAGCCATAAAATTTTAACGCGGAGGTACGGAGACGCGGAGGCACGGAGACGCGGAGGCGCAGAGGTGTTTTGATTTTTTGATTAACAACTCTTTCTCTGCCCATCGCTTCGGCTCAGCTCAAGACAATCCTCGTAGCCCCGCATCTACCTCCCCTCCCGATCTCCCTCTCCAATCTCTATCTCCTTCACCTCCAACCCCCGCTCCCCTTCAACTAATCTCCCCGCGGCTACCTGCGAATCGTGCTGAAAGACCAGCAGCGCCTCGCGCCGAAAGGCCTCGTCGCGCAGGGCACGCTTGGTTTCGATGCTGGTCATCGGAAAGATGTCAAAGGCGGGAACCCAGGCGAGCCGGTTCATGTGTGGCGCGAGCGAGCAGGCGTCGCCGAGAAAGAGCAGGCTTTCGCCGCCGCTCTCCACCCACACCACCTGCAGCGCCGCCGTGTGCCCCGGCGCGATCTGCGTGCGCACGCCGCCCGCCAACTGCTGCGGCCCGTCGACCACGTCAAGCTGGCCGCGATCCAGCAGCGGTTGCCAATTGTCGGCGTGATAGGTGGCACGGGTGCGTTCGTTGGGAAAGCTGGCGGCGGCAAAATCGAGGCGCTGACAAATATAGCGCGCCTTGGGGAAGGTCGGCACGGGGTGCTGCTCGTCGTCCCAGCGCGTCGCGCCGCCCGCGTGGTCGCCGTGGAGATGGGTCAGCAGCACCGTGTCGACATCCTCCGGCCCGTAGCCAGCGCTGGCGAGATCGTCGACGAGGCGATTCGTCGTGTCGCCCAGGCCGAGAACGCCGCGCGTTTTCGCGTCCAGCTTGTCGCCGTAGCCCACATCAACCAGAATTAGCCCCGCGTCCGATTCGATGAGCAGGCTGCGCATTTCGCCCCAGATTTGATTGCGCTTGTTGGGCGGCCTCACCCGCTCCCACAGCACGCGCGGCACGAGGCCAAAAAAGGCGCCGCCGTCGGCCAGGTATTGGCCGTCGCTCAGCAGGTGGCAGCGGATTGAGCCGATGGTAAAAGTTTGGGCCACGGGGTGCTCCTGTTTGTGATATAATTGTAGAACTTCTCCTCAACTATAGCAGAGAGCAAGCACATGGCAAGTGGCAAGCTGTGGACAACGCGAGATCGTTTTGGCAACGAAATTTATTTAACAGATGAGCGATGGGAACACATCGTTGAGCCAATTAACCATCCAGATATGGTTGATTATTTTGAGGAATTAAAAGAGACCATTGAACGCGGCCAGCGTCGGCAGGATGGGCTGAGTCCACAAAAGTACCGGTACACGCGGCAATTCAGCCACTTGTCAGAAGACAACACGCACATTGTTGCCATTGTCCTGTTTCGATTTCGAGCAGATGCAGCAGAGCAAATCCTGCCGAATAACTACGTGGCGACGGCTTACCAAAAAGAGATTGGATCATGAACGGAACTACTTTCCACTACGACGAGATTAGCGATACGCTGCTCATTTCGTTTGTTCCGGGCCACCCGGCAACCGGGATCGAGCTCAATGAAAATCTGTTGCTTCGCCTCGACAAGCAGCAACAGCGGGCAATTAGCTTGTCGATTTTTAATTATTCGATTCTGGCTCAAGAGCCCGACGCGGGCCCGCGCAGCTTGCCGCTCAACGGGCTGGCAGCGTTAAACAGTCAAACACGCGCCCTCGTGCTGAAGCTTTTGCAAACGGCGCCACTCAGCGACTTGCTGACGGTTTCGACGTACACGCCCTCCCTCACCGCAACCGTGCCCATTGCCACGCTGCATAACCTGCGGCCGCTTGCCGTTGCTTGAAAAGGTATGCGGAATTTTTAACGCGGGGAGCGCGGAGGAAGAGGCGCGGAGAGCCTCGGAGAGAAAGAAGGCGTTATTCCCTTAAATTATTAACAAAGCGGTTGACGGCTTTGGTCAGTTTAGAGACGTTGAAGTTAACCAGAAGCCCAGCAGGGTAATTCCCAATCCTGATTCCTTGTGCAGTTTTACTGCTTTGCTTAATTTCGGCCTGGATGTGGTCGGTTGACTGCTCAGTTGGTTCGTCAGTGGCAACCGGCTGGCAATTCATTGCCAGCCTACTTTGCAAACGCGCTGAAGCGCGTTGCACGCGCTATCCTTCGTGCGCTTCAGCGCACTGGGCAGAGCAGGTGACGAATGGTTGTGAGCGGCTCGACTGAACTCGCCGAACGTCTTGTCGAACCACATTCATCACCGACCACTGTCCTCGCCTTCATCGGTATAATGTCCCTTAGGCCGTTCTTTTTCTCTCTTCCTCTCCGCGCCTCCTCCGCGCCTCCTCCGCGCCTCCTCCGCGCCTCCTCCGCGCCTCGCGTTGAAATTCTTTACTCCCGCACCTCCACCAAATCCCCCTCGTACCGCACCAACACCCGATACCCCTCATTCCACGGCGCACTGCGCGCAAATTGACTCACGATCCCCATAACTTCCCACACTTCGCCATCGTTGACGTAGGGGCGTCGCCAGCCCAGGCTGCTGCGCACGGTGACCTGCACTTCAACGTCCGGATTAGCGGGATCGACGAGAAAGATGCTGTCGCGGCTAAAGCCACCCACCACGCCGCGGAAGGTCACCAGCCGCCCCTCCACCGATTCGTTGATCTCTTCCAACGTTACCGGCAGCGGGTCGAGCAGGTCGCCGCGCCCCAGCGGCCAAATCTGGTCGGGCTGCTCCACGAACAATTCCATCTCGCCGCGGAAGGAGCGCAGCTCGCCGCGCAGCCGCACCCGTTCGCCCTCCACCAGCAGCGGCGGCTCGCCGTTGCGCAGGTAAACCTGGATGCCAATGCCCGCAAAGGGCCCGCTCGCAATATCCGGCGCCGGATCGGCGACGTAGAAGCTGGCGTTGTACAAACCGGGCGGGGCCGTCACCACCGCGTCGAACTCGACCCAGCGCGTGAGCCCCGCCAGCTTGGCCTGCGCCAGCGACCCCGGCGGCCCACCTGCTTGGCCTTCCGTTGACGGAATGTCCGGCGAGGAAAAATTGCTGCCCGCTGAAGTGCCCCCCGACGAACCACCGCTGCTCGCGGGTGGCCCAGGCGGCGGTGAGACGCCCGTCTCCAGCGCCACGCCCGGCTCGACCCAGGTATCCCAGCCCACGTGGTCGACTTCGTTGCCATCGGGGTCGAGCAGGCGGACGTAGTCTTTTTTGTCGTTGAGGCTGATGCCGGTTTCTTTGCGCCACAGCCGCTGCGTCTCGCCGCTGCCGAGGGCCGAGCCGGGGGCAAAGGTGTAGCGACGGTTGAGGTTCTCGTCGCCAGCTTCGTCCGTTAGCGACCAGCCGACCAGCGCCAAAGGCAGGTCGCCCGGATTAAACAAATCAATAAACTCATCGTCGCTGTCGACCGTGCCGTCGCCGTTGTGATCCTCGCGCGGGGCGGGCAGCACGCGGGCGATGCG
This sequence comes from Caldilineaceae bacterium, assembly GCA_965213535.1. GTDB lineage: Bacteria > Chloroflexota > Anaerolineae > Caldilineales > Caldilineaceae > JBCCFC01. Next base: position 6,386,054 of record OZ243888.1, read on the forward strand.
CGCCGTGCCACCGTGGCCCGCCTCCACGCGGATCGGCGCGGTCACGGCAAAGTCGCCATCGGCCTGCGTCGCCACGGCCACAAAGAGGCTCCCCGGCACGGCGGCGACTTCGATGGCCCAGCGACCGTCGTCGCGCGGCACGGCCTGCGTGTACAGCGGTTGACCGTCCTGCCAGATTGCCAGTGCGTTGGCGTCGCCGGCGAGATCGCGGGCGTAGACGAGGAAGCGCACGCGGTTCTGCGGCGCAATCGTGCTGCCCATCCAGGCCGTCTCGCCGCCCGCCACCGGTTCGGCCCGCAGCGTTAGCCACAGCCCCGGCGTGCTTGTGACCCAGCCGCGCCGCGTCGACAGCGCCTCCAGCACGCCCGCCTCGTCGAGCGTGGGCGCGGCCAGACCCGTGTAGCGCGGAGCCGCCTCCAGCAGGCCGGGCAGCGAGGGGTTGGCGTTGCCCGCCGGCAGCAGCGGCGATCCTGCGCCGTACCACACGTCGAAGAGTTGCTTCATGCGGTCGGGCACGGTTAGGTTGTCGGCGCTCACGGCGGCGGCGTTGGGCGGCACTGTCTCCCAATCGCCCAGCCGCTGGGTGATTTCGCCCGTGCCGTAGGCGATGAGCGTGCCATCCGCCATTTCCTGGCGCAGCGCGGCCACCGCAATTACGTCCGACCTTGCGGGAGCGTGGCGCACCGGGTCGGCCAGCGCGACAAAGTTCAGCCCCTGGGAGGCGGCGGCAGCGAGCAGATAGTGCGGCGGCGCGGTCTCATCCGCAAAGTTGCTGCGCGCGCCGAGCGTCCCCCACACGGCGTGAAAGCCGTCATCCAGCATAAAGTGGTCGGCGTTGTTTGGGGTCGGTAACGAACGAGCAGCGAATGGATCGGGCGGGGCCTGTAGAAAGCGGTGGCGCACGTCGCGCTCGCTGGGGAATGTGTGGCCGGGTACGCGCTGCAGGGAGAAGTCGCGCGGGGGGCGCAGCTCGCCCGTCAGGCCGAGGGCCGCGTAATCGCCGCCGCTAAAGGCGACGGCGTCCGCCAGCGTGCCCGCGGGGTCGAGCAGCAGCACTTCGTCGCCGCTGTTGTTGAGCGCCAGCTTGCCCGTTGCCAAGTCGCGCCGCCGGGGAAGCAGCGGGGCGGCGCTGGTCGACTCCTCGAATTCGGCATCGGGCGCGCGGCCCCACTGGGCAGCAAAAGCGCTGCCGTCGCGCGCGATGACGAAGAGCGCGCCCGGTGATAAAGCTGCTGGCGGCAGCTCGTACAACCCTTCGCCACCGCCCGGAACCTGTGCGTCGCCGACGAGCCAGCCCGCGAGGGTAAGCGCCGCGCCGCTTACGTTTTGCAGCGCAATGTATTCATCGTCGCTGCCCGCGAAGGAAACTTCTTCAATTTGCAGCGGGCTGGGCGTCGCGGCAATGGGCCACAAACCACCGGGCGGGAGTGTGGCGGTGGGGCCGGGCGTTGCCGAGCCGTTGGGCGTCGCGTTGGGATCGGGCGGCTGGCTGGTCGCCACCGCGCCCGGCGAGCCCAAGTCGCCCGCGCCGCCCGGCCACGGGGACTGCGCCGTTGCCCAGCCCACCGTGTGGCGTTCGAGGCTCGCGCCGGGCGTGGTCGCCAGCACGCTGCCCCACGCCACACGGTCGATCTCCGCGCCGCCCGGCGCAAACAGCAGCAGTTCATCCGCGCCGTTGGCGAGCGAGAGGCCGCTGTAGACGTAGGCCGCGCTCACGCCGCCGTTTGTGGTAAAATCCCCGTTGCGCGCCAGCACAATGTATGCACCCGGCTCAACCAGCACATCGGCAGCGATGACGTGGCGGTCGCTGCCGAGATCGGCGAGCACCCAACCGCGCAGGTTGATGGCGACGTCGCCTGCGTTGAACAATTCGAGCCACTCCCCGCTGCTGTCGCTGACGGCGGCGGGGTCGGCGAGAAATTCGCTGAGTTGAAGCGTGACGGCGGTGGACGGCTCCGCGGTTGGCGCTGTGCCCGGCGCAGGTGTCGACGTGCCGAGTGGCGCAGCGGTGGCGGTGGTTGACGGACCACCGGTTGGTGCGGGCAGGGCTGGTGTTGCGGCAGAAAGCGTGGGAACGGCAGGCGTGGGGAGGACGGGCGTGGGGAGGACGGGCGTGGTAGCAATGGATGTGGGCGCGGTCGGCGTTGATGCAACGGGCGCCGTGCCGGGCGAGCCAAAATCGCCAGCGGAATTGGGCCACGCGACCGCCGCCGTTGACCAGCTTGCAGTCACGCGCGGGTCGCTGCGTTCGAGGCTCGCGCCCGCCGAGATGCTCAGCTCGTTGCCCCACACGACGCGGTCAATCTCCGTGCCGTCGGGGGCGAGCAGCAGCAGCTCGTCGTCACCGTTTGCCAGAGACAAACCGCTGTAGCTGTAAGCTGCTGCCACGCCGCCATTTGTTGCCGCGTCCCCACTGCGAGCAAGCACAACATACGTACCGGGTTCGACCAGCACATCGGCACCAATCACGTGGCGGTCGCTGTCGAGATCGGTGAGCGACCAGCCGCGCAGATTAACGGTCGTGTCGCCCGCATTAAACAATTCGAGCCACTCGCCCGCGCTGTCGTCGACGGCGGCAGGGTTGGCGAGAAATTCGCTGAATACGAGCGTGGCTGGGCCAGCGGGGATGGGGGCAAGCGGCAGCGGGGTCGGCGCATCAGCTGGCGTCTCGAGCGGCGCAGGAGTAGAGGCCGCGGGCGCGCCGCCCGCGGCGACCGACGAACTGCCCGGCGAGCCAAAGTCGCCGCCGGAGCCATTCCACACCGTCTGTGAGAGCGTCCAACTCGCCGGATTGAGCGGATCGACCAGCGCCCAGCTTTGGCCCGCCTGAACCCGAAGCGAGGCTGCGCCCCAGCCAACACGGTCACGCTCAATGCCGTTGGGATCGCGCAGGAGAAGGCCGTCGTTCCCGTTGCGCAGGGCAAAGGCGTTGGGGTAATCGTAACCCGCCGCGACGCCGCCGTTGGCCGCGATATCGCTGCGTCGCGCCAGCACGGCATAGCCACCCGGCGGCACGACAAGTGGCTGGTTCACCGTGAACGAGCGGCTGCCGTCCGTCTTGTCGAGCGTCCAGCCGTTGAGGTCGAGCGGCTCGCTGCTGGCGTTAAAGAGCTCGATCCACTCGCCGTCGTTGTCGCTAACGGCGGCGGGATCGGCCATGAATTCGCTGATGACCAAGGTGCGGGCGGGGATCGTTTGGCCGTGGACGCGTGGGGGTGAAGTGAAGGCAAAGCTGGGCAAGGCCAGCAGAACGAACGCGCAGATGAAGCACGCGGTGAGCCGTTGGCGGGTGAAACAAGCAGTTGACATGATGGTGGCGTCGGTGAAGAGGGCGATGGGGTGGATAGCGATTGGCTCAATTGTAGGGCAAACCCTCAATTGGTCGTCCGAAAATTTCCGCCTCTTCCCCGCGACATTTGTCAGCTTTTCGCGCAGCAGCGTTATCTGTTGCGCAAACTTCGCCATCTAACACTGTTGTACGCACACACCTTTGGGGCTCTCCCGCTGTTGGTTAGGCCGCCACCAGCGCAGTCTGCGCCAAGCTGATTGCGCGCGGCGCTGAGCTGGGGCGTGGTTTGACACGCCCCGCGTTGTTGACGAGCACGTCCAGCCGCGGCAGCTCGCGCTTGAGCGTGTCGACCAGCTCGTGCACGCCCGCCTGCACGGAGAGATCGGTGGCGCAGCAGCGACCGTTGGGCTTCCCCCTGTCGCCGCAAAGGCGCTCGGCGGTGGTCGCACACTTTTGCTCGCTGCGGCTGGCGATGATAACGTCTGCACCCTGCTGGGTCAACGCTTCGGCAGTGGCCTCGCCGAGGCCGCTGGTCGCGCCGGTGACGAGAACAGCTTTGTGTTTCATAGGGTTGCTCTTTTTCGGTTACGAATCACTTGAATCGACGAGCAAAGCGCTTGAGCTTCGCCGGTGAACGAATCGGCTGGCCGTGGGTGACGAGCACCAGGTCGGCAGCTTGGGCCAGATCGGCCAGACGCCGGATGCTTTGCAAACCGAGCTGGCGGTCCTCGTAAAGCAGCGGCTCGCCTAGGCCCACAACGTTCATACAAGCATCGCCAGCAAAGAGAACGCGCTCGCCGACTGGCGACGTCCAGCCAAGCGCAATCTGCCCCGCGCTGTGGCCGGGCAGGTGAAAGACCTCAACCCCACCGGCAACGTTAATGGTATCGCCGTCGGCAACGTGCCGCATACCGGTGGCGGCGGGAATCGTCTTGGTCTGACGGTTGATGAAGAGGCGCGTCATCAACTGGCCGATCAGCGTTGGTGCGGGTCGATAAGGTCGAGACCAAAGGCCCTGCTCGACGAGCGCAGCATCTTCGCCGTGCATCCAAGCCGTCGCGCCGGTTCGCTCCATCAAGGCGCTCAAGCTGCCCGCGTGATCGATGTGTGCATGGGTGACGATGATATTGCGAATCTGGCCCAGTGGTGCAGCAGCGGCCAGGATTGGCTCGGCAAAACTTTCGTAGCCCGTATCAATCAGCGTAAGATTCTCTTGCTCTTGAATGGCGAATATGTTGACTTGACCACGCGTCGCACGCCATAGACTATTTACAACTGGCTCAAATTTCATTGTATTCCTCAATCAATCACGTAAAGGTCGTGGGCGCCGCGCGGTAGGGGGATGCGGCGGTTCGTCGGCTGCACCCGCGGCGTTGTGCCCGTCAGGTCGACATCAAAAAAAGCAACCCAGCCGTTGCTGCGCGGCGCGTTGTGATCCTGGTAAACGACCACGGCAATCTGGTCACCGGCCGCATCAAAGACCGCATCCTCGGGCAGCACGCCGCCTACTGAAGCCGTTGTTGCGCCGGGCCAGCCCATTACCGTGTTGGAGGCGGGCACATTGAGACGCGTCGGCTCCGCGCTCGCAAAGTCGGAGAGAATAAAGAGCTGGACGCGCACATCGGAGATTGGGTGTAAAATGCCGCCTGCATAAGCGGTTGCGGCCATGTCACCATCGGTGAGCACCAAAAGCCGGTCAGCATCGAACGTTGTTGCAGCGGGTCTTGCTTCGGCAACAGCAGGCGTGCCGTCGAGCAGATGCCAAGCCACCAATGCAAGACCAACCGCCCCCACAATGACCGCTAGCCCGACAGCTACCCAGCGCATGATACGTCCCACGATCTGTTTTGCTCCTTTTACCTAAAAGCCGAATTGAACATTTCTGGTCTTTTTGCTACCATTCACGTTGTTACCGCTGGTAACGAGAAGAAGATACTATGTAACCGCCGGTAACAATGTTGTGTATCGTACAAACCATGAGCAACTCAACTTATCACCACGGCGATCTAAAAAATTCTCTAATTGCCGCTGCAAGGGAACAGATCGAAAAAGACGGAGCAACTTCGCTAAATTTACGCGCGTTAGCAAGAACGCTCGGCGTAACGCATCCGGCAGTTTACCGCCACTTTGCGGACAAGGAAGCGCTGCTGGAGGCAGTGGCGGAGCAGGGGTTTGAGAAACTGGCGGCGCAGCTGGCCGCAGCTGTTGCAGAAGAATACGAGGACGCCGAGCCGAGGCTGCACGCTTTGGCCACAACTTACGTCGACTTTGCATTGGCCCACCCCGAACTGCTGCACGTCATGTTTGCGCTGATCCCTTACGACGCTCGCGTTAGGAATGATTCGCTTTATGCAGCGACGAAAAAGGCTTACGCCGTGTTGCTCGACAGCGTTACCGACATGCCGGGCGAAGAGCGCACCAACGGCGCTATTGTATGGGCCACCATGCACGGGCTGGCCCAGCTTGCAATCGAGCGGCAGATGTTAATTCTCAACGATAATGAAGAGCGTGCAGAGGTGGTTGCAAAGGCGGCAGCGATGCTGAGCAAGGGGCTATCGTAAGCAAAGGCCCTGAGCAGCGCAGTAAACGGCCAAAATACATCGGCAATTTCCAATCTAAAGAGACTGCCGATAAACGCGGATCAGCGCAGATTGCCCCCACCTGTTTCTGAACCAGATGCGTGAATCTGCCTTCATTGCGGTTAACCTCTTCAGATTTGGAAATTTGGAATTGTTGAATTGTTGGAAATACATCTCCTAAATTGACCCACACAAAACCCGTTTGTTACAATGCTCCGATGTACAACTTAAATTTCCCGCTGGTGAGCTTTCAGCGGTAGCAACGGACTTTTTATGGATTGGCTAGTTTTCTGGCGCGATGTCTCGGTGATTTGGCTGTCGCTCTTCTGCTTTGTGGGGCTGGCACCGCCGTTGGTGATCGGCTACTTTGCCGTGCGCGGGATGCGCTGGGTGCTGCGCAAATCCGATTGGCTCTTTGACAAAGCGCAGGGCTACACCCACCAGGGCCGCACCATCGTCGACGACGCCAGCCAGCGTGCCGTTGCACCGGTGATTGCCGTGCAAAAGCAGGGCACGAAGGTCGAGACGGCGCTGCGTCGGCTGTGGCCTCTGGGCCGCACCGCGTCTGCGCATCCAAATCGAATTGCCCGCCAAACTGCCAACGCACGCGTTGCCACAACGACGCAACCTGCCCAACCAACACAACCACAAGGAGTAAAAACTTATGGGTGATCGAGCACAAACCATTGCCACGGGCGTTGCGCTGGGCGCGCTGCTTGGCGGCGCGCTGGCCTGGATTGCCAGCGACGACGAAGTCGATTTTGAGGGAGATGGCCCGGACGTCGAGCGCGCCGTGGCTTCGCTGGGGCCAGCCGATCTATTTCAGCTCGGCATCGGCGTGTTGACGCTGGCACGACAGTTTCACGGGATGTTGCGCAAAGCGTAGCGCATTTTGGATTTACGATTTGCGATTGGTTCGCTAAACAACCAACGCTCGTGAATTCAAACAGAAATCGTCAATCGTAAATCGTAAATCGAAGGAGTAATTGTGTCTCAACTTGGAACGGACGAGCGGCCCTTGCGCGTGGCGATTGTCGGCGCGGGGCCGTCTGGTTTTTATGCAGCGGGAGCGATGCTCAAGGCAAAGCTTCCCCTCACCATCGACTTTTTTGATCGATTGCCCGCACCACACGGGCTGGTGCGCTACGGCGTGGCGCCCGATCACCAGAACATCAAAGCGGTCTCCAAAGTCTACGACCGCACGCTCAATGACAAGCGCGTGCGCTTTTTTGGCAACGTGGATTTTGGCACGGATATTTCGCACGACGAAATGCGCGAGCATTACGACCAGATTATCTACGCCGTGGGTGCGCAGAGCGACCGCAACCTCGATATTCCCGGCGAGGAATTGCACAACAGCATGAGCGCCACCGAATTTGTGGCCTGGTACAACGGTCATCCCGACTACGTCGATCTCGACGTTGATCTGAGCGTGAGCGCGGCGGTGGTGGTGGGCGTGGGCAACGTGGCCATGGACGTGGCGCGCATCTTGGCCAAGAGCGTGGACGAGCTCAAGGAGACGGATATCGCCGACCACGCGCTGGAGAAGCTGGCCGATAGCCAGATCAAAGACATCTACGTGCTGGCCCGCCGCGGCCCGGCGCAGGTCAAGTTCACCTCGCCCGAAATTCGCGAATTTGGTCACCTCAACGTGGCGAGCGTTGTCGTCCACGAGGAGGAGCTGAAGCTGGGTCAGCACAGCCGCCAAATTGTGGCGGAAGACAGCGGGATGCAGAAAAATTACGACTGGCTCACCTCCTATGCGGAGATGAAGTGGCCGGCGCGCGAGCGTCGCGTGCACTTTCTCTTTTTGCGCTCGCCGCAGGAAATTCTCGGTGATGGCAGCGGCGGCATCAGTGCCGTGCGCGTCGAAAAGAACCGGCTGGAGCCGACGGAGAGCGGCTATCTCAACGCCGTGGGCACGGGCGAATTTGAGACGCTGGAGGCCGGGCTCGTGCTGCGCTCGATTGGCTACCGCGGCGTGCCGCTGGACGGCGTGCCCTTTAACGAGCGCCGCGGCACGATTCCCAACAAGGAAGGCCGCATTGTCGATGGGGATGATGTTGTGCCGGGCGAGTACGTTGTCGGCTGGGCCAAGCGCGGCCCCAGCGGCGTGATCGGCACCAACAAGCCGGACGCCATCGAGACGGCGGAGCACGCCCTGGCCGATGTGCCAAGCCTGACGCCCGCGTCCAACGCCGACCCGCAGGCCGTAGTCAACCTGCTGGAAAATCGCGGCGTGCAGATGGTGCGCTTTGAGGATTGGAAGATGTTGGATGAGGCCGAGCAGGCAGCGGGTGAGGCGCAGGGCCGCCCGCGCGTGAAGTTTGTGAACGTGGACGAGATGCTGCGGCGGATCGAATCGGCGAAGCAGCCCGCGTAGCGATTGCCCGCAGACTACCTGCGCAACAGAAAAGCCGCCCCGACTGTCGGGGCGGCTTTTTTGATTGCGTTTATTTGATCAATCGGTTGCGGCCGACGCGGTGGCGCCTTATCCACGCTCCGGCTTCAACATCACCACGCCCAGCGGCGGCAGATTGACCGGCGCGGAAAACTCGCAATTTTGCCAGCGGATGGGCTTCGCCTCAATGCGCTCGCGGTTGCCGACGCCGCTGCCGCCAAATTCGGCCGCATCGCTGTTGAACAGCTCGCGGTAGACGCCGTCGCTCGGCAGGCCCACGCGATAATCGAGCCGCGGCACGGGCGTAAAGTTGCAGACAACGATGACGTGGTCGTCTTTGTCCTTGGCCATGCGCTGGAAGCTGATGATCGACTGCTCGGCGTCGCTGAGATCGATCCACTGGAAGCCCTCCCAGCTCGAATCAACTTCGTGCAGCGCGGGCTCGTCGCGATAGAGCTTGTTGAGCGTGGCGACGTAATGCTGCAGCCCGCGGTGCGTCTCGAAATCGAGCAGGTTCCAATCGAGGCTGACGGCCTCGTTCCACTCCGCCCACTGCCCAAATTCGCTGCCCATAAAGAGCAGCTTCTTGCCGGGGTGCGCCGCCATGTAGCCGTACAGCGCGCGCAGGTTGGCAAATTGCTGCCACCAGTCGCCCGGCATCTTGCCCAGCATCGACTTTTTGAGATGCACCACCTCGTCGTGGCTAAAGGGCAGCACAAAATTTTCGCTAAAGGCGTACGTCAAGCTAAAGGTGATTTTGTTGTGCACGTAGCGGCGGTGAATCGGCTCCTGCTCCGCGTAGTCGATCATGTCGTGCATCCAGCCCATGTTCCACTTCAGGTCAAAGCCCAAGCCACCGGTGTAGACCGGGCGCGTCACCATCGGCCACGATGTGCTCTCCTCGGCAATCGTCAGGATGCCCGGCAGCTCCGCGTGGGTGACTTCGTTGAAGCGGCGGATAAAGTCGATGGCTTCGAGATTTTCGCGCCCGCCAAATTTGTTGGGCAGCCAGCCGCCCGCCTCGCGGCTAAAATCGAGGTAGAGCATGGAGGCCACGGCATCCACCCGCAGCCCATCCAGGTGATACTCGCGCAGCCAGAACAACGCGCTGCTCAGCAGAAAATTGCGCACCTCATTGCGGCCAAAGTTGAAGACTTTCGTGCCCCAGTCGGGCTGCTCGCCCTGGCGCGGGTCGGCGTGCTCGTAGAGGTGCGTGCCGTCGAAAAAGGCGAGGCCGTGGGCGTCCTTGGGGAAGTGGGCGGGAACCCAATCCAGGATCACGCCGATGTCGTGCTGGTGGCAGTAGTCGACAAAGTACTTAAAATCGTCCGGCGTGCCGTGGCGACTGGTCGGCGCAAAGTAGCCCGTGGTCTGGTAGCCCCACGAGCCGTCGTAGGGATGCTCGGTAATTGGCAGCAGCTCGATGTGCGTGTAGCCCATATGGCGCGCGTGGTCGACTAGCTGATGCGCCAGATCGCGGTAGTTTAGGAAGCCGTTGTCCTCCGGCGCGCGCTTCCAGCTGCCCAGATGCACCTCGTAGATGTTGATCGGCTGGTCGAGCGCCTGCCGCTCCTGGCGCGACTCGATCCACGCGTCGTCTTCCCACTCGTGCTTATCGATGTCCCAAACGATAGAGCCGTTGTCCGGGCGCTTTTGGCTGTAAAAGGCGTAGGGGTCGGCCTTGTCGATGGTGTAGCCGTTTTCTGTGGAGCGCACGAAGAATTTATACGTCGTCCCCTCCACCAGGTTGGGCACAAAGAGCTCCCAGATGCCGTTGCCGGAGTGCTTCTGCATGGGATGCATCCGGTTGTCCCAGCCGTTGAAGTCGCCGATCACGCAGACGCTCTGCGCATTGGGCGCCCACACCGCAAAGTTGACGCCGCGAACCGCTTCCCTCTGCTTTTTTCTAGAGCCCTTCCCCTTTTTTGATCCCTTGCTCTCGTGCTCAAGCTCGACCGTGCGAAACTGCGCGCCCAGCCGTCGATAGCTCTCGTACAGGCTGCCCTCGGCCAGCAGGTAGCGGTCGTATTCGCTCAGCAGCAGCGGGAAGCGGTAGGGGTCCTCGATCTCGAACTCGTTGCCGTCGCCGTCCTTCAGCAGAAGCCGGTAGGCGAACGGCTCGCTGCGCCCGCCAAAGATCGCCTCGAACAGCCCAGCCGGATGCACGCGCGTCATCGCCGTGGGCATCTTCTCCATCACCACGCTGACTTTCTCGTCCAGCGGGCGAAAGGCGCGGATCGCCAGGGCGTCGCTCCCGTCGATTGTCACCACGTGCGGCCCCAGCACCTCATGCGGCGCCCCGTGGTAGCCGCCGACGATGGCGTCGATGTCGGCGGCGGGGAGGGTGGAGAAAGTTGTCATTGAAGTGCGCGATTGTTCGGGCATAGGGTTTCTCTGACTTGATTTCATATCAATCCTAGTTTTTTAATCACTTCTTCAAAGAAGTCTCGCGCTATGGTACCTCCTGTAATATCAGTATCCCATTCTGACCTTTCCGCAATTGGATCAAATCTACGTCGCCAGAACACGTTACCGTTTGGTACAATTTCTCGAAGTGTTACTCGCTCCTCCTCCAAATCGTCGAGAAGACGATAGTAGCTATGTTCTTCTTCTGTCGAGACGAGGAGAACAATCTTGGAGGGCAGTTCATCTGCGATATCAAAAGGTTTAGAGTGATGGGATCCAAACCAAAAAATGTACCGCAGGACAGTCTCTTCAATTCTGAATTCCAAGCCAAAAAACCATGTCCGTTCTGCTCTGCCATAATTTTCGATACTTTGGAATTTATCAAATTCGAGGCTACCGTAGTCTCGAAATCGTATAGTTAAACCCGGTATAGAATCCGTAAGTTGCTCTGTGAGTTCGAATAATTCACGCTTAATAATATTGGCTGCACGCTGGACCAACAGAAAGCGCCTGTGGTCGCTTTGTTTTACCTTCTCTTTTGCAGCTTTTACTACTCCAGTGAGCCAATTTACCTTCGCATCTTCATCTCGAATGATAGACAGATATCTGTCTGCCATCCTTAATGTGTTCTTTGCAATCAACTCGAGTAGCGGGCGACCTCCGCCTTGATCCGCGGCCTCTAGTGCAGTGTAATACCCACCTTCTCTGTCCTCAGGCTGTAAAGCTGATGGCGGGTATCCTGCTGTAAGTAAAGCATAGTCTTGCAAAAGTCGAGTCATCCTGCCATTACCGTCTCGAAACGGATGGATGCGAGCGAAGCTCCAGTGTAGCCATGCCGCTTTTTGAAGGATCGGTACTGAATCATTACATGACTCGTAAAATTGAAGAACTTCGCGGACAAGTTCGGGTACGTCAAGAAAGGATGGAGGACGAACTGATGCTCCCGATATAGCAACATCTTCGTTCCGGAAATTTCCTGCAGTTTCCTCCAAATTCCTCATGAGAATATGGTGTACTTGTCTAACAAAATGCGGTGATAGCGTTTCCTTTCTTCGAATTGCATTTTCAAACTCTGCGATAGACTCAGCAAGATTTCTGACCTCTATTTCATCACGTCGAGTTCCAGCTTCGATGACTCCTGTGGATAGCACAACAAGAGTTTCACGCTTCGAAAGTCTATTGCCTTCAGTTACAGCAGATGAATGCACGCGATCTGTGAGAATCTCTTGTTCGAGCCTTCCAATAACATGCGGAGACAAGGGTCTTTTTGCTGCAATCTCATAGATAGCTTCTTGCACTTGATTGATAAGTTCAAGAGATGCACCTCGTGGTTCAAACATTTCTATATTCAGAACTTCTTGAATTTCGCTACTACTCATTTTTGCATTTCTCCTCAATAGAATACGGTTGACTTACTCATTCCGCAACAGATTTGCGATTCAACTGTTCATACGACACGACCGACACCTCTAACCCAACCTGCTGCGCCTGCTTTAGCAGCCGGTCGATCACGGCGGCGGCTTCGCTATTCAGCGTGACTTCGCCGCATTGAGTGCAAACTTTGGCCGGTACATCCTTCACAACGACCACGTTTGTGCCAACGGTAAAAGGAACGGTTGCTGTCTCAAATTCGGTAGTGCCACCACAGAGGTAGCATTTCATATTCTCGCGTTTCTGCGTCATTTTTGCACCTACCATGCCTGCTTCGGTTTTATCTCAATTTCGAGAAAGGCCTCGCAAAGATTCTTCGCTGGTCTCGCTTCGCAGTCACATTGGTTCGTCGACCCGCTCAGAATGACAGCTTAATCCCGCGCCCGCCTTAACTCCGGCAGCAAATACGCCTCGACCACCACCTCCCAACTCATCGACCGCGTCGCGGCTGATTGAGGTGAACGGGCAACTCGTACGTTGCGCGTCGTACGCATAGAGAATCAGGCTGGCTGGAGCGCGAGATGCTGTAGGATCGGAGATTGATGCTGGACGTGTGCAACGGCAAACGGGGAGTCCGGCAAATTTTCGACGGTGGAAATGTCGAGCAGCTGCGTCAGCGGGTGCGACGTAAGAAGGTCAACTACGAGATCGCGCTCGGCTTGGGGCATATCGGCGAGACCGGTAATCGGGAAGCTGCGTGCGCCCCAGCTCGTTGGGCGTACCATCTCGGAATAGTCCACGAGCGTCAGCGTAACCACGCGACGCGCCTGTCTATCTATGCTAACAACGATATTGGGCGTTAGCTCTATCGACCAAGCCGGACGCTTTTCATCAAAATACACGTCCAGCACGTCGCCGATTTCATCGTATTCAAATTTCATTTCGTCCATAAATCACCTGTTGCCGTAGCGAAAAATAGGCCACACGTTGACAACATAGTTGTTCGGCCCAGATTTGAATAACACAACAACCACCATTGTGTTGAACTCCGGAAAGAGCGCGTCAAAAGGATAGGTATACTTGTACTTCTGTGGGTTGAGCGGGTCCTGCATCCGTCGACCACGCCGCAGGGTTGCGAGCACATCATCGAGATAGTCTTCTAGCCACGGACGCTTTTCAAGCGCATGTTGCATCGTTCCTTCGTCATGTAAATTTGGTTGCCGTAGCGGTCATGCACTGTCCATCTTTGGTCGTTCATGGTCAGAATATACGCGGGAATCAGGCTGTAGTCAAGATGGAAGGTTGAAACCCACCTTACCCCCGCGCCCGCCGCAACCCCGGCAGCAAATAATCCTCGACCACCACCTCCCAGCTCATCGACTGCGCGACGGCCTGTCCGCGCTCAAGCAGCGCCTCCGCCTCGACATCGTTCTTGGGCAGCCGCTCCATGATCCGCTGGGCGACGCCGCCGCTGTTGATGCCCTCGATCCACTCGCGCGTGCTGCCGTCGATGGCGAGCGCGTCGCCCGGCGAATTGACCCACCAGCCGCCGTCCGGCAGGCTGACGTAGTCGGCGACGACGAGGTTGTCCAAAGTTTCGAGTCCCCCGCTCGCACGGTCGACAAAGCCGACGCAGCCGCAGACGTTGCTGACGCAGCATAACGCGCCCGCGCTCAGCGGCTCGACCTGCGCAATGCCAAAGGGTTCGTAGATGCTCTGCCCAAATTCGAGGTCGGAGCCGCGGCGCAGGTCGAGAAAGCTCATCTCGGCGGGCATGGCGTCGCCGATGCTGGCGCGGTCCCAGCCAAATTGGTTGACGAAGACGACTTGGCTGTTGGTTGAGCGGCCGTTGAATGGCTCAACGCTCTCAAAAAAGTAGGGCGCTTCGGGGCCGACGAGGTCGCCGTTGTCGCCGCGGTGGCCGAGGGGCCAGCCGTATTGCGCCGCCCACGCACGCACCCACGACGGGTGGCGACCGCCCGCTTCGCTGGTGCTCAATACAAACAAAACCGCTGTCTTGCCCGCGTCGCGCAGGCCGCGCTCCAGATGCTCCATCACGCGCACGTCGCGCCAGAGCGCCTTGGAGGGAACCATGCGCGTGACGTGGGTAAAGACGTAGTCGGGCGTCAAGCCGAGCAGATTTTGCGCGTACTGCTGGAGCAGACGCTTCGATTCGCGCTTCTGCGCCAGCGACACCGTCGCGCTGGGCACGCCGTTGTAGACGAGGTCGATGTTGCCGCTGTAAAAACGCCCATCGAGAAAGCGCAGCTCGTCCACCACCAAGTCGCCCACGGCAAAGATGTTGTCGCAGCGCGTGGCCTGCTGGATGACGGCGTGCTTGGGGAAGGCTGACTGGTCGCCAAAGACTTCTTCGAGCGACAGCCCCCAGGCGTGGGCGTGCTCCATCACGTTGTAGAAGCGTGTGTCGTGGCCGGGGTTCCCCTCGACGAGCAAGCGGGCCGTGGCCGTTTCGTGGGCGTAGAAAATCGTGCGCCACGCGCCCGGCTCGTTGATCTGCGCCGCAAAGACCAGCGGCATCCCCAGCCATTCGTGGGCGAGCAGAAATTTCTCGTCGGGGTGCAGCCCTTCGTCCGCACCGATGGCGTGGAGCGCGGCCAGCAGCGGCAGCGCGATTGTGAACTGCTCGTTAAATTCAGGGTCCCAGCCGTAGCGCCCACAGTCGATGCCGTAGTGCTCCCAGACGTAGAAGCGGAAGCTGTCCACCGGGGCCAGGTTGGGGTTGCTCACGTCGACGAGGAGCACCTCGTGCTCGGCGGGGCCAAAGCGCCGCGTGCCGTAAAGCAGCGCGACCTGATACTGCTGCTCGACCGCCTGCAGCGCATCGCGCGTGGCGTCGGGGGCGGCGTCAAAGATGCCGTGGAGGGAGCTGTAGCGAATCGCCAGGCGATTCTTGGGCGCGGTCAGCCGCTCCATCTCGTTAGCGTCGCCGCCGTGCATCGGCCCCACCACCACCGAGCGCGCCACGCCATCGACGTATCCCTTGGCGCCCAGCAGCCCGTCCAGCACCGCGCCAATGCCGCCAATTTTGAGCCCCGCTTCATGTGTGGCGTGGACGACTAGGGGGATTTGATCGGGCATGGCGGGGCTTTCTGATGCTGTTTGGTGAGGCCTGGGCAGTTTACCACAACCACTGCGATATGTTTGTCAGTATGCTGGGAATTGCGGAGCAAAAGAGCTTCTAGCGGATTGGTCTGACCAATCCGCTAGCTCAATTTTAAGTCGAACATCACACGTTTTTTGGGGGATTGACAAAGCACTGCTTTTCCGGTATTGTTTAGGCGAACGTTCGCCCCGACTCCCCGACGGCTAATTATTTGTGAATGCAACTGCTCTACCTTCGCGCGTGACGCTCAAAGACGTGGCGGCCCGTGCGGGCGTTAGTTATCAAACCGTTTCCAAGGTGCTCAACGGCAAGGCCAGCGTGGCGACCGCGACGGAAGCGCTGATCTGGCAGGTTGTCGACGAATTGGGCTACCGGCCCAACGCGGCGGCGCGCAACCTGCGTCGACAGGCCAGCGCGCTGATCGGCTACTCGTGGACGCCCGAACGAGACAACCGGCCCAACCCGATCCTGGATCGCTTTCTGAGCAGCACGACTCATGCAGCGGAAGCCGCGGGCTATCACGTGCTGCTCTTTCCGGCCCCAGCGGATGCCGACCCAACGGCGGGCTACCGCAGCCTGATCGCCACGAACCGGGTCGACGGCTTTATTTTGACGACGACCAACTACGACGACCCACGCATTCGGCTGCTGCGCGAGCTCAATTTTCCCTTCGTTGCCTTTGGCCGCGCCAACCCCGAATGGTCCTTTCCCTTTGTGGATGTGGACGGGCGCGCCGGCGTGCGCGATGCGACGCAGCACCTGCTGGCGCAGGGTCACGAACGGATTGCGCTGCTGGCGTGGCCGGAGGGGTCGCGCACGGGCACGGCGCGCGCCAACGGCTTCTTCGAGGCGATGTCGACGGCGGGCGTGGCCGTGGCGACCGAGCTGGTGCGCCGCGGCGAGAGCGTCTTTGCCGCGGGCTACGCCGCCACGCAAGCGCTGCTTGCCCTGCCCAAAGCCGAGCGCCCCACCGCCATCGTCGCCGTGGATGATCACCTGGCGATGGGGGCCATGCACGCCGTTCAAGCCGCCGGGCTGCGCGTGGGGCCGGACGTCGGCATCACCGGCTTCGACGACATGCCGGGCGTCCAGTATCTCAACCCGCCGCTGACGTCGGTGCAGCAGCCGCTGGCCGAGGTGGGCCGGGGAGTGGTGCGCTTGTTGATCGACGCGATGCAGGGGCGGGTGCCCGCAGAGAGCGAAATTACCTTGCAGCCGGAGTTGGTTGTGCGCGCATCGAGCCTGCGTGCGCCACAACATTTTTTGCCGCGAGAGATTGGTGATTAGAGATTGGAGGTTATGCCGAGCCATCCAATCTCTAATCGCCAATCTCCAATCGCTTTCCAAGTTTGAATTTCCAATATCACCAACTTATCTATGCCCGCTCCCATTCAAGCCATCCTCTTCGACCTCGACGGCGTCATCACCGACAGCGCCGAGTACCACTACCAATCCTGGCAGGAGATGGCCGACGCCCAGGGCCTGACCTTTGGCCGCACCCTCAACGAGCAGCTGCGCGGCGTCTCGCGGCGCGAATCGCTCGACATTATTTTGCGCGAGTCCGGGCGCGAAGTCGACGAGGCGACGGCGCTGGCCTGGATGGACAGCAAAAACACGCGCTATCGGGAGATGCTGCAGACCGTCACGCGCGAGGATTTACTACCGGGCGTGGAGGACTTGCTCAATGAGCTGCGCCAGTCCGACCTGAAAATTGCCGTGGCGTCCGGCAGCCGCAACACGCCGCTCGTGCTGGACAAGCTCGGCATCACGGATTGGTTCGACGGCGTCGTCGCCGGCCCCGATCCGGGGGCCGCGCCCGGCCACCGCCGCCCCAAGCCCGCGCCGGATCTGTTTCTGCGCGGCGCGGCCAAGCTCGGCGTGCCGCCCGCCCAGTGCATCGTCGTCGAGGATGCAGCCTCCGGCGTCGACGGCGCACGGGCGGCGGGCATGGTCACGGTGGGCATCGGCCCCGTCGAGCGCGTGGGCCACGCCGATTTGGTGCTGCCCAATCTTGAGAGCGCAACCGTCGCCGACCTGCTCTACGCCGCCACCTTTCGCGTCATCGAGCCGGAACTTGATCCCGCGCCCGCTGCCCAGCAGCACAAGGAGAGCGTCTTCACCATTGGCAACGGTTCCCTCGGCACGCGCGGCTCGCTCGAAGAGGGCACGGCGGACGACCGACCGGCGACCTTGCTCCACGGCCTGTGGGACGACGTGCCCACCTTTCACACCGAACTCGCCAACAGCTTCGACTGGACGGCCCTCGACCTGTGGGTGGACGGCACGCCTTTTCATCTCGACCGTGCCGTGGTCGCCGATGAAATCGCCGACTACAGCCGCTGGCTCGACCTGCGCACGGGCGAGCTCCACCGCCGCTTTCGATGGACGCCGAGCGAGGGTCACGCCGTTGAAGTGCATTTTACAAGAATGGCCAGCCTTGCCGATCCGCATGCGCTGGCCCTGCGCCTCGAAATCACGCCGCTGGACGAAGCGGCCACCGTGCGCGTGCGGCAGCGGCTCAATGGGCACGTCGAGAACGACGGGCTGCTGCACTGGCGAAGTTTGGAGCAGGGCGAGCGGGACGGCGCGGTTTATTTGGTGGGTCAAACGCGCGGCTCGCAGAAAGCGCTGGCCGAGGCCATGCAGCTTTCTTCCTTATTGAATGGCGCGCCACTCTTAGGCGCGACTTCGGTCGACCTTGCCCCCGCGTACGCCGACTGTGCGGGCAACCCCGGCCTCGTCTTGGAGACGACGCTGGCCGCCGAGCAGCCCTGGGTGGTGGATAAGTTTGTCAGCGTCTACCTCGACCGGGACGCACCCGACCCGCTCGCCGCTGCGCTGGCCAAGGTCGGCAAAGCAGCGAGTGAGGGCTTTGCGGCGCTGGCGCTGGCGAACGCCGAGGCGTGGTCGCAATTTTGGCGGGCGAGCGACGTGATCATCCGCGGCGACGACGTGGCGCAGGTGGCGCTGCGCCACGCGATTTTTCAGCTGCGCATCGCCGCGCCGGGCGACGACATCGGGGCCAGCATCGGCGCGCGGGGGCTGAGCGGGCTGGGCTACCGCGGCCACATTTTTTGGGACACGGACATTTTTGTGCTGCCCTTCTTCACCTTTACACAGCCGGCGCTGGCCCGCAACCTGCTCATGTACCGCTGGCACACGCTCGAGGGGGCGCGCAAAAAAGCCGCAGCGGGCGGCTTCGAGGGCGCACAGTTTGCCTGGGAGAGCGCCGAAACGGGTGACGAAGTCACCCCGCGCTATTTGCCCGACCCCAACAGCGACGACCTCGTGCGCATCTGGACGGGCGACCTGCAAATCCACCTCAGCAGCGACGTCGCCTACGCCATCTGGCAGTACTGGCGCGCGACGGGCGACGCCGATTTCTTTGCCGGCTACGGCGCGCCCATCATTCTGGAGACGGCGCGCTTTTGGGAGAGCCGCGTCGAGCCGGACGTGCCGTCGCCGGGAGCGTATTCGCTCTCCAACGTGCTGGGCCCGGACGAGAATCACGACAACGTGGACAACAACGCCTTTACCAACGAGATGGTCGCCTGGCATTTGAAGACGGCGGCAGAGGCGTGGCGCTGGCTGGAGCAGAATGCGCAAGAGCGGGCCAAGGAGATTGGGGCGAGATTGGAGATTGAGGATTGGCGATTGGGCAAGTGGCGCGACATCGCTGAGAAGCTAGTCGTCCGGCAAGATGACGATGGGCTCGTTGAGCAGTTTGAAGGCTTCTTCGATTTGCACGAGGTCGACTGGGCGCAGTACGCCAACCGCACGCGTTCGATGCAGGCGATTCTGGGCGTGACGGAGACAAACGACTACCAGGTGCTCAAGCAGGCGGACGTGCTGATGCTGATGATTTTGCTGGGCAATCAGTTTGACGCGCGCGACCTGCGCACGAACTGGGATTATTACGAGCCGCGCACCGACCACAGCCACGGCTCGTCGCTCGGCCCGGCGATCCACGCCTGGGTCGCCTGCAAGCTGGGCATGCCGGACGAGGCGTACAAGCGATTTATGCACGCCGCGCTCACGGACATCGACGACGTGCGCGGCAACGCCCGCGACGGCATTCACGTTGCGTCGGCGGGCGGGCTGTGGCAGGCCGTGGTCTTTGGCTTTGCCGGGCTGACGCTGACGGAGGAAGACGATGAAGCGGGCTACACGGTCGCGCCGCAGCTGCCGTCGCACTGGGAGCGGCTGGCGTTTTCAGTGGAGATTCACGGCGAGCGGCACGAAGTTAACTTGGGGCGGGCATAGTCGATTCGTTGGTCGTGCGGAACCCCTCCCCAGCCCTCCCCAGCTTGGGGAGGGGGCCGTTGGTTCGTTGGTGATAGGGAAAACACAGTCGTGTAATCAGCGAAGAATTAGCCCCTCCCCCAGGATGGGGGAGGCTGGGAGGGAGTTTAGAGCACAACGAGCGCCCCTTAATTTCGTTCCCCCACCAAGTGGCTCCCCAACGACCGCTTGGTTTATCAAATTTTTGTTTTTTCCAAAAGGAGTTTGCCCATGACAACCATTCGTACACGATTGATACTGGCGGTGAGCCTCGTGCTCGCGCTCGGCCTGCTGCTGGTGGCCTGTGGCCCGACGGATTCGGGCGGCGAGACGGGTGCATCGCTCGAAGATCAGATTGCGAACGAAGGCGCGGACGACGTGACCGACGCCAGCGACGTAATGACCGGCACGGAAGATGTGGCCGCCGACGCCGAGATGGTCGAGGGCGACGTGCAGCTGCTGACGTGGTCCAGCAGCGAATCCGAGCAGGCGCGGCTGGAGGAAGTGATCGCCAGCTACGAGGAGCAGAGCAACGTGACGGTGGGGCTAAACGTTGCGCCCTCGTACAACGAACGGCTGCAAACGTCGCTGGCCGGTGGCTCGCCGCCGGATGCCTTCTACGTGGACAGCAGCCTCTTCCCCAACTATGCCTCGGCGGGCGCGCTGGCCCCCATCGGCGACGAGTTAGACAACCCCGATGATTTCTATGAGAACCTGCGCGCGGCCTTTACCTGGGATGGCGAATTCTACTGTCCGCCCAAGGATGTGGCGACGCTGGGGCTCTTCTACAACGAAGATTTGTTTGAGCAGGCCGGTGTTGACGTGCCGACCAGCGACTGGACGTGGGACGAGTTGCGCAACGCGGCCCAGCAAATCACCGAAGCCGGGCTGGAGGTGGACGGCGCGTCCGTGCTCGGCATGTCGCTCAGCCCGGATTTTGCGCGGCTAATTGCCTTCATCTACCAGGCTGGCGGCAGCGTCACCAGCGACGATCTGAGCGAGATGACGATCAACAGCCCCGAAGCGCTGGAGGCCGTCAACTATTATATCAACCTGGTGCTGGATGGCTTTGCCGACCAGCCCGCGAACCTGGACAGCGGCTGGAACGGCGAGGCCTTTGGTAAGCAGCGCGCGGCCATGGTGGTGGAGGGCAACTGGATGGTTCCCTATCTGAGCGACTCCTTCCCCGATGTCAACTGGGGCGTGGCCGAGCTGCCCGCTGGCCCCGGCGGCCAGGCGACGATGGGTTTTACCGTCTGCTACGGCGCGCCCGCCAACAATGAGAACCCCGAAGCCTCCGTCGACCTGATCAACTATCTGACCGGCGAAGAGGGGATGCGCGAGTGGACCGACCTCGGCATTGCCATGCCCGCGCGCCAGAGCCTGAGCGAGGGCTGGCTGGAGCAGTACCCCGACCTCGAACCGCTGCTCGCGGGCACGGAATACGCCCGCCCCTGGAGCTTTTTCCCCGGCTTCTCGGATTTGGGCGACGCCATCAACTCCGACCTGGAACAGGCGCTCAACGGCGCGATCCTGCCCGAGCAGCTGCTGGAGAACGCGCAGGAAGTCGGCACGGAAGTGATTAATCGCTAGGGCATCCGTCATTCTGAGCCGCTGTTTGGCGAAGAATCTTCGTACCCAATCAAGATTCTTCGCTTCGCTCAGAATGACAGGTCACCCTCATCGGAGACATCATGGCTACTTCAACCGGGATTCGAGAGCAGGATCGGCAGGACGCCGTGGCAGGCTGGCTCTTTATGCTGCCGACTATTTTGGTGCTGGGTACGTTTCTGGTTGTGCCCATTCTCTTTGCCGTCTACTACAGCCTCACCAACTGGAACGGCATCACCCCGCCCTCGACGGCGAGCTTTGTGGGCTTGACCAACTACGCGGAAATTCTCTTCTCCGGCGGCATTCGGCAGGCGGACTTCTTCCGCTCTCTCAAGAATACGACCTACTTCGCGCTGGGCGTCGTGCCCCTGCAGACGATTTTGGCGCTGGTGCTGGCGGTGATCGTCAACCAGAAGCTGCTGCGCTTCAAGGGCTTTTTCCGCACGGCCTACTACTTCCCCTCGATCACGTCGTCGATTGCCATCAGCCTGATTTTCTTGTTTCTCTATCAGCGCGGCGGGCTGATCAACCAGCTGCTGGAGACCGTGACCTTTGGCGCATGGGAGCCGATTGCCTGGCTGGCCGATCCGCGCGGATTGATCCACGTGATTCTGGAGCCGCTCGGCATCACCCTGCGCGACGGGCCGCAGTTTCTGCGCGCGGAATTCCTGGGCCTCACCGTCTGGGATTGGATCAGCGGCCCCAGCATTGCGCTGACGGCCATCATGATCATGAACACGTGGACGACCATTGGCACGATGATGATCATCTTTCTCGCCGCCCTGCAGGACATTCCCAATTTCGTCTACGAAGCCGCGCAGATCGACGGCGCCAACGTGTGGCAGACCTTTAGCCGCATCACCGTGCCGCTGCTGCGCCCCACGCTCTTCTTCATCGTCACGCTCGGCCTGATCGGCACCTACCAGGTCTTCGACCAAATCTACGTGATGACCTCCGGCGGCCCGGCCAAGACAACGCTGACCATGGCCTACATCGTCTACCGCAACGGCTTCCGCAACAGCGAAATGGGCATCGGCCTGGCAACGGCGGTGTTGCTTTTCTTGATCATTTTCCTGCTAACGCTGCTGCAGCGCCGCATTGCCGGCTCCGAGGCGGCGTAGGCATGGAATCACCGCCGATGCCGAATTCATTCGTCGCCGATGGCCGTCGACGAGTCGGGCTGGTCATATAGCGAATCGTTAAGGAACATTCATCATGGCAACCAATGCACAAGCCGGTCGCGGCGCGGGTGCTGTGCCCGTGACGCAGCCCCATCCGCAGCGCGGGCAGACGCCGGGCGCGGGGCGGCGTCGCCTGCGCGCGCTGCTCTCCTACGCGCTGCTCTTTCTGCTGGCGCTGGCCTTTTTCTACCCCTTCTTACTCGCAACGACCACCAGCCTGAAATCGCTGCCGGACATTGCCGCCAACCCCGCGCAGCTAATCCCCGAGCAGTGGGTGCTGGAGGGCTATTTGCGGATGCAGAATTTTAACGTCCAGCGCTGGATGTTTAACAGCGCCTTTGTCGCGATTGCCGTCACGGCGGGCAACCTGCTCTTTGCCAGCATGGCGGGCTACGCCCTGGCGCGCATCCCCTTCCCCGGCAGCAACCTGCTCTTCGTCGGCATCCTCGGCACGATGATGATCCCCGGCATCGTGCTGCTGATTCCGCGCTTTATTATCTTCCGCCTGCTCGGCCTCATCGACAGCTACGGCGGGTTGATTTTGCCCGTGCTGGTGCTGCCCTTTAGCGTCTTCCTGATGAAGCAATTCTTCGAGTCGATCCCCGGCGAACTCGAAGAAGCTTCGCGCATCGACGGCGCCAGCCGCTTCGATATGTTCTTCCGCGTCGTGCTGCCGCTGGCCCGCCCCGCCCTGATCGCCCTGACCATTCTGACCTTCCAGGCCAACTGGAACGAATTTATGACGCCCCTGATCGTCGTCAATTCCAACACCAATTTGGTGACGCTGCCGCTGGGGCTGGCGCTGCTGCGCGGCGGCATCGGCGAAAGCCTCCAGTGGAACGCCATGCTCGCTGGCGCCATGTTGACAACCCTGCCGATGGCGATCATCTTCTTTATCTTTCAGCGTTACTTTATCGAAGGCGTCAGCTACAGCGGGCTGAAGGGGTGAGGTAATGGCGAACGTCGCGTAGCAGGGAAGACTTAGCAAATTAAAAGCCCGGCTTTAAGAAAAAGCCGGGCTTCTGGATCGGTGGCGTACTTCTGACAAAAACCTACTCCCCTTCCTCCTCCGTCGACTCCTCCTGCAGAGCCCGCAGGTGCGGAAACAGAATTACCTCGCGGATCGTCTCTCGATTGGTGAGCAGCATTGTCAGCCGGTCGATACCGATGCCGAAGCCGCCGGTGGGCGGCATTCCGTAGGCCAGCGTCTCGACGTAGTCGATGTCGACCGGGTGGGCATCCTCGTCCTGGATTTTGCTGTCGCCGCGGCGGGCCTGGTAATTTTCGGCAAGAAAGCGCTGGAGCTGGTCCACCGGATCGTTGATTTCGCTAAAGGCGTTGAGCAGCTCCATGCCGCCGATAAAGCCCTCGAAGCGCTCGACAAAGCGCGGGTTGTCCGGCGCGGCCTTGGCCAGCGGGCTGATGTCGCGCGGGTAGTCGATCAGAAAGGTCGGCTGGATCAGGTTGGGTTCGACAAACTTCGCCATCAGGCTGTCCACCAGCTTGCCCCACGAGCTGTCCGGGCTGGGGTTGAGCCCCTGCCGCCGCATCTCCGCCGCCAGCGAGTCAACGTCCGGGAACTGCTCGTAGTCGATATCGCTGGCGTCCAAAATCGCCTCGCGCAGCGAGACGCGCGCCCAGGGCGGCGAAAAGTCAATTTCGCTCCCCTGCCACAAAACGGTTGTGCTGCCGGTGGCCTGCTCCGCCACGTAGGCGACCATCGCCTCGGTGCGCCGCATCACCTCTTCGTAATCGGCGTAAGCTTCGTAAAATTCAAGCTGGGTAAATTCCGGATTGTGCTTAAAGCTGACGCCCTCGTTGCGAAAGTCGCGCCCAATTTCGTAGACGCGATCAAAGCCGCCAACGATCAGCCGCTTGAGATAGAGCTCGAAGCTGATGCGAAGGTAAAGGTCCTGGTGGAGCTGGTTGTGGTGCGTCACAAAGGGGCGGGCCGCCGCGCCGCCATAAACGGGCTGGAGAATCGGCGTTTCCACTTCGAGAAAGTCCTCGCCGTCGAGGTAATCACGGAGCGCACGCAGAATTTTGGCGCGCGTGCGGAAAACCTCGCGCACGTCGGGGTTGCCGATCAGATCGAGGTGGCGGCGGCGGTAGCGCACCTCCGGATCCTTGACGCCGTGCCACTTGTCCGGCATGGGCTTGAGCGCCTTGCTCAGGAACTGCACTTCGTGTGCGGCCACGCTGAGTTCCCCCGCGCGCGTCACCATCAGCGGCCCCGTCGCGCTCACAAAATCCCCCAGATCGACCAGGCGCTTCCAGACGCCGTTGTACCAGCCATCGGGCAGGCTGTCGCGCTGGAGAACGACCTGCATCTGCCCCGTGCCGTCTTCGAGATCGGCAAAGCTAATTTTGCCCATCACCCGCTTCTGCTTGATGCGCCCCGCGATCGTGATAAAGTGATTCTCGGCATTTTCGTCCGAGATCGTTTCCTGGGGCGCATAGTCATCGGGATTGGCCTGCATCGCCTCGAAGAGGGCGCGCGCTTCGGCGACGGTGTGCGTGCGTCGCGCGCGCGCGGGGTAGGGCTCGATCTCGGCCTCGCGCAGGGCCTGCAAATTTTGCAGCCGCGCCTGCTCCTGGTCGGTCAGGTGCTGGGGGTCAAAAAGCTGGTCGGGTGGGATGGGCATGGTGGGTAGAATGTGTGGTTGGATATTGCTGGTGATTTGCGCGACTCGTAATTGGCAAATGGTAATTGGTGACAGCGCGACCAATCCAATTACGAGTTACCAATCTCCAGTTTCGGCTTGGCTAGAAACAACATTAGCTAAAAACAACATTGGCTAAAAACAACAAAGGTGACGGTCGCTCGTGTCGACCATCACCTTTAGATTATCGGATAAATTGGGGGCAGCGCCAAATGCAGTTTACTGGATGCGCACAACCTCAAATTCAATTTCGCCGCCCGGCGTCTCGACCGTTACCTTGTCGCCCGCCTTTTTGCCAAGCAGCGATTTGCCCATTGGGCTTTGGTTGCTGATGCGCCCCGCCGTGGGGTCCGCCTCAATCGAGCCGACAATTTTGTAGCTCTCCTCAAAGTCCGTATCGACCTCCTGCACGACCACCGTGCGCCCCACGCCAACCTGATTGGCTGGCGTACCGTTGGTCGAAATAATCTCGGCGTGCTTGAGGATATTTTCCAGCTCGCGGATGCGCCCCTCGACAAAGCCCTGTGTAGCTTTGGCTTCGTCGTAGCCAGCGTTCTCGCTGATGTCGCCTTCGGCCTTGGCCTCGGCGATCATGTCCGCCACTTCGCGGCGGCGCGTGCTGGTAAGATAGTTCAATTCCTCGTGGACCTTCTGCAGGCCCTCTTCTGTCAAGTAGACGGGTTGATTGTTACTCATAATGCTTCTCGTAAATAGAAAATCGATGCGCTCCTTTGCGCAAAGCGGTTGGTTTTGCAACCAGCCATATAGGAAAATGGTGAGAACCAGAAAATGTTTGCCAATGTCTTACCGCGGGCATTGGGTAGAACTCCAGGGCCTGTGCTCTAATCCTTTAGACTTTAAGCCCAGGGGTTCTACTACACCCAGGGGTTCTACTGCATTGGCAGCGGACGTAAACAATGTTTACAGATGTTGAACGCAACAGTTGGTCAGAATGTTCCAAACAGCGTGGCTCACCGGTAAAGATTCGACAAATGACGCCTGCCCACAACAAAAAACACCGCCTGACCGGGCGGCGTGAACAAGTTGTCTTGCTGTTCACCAACAAATCAGGCGCCCCTTCAAACAGGACGCTTCCGTAGGGGCAAAGTATACCACAGATGCGCCATTCTGCAAAATTATCGGTATTGGGATAAACTGACGAGATAGATAGATGGGCTGCCAAATTTTTAACAAAGCAAATAAATTAACGCGGGGGCGCGGAGACGCGAAGCGTCGTTTGTAGACAGCAATTTCTCCGCGTTCTTTTACCTAATGAGCCATTCCCTACCCGACGATCGAGCGGCTCCACCAGCGCTAAACTGGGCGCGCATCGCTCGCTTCTACGACGCCGATTACCGCCACTACGACGCCGATCTCGCCCTGATCGCCGACTTCGTGGCGGATTTGCACGCGAGCGCGCCCGCCGCGCGATCAACAGCGCCGCTGCTGGATTTGGGCTGTGGCACGGGGCGCGTGCTCGTGCCGCTGGCCCGCGCCGGTGAGCAGATCACCGGCGTGGATGACAGTGCGGCGCTGTTGGCCGTGACGCGGGACAAGCTGGACGCGGCGGGTGCGGCAACCGGCAAGCGCGTTGATCTGGTGCAGGCGGATTTGCGCACGCTTGCTTTGCCACGCCGCGACTACGCGCTGGCCTTCTGTCTCAGCAATACGCTAATGCACCTGCCCACCCAAGCCGCCCAGCTCGACGCGCTGCGTCGCGCCCACGCTCACCTGCGCGACGACGGCCTGCTGTTGCTCGATCTCTTCAACCCGGATGTAGCACGGCTGGTAGCGGCCCACGGCCTGGTGGAGCTGGCCGATTCGTGGCGCGATGAAAATGGCTCCGCAACGGTGCACAAGTGGGTGGTACGCTCCGTGGAGTGGGCCGTGCAGCAGCAGGAGACGCTCTTTATCTACGAAGAAATTTTTGATGATGGCCGCGCACGGCGCACGTCGTTTCCCTTCACGCTGCGCTTCCTTTGGCCCGCTGAAATTATGCTGCTGCTGCACGTTGCTGGCTTTGCAGTCGAGGCCCTGTGGGGCGACTTTGAAGGCACGCCGCACGATGACAACAGCGAGCAGATTGTCCTGCTGGCGCGCAAAACAAATTGACTTTTTGGCTCGTGTAAAGAAAGGGTGCAGCGGTTCTTGTGGATAGTTCGCTGCCTCACCCTCACCCCCAGCCCCTCTCCCCTAGTGAAGAAGGGTTGGGGGTGAGGGCCGGCTGCACATTCCTTTAACATGAGCCAACTTTTTAGCTGACCTCCCGCGGTTTGCATCCGCCCGCACGATTTGCGATAATTGAACGGTTTGCTTACGCCAAACCGACGCTGTCCCGTAGTCGAAAAGTCGCAAAATGCAGGGCGCTTCCTGCGGGAAAGTTGGTTTTGCTGCGATAAAATACGTAGGCCCCACTTTGTTTGTCTAATTAGTTTTCAAATTTTACCAAAAGCCGTAGACTATGAATCGCGACGCCGAACGCTCCTTTGAACGCCTGTTGCCCCGCCTGGAAATGCAGTTTGCCGAGCACACGGGCACGCCCGACTGGCAAATCTTTAACGACCGCCTCTACCGCCACTTCGAGAATCTCTTTGATCTGCTGCGCGACCTTTACGGCACGCGCTACGACTTTTTCTATCACCTGGAGCAGGTGCTCGTGCTGGCGGCGGAGTCCTGGTTTGAACGCTCCACCGATCTCAAGCAGCTCGACGCCGAGCGCGAGCGAAACCCCTACTGGTTCCAATCCGAGAAGATGCTGGGCGGCGTCTACTACGTCGATCTGCTGGCGGGCAATCTGCGGCGGCTGCGCAGTCGCTTGCCCTATCTCAAAGAGCTGGGCATTACCTATCTGCATCTGATGCCGCTCTTCCGCGCGCCCATGGGCGACAGCGACGGCGGCTATGCAGTGAGCGACTACCGGCAGGTCGACCCGGCGCTGGGCACGATGGACGAGCTGGCCGAGCTGGCGATGGAGCTGCGTCAGCAGGGTATCAGCCTGGTGCTGGATTTTGTCTTTAACCACACGTCGGATGAGCACCGCTGGGCGCGGCGGGCCATCAACAACGATGTCGACTACCAGGATTACTACTTTATCTTCCCGGATCGCACGATTCCGGACCAGTACGACCGCACGCTGCGCGAAATCTTTCCGGACAAGCGCCCCGGCAACTTCACCTACCGCTCGGACATGCGGCAGTGGGTGTGGACGACCTTTAACAGCTTTCAGTGGGATTTGAACTACAGCAACCCCAAGGTTTTCCGCAGCATGGCCGAAGAGATGCTCTTTCTCGCCAACACGGGTGCGGAGGTGCTGCGGCTGGACGCGCTGGCCTTTATCTGGAAGCAGATGGGGACGACGAGCGAAAATCTGCCCCAGGCGCACAAGCTGATCCAAGCCTTCAACGCCGTGCTGCGCATCGCCGCGCCCGCGCTGCTCTTTAAGTCCGAAGCCATTGTGCACCCGGACGAGGTCGTCAAGTACATTGGGCGCAACGAGTGCCAGCTCTCGTACAACCCGCTGCTGATGGCGCTGCTCTGGAACAGCCTCGCCACGCGTGATGCGAGCCTGCTGCGTCGCTCGCTGAGCTACCGCTTTCGCATCTCGCCCGACTGTGCGTGGGTCAACTACGTGCGCTGTCACGACGACATCGGCTGGACCTTTGATGACGGCGACGCCGCCGCGCTCGGCATCAACGGCTACAACCACCGCCAGTTTCTAAACGCCTTCTACACCGGGCGCTTTCCCGGCAGCTTTGCGCGCGGCCTGCCCTTCCAGGAAAATCCGCGCACGGGCGATGCACGCATCTCCGGCAGCCTGGCTTCGCTGGCCGGGCTGGAGCGCGCCGTGCAGATGGAGGACGACCACGAGATCGAGATGGCCGTGCGCCGTGTCGCCCTGCTGCACGGGGTGATTTTGAGCATTGGCGGCATTCCGCTGCTCTACCTCGGCGATGAGGTGGGGCTGCTCAACAACTACCAGTACGCCGCCGAGCCGTCCAAGGCCAGCGACTCGCGCTGGGTACACCGGCCCCGCATCGATTGGGACATCATGGCCAAGCGCCACGACCCCAGCACCATCGAAGGGCGCATCCACGGCCGCATCCGGCGGCTGCTGGACGTGCGCAAAGAGACGCTCGCCTTTGGCGGCAACCAGACGGACGTGCTCAACCTGGGTAACGAGCACGTCTTCTGCTACGTGCGCAACAACGAGGGCGAGCGCGCCGTCGTGCTCGCCAACTTCACCGAAGAGGGGCAGACGATCTCCGTCAACGAGCTGCGGCTCTACGGTCTCAGCTACCGCTTCACCGATTTGGTCAGCGAGCGCACGATCACCCTCAACAGCGACGGCCAGGGCAGCTTTTGGCTGGAGCCATATCAATTGCTTTGGCTTCAGCCGGAGTAGGGTTTGCCGCGGAGCAAGCACGCCCCCGTGCGAGTGGAACGTTCGGCACGGGCGTGTCTCGCGCCGCATTTGTTTGAGGCAAGAAAAAGGGCGAGCCGTCGGCTCGCCCTTTTTCTTGTGCTCGTCGCGATGCTCCGCGTCGGGATGTCGGCTGGACGCTCTGCGTCCCCGCGCGGCCTACCCCAGCTGCCTGCGTCTAGGAGGCAGGACAGCGTTCCGGTGGTAACCGCCCCCAATCCCGCATGGCTGCGAGGCGACGCTAGAACTCCACTTCGCAGCTCCCCGCAAAGCAGGCCAGCTCCTGTGCCGCCGTTGTCAAATCCTCCTCCTCGTAGCGATAGACCTTGGAGAAATCAATCGCTGGGAAGGCGGCCAGCGCGCGCTCGTATTCGGGCTCGCCAATCTCCTCGTAGGGCATCTGGTCGTACTGCGCATCAAAGGCGGGCAGAAAGGTCATGCCGCCAAGCTTGTCCTGGTTGGCCCACACCCACTGCATAATTTCCAGCACTTCGTGCGGCTGATACGTAATCGTCACGCTCGGATTGTGCTCCGTCCACTGCGTCTTGCTCTGCAGCCAGTAGCGACACTGCTCCAGTGCGGGCCGGTCGTTGCGCGTGATCGAGCCTTCGGGCGCTTTGACCGGGAAGTGGATTACCCACGTGGTGGCGGTTTCTGGCATCTGGCCGTTCTCCGGGTCCATGGGAATGCCCGCATCGCGCAATACGCGGAAGAGGGGCGTGTGCGTGCCGACGCGCACGTTGCGAATGTAGTGTGGCGCCCAGCGCGGGTGAATGCCCGGCGAGCAGTCAAAGAGCTGCGACGAATTGCCGCTCGGCTTCACACACGTCACCGACGCGGACTGGTTGATGCCTAACCGCTCGGCATACTCTTTGTTGACGGCCACCGCGTGATCGCGCAGCTTCGCCTGCACGTCCGCCTGCTGCGCCACCGGGCTGTCGAGCTGCCCGTTGATATCCACGCCGAGCAGCCGCTCCTCCTCGCAGTTGCGCTGCCATTCCGGCCGCAAGCCGGGAAAGTGCGTCGCCATCGACTGGATCGTGCCGATAATCGTCGCCAGCTCCACCTTCTCCTTCAGCGTCTCAAAGGTGTCGTCCTTGCGCGCCACGGCAATCGAGAGATTGCAGAATTCCATCGGTCGGAGCGAAATTTCGCCGCAGTTGTGAACATACAGACCATTGGCATCAAAGGCGTGAACACCGGGCACGGTGCAGTCGTAGACATCCTCTGCGCCAATGTGCGTAATGGATTTGATACGCGTCACGAAGCGTTCACGGTTGGGCTGGCGCTGATAATTCGCTAGCTTCTCTGAGAGCTTTACCGCTTTCTCCGGCTCGGAGAAGCCAATGCGCTCTTGGAAGATGAAGAGATTGTCGTTCGACACAACAAGCTCGTGCTGCGCTTTCGTCCAGTAATCAGCGTGACCACCTCGCCCATCCGGAAGCTGGCGGTAGCCCGCGTCGCGTCGATTTTGATAGATCGCGGAGGCAATACCGAGACGAAGTAACATGCGCTGCACACCTTGCAACAGCGGCAAATCTGACTGCGCCAGCCGTACGCTCACACCTTTCTCCTGTTCGCCGAGCACCGTGCCGTCGGCGTCGAACAGGCCACGCAAGAAACCTGCGTAGAACGTACTGGACGTCTGCTCAATTTCCCGCGTGACGGTCTTATGCCCGTTCTGAATTCCATAGCGCGCAGCAACGTCAGCCAAGCCCGTGGAGGCAAGCTGCCAATATTTGTTCGTCGCATGCCAAACGGGTTGCATATCGCTCCGCACTTGAACGTTTCGCGTCAACACCCCGTGCGCCATCTCGACCTGCATTTCAGCACGCTTGCCCCAGAATCGCAGCAGCGCGGAATCATTCTTTGTCTCACTTGCGTGGCTGACAAGTGTACCGTCGCCAACCAGTAGCCCCAGCAGCCACGCTACTGACGCGCCGTGATCATTGCCGCTCCAGGTTGTGCCACGCTGGTTGTGTAGCCGAATCAGGTCGCCCGTTTCCAGTTCACCAACTTTTGTCCACTCTGTGTACTGCTTCTTACGCGTCTGCTGTGTAACGTGTAAAATCGGATGATCAGCTGTTGCTTCCAGCGTGTGGCCTTCCTCGGTCTCGATCAAGTAAATCTCTTTGCGACCAGTGAAGAAAAATCCCTCTTCTGTTGACAAGTGTGCCTTGCCATCTACCAGTGCCGTAAACTGTTGACTGAGCAAGTCCTTTACCTGTCGTGCGCCCTGCTGCGTCATTACCCACATGTCACCCGTGACGCATGGGTTTGTGCCGAACTCCGCCTCCCGGCGACGTTCCGGTTTGGTGCGATTCGCGGCGTAGCGGCTGAAGATGCCCGGCTCGCCGCGTCCGGATTCGACCATGTCCAGGATGTAGCGCGCGATCTCGGCCTGATCGAGATCGCGTTCGGGCCAGACGGCGGAGTTGTTGGCGTTCCAGCGCTGCTCATTGCCGAGGATGTTGTCGCCGCTCTTGCAGTGCAGCATCTCCTCGTCGTCAAAATCAAAGAGCGCAATCATCGCCGTGCGACGCACGCCGCCGCTAACGGCTGCGTTGCCCACGGCACACATGATGTCGTGCGCATCCAGCGAGCGCAGAAAGCTGCCCTGTCGCGCCAGGATGCGCTGGCGGGCAAAGGCCAGCATCTGCTTCAGTGGCTCCGGCCCCGAAGCGCGACCCCCCTTGGTAAAGAGCGGCGCACCGGCCGGGCGCACCTCGGAGAAGTCGAAGCGCACGTCGCCGCCCGCGAACCAGGTATTCAACCCCAGCCGCACGGCTTCGGCCCAGCCTTCGGATGAATCGTCCACCACGTGCTCAATCGGCGCGTCGCCCGTCTGCCGCTGCACACGTGGAAACTTCTCGATGTACTGGCTCTCGACGGAGTAGCCCACGCCGCAGCCGCTCATCGAAATAATCAGCGCCTCGACAAAGGCGTCGGTGCTGTCCACCGGCAGGTAAGAGCAGTTGTAGATCGCCATGTTATTGCGTCGCGCGGCGGGGCCAGCCATCGCCAGCAGCCGCATCGAGGGCGCGGCCTTCATGTTGAGAATGCCCTCGCGCAGCCGCTCGTAATCGCTGTCGGGCAGCTTGTCGTCGGAGAGCTCGCGCAGAAAGGCCACCGCCCGGTTCACCGTCTCGACCCACGTCTCGCGGCGACCCAGCTCGTAGTTGAAGCGCGAGTATTTGTCGTAGAACTGAAATTTTTGTAGCTGCGTCGGAAAGTACGCGTCGGATTCTTCAAAGGCTGTGCGCACCTCGCTCGGCACGGGGCGGTGCTGGCGCTCCTTGGCGCGCTCGGCGCGGTAGAGGATGTAGGCCTTGGCCGCTTCGTATTCGCCCGCGGCCTGCAGCACCATCTCGACAATATCCTGCACCCCCTCGACGGTTGGCTGCTCCTCCTTGGCCATCATCACGTTCACCACCTGCTCGGTGATCTCGCTGACGGGGCGATAGGGCTTGCTATCGATGGCGGCAAAGCACTTGGCAATGGCGTTTTCGATATGCTTCGCGTCGAATTCGACCACGCGGCCGTCGCGTTTGGTAATCGTGCGCGGCCGAAGTGGCTGGAACGCGCCGTCGGCGTGGTCGCTCGTGCCGTTAATGGGCCTGGGTGGGGCGGCTGTGGAACTGGTCATAAGGGTCCTTTCCAAAAATAAGGTAGAGAGTATAGCAGTAAAAATTGGCAAGTGGTAACCTCAACACCTGACAAATTTATGGAATACAAAACCTGTCCGAAGCAAACGTCGCTTGGGAATGGGTAACGAAATTGGGTTGTTGTGGTTAGAAGAAAAAGCGAGAGAAGCCGCCAACGGCGCTGTTGGGCTACATCGTTGTCTCTGTACGGTCGTTGTCTCCGCACGGTCGCTACCGGCCAATCAGCCGGTCGATTTCCTGCTGTAGTTCCTTCAGCTTGGCAATATCGCTTAGGTCGAGGTAGACGCTCGCAAAGCGAATGTACGCCACCTGGTCCACCGCGGCCAGCCTATCCAGCACAAGCCGACCAATGGCCTTGCTGTCGATCTCCGGGCGACCCGTGGCCTGTAGGCCATCTTCGACTTCCGCCACCATTTGGTTCATGCGCTCCAGCGTGATCGGACGTTTGGTGGCGGCGATCTGAATGCCTGTGAGCAGCTTTTGCCTGTCAAACGGCTCGCGCCGCCCGTCGCTTTTGACGACGAGCAGATTGGCCGAAACGTTCTCATATGTTGTAAAGCGCTGCTCGCAGTGGCGACACTGGCGGCGACGACGAATCGATTCGCCGGTGTCTCGCGTGTCGATGACACGGTGCTGCGCGTGGCCACAGAATGGACATTGCATGGAGTGTAAATGGTGCGCTGACGCCTGTATATTGTGGTCTGCCCATCTGCCTACACAAGATGTAGCGGTCAAAGAGAGCGGGAGTATAGCACAGACGTGCGCCTGATGCAAACGAGATTTTTGATGATCTCAAGGGAAATTCCCATTCCACCGAAAATTTTAAGCTGAATAAAATAAAAATACCGGTGGAACTGTGTCCACCGGTATAAATGACGCAGCGCCTCCACACGAGGTTACGCTGCATGTTGTGTCGAAAGGATCCGAAAAAGATACATATCCGCTTTAATGCAGTGTTTAGCGCCCGTTGTTGCGATTGCGCCGCAGGAAGGCGGGAATGTCCAAGTCGTTGCGGTCAAAGGTGCGCACGGAATAATCTGTCTCCTCACGAGGCGGCTCCGGCTTGGGCTCCGGTCGCTGGTCGGGCCGCTGCTCGGGCCGCTGCTCTGGGCGCTGGGTAGGCCGCGACGGCTCCTGCCGCTGCGCTGGGCGCGACTGTGGTGGGTAGCCAGTTGGTCGACCGCTGTTCGTATTGGGAAACGCGCCGGAAATCGAGCCGTAGGTCGCCTCTGTCAGCGACTGGTCCACTGCATCGGCGGGGCGATCAAAGCCGGTGGCGATCACCGTGAGGTGAATCTCATCCTGCATGTCCGGATCGACCACGGCGCCAAAGATAATGTTGGCTTCGGGGTGCGTATTGGCGCGGATGATTTCCGCCGCCTCGTTGATTTCGTTGAGGCTGAGGTCGTTGCCGCCCTTGATGTTGTACAGAATCGCCTGGGCGCCATCAATCGACACATCGAGCAGCGCGCTGTGGATCGCCTTCTTGGCCGCTTCCGACGCGCGATTTTCGCCCGACGCCGTGCCAATCGCCATCAGCGCCGCGCCGCCGCCCATCATCACCGAGCGCACATCCGCAAAGTCTAGATTGATCAACCCCGGAATCGTAATCAACTCGCTGATGCCCTGGATGCCTTGGCGCAGCACATCATCCGCCGTGCGAAAGGCGTCGTTGATGCCGGCGCTCTTGTCGGCCAGCTGCAGCAGCCGATCGTTTGGAATCACGATCAGCGTATCGACGTTGCGCATCAGCTGGTCGCTGGCCGATTCGGAGACGCGCCGCCGCTGCGTGCCCTCGAAGGTAAAGGGCCGCGTAACGACGCCAATGGTCAGCGCACCCGTCGACCGGGCCACGTCCGCAATCACGGGCGACGCGCCGGAGCCGGTGCCGCCGCCCATGCCCGCCGTCACGAAGACCATGTCCGCGCCTTCAAGCATGGCGGCCAATTCCTCGCGGCTCTCCTCCGCCGCGCGCTGGCCGATCTCGGGGTTGCCGCCGGAGCCGAGGCCGCGCGTTAGCTTTTCGCCAATGCGCAGGCGCTGCGGCGCGCTCGACAGCATCAGCGCTTGGGAGTCGGTATTCACAGCAATAAATTCCACGCCCTGAATGCCCTCCTCGATCATGCGGTTGACGGCATTCTGCCCGCCTCCGCCCACGCCGACCACCTTGATCTGCGCAAAATTTTCTACAAATTGAGACTGCATCTTCCGACTCATAACAAACTCCTTCAGCTAGATTCTTCCTCTTTGGATTCTTGAGGGGGGAGGAAGAAAAATAATGAACAGTAGCACAACGTCAAGGGAATTGATGATTTTGGATTTACGATTTACGAGGGCTGGTTTGTGTGTTCTGTCGCCTCGTAAATCGTAAATCTAAAATCGTAAATCAGTCAGCCCGGTAACAAATGTCTCAACCAATCCCTCACCTGACCCACAATCTCGCCGCTGTCGATGCCAGCTAGGCTGCCGCTCGCGCGGGTGGGTTGGCGACGGGGGTAGCCGTGGAGATAATCCACGTGGCTGTAGCCAAAGTGGAGGGCACGCGCATCTTCGCGTAGCGCCCAGAGCAGCAGGCCAACGCTCGTGGCGTAGGCGGGCGACTGCACGGCGCGCGACAGGCCGCGCACCGGCGCGTTGCCGCCTTCGGCCTGCGGCGCACCCACACGCACGGGCAAGACCATTTCGCTGCGCATCAAATCGGCCAGGCCGGGCAGTTGGCTCGCGCCGCCTGTCAGCACGATACCTGCGGGCAGCCGATGGTAGAAGCCCGCCTGCACCAGCCGGTCGTGGATGATCTCGCTGACCTCGACGGCGCGCGCCTCCAGGATTTGGCTGATGAAGTGGCGGCTAAAGCTGCGTTCGCTGCGGTCGCCAAAGACGGAGGCCCACACGTTTTCGTCCTCGGCGATCCGCTCGGGCTGCACGTGACCGTAGCGCTGCTTCAATTCCTCCGCTGTCTCAAAGGGGGCGTGTAGGCCGATCGCCACGTCGTTGGTAAAGTGGTTGCCGCCCAAATCCAGAATTTCGGTGTGGCAGAGTGCGCCGTCAATAAAGACCGCCAGATCGGTCGTGCCGCCGCCGATGTCGACCAGCGCGACGCCCATGCGCCGCTCGTCCGGTTCGAGCACGGCCTCGCTGCTGGCCAGCGGCTCCAGCACCAGCTCATCCACGTCGATGCCGTTCTCGGCCACGCAGCCGACGAGGTTGCGGATCGCCGTGCTGCTGCCGGTGACGATGTGGGCATCGACCTCCAGCCGGTAGGCGCTCATGCCGAGCGGCTGATAGACGTCCGGCTGGTTGTCGACCGTCCAGCGGCGGGCGATGGTGTGGATCACCTGCTGGTTTTCGGGCAGGGCAACGGCGCTTGCGCCCTCCAGCGCGCGCTGCATGTCCGCGCCGAGGATGCCGTGCGTGCGGTCGGCGGGGGCCACGCCCTGGCTGTTGAGCGTCGTCACGTGGCTGCCGGCAATGCCGACGTAGCTGCTCGTCATCTCGAGGCCCGCCCGCTGCTCACAGGCCTCCACGGCTTCGCCGATTGCCGCCGCCACCTGGCCCACATCAAAGACCACGCCGCGCCGGATTCCTCGGCTGGCCACCTGTCCTTCGCCCAGCGCCCGCAGCGTCAGGTTGCCCAAGCTGTCGTAGACGACGCCCGCCATCAGCGCACAGATTTTGGTCGTCCCAACATCGATTGCGGAAATAATTTCTTGCATAAAGTAGTACCTTGTCACTTCGTTATTTCGAGCAAACGCGAAAAAGTTGTGGGTTACGCGTGCTTCGCTACGTGACGGGGATGACTCCGCTATCGGGTAAGGCCATTCCAAGAAAATAAGTATACAGCGAACGTGACTGTCACTGCCCGCGACCGGTGAAGCATTAACAGAATTGTCTGGGCAGTGACTGTCACAGGGTACAGCTAATTTTCTGGAACGGCCTAATTGATTACCCGAATTCGCTTGCCATCCCCGTCACACTGCGGAGCAAATGTGACCTGCGTGATTCAACTGCGTGATTCAACTGCGTGATTCAACTACGTGATTCAACGATAGTACGGTCGATTCAAATAGCGCAGGTCGATCAAATACGCCGTTGCGTCCTGCTCTTCGATTAGTTGGCGCATGGCTTTGAGATTGCGCAGCTTCTCCGCTGCGTGCTCGCCGTCGCCCCAGTAGACCACCACCTGCTGTCCGGGCAGCGCGCCCGCCGGCAGCACAAAGTTTAGGCCCGTCTGCTGGCTGTAGCGCACGTTGTTCTCGCGCAGCGAGGGCATCTGCTCCGTTAGGGCCAGCGCACTCGCCATCACGTCCGGGTTGATCGCGCGCGAACCGTCCAGCGCACGGGCTGCCTGCGCGCCGTCGATGATGTGCAGCAAATCCGTCGGCACGTCGACGCCACGCGGGGCGGGCAGCGCCGTGCCGTCTGCCAGCAGCCAGAGCAGCCCGGCGTCCGTCTCCCACAGCGC
Source organism: Caldilineaceae bacterium (assembly GCA_965213535.1). Lineage (GTDB taxonomy): Bacteria > Chloroflexota > Anaerolineae > Caldilineales > Caldilineaceae > JBCCFC01. The sequence goes on from OZ243888.1 coordinate 6,423,507, forward strand.
CGTGGGGGTCTCCTCCTGCACGAGCACCCGCACCGGGGGCTGCGGCGAGCCATCGAGATTAAGCGGCAGCCCAATGTTGACTTGCGCCCCGGCTACGTAAGGATGCTGGGCGATCCAGGTCGCCACGCGGTCCGGTCGCTGCCAGAGCAGGTTCCAGCCCTCTAGCCCGCTCAGGCTGTACAGTTCGTTGGCCGGGACAAACGCATTCTGCTCAAAAACCACATCCTCGCGGTAGACAAACCACAGGTCGTCGCTGTGCGTCCACCACAGCCCCACGCCCACCCACAGCAGCAGCATCACGCTGACCAGCTTGCTCGAATGCCACGGCGTCGCGAAGAAGGGGACGCCCGCCAGCCGCTCCCACACGGCCCTGGGCGAAAGCAGCCGCGGCGATAACATCACGTCATCCAGCGCGCCGTCGATGCGAGGGCGGCGCAGCGTGGGCAATCGTGGCGCTTGCAGCTCGATGCCCGTGTACTCGCGTACGTTGTGGCTCACGGCTGCGGCAAAGGTCGCCACGCCTTGGTAAAGGGCATCCCAGCGCGCGCGCGCGCTCTGCCGACGGCGCGAGGCGCGTCGCTGGCGGGCGCGCTGCCGATTGGCGGCGGGCGCGACAAAGCGCGAGTCGCCGCGATTGGGTTTGGTGTCGAATGCTGCCATAAGCTGAGAAAGATAAAGCTTGTTCTGCTGCCAAGTTGAACCCCTCCCCCTCCCTCCCCAACTTGGGGAGGGGGCCGCGACTGGGCAGACGAAGGATCGGCCCCTCCCCCAGAATGGGGGAGGCCGGGTGGGGGTGGCTGGGTGCTCTACCGCACCACGCTATTTTGCTGCCGATCTTCGTGCCGCGCCAGCGCCAGCCGCACCAGCCGATCCACCAGCGTCGGGTAGTCCACGCCGCTGGCCGCCCACAATTTCGGGTACATGCTAATCCGTGTAAAGCCCGGCATGGTATTGACCTCATTGAGGTAGAGCAGCCCGCTCTGGCCGTTTAGCAAAAAGTCCACGCGGGCCAGCCCGCTGCCGTCGATGGCGCGAAAGGCGCGCACCGCCATCTCGCGCACCCGCGCCGTTTGCGCTTCATCCAGATTGGCGGGGATCAGCAGCTCGCTTGAATCGTCCTCATACTTGGCGGCGTAGTCGTAGAAGCCGTCGGCGGGCGGCACGATCTCGCCGGGCACACTGGCCTCCACGTCGCCATCCAGCGTCTCCAGCACGCTGACCTCGATCTCTCTCGCGTGCGCCACGGCGCATTCGACAACGAGCTTGCGGTCGTAGCGCGCGGCCACGTCCAGCGCCGCCGCCAGCGCCTGCCGCGAAGTCGCCCGGCTGACGCCCACGCTGCTTCCCATGTTAGCAGGCTTGACAAAGAGCGGAAAGCCCAGCTCGTCAACCAATTCATCCAGCACAGCCTCTGGCGCTCGCTGCCAGCGCGCCCGCGTGCTCACGTGATAGTCCGTCTGCGGCAGTCCTGCCGCGGTAAAGAGCTGCTTGACCACGGCTTTATCCATGGCCAACGCGCTCGCCAGCACGCCGCAGCCCACGTAGGGCAAGTTTGCCATTTCCAGCAGCCCCTGCACCGTGCCATCCTCGCCGTAGGGCCCGTGCAGCACGGGGAAAATCACGTCGAGCGCGCCGCCCGAGTCTGCCCCATTGGCGCGCGGCAGCAGTGACCAATTGTCCTGAGACACAAGCAATCTCCCCCCCTGCTCCCCTGCTCCCCCGCTTCCTTGCTCCCCCGCTCCCCCGCTCCCCCGCTCGCTCAACACCCGCATCGGCTCCCCGTGCAGCAGCCACTGCCCCGCCCGCGTAATACCCAGCGGCACGATTTCGTGGCCGGCCTGCGTCAGCGCCTCCATTACGTTGCGCGCGCTCGCCAGCGACACTTCGTGCTCCCCGCTGCGCCCGCCAAAAAGGACGCCGACGCGTAGGTTATCCCTGTTGCTCATCTGAATTTCCTGTTTTGTCGAGAGGACGGAAGATTTGGCGTTTGCTCAAAGTAGCTCTTTACAGATCAAGACAGTCTTGTCATTTCCGCGGAGGCGGGAATCCATGCTCAACCAACGAGCCGACTTTCACCTATCCCAAACAACAAAATTTTAGCCGTTCACAATTTATTTGAGAAGGCCTCGCCTGATGCTGCTTCTCTCGTTTGTCCATTCGCACTTGGGTGTGCGAACTGTGCGGCTGGGCCGACTAAATCTGCCCTGCTCCCTTGTTCAATCCCACTCGCCGACACGCTGCACCTCCGGCATCAGCGACACGCCAAACTCGCGCTGCACCGTCGACTGCACCTGCTCGATCAGCGCCATCACATCGCCCGCCGTGGCTGGGGAGATGTCGCCCCTCTTCGCGCCGACGTTCACGATAAAGTTGGCGTGCCTTTCGCTGATCGAGGCGCCGCCAACCCGCGCCCCCTTTAGCTCCGCCGCCTCGATCAGGCGACCGGCAAAGTCGCCGGGCGGATTTTCAAAGGTGCTGCCCAGGCTCGGCTCGGCGGGCTGGGTGCGTCGCCGGTGCTGCAAAAATTGGTCCGCCCGCGCCTCGATCTCGTCGCGATTGCCGCGGGCCAAGCGAAAATTGGCGCTGAGCACCACCGGGCCAAAACCGGCCCGCAGCGGATGCTCGAAGCGCGATTCTTTGAGCGCGCTGCGGCGGTAGCGGTAGCGAAAATCGGCGAGCGTCCACTGCTGCAGATCGCCGCTACCGTCTAACAGCAGCGCGTTGGCAAGATTGTCGTGAACCGCGCCGCCGTGGGCCCCCGCGTTGCCCACCGTCGCGCCGCCGACCGTGCCCGGTACGCTCACGGCCCACTCCAGTCCGGTCAAGCCCTCGCGCACCGAACGTCGCGCCAGCCCAGCCAGGGCGACGCCGCTTTCGGCAAAAAGATACGGTCGCGTATCAACCTGGTGGCGCACCTCGGAATCGCAGCAGGGCGCTTCATCCACCCGCCCAGTTTCGATACGCACAGTACGACAGCGATTGTGAATAACCAGACCGCGCACGCCCGCATCGCTGATTAGGACGTTGCTGCCGCCGCCGAGCACAAAATAGGGTAGGTCGACGCGTCGCGCCCAGCGCACCGTCGCCATGAGGTCGTGCACGGTGGTGGCGGTGGCGAAATAATCGGCGAACCCGCCAACCTTCATCGTCGTCAGCCCGGCCAGCGCCACGTCGCGCCGCAGGTCGACGGGTGCGTTGTCGTATGTCTTCAATTGACCATTGACAGCTGGCCGTTGACTATTGACAATTTTTGTAAGCATAAAACCATTCTCTTGACGGTAGTGGCAGGGCGCGCCCACCCGCTACCGTCGCCTACGCCGCCAAAATCTCCCGCGCTTCGTCGACCACCTCTGCATCCACGCCTCGCTTATCCCCCAACTGCGCCAGTACCATCTCACCCACCTGATTGACATCGCCCGCGCCCAGCGTGATCACCACATCCCCCGGTGCGACATGGGCCGCCAGCGCCGCGGCCACATCGTCCAGCCGACTGATGTGCTGGATGTTGCCGTGGCCGCTGGCGAGCATCACGTCCGCCGCGCTTACCTTGCCGCTGTCGGTTTCGCGCGCCGCGTAGATATCCGTTACGATGACGCGCTCTGCGTCATCGAAGACGCCGCGGAGATCGGCGAGCAGGGCGTGGGTGCGGCTAAAGGTGTGCGGCTGAAAGATGGCCCAGATGCGTCCGGCGTCCGCACCGCGCGGAAAACGCTGGCGAGCGGCCGCAAGCGTCGCGCGCACTTCGGTCGGGTGATGCGCATAGTCATCAATTACGGTGACGCCCGCCGCTTTGCCGCGCTGCTCGAAGCGGCGGGCCGTGCCGCGAAAGGCGCGCAGGCTGGTCAGCGCCCGCTCGATTGGCACGTCGCAGCAGCTGGCAACGGCGACCGCGGCCAGCGCGTTGCGCACGTTGTGGTCGCCCGGCACGCGCAGCCGCAGCTCGCCCACCGGCGCGTGCCACCACGTCACCTGTGCACGCGTGCGGCCCATGCTGACGCGCGGCGGGGCGGCGCGCAGATCGCTGTGCGGGTCGAGGCCGTAGCCGAGCCAACAAGGGCCGTCAACGGTGCCGGTCGATTTGCCCGCCGCGTTGGGATCGCAGGCCAAGCGCAGGGCCGCCGCCCCCGCATCATCCATGCAGGCGACCACTGCTCCATCGACGGCTACGTTGTCGATAAACTGTTCGAAAGCCTGGGCGAATCGCTGTGGCGTGGGATAGCAATCGGGATGGTCCCATTCCACATTAGTCACCACGGCGATTTGTGGGTGCAGGCCCAGAAACATGCCGTCGTATTCATCGGCCTCGATTACAAACCAGTCGCTGCTGCCGCTGGCCGCGCTGCCAAAGCCGGGTAGCTCCGTACCGATAATATAGCCCGCGTCGATGCCCGCCCCGTGCAGTACCTGGACGATCATGCTGGTGGTGGTGCTCTTGCCGTGCGTTCCCGCCACGCCGATCACGCGCCGATTGCTCAGCAGCGCAGGCAGAAAATCATCCCGCTTCACCACGGGCAAGCCCAACGACTCCGCCGCCCGCCGCTCCGGATTATCGGCCCCAACGGCGCTGCTGATCAGCACGACATCGGGCCGCTGCTCGGCGGAGAGGCCGGATAGATTTTCGGCGTGCTGCCCCTCGAAAATTCGCGCGCCGAGATCAGCCAGTTTTGCCGTGCGGTCGCTGGCTGCCCGGTCGCTGCCGCTGACGGCCACGCCGCTTTCGAGCAGCACGGTCGCGATGGCGCTCAGCCCCGCGCCCCCAATGCCAAGTAGATGCACGCGCAGCGTCGGGTCAGCCTGGGCGAGTCGTTTTTGCCAGTTCGTCATAATCATCTATTCAGCACTCGTAAATCGTAAATCCAAAATCGTAAATCATCAGCCTCTTACGCGCAGCAGCAGCAAAATTGCGACGGGCACAATCCAGTAGGCGGGCTGATCAAAGAGGGCGGGCGGCAGCAGCGCGACAAAAGCTTCGCCCGTTTCCGTCAGCGGCTGCCGGAAGGCGTAGGGGTAATCATAGACCGCTAGAAAGTACCAGAGCGTACCCGCAATCAGGTAGCCGTTGAGTGCACCCACGGCCAGGCTGATCAGCGTGCCGGTGGGCGGCGGCGCTTCCGTGCCCGCGAAGTCAAGCGTTTGGCCCGCATAACCCCAGAAAACAAAGATGACGAACAAAATTTGAAAAAAGAGCGCCAGCACGAGGCCGGTTGGCCCGCCGCCGTCAAAGAGCAGTGCGTTGGCCTGCCCCAGCCCGCCCTCAAGCCGGTCGCCTAAAAAGGTGAGCAGAAAGAGGGCGACGAGAATAATCAGCGTGCTGCCCAGCTCGCGCCGGTAGCCGCGCGCCAGCCCAATCAGCGCGATGATCACGACGATGGTTAGAAAGGTAACTTCAATCGGAGCCATGAGCGCTTTCGTAATTCCGTTTAGCTTCCGCCGCGGCGCTGGCGCGGGGGGCGCAGCGTACTGGCGGCCAGCACGAGAATCAGCGTCAGCAGCACCAGCAGCACCAGTTCGGCCTGTGGCTGAATGGCGACCCAAAGCTCGCTAAGATTTTCGACGATCACCCCGATGCCGCGGCCCAATACGCCAAAAATATCCACGCGGTCGGTGATGCTGTCCAGCGTGACGCCGTCGCCCAGCGTAATGGCCCCGCCCACGTCCGGCAGCACCAGGGTGATCAGACGCGGCAGCAAGATCGAGGCGAAGACGAGCGCGTTGGCAATGCCGACCAGGAAGGCCCAGCCAGGGTTGCCCAGCGCGTCGCGTTTGATGAGGCTGCCGGTGAGAATGTACGTGAGCAGCAGGGCCAGCCCCCACAGCAGGAATAGGTAGGCCCGCTGATTCCCCGGCGTCACGACATCGGGCAGCGCGGCGATGGCGTTGAGATCGTCGGTGCTGAATTGGCCGGTAAAGACGGCCTGCAGCACCTTGGATGGCAGGTTGGTGAAGGTGACAATCGGCCCTGAAAAGGTTTGAAACCCCACCCAGAAGAGCAGCGCCACGCCCAGCACGATCAGCTCGGGCAGCGTGCCGCGCCGCACGCCGATCCAGCCAAAAAAGAGCAGGTAGAGCAGTAGGGTAACGAGAATCTCAAATTCATTCATGATTTATTCAAAGCGACCGTTGTGGCTACTGGGCCAGTGACCGTCACGGCCTCCCTGGACGTGACCTAGCCCAACTTGCAGCAGGCCGCGACCGTCACTTTTCCTCCTGCCAAGCTGCTTTATGCGCGGCGTCCGGGCTGGCGACAGCCACTGTCCGCCGGCTGCTTGAGCGAGCCATCTCGCCTGGGACGGTGACGGTCACCTTCCGGCTATCTGTCAGCTAGTTTACTCAACTCGCGGGCGATATGCTTGGCCGCATCCGGCTCGGCCAGGGCAGCGAGATTCTCGCGCATCGTCGACAATCGATTCTCGTCGGCCAGCAGCGAGAGCAGCGTGGTCGCTAACTGCTGCGCCAGTGCCTCGTCCTCGACAATCAGCGCCGCGCCGTGGTCGGTCAGTGCTTCGGCGTTTTCCTGCTGGTTGACGGCGGCCAGCGGCACCAAGATCGACGGCAGCCCGGCCACCGGAAACTCGCCCAGCGTGCTCGCCCCCGCTCGTGCGACGCTGATGTCTGCCGCAGCCAGGGCCAGCGCCATGTCATCGTGCAGATAGGGCACGGGGTGGTAGCGCGCGCCCAGCGGTCCGTCCAGCGTCGCCGCCAGCGTCGTCTCGGCGACGGCCTCCTCGTGCAGCGCCCAATCACGCGTGCCAACGATGTGTAGCACCTCGGCGAGCGGCAGCAGCCTCGACAGCGCGCCCCACGTTGCCCGGTTAATGCTGCGCGCCCCGGAGCTGCCGCCCCAAATCAGGAGCAGGGGAAGGTCGAGGTCAACCCTACCTTCTCCCAGCCCCTCCCTCACTTTGCCGTCGCTGCTGCTCGAAAGCGGCGGGCGCGAAGAGGGAGGGGAGCTCGACGGTAGCGTAGATTGAGACACGGGGAAACGGCCGGCTCCGCGAACGGCAGCCCTCGAAAAAGTCTCAACAAAAACTTCGCTGCCGTCCAACACACCCTCGCCGCCGGTTTGTGAGCCTGTCGAAGGCAGGATGGGTGGAGTGGGCTCGAGGCCCGACCTACCCAATTTTTCTGCCAACGCCCGTTTCGCCGCCGCTCGATTGCCCACTAGCTCGACCAACTCCTGCCGCACCGGGTAGCCCGTTACCACCGCCTTGCCCTCCGGTGCAAAGCCGCCAAAGTAACCCGCCGCCCCTGGAAAGCTGATCGCTACCCGCTGGGCCAGCTTGCTTAAGGCGCGGATGGCCCAGCCGGGCTTCATGTCCGGCAGGTAGATGAGCACGGGCACACCGCGCAGTCGGCAGGCGGCCACCACGGGAGCACAAACGTAGCCCCCCGTCACAAAACAGATGTCGGGCTGAAAATCGCGGAGGATGTGTAGGCTTTGGCGTAAGCCTGCCAACATTTTGCCCCCGTTTCGCAATGCTGTCAAAGGGCTCTGCCCGCGCAACTGCCCCGTCTCGATGCCGCGAAAGGCAATCCCCGCCCGCTCGACCAGCGCCCGTTCCATGCCGCCCTCGCTGCCAACCCACAGCACGGCTACATCTTTGGATATATCATCCTTGTGTACACTGCCTCTAGAAACAATATCTAAATTTGCCTCGGCGCCGCTTGGCAATCGTGCGCTTGCTTGCGTCGCGGTCGCTGCCGGATTTTGCAGCACGCGACGAACGGCCCGCTGTACTTTATGATGCTGGCTTTGATTTGGATTGAGCGGATTTGCGCTTGGCCGCGCTGCGTTTGCTGGTCGAACTGCTCGATTTTCGCTTGCTGCCCCGGCTAGATGAGGTACGACGGCCAGCGCTGGATAGACGTGACCGCCCGTCCCTCCCCCTGAAATCAAAACGCGCATAAGCTGCTTCTCCCGCTGCGGAACGACTCCTCGATGTTGCCGGTGATTTAGTGGATGACTTACCAGATTTGCTGGAGCCGCTTGCCTTCGTCGACCTGGATGTCTGTCGTGCCGTTTGTCTACTGGTTTGAGCCGTGCGCCCGCTGCCGTAGCGGCTGATGCTCAACAGGATACCCACCGCGCCGAGCGTCGTCGCCAGCGAGCTGCCGCCGTAGCTGATGAAGGGCAGCGGCACGCCCGTCGGCGGCACGGCGGCAACGGCCACCCCCAAATTTAGAATGGCCTGCAAAATAATGATACACGTGATCCCCGTCGCCAGCAGCATCCCGAAATTGTCCGCTGCGGAAAGGGCGGCTCGCAGCCCGCGGTAAGCAAAAATTGCAAAGAGCAGCACCACGAGCAGGCAGCCCAGCAGCCCCAGCTCTTCGCCGATTACGGGAAAGATGTTGTCGCTCCAGCTCAACGGCAGCGCGCCAAGCTTTGCTTCGCCATTGCCCAAACCCACGCCGAGAAGCCCCCCGCGCGAGAGCGCTTCGACTGCGTAGCGAACTTGGTGCTCGGTGCTCTGCATGGGATTGCTCAGCGAATCTCCCCAGCGCGCCACGCGATCGCTGGCGTAACTGCTGTTCGCTACCACTAGCCAAAACGTCGCCGCACCCACGACAACCACCACGGCCAACTGGCGCAAGTCTGCTCCGGCAATAAAGAACATCACCATCGCCGTCGTCACGATTAGCGTCGCGGTGCTGATATTTGGCTGCGCCACGATCAGCACCGCCACAAAGCCCATCAGCACGGAAAAGGGCAGCAGGCCAACCTTCACGTCGCGGATGCGCTCGCCCTTGCTCGCGAGCCAGGTGCTCACGTAGATAATGATCATGACTTTGGCTGGCTCGCTCGGCTGTATGCTGCCGTCGAAGAAGGTGCGCGTGGCGCCGTGCTTTTCGTCCCCAAAGATCACGACGGCAATCAGCGCCAGCAGTGCCGCACCCATCATCAGAATACTCAGCCGATCCCACAAATCGTAGCGGATGCGCGCCATCACAAAAAGCGCCGCCAACCCCACGCCCATCCACATTACCTGGCGCGTGATGATGTAGTAGGGGTCGTCGTAGCCGCGTAGCGCCTGGGGATAGCTGGAGCTGAAAACCATCACCAGCCCCAGCGCCAGCATCATCAGCACCACGGCCAGCAGGCCCCAGTCGTAGCGTCCGGTTGATTTCGTCGTGTTTTGGGACATTATCATTAAATTCTCAGCACTGCACCGCATCCTGCTGCGAGAGCATTTCGGTGTAGCGCTGCACCAGCTTGCGAAAGTGTTCGCCGCGCGCCTCGAAATCTTTGTACGCATCGTAGCTCGTGCCGCCGGGCGAGAGCAGCACAACGGTTTCGCCGCGCTGCTGCGCCGGCGTGGCGTTGAGCAGCGCCATGCGCGCTGCCAGCGCCACCGCTTCGTCCAGCCGCTGCACCACCGCCGAATTGGGCGCGGTGATCAGGCTGTAGGCGGCGCGCTCCTGGACGGCATCGGCTATCATGGGGCCTGCTTCGCCAAAGCAAATGAGAAAGTCCACCCGCGCCAGCACTTCGCCCACAAACTGATCCCACGGCAGATTTTTGTCCTTGCCACCCGCTAGCAAGATCAGCGTCTGCGCCGTGTGGTCAAAGCTGCGCAGCCCGGCAATCGCCCGCTCCGGCGAAGTCGCAATGCTGTCGTTGACCCAGGTGACGCCGTCGCTGGCGAGCACGGTCTCCAAGCGGTGGGGTACGCCCGCAAATGAGCGCGCGATTTTGCCCATCGCTTCGGCCGTCGCGCCCCGTTTGTCGCCCAGCGCGCCCGCGATGGCGCAGGCGGCGAGCAGGTTGCTCACGTTGTGGTCGCCCCGCAGCTTGATTTCGTCGCGCTGGCAAACTGCTTCGCCGTTGTAAAGCAGCGTCTCGCCAGCCAGCCATGCGCCCCGCGTCAATTCACGCGTGCGGCTAAATGTTGCAATAGATATATCCCGCTCGGCAAGCTGTTCGTACATCGTTTCCAGCAGATCGTCCATTTCCCAATTTGCGGGCACGCTCCCACCGCTTACCTGCGCCTTGCCGCTTGCCACTTGCCCCGTCACGCCATCATCAGCGCTCAACACCACCGTGGAATCTTCCCGCAGATGGCGCAGCAACCTCAACTTCGCTTCCGCATAAGCCCGCATCGACGGGTGGCGATCCAGGTGGTTGGGCGTGACGTTGAGCAGGGCGGCCACGTCCGGGCCGAGATCGTCCAACGTGCCATAGGCAAGCAATGGGTCAAATAATTCAAGCTGGAAGCTGCTTAGCTCGAGCACAATGGGCTCGCCCGGCGCCATGTCGGCCAGCCGGTCGATCAACGGCGTGCCCACGTTGCCGCCCACATGGACGGTCTGCCCGCTGGCCGCGAGCATCTCACCAACCAGCGTCGTTGTGGTCGTCTTGCCGCTGCTGCCGCTGATGCAGATCGTGGGGCCGAGGCCGCGATCCCGGGCAATTTGCAGCGTGAGCAGGCTGTCGTTGCTCAAGGGCACGCCGCGCTCGATGGCCCGCTGCACCAACTCGATCTGCGGCGGCACGCCCCCGCTGAGGCAGAGCAGATCGCAATGATCGAGCAGCGCGAGCGGATGCTCCCCCAGCGCAAAATCCACCGCCAGTCCGTCGAGCTTCGCCACCTCTTCGCGCAGCGCCGCCTCGTCCCGGCTGTCGCCCACGGTGACGCGCGCCCCGGCGTCGACAAAAAAGCGAGCCAGCGCAATACCTTGGCGGGCAAGGCCGAGGATGACGATGGATTTATTCGTGAAATCAAGTAAATTCGTCACGGCAAAAACTTTCGGTAAAGTGGTGCGTGGCGCGTGGTGCGTGGTGCGTGCACTTGAATTTTATCTGGGTGGTAATTCACTATCAAACCAAGCCAGTGCACCAGTACACGCACCACGCACTACGCACTATTTTTTATACCAGCGCCAGCGCCACGCCCAACATGCCGCTCAGCACGCCGATTAGCCAGAAGCGTTCCTTTACCTGCATCTCGCTCCAGCCCAGCAGCTCAAAGTGGTGGTGCAGCGGAGCCATTTTGAAGACGCGCCGCCCTTCACCGTAAAGCCGCTTGGTCAGCTTAAAATAGCCCACCTGAATAATCACGCTGCCCGCCATCACCACGAAGACCAAGCCGATGATGGGCAGCAGCAGCCACTGCCCCGTCATCAGCGAGACCAAGCCGAGCGTGGCTCCCAGCGCCAGGCTGCCCGTATCGCCCATAAACATTTGGGCGGGGTAGGCGTTGTACCAAAGAAAGGCAAAGAGCGCGCCGACGACGATAAAGCAGAAGGCGGCGAGGTAAATCTGGCCCTGCAAAAAGGCGATCAAGCCATAGCAGGCAAAAGCAATGCTGGCCGTGCTGCCCGCCAAACTGTCCAGCCCGTCGGTTAGATTGATGGCGTTGCTTGTGCCTACAATGATCAGGATGCCGATCGGAATCGTCAGCCAGCCAATGCGGAAAAAGCCGCCCGTTTCCGGCCCTTCGATGCCGGGAACGCTGACAAAATCCCAGTCTGCAAAAAAATAGAGGGACAACATGATGACCGTGGCAAAGACAAACTGAAAGGCGCTCTTCATGCGCGGACCCAGCCCTTCACCGCGGCCGCGCAGCCCGCGAATGCCCTGCCAATCGTCGATGGCGCCGAGCAGCGCGTAGGAGCCGATGCAGAAAAAGAGCGGCAGCGTGCTCTGGCCAATGGTGATCAGCTGGTTGAGTTCGCTCAGCCGCACGGCACTTAGCGTTACGTCCAGCAGGTTGAGCAGGCCGACGATAAAGAGCACGGGCACCACGATCAACACGCCGCCCATGGTGGGCGTGCCCGTTTTGACGTAGTGCGTGTCCGGCCCCTCGACGCGAATTTGTTTGCCGATGCCGCGGCGCTTGAGCAGCCGAATCAGCGGGTTGCCCCAGATCACGGCCAGAAAAAAGCTGATCGTCCCCAGCGTCAGCGCGTAAGCCATGCTAAATTCTCCTACCAGCATAATCAGGCCGAAGAGCACGAGCCCAATAAATAATAAAAAGACAGTGGTTAGGCCGGAGCCGGTTGGCGCTGACACAAATTCGGATTGATCGGCTTGTCGCTGCATGGGTGAGTCCTGGGGTAGGTGAGTTGGGTTTGTAAAAGAGACTTTGTTGATCGGTTTTTTCATTGCTTACTGCTTACTGCTTGTTGGTTGTTTCGTCTGTGACATCGCTTGGTGTTTGTCGAGTAACCAACAAGATCGTCAACTAAGCACTAGGGTGATTTCACCATCGGATCAATCTTACATTAAGTGGGTACATTATCCCGTCAAAAACAGCAGAAAGCGCCATTCCAACTTTTAGACTTCCAAAGTTTGGACAGAATCAAGTGAAATGGGCGCTTTTTCGCCACGCTTGTGTAAGATCACCCCCATGGTGAAATTGCCCTAACTAAGCACTAGGTTCTATTGACATTTGGAAAGTGGCCCTCACCCCCGGCCCCTCTCCCTCGGTCCCTCTCCCACCCTGGGAGAGGGGAGAGATTGGCTCCCTTCTCCCAGAATGGGAGAAGGGCTGGGGATGAGGGCGCGCTCGACTCACCTTTCAAGCCCGTCCAGCGAAATGTCAACGGAACCTAAGCATTAAGCACTAAGCACTAATCGCCTACGTTGTCCGGCTGATTCCCACCACCACCCGATCCATGCCCACCGCGCGGCTACCCTTGACGAGCACGAGATCGTCCGCGTGCAAGATGTCGTGGAGTAGGGCAATGGCGTCGGCGTCGGTGGCGACGATTTGGGTGCGTTCAGCGGCGAGACGGCTGTCTATTGCCGCTTCGCCGATTTCGCGGCCCAAGTCACCCACCGTAACCAGCAAATCGACAATCTGGGCGGCACGGCGGCCCACTAGCTTGTGACCCTCGTCTGCCATGTGGCCCAGTTCGAGCATGTCGCCCAGCACGGCCACGCGTCGTCCTTGGCCCGCTGGCTCCAGATCGGCCAGCAAGTTGAGCGCGGCGACGGTGCTGGCCGGGCTGGCGTTGTAGGTGTCGTCGATCAGCGTGCTGCCGTTGATGCCCGGCGAGGTGACCAGTCGCAGGTGGCTCGTCAACCGCTGCATTCCGGCGATGATTTCCGCCCAGGACATTCCCTCCACCAGGCCGACCGCCGCGGCGCGCAGGGCCGTGTGCACGCTGTGTCTCCCCAGCAGCGGTAAATTGATGTAGAGCGATTCCGGCTTGGAGAGCGTATCGCGATCCGTCAGATGGGGAGCATCGCCCTGCCAGCCCTCGAAGTGAAAGCGAAAGCGGATGCCCTGCATCCCCCGGCTCTCGATTTCATCCGCCCACAGATCGGCCTCCTGGCTGAGGCCGTAGCGGAAGATGGACGCGTTGGTGCGCTCGCGAAAAAGGCGCACGCGCTCGTCGTCCCAGTTCAAGATGGCCACGCCGCCCTCGCCAGCGCTCGGCAGCGCTTCGACTAACTCGGCCTTGGCGTCGGCAATGCGCTCCATCGTACCCAGCCGATCGAGGTGGCTCGGCCCAACGTTGGTGATTACGCCCACATGGGGGCGCGCGAGCGTGCAGAGCGTACGAATTTCGCCGAGGGCATACATGCCCATTTCGAGCACGCCCCGCTCGTGCTGCGGCCCCAGCCCCAGCAGCGTCAGCGGCAAGCCCTGCTCGTTGTTGAGATTGCCTTGGGTGGCCAGCGTTTGGAAGCGCTGGCGCAGTACGGCGGTCGTCAACTCCTTTGTGCTCGATTTGCCCACGCTGCCGGTGATGCCCACCACGCGCAGCCCCGCGCGCCCCCGGTGCAGCCGCTGAAACGCACCTGTTTGCTGCAGCGCCAGGACGCCGTCTTCAACCAAATAAACAACTGCGCGACCGCGCAGGGCGTGGATGGGCGCGGCCCACAGCTCGCTGTCGCGCGTTCGCTCGGCGCGGCAATCTACCACCAGCGCGCCCGCTGCCCGCGCCGCCTCGCCGCCTCGCTCCTCACTAATAACGGCCTGTGCCCCGCTGCTCAGCGCGGCGTCGATGTAAAGGTGGCCGTCCGTCTGCTGGCCAGCCAGCGCGACGAAGAGATCGCCCGGCTGCACGTCGCGGCTGTCCAAGACGGCGCGGGCAATGGGCGTAGCAGGCAGGGCCAGCGGCGGCGTGTCGCCGGCCAGCGCCTGCCAGAGCGTATGTTGGGTAATTTGCGTCTCGATAATGGGGCGCATGGTGCGGGATTGTTGCCTATTGCTTACTGCTTACTGCTTATTACTTATTAGACATTATATCGATTAGAATTCGATAAAGAGATGAAGCTGAAGGGGGCCATAGGACCAAGGGCGGAAATTGAGTCGAAAATTATGCAGGCCACAACAGGTTTCAAAGACCGCGTCGCGAAAGCCCGGCTTCCAGTTGCGAATTTTGTCTTTCACAATCCGATAGCGTTTGACGCCGCCAATGGCATGTTCAATCCGGGTGCGCAACGAGGAAAGCCAGCTGTTCTTGTGCTTGTCAAACTCAGACAGCTCTTGGTTGCGCGGCTTCTTTTTGGGCTGCAAAATCGTCACCTGCTCCAAGCTGAAGCCCTGAAAGCCGGTATCCTGAGCCAGTCGGCTCCCCTGTGGCAGCGTGTAGTCTATTTCCTCCGCCAGCCGTTTGTCGTGCCGCTTGCCCTCGACCGTGTCGGAGACAAACAGCACTTGCCCTTGCGAGTCGATGACGACATTGTTCTTTACGGCGTGCCGTTTTTTTTGCCGCTGTAGAAAAAGCGCTGCTTGTCCGGGTCGCTGGGGCGGGGAATCGGGCGCTCCGTTCCGTCATGGAAGTACAGCGTCTCCTCTTCGGCAAAGGAGACCGCGTCCATCTCGCGGGCAGGCAACGCCTCCGCTTGGGCAAGCGCCTGATTCAGGACGGGGTGCAAGGTGTGAATCCACTGGTTGGCTTTGGGTTGGCTAAGGTTGAAGAGTGACCCCTGCACCGTTTGCAGATTGTTGCTCTTCAAGTAGTTCAAAATGAAGAACAGTTTCTCTTCTACCGTGGCTAACGGACTATTCTGGTAGTCAACATAGCGCCGCTTCCCCCTAGGCTTGCCGTCCAGCTGATGGGTGCGCATCCGCTCATAAAAACAGTCCGCAAAGTGGGGAAGCAAGGCGTCGAACTCTTCGCGTGTGTAGCCAGTCAAGGCCAGAAAGTCAATTGGCTTTTCAGCATACTTTTGGTAGTGGCTCATTGGGCATCTCCTCTTTTTTCTGGAATGCCTTCAGTTTACCCGCCCTTCTATTTCTTGTCCATTTAATCGATATAATGTCTATTACTGGGTTGACGATCTTGCTGATTACTCAATAAATACTAGGCGACACGACACGCGAAACAACCAATAAGCAATAAGCAGTAAGCACTAAGCACTGCTAATTACTGCCGCTTACTGCCTCGTCATCCGCGTCGTCCGCCGTCCCCAAACGCACCGCATCTGGCGGCACGTTGAGGTGGTTGAGCAGCCGCGTGGCCGTGCGGCTAAAGAGCGGAGCCGCCGTGTTGGACGCCCATTCAAAGCTCTCCTCCCGCACCTGATCCGGTCGATCCATTTTGACAAGCATCACAAATTGCGGGTCGTCCGCGGGCACGAAACCGACAAAGCTGACAATGGTTTCGTCTTTCAAATAGCCCTCGGCCGTGGGGATCTGCGCCGTGCCGCTCTTGCCCGCCACGCTGTAACCGTTGATGCGCGCCCGGTAGTTCCCCGTCTCCACCACCTGCACCATCATCTCGGTCATCGTCGCCGCGGATTCTGCCGAAATGACGCGCTGGATCATCGTTGGCTCGGTAAGCTGGGCTTCCTGGTCGTCGACGCGGGCAGCAACCATGTAGGGGCGCATCAGCCGCCCGCCGTTGGCAATCGCGGCCACCGCGTTGACCATCTGGATTGGCGTGACGGCCACACCTTGGCCAAAGCTGTTCGTGCCCAAATCCGACCGGCTCCACTCCGGGTTGCCCGGCGACTTAAGCGCACCTTGAATCTCGCCCGCCAAATCGATTTCCGTTGCCTCGCCAAAGCCAAAGCGGTGAACGTAGCGGTAGAAGTCGCGCGCGCCCAACTCCTGTGCAATTTGTGCCGTGACCACGTTGAGCGAACGCGCCAGCGCCTCAGTCGTCGTAACCGTGCCGTGGGCCGACAAATCGCTGTTGCGAATTTCCTGCCCGCCCACCACGACCACGCCGGGGTCGCCCCACTCGGTGTCGGCCTTTGTAATGGCTGCGTCAATGGCCGCGGCAAAGGTAATCGTTTTGAAGATCGAGCCCGGCTCGTACTGGGCGCTTACCGCGGGGTTGGTAAACGATTGACCATCGGCCTGGGCATAGAAATTGGGATTGTACGGCGGGTAGTTGGCCATCCCCAAAACCGCACCCGTTTCTGGCTCCATCACAATGATCGAGCCGCTCTGCGCGCCGTAGGCCGCCAGCCCCGTCCGCAGTTCCTGCTCGATGATCCACTGCACCGTGCGGTCCAGCGTTAGCACCAAGTCTTTCCCCGCAGCGGAGGGGACAAAGCGCCGCGCGTCAACGGAGAGGGCATCCGCTACTGGCTGCGACTTGCCGGTGAGCCCCACGCCGGTTTCGCGCAGAAAAGCATCGTAATAGCGCTCCAGGCCGTTGTGTGCCGTGCGGTCGGTGGCGCTGGAGACAAAGCCGAGCAGGTGGCTGGCGACTTCGGCCTGTGGGTAAAAACGCCGCGGCGTTGGCTCCACGTAAACGTGCTCAAAAATCTCCGCCTGCTCTGTCGTCAGGTCGAGCTGTTCGGTAAACTTTCCATCGCGCCAATCCTGAATTTTTTGCCCCAATTCCAGATTGACAGCGGGCGCGAGCACGGCAAACTGGCTGTCCGCCATTTCCGTCAGCGTATTGTATGTATCCAGCGCGGGCAGGCCGGTAAGCTGCTGGAGCAAATCCGCGATCACGGGGCGCTGCTCGGCTGTGATGAGGTTGGGCGTGGCGGCGATGCGGTAGAAGTAGCGGTCACCTGCCAGCAGCAGCCCGTCGCGGTCTACAATCACGCCGCGCGCCGCTGGGGCATCGGCCGCTGCGCCGCGCACCGTGCCGCCCCACCGAATAACTTGATAGTCCAGCAGCCGCAGCACCACCAACCCCGTCATCAGCAGAAAGCAGACGACGATAAACCAGAAGCGCCAAAGTTGGCGCTTCTGGTCGCTCGCGTGCTGGGACGCGGTTGCTTCGGCGTTGTGGTCGGTGCTGGGCATGAGTTGGACGGTCATGAGAAGAGTGGGTGGGATTTAGCGCATGGCCTGCACTGGCGGCGTCCGAAAGTCAAGCGCATTCAGCATCTGCTTCAAAAGACCTGGTTGAGGCTGATCGCTCACCGGTTCGGTTACGGACATAACCGCTATCTCCGGCTGATCCGGTACTGTCTTGGACGTCCCTTCCGCAAGCAGCGGAGTGCTGGCGGGCTCCGTTTTTAGCGCTACATAGTGTTGGTCGCCCGTGTTGATAAAGCCGAGCGCCTGGGCGCGCGTCTGCATTTTGCTTAGCGCAGAGACCTCGGAAATTTGAAAGGTCAGTTCGGCATTCTGGCGCTCGACGCGTGCGCGCTGAACGCGCACCGCGGCAATCTGCTGCTCGGTGCGCAAAATCTTCACGGAGAGGGTCAAGTGCAGCACGAGGCAGCCGGTGATGGCTGCCAGCGCCAGCGTAAAGAGCAGAAACGAGCCCAAGCTGTCCGGCAGCCAGAGCGCATCGCCCACCGTCCGCCGCAGTACGCGGCCCGCACCAAGCGCGGCCAGCTGTGCGCGCTGGCCCGCTTCCTTGGCGGGCAGCCCGCTGGCTGGGGCATCCGCTATCGTACGGTTAGCGGATAATCGATTGGTTGTGGGGAGCGCGTTCTGCTGCAGCATGGCCTATCCTTGGTCTATCTAACAACTTGATAAGGGTTCTTTGGAAATTCAGGGATTTACCCGCTCTGGCTTCAACGAGATCAGCCGCCGCTGGTCTGGCTCGTTTTGTGCAGCCCCTCGAAATCTGAGAGAGCCCTGACAACTTGCAAAAATTTTTCAACCTGCATACTTTGTAGGCCACTTCTTTTCCAAGCATCAACCGCTAATCCGACCGGTTGATCCGCTCGGCCAGCCGCAGTTTGGCCGAGCGGCTGCGCGGATTTCCCCGCTGCTCCGCCTCGCTGGGGCTGATGGGCTTGCGGGCCAGCAGACGCAGCGTCGGCGTTCGCTCGCGGTGGCCGTAGAGGCTGCCGGGGTCCGGTACGGAATCGCGCGCCTCGGCCTGCATCCACTGCTTGACGATGCGATCTTCCAAACTGTGAAAGCTGATCACCGCCAACCGTCCGCCGTCGGCCAACAGATCGAGCGTCTGCGGCAGCGTCTGTGCGAGCTGCTCCAGCTCGCGATTGACGGCGATGCGCAAGGCCTGAAAGGTGCGCGTCGCCGGGTGCAAGCGTGCGCCGCGCCGTCCGCCCACGGCCTGCTCGACAAGCTCCGCCAGCTGCGCCGTCGTCTCAACTTGCCCTTGTTTGCGGGCCGCCACAATCTCGCGAGCGATGCGTCGGCTGCGGCGCTCTTCACCGTAGCGGTAGATCACATCGGCTAATTCGACCTCCGGCAGCGTGTTGACCAACTCCGCCGCGCTCGGCCCCGCGCCCGGCCCATCGCTCAGATCAAAGCGCATATCAAGCGGGCCATCTTGCTGAAAGGAGAAGCCGCGCGCGGCCGTCTCCAGCTGAAAAGAGCTGGTGCCGAGGTCAAGCAGGATGCCGTCGACGGGTAAAAACTCGTGGGCCTCGGCCACCTCGCGCATCTGCTCAAAATTGCCCTGTACCACCCGTAGCCGCCCATCCTCCACCGCCTTCCCCAGCCGCTGATTGACCCGCTGAACGGCAGCGGGATCGGCATCCATCCCAAGCACGTGCCCAGCTGGCCCCAGCTGGGCGAGAATGGCCGCCGCGTGGCCACCCCCGCCCAGCGTGCCGTCGATTACGCGGGCGTTGGGTTGCAGCGCCAAGCCAGCAAGCGTCTCATCCAGCAGCACGGGCACGTGGCGGCTGCCGGGTGGGTCGGCGGGAATGGGCATGGTTAAGTGTGTATAAGCTAGACGTCCAGCGCGGCAAAGAGGTCGCCGCTCAGGTCGTTGCTGTTGAGCTGCTGCAGCACCTTCTCATCCCAGGCGTTTGGCTCCCACAGCTCAAGAAAGGTATACATACCGTTGACGACCACCTCGCTCTGGATTTGCGCATAGTCGCGCAGGCGCTGGCTAATGAGGACGCGCCCCTGCCGATCCGGCTTGAGATCTTCGGCGGCGCTAAAGAAGGCGCGGCGCAGCAGGCCGGAGCGGCTGTCCATCATTGGCAAGCTGTTGACTTTACCCGCAACGCGCTCCCACTCGGCCTGGGGCAGCACCAACAGACAGCGTTCGGAAGGATTACGCGTCACCACCAACCCCGTTGCCAACTGGTCGCGGAGTTTAGCGGGGATCGTGAGCCGCCCCTTGCTATCCAAACTGTGGTTGTATTCGCCGAGAAACATGGCACGCCCCAGCCGTCCAGCTCATCTGATTCAAGTGAGTCAAGATGAGTTGGGCAGCGCTGTGCAGATAGATTTTTGGTTAAGTTTCCGGAAGGAGGGTGCGCTGTTGGTCGTTATCCCAAATTTAGAACACGCGTTCGGATCGCCCCACTTTACGCTCAATCCAAAGCATTTTCAGGTAAATTGACCCACTTTCTCCCACATTCCACCATAGTATAGGTCATTTCCATTTGTTTGTCTATCTACAATTTGTGTATATCACCTTAAAGATTTGGGTTAGTTGGGAAAAGAGTGGAACAACAAGCAGCGACGGGTTATCTAAATGTTTAGGTTCCGTTGATATTTGGCAAGTGGCCCTCACCCCCGGCCCCTCTCCCACCATGGGAGAGGGGCCGGGGGTGAGGGCGCGTTTGACCTATGCTTGCATTAAATTTGTCCGTATTGTTCAAAAGCTTGTTGCAGTACCAAACTTCTAACAAAATGCTAACAGTTGACCGTTGACACTTGATTCGCGCTGTGGTATTATCCTCTTTCGCGATGAAGTTAGTGAGTTCACATAAAGTAGCCGCGATTGAACGCTTGGGCAACAAATTAAATTGACCTAGTAACCTTAGGCACCTAAAAACGGTCTACCCATTTAACAACGTCTGTTAGCGGGTGGTTCGTAGGTGTCTTATTGCTATTTACACGGATGTGTCGCTTTGAGTAAGGCAGCACCCGTTCTGCGTATCAATACGGTATCATTATCATTACATTTGTCTTGTTCACGTCTCGGCTCTGCCGGGCGGAAGCTGCTCCATTGGACAACAGGCACGGGACAGCAGGCATTGGGCAGTAGATATTGGCAGCCCGAAATTATTGGCAGCCCGATCGGTTAAGTAAAGCAGCCACTTGAGGAGAAGAGCTAATGGCATCAGGAACGCTTGGTGAGGTGCAGGAGACGCAGGTTATGGCCGGTGGGATGAGCAACGGTGCGTATGCCGCTTCGCGTGAGAATCGACCGGACCGTAAAAATTATGCGCGCACGCCCTCGATTATCGAGCTGCCGCGGTTGACGGAGGTTCAGCTGCGCAGCTTTGAATGGTTCAAGCAAGAGGCGATGCGCGAGCTGTTTGAAGAAGTTTCCCCAATTGTTAGTTTTAATAAAAATCTTGAGCTTCACTTTGGTGAATTTCACTTTGGCGAACCAAAGTATAACGTCGATGAATGCCGCGAGCGGGACATGACTTATTCTGCGCCGCTTTGGGTGCAGGTAAAGCTGATCAACAAGGACACGGGCGAGATCAGCGAGCAGGAAGTCTTTATGGGGGACTTCCCGCTGATGACCGATTCGGCGACCTTTATTATTAACGGCTCCGAGCGTGTCGTCGTCAGCCAGCTAATTCGCTCGCCGGGCGTTTACTTTACGGCGGAAGAAGAGCGCAGCACGGGCCGTGACTTGGCGAGCGCCAAGCTGATTCCGAGCCGAGGCGCTTGGCTGGAGTTTGAAACCAGCAAGCGCGACATCATTAGCGTCAAGGTAGATCGCAAGCGCAAGCTGCCCGTCTCGATTCTGCTGCGTGCGATTGGCTTTGGCACGGACGACGAAATC
The DNA here is from genome assembly GCA_965213535.1 of Caldilineaceae bacterium. Classification (GTDB taxonomy): domain Bacteria; phylum Chloroflexota; class Anaerolineae; order Caldilineales; family Caldilineaceae; genus JBCCFC01. The sequence goes on from OZ243888.1 coordinate 6,444,555, forward strand.
CGCGAGCTCTTTGCGGACGTGGATACCGATGTGGATCACCCCTTTATCGAGTCCACGCTGGAGCGCGACCCCACGGCGAACCCGACGGACAATTCGCAGACGGGCGTTGAGGACGCGCTCTTGGAATTTTACAAAAAGCTGCGCCCCGGCGATCCGCCCACGCTCGACAATGCGACGAGCTTTGTGCAGAATCTCTTCTTTGCGCCGCGCCGCTACGACATGGGGCGCGTGGGCCGCTACAAGGTCAACCGGCGTCTGCGCCAGGACATCGACCTGGAGACGCGCACGTTGACCAACGAAGATTTGGTCGCGATTATCCGGCGCATCATCAACATCAACAACGGCCAGGAGCGGGATGACGACATCGATCACCTGGGCAACCGCCGCATTAAGACGGTGGGCGAGCTGATCCAGAATCAGCTGCGCATTGGCCTGCTGCGTATGGAGCGCGTGGTGCGCGAGCGCATGTCGATCCGCGATCCGGAGCAGGTGACGCCGCTGAGCCTGATCAACATTCGCCCCGTTGTAGCCGCGACGCGCGAATTCTTTGGCGGGAGCCAGCTGAGCCAGTTTATGGATCAGACAAACCCGCTGAGCGAACTGCAGCACAAGCGCCGCCTCAGCGCGCTGGGGCCCGGTGGCCTGCGCCGCGAGCGCGCTGGCTTCGACGTGCGCGACGTTCACTACAGCCACTACGGGCGCATCTGCCCGATCGAAACGCCGGAAGGGCCGAACATTGGCCTGATTGGTTCAATGGCGAACTACGGGCGCGTCAATGACTTTGGCTTTGTCGAGACACCCTACCGCCGCGTGCTGCACGAGGTGGAGCCGACGGTGGAGAACCTGCTGGGCCGCACCCTGCGTACCGACGTGATCGATCCGGCCACGGAGGAAGTCGTGGCGGAGAAGGGCGCAATGGTCGACCAGGAGCTGGCCGGGCGCATTGTCGCCGCAGCTTCCTCCGGGGACGGGCTGGAGTCGATCAAGGTGAAGACCTTTGCCAGCCGCGACGTGGTCTACCTGAATGCCGACGAAGAGGACGACGTGTCGATTGCACAGGCCTCCACGCCGCTCAACGCCGTGGGTGAGTTTGTCAACGACCGGCCCTCCGCGCGCCACGCCGAGGAGTTCCGCTTTGAGCAGCAGGCGCGCATCAACTACATGGATGTGTCGCCCAAGCAGGTGGTGGGCATCAGCGCCTCGCTGATTCCCTTCCTGGAGCACGACGACGCCAACCGTGCGCTGATGGGCTCGAACATGCAGCGCCAGGCCGTGCCGCTGGTCAAGCCGGATTCGCCGGTGGTGGGCACGGGCATGGAGTGGCAGGCTGCGATTGATTCGGGCCAAGTGGTTGTTGCCCAGAAAGCGGGCGAAGTGGTGAGCGCGACTGGTGCAGAAATTACTGTGCAGGAAGAGGACGGCACGCGCCGCGCCTACCCTCTGCGCAAGTACAACCGCTCCAACCAGAGCACCTGCATCGATCAGCACCCGATCGTCTTCAAGGGCGATTACGTACGCAAGGGCATGGTGCTGGCCGATTCGTCGAGCACACAGGGCGGCGAGCTGGCGCTGGGCCAGAACGTGGTCGTGGCCTACATGAGCTGGGAGGGCGGCAACTTTGAGGATGCCATCCTCGTTAGCGAGCGGCTGGTGCAGGACGATAAATATACGTCGATTCACATTGAGAAGCACGAAACCGAAGCGCGCGAGACCAAGCTGGGCCCAGAAGAAATTACGCGCGATATTCCCAACGTAGGTGAGGATTCGCTCAAGGATTTGGATGAGGACGGCATTATCCGTATTGGCGCGGAAATTACGCCGGGCGATATTCTCGTCGGCAAAATTACGCCCAAGGGCGAGACGGAGCTGACGCCGGAAGAGAAGCTGCTGCGCGCCATCTTTGGCGAGAAGGCACGCGAAGTGCGCGATTCGTCGCTGCGCCTGCCCCACGGCGAGCGGGGCAAGGTGGTCGATGTCAAAATCTTTGATCGGGACGAGCACCGCGATTTGCCCGCGGGGGTGGAAAAGCTGGTGCGCGTGAGCGTGGCCCAGCGCCGCCGATTGACCGAGGGCGACAAGATGGCCGGTCGCCACGGCAACAAGGGGGTGATTTCGCAGGTGGTTCCCGTCGAGGACATGCCGTTCCTGGAGGACGGGACGCCGGTCGATATCATTCTGAATCCGCTGGGCGTACCGGGCCGCATGAACATCGGCCAGATTTTGGAGTGCCACCTGGGCTGGGCCGCACACCGGCTTGGCTTCAAGGCCGAGACGCCGGTTTTTGACGGCGCAAAGGAGAACGAAATTGCCGCCGAGTTAGCCCGCTCCTGGCTGATCGACCGCGTGTGGGCGGATATTACCACCCGCGCCTGGGAAGCGCTGCAGGAGGCTGGCATCGAGGACGATGAACTGCTGGACGATGCCGAAGCGCGCAACATCTACCTGGCCGACTGGCTGGAGCCGCTGGGTTACGACACCGAGCGCATCTTCACCGACGTGACGTATGCCCGCCACAGCGCCCTGCGCGAATGGGTGCGCGAGCACGGTGTCGAGCCGGATGCCATGCTGCCCGCGAGCTACCACGAGCGCCACACCACCACCGAAGCCGACGAGTTGACGATGCTCGTTTCGCTGCGAGAGTGGGTACGCTTCTACGGCAACGAAGAAGAGACCCAAAACGTGGACAAGCTGGACTACGAGGCGCTGGGGTTGCGCGCCGAGGCCATCACCCGCCGTGGCGGCTGGGCACTGCCCACCACCGGCAAGCAGAGGCTCTACGACGGCAAAACCGGCGAGGCCTACGATTCGCCCGTCACGGTCGGCGTGGTGCAAATGCTCAAGCTGCACCACCTCGTCGAGGACAAGGTCCACGCGCGCAGCACCGGCCCCTACAGCCTCGTGACCCAGCAACCGCTGGGCGGCAAGGCACAGTTTGGCGGCCAGCGCTTTGGCGAGATGGAGGTGTGGGCGCTCGAAGCCTACGGCGCGGCGCACACCCTGCAGGAGATGCTGACCATCAAATCGGACGACATCACGGGCCGCGTTAAGACCTACGAGTCGATTGTCAAGGGCGAGGAGATTCAGAGCCCCGGCGTGCCGGAGAGCTTCCGCGTGCTGGTGAAGGAGCTGCAAAGTTTGGCGCTCGCCGTCGAGGTCATCAACGATAAAAATGAAGTGGTGCAGTTTGGCAAGGAAGATGCGCAGGACAACCTGCCGCGCCTCGGCTTTAGCCTGAACATTCCCAGCCCAATGGGCCGCAGCAGCGAGTAAGAGAAAGATTGAAGAATAAAGATTGAAGATTGGGTGCTTCGAGATGCGGGGAACTTCCCCGCGTTGAATGGGTTGCTAAACTTTTGGCGCGCAAAGAGTCGAGCGGAGCCATCGGTTTGATTGAGTCCCCAATCTTTAATCTTCAATCTTTATTCTTCTCCTAAACTAAGGAGAAATTTCGTATACTATGGAAGTTAAAAATTTCGACGCCATCCGCGTTTCCCTGGCCTCGCCGGAGCAGATCCACGATTGGAGCTACGGCGAAGTGACGAAGCCGGAGACGATTAACTACCGCACGCTGCGCCCGGAGCGCGACGGCCTCTTCTGCGAGCGCATCTTTGGCCCCACCCGCGATTGGGAGTGCGCTTGTGGCAAGTACAAGCGCGTCCGCTACAAGGGCATTGTCTGCGACAAGTGTGGCGTGGAGGTTGCGCCGAGCCGGGTGCGCCGCGAGCGCATCGGCCACATCGAGCTGGCCTCGCCCGTGAGCCACATCTGGTACGTCAAGGGCGTGCCGAGCCGGCTGGGTCTGCTGCTCAACATCAGCCCGCGCCACCTGGAACGCGTGCTCTACTTTGCGCAGTACATCATCAGCAACGTCAACGAGGACGCCCGCGGTCGCGCGATCATCCGCAACGAGCGCGAGCTGGCCATGCGCATCGCCCGTATCGACGGCGAGATCCAGGGCCAGATCGACGAGCTGGAGACGGGGCTGGAGACGGGGCTGGCTGATACGGACCAGGAGGAAGAAGAGGAGCTGCGCGAGCTGGATGAGCGCATCACCAAAGAGACCTCGCAGGCGATTTCGCAGGCGCAGGCGCTGCAAACTTGGATTCAGAACCGCGTCGGCGACAAGGCCGACGAGGACAAGACGCTGGAATATAACGACCAGATCATCATCTCCAAAGGCGAGACGATCTCCGCCGATCACGAGGCGACGGTGAACGATCTGGTGCAGCGGCGGCTGGACGCGCTGCAGCAGGAATCTGACGAGGAGAAGGCGGACATTCGGCTGCTGATCTCGGCCAAGCGCGAGCACGTGCGCAACGAGCTGGGGGCGCAGATCGAGGAAGTGCGCGCCAGCGTGGAGGAGCGCAAGGAGCGGCTGCGCACCGGCATGGAGAGCGATCTGGAAGAGCTGAAGAATCTCGAAGAGAAGCAGCTGCTGACGGAGACGCGCTACCGCGAACTCTCCGACCGCTTTGGCAACGTCTTCTCCGCCGGCATGGGCGCGGAAGCCGTGCGCGACATCGTCGCCAAAATTGATTTGGACAAGCTGCAAAAGGAGCTGCGCAAGGAAATTCGCACCACCCGCTCCAAGCAGCGGCGCAAGAAAGCGGCCAAACGTCTGCGCGTGGTGGAGAATTTTCGCAAGAGCGGCAACCGCCCCGAATGGATGATCCTGACGGCGCTGCCCGTGATTCCGCCCGACCTGCGCCCAATGGTGCAGCTCGACGGCGGCCGCTTTGCCACGAGCGACTTGAACGACTTGTACCGTCGCGTGATCAACCGCAACAATCGCCTGCGCCGCCTGATGGACCTGGGCGCGCCGGACGTAATTGTGCGCAACGAGAAGCGCATGCTGCAGGAGGCCGTGGATTCGCTGGTGGACAACGGTCGCCGCGGGCGGGCCGTGAGCCGCTCCGGCAAGCGCAAGCTCAAGAGCCTGAGCGATTTGCTCAAGGGCAAGCAGGGGCGCTTCCGCCGCAACCTGCTGGGCAAGCGCGTCGACTATTCGGGCCGCTCGGTGATCGTGATTGGGCCGGACCTGAAGCTGCACCAGTGTGGCCTGCCCAAGAAGATGGCGCTGGAGTTGTTCAAGCCTTTTGTGATGCGCGCGCTGGTTGATAGCAACTACGCGCACAATATCAAGAGCGCCAAGCGCATGGTGGATCGCCAGCAGTCCGAAGTGTGGGACGTGCTGGAGGAGATTTCCAAAGAGCGCCCCGTGCTGCTCAACCGCGCACCGACGCTGCACCGCCTGGGCATTCAGGCCTTTGAAGTGGTGCTGATCGAGGGCAGCGCGATCCAGCTGCACCCGCTGGCCTGCTCCGCCTTCAATGCCGACTTCGACGGCGATCAGATGGCCGTCCACGTGCCGTTGAGCGCCGCCGCCGTCAAGGAAGCGCGCGAGCTGATGCTCGCCACCAAGAATCTGCTCAAGCCGAGCAGCGGCGAGCCGATTGTGGGGCCGTCCAAGGATATGGTGATGGGCGTCTACTATGTCACCGTGATGGAGCCCGCGCCCGTGAACGCCGAGGGCAAGGAGATGATTCCGCGCTTTGGCAGCATGGACGAAGCGCAGTACGTCTACGATCTGGGCAAGCTCAAGCTGCGTCAGCCGATCGACGTGCGCTTTACGAGCAAGTACGATGGCGTGGCCATCGACGAGCTGCCGGTCGGCGAGCGCGTGATGGATGCGCTCAAGGAGCACGGCCTCGCCACGATTGGCCAGCTAATGGACCTGTATGTGCAGGGCGAAGGCAAGATGGTGGGTGAAATCGCCGCCTTTGGCAGCGCGGCCATGGACGAAACGCGCGAAGGGCTGCGCCTAATGAGGATGCTCGGCGCGTCCTGGCCGGAAAGCCGGATGTTGCGCACAACAATGGGGCGCATCATCTTCAATCGCTCGCTGCCGGAGGAAGTCTGGTTCGTCAACGAGCTGCTGGACAAGAAGGGCGTCAACGACGTGGTCGGCGTCTGCTACAAGCACTTGGGCCAGGATGTAACAGCCCTGGTTGTGGACAACATCAAGGACGTTGGCTTTGAATTTGCCACGCGCTCCGGCATCACCATTGCCGTGAGCGACATCAACGTGCCGGAGAGCAAGACCGAGATTCTAGAGCGCGCCACCGAGGAAGTTGGCCGCTCGGAGCAGCAGTACCGCCGCGGCTTGATCACCTCCGAAGAGCTGTACAACAAGACCGTCGAAATGTGGACGCGCGCCACGGATGAAGTCACGGAAGCGGTGAAGGAGCTGCTGAGCCCCTACGAAGGGCTGGGCGCCATGGCGATTGCCGGGGCGACCAAGGGCGGCGTCAACACAGTGCGTCAGCTGGCAGGGATGCGTGGCCTGATGGCCGACCCAAACGGTCGTATCATTCCGCTGCCGATCCGCTCCAACTTTCGCGAAGGGCTGACGGCGCTGGAGTACTTCCTGAGCACGCACGGCGCGCGCAAGGGGTTGGCCGATACGGCGCTGCGCACGGCGGATGCCGGCTACCTGACCCGTCGCCTAGTCGATGTGGCCCAGGACGTCATCATTACCGAGGACGACTGCGGCACGAACACCGGCTACTGGATCGACGAAGCGGGTGCAGATGTAACCGGGCAGAAGTTTAGCGAGCGCATTGCCGGTCGCTACCTGGGCGCGGACATCAGCGACCCGGAGACGGGTGAGCTGCTGCTGGCCCGCAACGATCTGCTGGACGAATCGGCGCTGGGTCTGCTCGAGCGTCGCGGCGTCAACAAAGCCTTTGTGCGCGGGCCGCTAACCTGCGAGACGCGCTTTGGTCTGTGCAAGCACTGCTACGGCGAAGACCTCGCCCGCGGTGGGCTGGTGCAGATGGGCGAAGCGGTCGGTATTATTGCCGCCCAATCCATCGGCGAGCCGGGCACGCAGCTCACGTTGCGCACCTTCCACACCGGCGGCGTAGCGGGCAGCGACGACATCACGCAGGGTCTGCCCCGCGTGGAGGAGCTGTTCGAGGCGCGTAATCCAAAGGGAGAGGCCGTAATTGCCGAAATCGACGGCACGATTGATCTGTACGAAGAGGGCGAGCTGCGCATGGTGCGCATCAGCCGCACCGAGCTCAAGCGCCGCGAGGTGGAGATTCCCGCGGGCTTCGAGCTGGTCATCGACGACGGTGATCGGGTGCAGGAGGATACGCTGATTGCCTCGATGGCCTCCCCGGCAGGTGACAACGGAGATGAAGGCGAGCCGGAGACGATCCTGGCCGGCATGGAGGGCGAAGTCTTCGTCGAGAAGAACGACGACGGCAGCGCTGTTGCGACGGTGCGCCGCGAGGATTCAACCGTCTGGGAAACGGACGTGCCCGCCAACGCCCGCCTGCGCGTCGCGCGCGGCGATGCCGTGATCGCTGGTCAGCAGATCACCGAAGGCGCGAAGAATCCCAAGGAGATTCTGCGCATTCAGGGCCGCGAGGCCTGCCAGCTTTATCTGCTGGACGAGGTGCAGAAGGTTTACCGCAGCCAGGGCGTGGGCATCCACGACAAGCACATCGAAGTGGTGCTGCGCCAACTGCTGCGCCGCGTGATGGTGCGCGCCACGGGCGACACCGAGCTGCTGCCCGGTGAGCTGGTGGATCGCTTCCTCTTTGAGGATATCAACGATGCGGCCATTGAGCGAGGGGGCAAGCCCGCCCGCGGTGAGCCGGTCGTGCTGGGGCTAACCAAGGCAGCGCTCAACACCGAGAGCTTCCTGGCCGCCGCCTCCTTCCAAGAGACGACGCGCGTACTGACCGAGGCCGCCATCAGCGGCAAAACGGACGAGCTGCGCGGTTTGAAGGAGAACGTGATTATCGGCAAGCTGATTCCGGTGGGCACGGGTTTTGCCTCGCGGCGACAGCGCACGGTCGAGACGGAGCTCGTCGAGGAGCTAGACCTCGACGAAGCCTTCGACGAAGCGTTCGACTTTGATGACGATGGCGAACTGGAGTTCGACGACATGGACTTCGCCGACTTCGATTCGAGCGACCTGAGCGGCGTGGCCGAGCTTGGCATGGAGCCGCTGGCCGCCCTGGCCAACGCGCTTAGCGAAGAGGATGAAGATGGACAAATCAACATCAACTTCGACGCGCTGACGAGCCAGGAAGAGGCCGACGATGGGGATTCGCTGGGGTAGCGGCTGCGTTCGCAAATTGAAGCGGTGAGAGAAGAGGCCAAGGGTTACTGCAACCCTTGGCCTCTTTTTTTCTTTTTTACACTCAGGTTAATCCAAGAAATTAAGTATGGCGCAAATGTGACTGTTACTGCCCGCGACCAGTGAAGGGTTAGCAGAATTGTCCGGGCAGCGACGGTCACATGGTACAGTTAATTTCCCGGAACGGCCTCAGCCACGAGCAGATGGCCCCGTGCTTTGTCGGCGATCAGACGATCTCCTACGAGCAGTTTTTTCAGCGCCTCCAGCGCGAGTCGGGCCTCTACGCCAGCACCGTGCGCGTCTCCGTGGGCTGGTCAGCACTTTTGCAGATGTCTACCGCTTTGTAGAAATGCTGCAAAGTTTTTTGAATCGACGAGTGGGCGAAGTCAAACTACACGCACGGGCGGGCGATCTACGCGATAGCCCGTAGCGGAAGATGAGCAGGACGCCCAAGCCATGCACGAGCTGAAAGACAGGTGCCCTGCTTTTCTTGTTACCATTCCTATGGTGAAACTATCGTAGACGAAGGCATGGGTCTTTAGTGTGCCGATGTCATACTGCTTGCGGAGCTGACTTAATATCCGTGCGAGTTATAGATGCCTACAAATTTTCCCAGGCCGGGTCGTAATCCCGATTGAGCTGGGCTGAGCTAACGGGCAATCAAGGGCAGATAGAGCGACTGTTCCGCTGCTGTAGCCACCACGTCAAAGCTGACTGTCTCCGACGCAGCGGCGTGTTCGCCGTCGCCCGGCTGCGTGGCGACCACGCGACATTCGCCCGCGGCAACGAGCGCCACTTCGTTCCCCTCGACCGTGCAGACCTCCGGCGTGGCCGAGCGGAAATCGACGGGCAGGCCGGAGCTGGCCGTGGCCGAGAGCGACAGGGTCGCGCCGATAGCGTAGCCCTGCGCCGCAGCGGGCGGGGTGGGAAAGTCGATGGTTTGCGGCTGCCTTTGCTGTCCACCGCGCTCGAAGAAGTAGGCTTTGCCCTGCCGCTCGGTCCCCTCAAAGTCCGCTTCATACGTCCCAATGAGGGCGGTTTCATTATCCATGGCCACGGCATAGCCAAAGTTGTCATCCTCCGCGCTATCGCTGCCAGTCAGCTTCTGCTGCTCACGCCAGCTTCCCGCCTCGCGCACAAAGAGGTAGACCGAGCCCCGATTCTCAACACCCCCGGCATCATCTTCCCTAGCGCTGATCAGCGCGGTCTCGCCATTCAGCGCCACGGCATTTCCAAATTGGTCGGACCGTGCGCCGTCGCTGGCAAGCAGCTTCTGTTGCTCGCGCCAGCTTCCCCCTTCGCGCGTAAAGACGTAAACAGCCCCCTGATTGCTTTGACCGTCGACGGTTGCTCGGCCCGCCGCAATCAGGGCCGTCTCGCCCTCCAGCACTATCGTACTGCCAAACTGGTCGCTTTTTCCACCGTCGCTGGCGGTAAGCTTCTGCTGCTCGCGCCAGCGTCCGTTTTCGCGCACGAAAACGTAAACTGCTCCCTGAAATTCGTTTTTTGGTCTCGCGCCGACAAAGGCGGTCTCACCCTCCAGCGCGAGGGGAAAGCCGAAGAAGTCGCCCCGACCACCGTCGCTGGCGGTCAGCCTTTGCTGCTGTCGCCATTCGTCCCCTTCACGCTCGAAGACGTAGACTGCCCCTTGGTTGAACGTACCGTCAACATCCTCACGAGTCGCACCGATGAAGGCAATATCCCCCTCCATCACCACTGAGTTGCCAAAGGAATCATTGTCTCCCCGTTGGTCAATGGTCAGCTTTTGCTGCTGGCGCCACTCGCCCCCTTCTCGCACAAAAACGTAGACTGCTCCTCGTTGCCCGGCCTCCCCGACCAGCGCTTCATCCGCTGTAATCATGGCCGTATCACCTGCCAGCGCGAGGGCAGCGCCAAAATCATCACGAATTTCGCCATCGCTGGCGACCAGCTTCTGCCGTTCTTGCCAGCTGCCCGCCTCGCGCCCGAAGACGTAGACGGCGCCCTCGTCGCGGAAGCTGCTGCTTGCGCCGGGCGCGCCCACGAGTGCGGTCTCGCCCTCCAACGCCACTGCACGGCCAAAATCGTAAAAACGCCCGCCTTCGCTGACCGTAACAATCTGTGTTTCGACAAACAGGTCGTCTTGTTGCGGGGCAGCGTCCGAGTTGACGGCAGTTTGCGAGGATGTCTCTCGCTCGTGGAGGAAGGGCTGTCCCGCTTCGGCTTCAAGTTGAACAGGCGCGGTGGCCTGCACCAATCTTTGGGTTGCACCCAGGCAGAGCGCGAGTACGACGACGATGAGGAGTCGAGATAGAGCCTTCATGCTAATTCTTTCTTGGTTGTCTTTTGGCTAGCGTCGCAGCGCCTGGAATCGATCATGCCACGGCCCCGTTTCATCCCGCTTCTGGTCGGTGTACTGGTTCTCCGTGCTGACTTGACCCAGCCCGCGCTGCTCGCCGTAGGCGAAGTACCGCTCGTCATTGACCACAGCACCCGTGGTATTCGTCCTACTGCTGAACGGTGCTTATGATTGCGAGAAGAATAAGGACAAGGATACTACAAAACCAAAACAAGGCTCTGGCGCTGTAACTTTGAAGAGGCGCTAAACGAGCGCCATAAAACATAAGAGCCAACCCTGCTAACAATAGGATGGCAGCATAAACGCTTTGGTTCTGCAGAAATTGGATGACGGAAATCCAAAAACATGTTACGGCTAGTGCCTGGAAGAAATCTTGTGAGGAGACGATATTCTTCATTTGTTGCTTATTCGTTAACGACAAACCGATACATTTGATAGTTTATCAGCCCCCCTGCAAGCATCAGGAAGAGAAGGTAAGGGTATTCTTCTCTTGACTGAAATTCGAGCCCAACAAAGTATCCCCAAAGAACTCCCAAAGTTATATAGATCAGCAAAAACCAAATTTTAGATAGCCGCAAATACTGCCACATATAGTATAACGTGACATGCATTGTAATTGCGACTATCGTGTTTATAACAAGTCTCATTTGGTAGAATTAGCGAGCTGACCCACGTTTCCCCCATCTCTCGTCAGGGATAATGGGGTCAAATATATTCCAGAGCAGTGACGCCACGCCTGTCCCAATTCCTGCCCCCGGTCCTATACTTGCAGATGTTTCAGCGAGAGAAACTGCTAGATCGGCATCAGAGGCGTTACCAAGGGCATGCTGTGTTACTGTGTAGCGCGCAGCCTCAAAAGTTACTGCCGCATCGGCGGCTTTCAGTCCTATCATAACGGGACTACATGCACCTACGGTAGCCGCAGTACAAAGGATTCCTGCGTCCCCTGCTATCGAATAGCCAAGAGAAGCTGCACTGTAGCCAACAGCGCGACAATCCCAGATGTCGCAACCTCCTGGTTGACCTTCTGAACTAATTGTGACACTTTGCCCACTCTGATCACGAAGGTCATACTTACCAAGTTGAAAAAATCCGTTACCACCCATCGGATCAATGAAGCTCGCGACAGCAAGATTGCTGACGGGGCCAAAACCTCCCATGATTTCGATTCTGCCTGTATCTGTGTTGCGTAGAAACACACCGCCAAAAGACACCTCAACTGTGGGATGATGGGCTGCAATGATATAGCCATCCTCAGCAGTCATGAGTACACCAAGCCATTCACTCAAGCCCTCAAACGGTGTACCATAATAGAACTGTTCTTCAACACAGTTCCAATAGTTACACCCAAAGTGCTCTTTGATTTCGTCATTGGTATAATAACCGCTGGGGTCGGTATACCGGTATAGTTGACCCCAAAGTCAAGACCAAGAAGCGACGAAAATAAGGTGAAGAGTAGAGCGGGTAGATAGTTGGTTATGTCAAAGGCAATGAATGCCATACACCGCCTTAACACCTGATAAGTGCGCCCGACACGGCAGCGCTCTTTTGTCAATGGTTGTCGACCCCAGCGGCTTCGCGCGTCGCCAGCGCTCGATTAACGAGGCCAGGCATGGGCGTGGGCGGCGATGGCAGATTTTTCGTCAGCCGCCAATAAGAAAATCTGCCGTCTTGACGAAAGAGCGCGGCCGTTGCGACCATGGGCAAGCAGGTGGGCAAGTCGCTGTGCGCTTGGCGGCGCGATTTAGCCCGCACCATACAGCTCGGCGGGTGGGCGATAGCCCAATGACTGGTGCAGTCGTTCGTGATTGTAGAAGCGGAAGTAGTAGTCAAGGCCCCTGCTCAAAGCCGGAACAGCGGCATACGCCTTGAGATAGATCTCTTCGTACTTGACCGAGCGCCAGAGCCGCTCGATAAAGATGTTGTCAAGGGCGCGCCCTCTGCCATCCATGCTGATGCGAATGCCCGCCTCCGACAAGCAGCGGGTGTACTCACTGGCGGTGAACTGCACGCCCTGGTCGGTGTTAAAAATCTCCGGTTTGCCCCGCTGGAGGGCTTGCTGTAGCGTACCAAGACAGAAGCGACCATCGAGCGTATTGGAGAGCTGCCAGGCCAGAACGTAGCGGCTGTACCAGTCGATGACGGCGACCAGATACATAAAGCCCTGGGCCAGGGGGATGTACGTAATGTCGCTGCTCCAAACCTGATTGGGCCGGGTAATCGCCAGATTGCGCAACAAATAGGGATAGACTTTGTGCCCAGGCGCCGCCCCGCTCGTCTTGGGCTTGGGATAGATGGCCTGGATGCCCATCTTCTGCATCAGCCGCTGGATGCGCTTGTGATTGACCGCGTAGCCCTGACGCCGTAGATGAGCCGTCATTCTGGGCCAGCCGTAGAAGGGCGTTTTCAGATACTGCTCATCTATCAGCCGCATCAGCTGCAAGTTGAACGCTGTTTCCGGGGCGGGTTGGTAGTAGTAGCTCGACCGATTCAGCCCCAGCAGCTCGCACTGGCGACGAAGGCTGATGAACTCATCGTCTGGCGCAACCAGCGCGCGCTTGGCCTCAATTGAAGGGGGCAGCTTTTTTTTTCAGCCACTCCAGCTCCATCTTGAGTCGCCCAATCTGTTCGTAAAGCGCCGCGCTCTCTTCCCCTTCGGCTGGCTTGCGCTTACCGCCGTTGCGGGCGAACAGCTCCCCGCCTCCTTCCAGCAACTGCCGCTTCCAACTGCTGATCTGATTCGGATGTACCCCTGTCTCGCTGGCGAGCTCGCTCAACGTCTTGTTCCCTTTGGCCGCTTCCAGCGCCACCTGAAACTTGTACTGACTGCTATACTGACGACGTTTTTTCGACATCTTTTCCTCCACGAGTTGGTGAGTTGCTCTCTCATTCTATCACCTTAGCCCGTGGTCTAGTTTTTGGGGTCAATTATACGGAGCGGATTGCCGCGAACATACATCATGCGGTTATAGTCAAACACATTTGTTGGCTGAGGCACAATCGAATCCGGCGACACAAACGTCCCCAACGTCGGGTCATAGTACCGCGCCTTGTAGTAATACAGCCCCGTGTCATCCCGCTTCTGGTCGGTGAACTGGTGCTCGGTGTTCACCGTGCTGAGGTCGCCCCGCCATTACCGTAGGCAAAATACTGCTCGTCGTTGACCACGACGCCGCTTGTGTTGGTCTCCAGCACGCTGCTGCCCAGGCTTGTCCTCGCGCAGGCGGGGATGGTTGCCATGCAGATAGGTCAACACGCCATCCCGTCGCTGGGCGATTCTCACATTAATACTTGGCCCACCAGTGAGTCCTGATAAACTGATATAGTCCAACAAGGGAGAGAAGCGTTAAGATGAGCTGGAAAGCAATTAACTTGCCATTGGGCAGCCCCCTGCGAAGTAACACGATGGCGGCAACAATCAACTGGATGGAGCTGATGGGTAGGAAGAAGAAGAAGATGTAAATTGTAGGACCTATCCAATCTTCTGTTGGATAGTAATGCACAATGATTGCACATGTAATAGAAACGGCCAATAGGACGATTCCAGAAATCTGCGCCGTCCACGACATCTATCTTACCCCTTGAGTGACAAGGTCTGCTGCCAGTTCAGCAGTGTTGGCTTCAGCATTCTCGTTAAATGAATACGAGAAGTGTGGGTGACCTGCAAAGCCCTGATTTGCAAAATTCCACATAAAAGCGATCTTGTCGATGGGGTTTTCATTGATCGTGGTGGTTTCGTCGCCCGGTATATCTACTCGAATAACGTTCAAGATATTTGAACTGATTTCAAGTTCTTGATAGAGGGAGGAGTCGCTCAAGATCGGTGTGCCGACAAGAATGAGATTGTCGAGCGTGTATCCATCTTTTGCTAACTGTAACGCTGTCTGCGCGACAATCACACTTCCGGTGCTGTATCCCATCAAATTAAGCTGCTCACCCTCTGCTAGTGGATTTAAGCGAAGGTCACTCACGATCTTGTTGAATGCTTCCGAGACTCTCCAGTCTAGTGACATTTCAACTTTGACCGATGTTCCTCCTCGACCAGCAGAAATAGCAATCCACATTTCTTCACCGGCTGCATATCGAGAATTGTCTCCAACGGTGAAGAAGATGTCGGAGTGTTGATTGCCATGAGCCTCCAACACTTTTGGATCTGCGATACCAGCTTCTGCAAGGATGGCCAACATCTGTTGAGCGTAAGTACCGTTATCAGGGGAATAGCCAGCCCCTGGCGCAAAGTACAAGCGTCTCCCATCGGGATCGGTTGCATTCAGCGGTCGTCCGCGGACATACATGAAGCGATTGTAGTCAAACACATTTGTCGGCTCCGGCACAATCGTATCGGGACTGACAAACGTCCCCAGTGCCGGGTCATAGTACCTGGCCCCGTAGTAGTACAGCCCCGTGTCGTCCCGCTTCTGGTCGGTGTACTGATTCTCCGTATTCACCGGCCCCGTGTCGCGCTGTTCGCCATAGGCGAAGTATTTCTCATCCGTCACGACCGTGCCGCTCACCACTTCCGTTTCCAGCACGGTGCTGCCCAGGTGGTTGCCGTGCAGGTAGGTCAGCACGCCGTCCCGGCGCTGGGCGATTCTCATGCCGCCAAAGAAATAGTACTTGACGACCACGCCGTCGTGCAGCTCGTAGTGCGGGAAGGGGTAGTAGCTCTCGACCCCGTCGCTCGTCTTCTTCACGCGCATCCCATCAGTGTCGTAGAGGTAATCCTCGCTCACCCCGCCGCTGACGCTCGCCAGCCGATTCTCGTGGTCCCACGCCAGCGTCTGGCTGCCGCGCGTGGTCATATTGCCGTTGGCGTCGTAGGCGTAGCCGCTGTTCTGACGGCGTGGACGGGCTGGGTATTGCTCAGCGTGTAGCTCGTGCCCTCGAACTCGGTCAGCCGCCCCGCGCTGTCGTAGGCAAAGGTGTTGCTGCCAAAGCCAGCGGTCAGCCGGTTCTGGTCGTCGTAGTCGAAGCTGTGGGTGTCGATGGTACTGCTGCCGTTGTACTGCTCGTGCAGCACGTCGAGGTTGCCGTGCGAGTCGTAGAAGTGGCGCAGCCGCAGCCGGTTGTGCGAGTCGGCAATCCCGACATCGTTAGCCGTGCCCACGCGCACCTCGGCCAGCCGCCGATTGTGGTCGCTGCTGCTAAAGCCGTTCCAGGCCGCATCGTCCCAGGCGTAGTAGAGGTTGTGGCGCCAGAGGCCGCCGCCCGCGGGAAAGCGCATCTCGGTTCAGCACTTTGTAGCTGGTTCTGTAATTTTATCAATCATATACCCTTTGAAAATACCTTCTTTGTCCACCCACAAGCAAGAAACCATTGTCTGGGTCGGTGAATAAGTGGTGTAAGATCAAATTTCCGGCGGAATCTGTACGGACTTGAAGTACCAATTTATTTCTCATACGGACAATCTCTCCTTCAAACGGATCATAAAATTCCATGTTGATTGGTAAACCTGCTTGTGATGCATTAAAGCGTCCTTGCTCGAAGACGGCTCGAACGTTTCCACTTGGTAGATGTTCAAGTTCCCAAGGGTTCCATTCGGTCTCTAATACCCTCTCTCCACTTTGAAACACTTGTTTGTATACACCATCTGAACGGAGAATTAACCGATCAGTCTGCTCTTCCGAGTATCGAGTCTCCCAAACTCCCTCAAGTGAATCCATCTGAATATCTATCGAGGGTGCAGGAAAAGGAGCTTGACAGCCAGCCAGCAGGTGTAATATTGCCGTCCAAAGGGCAATAGATGCTGTATAGTTACTCGTTCTTTTACTCATTTTTGGTTTGCTCCTGCAATACCTGG
Organism: Caldilineaceae bacterium; assembly: GCA_965213535.1. GTDB lineage: Bacteria > Chloroflexota > Anaerolineae > Caldilineales > Caldilineaceae > JBCCFC01. The sequence continues at coordinate 6,460,845 of OZ243888.1, forward strand.
GTCACATCGGTAGATAGGTACTGCATTGAAATACAGCGCACCTTGCAGATGCGCTGTATTTCATTTCAAAGTGTACCTGCGTGACCAATAACCTTTTACCGGTTTAGACCTGGGTTCGACTCTGTCCAAGTGAACACTTGTTGGTAATTTCCACCGTATCCAGGTGCGCTTTGAGCAGCATCGGCTATCAGTGAACGAGAAGTGCCAGGCACCCTCGTGCCCGACTCCCATCCAGTGGTGTTGATCACTCTAAATCTGATATCGCCATCACCAGCGTCGGAAATCATTACTCGTCCAAACGAGCCAACGGTGCCTCCAACAGGATCGAGACTTCCTTCAGGCGAAGCCGAGCCAAGGTTATAGAATGATAGAGGCAGTTGGATAAAATGCTCTCGGATGAATGCTATTGCTCCACCCATAGCTCGCTCAGTTTGTGAATTGGCGGAGTTTTGGCGATTGATGTTATGCCACCCTGCCCAAGGCAAAGGATATCCTTCGCTTGCCCACTGTTCACGCAGCAATTGCATACCTGGGTCTGCTTGTATATCTTGCGTGTATTGGCTATACGGCCCAAAGTACCCAACTGGGCCACACGCTTCGGTGAACCAACAAGCAATGATAGCAATCGCTTCTGCGCGGGCAAGTTGGCTGCTGTATTCTTCACCATTTCCAAAAAAACTATCCGGCCCTACATTGATGCCCAAGGGCCCACTGGGAATAACATCTGGATAAGGTTCATAGCCAATCCTAACCAGCGAGCCGCTCGCTGACGAGTCTGCGTCAAGGAGAGGCACAACTGGATCATGCCCATTAGGGTCAATAAGCTTCATTGGGTTGCCATATCCATACATGAAGCGGTTGTACCCAAACACATGGCTCGCATCCGGCACAATCGCATCCGGGCTGATAAACGTCCCCAGCGACGGGTCATAATACCGCGCCCCGTAATAATACAGCCCGGTATCATCGCGCTTTTGGTCGGTATACTGATTCTCCGTGTTGACCGGCCCCGCGTCCCGCTGCTCGCCATAGGCAAAGTACTTCTCGTCATTGATGTCGACGCCAATGACGCTCGTCTCCAGCACCGTACTGCCCAGATGGTTGCCGTGCAGATAAGTTATCAACGCGCTACCCCGTCGCTGAGCGATGCGCATCCCACCAAAGAAATAGTACTTCACGGCCACGCCGTCGTGCAGCTCGTAGTGGGGGAAGGGATAGTACGTCTCGACCCCGTCGCTCGTCTTCTTGACGCGCATCCCGTCCGCGTCGTAAAGGTAGTTTTCGGTTGGGCGCGTGCCGGACCCCGTGGCGCTGGCCAGCCGGTTCTCGTGGTCCCACGTCAGCGTGTAGAACGGCTTGTTCACCATGTTGCCATTGGCGTCGTAGGCAAAGCTGCTTGTTCTGTAGGGGGCGTGAACGGGCTGGCTGTTGCTGGGTGAAGGAGACAGCCCGGCAAAGCTGGTCAGCCGCCCGCTGCTGTCGTAGGCAAAGGTGTTGCTGCCAAAGCCAGCGATCAGCCGGTTCTGGTCGTCGTAGGCAAAGCTGTGGGTGTCGGTCGCGCCGCCGCTGTACTGCTCGTGCAGCACGTCGAGGTTGCCGTGCGAGTCGTAGAAGTGGCGCAGCCGCAGCCGGTTGTGCGAGTCGGCGCTGCTTGTCACGTTGGTGCTCGTACCCACGCGAATCTCGGCCAAGCGCCGGTTGCGGTCGCTGTTGCTAAAGCCGCCCCAGGCCGCGTCGTCCCACGCGTAGTAGAGGTTGTGGCGCCAAAGGCCGCCGCCCGCCGGGAAGCGCATCTCGGTCGCCTGCCCCAGCTCGTTGTAGTCCACGCCGGTGGTGCTGTCCAAGTTGTCGTCGGTGTCGCCGTCGACCAGGAAGGGGTCGCTCGTGCAGAAGTAGGCCCCGGCGCTGGCGTTGTACTCGCCGTCGCAGAGGGTGTTGGGCAAGCCCATGCCGTTAAAGGCTACCTTGACCACGCTGCCGTCGGGGTAGACCGTGGCGTAGGGGCGGTCGTACTCGTCGAAGACGTACTGGCTGGTGAGCGCTGATGTGCCCGCAATGGTCACCGTCTCATTGGTCATAAAGCCGCGTCCGTCGTAGCCCAGGTCGCGCTGGTAGTCGCCGTTGGCGTAGGCCACCTGCGTCAGCTGCGACTCGTCGTAACTGTAGGTGACGTTGTAGACCACATCGGGGTCGTCGATATCAGAACAAGCGGGGCCGAAGACAAAGTCCTTGCCCACGAGCCGGTTGGTGTGGCCGTCGTAGTAGAGGCAGATGGTCTGGTTCTTGGCGTCGGTCTGGCGCGTCAGGTTGCCGTGGCGGTCGTAGTCATATGTCCAATAACCCAGGTCGGGGTCGTCCATGCTCAGCTTGCGGCTGGCCGCGTCGTAGGTCATGGTGCTGGTCACGCTGCCCACGCTGGTCGGGTGCGCCACCTCCAGCAGGTCGCCCTGCACGCCGTGGTCAAAGCGCACTTCGGCAGCGGGCGGGTTCACAAAGTCACCGTTGGCGTTGGGCGCATAGGTGCGCACGGCCTCCAATTCACCCTGTCCATCGGTGGCCGTCCACTTGAGCAAGCGGTCGGGGTCGCCGTTCTGCCCCAGCCGCACCACCGAATGGGCGCGCGCCACGTAGTTGTGTTCGGTCACCTCGCCGTTGGGCGCGGTCACCTGCACGGGCCGGCCAAGCACGTCGTAGGCCGTCTGCGTTTGGTCGCGCGCACCCGAACCCGTCCAGTCGTTGCCGCCCACCTGCGAGGGAATCGTGCCAAACTGCGAGCGCGGCACAATCTCCGGCACGCTGGCCCGCTGCTGCCGACCGAGCGCGTCGTAGGCAAAGAAGCTGTGCACTTCGCGCCCCGCGTTGCTCTGGCCGCTGCAATCAAAGTTCTCCTCCCAATCCAGGTACGAGCTGTGCTGCGCCACCACCCGCCCCCAGCCGTCGTGGAAGCTGCGCGCGATGTTGCCCTTGCAGCGCGGCGAATGCCATTCGGCCACGCCCGAGGCGGGCACGCCGGACTCGCCGCTGCGGTAGTATTTCCAGTAAACATCCGCCGTGGCGTCGCCGCCCCACGTCTCACCCGCGGGCACGCTGTCCCAGCGGCGGGTGCGCCGTCCCCACTCGTCGTAGCGCTGGCGCGTGCAGACGTCGTTGACGCTGCAGTGCTGGGCCAACCGTCCCCAGTAGGCGCCGCCGTCCGCCAGCGTGTAGCCGTTGATGCCGTAGTACGCGGCCGTCTCCACAAAGCTGCCGTCGTAGAAGTTGCTCTGCTGGATGGGGAAGAGGTAATAGAAGTCATCGTACTGGGTGTCGATGCGCACGTTTTGGCTGCCGTCCGCGGCGTCGCCGTACTGCTCGACGCTGGTCACGTTGCCAAAGTCGTCGTGGCCAAAGGTGGTCACGGCCCAGTTGGCGTCGTAGTCGCCGATGGTGGTGGCCGTGCCGCAGGCCGTCAGCGCCTGCTCTCTGCGCGCCACGAGGGGATCGGTGGGCACGTCGCTGTAGCTGCCGCTGAGGTTGCCGCGCCCGTAGACGGTGCGCGTCTCGGCCTCGCAGTCGCCGACGCTGTCCAGCAGCCGCACTCTGGCTGGTAGCCCCACGATATAGAGGTCGTCGGTGTCGTCGGGCGGGTTGGGTACGTACTCGGTCTCGGTGGCTTTGATGAACCCTTCATTATAGAGTTCGGCGCGCGTCACGTTGCCGTACTGCGCACCGCCCTGCGGCCCTTCTGCATATTCGTACTGGGTGCTGTTTTCGGCCCCGCCCCCATACTCTCCATTTGCAAACTTCCCGTCCACGATCTGGCTGCTTTCATCGAGCCGGGTCCAGGACGAGCGCGTTCGATAGGCGCCCTCGCCGTCATCCCCTGCCAGCTGCCAGGTGGGCTCGGTGGGGTCGGGGTTGGCAATGGTGTCCTCGTGCTCGTAAGTCTTCCACTGGTTGCGCGTCTCCATCAGCAGGCAGCGGGTCTCGCCCGCCACGTTCTCCTGCTGGTCGGTCCCGCAGACCGACGTGTCGAGGTCGTAGACGGCCAGGCGCTTGACCCGTCCGTAGCGTGAATCGGGGGTCTGGGCCGTGCCGCGGTAGAACTCGCTGCGTTCGACCTTGATGGCTGGGTAGGTGTCCTTATCCGGCTGATTAAGCGGCTGGGTGTTCACCTCCACCCAGTCGTGGCCGAAGAAGTCATAGCTGTTCTCGTACTCATAGTGGCGCTGGGCGGCGCTGCCGTAGTCGTAATCGGTGTAGCTCCAGTTCCCCAGCACATCTTTGATGCTTTTGCGGTCCACGCGGCGGCGGTAGTCGGTGGTGCTGCACCCCTCCAGATTTAAATTCTCGCTATATCGGCACTCCTCCATGTTGGACGTCTGCTCGTACTTGTACTTCACCGAGCCGCCCCAGCCGTTCTTGGCCAGCGTCAGGTACCAGCGGCTGTGGACGCGGTCTTCCTGCTCCGGCGTCCCGCCCGTGCCCAGCTGCTGGTAGGTAAACTCCTGCTGCGAGAGAAGGTTGCCGTCGGCCCCGCGCCGCACCACGTTATCCAGCAGCAGGTGCTCGTAGGGGACGGAGGCGTTGTAGGCGTTGGTGTAGGAGTGATTGAGGATGTAGTCAATCCGGTTGCCCATCGGGTCCACGGACTGACGCAGATGCCACTTTAGCACGGTCCATTTCTCGTCAAACGGCGCGTCGCTGCGCACGACGCAACCGGGGCGGCATTGACGCAGACAAAAAGGGCACGTTTCAGGCGAAGGGGGCGGCGCATCGGAATCTCCTTGAGACACAAAGCAGAACACGAAACTAGAGACGACAAGGGGCGGCAATCGCGGATCGAAAGAAGCGGAGGGGACGAAGACGCCTGAACACAGTAGGCTTCCACGTAAGGCGACAAAATATGAAGTTGTAAAAATGGAGATAAGTTACATTGCTGGGTCATCTAGACCCTACCACATTGGGGTGGCCGTGTCAATAGCCAATTTTTAAGTTTTTATTTCAGCGTTGAAGGAAAGGCGCAGCGGAGGCGCGAAGATTAGCCAGAAAAAGCTTGCGCCGTTGCCCGTTCGGCACGCGGGCTCCCCGGCCCCCCGGCCCCCCGGCTCGCCTGCTCCCCCGCTCCCGCCACCACCTCACGCACCGTGTAAATCGGCTTGTCCTGGCTCTCGTGATACGTGCGAATCATCATCTCGCCCAGCAGCCCCATAGTGACCAGCTGCACGCCGACCACGATCAGCAGCACCGACAGCAGCAGCAGCGGGCGGTCACCGATGTCGTTACCCAGCAGCAGCTTGTCCACCGACAAATAAATACCCACCAGCACGCCCAGCGCGGACGAGAGCAAGCCCAGCGCGCCAAAGACCTGCATCGGTCGCGTGCCGTACGTGCCCAGAAACCAGACGGTGATCAAATCCAGCACGACGCGCACCGTGCGCCCAATGCCGTATTTCGAGCGGCCAAACTCGCGCGCGCGGTGGTTGACGGGCACCTCCGTTACCGCCGCGCCAACCTGCGCCGCCAGCGCGGGGATAAAGCGGTGCAGCTCGCCGTAGAGCTTGACTTGATTGAGCACATCGCGGCGGTAGGCCTTGAGCGAGCAGCCGTAGTCGTGCAGCCGCACCTCCGTCACGTTCGAGATGATGCCGTTGGCAATCATCGAGGGCAGCCGCCGATCCAGGAAGCGATCCTGGCGATCCTGGCGCCAGCCGCTTACCACGTCAAAGCCCGCGTCCATCTGCGCCATCAGCTTGGGCACATCGCGCGGATCGTTCTGCAAATCGGCGTCCATCGTGACGATGACCTCGCCGCGCGCGTGGTCAAAGCCCGCGGCAAAAGCGGCCGTCTGGCCAAAGTTGCGCCGCAGCCGAATCACGCGGAAGCGCTCGTCCCTCGTGGCAATATCGCGCAGCAGGGGGAAGCTGCCGTCGTGCGAGCCATCGTCGACGATGATGACCTCGTAGGGGCGAGCCTGCGCATCGAGCGCCTCGACCAGCGCCTCGTAGAGCGCGGGGATGCTCTCCTCCTCGTTGTAGAGCGGGATGACAACGGAGATCTCCGGCGCGAGGGGCGCGTCGAAATCGGTTGGTTCAGCAATTGCTTGGGTGGACATAATCGTTTGGGGCCACGGCTGCGTTTGGGTAATGGATCGGCAAATTTTCGCTGCGATAAAGTCTAGGCGTTGCGCGGGCTTCTGTCAAAGATGTGCTATCATGCGCCCATGAAGTCCCGCTTTTTCACACGTCACATCCTCGCGTCCCGGCTCCCCGGCAGCGGCTGGCTCGTCGCGACCGCCTGGGCGATTGGCCTCACCTTTTTCGGTGAGCAACTTCTGCCCCAAGCCATCGGCGTTCTGCTCATCACCGCCCTGCTCCCCGGCGCGCTCTGGGTCGAGCTGCTTGTGCCGCGCGCCGTCAATCTTTCGCTGGCCGAGCGCGCGCTCTACGCCATCGGCCTCGGCTATGCGCACCTTGTGATTGTCCTGCTGGCGTTGAGCTACCTGCCGGGTGGATTACCGCAGCGCTTGGTGGTGGGAACGTTCGGCGGGTTGCTAATTGCACTGCTGGTTGGGCGTAGGGGCACGGGATACCGTGCCCCTACGCCAGAGCAAATCCGCGTATCTCCCCGTATTTCCGCGTCTAAATACCTCCCCTTGCTCGCCCTGCTCCTGATCGGCGGCCTCTTCCGCTTCACCCACCTCGGCTACTCGGAATTTCAAGGCGACGAAGCCACCGTCCTCCTGCGCGCCGCCGACGCCATTGCGGGCCGCGAAGATGCGCTGACCAGCCACCTCAAGGGTCCCGTCGAAATTTTGCTGCCCACGGCGATCTATGCCCTCACCGGTCGCATCGACGAAGCGACGGCGCGCTTTCCCTTTGCGCTGGCGAATTTGGTGGGGCTGGTCGCCATTTGGCAGTTGGGGCTGGTGCTGTTCGGCATAAATGGGGCAAGTCCACGTTCAACCTCTCCCCAGCCCTCCCCAGCTTGGGGAGGGAGCCGCGGCTGGGCAGACGAAGGATCGGCCCCTCCCCTTCTTAGGGGGAGGCTGGGAGGGGGTCTCTCTTCGCACCCCTCCGTCCACGCAATCAACAGACCCCCCTCCCCCACGCGTGGAGAAGGGGCCGGGGGCGGGGGCGCTCTTCTTGCCCCCCTCCTGCTCGCGCTGGACGGCTACTTCATCGCCTTCAGCCGCATCGTCCAATACCAAAGCGTCGTCTTCCTGATGACCACGCTCACGCTGCTCGCGCTCATTCAAGTCGAGCGCGGGCGATTGCCGCTGCGGCGCGGGCTGCTGCTTGCCGCGCTTTTCCTGGCGACGGGGCTGCTCGCCCACTACGAAGCCGGGCTGGTCGCGCTGCCGGGGGCCTACCTGCTGTGGCGGATTGGGCGACGCCGCTCGAAACACGGGGGCTGGGCGGATTTTGCGCGCGCGATGGTCGCGCCGCTGAGCATCGGCACGGCGCTGCTCGCCGCGTTCTACGTGCCCTTCGTCCGCCACCCCGCCTTTGGCACAACGCTCGCCTACATTACCGTCAACCGCATCGGTGTGGATCAAATGAGCAGCGCTGCCACCTTCCCCTACAACAACCTCGCCGACGTTTTCGCGCGCACCACGCTCTACAGCAGCCTCTACCACGTCGCGCTCTGGGTGACGCTGCTGCTGGCGGCGCTGATCTGGCTGGTGGTTCGCCGCGCTCGCGGGGTCGCCCGCTGGAGCATGCTGGCGCTGCTGATGGCTGGCGCCGTGGTCGCGTGGGCGCTGCCGGGGTGGGCTTGGTTGGTGTTCGCCCTCGCGGTAGCCGCCGCGTGGATTCTGGCCGAGCGGACAGGCGAGCGCGTCGCGTGGCTCTGGTTTGGCGGTCCGCTGCTGCTCTCGATTTTTTTTATTCGCCAGCCCAACACCCACGTCTATGGCTTTTTCATGGGCGCGGCGCTCGTCGCCGGGGAGATGGCGGCGCAAATTTGGCGCTGGCTGCGGGATCACCGTCGCCGAGTTATCGCCGTCTTCGCTGCGCTCGGCGTCACCGCGCTGCTGGGGCTGCAGGCAAACTATGCCTATTTGTACTTTGTGCAAAACCGCCCCGAAATTCTGCGCACCTGGGTGGACAATCGGCCGCCCGGCTACCCCGTCTTCTACGAGATGCCGACCACGCGCTCGATCTTTGGCTTCCCCCTGCGCAACGGCTGGCAAGCCATTGGTCACCTCTACGAGCGCGGCCAGCTGGATGGCCCCTTTGCCACCAACGCCAAAGCGCCCGTTGCCGACTGGTACGTTCGCGGCCTCCACCGCTGCGACCGCAACCCGCGGTACTTTATTTTCGCCGACACCGTCGAGCCGGCGGACGATATTGATCTGCTGCGCGAGCGGCGCGAAATCGAGCAGACGCATCGTTTCCTCGGTGCCGTTCACGTCCGGGGACAGCAGCGTTTGCTGATCTACACGCAGGATAAAATTGCAGAGGTAGAATCTACTGCTGCCTCTAATAATCCTGCCCTGCCAAATATCTGGTGGGAATATATTAGGGACGATGGCTTTGCCGCACCACTAGCAGAGCCGCAGCTTCTGCAGCAGGGGGTCGTCGCAGAGCAAAGCGCCGCTGCCGCCGTGAAAAATAGATTGAATTTCCAGTTTGGCGAATCGATCACTCTGCTGGGCTACACGCTGCCGCAGCAAGCCTTTGCGCCGGGCGAGCGCGTGCCGCTCACGCTTTTCTGGCAGGCCAACGAGCCCGTTGGCGAGCGCTACGCGGCAACGGTGCAGCTTGTGGGCTTTGAGTCTGGCGACAAAATCGGCCAGCTTGATGGCGAACCGGCCTGCGGCCAAGCGCCCACATCGGGCTGGCTCGCTGGCGACACCGTCGCCGATGTCTACAGCATCTCTCTTGCCGCCGATGCCGCGCCGGGCCGCTACCGCGTGCTCGTTGCCCTCTACGAGCGCGACACGGGCACGCGCCTGCCCATCGCCACGGCGGACGGCCAGCCGGTTGGCGACGCGCTGGGCATCGACGAAATTCGCGTAAAATAAATTCCACGTAAAACAAATGATCAAAACACCGCTTGCCACCATCGTCATTCCCAACCTCAACGGCGCGCTGCATCTGGCGCAGCTGCTGCCCTGCCTGGCCCAGCAAAGCATGCGCGATTTTGAGCTGCTGCTGGTCGACAACGGCTCCGCCGACGATTCGGTCGCGCGCGTGCGGGCGTTTGGCGCGCAGTGGGGAATTGAGACGAGGGTGATTCGGAACGCCATCAATTTGGGCTTTGCCAAGCCGTGCAACCAGGGGATGCGCGCGGCGCGGGGCGAGTGGGTTGCCCTGCTGAACAATGACACGGAGCCGGAGCCCCAGTGGCTGGAAGCGCTGCTGGCGGCGGCGGAAACGGAAGGCGGACCCAAGCAAGGAATCGGTATGGTGGGCAGCAAAATGCTGATGGCCCGCCGCCCGGACACCATCGATTCGGCGGGTATTGCCCTCGACCGCGCGGGCATCGCCTGGGACTGGCGCGGCGGCGAGCGCGACGACCCGACGGAGCGCGACGGCATCGAGATATTTGGGCCGTGCGGCGGGGCGGCGCTCTACCACCGCACGCTGGTCCAGCAGCTCGATGGCTTTGACGAAGACTTTTTTGCCTACCACGAAGATGTGGATTTTGCCTGGCGGGCGCGGCTGCTGGGCTGGCGCAGCGTGCTCGCCCCGCAGGCGCGCGTGCTGCACGTGCACTCGGCCACGCTGGGCGATGCCTCGCCGCGCAAGCGCTTCCTGCTGGCGCGCAACAAGCTGTGGACGCTGCTCAAAAACTACCCGGCGCGCGATTCTGAACAGCTGCTGCACGCGGCGCTGGCCGCTGTTTACGATGGGGCGGCCACGCTCTACGGCGTCGCTCGCCAGGGTGATTGGGCCGCGGCGCGGGGGCGTGCAGCGGCGCTGCACGGGTTGCCCCGCTTCTGGGCCAAGCGCCGTCTCGTGCGCCCCAGCCAGCGCAACGTCGACAACTGCTGGCAATGGATGCAGCCGCTGACGCCGCCCTGGCGCGTGCCGCAGCGCTACGCACACCTGCGCTAAAGGCGCACGGCTGTTTGCAGAGGCTCATATCAAAGAAATGTGCAGACGGTCTCCCCTTCTTTGACGAGTTCAGGTATCGGTGGGAGAAGGGAGCCTCTTCCTCCCCTCTCCCACTCTGGGAGAGGGGTCGGGGGGGAGGGGTCGGGGGTGAGGGCGAGGCCGCGATAAAAAAAGCCCGGCTTCTTCAAGAAGCCGAGCTTGCGAACAGGTGTACTCGTCGGACGATTACTGCATGATTTGCGCTTCCTGCAGCGTCCAGCCCGCGCTGTTTGGCTGGTGGGCGCTGGCTGGCTGATTTTTCTGCGCTTGGTGATAGATGCGCGCGGCTTCGCGGCGGCTGCTCACGTCAAGCTTCTTTAGAATGCTGTGCACGTGATTCTTTACCGTACCAACTTCGATGTAGAGCTGCTCAGCAATTTCCAAGTTGGAGAGCCCCTTGGCCAACAGCGTCAAAATTTCGCTTTGGCGGCGCGTCAGCTCGTGAACGGTTGACACATCGACGGAGCTAATGGCGGCGCGGCGGCTCAGTTCGGCAATGCGATTCATGATTGCAGCTGCAATCTTGGGCGAAACAACCGCCTCGCCGCGCCAAATGGTACGCAGCGTTTCCACCATCTGCTTGAGCGAAGTGCCATCGCATATGTAGCCCGCTGCCCCGGCCGAGACGTACGTCAGCACCTGATTTTTGTGTTCGGTGCAGTCCGTCACCACGATTTTGATGTCGCTGTGTTCGCGCGAAACTTGGTCGATTAGATGAACCAGCTCCTGCTCTGGCAGGTTGGCCGAGGCCAGCAGAATGTCGCAGGTGTGGGCGCCAATACGCGGCAGCGCCTCCCCACACGAAGTGTAGTAATCCACGACGCGCATATCGCCTTCGCTACGTAGGGCAGCAGCCATCAAACTACCGGTTAACTCCGAAGGGTTGACAATCAGGGTACGAAGCATTAAAACCTCCTGGGTTTTTGCTATGGGTGTTGGGGTGCATAAAAGCCATCGAACAATATGCAAAGGTGGTGCACAAGCTTTTATGAGTGTGTTCGCAATTGTAGGAGATTTTGCCAGATTGGGGAACGGTGGTCGCGACAGGAAAATCTTACCAGTAGAGGCAATGTACCCCTGTCGGATACGACAGGTATCTTTCTTACTTTAGGCAGATCTAAAAGGGTAACACCATATATTTTGATGCTTGGCTTACTTCGGCCTTCAAGGTGGCCGGTTGACCACCCAGTTGGTTTGTCGATGGCAACCGGGTGTTGGGGAACCGTCATTTCTCATCGCTGCGTCGACAAAGAGACTGATGTCCTTTCTCCACGCGTGGCGGAAGGGGGGCTTAAAACTCCCCTCTCTCATCCTGGGAGAGGGGCTGGGGGTGAGGGCCAGTTCCCAAATGTCAACGGAACCTAGAGGATTGTGCCTTCAAAGAGACAGCGGGAGCGTCCGCGATGTGGGAGCGGACTACTCCTCGTGCTGCGTCAGTGCCCAGCTTACCGCTTCGGCGCGGGAGTTGACGTTGGCCTTGCTGTAGATGTTGGAGAGATGAAAGCGCACGGTGCGCTCGCTGAGATCGAGCGCGTTGGCGATGCGCTGATTTGTCCACCCCTTCACCAGCAGCTCCACGACTTCGCCCTCGCGCGGGGTGAACTCTATGGCGTTGGCTTTGGGCCGGCGGGCGGTGGCGGTGACGCGCGCCACGGCGCGGCGGCTGAGCCAGCCCTCTTCGCCCCGCGCCACGCCGCGCACCGCATCGATGATGGTGGTGAGCGCTTCTTCTTTGGTGAGGTAGCCCGCGGCGCCGTTGGAGAGCAGGTTGAGAATGTACTGTTCATCGTCGTAGGCGCTGAGGGCCAGCACGCGCACGGGCAGGCCCGATTCCTGCACCTCGCGGGCCACCTCCAGCCCACTTTTGCCGGGCATCTCCATGTCCAGCAGCAGCACGTCCGGCTGCAGGCGGCGCAGCAGTTCGAGCGCGTTGTTGCCGTGATCCGCTTCGCCGATTACATCAATGTCCGGCGCTTGCTCCAGCAACATGCGCACGCCGGAGCGCACGATGGGGTGGTCGTCGATGAGAATAACGCGAATCGTCTCCATGGGAAGGCCGCGGGTGGGGAATGGGTTGGTGGAATGGGTTGGTGGAATGGGTTTAACGGTTGCTGCTGTTGGCGGGCAGCGGCGCGACAACGCGCAGCTGCGTGCCCTGGCTGGGCTCGGAGTGCACCTCCAAGTAGCCGCCGATGGCCTCGGCGCGCTCGGCCACGCCCAGCAGCCCCAGGCGGCCGTTGCGCGCCAGCTCCAGCCAGCGGTTGGGCACGGTAAAGCCACACCCATCGTCCTGCACCTGCAAACAGAGTTCCGCATCGTCCAGCCGCAGCAGCACGTGAATGGTGGAGGCTTGGGCGTGCTTGAGCACGTTGGCAAGCGCGTGCTGGTAGATGCGGTAGAGCGCCAGCCGCGTTGATTCAGCAAGCAGCAAGCCGTCCGCATCCAGCTCCAGCTCGACAACAAGCTGTGGATATTCGCGGCGTAGGTGTTGGGCGTGGGCGCGGATGGCCTGCTCCAGGCCAAAGGGCATGAGCGCCGGCGGGCGCAGTTCGCGGCACAGGCTGCGAATCGTATCGATCACCGTCTGCATTCCCGTCTGCATCAGATCGACGTGCTGCTCGAACTGGTGCAGCGACCCCTCGAAGAGCGCGGGGTCCACGCCGTTGTTGAGCATGGTCGTTTGGCAGTGGCTGAGCAGATTGGGCACGTGGCCCAAAAGCAGCTTCATGCCGATCAGATCTTGCAGGGGGCCGTCGTGCAGCTCGCGGGCCCAGTGCAGACGCTCGGCTTCGCTGCTGTCCGCCAGCCGATTCTGCATTTCGGTCAGCTCGGCCTCGGCCTGCTTTTGGCGCATGGCGTAGCGAATGGCCCGCTCCAAATCGCGCGGGTTAACCTCTTCTTTTACCAGGTAATCCGCCGCGCCCGCGCGCATCGCCGCCACGTCCGCTGCGTGATCGCCCTGGCCCGTTAGAATGATGACGGGCTTTTTGCAGCCCTGTGCCCGCGCCTCGCTCAGCAGCATCACGCCGTTGCGCGCGCCAATTCGGTAGTCCACCAAATATACGTCGTACGAATTGTTGGACATTACCTCCAGCGCCGATTTATAATCGTCCAGCCAGTGCAGGTCGAAGAGCGGCGTTTCCGCCTCCTCCAGCAGCGCCTTGGTCAAGACGTAATCGTCTTCATCATCCTCCACGAGCAGGATGCGCAAAAAGTTGTGGCTGGTCAGTCGATTTTCGTTGTCGTGAGTGGTCATGGGTTGTATTATAGAGCAAACTCAATTTTTAGACCGAACGTCAGCCCAACGGAAACGCCCCTACTCCGGCGGCAGCTCGACGATTTCAAACCAGTAGCGGCCAATCGCCTGCATCACGTTGACCAAGCCCTCGAACGTGACGGGCTTGACAATAAACGAGCTGACGCCCAAATCGTAGGTGCGCACAATGTCCTCCTCCGCCTTGGAGGTCGTCATCACCACCACGGGGATGCGCCGCAGGGTCGGGTCGCTCTTGAGCGCGGCCAGCACCTCGCGCCCGTCCATGCGCGGCATGTTGAGGTCGAGCAGGATGACGCCCGGCCTCGGCGCGGACACGCCGGCGTAGTGGTTGCGGCGGTAGAGGTAATCAAGCAGTTGCTCGCCGTTTTCGACAATTTGTAAACCATTGGCAAGTTGACTTTCCGCCAGCGCCTCGCGCGCGAGCAGCTGATCATCCGGATCGTCTTCAGCCATGAGAATAATGATGGGTTTTCGAGCGTCCAACATAGTTGGGTCAAGGGTGAAAAGGATTGGGTTAGCTTACTTTATTCTACCATACTCTGTTTGTCTGGCCCCACAAACGGGTGCGTGCCAGATTCTTGGCGAGCTTTGGCAAAGTTCCACAGGCCAGCGCATCCGACCTCCCTCCCAAAACTCCTCCCCGCGGGCGGCTAAGCTTTACCCGCAGTAGGAGAGGGAGCAGCGAAGGGGGGGCGGGAGGGGAGCGGGGTCGGGGTTTTGCCTGGCCCACGATGTGCTGAGGACTCAGCGACCACCTGTGGGTAAAGATAAGCCTCGGAGGGGAGGGGGCTTCCGAGGCTTTGTTGATGACAAACCAGCGTTGGGGGGGGAGAGGTCGAACGCCCCGAGTTTTTGGCACGCACCCCCACAAACTTTCGGCCAGCGCAAAGCCGCCGTACAATCTCTTCATGTCTATCCCTACTTCCCGCTCCACCCCTGCCACCCCGCCCACCCTGTCCAAGTCGATCGGGTCCGGCGAGCGCAGCGAACTCGTCCCTATCTTGACGCACGCCCACGCCGATTTTGATGCGCTGGCCTCGCTGCTGGCGGCGGCGCTGCTCTATCCCGAAGCCACGCCCGTGCTGCCCCACCAGCTTGGCCGCAGCGTGGGCGACTTTCTCACCCTCTACCGCAATCTCTTCCCCTTTTCCACGGCGGATGAGTGGGCAAGCCGCCTGGGCCGCGACAAGGTTGCGCGCGCCATTGTGGTCGATACGCAGTCGTTTGATTACGTCAAGGGGATGACGGACGACACCCCGCGCTACATTATCGACCACCACCAGCTGGGCGAGAAGCTGCGCGAACCGCCCGACGGCTGGACGGTCTGGCACGAGCCGCTGGGAGCCAATGTTACGCTGCTGATCGAGCAGCTCATGGCGCAGGGGCTGATGCTCTCCTCCGCCCAGGCCACGCTGATGGCGCTCGGCATCCACGCGGACACGGGCAGCCTCACCTACAGCAACGCCACCGCCCGCGATGCGGCCGCGCTGGCCTGGCTGATGCAACCCGAACACGAGATTAACCTGGACGTGCTGGGCCGCTTTCTTCACTACCCGCTGGGCGACGAAGAGAACGCGCTGCTGCAAACGCTCGTCGATCAGATGACGTGGGCGTCGATTGGCGAAGCGGCTGGAAACACAGCGCGGCGGGCGACGCTGCTCTTTGCACGCGCCACCGTTGCAACGTTTGACGGCTCGCTGGCCGCCATTGCCACCCGCCTGCGCGAAATGTTTGATCCCGACGCGCTTTTTGTGCTCGTCCAAATCGACGATTTGATCCAAATCGTGGCCCGCAGCCGCCTCGATGGAATCAACGTGGGGCAGGTCGCCGAGGCGCTGGGCGGCGGCGGCCACCCGCGTGCGGCCGCCGCCGCCATCGATGCCGAGGACCGCAAGGAGCCGCTGGGCGAGGTGCTGGCCGCGCTGCCGGACAAAATTCTGGCTCTGCTCAACGAAGGCTACCAGCCCAGCCTCACCGTCGCCGACATCATGACGCACGGGCGGCCGCAGACGCTGCCCCCCGACTTGCCGATTGGCGAAGCCATCGAACGTATGACGCACTACGGCTACGAGGGTTTCCCAGTCGTCGAGCCGCTGACGGACGATCAGGCTGAGGGCGAGCCAAAGGGGGAAGCGACGGAGAAGGCGACGGAGAAGACAAAGAGCGGGCGGTCGCGTTTGGTCGGCGTCTTTACCCGTCGCCAAGCCGACCGCGCCATGCGCCACGGCCTGCACAAGGAGCCCGTGCGCCGCTTTATGCGCGCGGGCCACGTCTTCGTCCATCCCGGCGATTCGATCCAGGTGCTGCACCACGCCATGATCGAATCCGGCTGGGGCCAGATTCCCGTGCTGGCCGAGCCGGGCGATGAAGCGCAGCACGACGACCTGATCGGCATCGTGACGCGCACGGACTTGATCAAGACGTGGGGGCAGGACGAATCGCTCGGCCCCGGCAGCGTCTCGGCGCAGCGCGAGGCGGGGTCGCTCGGCAACCCATCGCGTTATGCAGCGCTCCTGCAAGAAGCGCTGCCGACGGCGCAGCACGCGCTGCTCCAGCGCATCGGGCGCGAAGCCGCGGCGGCGGGGCTGTCGACTTACGTAGTCGGTGGCTTTGTGCGCGACCTGCTGCTGCACGCCGCCAAGGAGCACGATGCCAACGAGCGCGATGCCAACGAGCGCGATGCCAACGAGCACGATGAAGAGGGGGACGCGCCGGGCAAAGTCAACCAAAAGGGCGGCGATCCAGATTCGAGTAGCGTTGAGGTTGACAGCGTTGAGGTCGACAGCGTTGAGGTTGACAGCACCGAGATTGACAGCATTGACAACGTGGACATCGACATCGTCTTCGAGGGCGATGCGCTGGCCTTTGCGCAGCAGATGCAGCAGCGCTTTGGCGGGCGGCTGGTGACGCACGCGCGCTTTGGCACGGCCAAGTGGATTTTGCGGGGCGATGCCCAGCCCGTCGATTGGACGGCGCTGCTGGGCAACGAGGCAAATCCTGTCGATTTGCCGCCGCACCTCGACCTGATCAGCGCGCGCATGGAGTTCTACGCCGAGCCCTCGGCGCTGCCGACCGTGGAGCGCAGCAGTATCAAGCTCGATCTGCATCGGCGCGACTTTACGATCAACACGCTGGCGCTTTCGCTGCACCCGGCGCGCTGGGCGCGGCTCTACGATTTTTATGGCGGGCTGGCCGATCTGCGGCGCGGCGTGCTGAGCGTGCTGCACAGCCTCAGCTTTGTGGACGATCCCACGCGCATCCTGCGCGGCGTGCGCTACGAGCAGCGCTTTGGCTTTCACCTCGCCCCCCGCACCCTCGATCTCCTGCACGACGCCCTCGATCTGATTGATCGCGTTACGCCCGCCCGCCTCAACCACGAGCTAGACCGCATCCTGCAGGAGGCTCAGCCCGAACGATCGCTGGCTCGGCTGGAGGAGTTGGGCGTGCTGGCGGCTCTGCATCCAGCCTTGCAATTGGATGAGCGCGTGCCCCAGTGGTTTCGCGATTTGCGATTTGCGATTTACGATTTACGAGAAGACAGCATCAACGAGCCATCCCTCGTAAATCATAAATCCAAAATCGCAGATTGGCCGCCCATTGAGCGGCTCTATTACGCCCTTCTCGTCTGGCCGCTCGATCCCCCTGTCGACGCCGCCCTCGCCGAGCGGCTCGGCCTGCGGCAGGAGACGCAGCGCCTCGTCGCCGACGTGCGCCGCGTACGGGCCGCCCGCCCCACGTTGACGCGCGACGCCGCGCCCAGCGCCATCGTGCAGCGGCTGAGTGGCGTGGAAGAGGCCGCGCTGGGGCTGGCGCGCGTGGTGTGGGCCAGCGAGCACGGGCCGGACGACAAGGCGGATAACGAGGCGGTCGACGTGCTGGGGCGTTATCTGGAGACGTGGCGTCACGTGCGGCCCGCGCTCGACGGCAACGACCTGCAAACGCTGGGCATCCCCCGCGGCCCGCGCTACGGCGACATCCTGCGCGCCCTCCACCACGCCCGTCTCGACGGCAAAATCAGCAGCCGCGAGGAGGAAGTCGCCCTGGCGCGGAAAATGGGCGGGGTGTAAACCGTATGGCACGTTGAGGCAGTCGTGGGCGCTCGATCTGTCTTCTAAATCCGTTGGCAGCTAACCATCTAATCCCACGTTCAACGGCCATGTTTGGGAAGCGGGGCACTTGTCCGGCGGCTTGGCGTGCGCTATACTTGACTCGCACGCTACGGGAAACATAGCGCTGCGGTTGCAGTTATCCATCGACATTTTACCCCCAGCGGGAACCAATTAGGAAAAGAGCATGGCCGAAGTGCAAACGCCAACGGAGCAGACACTCGTCGACGCGCGCGCCGACGAGGGGGAGTGTAGCGGCGGCTTGACAAATGATGAATCGAAAAAGGAGCTGATGCGTACAGTCTATGGGCCTGCAGCATCGCCCAGCGGCTTTGAGGTGCTGGCGGAGGAGTGGGATGCGCTGCTGGCGCAGAGCGCCTACGATTCGTTCTTTCTCACCCACCTCTGGCAGACGACGTGGTGGCATTACCTGGGCGAAGGGGAGCTGTGGATTCTAGCCTTCCGCGACGGTGATGAGCTGGTCGGCATTGTGCCGCTCTATTTGACGGAGCACGAGGGCACGCGCTGCTTTGCGCTGGTTGGCTGCATCGAGGTAAGCGATTACCTCGACGCGATTGTCGCGCGCGGCCACGAGGAGGCGGTCTACCGCGGACTGCTGGCCTGGCTGCGGGACGAAGCGCCGGCGTGGGACAAAATCGACCTGTGCAATTTGGCCCAGCCCAGCCGTCTCCACGAGCTGCTGCCTGCGCTCTGCGAGGAAATGGGCTGGTCGAGCGAGGTTTTTCGCGAGGATGTGGCCCCGCGAATTGCGCTGCCGCTGCGCTACGATGAATATCTGCAGGAGCAGGTTGAAAAGAAGCAGCGCCACGAGATTCGGCGCAAGCAGCGCCGCGCCGAACGCGAGCACCGCGTCGATTTCTACATCATCGGTGATCGTCCGGACGACGCCACGCACTACAATCTCGAAGCCGAGATGGACGACTTTGTCGCCCTGCAGCGCGCCAGCCGCGAGGACAAGGCCGAGTTTATGACGCCCGAAATGCGTCGCTTTTTCCAGGGCATGGCGCAGAATCTGCTGGAGGCGGGTCATCTACGCCTGGCCTTCCTCGCACTCGACGGCGAAAAGGTCGCCACGATGCTGACTTTTTCGCACCACCGCCGGCTGCTGCTCTACAACTCCGGCTATGATCCAGACGATCGCTTTGCCCAGCTCAGCCCCGGCTGGGTGCTGACGGCCTACTTGATTCAATACGCCATCGCCACGGGCCACCAGGTCTTTGATTTTCTACAGGGCAATGAGGAGTACAAGTATCGCTTTGGCAGCCAGGATTGGGATGTGATGCGCGTGATCGTGCAAAGACAAAAGTGATCGAAAACGGGAAGAAGATGATCCACGGAGGGCACGAAGGGCATGAAGAGATACGAAGGGAAGAGAGTCGACGTTCTGCCTTCGTTGGCCTTTACGCTCTTCGTGGATTGGTTTTATATGGATTGGAGCAATGATGGTTAAGCCAAATTTTACAATGAACAACGGCATGGGCGACGGGCCGACGGCCCGCGAGCGGGCGCGCGACAGCGACTACGAGCCGCGCTACGGCGAATCCCGCCGCAAGCCGGGCGACCAGCGCCCCGGTGCATTTGACCCGGCATCGTGGGTGGTGGAGGGGCTGTCGGGCGTGTGGGAGGAAGCGCGCCGCAGCGACTTTGGGCTGTCCGAGGAGTTCTGGGTGCATACCTATGCCGCGCGCCGCGAAAGCCTGCTCGCCGCCCGCGCCGCGCTGAATGCGGTGTTGGAACGCACAACGAGCAAGGCGGCGCAGGAAGAAGAGCGCCAGCAGCGTCGGGAGCGACGGGGCGGCATCGATATTGAATTGTGAGGAGTGAGTATTTGACGCGTGAGGCTGGGTTACACAACCTCACGCGTCAAATACTTACTCCTTGCGCACGTTTGTTGGCAGCGTCCCCTCCACGGTAACCGTGCCGTCGTTTCGCACATAGACCTGCCCCGGCCTCCCGCCGGGCACGCGGGTGACGAAGCGGCGCTCGGCCAGCATGACGGGAGCGCTGCGTTCGCCGCGCAGCTTGGAGAAGTAGGCGGCGAGCCGCGCCGCCATCTCGACCGTGGCCTCATCCACCTCCCGTCCGCTGCTGCGGATGACGACGTGCGAGCCCGGCACGTCGCGAGCGTGGAGCCAGAGATCCTGCGGGTGGGAGCGGCGGAAGGTGAGGTCGTCGTTCTGGCGCGCGTTGCGACCGACCAGGATTGCAAAGCCGCTGGGGCTGTTGAAGCTGCGTGGACCGGCGACAGCGCCGCTGCGCTTCTCCCGCTTGGCCCGGGCCGCTTTGCCGCGCTGCCCCAGCACGCCAGCCCCCCGCAGTTCCCCCTCCACCGCCGCAATCTCCGGCTGGTTTTCCGCCTGCGACAAATCAACCTCTAGCTGCTCGACAAATTCCAAATCACTCCTCAATTTCGCGCGCCGCTGCGGGATAATCTTCGCCGCGCGCTCCAATTTTGACGCGCGCTTAAACATGCGCTCCGCCTGCTCGACCGGCGTCTGCTTGGCGTTGAGCCGAATCGACAGCGTCTCCTCGCCGAGATCGACATCGAGCACCTCCTGCTCCGGTGTGATTTGGCTGCTGAGCGCAAGCAGCCACTCGGCCCGCGTGCGCAGCTGCGCGGGTTCGCCCGGCGCGGGCTCGTCCTTGTCCAGCGCCGCCAGCCGCCGCTCGGTCTGCTTGCGCGCCTGCTTGAGCAGGTTGGCCACGTTGGCCCGCAGCGCGGCGTACGCATCGATTTGTTCGGCCTCCCCCGGCTCGTCGACCGACGCCTGGCTGCTTTCCCCATAAAACTGTGCCAGCGCCTCGCTCATCGACTGCGCTGGCACAAAATCAGCCTCCGCCAGAAAATGCACGCGGTACGGCGCGAACCCTATGATTTCGTTGTCAAATTCGCCCGCCCGCACCAGCGTGCCCGGCTCCCACTCGCCCGTCTCCAGCGGCGACCACAGCGCCTGCAGCGCCTGCGCCACGGCCAGCATTTCGACGCCCTTGGCCGGCGCGTCGGCGTCGCCCGCAATGCGCCAAGCCAGTTCGCGCCCCTGCGTGGGGCTGATGCCGGTGACGGTGGCAACGATGGCGCGCCAGAGCTTGCCCTCGTGCTGCGAAACGGCGGCGAGGCGGCCGTAGTAGCCGGGGTCGCCGTTGTCCAGCGGGGGGATTTTGTCCGGCGCAGCGGGCGGCACGTACGGTCGACCGGGCAGCAGCGGGCGCACGGTCCGCTCGCTGGGCGGCACGCGACGCGTCACGTCCAGCATTTTGCCAGTGGCGTCGAGCAGCATCAGGTTGGCCGCGCGCCCCATCGTTTCGACGACGAGCGTGGTCGTGCCGTGTTCGGGGTGGTTGAAGGCCAGCTGGAGCACGCGCTCCCACGGCGCAAGCTGCGTAATGGATTCGAGCAGCGCCCCGCGCACGTACTTGCGCAGCAGCAGCAGCAGGGGCGGCGTCGCGCCCGTGCCGCGCCGCAGCTTGTGGTCGACGAGATGAACGCGGCTGGCCTGTGGATTGGCGCTGAGGAGCAGGTAGCGTCGCTGTCGATTGGCGTAAAGCTCCAGCCCCACGGTTTGCTCGTCCACCAGCAGCGCCCCCTGCACGCGACCGGGGACAACGGTTTGGTTGAGTTCGTGGGTAACGCAGGCGAGCGTCAGGGCGTCAAAGTGCATGGGAAGTCCGAGGAAATAGTCGAGCGATTGAGGAGCAGGCACGCCCACGTGCCGGGTCTACGACGATAGAAAGTCGCGTCAGCGACCAAGATAATCCGTACTTGTATGGCTCGTTCGCACGTGGGCGTGCGAACGCCGCGTCAGCCAATCTTGCAATAGCTCACCAGCGCCCCGCCCGCCCAGTCGCGCGGCAGCAGCGGATCAAGCAGCTCGAAGCCCAGCGTGATTAGGCCATCGGCGAGGCGGCGCGGTTGGGCTGCGTCCACCTGCCTTCGTAAAAGCCGCGCGGCGTTTCCTGCTGGCGCAGGGGGGTTAGCATCATTATCAATGTACTCCAAAATTGCTCTGCCACTCCAGCTGCACAGATTTTGACATCACATTCAGCAATTCCAAATGTAACTTACCAGAAGAATTTTTCGCCGCGGATTGCGCGGAGTCCGACAAAAATCCGCGTAATCCGCGGCGAAGCTCTTTTCAACTACGCAGCAAGCGGCCCAAATTTGGAATTGCTGCATCACATTTCCTTCACTAGCCAACCTGCCCATTCAACTGTAAAATAGGTGCGCCGGTTCCGCCAATTTCCCACTGCACCCATCCGGCGCTCAATTTGCTTTGCCCAATTATGACACAGCCCACTCTTCGCCCCGACAGCTTCGTGCTCTACAAAAATCGACCCGCGCGCATTGTCACGCTCGGCGACAAGAAAATCGACGTGCAGACCGAGAGCGGCACCGTCTCCGTGCGGCCCAAGGACGTGACGCCGCTGCACCCCGGCCCCCTGCGCAGCCTGGGCGACCTGCCCAGCGGCGACGGCACGCCCAGCGACGAAATCCTGCTCGCCTGGGAGCTGCTTGCCGGGCAGACAACCACGCTGGCGGAGGCCGCCGAGCTGGCCTTCGATGACTTTACGCCGCAGTCGGCGTGGGCCATCTGGCAGCTCACCGACGATGGCCTCTACTTTAGCGGCACGCCGGATGCGCTCGCCGTCCACGACGCCGAATCGGTGGCGGCGACGCAGGCCGCGCGCAAGGCCAAAGCCGCCGAAGAGCAGCGCTGGACGGCCTTTTTGGCGCGCCTCAACAGCGGAACCTTTGAGCCGGATGACGTGCCCTACCTGCGCGATGTCGAAGAGCTGGCGCTGGCGCAGCGGCGCGACAGCCGCGTGCTCCAGGCGCTGGGCCGCGAGGAGACGTGGCAGCACGCCCACGCCCTGCTGCTCGACATCGGCCGCTGGGACGAAAGCGTTGACCCGTATCCCGTCCGCGCCGGTGCAGCGCAAAGCGCGCCGGATTTTAAGCTGCCCGCGCTCGACTCCAGCGAGCCGCGCCGCGATTTTACCGGTCTCGTGGCCTTGGCCATCGACGATGCCGACAGCAGCGATCCCGACGACGCGCTGAGTTGGCAATCCGGCGCAGGTGGCGAACCGGACCGGCTCTGGGTACACGTCGCCGACGTCGCCGCGCTGGTCGCGCCCGACAGCCCCGCCGATCTGGAGGCGCGCAACCGCGTCGCCAACCTCTACCTGCCGCAGCAGACCTTCCCCATGCTGCCCCCCGCCGCCACCCACCAGCTCGCCCTGGGCCTCAGCGACGAATCGCCCGCCCTCTCCATCGGCCTCGCCTTTGACGCCGACGGCAAGCTCGACCACGACCAAACCGTGATCACGCCCAGCTCCATCCGCGTCACGCGCCTCACCTACGCCGAGGCCGAGGCGCGGCTGGACAGCGATCCGCTGCTGCAAAGGCTGCACGAGCGGTCGCAGTCGTTCTGTGACCAGCGCCGCGAGCAGGGCGCCGTCGAGCTCGATTTTCCAGAGGTCAAGGTGAGAGTCAAAAAGAACGCTGACGACGAGGAACAGATTGTGCTCACGCCGCTGCCTTCGCTGCGCAGCCGCAACCTCGTGCGCGAGGCGATGCTGATGGCGGGCGAGGCCGTCGCCCACTACGCGCAGCAGCACGATATTCCAATGCCCTACAGCACGCAGGAAACCGCCGAGCCCATCGATCTGCCCACCGACGCGACGCTCGCGCAGATGTTTGCCGCTCGGCGCAATATGCGCTCCAGCCAGCAGCGCACGCAGCCCGGTCGCCACGCCGGGCTGGGCTTGGAGATGTACACGCAGTCGACCAGCCCGCTGCGTCGCTACCTCGATCTCGTCGTGCACCAGCAGCTGCGCGCCCACCTGCGTGCTCAGTCGGGCAGCGGCGAGCCGCTGCTCGACGAAGGCGCGATCACCGAGCGCATCGGGGCAGCCAGCGCCACCTACGGCAGCCTGCGCCGCGCCGAGCGTCGCTCCAACGCGCACTGGACGCTCGTTTATTTACAGCGTTATTTGGAAGCACACGGCGAACCGTGGCAGGGCGAGGGCATCGTCGTCGAGGAGCGGGGCGCGCGTCACGTCGTCATTGTACCGGAATTGGGGCTGGAGACGGAGATTTACGCCAGGGGAGAATTGGCGCTGGACGAGCGCGTTTCGCTGCAGTTCGAGAGCATCAACCTGCCGGAGCTGGAGGCGCGGCTGCGGGTGGTGTAGGAGGCATGTCGGGGTAGACTACCAAGCACCCCTTCCAGTCGGATGTGTCCTAGATTTAGGGTGACTGTTCAGCCCTCATTCCAACCCCTCTCCCATCCTGAGAGAGGGGGCCGTTCTTTTCGTAGTCACATAGAGATTTGGGCAGGAGGCTGAACAGTTGCAATTTAGGGAAATTCTGACAAGGGGAGGGGTTGAACCCAACTTGTTCAGACAGATTGTTTTACCCACTTCAAACGGAGATAACTCGGAGAAATAAACCAGCCATGGCCCACGTAGAAATGACCCCCAAGCTCGATTTTGACGACGTGCTGATCCGCCCCAAGCGCAGCACGCTGACCAGCCGCGCCGATGTCGATATCTGCCGCACCTTTACCTTCCCCCACAGCGACCAAACGTGGACGGGCTTTCCCGTGGCCGCCGCCAACATGGACACGGTCAGCACCTTCTCGATGGCGGCGGCGCTGCAAACGCACCAGATGCTCACCTGCATCCACAAGCACTATTCGCTGGATGAGTGGGCTGCCTTCGCCGACGTTTCCGTCGACCACTTTGCCGTGACCATCGGCTCTTCGTCCAAGGACTTTGCCAAGCTGCAGAGCATTGCCGCCGCGCGCGACGTCAAGTTTGTCTGTCTCGACATTGCCAACGGCTACTCCGAGCACTTCCTCAACGCCATGCGCCGCGTGCGCGAGGCCTTTCCCAACATCGTTCTTGTTGCGGGCAACGTCGTCACGCGCGAGATGACGGAGGCGCTGATCATCGCCGGGGCAGACATTGTGAAGGTGGGCATCGGCAGCGGCTCGGCCTGCATCACGCGCAAGGTGGCGGGCGTGGGCTACCCGCAGCTTTCGGCGGTGCTGGAGTGTGCCGATGCGGCGCACGGCCTCAACGGCCACATTATGAGCGACGGCGGCTGCCGCACGCCGGGCGATGTGGCCAAGGCCTTTGGCGCGGGGGCCGATTTTGTGATGCTGGGCGGGATGCTGGCGGGGCACGACGAATCGGGCGGGGAGGTGGTGGAGGAAAAGGGCCAGCGCTACCGCGAATTCTACGGCATGAGCTCGACGACGGCCATGAACAAATACAGCGACGGCGTCGCCGACTACCGCGCTTCCGAGGGCAAGCGGGTGCTGATTCCGGCGCGCGGCTCCGTGCGCGGTACGGTGTTGGAAATTCAGGGCGGCGTGCGCAGCGCCTGCACCTACGCGGGCGCGCGTCGGCTCAAGGATTTGCCCAAGTGCACCACCTTTATCCGCGTGCTGCGGCAGACAAACGAAGTCTTTGCCTCGTTTGAGGCGGGCATGTAGCGCCAAGCGCTGCTTGGCGAGGGGCGAAGCAGCGCTTCGCCCTACATGGCCTGCACAACTGCTTGGCTCACCGGCCCCGTCCCCCGCAGCCCGATCCGGCGCGACTCCCCGCCCTCGCCATACGCCAATTCCACAACGAGATGATCAGCCGGCAGCAGCTCGGCGACGCGCTCGGCCCATTCAATCACCACCACCGTCGCCTCCGCCTCGTCAAAATCAAACATCTCCGCCAGGCCAAAGCCCAGCGCCTCGTCCGGCGCCTCGGCCAAGCGATAGGTGTCGACGTGCAGCAGACGAAGCGCCTCGTGGCTAGACTCGTCCCCATATTCGTTGACCAGCGTAAAGGTGGGGCTCGTCACGCGGGCATCCAACCCCAGCCCGGCGGCGATGCCCTGGGTCAGCGTCGTCTTGCCCGCGCCGAGATCGCCGTGGAGGGCAATGGCCCAAGTGGGTTGCGGGTGGGCGAGCAGGGCTTGACCGAGCCGTTGGCCAAACGCGCGCGTTTCGTCGGGCGAGGTAGAAATGAGATTAAACGTGGTGAGGGGAGAGAGGCTCATGGCTGGAAGACGGAAGGAGTTGGCTCACGTCAAGAAAGTGTGCAAGGAGCTAAGCAAATGGGCAGCGACGCGGCCCTTATCCCCAACCCTTCTCCCAAAATGGGAGAAGGGGGCCAGATTCCCCCTCTCCCAGGATGGGAGAGGGGCTAGGGGTGAGGGCTTTCTGCATATTCCTTTTACGTGAGCCAAGAAGTTTTGGGCAATCTATCCGTCCTGCACAATATCGAGCACGCGCTGGCTGTACTCGGCAACCAGAGCTCGTGCGCGCTCGTCGCTGGCTGCTTCGGCGATGATGTCGAACTGGGGCTTGTCCAGGTTGGGTGCAATGTGCACCCACTCGCCGCCAGCCTGGCTGCCAGCTTGATCGCTGGGTTCGCTGGCGTCGAGGTGCAGCTTGAGTCCATCCACCTTCTCCACCTGGCGATCCTGAAGTTCGCGGTTGAGCACGCGCATAACGCGCCCTTTCTGGCTCCAGGCGCAGCTTGCCTGGCCGTTTGCCACGTGCATGCTGGGCAGGTAATCCACCACCTGCGCCAGCGGCAGCGCGCGACGGGCCAGGTATTCGAGCAGGCGCACCGTGGCCATCATGCCGTCGATGGCGGGGTGAAAATCGGGAAAGATAAAGTTGCCGTCGCCGTCGACCACGAGCAGCTCTTCACCCTGCTGGGCGGCGGACATCATGCCGTGGGCGTTGCCGCGGATGCGGCGCGCGTGGCCGCCGTGCCAGCCCGCAATCGTGTCGAAGGCGTTGGGCAACGTGGACGGCACCGCGACGTTGCGACTGGGATTGGCATAGAGCGCCAGCTCCGTCAGCAGCGCGGCGGCCGTACGCCCGTTTAGCGCGCGGCCTTGCGAATCGATGAGGAACATTTTCTCGCCACCCACGTCGAGCTGCACGCCGAGATCGGCGCCCAGCGCGCTGACAATTTTAGCCACGCGCTGGCGATTGTCGTCGAACTCTTGCTCCAGCACGGCCAGCTTGGCCTCGCTGACGCGCGCGTTGAGCGGCACAACGTCCACGCCAAGCTGCGTCAAAATATCGGCCAGCGGCTCGGCGGCCTGCCCGTGCGAGTAGTCGATCACAAGCTGGAAGCCCGCGCTGCGGATAAGTTCGGCATCGACGTGGCCCAGAAAGTCCTGCATGTAAGCCTGTACCGAATCGCGTGCGTAGTTGATGACGCCGATTTCGTCGAGATAGGCGCGACGGAAATCCTCGCGGAAGTAGGCGCGCTCCACGCTGCGCTCGGCGGGCTGGCTGTAGTTGAGGCCGTTCTCGTCGAGAAAACGAATGTCCACCACGCGCTGATCAAAGGGGCTGAGGCGCACGTTGATGCCCGCCGACGTATCCTCGCGGTGGTGGACGAAGTGGCGCAGCACGGGAACGGGCACGGTTCCCACATCCCACACGTGGATGCCCGCGCCGGGCAGGCCGCTGATCAGCGCGCGCTTGAGCATGCGCGAGGTGCGGTGCACGTCGCGGTTGACGGCCACGTAGCTGCCCTTTTCCAGCGTGGCCCCCAGTGCGGCGCTCACCTTGGCCGCAAACTCCGGCGTGAGATCGACATTGACCACGCCGGAGACGCCAAAGCGGTTAAAGAGCTCGCGCCGCCCGCGGTGGCCCCAAATAATGCTCTCCTTAACCGTCGCGCCCGGCTCGATTTCCTTGCGCGGCCAGAGCTTGACGTTGGCGTAGATGGTGCTGCCCTCGCCCAAGACGCAGCTTTCGCCCACCACCACGCCCTCAAACGCCGACACGTGCGATTTGACTGTGCACTGTCGCCCCAAAATTGCGCCGCGCAGCTCGCAGGATTCGCCAATGTAGCTGTTGCGCCAGATGATGCTGCGCTCGATGCGCGTGTGGGCGTCCACAATCGTGTAGTCGCGGATCACGGCGGGGCCGTGGACAACTACATCGCCCTTGATTTTGACTTCGTTGCCGAGATAGATGGGGCCAAAGAGTTGGGCACTGGGCGCAATTTCCACGTCGCGCCCCACCCAGACGCCGCCGCCGATGTGCTGGCCAATCGGCTGCGAGAGATTGACCTGCCCGTGCAGCAGATCGCCCGTGGCGCGCGCGTACTCCTCCACGTTGCCCACGTCGCACCAGTAGCCGTCGGTGACGTGGCCGTAGAGCGGCTCGCCCGCTTCGAGCAGCAGGGGGAACAAATCCTTGGAAAAATCGAAGAACCGATCTGTGGGGATGCGCTCGAGCACGTGTGGCTCGAGCACGTAGATGCCGGTGTTGACCGTGTCCGAGATCACTTCATTCCAGCCGGGCTTTTCCAAGAATTGGGTGATGTGATCCTCGTCGTCGGTGACGATCACGCCGTATTCGAGCGGGTTGGCCACGCGCGCCAGCACCAGCGTTGCCGCCGCGCCGCGCGCTTTGTGCACGCGCACGACCTCGCTCAAATCCACGTCGGTCAGCGCATCGCCGCTGATCACGAGAAAGGTGTCGTCGTCCAGCTGATCGGCGCAGTAGCGCACGCTGCCCGCCGTGCCCAGCGGCTTATCCTCCACCGAGTAGCGCACCGTGAGATCGAGGCTGCTGCCGTCCTCGAAGAAATCCTCCACGCTAGAGGCCATGTAGCGCAGCGTAACGAGAATGTCGGTTAGCCCGTGATGCTTGAGCAGATCAAAGATGTGGCCGATTACCGACTTGTTGGCAATGGGAACCATGGGCTTGGGTCGGCCCACGGTGAGCGGCCGCAGGCGCGACCCCTCGCCGCCCGCCATGACGACAGCTTTCAAGTTGAACTCCTTCGGATTTGCGATTAAGCTATTTATAATTACGGGTCTTTGCGCCAAAGTGTACCAGCGAGATAATTCGTGGTGCGTAGTGCGTGTACCGGTATACGCACTACGCACTACGCACCATGAACTATCAAAGATTGCCGTCAGTACACTATCCCGCGAAGAGCCCCAATTACTTTATCAAATCGGTGGCCAGGGAAAATTGCGGCGGTGGGGATGCTGCGACGGGTAGGAGCGCTGGCGCAGCAGAGCGGCGGTGCGGCGGACGAGTGCGTCGCACTCGTTGTCGTCCAGCAGGGGGCAGAGCTGCTGGCGCAGCTCGCTATTCTCGCTGACGGCTTGATCGTGGAAGCGCGACAGATCGTTGAGCAGATCGTCGGCGATGGCTTCGCCGCTGTACTCCCAGATCACGGTGCGCAGCTTGTATTCGGTGTGGAAGCAGATGCCGTGATCGATGGCCCACAGCCGCTCGTCCGCGCCCACGAGGCAGTGGCCACTCTTGCGGTCGGCATTGTTGATAATGAAATCAAAGAGGGCCAACCGTCGCGTCGTCTCGGTAAAGCGGGCGTCGTCCTGGACGGTGAAGTAGTGGCTGTCTTCGTCGTTGGCCACGTAGAATTGAACGCTGCCGACGCCGTGCGCCCCGTCGCGCAGAACGGTGGGCGGCACGAGGCCCCAGCCAAGCGCGTGGCTGATCGTGTAGGCGGCTACCTCGCGCTGGCAGAGCGTGCCGCTGCGAAAATCCCACAGCGGGTTCTCGCCCCGCCGTGGCTTGTAGACAGCGGGCAACACCAGCGGCTCGCTGTCGTCCAACTCTTTGCTGTGATCATCTTTGCTATCATCGACATTCGGGCTCAACGCCTGCGGCGCTTCACAGCCGCTAACGGTGACGAGAAAGCTGTAGTTGGAGCTGTAGGGCAGCAGACCGCGCTCCTCGATCTCGCCGTGGGCCAGTACGTTGAGCACGTTCTCTTCGTGCAGCTGCACAACATCTGCTGCGTCGTTTTCTGCGTCGTCCGCAAAATCAAATGGAGGGATAGATTGACTCATGGGTAGTGAATAAAAAATAGAGGCCGCAAACGCAATTTGCTGCCTCTATCTGTATCACAGTTTTGAATTGGGATCAAGCTTGGATGAGGGCATGATGAGGAACTCAACGTAAAGGCGCGGAGACAAAAACAGCCTTTTTGTCTCCGCGCCTTTACGTGGGAATTGGCGATTCTAGCGCATTATCTGTCAATTTATGCTTGTTTACTATTCCGATTGCTACAGCACAATCGGCATGGCGTGGCCGTCCGTGCGGGGGCAGAAGTGGCCGTCGATGTCGATGGAGCGACCGCAGAGCGGGCAGACGGGCCGCCCACGCTGCACCACTTCGAGCGCGTGGTCACTCATGGCGCGCACCTGATCGCGCGTGGCGACGAGGCGCACGGTGGGTACGTCGCCCTCTTCGGGGTCAACAATGGAGCCGCTGTCGTCCACGATCAGCGCCTTGGCGATCAGCCAGATGCGGTCGTCCTCTTCGCTGTAGCCCACGATCAGCTGGCCCACGCGAAAGTCTGGGTCCACGGGCTGCTCGGGATAAAGGTTGGCCGAGATGGCGCTGACGGCGGGCAGATCGGGATACTTTTCCTCTAGCTCTTCCAGCAGCTGCAAAATACTGATAGCTAAATTGGCTACTTCGTGCTTTTCCAACACCAAGCTAATCAGGTCGCCGCCGCTGCGGGCCTGTATAAAGAAGGTACGCTTGCCCGGCTCGCCAATGGCATCCGCCACCAGGTGCTGCACAGGGTTGAGATCGCGATTAAAGTCATTCATGGGTCTATATTTACTCTTAAGCGTTAGCGAATGCTGCTAACCCTGCTCATCCTGCTGCTTTGCCTAATCGTCCTTTGTTTCGCTGTCCTTTGTCTCATCGTCCTTTGCCCCGTCGCTTTTTTCATCCTTGGGTGTTGGATCTAGCTTGGGCATCGCCGCCGTGCGGTTGACGCCCAGCACCATAACGCGGTCGTCGTGGAAGCCCAGCACGCTGATCGATGCGGTGTCGATGGCGATGCGCTGGAACAGGTCCATCGGTGTGCCGATATAGTGCGCCATGCAAAGGCGGATCACGTCGCTGTGGCTAAAGATTGCCACGACTTCGTTCTCGTGCTGGCGACGCAACCGCTCTAGCGTGGCCACGGCGCGCGCCTGCGCTTCGGTAAACGTCTCGCCGCCGGGAAAGCGGAAGGTGGAGGGGCTGTGCTGTACCTTGCTCCAATCCGGCAGCTTGGATAAATCCTTCAGGCTCTGGCCCTGCCACTCGCCAAAGTCGATTTCGAGCACGCCCGTCTCTTCCTGCACAGGCAGGCCCAGCGCTTCGGCTACCGGCTGCGCCGTCTCCTGGCAGCGCTCCAGCGGGCTGGAGTAGACGGTGGTAATCGGCTGATCGCGCAGCACCTCGATCAGCGCCTGCGACTGCTCGCGCCCGTGGTCGTTTAGGTGGACGCCCGACGTGCGCCCGGCCAGCTTGTTAGTGCCGACCCAGTCATTCTGGCCGTGTCGAATAAGCAGTAGGTAAGTAGCCAAATTTGCCTTTATTGGGAGCTTCGAGCCAGCAAACGCTGGCGAAAGCCTTCTGATTTCATCCGATAAATAATCATAGCACACGACGTTCTCTGTCGAAGTGGACAGCCTTACGGTCTACCGTAAATTTTTCGCCGGGGGAAGTTCAACACTCAATTACATTGACGGCCAAACCGCCGCGCGCCGTCTCCTTGTACTTGGTCTTCATGTCGCGGCCCGTCTCGCGCATCGTCTTGATCACCTTGTCCAGCGCGACAAAGTGCGTGCCGTCGCCGCGCAGGGCGATGCGCGCGGCGTTGATGGCCTTGACGGCGCCCATGGCGTTGCGCTCGATGCAGGGAATCTGCACCAGCCCGCCAATTGGATCACAGGTGAGGCCGAGATTGTGCTCCATGCCGATCTCCGCCGCGTTTTCGACCTGCCCCGGCGTGCCGCCCAGCACCGCGGCCAGCGCCCCCGCCGCCATTGAACAGGCCACGCCCACTTCGCCCTGGCAGCCCACGTCCGCCCCCGAAATGGAGGCATTCTCCTTGTACAAAATTCCAATCGCGCCCGCCGTCAGGAGAAAATCGACGACGCCGTCCTCGCGCACCCGCTGGTTTTCCGGCTCATCTTGTGGCGCGCGGAAGCGCCACCAGTAGTTGAGCACCGCCGGGATGATCCCCGCTGCCCCGTTGGTTGGCGCGGTGACGACGCGCCCGCCCGCCGCGTTTTCTTCGTTTACGGCAATCGCATAGACGTTGACCCAATCCATCACCTCTAGCGGGTCGCTGGACTCTTTGGCTGCGTGCAGCTTTTTGTGAAGCGCCGCCGCCCGCCGCGGCACGTGGAGCCCGCCGGGCAAGATTCCTTCGCCTTGGCAGCCGCTGGCGATACAATCTTGCATCACGACCCAAATTTGCAGCAGCCCCGTGCGGATTTCGGCTTCGCTGCGCCACGCCCGCTCGTTCGCCAGCATAATTTCGGCAATCGACAGATGGTGCGTCCGGCACAGTTCGAGCAGCGTCAGCGCCGTGGTGAAGGGGTAGGGCAGCGGCGTGCTATCGTCCTTGACGCGCTCGGCTCCGCTCGCCGCCTCGTCGATGACAAAGCCGCCGCCAACAGAGTAGTAGGTCTTTTGCAGCAGCGGCTCGGCCTCACTGCCAAAAGAGCCAGCTACGGCATCACCATAAGCCGTGAAGACCATGCCGTTGGGGTGGAAGGGCAGCGCCTTTTTACGGAAAAGCAGATCGCGCTTTTCCACAAAACCAACCTCGCGCTCGCCCAGCAGCGAGAGCCGCCCGCCCCGGCGGATGTGCGCCAATCGGTCGGGAATCGTGGCCGGATCGATGTGGTCGGGCTGGTCGCCTTCGAGGCCGAGCAGCACGGCCTTGTCGCTGCCGTGGCCCTTGCCCGTCAGCCCCAGCGAGCCAAAGAGCTCGCTCTGTACGCGCTCGGTCTGGGCCAGCAAACCCTGCTCGCGCAGCCGCAGCGCAAACTGTCGCGCCGCGCGCATGGGGCCCACGGTGTGCGAGCTGGACGGACCGATGCCGATCTTAAATAAGTCAAACACGCTGACGGGCATAAATTTTCTCCGGATGCTCATTCATCACAAATGCGGTATAATGAGCGTACACGGGAATCCCCAAGCATTCAACATTTGCTACCGCTACGAAGCAGAAAGAATCGATCCACGAGGGGCACGAAGGGCACGAAGGGTACGAAGGAGCACGAAGAAAAAATATCGACGGTCTTCCTTCGTGTCTCTTCTTGCCCTTCGTGGATCATCTCTGAAATCTTTTCGTTACGTACAATGTACACCGAAGTCAAATCAAAGGAGGAGTTTATGGTTGTCGACCGCAAAGACCAGGTCCTTTCGCCGGAGGACCGTGCGTTTTGGGAGGAGAACGGCTACGTCATTGTCCACAACGCCGTGCCGCCGAAAAATTTGGAGGCGGTGATCGATGCGATCTGGAATTTTATCGACGTGGAGCGCGACGACCGCGAGGCGTGGTATCACGCGCCGATTAGCCGGGCTGGCATGTTGGAGATGTACCACGACCAGTCGCTGTGGGACAACCGGCAGCATCCGCGCGTCCACGGCGCGTTTGCCGACGTGTGGGGGCGCGACGATCTCTGGGTCAGCTTTGATCGCGCGAACATGAACCCGCCCGCGCGCCAGCCCGATTGGGACTACCAGGGCATGTACCACTGGGACCTGGACACCTCGCAGATCGACTTTGAGCAGGGGCCGCTGCCCTTCCAGGTGCAGGGCGTGCTCTATCTGGCGGACACCAGCGCCGAGCAGGGTGGCTTCCAGTGCACGCCCGGCTTTCACAATCGCATAGCCGATTGGGTCAAAACGCAGCCCGCCGACCGCGACCCCCGCCGCCCCGACCCCGCGGGGCTGGACATCCAGACCATTCCCGGCCAGGCGGGCGACCTGCTGATCTGGCACAGCCTGCTGCCCCACGGCAACAGCCGCAACCGCAGCAACACGCCGCGGCTGGCCCAATACATCACCATGTTCCCCCCGCGCAGCGAAGACGAGCGCCAGCAGCGCGTTCACGCCTGGCAAAATCGGCTGCCGCCCCAGGGCAAAGCCTTTCCCGGCGATCCGCGCGAACGCGAGCCGCGCCACGGCCAAACGGCGGAGTTAACGCCGCTGGGTCGCAAGCTGCTGGGGAGCGAGCGCTGGAATAAACAATAAGAAATACGCCATACACAGCCTCCCCCCGCCCCGTGTTATAATCTCCGAATGAATTGGAGACGCGTTGTTCAGTTGGCGATGGTGCACGTGGGCGTGTCGATTACCGTTGTGCCCGTTACCAGCACGCTCAACCGCATTATGATTGCCGATATGGGGCTCTCGGCGCTGTTGGTGAGCGCGCTGGTGGCCCTGCCCTACCTGCTCTCGCCGCTGCAGGTGACGATGGGCGCGTGGTCGGACGGTCGCCCGCTGTGGGGGCGCTATCGCTCGCCGTGGATTTTGATCGGCGGGTTGATGGCCTCCTTTGGCAGCTACTTCACGGCACACGCCGCCTACCTGCTGCCGGAGAATTTCGCTGTGGGGCTGCTTGCCGCCGTGGCGACCTTTGCCGTGTGGGGCATCGGCGTCAACGTGGCCTCCGTGAGCTATCTGTCGCTGCTGACGGAGCTGAGCGACGAGCGCCCCGGCTGGCGCAGCGGCACAGTCAGCGTTATGTGGACGGCGATGATTCTGTCCACCATCGCCACCAGCTACACTCTGTCGCTGCTGCTGGACCCTTTCAGCGTGGACGCGCTCTACACGGCATTTGGCGCGGTCTGGCTTGTTGCCAGCGCGCTGGTGCTCTTTGGTGCAGCGGGCATCGAGCCGGCGCGCGCGCAGTCGCCGCTGCCGGACAATCCGCAGCACAGCGCGACCCGCCTGGACGCGGCGTGGCGCACCGTCAGCGGCAGCCGCTCCGCGCGGCGCTTTTTCGTCTATCTGCTGATCGTTCTCGTTAGCATCCACGCACAGGACGTGCTGCTTGAGCCCTTTGGTGGCGACGTGCTCCAGATGAGCGTAGCGCAAACCTCGCGGCTTACCTCGCTGTGGGGGCTGGGCGTCTTTGTAACGCTGCTGCTTGGCGTGCCGCTGACCAGGTTTGTGGGCAAGCGAGCCGTCGCCAACTGGGGCGCGGCCACGGCGGCGGTTGCCTTTGTGCTAATTGCCGCGACGAGCTTCGTGCAGGCCGTTGACCTCTTTCGCGGAGCCGTTTTTCTGCTCGGCCTCGGCGGCGGGCTAATGACGGTTAGCAACCTCAGCCTGATGTTGGATATGACGGTGCCCAACGCGGCGGGGCTCTACATTGGCGCGTGGGGCGTGGCCAACTTTGCCGGGCAGGCGTTGGGCAACCTCGTCAGCGGCGCTCTGCGCGACGCGCTCTGGCTGCTCACCGGCAGCACGCAGGCGGGCTACGTCGCCGTCTTTGCGCTGGAGGCGCTGGGGCTGCTCATCGCCATCTGGCTCCTGCGCCGCATCTCCGTCGACGAATTCCAGCGCGACGCTCAAATTCGCCTGCCGGAAGTGGTCTTGGCGGGGGATTGAGGAAGCGATTGGAGGTTGGCGATTGGAGGTTGGCGATTGGAGGTTGGCGATTGGTAATTGAAGAGTAACGTTTGGACTCCTGCCCAACCCTCTTTATGACTGCGGAGAAAACGGCTCCCCTCTCTCAAGACGGGAGAGGGGTTGGGGGTGAGGACTGAATCGTTACGTTGGAGATCGGGCGGTTGCGCGGTACTTCCAATCCTCAATTCACCGCTCTCTAATGATTTGGTGCTATCCTGATTTTACTCACATCGACCCAAGCACGTTTTCTAGAAATTGCAAACATGGTAAAAGTACGAATTAGCTACGACATGATCGAAGGGCGCGAGCAGCAGGCGCAGGAATACTTGGCCAACCGGCTCGCGCCGGGGCTGGCGAAGCTTGGCTTTCGCATTGCCGACGTCTGGTACACAATCTACGGTGATTCGCCGCAGATTATCAGCGGCGGCGAGCTGGAGAGCGCCGAGGACGCCCAGCGCGTTTTTCTCTCGGACGACTGGGAGGAATTGATCGAGGACATCGACGAGCTGGTGGACAACTTCGAGGTGCGCCTCACCCAGGGCGAGGACGAATGATGACCAAGGTGATGAGCACGGTGATGAGCACGTCACAAGCAACCGCAAAGCAGGGGGTTCTCGCTGGGGATATCCCAGACGAAAAGCAGCCGCTGGCGCTTGTCGTTCTGCTCGAAAATGTGGGCCACATTGCGGGCCTCAAGCTGCCGCCGTGGGCGATGAACGCGATCGACTGGACAACCGAGGAGTATGCCAAGCTGCTGCTGCGCGCGCTCGGCGCCCACCGCCGCTACGACCGCGTACTTATCCTGGAGGATGCCGACGCCACCGGCCCCAAGCTGGCCCAAGCGCTGCTGGACTGCAGCGCGGCCCATCAGGTGGATGTGCTGCTGCTCGTGCACGGGTTGGCGGGCGCGCTCGTCGGCCACCGCGGGCAAACGCACGTGGGCGCGGAAACCTTTGATGCGCTGCTGGCCCGCTACCGCGCGGACGCCAGCGCGCTCAACCTGCGCATGATCTACGGCGTCAACTGCCACGGGGCCTCGCTTGCGCCAACCTGGCTGGCGCTGGGGGCACAGACCGTCAATGGCGCGCTGGGCGTCAACTGGATGCCGGAGCCGAGTTTGTTTGTCTTTCTGCGCAACTGGCTCGGCGGCCAGCCCTACAGCATCTCGCTCGCCCGCAGCCACGGGGCGGCCAACCGCTTCTGGCGACATGTTTGGCGCGCGGATGTAGCCGGTCGCGATCACGAATTTATTCGCACCAGCCGCCAAATCATCTTTGGCCAGCGAGACGTGACGATTTCGAGCTAGGCCCCCTCCACCCGCGACACACCCTCCGCGCCGCCCGCGTAAACGCCATTCTCCGTTGCCAAAAAGACCAGCGCCGGCGCTTGCTCCGGCAGCGGCGACCACGTCAGCCCGTCCACCGACTGCCAGAGCTGCGCCCCGTCGCTCAGCAGCCAGCCGTCCTCGCCGGCGACCAGCGCATCCACCTGCTGCGGCGCTTCCTCGACGCGGCTAAAGCAGCGCCCGCCGTCCTCGGCGCGCCAGAGGCCGTTGCCCTCCGTCCCCGCCAGCACGACGCTCGCATTGGGGTTGGCTTCGCGATCTTGTGCGTGAAAATCACGCGCCACGGCCAGGGTCTGCACCACGCCGGAAAGCCCGTCGCAGCGCTTCCAGCCGCGCCCGCCGCTTGGCGAGCGGTAGACGCCCTCCTCCGTGGCGGCAAAAACAACTTCCCACTGCGGCCATTGGTCGGCGGGTGGAACGGGGGCCCATGCCAGCGCCAGCACCGTAAAATCCAGCAGCCCAAAGTTGACCGTGGCCCAGCCCTGTCCCCGATTGGCGGAGCGCAGCACGCCGCCGCCCGCCGTCCCCGCCAGCACCACGCCCGTCTTGCCGATCCGCGGATCGGCGGCGAAGCAGAGCACGGGCGCGGCCACCCCATCCATCCACGAAGCCTGCCAGCTCTCGCCCCGTCGCGCGGCTTCGGCAAAGGTGTAGGCCGTGCCGTGTGGCAAGCCGCCGACGAGCAGCCGGTCGTCCGCTGCGCCGCAGCAGTAAAGCTCCTGTTCGGGCTGCGGCGTGGCGGTTGTGCCGCCGTCGGCGTCAATTAAAAAAAGACCTTCGGGGCCAGCGCCCCAGAGATCGGTTTGGAGTTGAGTCAAAGAAAGAATGGTAGGCATCGGGAGAATTTTGAATTTTAGATTTACGAGGGATTGGTTCGGTCAATGCAGTTTACGTAGGTCACGTACGCTCCGCTACGTAAGAAACTCGACAGACGCGATGCGGTTTGGGAAACCCGGCAACGTCGTAGAAGACCTATGTCTCATCGCTTGTCTCATTGCCGGTCAAGCGGCGACGCAGAGCGTCGAGGAGGCATCCCGACGCAGAGCGTCGGGACAAGCAAATCGCAAAGGTTAAACCGGCGTCGTGCTCTGGCCCGGCTGGCGTCGGTAGACAATCGTGTCCGTTGTCAGCGCCGTGATCGCGCTGCTGGTGGCGATGTGCAGGACGCGTTCGAGCACGTCGACCACGTCGAGCAGGCCCGCGTCGACGGCGTTGATGCGCTGGTGGCGCAGCACGTCGTAGGTGGCGGGCGCACCGGCGTCGGCGATGCGCTGGGCTTCGCTGGCGGGCGATTCGACGCCGGCGTTGCCTAGAATTTGCAGCAGCGGCGCGGCCAGCATCGAGACGACCAGACGCGCGCCCGGTAGATCCGCGTCGTCGACTTCGCCGCGCTCGATGGCGGCGTCGAGCGCGGTGGCACAGTGTCGCAACGCTGCCCCGCCGCCCGCGACAACGCCACCCTTTTGCGCCGCCGAGAGCACCTTCCACGTGCGCTCGGCCACATCCTCCAGCTGCTCGCGCTCCAGCTTGCTGTGCGCGCCCACCTTGAGCACGCCCACGCCGCCCGTCAACGTCGAGAGCCGCTCGACGAGCTTGGGGTGGTCGTCGTCGTTGAGCGGCGTACGCTCGAGCCGATTGCGCAGGTTGGCCAGCTCCTGCTGCACCACATCGCGCTTCTGCGGCGTGGTGAGCAGCACGAGCGCGTCGCCGCCAAATTCGGCGCGCTGGGCGCGGCCCAGGTCGTCGACGCGCAAGCGGTTGGCTCCGCGGCCGCCGTCGCCGCCCACGACCGTCGCGCCGGTGAGCAGCGCCAGATCCTGCCAAGCCCAGCTGCGCTGGTCGCCAACGGCGCTGGGCTTGACGCTGAGAATATCGAGCTGCTTCTCCTTTTTCTCGCGCTGCTGATTGGCGACCAGCACGTTGAGCGCCTCGTCGCTGACGCCGTGGGCGACGAGGAGTAAAGTCTTCGCCTTTAGAGCCAGCGCCGCTTCCAAAATCGGCACCACCTGATCGGCCCGCTTGAGCGCTTCGTTGACGAGCGCCACAACGGGTGTGCCCAGCACAGCGCGCTTGTAGAGCCCCTCGCTGTAGAAATACATGGAGCTAATTTTGGCCTTGTAGCGCGCCCCCGCCACGTAGCTGCGCTGCAAATAGGGCGCAACATATTTTTCGATCACGAGGTGGCTGTCCGGCCCCAGCAGGTAAGCCATTTCGCCCAGCACGGCGGCCAAATTGTCGCCGCCCGCGCTGCTGCCGCCGATGGCCGTGCGCGCCACGCCCGCCAGCTCGTCCTCCGTCACGACGGTGCGTGCCTGCTCGTGCAGCGCCGTCAGCGTAATCTGCAAACCGCGCCGGATGCCGCGCTCCAAAATGGCCGGGTTGTAGCCCGCCGCCAGCAGCTTCAGCCCCTCGTGGTAAAGCGCGCGCGCCAGCACCGCCGCCGTTGCCCCGCCGTCGCCCACCCGCTCGCCGACCTGCCAAACCAGCCCGCGCACGATCATCGCGCCGATGTCGCGCTGGGGGCTGCCCAGGCCGAGGATGCGGCGCACGGTTGTCGCCGAATTGTCCAGCAGCTCAACTTTGTTGCGCCCCTCCTGAAAATTGGCGACCGCGCCGCCCGCTGGGCCCAGGGTGTGGGCGAGCAGCGTGGTCAGCTGGTCAAAGCCGTATCGAATTTGTTGGTGGGCAACGGGTTGCCCGACGACGCCGGGTCGATTGCCAGAACGATTCATGGGAAGCTCAGTCGATGATTAAAGACGGGGATTTGTTGGGTATTAGTCTACCCGAAGTAGAGAGGGGAAGCAAAGATTGCTTTTCTCGATTTGTCTGTATTACACTTCAACATATTTCTTATATGTATCAATTTGATGCAAGCAAGCGCGTTTTGTATACTTAAAGTAAAGTTGCGTCGAGAACAGGAGTTTGAGGAGCCAGTGACAGTCACTGTCCAGACAAAATGGAGTAAGCTGTCCTGCTATGGACAGTGACAGTCACTTAGACCGCGAACTCTTGTTTTCATTTTGCACGCACTTTAGACCATGAGTGTCACATTTGAATGGGATGAAGACAAAGACCAAGCCAACCAGCGGAAGCACGGCATCTCTTTCTCAAAAGCACAACTGGCGTTTGCAGATTCTCAAAGAATTATTTACGAGGACCTCGACCACAGCACGGAAACGGAGATCCGCTATTTTTGCGTCGGCGCAGTTGAGGAGCGCGTTTGCACGGTGCGTTTTACTTACCGCGAGGGAAGAATTCGGATTTTTGGCGCTGGCTATTGGCGCAAGGAGCGAAGACTATATGAACGGCGAATATAAACAAGATAAAATCGTTGAAGGCACGTTTGGTAGAATCCGCGAGGTAGAGGATTTTCTGCCACCGTCTGAAGCGCTAATTTTCAAAGATGACAACACTGAACGCATTACTATTACCTTGACGCGCGACACGGTCAACTTTTTTCGGCAGAAAGGGCAGGAGTTGGATGCACCGTATCAACGGATGATCCGAAACTTACTGGATGAGTATGTGCATCGCCAGCGGCAGGTGAGTTGAGTTCTCTACCCTTCCCCCCGCTGCTGCGCCAGCGCGCGCATGACTTCGCCCTGCAGCGACTCCCAAATTGCATAGCTCAAATCCCGAAATCCAGCGGTGTTGGTCGTTTGCAGCGTGCGCGGGCGCGGCAGCTCGACTGTGAACTCGGCCTTTTTTGTGCCGGGATGCGCCGTCATCAGCACAACGCGGTCGCCGAGGAGGACGGCTTCGTCGATGGAGTGGGTGATGTAGACAACGGTTTTGCGCGTCTCCTCCCAGATGCGCAGCAGCTCCTCCTGCAGGACGGTGCGCGTCTGCGCGT
Organism: Caldilineaceae bacterium; assembly: GCA_965213535.1. Taxonomy (GTDB): domain Bacteria; phylum Chloroflexota; class Anaerolineae; order Caldilineales; family Caldilineaceae; genus JBCCFC01. The sequence continues at coordinate 6,500,976 of OZ243888.1, forward strand.
CGAGCGCGCCCAGCGGCTCGTCCATCAGCAGCACGTCCGGGTCGTTCGCCAGCGCGCGGGCGATGCTGACGCGCTGCTTCATACCGCCGGAGATTTGGTGGGGGTAGCTGTGGGCAAAGTGGCGCAGGCCGACCCTCGCCAGCCACTCTTCGGCCACGGCGGCGCGCGTCTGCTTGTCGACGCCGCGCATTTGCAAGCCAAAGGCCACGTTGTCGATCACGGTCTTCCACGGGAAAATCGCGTACTCCTGAAAGACAACGTTGGCGCGCGGTTTGCCGGGGTCGTCGCCCGGCGCGATGGTGATGTCGCCGCTCGTCAGCGGCTCCAGGTCGGCGAGGATGCGCAGGAAGGTTGATTTGCCGCAGCCGGAGGGGCCGACAATGCAGACGAATTCGCCCGCCGCCACGTCGAGATCAAAGTCGTACAGCGCGGTGATGGGGCCGCTCGGCGAGGGGAAAATTTTCGAGACGTTGCGCGCGCTAATTTTCATTCCACCGTATCCTCGTCCCCAAACTCAATCGACTCCGCCATCTCCTCGTAGATAATCTCCTGCACGCCGCCCGCTTCGAGCGAGGCAATGTGGAAGAGCGCGTCGCCGCGGTGGACGAGCGGCACGTTGAGCCGACCAATCACGATGCCGCTGATGGTGGCGACGACCGGCTCTTCGTGCTGACTAAAGGGGTCGCTGATCGCGCCAATCCGCTCGCCCTGCTTTACGTTGGCCCCCAGCGCAGCGGGGGCGTGCAGCATTCCGCTGCGCGGCGCGCGCATCCACGTCGAGGAACGGGCGATCAGCGGCTCGCGCAAGGGCCCCAGCGCGGCGCGCATGATGGCCGGGCGCGGCAGCATCTCCAGCGCGCGCATCGTCGCTAGCACGCCGCGCAGACCGACGCGAATCGCCGTTTCGTCAAAGCGCTGCGCTTCGCCCGCTTCGTAGAGCAGCATCGGCACGCCCTGCGCTCCCCCACTGCGCGCCGACACCGCCGCCCGTAGCGAACCCTCGCGCAGTTTGGCGTCGATGATCACCGGTGCGCCAAAAATTTTGGCCAGCCGTGCCGTCTCCTCGTCATCGATGGCGGCGCGCACCTGGGGCAAATTGGTGCGCCCATTGGATCCCGTGTGCAGGTCCACCACGTGGGTGGCGTGGTCGACGACTTCGTCCATAAAGGTGCGCGCGAGGCTGGAGGCCAGCGAGCCGTTGGTCGAGCCGGGGAAGGAGCGATTGAGATCGCGCCGATCGGGGAGGTAGCGCGAGCGGTTGAGGAAGCCGTAGACGTTGACCACGGGCACGGCAATCAGCGTGCCGTGCAGCCGCCGCAGCAGCTTGAGCCGCAGCAGCCGCCGGATCGTTTCCACGCCGTTGATCTCGTCGCCGTGCAGCGCCGCGCAGACGAGCAGACGCGGCCCGTCGCGCCGCCCGCGCACCACGTGTACCGGCAGCATGGTGTCCGTCACGGTGTACAAACGGGCCAGCGGCAGTTCGATGGTGGCGCGCTCGCCGGGGGGAATGTCGACGCCGCCAAGAATGAAAGTTTCCATTTTTGCAGTAAGTAGAGATGGGTAATTGGTAACTGGCTGGCATTGCGCTCAACCCAATTACCAATTACTAAACTCCAACTATCCCTACCCCTTCCCCCGCGTCCGCGTCTTCCCCGGCTTGGCGTTCTTCTCGATAAATTCGATGATCTCGCCCGCCACGTCCTTCTCCGTCGCCTTTTCAATACCTTCCAGCCCCGGCGACGAGTTGACCTCCATCACCACCGGCCCGTGGTTGGCGCGCAGCATGTCCACGCCCGCCACGTTGAGGCCCATGATCTGGGCCGCCTGCACGGCCGTGGTGCGCTCCTGGGTGCTGATGCGCACCTGCTTGGACGAGCCGCCGCGGTGCAGGTTGGAGCGAAATTCGCCCTCCTTGCCCTGCCGCAGCATCGTCGCCACCACGCGCCCACCCACGACGAGGCAGCGCAGGTCGCTGCCCTTGGCCTCTTTGATATACTCCTGCACGAGAATGTTGGCGTTTAAGCCCTTGAACGCCTCGATTACGCTCTTGCCGCTATTTTCCGTATCGGCCAGCACCACGCCCACGCCCTGCGTCCCCTCCAGCAGCTTGATCACCAGCGGCGCGCCGCCCACCATGTCGATCAGGTCCTGCGTGTAGATCGTCGAGTGGGCAAAGCCCGTTACGGGCAGGCCAACGCCCTTGCGCGCGAGCAGCTGCAGGCTGCGCAGCTTGTCCCGCGAGCGGGTGATCGCCACCGACTCGTTGAGGCTATAGACGCCCATTACCTCGAACTGGCGCAGCACCGCCGCGCCGTAAAAGGTGACCGACGCGCCGATGCGCGGGATGATCGCGTCGAAGTCGTCCAGCGTCTTGCCCTTTTGATAGACAGTGGGGCGGTTCGACGTAATGTTCATGTAGCAGAGCAGCGGGTTGATGACCTGCGTCTCGTGGCCGCGCTGCTCCGCGGCTTCGACGAGGCGGCGCGTGGAGTATAATTCTGGCCCACGCGAGAGAATGCCAATTTTCATAACGTAACGCTTTCTAGCTTTGAATGATGGGAAACATAAATTGAGAATTTTTACCCAGAGAACTTCTAACGCGGAGGCGCGGAGGCGCAAAGGTAATTTTGCGGGGACAAATCGGTTGGACAGGGACCGCCTTCATAGAAGATAGATAATCCTGTCCAGCCAAGAAAGTCCATCCGACTCTCTTTACGACTTTGCGTTGAGTCCGTGGGCCTGCCCAAAATCTTCACCTCGATAAAAACCCGTGTTTATCCGTGTTTATCCGTGTTTATCCGCGTTTATCCGCGTTCATCCGCGGTTGAAGAGTTCTGAGCGGGCAGCAGCTTCGCTGCCGGCGGTTTTCCAACCAAATACGAGCGGCCCGGATCGACGAGAATACGCCCCCTCATGGCCGTGCGGCCCAGCAACATGCGAAAACGCATGGAATCCCGGTCCGTAAGCGTGAGTTCGATCGCCCACTCCTGCTCGCCCAGCCGCAGCGGCGTGCGCACCACGTAGCGCCGCTCGCGGTGGCCGCCCGAATCGGTAACGATCCGCTGATCGACCACATCTGCCGTGCCGACGATCTCTACATCCGTCCGCTCTTGCAGCGGGTGCAGCGCAAAGCGGACGCGCGTGATCCCATTTTCGGTAAAGGGCTCCACGCGAAAGGCGTGCAGCGCCGATGTGCGCGCGCCCGTATCCACCTTGGCCTTAATTGTGTTGATGCCCAGCTCCGGCAGAGAGACCCACTCGCGCCAGCCAACGGTTAGTTTGGTTCGCATAACGTGTATCAAATTTCCAAATCACAGCCAAGACTGGACAGAATAGAAATAAGTATCATTTTGATCGCGGAGAGAAATTTTGAGGCGGTGATGACCAAACGGAAACATAGCAAGCTGGGTCGGTTACCGCATCCAGGTTTCCCACATTCGGCGTCGAAGCAACCGCTGCGCGAGCGAAATGCTCAATCATCTCCCCTCTTCCCTCCGCGGCCTCCGCGGCCTCCGCGCCTCCGTCTCCGCGGCCTCCGCGTTAAAATCTTACTCCACCTCGCCCAACACCGCGCGCGCATTTTCCGTAAAGGACGTATCCACCACCGATGCCAAATCAATCGGCTCCTCGTATTCCGTGCGCCCATTCTCGCGGTGCACCCGCTCGACGTCCGCCAGCCCCTCGACGGGAATCACCACGTTCGGATCGTAAACGACCGGCTCGCCCGCGCGCAAGGCCTCCTCCGTGGAATTAACGTAGCTGAGGTAGGCGCCGAGATTTTCCTCGCTCAGGTAATCGTCGCCCTGCATCAGGCGCGCGGCTTCGGCCAGCGCAATCACAAAGCGCTCGGCGACTTCGGGGCGCTCGTTGATAAAGTCGCCGGAGCCGACAAAGGCCACGGTCATCAAGCCCGGCGTCAGATCTTCGGCGATGGCCGTACCGTCGCCCGCTTCGACGACCTGATCGGCGTAGGGTGAGCCGAGGATGCCCGCGGCAATGGAGCCGTTGGCAAAGGCCGCGGGCATGTCCGGGTTGCCAAGCTGCACGATTTCTACGTCACGGATGGTCAAGCTGCCGCGCTCCAGCGCCTTGGCCAGCAGATACTCGCCACCGCTGCCCGGCCCCCCCGCAATGCCGACGACCCGCCCTTCGAGATCAGCCGGTTCCGTCACCTCACCGCTTTCCACCAGCTCGGCTGCTGCAATCAGCTTGGTCGGGCTGTTCTCAAATGGCTCCAGCGCGCCCGGTGCAATAATGCGCAAGTCCAATCCCTGGCTCCAGCCGTTCCACAGCGATGTCACGATGGCAATGCCGCCCACGTCGATGCTGCCTTCCGTCAGGAACGCGATCGCTTCCGTGCCGGAGGCCACGCGTTCAATCGTCACCTCCAGCCCGCACGCTTCAAAGAGCCCGCGCTCGGCAGCCACATACATCGCCGCAAACTTCATGATCGGCACGTAGGCCACCGTCACCTCCTGCGGTGGGTCGAGCGGCTCGACGGGGCAGTCGGCTGCTGTCATATCATCGCCAGCGGCTTCGGTTGATTCCGCTGGTTCGGCGGCAGCGTCCGCGCTGGTTTCCGTGGCCGCGGGCGTGGCGACCGTACAGGCGGCCAGCAGCAGGGACAGGGTCAGCAAAAGTGGGAGCAATTTGCGGGTCATGGGGAGTCCTTTGGGTGGGATTTGGTTGGGGGAAGGGCGGTGTTTGACCCCCATCCCCGGCCCTTCCCCCGCTACGGGAGAAGGGAGTCTGTAGGTTGAGATGCTGTGTTGAGACGGCCGGGGCTCGAAGCGACCAAGTCGTTGACGACGAATCGGCTCCCTCCCCTCCGGGGGGAGGGTGGGGGAGGGGTTCCTACGCCAGCACCGCTTCCTCGACCTCCAGCGTCGTGCGGTCGAAGAGCGGGAAGCGCGTCACCACGGCCTTGACTTCTTCGCAGATCGAGAGCAGCGCCTCGTCCTGATCGGCGTTGGCCTGGAACTGCTGGACGAACGAGCGGCGGGCCTTCTTGTCCGCTGGCAGCACCGATTCTTTGACGTGATCGACCACGCGCGCGATCCACTCGGCGATCTGCCCCATCTCCATTTCCCTCATGCCGCGGGTGGTGACGAGCGGCGTGCCAATACGCAGACCGCTGGGATAAAAAGGCGACGACGGCTCGTTGGGAATCGCATTGCGGTTGGCGTAAATCCCCGCCACGTCGAGCGCGTAGGCGGTCTGCGTCCCCAGGCCAACGCTGTAGGGCGTGAGATCGACGACCATCAAGTGGTTCTCCGTGCCGTCGCCGACGAGCTGGACGTTGCGCTCGCGCAGCCCCCCGGCCAGCGCTTCGGCGTTGGCGCGAATCTGGCGGGCGTAGCCCTGGAAGCCGGGCAGCATCGCCTGCTCCGCCGCAATGGCGATGCCGGCAATGGAAGCGTTGTGCGGGCCGCCCTGCAGGCCGGGAATAATCGCGGAATTGATTTGGCTGCCCAGCTTTGCGTCACGCTCCAGGCCGCGCTCGGTGACCAATATCATCGCGCCGCGGGGGCCGCGGAAGCTCTTGTGCGTGGTGCTCATCACCACATCGACGTGGGGCACGGGGTCGGGGTGCTGGCCACCGATCACGAGGGCGGTGATGTGCGAAATGTCCGCCACCAGCCACGCGCCCACCGCGTCGGCCACCTCGCGGAAGCGGGCAAAGTCGAGCGTGAAGGGATACGATGTCGTGCCCGCAATGATCAGCTTGGGCTGGTGCTCTTTCGCCAGAGCCATGAGCGCATCAAAATCGATGCGGGCGTTGGCGTCCAGCCCGTACTGCACCGAGTTGAAGTAGCGCCCGGAAAAGGTAACCTTGGGATGGCCGTGCGTCAGGTGGCCGCCGCCGCCGAGCGAGAGGCCCATGATCGTGTTGCCGGGCTCCAGCAGCGCGAACTGGATCGCGGTGTTGGCGGGCGAGCCGGAGTGCGCCTGCACGTTGGCAAAGGGCACGCCGAACAGCTCTTTGAGCCGGTCGATGGCCAGCGTCTCGATCTGGTCGATAAACTGGTTGCCCTCGTAGTAGCGGCGACCGGCGTAGCCCTCGGAGTACTTGCTGGACAAGCCGGACGAAAGCACCCGCGCCACCTCCGGCGAAAAGTGGTTCTCGGACGGGATCAGCCCTATTTTCTCGCGCAGGCGCTGCTCTTCCTGCTGAATTAAGTCAAAGACGACGTCGGACATAAACAAATTTCTCCTGAGTGCACAAAGCGTTTGCGGAATTATACCGCACACATCGGATGTCCGCTGAATTGGAAGAGGGTAAGCGCTGGTACTGCCGACAGTTAGACCAGCGTCTGCTCGCGTAAATCAACCCGGTGCGACTCGCGCATCAGCCGCAGCAGCTGCTCGATTTCCGCCTGCTGGGCAGCCCCATCCCAGCCCAGCGCCCCACCCGTGACTTCCGCCAGCTCGACAACTAAATCGTAGCTCAGCTCGCCCAGCATTGCCAGCAGCGTGCGGCGCATCGCCAGATCATCCAGGTGGGCGACGCCCTCGTGCTGGGCGAGGAATTGAATTTCGCCGCGGCTGTAGGCCGGGTGGTGCGTCAGCGGCTGGTCGGCATCGAGTAAATCGGCGATGAAGCGGGCCAAATCGCGGGCGCGCGTGCCGTAGCGCTCGAAGAGTTGAGCCAGACGCTCCTGGGGCAACTCCGTTTCTTGGGCCAGCGCGCGCAGCCAGCTGTGGCGCTCGGCGTCGGTCTGCGGATAGTTGGCGCCCCCGCCAATCGCTAAGTCCGCCGTGCTGGTGATGCGCGACCGCTCGAAGCGGGCCAGCACCGCATCCGTCGTCTGTTCGGCAAAGGCGCGGAACGAAGTCCACTTGCCGCCCACGAGCGAAAGAATCGGGAAGGCCAACTCCCCATTCGGCTCGACCGTGCGAATGCTGTGGTCGCGGCTGATTTGGCCAGCGGACTTGGCCTCGCTGGCGGGCAGCGGGCGCACGCCGGCATAGGTATAGACAATGTGCGAGCGGTTGACCTCGATATCGGGAAAGATGCGCTTGACGAGGCCGATGAAGTAATCAATTTCCTCATCGGTGCAGACAACCGCCTCGGGCGTATCGACGCGGATGTCGGAGGTACCGACAAGCAGCTTGTCGCGCAGCGGGTAGACAAGCACGATGCGCCCGTCTTCGTTTTCAAAAAAGAATTCGTGCCCCCTGATGGCCGCCTTTAGTTCGGGATGGTCAAGCACGAGGTGGGAGCCTTTGGTGCCGCCGATAAAGTTGGTCTCCTGGTCAAGCGCGCGGTTGACCAGATCGATCCACGGCCCGGCGGCGTTGACCACGAGCCTGGCTCGCACGCGCAAGGTCTCGCCGCTAAATTCGTCCCGCACGAGCACGGCGTCGCCCTGGATGTCGATAGCGGGCGCGTAATTGAGCGCCTTGGCGACGTTGCCCGCCTGCTGCGCCGCCGCCTCGCCATCCAGAATTACCTCGAGCAGGATGCGCTCGGGCGCGTGCATGGCCGCATCGTAGTAGGTCGCCGTGCAGACGATCTTGGAGTTGAGCTGCGGATATTTTTGCAGCGATTCGTTGCGCAGCGTAAATTCGTGGCCGGGCACGGTATCGTCGCGGGTGAAGGCATCGTACATCGTCAGTCCGGCTTTGATAATCGCGCCGCCCCGTTCGGCGGGCTTATCCATGATGCCGAGAAATTTGAGCGGGGCGTTGAGCGCGCCGGAGAACCACTTGAACATGGGAATCACCGTGGCGAGCGGCTGCACGTACTGCGGCGCGTTTTTGAGCAGCCGATTGCGCTCGTGCACGGCTTCGCGCACCAGCCGAAATTCGCCGTTCTCCAGGTAGCGAATCCCCCCGTGCACCATGTGCGACGAGGCCGCGCTGGAGCCGGAGCAAAAGTCCGCCTGCTCGACGAGCAGCACGTCCAGCCCCTGCAGCGCCAAATCGCGAAAGGTCCCCGCGCCGTTGATGCCGCCGCCGATTACCAGCACGTCCACCTCCGGCTCGGTGCGCAAAAAGTCCAGCGTTTGTTGTCGATTCATGGTCGAGGCTCCCCCGTAATATACCCCTAGTATACCCGTAGTATCCCGCAGCATACCCGCAGCATACCCGCAGTAATCGTGAATTTGGCGATGTCCATCAACCGTAGCACGGAACGGGGCTAAGTTCTGTGTGGGGAGTTGCGTTGTGGCCTTGTGCTGTGGCCTTGTGCTGTGGCCTTGTGACGGCTACACTCGTGGCCTTACCGTTTGCACATCTCGCGCGCAGCTTCGGCGGCGGCACATACCGCATCCAAATCGCAGCCAAAGCTGGCTTCCATCGCCGCGGCAATTGTTCCCTCCACCAGCGGCGCATCAGCAATGCGACAGCGCGCACGCGCCGCCTCCGTCAGCAGGTCAAGCGCCGTCTCGGTGCTGAGCAGCGCGCTGCCGATGTCGAACAGAAGCAACATGCCCTCGTCGCTCCACGCACCGCAAATTGCCTGCCGCACATCCTCGGCGCTCGTGCCCATACCGATCTGACCATCCGCCCGCACAATTCCGCCCACGGCGGCGATCTGCACGCAGGCCGCGCGCCCGGTCGTCAGCTCGCCGCACTGCATTAAGCTGTCGGCCAAGGCTTTGACGCCGTGCGCCAATTCCCGAACGTGGGAAACAACAACAATGTTGACCATGAGATGCCTCGATGGAGTGGGCCGGGGGACGGGCAGTGTATAGTGGGAATAAATAGTGTTGTTTAAGTGATCGGAGATTAAAGATTGGATGGTCGTGGAGCCAACCCAATCTTCAATCTGACTGTAGAAATGTGCAACTGCAGCAAAATTTACCCGGGCGACCTACTCCGCCTCCACCCAATTTAACGTGCGCTGCACGGCTTTTTTCCACTGCGCGTACCCCTCGGCCCGCGTCCGTTTATCGTTCTGAGGCGACCACGTTTTATCTGCCCGCCAATTTTGGCGCAGCTCGTCCAGCGTCTCCCAGAAGCCAACGGCCAGCCCGGCGGCGTAGGCCGCGCCCAGGCTCGTCGTCTCCAAAATGCTGGGGCGGATCACCTCTTCGCCCAGAATATCAGCCTGGAGCTGCATTAGAAAATCGTTGACCGTCGCGCCGCCGTCGACTTTGAGGTGCTGCACGTCCATGCCGCTGTCCGCGTTCATGGCGTCCAGCACTTCGCGGGTTTGGTAGCAGATCGATTCGAGGGTGGCGCGCACGAGGTGGGCGCGGGTGACGTAGCCCGTCAGGCCGACGATGACGCCGCGGGCATCGTCGCGCCAGTGGGGGGCGAAGAGGCCGCTAAAGGCTGGCACAAAGTAGCAGCCGCCGCTGTCTTGGACGCTTTCGGCAATGGCTTCGGTTTCGGCGGCATCGTCGATCAGGTTCAGGTTGTCGCGCAGCCACTGCACCGTGGCGCCCGCCATGGCGATGGAGCCTTCGAGGGCGTAAACGGGCGCTGAATCGCCAAACTGATAGGCCACGGTCGAGAGCAGGCCATTATCGCTGCGCACCAATTCCTCGCCGGTGTTGAGCAGCATAAAGCAGCCGGTACCGTAGGTGTTCTTTGCATCGCCCACGTCGAAGCAGGTCTGCCCCACCGTCGCCGCCTGCTGATCGCCGAGAATGCCTGCCAGCGGGACTTCGCCGCCGAAGGGGCCATCCGCCAGCGTGTGGCCGTAGAGCGCGGGATCGCTGCTGGGGCGAATTTTGGGCAGCATGGCGCGCGGCACGCCCAAGATGTCCAGCAGCTCATCGTCCCAGGCCAGCGTTTCCAAATTCATCAGCATCGTGCGGCTGGCGTTCGTTACGTCGGTGATGTGGACGCCACCGTTGGGGCCGCCCGTGAGCTGCCAGAGCAGCCATGCGTCGACGTTGCCAAAGAGCAGGTCGCCCGCCTCGGCCTGCGCGCGTGCGTCGTCGACGTTATCCAGCAGCCAGCGAATTTTTGTGCCCGAAAAGTAGGGAGCAATCGGCAGGCCCGCCTTGTGGTAAATCGTCTCTTCGTGGCCGTCGGCTTTGAGCCGATTGCAGAGCCCGTCCGTGCGCAAATCCTGCCAGACAATGGCGTTGTGGATCGGCTTGCCCGTGTGGCGATTCCAGAGGATGGCCGTCTCGCGCTGGTTGGTGATGCCCACGGCGGCCAAATCGGCGGCAGCGACATCGGCTGTTTGCAGCGTGGCGCGAATCGTCTCGCCCACGCGCTGCCAAATCTCCAGCGGATCGTGCTCGACCCAGCCGCTGCGCGGAAAAATCTGCTCGTGTGCTCGCTGGTCGCTGGCGATGAGGTTGGCCGCTTTATCAAACAGGATAAAGCGGCTGCTCGTTGTGCCCGAATCGATTGCGCCGATGTACTGCGCCATGGTCGTCTGCTCCTGCTTGGATTGTGCGGGGGTGAGTGATTCGCGCTGCGCCTGGAACAACTTGTGCTCGGCAGTGGAAACATCTTGCGGCGTCCTGCTGCCGAGATGAGGCGCAACGTGAGGGGGTAATTTGCCACAGGGAACCAAAGGCTGTCAAAGACAAAAACATCCGTCGCTGAGTTGACCAGCGACGGATGTTTTGCCCGGCTTTCAGTTTGGCTCGATTGGTAACAGCCCAAACGTTGCTACCGATCTACCGCTACCAATCCCAAATGCCAGCGATGCTGCGCAGCTCTTCCACGTTCAGCACGTTGATTCGCCGGTAGCCGAGCTCGACAAGCCCCTGGCGCTTGAAATCGCGCAGGATGGCGCTTACCGTCTCGCGGTAGGTCCCCAAATGGTCCGCCAGCGCCTGGTGGCTGGTGCCGCGGATAACGCCCGCCGTGCTGTCGCAGAGGTTGAGCAACAGCCCAGCCAAACGCTCCGGCAGCTTTTTGTAAGCGACATCCTCCAAGCTATTCTCCACCTGGAAGAGACGCTCGCCATAGGTTTGCAGCAGCCCCCAACCCAAAATCGGGTACTGCATGGTGGCGTTGCGCGCTTCGCTGTCGGGAATCGTCCACAGCGTGGCGTCGCTGGCGGCCTCGGCCACCACGTTGAGATCGCCGTGGGTGGCCAGCGCGCCTTCGCCAAAAATTGCGCCCGGCTCCAACATCCCCACCACCAACCGACGCCCTTCGCTGTTGGTACAAACGAGGTTGACCTTGCCCTCCGCCAGCACATACATGCGGCGCGTCAGATCATCCGCTGTTGCCACCGTCTCCCCGCGGGGAACTTGGCGCATGGAAATTACCTTGTCAAAGCTGGGATCTTCGTCCCGCAGAGAAGTGAGTGCATACATAATGCCCTCGCTGCTGCTTAAATCCGTGGAGGGCTGATGGGAAAGTATACCGGAGGCGTCCGAATTACGAAGCGAGAAAGTAGCCATAGATTGCTTCCTTTAAGTTGTACAGGTGGATGGTCAGATAGAATTAACTAAAGTGCATCCCTCCTGACCTGATCGATAACCGCTTAACAAGAATTTAGTGCATTCTTCTTTATGCAAAACTTGTACAAACATTTAAGCACAATTGATTTAATTTGTCTATACTCAATTTAAGCTGGCTTACACATGATTATTTACCAAGCAAATGTTGGTAGTGTAACAACCAATTGTTTGAATTAGCTTTGAATTTCGTTATACCCCAATATGTATTTGCGCTAACGCAATTGGGTCAGAACCGTTTGGTAGCGCTGCGCGGATTGGGTGAACGAAGATCAATCTATCCAATTTGCGTTCTACAGTTTCGCCGCCCCATCTCCGCATCAAAGAGCGGCTCGGCCCGCACCGTCGCCCGCTGGCGACGACCCAAATACTCCACCTCGACCGGCGTCCCCGGCTCCGCGTGCTCGATTGGCAAATACCCATACGCAATCATCTGGCCCAGGCTGTAGCCATAATTCGCACTTGTGACAAAGCCGAGCATACCGCCGCCAAGCGTGCCATCATCCACGCTGAGAATCGGCTCGCGACCCATCGCCATCGACCCCGGTTCGTCAAACGTGAGCGCGCAGAGCTTGCGCGACAGCCCCGCCCCCTTTGCCTTCATCAACGCCTCGCGCCCAATAAAATCACCCTTGTTCACGCGCACGGCAAAGTCCAGCCCGGCTTCAAGCGGATGGTGGCCGGGGTGGATGTCCGCGCCCCAGAGACGGTAGCCCTTCTCCAGCCGCAGCGAATCAAAAGCGCCCGTGCCCGCGGCGACGATGTCGTGCGGCGACCCGGCCTCCCAGAGCACATCCCACAGGTGCAGGCCAAACTCGGTTGGCGCGTAAACTTCCCAGCCCAGCTCGCCCGCATAGGAGACGCGCTGCGCATAGCTCGGCACGCCATCTACGGTCAGCTCGCGCCCCGTAAAGTAGCCGAAGCCCTCGTTGGACACGTCGGCGTCGGTTACCTGTTCGAGCACCTGCCGCGCCCGCGGCCCCCACAGCCCCAGCGCCGTCCAGCCCGGCGACAGGTCGGCGAGGTGGACGCTGCCGTCCTGCGGCTGGTGTCGGCGCATCCAGGCCAAATCGTGGTGGACGTTGCCGCCGCCGGTGATGACCCAAAAGCGCTCTGGCCCGCGCCGCGCGACGACGAGATCGCAGCGGATGCCGCCCTGCTCGTCCAAAAATTGCGTGTAGGTGACGCGGCCCACCGCGCGACCGACCTTGTTCGCCGAGAGCCGCTCCAGGTAGGCCAGCGCGCCCAACCCCGTGACTTCGATCACGGCCAGCGTGTGCAGGTTGAACAGCCCCACGCCGTCGCGCACGGCCAGATGCTCCGCGCCCTGGATGCGGCTCCAGTAGCGACCGCTCCACGCGTCGCGCTCCGGCACTTGCTCATCGTACTGTTCCAACAGTCGACTGTTGGCGTCGTACCAGCGCGCCAGTTCGTAGCCTTTGCTCGGCCAGAAGACGGCCTGCTGCCCCTCCAGCCGCGGATGCACCGGCGACAGGCGCAGACCGCGCGGATTCTCCATCTGCTGCTCCGGATGGATGATGTCGTAGACTTCGCGGTAGTTTTGCGAGGCGCGCGTGAAGACGTAGGAGCGCGTCAGTTCGTGGGGGTGGAAGCGGTTGATGTCCGCCTCGTGCATGTCCAGCGTGGTCGCGCCGTCGGTCATCATCTCGGCAATCGCGCGCCCCACGCCGCCAGCGTGGGTGATCCAGACGCCCAGCGCCGTCCACATCCCCTGCACGCTCGTCTCGCCGAGAATGGGGTAGCCGTCGATGCCAAAGCAGAACATGCCGTTAAACTTTTTTACCAACCCCTGCTCCATGTCAAGACGTTGAAGCGGTGGGAAGAGCTCCTGTGCCGCCGCCCAGGCCGGGGCAAAGTCGCCCGGCGTAAAGGGGAAATCCGCCGTCTTGCCCAAATCGCGCGGATCGACCATCATCGGCGCGTGGTTGTAGGAGCCAATGCCCCAGGCGTCGTAGTGCTGGCGCGAGTACATGGCGTGGTCCTGGTAGCGCACGAGCGGATAGCGCACCTCCTTTGTCTCGCCCGCCAGCTCACTTAGCGGCTGGGTGACGGTGTACTGGTGCTGGGCCGAGAGCAGTGGAATGCGAATGCCAAAGCGCTCCGTCAGCGCTGGCCCCCAGATGTTGGCGCAAAATAAAACTTTGTCGGTTGCAATGCGCACCGGCTCGCCGTTCTGCTCACAGAGCACGGCCTTCACGCGGCCATCTTCAATCTCCAAATCTCGAAATGGAGTGTTGGCGTGGAAGCTCACGCCGCCCATCTGCTCCGCCTCCCGCGCCAGCGCGCCCGCCACGTGCCAGCCGTTGACGTTGGTGTCGGCGGGCACGTACATCGCCCCGTGGAGCACGTCGGCGTTGAGGATCGGCACGAGCTCGCGCGCCTCCCGCGGCGTGATCAAGTGTGCCTCGACGCCGTAGGCCCTGGCCCAGCCGATTTTGCGCTTGAGATCGTAGTCCAGCCGCTCCTTGGTGTGCGCCACCTCGATGCCGCCGACCCGCCGCACCATCGGGTAGGCGTCGGGGTCGTAATCGGCCAGGTTGCTGTACAATTCGCGCGAGTACATCGCCATCCGCATCATCATCTCCGAGCCGTTGGTGACGTGCATCCCGCCCGGCGCGTGCGAGGTCGAGCCGTCGTTGTCGGGCAGCTCGCCCTTGTCGACCACGACGACGTCCGTCCAGCCTTTCTGCGCGAGGTGATAGGCGGCGCTGCTGCCGACGATGCCGCCGCCGATGATGACGAGATTGGCTTGGCTTTGCATGGGGTGGGCTCCTGTTGGGCGGGTAACGAGTGGATGGGGTTATTATCCATACAATTGGGCAGGACTCAAATGGGAGAAGTCCGGCGCTGGCGTAAGAAAAAGCGCCCGGCGATATGCCGGGCGCTTAAAAGGTGTTCATCGGCTGGCTCCTCCTGCGTCAGCACCAGCAGCACTGATTACCAGCATTGCCATTGCTGACAGCGCACTCAGCTAACGAAATCGCTTTGCCATGGATTTGAGGCGGCAACGAAAAGCGCCGCCCATGTTGCGGATGGCGGCTATCACAAGGAGAGCGGTGATCAGCAGGAGGGCAAAGTCCCCGGCAAGCTGCATAACAAGCCGGGTGAACGCCCTGCCATAAACGATGATTACAAGGCCCAAGATGACTAGAAAAATCACTCTCAGCGTCTTTGCGCTCTTCATACCACTTCTCCTTTTAATTGATTACAGAAAACTACATGTAAGCACTTGTAACTCCATATAGCTACACAATGTCAATAGGCAAGAAAAGAGCGCCCTAGAAGGACACTCTTTTTTGGATTACAACCAGGCAGTGTGAACGGCTATGGTTCTGACTCGTGCTCTCTGAGTCGCCTCTCCGACAGCCGATCCGGTCGCACAATCAGAAAGACCAGCACGCCCAGGGTGGGCACAAAGAGGACGATAAGCACCCAAATTGCGATTTCCAGACCGGGCAACTTCGAGCGCTTCAACAGAACAAGCGCCATGGGAATCAGAAGAATCCAAGCGATAAGCGTCACGTAGCCAAAAATTCCCCACAGGGTGAAGTCTAACGGGAGAGTGCTGTCAAACATAGGCGATTCAGGGATAAGCCTTTCCGTCGCACGAAACGTCCGCGGCGCTTGTTTCAACTGGGCCCAAGGGAGTTAGCGCATAATGAACGACTGTTGCGCCGCCCTCAAATTTCATGATGTGGGGCGATTCCTGGAGGAAGAATCCATAGTCGCCACCAGCATGGACAGCAGCACACCGGCCCCTGCGAGAACGGAGATGGCCCTAGGCCAGCCCGCCGTGCGTCCTGCGCGTAAAAAGAATAGCTACACGGCAAGCGCGAGGAACGCCACCTGGACAGCCCAGAAAATAATCGGTGCCACTTTTCAATCCTTCCTTTTGGCAAAAAGTTAGGGCTTTTTCCACTTACCATGGCAGCGGGGACACGCCTTGGCTGGCGTGCCCCCGCAAAGGAATGATGTTTAACTGTGGAGAGACAATCTGGCCTGCTACGCAATGCGTAACGCCAGCTATTCAGTTAAGAAGCTGGGCGTTAACCTCGCAAATTCCGCATTCGCCTCAATGTTCGGAATATGTAAATGCTGGCCGTAAACATTGTCATCACCTGAATTAGAGGCAGGTGAAAGGTTTCCGCCTTTGGCCCCATGAAGAATGGAGCCAGTGCTATCAAGAACAACGACGTGCTCGCGATAAGCCAGAATACTTCTTTCCACATTTCCACGTCCTTCCGCTCGACGCGACAAAAGGGGCGCTCTTTAATAGACATAGATTTTGAGCACGTATCACGAGCGGCGACGCTCCGTCAACCCCTCAGCCGCCACATGTTTTTCAGCGTCCGGAGCATGACGACGGCGATTGGCAGCGTTGGCAGCAGCACGGCCACCTGCGTGTAGATCGCAAACCCCCTCGGCCTCAAGAAGAGGAAAACAGTGGCAAACGCCCCCACCAGAAGCGCTACGCATACAACGAGCCAGAACATCTCCACCCGTAGGTCTCTACTCATCACTGTGGGCCACAAGTCCATACCATTTCATGGGGGGGAAAGTAGTTAAAGTACCGGGAGCAAGCGATCCCCTTCCCCTTATCCTGCTGCGCCCAAATGGTCGGTCCGACCCCTACAATACCACTCACAATCGCAAGCGGTACAGTGATATGGCGCTTGGCGTTTTTCATGGCGGTGGCTAGGCTGGCCGCAGTAAGACTACCCGCCCCCAGATACGTTGCGAGCGCCACGATGTCATCTACATCGCAAGTGTCCATGTAATAAGTCTCTTTTGTAAGAAGAGGGCCGGTATAGTGATACTTGTGGCCGCGCTCGCCGTAGCAAAGGCGTCCGGGAGGGCCGCCAGCTCCGCCGCCGGGATCGATTACGGGGTTGCCAAACCGCTGTGGCTGGGCTGGATTCCTGCCCGGAAGCGGCCCTTGATTCAGACCCATGAGATCATCAACCGTCAAGTCGCCTGCCTCTAACAGATCGTTAGTAAAGTCTACGGCTTCCACTAGCTGCTGAAATGTGCCCTCATCTACACCTTCCAAGTTGGCGGCGTTCTCAATGTCCAGAACAACATTACCCTCTTCGCCGAAAGTCAAGTACCCCTTCTCATCAGCTTGATTGATTGCATCAATCAGCGCTTGCTGCTGAATCGGTATCTGCTGGTCTGGCGGAGGGAAATCTTGCGAGCTGTTTGAGCTAACGAGGGGGATAAAAACCGTGGTCAAATCTTCCTGCGCAATAGGCTCAACCTGCTCACCCTCCGCCGGTTCATCGACCGGCTCCTCCTGTGCCAGCACCGGCGCAACGCTGGTCACCAGCATCGCCAGTGCGAACAACACACTCAGCCAACGAAATCGCTTTGTCATGGGTTCCTCCTTGGAACAAATTGTGTTGTGGAAACACGGTGTTCATCTCCCAAGTGGGCGCGAAAGCTGCTTCAATCCATGGAAAAGTCAAGGCTGCGCCCGCTTGTGGTAGATGAATCAAAAATAACAGGAAGAACGATGGCCATCGAACTTGGCCCCAGCGTATCACGGCGACGGGGCGCTGTCTACCCTTTTCCGCCCGGATTTTGGGGAGTCGACTCCCGGATTTTGGGGAATTGGCGCGCGAGGGGTTGAATCCGTGGAAGGCCTGTGGTATTTTGTAGACGACCCCCCTCCTTCATTAAGCGCGCGGCACGATAACGTCCGTGCGGCGGCTGCCCACGTGGGCAGTGCGTTGTTCAAAGGAGTACCCATGTCCCCAGTCAACCAAACGCTATTTGTTCTCAACCTGCCCTTTTGGCGACAGTGGCACACGGCCCACAACCACTTTCAACCGTGGACGCAAAAGGCGCTGGCGGACTATACAGCCACCTCGGCAAAAGTGATCTCCAACCTCGAGAGCGGCGCGAAAGCACACATCGAGCCGGAGCTCGCCATCAGGTTGAACGACGCCTTTTCGTTTAACCTAATGGAAAGCGAGCGCGTGCTGAAGGCCACTACGCTCTCTCAACTGCCCGAGCTCGAACATGCAGCGGGGCATGAGCTGAGTTACGACATTCTGCCGCCGTCATCCTATCTCAACCTGTTGTGGCAAAAGTTTGTCCGCGAATATGCCCCCGCTATCCTCCACGATGAGCTCTACGACCTGCTGGGCGTCAACCGCCTGGTTATGGATTTTCACGGCGTGGACGAAGAGACGCTGCTGCGCGTGCGCGACGTCGACGGCGCCAACTTCCTCCACTTTGTCTTCCACCACGGTTCCCCTCTCTTTGCCACCAAGCAGGAGGTGTGGAGCCGGTTCGCGCTCCTCAATCTCTACCAGTTCCGTTATTTTTCGCTGCTGCTGCGCTACACCCAACGCTGCCAGCAAATCTTTGCCTACCTCGATACGCTGCCTCGCTTCCGCGCGCTCTGGAACCAGGCGCTTGGCACATATCGGGAACCCAGCGTCTACCAAAAACCCTATATCTACCGCCACTCGCTGTACAAAGATGTTTGCTACACGGTCGATTCGCTGCCGGAGCACACGCCCCACGGCTACCTCTACATCGCCAAAATTTCGCCGCAGAACAAGGCCACGGAAGACGCCATCAAACGGATGCGCGCAGAGGGGAAGCCCGGCGTGCTGCGCCTGATGCCCTGGGTGCGTGCCCACGGCGAGACGCCGGACGGCTCGTTTGCCGAGTTGGTCTCGGCCACGCTAACTGTCGGTCAACCCGCTGCAAATGGCACTTTCTCCCTGAACTAAAAGCCCTCGCACCCTTTCCGCACCGCAAATTTGACGGATGCAGCGGCTCAAAGCGGATTGAATTTTGTCGTGCTCCTCGCGGGATCCGTCCTCATCCGCCTGATCCGCTAGCTAAATTTGGTGTGGCTGCACGCCCTTTTGCTGACGTGAAATTCCCATCGGTCAATGGTATACTATCCGCATGGCCGACTTACCACCCGACCCGACCTGCCCCCACGAGCTCTGCGTCTACACGCTGGGCGGTTTCCGTCTGCTGCGCGACGGCCGCGAAGTCGAGGGCACGGCGTGGACGCGTGAAAAGGCGCTGCACCTCTTCCAATTTATGATTACCGCCCGTCGCTCTGCCGTGCTGCTGCACAAGGAGCGCATCATCGACGACCTGTGGCCGGAATCCGATGCCGAGCGGGGCGACCGCGACTTTAAGGTGGCGCTCAACGCCGTCAACAATGCGCTGGAGCCGGAGCGCGCCGCCCGCGCCACGCCGCGCTACGTGGTGCGCTCGGATTTGGCCTACGGGTTGGCCTTTGATCGCATCTGGGTCGATGCCGACGCGTTCGAGGAGCACGTCGCCGCTGGCAGCGCGGCCTGGACGCGGGGCGATGGCGACGCAGCCATCGCGTGCTATACGCAGGCGCTGTCGCTCTACCGCGGCGACTACCTGCCCGAGCGCCGCTACGAGGATTGGAGCAGCGCCGAACGCGAGCGCCTTCAGGTGCTCGCCCTCAACGTGATGACGACGCTGGCCGGGCTGCTGCTCGAGCGCAACCCGCTGGAGAGCCTGCGCCTCACCCAGCGCGTGCTCGCCGTCGACCCGATCTGGGAGGATGCCTACCGCATCCAAATGCAGGCTTACCTCGCCCAGGGCAACCGCCCGCTGGCGTTGCGTACCTACGAGCAGTGCGTCGCCGCGCTCGAACGCGAGCTGGAGATTCCGCCGCTGCCGGAAACGGTCGCGGTGATGGAGTCGATTCGGGAGGTGGGAAAGTAAGGGAATCGCGGATAGATGCGGATAAACGCAGATAGGAATGAAGATTATGTCGGCGAAAGATGTTTTTCATAAGGCAGTGAAGCGTGCGCTGGAAAAGGAAGGTTGGCGCATCACACACGACCCGCTGCAAGTTAAATTTGAGCAAGTTAAGGTGGTGATTGATTTAGGAGCAAAAGAGTTGATTGGGGCCGAGCGGGGCGGGCGCGAGATCGCGGTTGAAATCAAAAGTTTCTTGGGGTCTTCTGCGCTTTCGCAATTTCATTCCGCGCTGGGTCAATTTATGACATACCGATTTGTACTTGAGCAGAAAGAACCCGAACGCGATTTGTATCTCGCCGTTCCAATGACAACTTATGAAGAATTCTTCCAGCTTCGATTTGGCCAGCTTGCAATTGAGCACTTCGGATTAAAGTTGATTGTTTACGAGGCAGAAACAGAGGAGATCGTCCAATGGGTCGAGTAGAAGAGTTACATCAACACGTCGAAAACTTTTTACGTCAATACGCGGACATGGACCGTCAGGATGATGAAATTGAAACGCAGCTAATCGTCGACCGAGAGGGGGGTCACTATCAACTGATGAGCGTCGGCTGGCAGAAAAAGCACCGCGTCTTTGGCGCAATGCTTCACATCGATGTCAAAGATGGCAAAATCTGGATTCAGCACAACAGCACGGAAATTCCCGTGGCCGAAGAATTGGCCGAACGTGGTATTCCAAAAGAGTCAATTGTGATTGGCTTTCATTCCCCGTTCATGCGACAGTTCACGGAGTTTGCGGTGAGTTAGAATACAGCGGAAGATGGGAGTATATACGATGATGTAGCCTGTTTGAAACAGGTGTGCTGTTGTAAATCAAGAAGAACACAAAGATATGCGTGGCAAAATTCTCAGAGTCTATATCGATACATCTGTCATTGGCGGCTGCATAGACCAGGAATTCGCGCCGTGGTCGAATGGCTTGATGCGCGACTTTCGAGAAGGCACCTTTATTCCTGTCCTATCAGATTTGTTGGCAGCAGAAATTGGCAATGCGCCGCCGCGAATACAATCACTTCATAACAGCTTGCTTGAAATGAACCACGAGCTGCTGGCAACAGGGATTGACTCTGTAAATCTTGCGGATGTTTACCAGCAGCGTCAGATTGTCACGCCGAAATACTATGACGATGGACTTCACATTGCGCTGGCGACAATCGCTGAAGTCGATGTCGTTGTCAGTTGGAATTTCAAGCATATTGTTCGGCTAAATAAAATTCGCTTGTTCAATGCCGTTAATCTGGAGTTGGGGTACAAACAGGTTGAGATTTATTCCCCAAGAGAGGTGACAAACTATGAAGAAAACATTTGACGTGATGGCGTGGATTCGGGAAGTGCGAGAGACCCATTACGAACTATTGAAGGATAAGACGCCGGAAGAGCGAATCGAGTTTTATCGCGCCAAGGCAGAAGAAGTTTATAGAAAAGCAGAGAAGCAACGGGAAGCACGAGATGAAAAAGTACTCGCGTAGACCCTTTACCCTGGCCTGATACTATATTAAAAGCAAAAAGATCCAACCATGAAACTCGTCACTCTCGCGACCTGCAACCTCAACCAGTGGGCCATGGATTTTGATGGCAACCTCACCCGCATCGCCGACTCGATCCGCGTGGCCAAATCGCAGGGCGCGAGCTACCGGCTGGGCCCCGAACTGGAAATTCCGGGCTACGGCTGCGAGGACCACTTCTACGAGGGCGACACGCTGCTGCACTCGTGGCAGGCGCTGGCCGAGCTGCTGCGCGGCGACCTGACCCACGGCATTCTGTGCGACATTGGGATGCCGGTGCTGCACCAGAACGTGCGCTACAACTGCCGCGTGCTGGCGCGGGACGGGCAGATTCTGCTGCTGCGCCCCAAAATGAATCTTGCCAACGACGGCAACTACCGCGAGATGCGCTGGTTCGCCCCCTGGCCGCGCCGCCGCCACGTCGAGGACTTTGCCCTGCCGCGCCTGATCCGCGAGCTGACGGGCCAGGCCACCGTGCCCATCGGCGACGCCATAATCGCCACGCTCGACACCACCGTCGCCCCCGAAATTTGCGAGGAGCTCTACACGCCGGACAGCCCCGACATCTACCTCGGCCTCGACGGCGCGGAGATTATCACCAACGGCTCCGGCTCGCACCACGCGCTGCGCAAGCTCCACGAGCGCGTCGACCTGATTGTGGGCGCATCGAAAAAGAACGGCGGCGTCTACCTTTACGCCAACCAGCAGGGCTGCGACGGCGGGCGCGTCTACTACGACGGCTGCGCGCTGATTGCGGTCAACGGCGCGGTGGTGGCCCAGGGGAGCCAATTTTCGCCGAGAGACGTCGAGGTCGTGACGGCGACGGTGGATTTGGAGGATGTGCGTTCCTACCGCGCGGCCTTTGTCGCGCGCATGTACCAGGCGAGCGAAACGCCGAGCGTGCCGCGGGTCGACGCCAGCTTTGCGCTCACGCGTCGCGGCTACGACCGTGCGCCGACGCTGCCCATTGACGTGCACTATCACACGCCAGAGGAGGAGATCGCGCTGGGCCCGGCCTGCTGGTTGTGGGATTACCTGCGACGCTCGGGCACGAACGGCTTTTTCCTGCCGCTCAGCGGTGGAGCCGATTCTTCGTCCGTGGCCGCGATTGTCGGCTCGATGTGCCAGCTTGTGGCGCAGGAGGCGGCGGACGGCAACGGGCAGGTCATCGCCGACGCGCGCCGCATTGCGGGCGAGCCAGCGGATGGCGACTACACACCGACCGACCCGCAGGAATTTGCCCGCCGCATTTTCCACACCTGCTACATGGGCACGGAAAATTCCTCGCGCGAGACGCGCCAGCGCGCCAGCGACTTGGCCGGGCAGATTGGCGCCTACCACCTCAACGTCAATATCGACAGCGCGGTCGCCGCCATGCTCGCGCTCTTCACCACGCTCACGGGCAAGACGCCCCGCTTCAAAGTCCACGGCGGCTCGACGACGGAAAATCTGGCGCTGCAAAATGTGCAGGCGCGGCTGCGCATGGTTACGGCCTACCTGATGGCGCAGCTGCTGCCTTGGGCGCGCGGTCGATCCGGCGCGCTGCTCGTGCTCGGCACCTCCAACGTCGACGAAGCGCTGCGCGGCTACATGACCAAGTACGACGCCTCCAGCGCCGACATCAACCCCATCGGCTCGATCAGCAAGACGGATCTGCGCCGCTTCCTGCGCTGGGCCGCGGAGAACCTCGGCTATGGGGCGCTGCTGGAGATTGTCGACGCGCCGCCGACCGCCGAGCTGGAGCCCATCACCGAAACGTACTCGCAGAAGGACGAGGTCGATATGGGGATGACCTATGATGAACTGAGCCGCTTTGGTCGCCTGCGCAAGGTACACAAGTGTGGGCCGGTGTCGATGTTCGAGAAGCTGCTCTTTGAGTGGGCGCATCTGCCGCCGGAGGAGGTCGCGGCCAAGGTGAAGCACTTCTTCCGCTACTACAGCATCAACCGCCACAAGATGACGACGCTGACGCCGAGCTACCACGCCGAATCCTACTCGCCCGACGACAACCGCTTCGACCTGCGCCAGTTCTTGTACAACGTGAGATGGACGTGGCAGTTTCGCGAGATCGACCGGCTGGTCGAGCAGATTGGTCGCGAGCGGGACGATGCAGGGGAGATTGAGCCAGCGCAGGGGACGTTTGGGGTAAATGGACGAGCTGCGGGGGAGCCGACGCGGTCGGATCGGGTGGCGGGGTAGGGAGGAGAAGATTTTGGCTGCGGATTATGCGGATTGCGCGGATTGTTCTCTCACAGAGCATCACCTGCGTTTACCCGCGTTCATCGGCGGTTGATTCTAATAAGGGAGAGTCGAGATGACCCAAACAAAATTTAGGTTCGGGGTCCGTAAGTACCTGCTCTACACGTTGGCGTTCATCACCAGTCTGGCACTATCACCCGTGCCGTCGGTTCGGCTGCTTTGGATGGCGGGCATCCTTGCCGCCGTGCCCGTCTACGTCTACCTGCGCTTTCATCAAATCGCCTGGGGCTATCTGATAATGATCGGCGGACTGGCGACCTTGGCCGGGCTAATGTGGATTCACCCCGGCCTGCCGTGGGTTTTCTTCGTGCCGGTGATCTTTTTTGGCTTCGTCGTCGCGCCAATCTGGCGGGCGCTGCGCGATTCGCGTGAGCCAAAACAGAGCGAGGGGTAGCAGTGTCTTTACCGCAGCAGCCGCACCACCACATTCAGCACGATCGTCAGCACCACGCTCACCAAAATCATCGTCCCGCACGGGGCAAAGAACGTAAAATTGTCGCGCTGGATCGTCACGTCGCCGGGGAGGCGACCCAGCCCCGGTACGCGACCGACCAGCAGCAGCAGCCCCCCCACCAGCAGAATCACTGCGCCCAGCACAATCAACAATCGACCCAAATCCGTCATCGCCGCGACCTCCTCTTTAGAAAATTTGCGCGTGTGGGAAACTCAGAAGCTGATTAACGGAGAGCACGAAGGAAGAGAAGCGAGGTTCTTCCTTCACGCCCCTTCGTGCCCTTCGTTGATCGCCTCTTCTTCCCGCTGGTCAACGTTCCCGCCACGCCTGCTCGCCCTCCTACACCGGCGCGGCTACGTCTCGCCGCCCAACGTGCCGATTGCCGTCTCGAACAGGTAATAGGTGCTCGTCGCGCCGGGGTCTTGGTGGCCGATGGAGCGGGGGCCGAGGTAGCTGGCGCGACCGCGGCGGGCCTGCAGGGCGGTGCTGTGCACCATGCCGTCGTGGGCGGCCTGGCGAGCGTTGCGAAACGCCGCCTCAATCGGGTCGCCCGCCTGTGCGGCCTGCGCCAGCGCGTCGACGGCGGGGAGCAGGGCGTCCAGCATGGTTTTGTCGCCGAGCTGGGCCTTGCCCCGCTGCTGCACGCCCGCTGCGCCGCTGCGGAAAAGCCGGGCCAGCTGCGGCAGCGTCACCGCCATCAACGGCTCCGCGGTTGACGCCTCCAATTCGACCGCTTCCTTGGCCGCACTAAGAAAAAACGAGCCGTAAAGCGGCCCGCTGGCGCCGCCCACGTGGCTGATCAGCACCATGCCGACGCCGCGCAAAAAGGTGGGCAGCTCGTCCTTCTGCGCGCCTTCGTGCTTGTCAGCGGGGGACGCCGAGGCGGCGCGCGGCGTGGCGACCGGCGAGCTGTGGCTGCCCAGGCGACGCACGGCTCCCCATACCGGCGCGGGCGCGGGCGAGCCCACCAGCCGCTCCCGTAGCTTCTCCATCCCGCGCTGCATATTGATGCCGTGATCGGCGTCTCCGATGGCGGCGTCCAGCTGCGTTAGATAATTTTCCTGCTCGCGGGTGCGGTCGGCAAAGGCAAGGAGCCACGCGCGGAACTGGTCGGTCGAAATTTGTTCGCTCATAAACGGCTTGGTAATAAATCGGGTAACCTAAATTGATGCCTTCCCTGCGTTCGCTCACCAGCGCAGCGTCGCCGTGTGGACGGGCGCATCCCACAGCGCGAGCAGCTCTGCGTCCGCCCGCAGGATGGAGACGGAGCAGCCCGCCATGTCCAGGCTGGTGATGAAATCGCCCACGAGCTGACGCTCGATCCGGACGCCGCGCTCGGCCAAAATTTTGTGGACGTGGCGGTAAACAATGTACAGCTCCTGCCGCGGCGTGCCGCCCAGCCCGTTGACCATCACAATGGCGCGGTCGCCCGCGCGCAACTCGAGATCGCGCCAGATGGGCTCCACCAGCAGATCCACGATTTCGTCGGCGCGGCCAATTTCCATCCGTTCGCGGCCCGGCTCGCCGTGGATGCCCACCCCCAGCTCGACTTCGTTGGCGGTGAGGGCAAAGGTGGGCTGGCCGACGGCGGGCGGCGTGCAGCCCGTGAGCGCCGCGCCCATGCTGCGCGTGCTGTCCGCCGCGCGCTGGGCCACCGTCTGCACCCGCGCCAGCGACCAGCCGCGCTCCGCCGCCGCGCCCGCCACCTTCTCCACCAGCACCGTCGCGCCCAGTGCCCGCCGGTTCTCGCTGTCGTCCACGGCCACATCGTCGTGGATCAGCACCGAATCCACGTCGTAGCCTTCGTCCACCAGCCACTCCATGGCCATTTCCATGTTGAGCATGCCGCCGGTAAAGTTTTTCTTAACAAAGAGCGCGCCGCGATCCCCCGTTACGTGTAGCGCAGCGGCGACGTACTGCTCCGCCGTGGGGCTGGTGAAGACATCGCCGGGGCAGGCCACATCCAACATGCCGGGGCCGACGTAGCCGGTGTTGAGCGGCTCGTGGCCGCTGCCGCTGCCGCTGATCAGCGTAACTTTGCGGCGGATGGGCGCATCGCGGCGGTAGACGAAATGGGGCGTGTAGTGAACGCGGAGCAGATCGGCGTGGGCAAATTCGAGTCCCTGCAGCGTTTCGATGACGGTGTTGGCTGGCTTGTTGATTAGCTTTTGCATGGGTTTTGCGGCTCGTGAACACGGGGGGGCTGGATGTTACAACGAAGAACGCAGAAAGCAGCTTGCCAAGTTCCCCTTCGCCTGCTCTTTGTCGGCATTTTACCAAAACAGCCCTACACCAGGACGCGGATAAAATGCAGAAGAAACGCCCATCTGAGGCGGGCGGTGCAGTACCAGAGGGGAGCCAACCAGTCCAATCACGTTCTTGCAAATCCTCGCCGTATTGTAACGGCGTTTGGGGAATTGGGCAATTGGTTTCACGGTTGCCCAACGGTTGTGGGTTTAGTGAGTTAAAGAGGCGAACAACCGCCATACGTTGGGTGCAAATCGCACAGCTTCTGCCCCTTGTTTACGGGCAATACATGGCCGCAAGCGCTCCTGTCCACGCGGTCAGATTCGTACCGAACGTATATCTCCGCGTTGTACATTCACCTATGAATCGCTGACGCAACCTTTGGTAGTCTAACCGTGCAGCCGTAACTTCTCCCGAAGCTTGATACTCTGTTATTTCTGATTTTCAGCGCCTACCAGCCACTGCGTTCGTGGGCAAAAGGAGAAACCAATGACATACACCACCGACACCACCGACACCACTCGCACGACTGCCGGTAGCCCCTGGGGCGGCGCGGCCGTCGCAGGCATTGTTTCGTTGATTGTCAACCTGATCGTGCTTTACATCCTCTACCTCATCATCCCGCCCCTCGGCGAAATTAGCCTGGGCTGGACGATGACAATGGTGGCGATTCTGTCCTTTTTTGCTGGCCTGTTTAGCTACTACGGCGGCTGGCGCCAGTCGACCGCTGCTGTGGTGCGATAGCGCACCCGCTAGCAGATGGACGAACAAGTGGACCCGGCGGATCACCCAATCCGCCGGGTCCGCTTGTTTATTTATCCCCCTGCTGTTTTGTACGGAGCACCGGCCTTAACCTCATTCCCCATCTCATTCCCCAAGCTCGTTCCCCAAGCTCGTTCCCCAAGCTCATTCCCCGTCGTATAGCGCTTCCCGCTTTTCCACCTTCTCTTCATCCAGGACAAATCCCAGCCCCGGCAGCGTTGGCAGCGCAAGCGTGCCGTTTGTGGGCCGGTAGATGGGCCGGTGGAAATACTGCTTCTGCTCCTGATAGATCACCAGGTATTCGACCAGCGGAACCGCTGCCGGTGACTGGGCGGCGGCGACGTGCAGCGCGGGCAGCAGCGAATGGCCGTGCGCCACCAGCGGCACGCCAAAGGACGAGGCAAGCGTCGCCACCTTGACCAGTTCGGTGATGCCGCCCGTCCAGTCCGGGTCGTTTTGCAGCACGTCCACCGCTTCGTTGACGAGCAGCTCTTTGGTCTGCCAGCGGGTGTAGACGTGCTCGCCCGTGGCAATGGGGACGCGGCTCGCCGCGCGCAGGCGGCGAAAATCGGCCACGCGTTCGGGGGGCACGGGCTCCTCCATCCAGCGCGGGCGCAGCGGCTCCAGCGCCTGCACCATGCGCGTCGCATAGGCTACATCCCAGCCCATAAAGGCATCGAACATCAGCGTGTAGGCATCGCCCACGGCTTCGCGCACGGCGCGAGCCATGGCCAAATTTTGGACAAGGCCCGCCTCGCCGTCGCCGGGGCCGTGGCGGAAGAACCATTTCTGAGCGCTAAATCCCTTCTCCTTGTACTCGACCGCCCGCGCCGCGGCCTTTTGCGGTTCAGTCGAAAAGCTCAACATGCTGGCGTAGGCGGGCACTTCGTTTCGCGTTGGCCCGCCCAGCAGCCGGTAGACGGGCTGCCCCCACGCCTTGCCCTTCAGATCCCACAGCGCACAATCCACTGCGCTGATGGCCTTCGTAAAGAGCCCGGAGCGCCCGTGCCGCTCCATGCGCACCATCTGATCGAGCAGCAGCTCGTTTGCCAGAGCATCGCGCCCCATCAGAAAGGGGCGCAGGTAGCGCTGGATAATCCACGCCTGATCTGGCTCAATGGGGCCAAATAAACCGGAAACGTCGCCCGCCTCGATCTCCACATAGCTTTCGCTGACGCTGCGTGGCTCGGTTGAGTTGATGGGCTCGCGCGCGTTGAATTCGGGGTAGATATCCAACTGCTGCGACTGCCGGCTTTCAATGGCAAAGGGCGGATTTTGCCACGTGCCGGAAAGGCGAAAGAGGCGAATGTCGGTGATGTTCACAAGTGCTCCTTTTTGATGACGTTGTGGGGAGAGTCGATCACGACTGTTGCGGCCTGCCGTGCAGAAAAATGACGACCACGAGCCGGGCGTTGGTCGAGAGGATAGTTAACTTGGGGCCGTGACGGTCATTTTGACCGTCGCGCCTGTTGCTCAAATATCTGGATGGCCACCCAAGCTAATCGCGGCGCGGACGAGCCGGTCGAGGTGACCGTTGCGGGCCGCGGGGAGAAGTTGCCCATCAAGGGTTGGCCCGTGATTGTCACCTCTCTTCGGGGAGCCCCACCACGCGCTCGTAATTTTCCGGGTCGGTGTCCGCCTCGGTGATGAGGACGAGCGCGCTCGTCTCCGGCCCTGCATTCAGGAAATCGCGCTGACCCGCGTCGGCCAGGGCGAGCCGCAGCGCGGCCAGCCCCGCCGCCCCACATTCGCCCGCCACCACGCCCGCCCCGGCCAAATCGCGCATGGCACTGTAGACGGCTTCGTCGTCCAGCGCCACAAAGAGATCGATGCCCTGTTGGGCAAAGGGCAGGGCCAGCGGCGAGGCCAAGCCGCAGTTGAGGCCGGAGAGCGCCGAATCGTGCGGCCCCGGCACGTGTACCGGCTTGCCCGCCTGCACGGCCCGCTTCATACAGTCCGCCGTCAGCGGCTCCACGCCGACAATCCGCGTAACGTTGTCGCACTCCAAATCACGCTTTGGCCCGCGGTAGTGGCTGACGACCGCCGTCGCCAGCGCCCCCACGCCAATCGGCACGACGACAAGGTCGGGCTGCGGCTGGCCCCGTGCGGCCAACTGCTCGTCTACCTCTTGAAAAATCGTGGCGTAGCCTTCGATGATCCAAGCCGGAATCTGCGTGTAGCC
Source organism: Caldilineaceae bacterium (assembly GCA_965213535.1). Classification (GTDB taxonomy): domain Bacteria; phylum Chloroflexota; class Anaerolineae; order Caldilineales; family Caldilineaceae; genus JBCCFC01. Next base: position 6,529,557 of record OZ243888.1, read on the forward strand.
CGTCCACGCCGTGTCCGAAATTGTCCAACGCGTGTGGCTGCCGAGCGCCTCGTCGGGCGCCTCGTCGGGCGTGCCGTCCAGTTCGGCGGTGTGGGCCACGGCGTCATCATACGAGCCGTCAACTACAGTCAGCGCGGCGCCCTCGCTGCGGATTGCGTCGCGCCGCGCCGGGGTCATGTTGCGGGGGACGAAGATGTGGGCAGCGAGACCGAGCTGCCGCGCCACGTGGGCGACGGCGCGCCCGTGGTTGCCGTCCGTCGCCGCTACGAGGGTGATGTTGCGTCGGTGGGGCGCAATTTGAGCACGCAGGGCGTCTAGGCTGTCGATGGCGGCGGCGTTTAGCGGCAGGCGCTGCAGCAGCGTGCGGTAGATGGCCCAGGACGCACCGAGAAATTTGTAGGCGGGCAGCCCCATCCTCGCCGATTCGTCCTTCGCCAGCAGCCGACCGAGCCCCAGCGACGCCGCCAACTTGGGCAAGTCGTGCAGCGGCGTGGTCCGGTAGGTGGCGAAGAGGCGGTGAAAAGGGCGCGCATCCGCGGAGGCCAGCGTCCGGTCGACGGTGGGTTGCGCGGCGGGATTGCGGTAGAAGCGGGGAGCGGCCATTATGACTGAGACATTACTGATACGCCAGCGACCCATCCGCCCGCCACGGCTGCGCGCGTCGCCACGGCTCATAGGGATGTTTGGCCATCTCTTCCTCGATCAGGTCGATGCCCAGGCCGGGCGTCTCGGGAATTTCGAGGTAGCCGTCCACCAGGCGCATCGGCTCATCGATGATTTGGCTGCGCACGCCGCTGTCGTCGGGGTTGTATTCGAGCACGAGAAAGTTTTGGGTGCTGGCGGCAAAGTGGACGTTGACGGCGTTGGCGACGGGGCCGCAGGGATTGTGCGGCGCGACGCTTACGTAATGTGCCTCGGCCATGGCGGCGATTTTCTTCATCTCCCACAGACCGCCCGTCAGGCAGATATCCGGCTGGATGATGTCCACGGCCTGCTTTTCGAGCAGCTCGCGAAATTCGTGGCGCGTGTAGAGCATCTCGCCCGTCGCCAGCGTCACGCGGACGAGCGAGCGCAGCTTGGCCATCGCATCGTAATTTTCCGGGCGCAGCGGTTCTTCGACGAAGAGCGGGTTGAACGGCGCAACCACGTCGCAAAACTCCGCCGCGCGCGCTGGCTCGAACATGCGCGCGTGGGGGTCGATGCCGATGTCCACGTCATCGCCCACGGCCTCGCGCACGGCGGCCACCCGCGCTTCGACGTCGCGCAGCACGCGCAGCCAGGGCAGCGTGGCCCAATCCGGCGGGAAGATGCCGGAGCCGAGCTTGAGCGCTGTGTAGCCATATTTTTCGACAAGCGCCGCACTCTTCTCGGCCACCTCCTGCGCCGTCGCGCCGCCCACGCCCTGGTAAACGCGAATTTTGTCGCGGCACTTGCCGCCCAGCAGCCGATAGACGGGCAGCCCCGCGGCCTTGCCCGCAATATCCCACAGCGCGTGCTCTATGCCGCTGATGGCCGCGTTGGTAATCGCGCCGCCGGGAAAGCGCGAGCCCGCGTACATCAGGTGCCACAGCGCCTCGATGTCGCGCGGGTCGCGCCCGACGAGCCAGCTCTCGAAATCCTTGATCACCTCCGCGGTCGCCTTGTCCGGCCCGACGGAGTAGGCTTCGCCCACGCCGTAGATGCCCTCATCCGTGTGGACTTTGACAAAGGGCACGTTGCGCCGCCCCATGTTGACGAGGTGGACGTCGATGCTGGTGATTTTCATGATTTTCCTGCCGTTGGGGAGTTGATTGGAATGGAATGGGGTTGTTGGGGGCGCTATGTAAAGCCCTGCCCCACCACGGCAATCAGCAGCAGCGCCACCGCGCCAAAGAGCACGAATTCCCAAACTACGCGGCGCGTGAGCTGTCGCTGAAGGCCCTGCTGCCCGATGCCGACAAAGAGGTAGAAGATTAGCAGCAGCAGCAGGGAGGCCGTCAATTCTGGCAGGCCGCGCCAATAGTTAAGCGCCCAGGTGACCTGTCCCAGCACCAGCCCAATCACCGCGCCGTGGCTGATGACCGTGCTGGCGCGCAGGCGTGCGTTGCGCAACACCTCCACCGCCAGCAGCATTGCCGTCAGCGCGACAAATGTGCCCGAAATAAGGCTGCGCGTGCGCGTTTGGTAGACGAACAAGAAGAGCAGCAGCGCCGCGCCATAGGCCAGCGCGTTGAGCACAAATCGCGCGCGGCGGTAGCCCGGCTGCCCGCGCTCCACCGTTGTAAACAGGCAAAAGAGCGCCAGCGCCACCAGCCCCCCACCCAACAGCATCGTGCTGACCTGCACCAGCCGGTTGGGTGCAATCGGCAGCAGCAGCACGGCGATGATCGTCAGCGCCATGGGCAGCGCCCAAAAGGCCCACGTGCGCCGCCTCTCCTCGCTGTCGGGCGCAAAGGCGGGGTGCACGGAGAGCACGCTTTGCGTGCCCCCCGCCGCCACCGCCGCTAGAAAGAGCGCCGTCAGCGCCGTCTTGCCAATCGCCACGCTAACGGGTGAGCCGAGCATGTTCAGGCTGAGGACGCGCGTCGGCACATCGACCAGCACGCTCAGCCCCAGGCCAAAGACAAGCAGCCAAGTCACGACGCTGATCCGGTCGCGGTAGTCCACCTGCTGCACGGGGCGAAAGACGGTGCGCGGCAGCCCATCCGTGGCCGGGCGAACCGTCGACTGCGTTGCCGACCGCGACGCCAATCGTGACACCGATCGCGGCAGGCGCAGAGCGGGGCGAATGCGCCCCAGGGCATCGGAGAGCCCAGCGACAAAATTTGTGGGTTGTTGCGGCCTCGCGTTATTCTTCATGGCGGTATTCTAGGCCGAGCCGGATGGCCTGTCAAGCGCCGCTGGACACTTTGCAGCAATTTCAAATTTAGCTAGCGGATGCAGCGGATTGGGCAGAGCAAGACGGATTTTGATCAGAAAAAACCATTTGAATCCGCTTCAATCCGCTTGATCCGCAAAATCCGCTAGAAATTCTTCCAAATTTGGAATTGCTGGGGCACTTGGCCATTAATCAGCACAGAGCGCAAGCCGTCGTGCTGAACGAAGTGGACAAGACAACCGCACAGGCAAAGTCGCGCCGGCAAAGCACCCAACGCCGTTTTCCTCCAAGCATGGCAGCACATCGCAACTCGGTCACTCATCGCTCGCGCTCGCGCAACTTGCGAACGATGTTGGCGGCGGTGCGCGTCGTGCTGCTGCTCGTGCTCCTGGGCCTGCTGGTCGACGCCGCCCTCGTACAGGCGACGCGGCAGCGGCGTTCGCCCCGTCTCTTCACCGAGCCCACCCTTGCCGTCCACGACACGAGCCTGCCCTTTCTCGGCGTCACCGTCGAGCTGGAGCAGTACGCTACACAAGACGAACGCCGCGACGCGCTGACAACGCTGCACGACGCCCGTTTTCGCTGGGTGCGCCAGCGCGTGGACTGGTCGCAGATTGAGCCGCAGCCGGGTCGCTTCAACTGGGCGCAGAGCGATGCCCTCCTGCGCGACATCCTCGCCGCCGATCTCGTGCCGCTCGTCGTGCTGGACGGCAGCCCCGCCTGGGCCCGCGCCCCCCGCGACGCCGACAACCCGCTCGCGCCGCCCCAGCACCCCCGGGCCTTTGCAGACTTTGTGGCCGCCTTTGCCACTCGCTACCGGACGCAAGTTCGCTTCTACCAGCTCTGGGACGAGCCCAACATTGCGCCGCACTGGGGCAACCGCCGCCCCGATCCCGTCGCCTATGCGCAGATGCTCTCGCTGGCCAGCCCCGCCCTGCGCGCCGCCGATCCGGACATCGGCGGCTCCACCGTCATCGCCCTGGCTGCCCTGGCCCCCACCGCGGACCGCGGCCACACGGCGCTGGACGAGCCGTACTTTCTGCGGCGTCTCTACGCCGCGGGTGCGGCCCCCCACTTCGACGCCGTCGCCGTGCAGCCTTTTGGCTTTGGCACGCGCCCCAACAAGGCTCATCTCGACGCGGCTGTGCTCAACCTGCACCGCGCTGATCTCGTGCGCCGGACGATGGTGGCGGCGGGCGACGGAGCGACACCCGTGTGGGCGGTGCGCTACGGCTGGAGCCGCGCGCCCGCCTCGGCGCAGCGGGGCGCACCCTTTGGCACGGTCTCACCTTACAACCAGCGCGATTTCGCCACCGCCGCCCTCGACTTCGCCGCTGCCCGACCCTGGCTGACGACGATGGGCTGGGCCGTGGATCAGCCCGCCGCGCCAAGCGACCCACTCCGGGGCTTTGCGCTAACGGACGGCCTGCGCGCCGAGTTTTCCGGCTGGTCGCCACCAAACGGCGATCTCGACTCTGATTTTCTTAGCGCACCGCGGGAAGCTATCAACAAACGCTCCGAGGTCGTGGCGGTCAGCGGAGCCGTCAAAATTTGTCATTCCCGCGAAGGCGGGAATCCATGTGCGACCGGCAAACCGAGTGCGCAGACACCCAAGCAAGCTCGTCTCTTTCCCTGTGCTGCACGCCAGTGTTCGGTGGCTACCGAAGAACGCTCCGAGGTTGTGCAGGTCAGTGAAGTCGTCAAACCACATCATTCCCGTAAAAACGGGAATTCAGGTTGGCTGCACAAGTGGATTCCCGCACCCAGGGGGTGCCCGGCGGGAATGACAAGACTAGCCGGTCTCAAATCAGCCACGCCGGTTCTTTCTGCTGGCCTGGTGTCACCATCAGTCGCCGTCAAGTCCACCGGCGTTCATCTGCTCGCGACGCTCGCTTTGCTCACCATCGCCCTTCAGCGCACGGCAGCCGCCGTCCGAATTTTACCCTGGCAAACGGCCCACCGTCGCTACCGCACAGCGCCCGTCTGGGTGCGCGCGGCCGCTTGGCTCACCCTGCTCACGCTCTATCACCTCGCCACCTGGCCGCCGCTGATTGTGCTCTGCTGGGGGCTGGCCGCGCTGGGCATGGCCGCACAGCCGCGGCTCGGCCTCGCGCTGGCGGCGGCGACGCTGCCCTTTCACTTCTGGCACAAAGCGCTTCCCCTCCCCGGCGCAACCGTCGCCGTCGCGCCGAGCCAGGCGGCGCTGGGCTGCCTGGCCGCGGGGCTGGTTTTTCGCTGCGTGCGCTGGCGATTTTTTGTGCCGTGGACAGCGAGGGTAAGCGGTTTAAGTAGACAAACCGTAGCCGTGGGCCAGCGTGGATGGATGCAAACAAGCAACTATCGCGAACCGTTGGAAAAAATCATCCGCGTTTATCTGCGTTCATCTGCGATTCCTTTTGCCAAGCTTTCCGCCACGGATTGGCTGACGATGGCGTGGCTGGTGGTTGGTCTGCTCGGCGCACGAAACGTTTGGCACGCACCCGCCCATCGCGAAGGGCTGCTTGACCTGGTGCTCGCCCCGCTGGGCCTGTACGCGGCGACGCGGCTGCTGGTGCATGCGCCAAAGGCGCGCCGGCAGCTTGGTGGGGCGCTGCTGCTGGGCGGCGTGCTGACGGCGGCGGCGGGGCTGTGGTCGTGGAGCCGCGGGGGTGGCGAGGTGGCGGACGGCGTGCGGCGCTTGGTGGGTCCGCACTTTTCGGCCAACCACACCGCGCTTTATCTGGAGCGCTCGCTGTGGCTGGGGGCGGGGCTGTGGCTGGGCTTGCGGGGGCGACTCCGCTGGCTCGTTGGCGGCGGCGTCGTGCTCGCGGCAACGGCGCTGGGATTGACGGTGAGCCGGGGGGCGTTGGGGTTGGGCGTGCCGGCGGGCTGTCTGCTGCTGGGGATTTTGTGGTGGCAGAGCAGTCGAACAGGCTGGCTCACCTGGTGTTCGTGGGGCAGAGGCGCATCAGCCCTGGGGATAGCCCTGGCGGTGGCCGCTGGCGCAATCGCGGCGGCGGCAGCGGTCCTGCTAAGCAGCGCGACGCTGCCGTCGCTGGGGCAGCGCTTGCTCAACAGCGCCACGCTGCTGGATCGGCTGGTCATCTGGCGGACGACGCTGTCGCTGTGGGGGGAGTTTCCGCTGCTGGGCACGGGGGCGGGCGGCTTTGCCTGGCGCTACCCGGCGTTTTTGCCGGTGCAGCCGCTGGATGGGCCGCTCGACGGCGCGCTGCTGCACCCGCACAACGTGTGGCTCGAATTTGCGTCAATTTACGGCGCGCTGGGGCTGGCCTGGCTGCTGGCGCTGCTGTTGGTTGTCGTCCGGCACGCCCGCCGCGCCGCCGCCCAGCGTGATTGGCTCGCCGTGGGGCTGGTGGCCGCGCTGGGGGCCGGGCTGGTCCACGCCCAAGTCGATGCCTTTGCAGCGCTGGCCGATTTGGCCGGCTGGCTGTGGATTGCACTGGCGCTGCTAAACAGCGACCGATGACAGGCTCAGGCAAGCGTAGAAATGATTGACGAAGGTTTTACATCCGTAATTTCCAGGTTGGGGTTTTTCTTACCTTGGCTATTCAAATTCTATTTCCACCAGATTTGAGATGGTGCTATAGTTAACCCCATCAAAACCACGGAGATAGCGCCACACGCTCCCCCATCTGCAATATCTCATCACCATCTCACCAGGAGAAAAAATGGCCCGGCCGTTAAGAACCCCCCGCACTGTTTTCATCTTTTGCCTACTGCTGTGGGCAAGCCTGCTGGCGGCCTGCACGCCCGCAGCCGAGCCAGCCGCAGCCCCGGCAGAGTCCGCCGCTGAAACGGAGGCTTCCTCCACAGATAATGGCCAAGCCGACCAGCTGCGCGTCGCCATCATCGGCGACGAATCCACGCTGACGCCCTATACTTACGTGACCGGCTACCCCGGCTGGAATTTGCTCACGCTGCAATACGATACGCTCTACCAGCTCGACGCCGACGGCGTGGCCCAGCCCTGGCTTGCCACCGAGTCCACGGTCAGCGACGACGGCCTTGCCGTCACCCTGACGCTGCGCGACGACGTGACTTGGCACGACGGGGAACCCTTCACGGCAGACGACGTCAAGTTTGCCTTTGACTATTTCCAAGAAAACGCCCAGGGTCGCTTTGCCCGCAACCTGCGCCCCGTCGCGTCGACCGAGGTGAACGATGCGGGTCAAGTCGTGCTCACGCTCAACGCGCCTGTGCCTTCGCTGGAGCTGGGGCTGCTGGCCGATACGCCGATCATTCCACAGCACGTCTGGCAGGATGTCGACAATCCCGCGGAGCATACCTTTGATGACGTGACCAACGTGGGGACGGGACCATACCGGCTGGTGGAGTATCAGCCCGACCAGTTCTACCGCTTCGAGGCCAACGCGGATTACTTTGCCGGTGCGCCAGCGGTGCAGGAGCTGGTTGCCATCCAGTTTGCCGACGACGCCGGCACGCTGGCCGCGCTGCGCGGCGGCGAGGTGGACATGATCGTGCGCCCGATCTCGCCGGAGCAGATCGACCTGCTGACCGCCGTGCCCGATCTGGCGGTGGCGAGCGGCCCGCTCTTTACCACGCAGATGATCAACTACGACGTGACGCGCGCCCCCTTCGACCAGCTCGAAGTGCGCCGGGCCATGGCCCTCGCCATCGACCAGCAGGACATCATCGACACCGTCTACCTGAGCACGGCCACGCCGGGCAATCCCGGCTGGACGCATCCAGCCCTGCCCGTTTACAACAGCGACCTCGCCGCCGAGTATGATCCGGAGGCGCGGCACAAATTTTGGAGGAAGCGGGCATCACCGACAGCGACGGCGACGGCGTCCGCGAGCTGGACGGCGAGCCCATGAGCGTCGAGTTCTTGGTCAACGGCTCGGATTCGCTGCGGCTGCGCATTGCCGAACTGGTGAGCCAGATGCTGGGTGAAATTGGCATGGAGGTCAACGTGGCGGCGGTGGAGCAGGCGACGTGGGAAGAAGCGGTGTGGCCCGGCTTCGACGTGGCTGGCGGTCGCAACTACGACATGGCCATGTGGGGCTGGTCGGCGCCGACGCAGGCGGACGCTACGCGCATCACCTCGCTGGTGCATTCGGACCCCACGATTGGCTCGCTCAACCTGACGGGCTATCAAAGCGCCGAGGCCGACGAGCTTGCCGAGGCCATTCTCACCGAAGTTGACCCGGCCCGCAGCGCCGAGCTGATCCGCGAGCTGCAGACGGTGATCGCCGCCGATCTGCCCTTTATCATGCTGCTCTACCCCGACGGCGCATACGCCTACAATGCCGCGGCCTACGACGGCTGGCTCTTTATGAGCGGCCAAGGCATCTTCCACAAGCTGTCGCTGCTGCCGGAAGCGGCGCGTCCCTAGCGACACATGCGAAGCGAGACAAACGGTGGTCGCCTGCTTCAATATCTAGTCGTGCTCTTTATCGCCGCTACGATCAACTTTTTTCTGCCCCGGCTGATGCCGGGCAACCCGCTGGTGCTGCTGGCCGGGGTAGATGTGGGGTTGCTCAACGCGGAGGAGCGCGCACAGGTGTTGGAGCGGGCGGGGCTGGATCAGCCGCTGGCCCAGCAGTACGTTGCCTATCTGGGCAAGCTGCTGCGGGGCGATCTGGGCTACTCCTACCGGCAGAAGCGACCCATCACCACCATGCTGCTGGAGAGATTGCCCTGGACGCTGCTGCTGACCGGCAGCGCGCTGGCCCTGTCGGCCGTCGTCGGCGTCGCGCTGGAGGCAATTTCGGCCTGGCGACGCGCGGGCTGGCTGGACGTGAGCCTGCTCTGGTCGATGATCGCGGTTAACTCGCTGCCTTCGTTCTGGCTGGGGATGCTGCTGATTTCGGTCGTCTCGGTGCAGTGGGGCTGGCTGCCCTCCTTTGGCGCAGTCACCCCCGCCTCCGGCTACGAAGGCTGGGCAAGGCTTGTCGACATCCTGCGCCACGCCGTGCTGCCGGTGCTCACGCTGGCGGTGGTCAGCACGCCCAACATCTACATTACCATGCGCTACACCATGCTGAGCGTGCTGGGCAGCGAGTTTATCCGCACGGCGCGGGCCAAGGGCGTGCGCGAGCCGATGGTGCTCTTCCGCCACGTCTCGCGCAACGCGCTCGCGCCGGTTGTTACCGTGCTGGCGCTGCGGCTGGGCTTTGCCTTTGGCGGCACGGTCGTGGTCGAGACCGTCTTCTCCTACCCCGGCCTGGGTCGGCTGATCTTCGAGGCCGTCAGCGGGCGCGACTACCCTGTGATGCAGGCCGCCTTCCTGCTCTTTACCGTCGCCGTGCTGCTCTCCAACCTGCTGGCCGATCTCCTCTATCCCCTGCTGGATCCCCGCACCCGACCGTCGAGCTAACCCTTCCATGAGCAGCACAACCACAGACATTTTGTCGGCGGTGGCGGATGCACCCCAAGCGCGCCGCCGTCGACTGCGCCTCACCGCCAGCGGCGTCGCCGCCGCCGTGGGGATCGCCCTGATCCTTGGCCTCTCGTTAACGGCCCTCTTCGCCGACCAGCTCAGCCCCTACGACCCAACCGAGCGCGTCGGTCGCCCCTTTGCGCCGCCCAGCGCCGAGCACCGGCTGGGAACCAACGATATCGGCCAGGATATTCTGAGCGAGCTGATCCACGGCGCTCGCATTTCGCTGACGGTGGGCGTGGTGGCGGCGCTGATTGCCATTGTGATCGGCACGACGGTGGGGCTGCTGGCGGGCTACTACCCCCGCTTGGGCGGCGTGCTCATGCGGCTGGTCGACGTGGTGCTGGTGCTCCCCTTTTTGCCTCTGCTGATTCTGCTGGCGGCCTACCTGGGCCGCAGCCTCCTCAACACGATCATCATCATTGGCCTGCTCATCTGGGCGGGCACGGCCAGGGTAATTCGCGCCCAGGTGCTCTCCGTGGCCCAGCGCGATTACGTGCTGGCCGCGCGGGCGCTCGGGGCCGCCGACGGCCACATCCTCGTGCGCCACCTGGCCCCCCAGGTGCTGCTGCTGGCGGTGGGCCAATTTGTGGAAACCACCAGCAGCGCGATTTTACTGGAGGCCGCCCTGAGCTTTCTGGGGCTGGGCGATCCGCTGCAGAAGAGCTGGGGGGCAGTCCTCTATTGGGCACAGGTGCGCGGGGCCTTCCTCACCCCGGCCTGGCTCTGGTGGGTGCTGCCGCCGGGGTTGCTCATCATCGCCGCCTCGCTGGGCTTTGCCCTCGTCGGCTTTGCCCTGGAGCAGACGCTGAATCTGCGCCTGCGGCGGGGGTGAAGCCTTGAAGCTAATATAGAAGAGTGGAATGCACCGACGTGCGGCGCACCTTTCGGGTGCGTGCCAAAAATTTGGGCGTTCGACCTCTCCCCCCTCAACGCTGGTTCGTCTTCAACGAAGCCTCGGAAGCCCCCTCTCCTCAGAGGAGAAGGGGTTCGGGGGGGAGGTCGGGTGCGCCAGCCCGTGGAACTTCGCCTTCGCCGAGTTTCGCCAAAAATCTAGGACGCACCCCACCTTTCATATCCCTTTCATATCCGTTGACGGCAACCGTTAAACATGTTACTGTTTAAGCAGTAATGTATACACCAGAAAGTGACCGTGAAGACACGTACACTCCACTGCGCAGCGGAACAAGTTGCGGGCTGGCATCCTTATTTGTTTTTAGAACCCCACGTCGTCGCGTGTGTGCTGTGTTGAGCCAATATTCAATATCGCCCGCCATCTTGGAGGTAGAATGTCTGAATATTGTGTCCGAGTGGCTGGGGTCGGAAACTCAGTTCAAACTTGAGATTTCGTGGTCAGCAGAGACGGCAAGAAAAGCGGAACGGCTTCGGCTAACCATGCAGTCCAGACCACTGGTAGAATTGGCTGCAATCGCGCTGGCCACAATTTTGACCGTTCGCGTCATCGACTTGGGCCAGTTAGATGTGACCAGCTACGGCGAACGTGCAGATTATCGATTGTTGGATGTGCCAAGCGTCCTCGAAATCAGCGGTACGCAAAGCCCGGCAGAATTTTCACGGCGACATCGAGAAAAAATCGTCCAAGCACTACAGAATCCGTTTGGGCTGGATGCCTATGTGGTCGTTTGCGGCTTTTTCAAGGACAAACACCGTATCAGCTTCTCTTATCATCGCTGGCAGAACGATATAGAAGGGTGAGAATTGGGGGATTCGATAGATGAGCAAACAAGAAACCGCATCCTATGTAGAAGTCACCAAGAAGTTGCTGGGCAAAAAATCCTATCTTCTCTCTAAAGCACAGGCGCTGTCCGAGGTCGGCATGGTGGAGACGGCACAGCCGCTTTTTCTATCGGCTGCGGCCTATGAAGAACGGATCGCAGCACTGTTGGACACGGAGGGTCAAGAGTTGGAAGCCGCCGTTCACCGCATCAGTGCGGCGTCATGCTATCAGCGGGCTGATCACCTGAGCCGCGCCGTCAACCTTTACCGCGCCGCTCTTTCCGGCCCTTTGCGTAGCGAGACGCGCACCGATGTTTTAGAGATGCTCAACATCTGCCGTGAACGGCTTGCGCAACAGCCAATGCTTTATGCGCTATCGGCCCCTACGTTGGAACCGATAGCCGCCGCGTGAATCATCAACACGCCCTGCTTCTACCTACTCAAGCAGCCCATCCACGACAAAGGGTCCTTCGCGGCGGTAGGCCTCGCCCATTACCGCGCCGGAGTGGCCCGCCAGCCCGTTGACGAGCGTCAGCGAGCGATCAAACTGGAGGTAGAGCGCCAGCCCCAGGGCGCTTTTGTCCTCGCTTAGCTCATCATATTGGGGCAGCACCTGCCGCATCACCGAGGCGTCGACGCGCTTCTCCAGCCCTTCGGCGATAAAGGCCATCTGGTAGCCCAGCACGGCCAGCGCCTTCTGCTTCAATTCAAAGGTCTCCGCAATTTCTACAATGCAGTTGGCGTGCTCCGGCGTCATATAATAGATGGTGCGCACCAGGTGCGGCGCGTGGCCACCACATTCCTCAACGTGCCAATCGCGCCCGGCCAGGGCAAAGGCTTCGGTGTAGAGCAGCGCGATCAGCCGCCGGTCGGGGTCGAGATCGTGCTGGGCGTGGTGCGGGTCCTGGTGGATGACGAGGTCGGGCCGGACGCGCCGCACCAGCTCGACAACGCGCTCCTTCCAGGGCACGTCCACCGTCCAGCCGCCGTAGGGGAATTCGAGAAATTCCACGTCGGTGATGCCGAGCACGCCCGCCGCTTCGGTGATTTGGGGGCGCGATTCGGGGCGGCTCAGCAGAACCGCTGCGTGCACCTCGTCGCCCGCCTGCACGTGGCGCGCCAGCGCCCCGCCGCACTCCACAATCTCCAGCCCAAAGCTGGCCAGCATCAAAATCTTCATGCAGTTCGTTCCTCTCTAATCGAGCCTCATTGGTTGGGTTGACCTCCTACTCTATCAAACGGCACGGCCTGCGGCAAGCGGCCCGATAGCGCCGCCAGCGCCGCCAGCCGACCCGCCGCCTCGCCCAGCGGCACGGCATTCCCCGTGACGCGATAGCTGGCGTGGGCAAAAAAGTCGCCGCTGATGCAGCGACCGGCCAGCAGCAGCCCATCCACGTCGCGGGCAATCAGCGCGCGCAGGGGAATGTCGTAGGGCTGCGATTGAACGCCTGCGTTGCCGTAGCTTTTGCCGCCGGTATTGTCTGTTGCGTGAACGTCGACCGGGAAGGTGACGCGGCAGACGGCGTCGTCGTGTTTGCGCCCCGCAATAAGGTCATCGGCGCTGACGGTGTATCGACCGTGGATGCGCCGCCCTTCGCGCACGCCGATCTGCGCCCCGGTAGCCGCCAGGCGCAGCTTCCGCCACGGACGGCCCAGCGCCCGCAGCCCGTTTACGATGCCGTGCAGCTCGGCCCGCGCCCGCAGCGTCGCCCGGGTGATTTGCGCGGCATCGAGCGCGGAGACGCCGTACTCGTGGTTGGCCATCAGCGCGAACAAATCGTCGCGAATGGGGAAGAGCGAGGGCTTGCCGTAAGAGGGCGAGACGCCCGCGCGAGTCAGCTCCGCCAGCAGCGCCGCCTGCGGTGCGCCGCCCGTGCCGGAGCTCCCGCTCACAAAGGGCTCGACTTCGCAGCGCTCAATGCCCGCCAGCAGGCCCATCAGCGACATCGGCTGCGTGGCGCCCGTTTGCGGGTGGCCCACGTCGAAGCCGCAGCCCACCAGCGCGGCGAGATCACCGTCGCCCGTGGCGTCGACAAAAATTTTGGCAGCCCACGCCTGCCGCCCCGATTTGGATTCGGTAAGCGCCACGGCAAGACGGTTCTCCCCGTCGCGCGCGGCGGCGACCACGCGCGTGTGGAGCTGAAGCTGCACGCCCGCTTCCAGGCACATTTGCTCCAGCGTCAGCTTCATCGCTTCGGCATCGTAGAAGAAGCTGCCGCGCACCCACGGCGCGTCGTAGCCCTCGTGCTGGATCACGCGCTGCCCGGCGTTCCGCTCCAGCCGCTCGACCAGCTCCGGCAGAACCCCCTCTTTGTTGCCGCTGTCCAGCACGTAGCTCAGCAGCCCCGCCGTCCACACGCCGCCCAGGCAGCCGTGGAGTTCGAGCAGCCGCGTGGTCGCGCCCGCGCGCGCAGCGGCAATCGCGGCGGCGACGCCCGCTGGCCCGCCGCCGCAGACGAGCACGTCGCAATGGTCGACGAGGGGAACGTTGCGGGCGGCTTCGGAGAAGGTTGGCATGATTGGTCTCTCACCACTTCGTGCTGCCCGCCTCTAATTTCTCCCCGTGCAGCCAATCCCAGACGTTGCGCCAGAGCACGCGGTGCTTGTAAGCTTCGGATTGGCCGTCGATGGGCAACGAGAAGGGGGGCGGGTTAAAGGCGCGATCCGCATCGTGGTTCCAACTGGGCGCGCTGGGCGGCGAGCCGCGGTTGAAGAGGAATTTGAGCATGCGCCGATTTTGGTCGCTGCGGTTGGGCATCCAGGCGTGCCAGATGTCGTAGTGGGTAATGGCGACCGTGCCCGCCTCCACCGTCAGTGGGACCTGCGACTTGAAGTTCATGTAGCTGCCCATCTGCGAGGAGGGCGTGTTGTGGTATTGCGTGCCCGGCAGCACAATCGTCGGCCCCATCTCCTCCGTCACCGCCTGTGGATAGTACATGCCGAGCACACACTGGATCTGGTGGTGGCGCTGGTTGAGGCTGTCCTGGTGCCAGTGGCCGCCCGTGCTGCCCGGTTCGGTGTAGTGGCAGTGGCGGTGGGCGTTCATCGTGTAGTCCGCGCCCAGAATGCTGGTCAGCGCGCCGTGCACGCGCGGATCGGCGTAGATTTTGTGCAAATCCGGTACGCGCTGCAAGATGTCATTGCCGGGGTTGCCGACCTCATCGAAGACCGCGTCGATCTGTTTGCAAACAGAGGCGTGGAAGTCGGCGGGGAAGTCGGTTTGCACCAGCATGTAGCCCTTGATGATAAACTGCTCCATTGCGGCGTCGCTCAAGAGATGGCGCGCCTCCACTTGTTGATTGGGGCGCTCTTTCACAGCGGTTCCATTCACGTTAGACATGGTTGTCCTCCTCAATGTTTTCCTCGACAATCTCTTCCAACTTTTGCAAAATAAATTCGTAGCCCACGTAGTTCAGCTCGCGGTCGTCGTACGGAGCCATCGGGTTGGGAAACTGAACGATCTGCCAGCCATCGACTACGGCCTCGTGGACGGTTTCGTAAGGCCATTCGTCGACGCTGCGCAGGGTGTCGCGGCCATCGGTTGTCGGCTCGTGCTGGGCCATGCCGATCACCGGCGCGCTGATCGAGGGCGTGCGCGCGTGCAGGTAGAGCAGCCGCTGGCGCCGGGTCGCCCGTTGAGCGATGCGCTGCAGCTGCTGCAAATCTGCTGCCGTCACGCCGCCGTTTGTTGCTTTGGCTTGGGCTTCGTGCAGCCAGTTTGTAATGGATGTTGATAGTGTGGGCACAGGTCTCCTCTTTAGGCTCGGCTTAGCACCGCGTATTGATAATCTTTTTCGCTCCACCCAGTTTCAAATTCCAGCAGGCTGAGTCTGTACGGAGCTAAAGGGAAATACGGATCGTGAATAAAAACACGGCTGGCGTCCGTGTCGTTCTCATCTATCTCGAAACCAGAGACAACGACCGCGTGATCCGTCGCCTCACCTGCCCAGTGCTGCCAGGCGAACGTGTCGACATTGGCAATGAGCGGCAGACCTTGAGCCAGCCACTGCTGAATCAGTGGCTGGCTACCGTAACCTATTGTAATGGAAAGGCCGAGCGTTTCAAGGTGTTGTACGTTTCGGAACGGCGTACCAAAGGACTGAGCGCGCAGCAGCCTGTTTAGCCGCGAGTACCTCACCGATACACCTAAATAAGTGAGCACCATGTCCGCGCAGGCGACCAAACAGTCTGACTCACGCCGCTGCTGCCTGTGTTCGATGTTGAGCAATGACATTGGCACGTCGCTGAATCTGCTGGATTTGAAGGTCAGGGAGAGGAGAAACTTCACGCGTCTGCGCATCAACATCGATTGTGCCCATGATGCCGAGCAGCCCCAAACGCGGCAGGCGGAAGCGGATCGCAAACTGCCAAACCGGCTGCTCAAGCGGGACGAAGATGCCGTCGCTGGCGCTAAAGGCAATGCCAACCTGAAACCCCAAATAAGCACTGGCCGCTCGCCGTGCAGCCATTTCGTCTACGACAGCAAATGTCTCGCCGGACTCAAAAAAATCTTTAGCCATTGCCTCTCCAATCTCTTCAAGATTCGTTTCAACCCGCTGGTATTATACGTCGCCGGCGGCTGCACAACAATCGCTTACAAGGCTCCGCTGATAACAAACCAACGCTTAGGGGGTGGAGCCGAGCACCCCCAAATCTAGGACGCATCCTGGCTACGCCTTTACCGCGCCCGACGTTAGCCCCTGGATAAAATACTTCATGGCGAAGATGAAGAGCAGCAGCTGCGGCAGCGAGGCGAAGACGTAGCCCGCGGCCTGTGGCCCCAGCTCGGGACGGCTGCTAAATTCGCCAATCTGTGGATTGTAACGCTCCAGCGCCAGCACCAGCGTTTCCAAGTTTTGCGGCAGCATCAGCCGCGGCCAGATAAAGTCGTCGTAGATGTTGAGAAAGTTGAGGATGGCAACCGTCATCAGGATCGGCCAGGCGAGCGGGACGGCGATGCGGATCAGCGACTGCATTTCGGTGGCGCCGTCCAGCCGCGCGGCTTCAAACATTTCTTCGGATTGGGAGCGAAAGAAGGTCGAGATGAGGAAGATGGCAAAGGGCTGGCCGCCGGCAATGTAGAAAATGATGAGGCCGTAGAGCGTGCCGCGCAGATTGAGCTGCTGCGCCAGCACAAAGTGGGGCGTCAGCAGAATAATGCCGGGAATCGTCATCACGGCGAGCACAATGTAGAAGAGCAGGCCGCTGCCGGGAAAGCGAATGCGCGCAAAGGCATAGGCGGCGGGGCAGGCGATCAGCAGCATCCCAAAAATGGAGACAAAGGAAATAAAGAGCGTGCGCAGCATCGACGGGATCAGGTCGAGCACGGCAATTTGATAGTTGTTTAAGATAGGTGGCCAAGGCAGCGACCAGAAGTCGGCGTAGATCAGCACCGTGGGCCGCAGCGACATGGAAACCATGACAAGGATCACAAAGAAGGCAAAGAAGAGCAGCAGGGCCAGCAGCCCGTACTGCATCGCTTTGTTCAGGCGGCCGCGCCGCCGATAGTTGGTTTGGGGGTCGAGACGTTGGGATTGCATAGGTAGCTCTGCTCGTTTCCTCGTTCCCACGCTCTGCGTGGGAATGCGGGTCGAGACGCTCTGCGTCTCTGCTGCGTAGACGGTTTGTGATCGTCAAATCGATTCGTTAACGGCCTTGGGGACGCTCCGCGTCCCGGTAGGCATTCCCACGCGGAGCGTAGGAACGAGCAGCCGAAAAGAGCGAAGCAGCGCTTCGCGTTACACCTCCGCCTCGCGGCGGAAGCGGAGCAGGAAGATGGTTCCGCTAAAGATAATCGCAAAGAGCACGACGCCGATAGCCGACGCGTAGCCAAAATCGCCCTCGGCAATTTGGTAGTACATTTGCAAACCCGGCACGTACGTTGCGTAGCCGGGGCCGCCGCGGGTGTAGATGTAGACTTGGGCAAAGCCCTGGATCGCGCCCGCCAGCGTAAAGAAGAGCAGCAGCCGCGTCTGCGGGGTGAGCAGCGGCACGTCGATGTGCCAAAATTGTCGCCACCAGCCCGCACCGTCCATGCGGGCGGCGTCGTACATTTCGGTGCTGATGTTAAGCAGGCCGCCCATGAAAATCAAAAAGGGAAAGGCGCTGATGTAGGGGAAGCCCGCCGCGATAATCGCCCAGAGCGCCGTGCTTTCGTTGCCCAGCCACGCCGTCGTCCACTGCGACAGACCCACGGCGCGCAGCGTTTCGTTGAGCAGCCCGGCGTAGGGATCGTAGACCATGCGCCAGAGGTAGACGGTGATCAGGCCGGGGACGACGGCGGGCAGCACAAAGAGCGTGCGAAAGACATATTGGTGAACGCTGTTGCGCAGGCGGAAAATCAGCTCGGCCACCAGCAGCGGCACGGTCAACGTTTTGAGCAGGCTAAAAACAAGGATCAGCGCCAGGTTGCCAAAGCCAACGCGGAAGTAGAAATCGTTGGTCAGAATTTTGCGGTAGTTTGCCAAGCCCACAAATTCGGTGACGCTGCGCAGGCTAAAATCCGTGAGGCTGTAGTAAAAGGCCATCAGGGCCGGGTAGTAGCTAAAGAGCAAAATCAGGGCGACAGCGGGCAGGACGAAGAAGTAGGCCACGCGCTGTCGCCAGGCAAAGCGCAGCTGATGGATCGTGGCCCGTCGCCAGCGCTCGACGGCGGCGACAGTCGCGGCCAGCAGCGCCAGCAGCAGCGCGATGTTGACGCCGAGCCACCCCAGCCGCAGCGTCGCCGCCAAGCCCGCGCCCCGCATTGCCCCGGGGTTGATGGCCTGCCACGCGCCGTTGCGCGCAATCAGCGTCAGCGCCGCGCCGACGGGCTGGATGGCTTGAACGCTGCTGGTCGCCGCCCGTTCGCTAAAGAGCAGCGTCGTCGCGGCGTCGACGGCAAAGAGGTTGCCGTAATCGTCTCCCGCCAGAAAGAGCGAGTCGCCCGCGTTGTCCACAATGGCTTGGACGCTGCGCAGCGGGTACTGCGACAGATTGATGGCCCACAGCGTGGCGCCGCTGCCGCTCAGCAGCGTCAGGTTGCCCCGCTCGTCGCCGACCAGCGTCTGCTCGCTGGCCGCGTCAAATTCCATGGCCGTTGGCGGCTGGGTCAGCGTGCTTTTCCACTGCTCCACGCCCTCGGCGTCCAGGCGGCTCACGCGCGAGTTGGCCGTGCCGTAAACGGCGCCGCCGCCGCTCGTGCCGTCCATGGCCGTGATCGTGAATTCGGCGCGCGTGGTGTAGGCGGGCTGGTCGCTGCCCGCTGGGTAGTAGGCAGTCCAGTAGCGGTCGCTAAAGGCGCCGCTGCCGTAGGCTGCGAGAAAGCCGCCGTCTGCCCCTTCGCCGTCCTGCACGGCACGCAGCCCGACCACGCGTCCCGTAATCGGAAGGTCGCGCTGCGTTTGCAGCTCGCCATCCAGCACAAAAATTTGGCCGCCAGATGTACCGACGTAAATTTCTTCGCCGTCGGCAGCAATGGCGAGGCCGCCGACGAGGTTGTCAAACTGGGCCTCGCGTACCGCCGCCCCATTTTCCAGCCACAGCACGCGATTGTCCAGCGTGGCGACGAGCGTGTCGGCGGCGTCCACCGGCGTGGCCAGCACCACGCCTTCGCTGCGAATCTCGCCGTCGCCGCCCTCCACGGGCGAGAGCACCGCTGCGTCCGTGCGCTGGAGCAGCAGCGGCAGGACTATATTGACGGCAACAGCCAGAATCAGAATGCCGACGATGATGCGCAGCGCACCGCCGTTGCGGAGCGGCATTGCGGCGTCGCGGGCGGGGGCGGATGGGGCGAGGGAATCGGTGCTCATAAAGATTGATGTTTATGCGAAAGGTGCGGGGCAGCAGGTGCTGAATCGGCAAAGGGTGATCCGGCAGCGCGTGCCGTGATCGGCGTCGAATGAATTCGACACTTGGTTTGCAAAACGCGCTGAAGCGCGTTGAACGCCAGCCCACCAACGTGCTTCAGCGCGTTCTGCGTTTCAAACAACGGATGAATTCATCGCCGCTTGATTTTTGCCGCTCGATTCATTGCCCGCTCACGCCGTTGCCAGAACGCCCTGCGGCGGGCGCAGCGGTTCCAACGGCTGCAAAATCTGGCGACGCTCCGGCGTCAAGCGATCCAGCAATGCTTGCGAGTATTCATAGCCAAAGCGCGTCGCCCCCCACTTGGGGCCGTAGCGATAGATGGTGACGCGGCGTTCGCCGTCGGTGCTTTCGCGGCTGCTGCCGCCGTGCATCAGCCCGTCGACAAAGAGCAGCGCGTCGCCCTTGTTGAGATAGAGCGGAATCGCGCCCTCCAGCGTATCCATGCGGTCACCGCGGGCGTAGTCGCCCTGGTTGGGGTGGGGCAGGTTGGACTTGTGGCTGCCGGGGATCACCATGGTCGCGCCGTCGCCCTCGCCGACGTCCGTTAGCGCGAGGATCACGTTGCACTGGCTGACGCGAAAAACGCCGTCGGTGTAGAGGTAGCGCCCGCGCAGCGCACCGCGGTAGCCGCCCGAATGGACGGGGTGGTGGCCCCCGCTGCGCCGAATCGAGGCGATGCACTCGTCGATAAACAAGCCCTGTGCATACGAATCCTCCTCGCCGCAGTAGTGGCGCACGTAGTTGATCCAGCTCGGATGGTCGATGAGCTGCTCGAAGGGCGCGCCCGCCTCGATGCAGTTGTGCAGCTCAAGGCCGGTCTCACCCGTGTAGTCGCGGCGCTGGGCGTTGCCCCACCACTCGCCCTGCTCGAGCGGCGGGAAGTTGTCAAACGCCCCGTTGAGTTCGGCCACCAAATTGGCGTCGACGGCGTTTTCGAGGACGAGGTAGCCGCGCAGGTCGAAGAGGAAATCGTCGAGCGCGCTGGGTTGTCGTGGTTGCATGAGTAAGTGCTCCTGTTTGACAAAGGTTTTGGTTGTCAACAGGATTTTAACGCAAAGGTAAGCGTAAGGCGAAGCGCTGCTTCGCCCTACTGGCTACTGACCGAGCGACAGCGGAAGTAAAGAGAAGCCCTTACTTGGTCGCTAATCACGCTTGAATCTTGCTCGATGAACAGGGACGAAGCAGCGCTTCGCCCGACTACGTCCCCGGCTCGCGCGCGGGGCTGTTGACATCTTCCATCGTCAGGTTGGTGCGCTGCACCATGCCCTCCAGGTTTTCGTCGACGTAGCTCTGAAGCTGCTCGACGTACTCCCGTGGTGCAAGCGTCTCCTCCAGTGCGTCCTTGTAGAGGTTGCGCAGGTCGGTGCGGTAATCGCCGCCGCCGCCGTCGGTCCAGAAGCCGTTGTAGTTGGTTTCGGCGTTGCCGGTGAAGACGAGCTGGTCCCACAGCTCTTGAATGTCCGAGGGGTCCTGCATGTTGTTGACCAGCAGCGGACCCGGCGGATTGAAGTCGTCGGCCTGGATCAGCCCTTCGTTCCAGAGCGAGAAGCCGGGCGCCGTGCTAAAGAACATCACAAATGCGAGCGCGCGATCCACCTGCTCCTGATCTTTGTTGATAATGCTCAGGTAGGGACCGGGCGCAGATTCCACCGCCTTGGCGTCGGTCAACGTCAGCGGGCTTTGGATCGATGGATTTTCAAAGGTCGACCAAGCAAAGGGGGAGATGTCCGTCTCGATTTCGAGCTGCTCCAGCCGCTCGGGGCTGATCGACTCCATGTCGTTGATGATCGTGGGAATCGACCACGTGCCGTTGCTCATGATGGCCGTCTGCTTCTGCAGGAAGGGCGAATAGTTGTCGCTGATCACAAAGAAATCTTCCGTGGCGTACTGCGGGAAGACGCGCGCCATGTTCATCGTCAGCTCGACCATCTCCTGCGTGTCGTAGCGCAAATCGCCATCGAGCAGCCCCTTGAAGAAGCGCTGGATGTTGTAGGTGTACTTCTCGTGGATAAAGGGATCAGCGGGATCGTACTCGAATTCGCCATCCTTGTCCGGCTCGTAGTTCCAATCGCCCGGCTGCGCGCGCACGGTCTGCACCCAGTCCACGTGATATTGGTCTTCGTAGATTTTGGCAATCCACTGCGGCACCTGCCAAAGATAGTTGGCCGAAAGCGGCGTCTGCCCCGCATCGGCTAGCGCGGCGCAGACCTCGATGAATTCTTCCCAGGTGTTGGGCGGCTGCACGCCCACTTCCTCAAAAATTTCCTGGTTGTAAAACCAGTAGGTGTGCACGGTGCGCATGTGAACCATGATGCGCTCGCCCTTGGCGTTCTTGCCGCGCAGCACTTCCCACTGGATATCCTCGTCCCAGGCGTTACCGGTAAAAGGATTCTCCGTCTTGCGATACTGATCCAGGTTGACGTAGCCGTCGTAGGTGCTCAGGTAATTGCCGGAGACCACGTCCGGGCGAACGTTGCCCGCGGCGACCTGCGTGCCCAGCCACTGTGGGTAATCGCCCGCGCCCAGGTTGGGGAATTCCCACACGACTTCGACATCCGGGTAGGTATCGCGGAAGGCTTCGGACATGAGATTCATCGGCTCTTCGGGAATGTTTTCGCCGTTGAGCGAGACGACGACTTCGCCCGTCGCCTGCGCAACGGGCTCCGCCGGAGCGGCGTCACCGGCGCTGGCTGGCTCGGCGGGGGCAACGGTCGGTGCAGGGGCCGGGCCGCCGGGTGCGCAGGCCACCAGCGCGACCGTGCCCGTCAGCCCGCCGGACCAGACGAGAAAGTCGCGGCGCGTCAGCTTGCGCTTGCTACTCGGTTTGGATTCGGACATGAGAGCCTCCTTGAAAGAGTAAAATGGGGTTTTGGGGAACGCGAGGTCGGTTGCTGAACATGATGCACGGCGCACGTGAAGAATCGAACGTGAACCGGTGCTGGGGGTTGGCACGCGATTTACTCAATTCTGATAAGGTTTAGCCGCTCGCCGCGTAAAAATCTGTGGAATTCGGTGGGATTAGCGGAAGCATATCATGCCGCACATGCTTTGTAAAGCTCGATTTTTTTGGCCCAGTTTGGAGATGTTTCGAGCGCAGAAATTGGATGCGCGACCAGTGGTGGTCAAGCGCTGGTCGACATTTGGTCGACTTCTCTGTCGCATCCGTGGTAAGGTAAAGGCGAAGATTTCAACGCGGAGGCGCGAAGGGGCGCGGCGAGAAGAAAGGATGTCATTTCGACCGGAGGGAGAAATCTTTTGACAGTAGACGAAACCAACCGTGCTTGGTCGAGGTAAATTCGCTCAACCATCCTCTGCATAAAACCAGTTGATTCGTTGGCGGCCACCGGCGTCAAGTGAATTCGTCACCTATGCTGCCAGGTGCGCTGATGAGGGCGTAGCAAATAGTTGGGGAATAACGCCGAGGAGTGCGCACGCCCTCGTGCGCACTCCTCGTGCCCCGAAACAAGCGGCGTTTGAGGGTTGATCCGGCACGGGGCGTGCCTACTCCTCTATGACCCGATTATTTTCTGTCTCTTCATCAGCGCGTTGGCCTCAATCGAATGTACGGCACAGCAGGTAAAAACACAACTGCCAACTCGTCAACCCCCCCAAGCTTTCTCGCTGCACGCGAAATGACAACCCAACCAACCCTTTGCGCCCCTGCACCCTTGCGTTAAATTTGCTTCGTCAACCTCAAATCTTGCCCATTGTAGGCCAATTCCCAACGTGATACAATCTCCCCATGCACATCACCCTCATCTCGCCGCGCGGGCCGCTCTACCGACACCGGGGCGGAGCGTGGAAAAAATCGCTGCGCTACGCCCCGCTTACGCTGACCACGCTGGCGGCGCTGATTCCCGCCGAGCTGGAAGCCAGCGTCACGCTGGTCGACGAGGGGATTGAAGAGGCTGAACTGGCGCAAATCGCACGCGAGGCCGATCTCGTCGGCATCAGCGCGATTACGGGGACGGCGCCGCGCGCCTACGAGATGGCCGCGTTTTTTCGAGCGCGCGGCGTGCTGGTCGTGCTCGGCGGCGTCCACCCGACCTTGCTGCCGGACGAGGCCGCGCAGCACGCCGACGCCATCGTGACGGGCTATGCGGAGGAGACGTGGCCGCAGCTGCTGCATGACTTTGCGGCTGGCAAAATGCGCTGTCGTTACGAGCAAGCGCCTGGTCTGAGCCTCGCCAATCGACCGCTGCCGCGCCGCGAGCTCAACGCGAGCGGCCCCTACGCGCTGGCCCACACCATCGAAGCCACGCGCGGCTGCATCCACCGCTGCGACTTCTGCGTGGTGCCCAGCGCCTGGGGCCGCCCGCTCCAGCACCCCGTCGCCGACGTGATCCGCGATGTCAAACAGATGGGGGCCAAGCGGCTGCTCTTTCTCGATTTGAATTTGATTGCGGATGTGCAATACGCCAAGGAGCTCTTCACGGCGCTGATTCCGCTCAAGATTCAGTGGGGCGGGCTGGCGACGGTGATGATTGCCTGGGACGAGGAGCTGCTGGATCTGGCCGCGCGCTCCGGCTGCAAGGGGCTGCTGATCGGCTTTGAGACGCTGTCGCACGATGCGCTGGCCGAGACGCACAAGGGCTTTAACGCCAAGCACGACTACCGCGAGGTGATGCGGCGGCTGCACGCGCGCGGCATTGGCGTGCAGGGCACTTTCGTTTTTGGGCTCGACAATCACGATGCGGAGACCTTTGCCGAAACCGTCGAATTCGCCATTGACGCCAGCATCGACCTGCCGCGCTACGCCGTGCTCACCCCCTTCCCCGGCACGCCCTTGTTTGACAAGCTCGACTGCGCCAACCGTCTGCTCACCCGCGACTGGACGCTCTACGACGGCCAGCACGTCGTCTTCCAGCCCGCCACGATGTCGCCCGACGAGCTGCTGCGCGGCACCGAATGGGCGTGGAAGCAGACGTACAGCTACCGAGCGATAGCCAAGCGCTTGCTCGGCGCGCGCATTCTGCTGCCGCTCTCGCTCGCGGCCAATCTAGGCTATCGCTTTTATGCGCACAATCTGCACCGCTATTACACGTGTGATTGGAAACTGTAGCTCCTGAACAGCACGGCCATCTATATCTTTTACACGAATTGATTTTATAGGATTTTTCCTATAAAATGAGATGATATCATGTCGGTACTTAACAGCGAGCCACCAGAGCTTCGTCCTGTTGTATGGTTGAGCAACACAAAGAAAAACCTTCTGAATTTCCCCAAAGAGGTGATCCGGCGAGTCGGGTTCAAACTGCAGCTCATACAGTCCGGCAACATTCCAACCGATGTGAAGCCATTGAAGGGAGTGGGGAGTGGCGTTTTTGAAATCTCTATCAAATACGACAGAGACGCTTACCGCTGCGTGCAGGCCTTGCAGCTAGGCGACACTATCTATGTACTGCATGTTTTTCAGAAAAAGTCGAAGAGAGGAATCGCAACCCCAAAGCAGGACGTGGACTTAGTCAAGCAGCGCTACAGTGACGCAAAGGAGTTGGCAAAAGATGATCAATAAAACAATGATTGAGTTTGAGGAGAGTTCTGGCAATCTGTTTGCCGATCTCGGCTTTGAGGATGCAGAAGAACTTCATGCACGTGGATTAATCGGTTGCCACGTGGTGAAATTGCTGTGTGAGAAAAACATGAAACAGCATGAGCTGGCAGAGATTCTCAATGTAAAACAGGCTGAAGTTTCTCACCTGCTCAATGGGCATTTTGATCGCTTTACCACCGACAAACTCCTGGACTTTCTGCGCAGGCTGGAACACAAAGTGACTTTCCACATCACTCCTCATAAGCAAGGCGAACCCTTCCAGCAAGTCGCTTTCGGTGCGTGATTCTTACGAGGTGAAAACGGGACACAGAGCGCACAGAGTAGACACGGAGGCCACAGAGAAACTGCTGTTTTCTCTCTGTATTCTCTGTGCCACCTCTGTGAATCTCTGTATATCTCTGTATATTTCTGTGACCTGCCTTTATTATGCACATCACCTTTATCCGCCCCAACATGATGAGCCGCCGCGCGCGCGACGCCATGGAGCCGCTGGTCTTTGCGATCCTGGCCGGGCTGACGCCGCCCGAAGTCGAGCGCACGCTCTTCGACGACCGCATCGAGGCCATCGACTACGAGCAGCCGACCGACCTGGTCGCGCTGACGGTGGAGACGTATACGGCGCGGCGAGCCTACCAAATCGCCGACCGCTTTCGAGCGCGCGGCGTGCCGGTGGTGATGGGCGGCTACCACGCGACCTTTCTGCCCGACGAGGCGCTTGGTCACGCAGACGCCGTGGTGGTGGGCGACGCCGAGGGCGTCTGGCCGCGGCTGCTGGCGGATGTGCAGGCGGGAAATTTGCAGCCGCTTTACAAAGCCGACGACTACCCGTCGCTCGCTAATTCGCAGCCCGACCGCTCGATCTTTCGCGGCAGGCGCTACGCCCCGGCGGCGCTGGTGCAGTATGGGCGCGGCTGTCGCTACGCCTGTGAATTCTGCTCGATCCACGCCTTTTACGGCAGCAACCTGCGCCAGCGCCCGGTCGACCACGTGGTCGCGGAAATTGCGGCGACGGGCAAGAAGCACATCTTTCTCGTCGACGACAACATCTTTGTCGACGTGCCCAAGGCGAAAGAATTGTTTCGCGCGCTGATTCCGCTGCGCATCCGCTGGTCGTGCCAGATCAGCATCGACGTGGCGCAGGATGATGAACTACTAAAATTGCTCCAGCAGAGCGGCTGCACCACGGCGGTGGTGGGCTTTGAATCGCTCAACGAGGCGAGCCTGCGCCAGATGAAGAAGCGCTGGAATCTCAAGCACCACGACTACGCCACCTCGATCCAGAAGTTCCAGGATCACGGCATCATGATCTACGGCTCCTTTGTCTTTGGCTACGACCAGGACACGCCGGACTCCTTTGACATCACGCTCGACTTTGCGCTGCGCCACAACTTCTATCTCGCCAATTTTAACCCGCTCACGCCCATGCCGGGCGCGAAGCTCTACGACCGGCTGGAGCGCGAGGGTCGCCTGCTCTACGACCAGTGGTGGCTCGACCCGACCTACCGCTACGGCGAGGCGACCTTCCGCCCGCGCGGCATGACACCGCAGCAGCTCACCGACGGCTGCTTCCGCATTCGCCGCGACTTCAACCGCTACGGGTCGATTGCCAAGCGCGCGCTGGATCGCCGCACCAACGGCCGCGATCTGTACCGGCTGGGGCTGCACGTGGCGTCCAACGTCGTCTCGCGGCGGGAAATTTTGTGGAAGCAGGGTCGACCACTTGGATAAAGCAGAGCATAGAACGCGGATCGGATAGTGGGACGGAGCCAGTTGGATTTGCAGCGGGTGCAAGCGGACGAGAGCAAGGTGAAGACGCAAGGCGGTTCCGTGTGGATGGCGATGGGGATGGCGATGGCGATGATGGTCTCAACGCGTCTCTGGCCGAGCGAGCGCCGCTCGCCGAGATGGACAGCGCCGCCTCGCCGCGGTCGCCCTTCTGAGGCCGGGCAGGACCTCATCCAGCGCTGGGCTTGACCTCCTCGCTTAAGTGTAGTGCTACCACTTTTATCATTGGTAGGATATACTGTGGCTTATGACAACTCGAAGCTACAATCAACTTTGTGGGCTGGCCTATGCGCTGGATGTGATCGGCGACCGCTGGACGATCCTGATCATTCGCGAGCTGTTCGCTGGCCCGCGCCGCTTCAAGGATTTGATGGACTGGCTGCCGGGTCTCAGCACCAACCTGTTGACCAAGCGGCTCAAGCATCTGGAGCAGCAGGGGTTGGTAGAGCGACGCGTGCTGCCGCCGCCCGCTGGCTCGACGGTCTACGAACTGACCGAGCTGGGGCAATCGCTCAAGGAGACGCTGCTGGCGCTGGGGAAGTGGGGCAGCCAATTCGTGCCGGAGTCGATGGAGGGGGACCAGCTGCTGCGGCTCGGCTCCTATGCGCTGACGCCGCAGACCTTTTTTCGACCGCAGCGGGCGCAGGGCATCGACGAAACGTATGCGCTGCACGTGGGCGAGGAAGTGCAGACGGTACGTATTGCAAAGGGGGGGATCGAGGTGGAGCAGGGCGAGCCGCAACACGCGGCGATGGCGCTACATGCGCAGATGCCGGTCTATCTGGGCCTGCTGACGGGGCAGATTGAGCTGGACACGGCGCTGGCCGAAGGGCTTGTGCGGGTCGACGGCGAGGTGGAGGCGCTGCGCCGTTTTCTGGAAATTTGCGGCATGGTCAACCCTGTGTAGTTTTTATGCAGGGTGTCGCGCTGGCAAGGGTACGGGCACGCCACGGCGTGCCCGTACCCTTGCCCCATCGGGGCAGCACCTGCTCTGCTAGTACGAATTCCTCTCTCGATATCCGCCACATCAACTGGATTCTTCTTGGGTGTGCGCTTTTATACCCCCGCAACTTACCCACCCGGCTCAACGACTGTGATCAAGGATCTCCACATAGTGCGGGTTGTACATAACGTCCAGGATGTTGCCGAACGGATCGATGACTGAGGCCGTCACAAAGCCAGAATCGCCGCGCTTGGTGATCGGCTCGTACTCCTTGGCGCCCAGGGCCTTGAGCCGCTCAAGCGCCGCCTCGATCTCATCAACGTGCCAGAAGAGCAGCGCACCGCCAGGCCCCGGCTGCGTGCCTTGCGGCGCGTATCGGCGGTCAACAACGCCCAGCTCAGCCTGGTAGTCGCCAAGGCGAAACTCGACGTAAGCGGAATTGTCTTCGTTTGGATTCTGGAAATAGGGCGCAATGCCCAGAAGCTCCGCGTACCACTCCCTAGCCGCCTTCACGTCATCGTTTGCCTGTGGCTATCAGACGCACTCGGCCTTTAGCAGGGCCTTTAAGCGGCATCTTCGCATCAACCCCGCTGCATTTCGCAACCTGCATCCCACAACAGCGGCGCGTCTGATCCGTCCCCATATTCCACACGTTCCATACAAGCGAAAGGAGAGTGATTCCGTGAAACGCATCTTGTTGACCGGCCTGTCGGGAACCGGCACGTCTACGGTGATCAACGAGCTGGCGGCGCGCGGCTATAGGGCGTTCGACGCGGACTACGATGGATTGTCCGAGTGGATCGAAGTTGGAGACGACGCCGAGACGCCGGGCACGCCGGTGGAAGCGAACAGAGACTGGGTGTGGAACGAGGAGCGCATCCAGGCGCTCTTGTCCACCGAAGAGGCCGACGTGCTCTTTCTCGGCGGTACTTCACCCAACATGGGCAAGTTCCTGCCCCAGTTCGACCACGTTATCCTGCTCAGCGCACCAGCGGACGTGATCGTGGAGCGGCTGCGCACGCGCACAAACAACCCCTACGGCAAGCGCCCCGGCGAGATCGAGCGCGTGCTGGATTTAGTGAAGACCATCGAGCCGCTGCTGCGCAAAGCGGCAGATCACGAGATTGATACGAGCGTGAGCCTCGACGAGGTGGCGGCGACGGTGCTTGACTTGGCCAAAGAAAGTTGAGCGCTAGCCAAGCCCCAACGCCGGCAGCAAGATCAGCGCGTTGCCGAGAAAGTGCAGCAGCATACCCGGCCACAGGTTGCGACGCCAGAGATAGAGGATGTAAATCAAAACGGTTGTCGAGCTGTTGTAGATCAGCCACTGGGGGCCAGAGAAGAGCACGTGGGGCAGAACAAACAGCCCGAAGCTGATTGAGGCGGCTATCCACAGGCGACCGGTCAGCTCACGCAGACGCTTGATGGCGTAGCCACGAAACAGATTTCTTCAGTTGTGGCTGTGGTCAAAACGAGCAGAACGAGGACGGGCAGCGACAGCTGTAGCAGGGTACCGAGGCCATCGGAGGGAGGCGGTGGCCTCAACGCATTCAGGAGGCCAGACAGGCCAAATGAAATTCCCCAGAAGGTCAAAGCCCACTGTACATCCTGCCCGCTTGGCGGTTGCAGAGCAATCGATCGCAGCCCACGCCGCTCGACACCAAGCATAAACGCAAAGAGCAGGAGCACAATGAGCCAGTTCCAGAAAATTACCGACCGCGGCCCGTCGAGAAATACCCACTCCACGCCAACCCAACGCAGCGCGCGATTGAAGTTGATGTAGTGCTGGCTGTAGGCAATCCCAAGACCCAGCAGGAGTAGAGGCCAGTGCAGTCGCCTTGTCTCTGCGTTGGGTGCTTCCGAGTCGTTCATCGTCTATTCCCTCCCTGCGCCACCTGCGCATCTTCGCCGTCCAACACAATTTAAGCGATGGTGTTGATACACCATACGATTCTCACACAGATTGGTTTCGGAGATACGCCTGCTCTTTTTAGTGGAGAAAGCCCAAATCAGCCGCTAAAGCGTATAGTTTTGCGTAAGGGAAGCAAGGTAGGTACGAAATTGTTCGTCGCGCAGCCACAGGCTCAACCACATAAATGCGCCCAGGTAAAGCGGGAAAAGCGTGTGGCTAACCAGCGGGTTTCCCACACGAAGATGACTGGCCATCGCACCCCCAAATAGCCCAGTCAAAAGAATTGCGCCCAACATGCTCGTCCTGGGGATGACGAACAAGATGGTCAAGACGACTTCCAGTAGGCCAAGCATCAAAAGATAGTTAGAAGACCAGCCAAGCTCTGTCATCGAGTTGATGGCGGCGTTCAATCTGAGGAATTTGGGTGTTGCAGAAGCGCCCAGCATGAAGAGCGCGAGCAATCCAGTCGTGATCCAACCAGCGAGTATCATCGGTATTCTCCCTATCTTTTGAGTGGAAACGTTTGGCTTGAAGTTCTACCACTCAATCATAGCCGAACCGCACCCGCTTTTCTTGTATGAAAACGACACGGCAGGCGCGGCAGATGGGCTTGCCGCGATATCGGGTTTGTCTATTCTGTGTTGGAAATGAAGGAGAGCGGCATTGTGTTCGCCTGCGCCAGCAGTTGGTTTGGCGTCTGTCCGATTAGCCGCCGCAGAGACCTCGTGAGGTGGGGCTGGTCGTAGTAGCTGGCGAGGTCGACTGTATCGAGAATCGAGGTGCCCTGCTGCAAGAGACGCGTCGCGTGGCGAGCGCGCTGAATTTGTTCCACTGCGCTCTGGGTCAAGCCGGTAGCGTGCCGAAAACGGCGTTGTACCGAGCGCTGCGTGACGTCCACCCGCTCGCACTGCAGCGCACGCGCCACCAGCGGATCGCACACGAGAATCTCCTCGCGGACGAGCCGGTTGACAAAGACTTCGGCGTTCTCGAAGGTGGGAAGCCCCCAGGCGGAACCGCGTAGCCAAAACGAGCGACCGCTCGCTTCCGGCAATTCGATGGCGTCATCCACGAGATCGACGGTCGGCAGATGGG
The DNA here is from genome assembly GCA_965213535.1 of Caldilineaceae bacterium. Taxonomy (GTDB): domain Bacteria; phylum Chloroflexota; class Anaerolineae; order Caldilineales; family Caldilineaceae; genus JBCCFC01. The sequence goes on from OZ243888.1 coordinate 6,559,688, forward strand.
GCATCAGCACGCCCAGCTTGAACTCGATGCCCAGCCATTCGCCATTGCCGGGAACGGGCGCAGGGAGCGGCTTTGTTTCGGGGCCGCGTACCGTCACGCTGATGTTGCCCGCAACGTAGGAGACAATCATTTCCCAGTGAGTCGCCGCCACCGATAGCATCGTGCCCCCTACGCCGCTGCGGCTCTGCCAGATTGTCTCAACAAAGGACGAATCGGCAGGGCGTTCGTGAAATGTGAGATTTAGACTTTGAGCTTCTTGCTCCACAGCTCGCTCCTGGGCTTGAAAGATTGAGGGCAAATCGTTTGCTATTTTGTACCAAGAGCATCTAACCCGCAACTTCTTTTCCTGAATACAGCAATCTCAGAGATGAAAAGCGCTTCTATTCAATCTGCCCATTCAGAAAAAAGTCCACCAGCGCTGGCACCAGCACCTCCGGTGCCACGCCGTGATCCTGTCCCTCCATGACGCGAAGCTGGGCGTCGGGCAGCAGATCGATCAGTGCCTGCACCGCATTCCGCTGGTAGGGCGGGCTTTCGCTGCCGACCATGACGAGCGTCGGCGTGTTAATGCTGGCAAAGCGCTCCAGCGCCGCTGGGTCGCCGCTCATCGTGTCGCCCATGATTTCGCCGTCGTAGCTGATCGTGTGCGCCACGGCCACCGAGTCTGCCCAGAACGGCGCTTGCTTTATGCCGTCGATGTACTCGGCGGGAATGCCGACGGCTGAAGTCATAAAATATTCGAGCGCCTCCTCGCGTTGGCCGTTAGCAATCAATTCGCGCAGCTGCGCGACGTAGTCGCCTGGCAGCGGCGGACGGCTGTCGTCGATGATAAAGGGCGGCTCGTAGATTGCCAGCTTGGGAATAGAGAGGCCGCGCCGCGCCGCTTCCAGCGCCAGCACCGCGCCGGACGAATGGCCAAAGGCAAGGGCCGAGCCACCTGCCGCCTCGATCAGCACAGCCAAATCTTCCACCTCGCGGTCGACCACCTCGCCGTCGGCGTAGGACCCCGCATCGCCGCTGTCGCCGCGACCGCGGCGGTCGTAGCTGAAGACGGTGAAGTGCTGCGCGAGCTGCGCGGCGGCGGCAGAGGCCGCCGCGCGCGTCGCCGTCGCGCCGCCGATGGTGATCAGCGCGGGGCCGTCACCGACGCGGTCGAAGGCGATTGAGGTTCCATCATGGGACGGGACTGCTTGCATGGTCTGTCTCCTTTTTGCTTTTGTCAACCTCGATTGGGCAGATAGCGCATCAAAACTACCCCCGACGAAAATGGCTTGGTCTCAACCAGCTCCAAATTAACGCGCAAGCCCTCGGGGAAAAGGCGCTTGCCGCTGCCCAACACGAGAGGGTAGACGAGCAGGCTGTACTCATCGACCAAATCGTGCTCAACCAGCGTACGCATAAGCACGCTGCTGCCGTCGACGTAGATATTCTTGCCAGACTGTTCCTTCAGCTTCTGTACCTCATCCGCAACATTCTGGCTGATGATCGTTGAATTGCGCCACCCATCCGCCGAGGTGAGCGTGGTCGAGACGACATATTTTTGCATCGCCTTCATCATGTCGCCAAAGGGATCACCCTCGGCCATCTGCTCAAAGGCCCCGCCGTGAATCTCCCACGTTTTGCGCCCCAGTAAAAAGGTGTCGGCTTCGCTCATGGCCTGCATAAAATGCGCGCCGACCTCCTCGTGCCAGTAGGGCATGGTCCAGCCGCCGTGGCTGAAGCCACCCTCTGTATCCTCCTCCGCGCCACCCGGCGCTTGCATCACGCCGTCCAACGTCACAAATTCACCAACGATTAATTTTCTCATCTTGATTCTCCTCTTGGGTTGATTCGAAATGTAGCGCCGCCGCTCTTCGTCTCACTGCACTTGATTTTTGAGATTTCGATAGCGTGCGCGCTGTTCTTTGTCGAGCTTCTCCGTCGCGTAGCGCAACATCGTGCGCGGCATCGACGCGGCGTGCTCGTCCAGGAATTGCAGCAGCCGTTTGGGATCGTACTTGCCCGCTGCGCGCAGCCAGCTGCCCACGGCCTTGTGAATGAGGTCGTGCTCGTCCGCCAGCAGCATCTCGGCGATTTTGAACGTGTCGTCCAAATCGCCCTGACGGATAAAGTAGTAGGTGCTGACAATGGCCGTGCGCCGCTCCCACAAATTGTCAGAACGTGCTAGCGCGTAGAGCGGATCGCGCGGCTTGTCGAACAGATAGCCGCCCACAACATAAGGCGCGGCGCGGTCGACCAAATCCCAATTGTTGATGCGGTCGTGGCGGCGCAGATAGAGTTCGTAAAGCGCCCGCTTGTGTGATTGCGGCGTCTTTTTGCGCCGCGCCTGGAAATCCATCACGCTCACGCCGCCAACGCGCACCTCGTGGATGGGGCTGTCGAGCAGCGTCTCGATTTCATCCAGCGGCAGATCGATGAACGCCTTGGCCAGCTTGAAAAGCTCGCCCATCTGTACGCCGATGAACTGATCGCCCTCGCCATACTGACCTGCGCCCGTTTGGAAGTGGCGCTCGTACCCCTCTTGCCTCTCTTTGGAACGCAGTGGCTCCAGCCGTTCGATAAATTGTGCCGCACTTTGTGTCGTGGACATGTCGGATGCCTTTCTGCTACTGGAGATCGTGCGCGTCAAAATAGTCCCAGCCGCTCAACTCCGGCGGCTCGATACCCAGCTGCGTTAAGATCGCCATGATCTGCGCGCGGTGTTCGGTGGCGTGGTTGATGGCCTGCGTCAGAATGACGGCCTTTGGAACATCCACAAGCTGATCATCCTTCCATTTGATTTCGACGCTGTCAGTTGCCTGCACGTTGGAGGCCCACTCGATCAAACCCTCGCCACTGTTACGTAGTGATTCGGCCATCTCGTCAAAGCTAAAGGGCGGCACGGAGTCGGGTCGCACAATCGGATTGCCCGTTCTGATGCGATAGAGATACGATTCTTCGGAGCGGGCGATGTGCTGCAGCGTGTCGCCGATCGCGCCAAAGCCGCCGATGGCGCTGGTCTCGAGCTGCTCGTCGCTCAAGGCGGCACACGCCTCCAGCAGGCCAAGATTGGCCCACAGGTTGTGCCGAAAGAGCGTTGCCAAAACAGAGTAGGATTGTTTGGAATCTGATTGGACGATCATGTATATCTCCTGTCAGTGAAACTATTCTGTGTACCGTTGAAATTTCAACGCCAAGACGCGAGGACGCGCAGAGGTTACTGCTAACAAACAGCGCTTTGCGCCTCCGCGTCTCCGCGTTAAAGTGGTTTACGCCTGCTGATCTTCCAGATATGCCCCTGGCCGATCCCACGTCTCGTTAACCCCGGTTTCCGTGCCATGTCCAGCACGGTCTGCAGCGCCTCCGCTGTGGCAAAGCGCCGGAATATCGCTACCAATCGCCTCATCCAAATCATGGATGAGGCAGGGATTGAGCAGCCGTTCGGCGCCAACATCGGGAAAGTGTTTTGCAAAGACCAGCACATTCAAACAGAGCCGCTAGGTGTGAGAGGCCGCTGTGATCGTCAGTCTTTCAGGCAGTTTGGGTACGAGGAGGCCGACGATCAGACCCCACCGGAAATGTCTTGGATGAAGACGACTTTGTTCCCGTCCGGGTCAACCGCTTCGGCCATCTTAATGATCCTCGAATACTCTACAACTTCGCCGAGTGATACTTCGGCTTTCGCGCAGGCGGTGCATTGCAGATCGATGTCGTTCACACCGATAATGACCGTTGTGCTGCCCGCCAAATCCGGGTCGACACCCACCTGAAGCCACGCTTGCTCGGCGAGCCGCCACTCGGCCACACCGTCCATTGGAATGATGTCCGCGTCCCGCCCAAGCAACTTCTTGTACCACGCATCGGCCACAGCTTGGTCCTTCACCGGCACCACTGCAATCACGCTGTTGATGTTTGTGTTAGACATATGTCTCCTTTGCTTTCTTCGGTTGGTTGACTACCTGTTTATGCAGACAATTTCGTGTTTCTGTTAAAAGCGGCGTCTACTGAATCTGCTTGACGTACTCCTCCAGCCGATCCCACGTCTCGGCCAGACCCTGCTCCATGCCCATGTCGATTATACTTTGCAGTTGATCCGCCGACTCGAAGAGGGTGCGACTGGTCACCTCTGTTTTGCCATCCACATCTGCGAAGGTCAACGTGATCATCATTTGAGCCATCGATTCGTTGACGGTTCCCACCTCATCTGAAAAGGTATCGTCATAGACGATGTGTTCCGGCTTGACAATCTCTCGATATGTTGCCCGTCCCCAGCTCTTCACCACGCTACCATCGGGCATGGTACCTTCCATGCAATAGTGCCAGACGCCGCCAACGCGAAAGTCTAGCTTGCAGACGGGCAGCGACCAGCCTTTGGGTCCCCACCAGTGTTTTAGGTGCTCGCAGTTGGTCCATACCTGCCAGACCATATCTCGCGGTGCATTAAAGACGCGCGCTATCACATGCGTTCGATCCGCATTCTGTTCAGTTGTCTGACTCATTTTCTTCTCCTATCGCATTCTGTTGCTGCAACTTGTTCAGATAATCATCCAGTCGATCAAAGCGCTCGCTCCACGTGCGCTCAAAGGTGCTCACCCAATCGTGGATCGGCTTGAGCGCCTCGCCCTGCAGGCTGTAGAGCCGCTGCTTGCCTTCGCTGCGCACGCTCACCAAATCGACTTGGCGCAGCACGCGCAAATGCTTGGACGTTTGCGGCTGCTGCAAGTCCAGCGCCTCGGCAATTTCGTTGACGGACAGCTCACCATCAGCCAGCAAGTTCAAAATATCCCGTCGCTGCGGTTCTGCAATTGCGTTAAAGACATCTGATGTCGTGGATGCACGTGCCATAGAAGCATTATATACTCATATGGGAATATGTCAATACCCAAATTGGGGCCAATACAAGAACTTAAAGTGCGTGCAAAATGAAAGCAAGAGTTCGCGGTCTAAGTGACTGTCACTGTCCATAGCCGGACAGCTTGCCCCATTTTGTCTGGACAGAGACTGTCACTGGCTCCTCAAACTCCTGTTTTCGAAGCAACTTTACTTTAGGTCGTTCTAGAAGATTAACTGGGTTCAAGCGATCTCATGTGGTTGACAAGCAAAAACCCCCTCCCAGCCTCCCCCAAACTGGTGGAGGAGCCGTTTTTCCCTCGACGAAGCGACGGCTCCCTCCCCAACTTGGGGAGGGGTGGGGTGGGGTTCCTCTTGTCAACCACATGGGATCCTAAAGAGCCATTAACTGTGCCCCGTAACAGTCACTGCCCAGACAATTCTGTAGATTCTTCACTGGTCGCGGGCAGCGACAGTCACATTCGCGATATACTTATTTTCCTGAATTAGCCTTGGGTTGCGTTGACATTTTGTCGAGAGGGCTTGAAAGGTGAGTCGAGCGCGCCCTCATCCCCAGCCCTTCTCCCAGGATGGGAGAAGGGAGCCAACTTCTCCCCTCTCCCAGGATGGGAGAGGGGCCGGGGGTGAGGGCCACTTGCCAAATGCCAACGGAACCTAAGCCATTCCAACAATTAGATTAGCCCGTCAGCGTGACAGTCAGAGGTGACAGCCACGCCCATCACCAGCGGGAAAAGTCTTTCTCATGGGGGGCCGTGACGGTCACCTCGACTCGCCCCTGGGGTGTTTATTTTCCTGAATTAGCCTTAAACAACGGTGGCATCAGTCGCCCCTCCGCCACGGCGCAAAGCTCAAGAGCACCCAAAGCACGCCAGTGCCAAACGCCGCCAGCCCCCAGCGCCATCCCGCGGGCGCAAACCACAGCCGCACCGTCGATTCACCGCTCGGCACGGCGACGGCCCGCAGCGCGCCGTTGGCCCGCAGAACGTCGACCCGCTCGCCATTCACCGTGGCGCGCCAGCCGGGAAACCAGATTTCGCTCAGGACAAGATAGCCTGGCGCGTCGGTTTCCACCTGTACAGTCAGCTCGCTGCTGCCGTAGTGGGCGAGGGTCGCCGCGCCGCTGCCGGATGCGTTGGTCGGGGCGACGTTCGGCGCATCCAGCAGCACCACCTCCGTCCCCGGCGAAAAATCCTCGGCGCGCAGGGTGGCGAGCGCCGTCGCAAAATCATCGACTACCCTGGCCCCGTGCGCAATCCAGACGCGCGGCAGCGGATTGTCGTGCTCGTAGACGGACAGCTCGCCCGGCGCATCCAACGCCAGCCCAAAGCCATCGGGCAGCGGCGTGCCGTCGCGCGCGATGACGTAGCGGACGTTGAGCAGGTCGTAGAGTTGGCTGTCGCGCCCGCCCGTAGCCTCCCAGAGTGCGGCCCAGTGCGCGAGCATCAGCGGGTTGGCAATGCCGCCCACGTCCTGCAGACCGTGGAGCGCGGCGGCGTCCGGTTGCCAGAGATCGTCGATGTCGGTGCGGCTGTCGACGCGGAAGAGGCCATCCTGCGCGCGCAGAAAATCGACAATCTCCGTCTGCTCGAAGTTGCGCGCCGGGTCGGCTTCGCTGATGTCGGTATACGCGCCCGTCGCCGACAAATCCACAAAGAGCAGCGCCACGGCCAGCGCCGCCAGCGCATTGCCGCCGATCCACCCCGCTCGCCGTGCGCCCACCAGCGCCCACGTCGCTCCCCACAGCACCGTCGCCACCGTCACCGCCAGCGTCGCCACGGAGGCGCGCAAAAAGGCCGTTTCGTCGGCTTGCGTTAGCAGCAGCGCGAGGTACATTAGCGGCGTCCACGCGCCGATGAGGAGGAAGCCGCCCCAGCGGAGGAAGTTTGCGATTGATAATTGGTAATTGGTAATTGGTAGCTGGGTCGATTGAGTTGCGCGGACTGGTGGTTGACCGCTGATTGATGGAGATTGTTTGCCAGAAACCGATAGCTGATCTAGACCAACGGCCCCCAGCACGGAGACTGCGAGCGTCCACAGCACCAGCGCGCGGGCGGGCGCGCGGAATTGGCCGAAGACGGGCAGCAGCGTAAGCCAGCCGTGCAGGATCGCGTAGAGGCCGAAGCCGACGAGTAGACCCGTCGCGGCCAACGCCAGCCAGGGCAGCAGTCGACGGCGTGACCCCAACGAGGCGGTGCGCCCGCCGAGCAGCGCGGCCACGGCAAAAATCAAGGTCGCCACGCCAGCATAGGGCAGCTCGACGCGCTGCCACAAGCCCCAGTGCAGCGCGGGGCCGCGGCCAAAAAAGCTGGGCGTCAGCAAGCCGATCAGCTGCGTCGGCGCGAGCGAGAAGCCAACGGTCTCCTGGTAGGTTAGATTGGCGCGCTCGGTGAACTGGGTGAGCTGGGCGGCGGGGAGGAGGAGCGGAGCGGTGAGGAGCGCAGTGAGCACCCCCACAGCAAGCAAATAAAGCAGAGGAACGGAGGAGCGGAGGCGCAAGCGAGAATGGGTGACCCCACCCCTGCTTCCCACCAGCGCCGAGACCAGCGCGTACACCCCCAGCGCCATTCCCCCATAAACCGTGCTCTGCGCGTGACCCGCATAGGTTCCCACGGCAAAAATCACCCCCGTAATGCTGACCCAGCACAGGCCGCGCCGCCATGTGCCGTCTGGATGTGTACCTGTGGCGAGGGCGCGGTGAAAGGCGGCGAGCGTCCACGGCAGCCAGCTGAGCACGGCAATCAGGTTGAGGTTGCCGAGGTGGATCAGCAGCGGATCGCTAAACTGAAAGGCCAGCGCACCAAAGAGCGCGGCGAGGCGGATGACCGGTCGCGTTTCGTCGCCGAGGGCCGTGCCCCGCCCCGCATCAAAATGTAGGGTGCGCAGCAGCACGTAGACGCCCAGCCCGGCCCAGTAGAGGTGGCCGATGCTGAGCCACTGCATGGTTCGGTAGTCGAAGTCCGGGTTGAGCAGAAACAGGAGCAGGTTGGGCGGGTAGAGGAAACCGGCCTGAATGTCGCTGATAAAGGGCGCACCGCCGTAGAGCGTCGGGTTCCAGAGCGGCAGCGCTCCCTGTTGAATTTGCGACGCGGCAAAGCGGTAGGTGGGGTAGAGAAAGCTGACGAGGTCGCCGCCGTCGGCGGGCTGGAAGACATCGCCGCTGATCGTGCGCCAAAAGAAGCCAAGGGTCAGCAGCGCGAGCGCGCCGCCAGCCAGCACGTCCGCCATTGCGACGGGGCCAGCGCGCCCCGCCCGCTCGCGTTGCCAGAGCAGGGCCAGCGTCGCCAGCCAAATTGCGCCCAAAATTGCCAGAATCATGGCGACAGTATACAGTTGGGCAAAATCGGTGGCAATTGCAAAAGTAACTGTGAACTGGATTGCGTGCAAGCTTCTGAAAGTATGCGGTTATGCAGCTAACGGGCGCACGCTTAATAACTCACTTGCCAGAAGCGGTTGCATCGCCGATTCAGCGACTACCACCACGGCAGCGGTTTCTCCAACGGCGATAAACACCTCTAGCGAATAACCATCTTCTCCATCTCGAATTGGGTGATGTTCCACCACAGTTGCTACATCGCCTCTCTGCAAATGCTTGTCGGGTATGTCTTGCGCTAACGCCACCTGCTGAAACAAATTAAATTTCATAAGCTCACTCCTTATCCGGATGCCTCGTAATAAACTTTGTCTAACCGGTTTCGTGCTCGATCATCCAAATTGTGTGTGCTCGAAGCACTTGCCCATTGGGGCCGCTTAGCTCACCTCGAATTTCGTAAACTAAAGTGCGTGCAAAATGAAAGCAAGAGTTCGCGGCCTAAGTGACTGTCACTGTCCATAGCCGGACAGCTTACACCATTTTGTCTGGACAGTGACTGTCACTGGCTCCTCAAACCCCTGTTCTCGACGCAACTTTACTTTAAGCCAAAACGCGCACGTTCGAGAAAGAGTGACTCGTGAGAGATGGCTAGTACAGTTGGGCGTACATACCACGGCAGATAAATTCGTCTGTGACCTCTGGCGGGCAGACGCAAAAAACTGCCTACTTATTCACGCCGGGATGTACTAGTACACAGCGGCGTAAGTAATTGGGCGGTTCGCGTGCGCCGCCGCTGGTGGCTAAAGCCCACCAGCTTGCCTGAAGAAAACCGGCTGAAAGCCGGTTGACTGGATGGGGATTACGCGCTGACAACCGCCTAGATATTTACGCCTTCATGTACTAGCCGTTTGAGACCTTGAAAGAGTTGTTCTAATTTTGCTGCACGAACCCTGCTTGAGACAACCACTTTGATTTATCATCTTTTGGCTGTCACTTCAGCAGATATTTGGTTAGTTTGACTTCGGCTATAATGGCATCGCTTGGCAGCTTCATATTTGAAGTATAAGCAACGACACTTGCAAGGTCAAACGAAATAGCGTTTGCGGAAAAATTCATGCTTATGCACATCCCCAACCCCAACCGACTTGTCACCGTCTCCCAGATGCAGGCCATCGAGCGGGCCGCCGACGCAGCGGGCCACGCCTATGCAGCGATGATGGAGCGCGCCGGGCGGGCGACGGCGCACGCGCTGCTTGAACGCGCTCTTGTCCAACGTGGATCGACGGCCTTAATTTTGGCGGGACCGGGCAACAACGGCGGCGACGGGCTCGTCTGTGCACGCGAGCTGTCGCTGCACGGCGTCGACGCGCGCGTTTATCTTTGGAAGCGCTCGCTCGACTCCGCCGAGGATTACGAGCAGCACGCGGCCAAGCTGATGGCGCTGGGCGTGCCCCTCCAGCATGTGGACGAGGATGAGGGGTTGGCCGTGCTGCTGTCGTGGTTGAAAAAGGCAAGCGTGGTGGTGGATGCGCTGCTGGGAACGGGGAGCAATCGACCAATCAAGGGGAAGCTGGCGAAGGTGTTGAATACGGTCAGTGAGTGCATCGCACTACGAATCCCACCGCCCAAACGGTGGCTCGATAACGACGAAACCGGTGAAGCCCCTTCCCCTCCAGAGGGGAAGGGGTTTGGGGATGGGGTCGGCTCGCCGACCGTCGTCGCCGTGGATTGCCCCAGCGGGCTGAACTGCGATACCGGTGCACTCGACCCACACGCGCTGAAAGCCGATTTGACGGTGACTTATGCACACGCCAAAGTTGGCCACTACCAATTTCCCGGCGCGGCGGCGGTGGGCGAGGTGCAGGTGGTCGACATCGGCATTGATCCAGCGATTTCGGATGAAATGCTGCAGCCGGACGGCGAAATTTTTTTGCTGGATGCCGACACGGTGCGGCCGCTGCTGCCCGTGCGGGACGACAACAGCCACAAGGGCAGCTTTGGCAAGCTGATGGTCGCCGCGGGCTGTGAAAATTATCCGGGCGCGGCCTGCTTGAGCCTGTCTGCGGGCGGGCGAGTCGGCGCGGGGCTGCTGACGGGGGCCGTCGTGCGCTCGATCGCCGCCCCGCTGACCGCCGCCTTTGCCGAGCCGACGTGGCTGCTGCTGCCCGAAGCCGGGGGCGCGCTCTGCGGCGACGCCGTCGCGCCGCTGGTGGAGAAGCTGGCGGGCTACAGCGCGCTGCTCATTGGTTGCGGGCTGAACCAGACGGCGGGCACGCGTGAGTTTATGCGTGAGCTATTTGCCCATCGCGCTGATTTACCGCCCACGCTGATCGACGCCGACGGCCTCAACAATCTCGCCAAGCTGGACGACTGGCCGCGCCTGCTGCCCGATCAAGCTGTGCTAACGCCCCACCCGGCGGAATTTTCGCGGCTGCTCGGTATCGATGTGCAGGAGGCGACGGCGCAGCGCTGGTCGCTGGCGCGGGAGAAGGCGCGCGCGTGGAACGCCGTGCTGCTGGTCAAGGGGCCGTACACGGTGATCGCGTCGCCGGACGGGCGCATGGCCGTGCTGCCCGTGGCCACGTCGGCGCTGGCCACGGCGGGCACGGGCGATGTGCTCTCCGGCACGATTGCGGGGCTGCTGGCGCAGGAGCATGTCGAGCCATTTGCCGCGGCCTGCCTCGGCGCGTGGCTGCACGGCGAGGCGGGCAAGCTGTGCGCGGTGGAAATCGGCGGCGACGGCTCGCTGGCCAGCGACCTGCTGCTTCGGCTGCCGCGCGTCGTGCAAGCGCTGCGTCAATAGCTGTAAACCCACCCGTATTTTCCCCGAGCCCATTATCTTCCCTGGCCAACCATCGGGAGAGGCAGGACAGAGATGAGACAGACCGTTTCCATCACCGTTCGCAATCATTCCACCCCCACCCGTCTCGATAAAACCCTGCGCACGCTCTTTCCCGACTGGGGCCGACGCGCCGTGCAGTTGACCATCAGCGGGCGCAAAGTAAAGGTAAACGGGCGCACGGTTTGGCTGGCCTCGTGGAAGGTGCAAGACGGCGACCGGCTCGAAATCAGCGAGCCGCCCGTTTCCAAGCCCGCGCCGCCCACCGCCAGCGACGGCGGTTTTGATCCGGCGTGGCTCATCGCGCGCGAGGCGGGCATCCTGGCCGTCGACAAACCGGCGGGGCTGCTTGTCCACACCACGCGCTGGCGCGAGGCCGTCAACCTGCTCGATTTGGCGCGCGCCCACTTTGCGCCAGCCAAAAGCGGCGCAGCCGATGCTGCCGACCACATCACCCTCTTCCACCGGCTGGACCGCGACACCTCCGGCGTGGTGCTGCTGACGGAGAGCCGCGCCGCCAATCTCTATCTGGACGCGGTCTTTCGCGCGCACGAAGTTAGCAAGGAATATCTGGCCGTGGTGGCGACGCCAAATGAGCTGGCGCGCGCGGGCGTCATCGATGCGCGGCTGGATCAGCACCCCCAGCGGCGCGACAAGATGTGCGTCGTCGAACGAGGCGGCAAGCGGGCGGTGACGCGCTATGAAATTGTTGCCGAGCGGGACGGACGCCAGTGGGTGCGGCTGTGGCCGGAAACGGGGCGCACTCACCAGCTGCGCGTCCACCTCGCCCACCTCGGCGCACCCATCCTCGGCGACAGGCTCTACGGCAACGCCGACGCCGCGCCGCGTCTGCTGCTGCACGCGCAGTCGCTCGCGCTCCCGGCGTGGGCGTCGCCGGACGGCGCGATCAAACGTGGAGCGCGACGCTTCGTCGCCCCGCGCCCGCGTGATTTCCCGCCGTTGCCGAGCTAAACTTTCCTGCCAGATTGATTGCCCGATGTAGTGGCTCGACGCACCACACCACTGTGCCGCCCGCACACCCAATTCTTTTTTAACTCGCAACCGGGCGACTTGCGTCACAGACAGAGTTGGCAATGCCTTCTAAACTAAGGCTTGCGTTGGCAGATTATAGGGACAAACTGCGTCGATAAGTTGCCTTGACAGCGACTGCGGCGTGCTCAATTAAGGTCGAGACAAGAATTTATGGAATCACTAGAAGCATTTTGGGTGGGGACGGCCTTTGTGGCGGGGCTGGCGGCGCGGGCGTTGCGCTTGCCAGCGTTGGTTGGCTATCTGGCGGCAAGCCTGCTGCTCTCGCAATTTAATCTCGACGCGGGTGAATGGCTGGGCTACGTCGGCGACTTGGGTGTGCTCTTTCTGCTCTTTACCGTGGGGCTGCACATCCGCCTCAAGAGCATTGTGCAGCCGGAAGTGCTGGGCGTCGGCGGGCTGCATCTGGTGATCAGCGCGCTGATTTTTAGCGCCGTCGGCCTCACCTGGGGCTGGAGCCTGCCCGCCACGCTGATCATCGCCGTGGCGCTGGGTTTTTCGAGCACGGTGCTCACCGCCAAATCGCTGGAGGCGCGCAGCGAGCTCGACGCCTACCACGGGCGCGTCGCCATCGGCATCCTGATTGTGCAGGACATCGTCGCCGTGGCGCTGCTGACCTTCACCGGCAGCGCGACGCCAACGCCCTGGGCGCTGCTGTTGCTCGGTCTGCCCCTGCTGCGCCCGCTCATGATCCGGCTGCTCACCTTCAGCGGGCGCGACGAATTGATGCTGCTCTACGGGCTGCTGCTGGCGCTCGGCATCGGCTATCTCTTTAGCCTGGTCGGCCTCAGCGACAAGCTGGGCGCGCTAGTCGCCGGCATGATGCTGGCGGGCCACGAGCGCACCCACGATCTCGACAAGCAGCTCTGGGGGCTAAAGGAGCTCTTCCTCGTCGGCTTCTTCCTCGACATCGGCCTTGCGGGCTTCCCATCCGTCCAAGGCATGATGCTCGTGCTGCTGCTGCTGGCGCTGCTGCCGCTCAAGGCGCTCTTCTTCTTTGGGCTGCTGGTCAGCTTCCGGCTGCGCGCCCGCACCGCCTTTATGACGACCGTCGCGCTCACGGCCTACAGCGAGTTTGCGCTGATCGTGGGCGCGGCGGCAGCGGAAGGCGGTCTCGTTTCGGGCGACCTCGTCGTCGTGCTGGCGCTGCTGGTCGCCATTTCCTACGCGATCAACGCGCCCCTCAGCAGCGGGGCCAACGCGCTGTGGGAGCGCTTCGAGCCGTTCCTGGTGCGTTTCGAGCGCCGGGTCGACCACCCGGATAAGCAGCCCACCAAATTGGGCAGCACCAACTTCCTGGTCATGGGCATGGGCGATGCGGGCATGGCCGCCTACGATTTCTTCAAGGAGCGGGGCGAGCGCCCGCTCGGCCTCGATACCGATCCCGGTCGAATTTCCAGCAACATTGCCGCCGGTCGCCGCGTGCGCTTTGGCGATTCGCAAGACCCGGAGCTGTGGGACGAGATCGAGCTGGATAAGATCGAGGCGGTGGTGCTGGCCGTTTCCAACACCGAAGGCAAAGTGCGCGCGTCCCACCTAATGCGCGAACGGGGTTACGATGGCCCCATCAGCGCTCTGCTGCGCGAAGGAGTATTTGAGCCGGCGCTCAAAGAGGCGGGCGTCTCGTCCGTTTGCCTGCCCATCATCGAAGCGGGGCGCGAACTGGCGGAAGTCAGCCTGCGCCAGGCAAACGCACGGCGCGGTGAGACCAATGGTGTGACGGTTGAACCGGTTGGTGAAGTACGACTCTCAAAAGCAAAGGATTCCCCTTGATTCACATTGGCCTCAACGGACGTTTCTTTCCCAACAACTGGCGACCCGCGCTCGACGAAATTGCCTGGGCGGCGAAGAACGACTTTGCCGCCATTCAATTTCGCGGAACGGAAAACGGCCTGGGCCAGGAGCAGCTCGGCGCGCCGCTGGGCGCCGTTGCCGCAGCGCTGCGCGAGCGTGAAATCACGCCGGTGATGGAGATTATGCTGTGGGTGGATGTCGACGGCTTCTCGCGCGAGGGCAATACGCCGCTGAGCGTGCTGCGCGCCAACCTGCGCGCCATTGACACGCTCGGCTGCACCTGCGTCCACTGGCACCTCGGCCTGCGCGACGACCCAACCAATGACGCGCTGGCTTACCCGGTGGAGGATGCGCTCGTGCCGCAGTTTACCGAGGCCGTCGACCTCGCCAGCGCACACGGCTTCCGCTTTGGTTTTGAGCACAACAACGCCGAAATCAACCTCTACCGCACGCCCAAACGCTGCGCCCGCCTGCTCGCCGCCGTGCCGGGGCTGCATTTTACCTGGGACTTTAACCACGGCACGCCCGAACAAATTGCGGGCTATCACGCATTGGCTCCGCACGCCCACATGCTGCACATCTCGGACACGCCGCTGCCGGAGGTCAACCACCATCGACCGCTGGGCCAGGGCAACGTCGATTTTGTCGATTACTGTCGCACGCTGCTGGCCGCGGGCTTCGACGGCCCCGCCATCCTCGAAATCGGCGGTCACCCCAAATCCGGCGGCTTCGGCCAGGACACCGATGCCGCCCTGTGCGACTCGCGTGATCGCTTGGCCGCGGCCATCCGTACCGCCAACCCACGGGTTGAGCCAGCGGCAAGCTAGTCAAAGTGACCATCACGGCCCTTCGTTCAACCCCTCTACCAGCGACCGCACCACATCGACCAGCGGAATAGGCAATTCGGCTTCGGGCGTGGCGTTGCGGGCGGCAGCGAGCACCTCGGCGTAAAGGGCCGTGCCCTGCGTTTGGAGAGGCGACATGAGTACCCGGTTGGGGTAGGGCGTTGCATTGCGCGCCTGTTCGACAAAGGCCGCCACGTGGGGATCGTCGCTGGTATCGACGCCGATGTGGGCGGGCACGCGGCGGGCCGTTTCCATCAGCGCCGTCTGATTTTCGAGATTGGTCGCAAATTCAAGAAAGTGTAGCGCCAGCGACGCGTCGTCGCCGCTGGCCCCGGCGTCCAACACAAAGCTCTTGGTCATTAAAAAGGGCCGGGCATCGCCATCTGGCCCGGCAGGCAGCGTGGTGACGCCCAGCTGGCTGCCCAAGCCATCCCGAGCCTCCAGCTCGGCCAGCAGCGACGGCCCCGCCGCCAGGTAGCCGACGCTGCCGTTGACAAACTGCTGCCGCAGCGCGCTGTCGTTGGTGGAGGCGACGATGTTGCCGCCGCGCTGGGCATCCACCAGCCACGCCAGCCAATCGACAAAGCCGCCGCCGCGCCCCAGCACCAGCTGCCCCTGATCCAACCCCTGATCGGCAAAGAGCTGCCCGCCAAAGGCCGTCACGCCCCAAAATGCCTGGTCAAAGCGCACGTCGATGGCGGCGGCGGCTTCGTCGCCCGTTTGCAGGCTTAGATCGTTGAGCGTGCGCACCGGCTCGGTTACCAGCGCCTGGTTGTAGTAAAAGGCCACCGGCTCCAGCGTAAAGGGCAGCCCGTAAAGCCGCTCGCCCACGTTCATCGTCTCCACGGCAACGGGGTTGTAGCGCTGCAGCAGAGACTGGAGCGTGCCATCGCCGTCGCTGGCAAGCGTGCCGAGACGGTCGGCGGGCACTTCGTCCAGCGGCTGCAAACGTTCGGCCGCCGCGAGATCGGCCAGCCACGCATTGGGAATCAGCGCCGCCGTGGGGCCACCGCTGCGCTGGGCAAGGCGGCTGCGCAGATCGTCCGGCTCGAAAGCGCGCAGGTCGATCACGATATTGGGGCACTGCTGGCGAAAGCGAGCGGCGGCGTCCGCGAGAAAGGCGGCTACGGCCTCGTCGCGCGGTGCACTCAGTTCGTGCCACAGTTCGACCGTGCCCACGTCGGTGCAGCTTGAGGCAACGGGCTGGCTGACCGAGACATCGTTGTCCTCGTTGACGGCCTGCGTCAGCTGCTGCGCCGCCTCCAGCGGTTCGATCACGCCCTGCAGCACTTGGTTATAAGTGGCTTCGCCCCGCTCCAGCACGGGCTGAATGCGCGCGCTGTTGGTCAGCGGCACAGCGCTGCGGGCCTGCGAGAAGAAGCTGTAGGCCGTTGTATCCACCCGCGGGTTGACGCGCACGCGCCGGTTGGCCGGGATGCGCCCCGCCCGCCGCATGAGCAGCGTCTCCTGCTCGGCGTTGGTGACGAAGAGCGCTAGATTTACCGCCAGTTCGCGCTGTCGCGCGGAGGAGGCAATATTGAAAAGAAAGGCGTCGGTTTCGACAAAGGGGCCCGCCGGGCCAATCGGCCCGCCGGGCAGGGGAGCCACACCAACCGTGGATTCGCCCAGCACCGCTTGCAGTTCGGCAAGCACGTCCGGCTTGTTGAAGAGGTAGGCGATCTCCTCCTCGGCAAAGAGCGTGGTCAGGCTGGCGGGGTTGCGGCTGAGCACAAAGTTGGGATTTTCCTGTGCCGTTTTGAGCCAGTCCAGCCAGTTGGCAAAGCCGCCGCGGTCGAGCACGGCCGCGCCATTTTCATCGAAAAGCTGGCCGCCAAAGGCCTGCACGCCCCAAAAGGCATCGACAAAATTTGTGCTCAAGCCGGGCCGTCGCCCCTGGTTGGCCTGCTGCTCCAGCTCGTCCAGCGTGGTGGCGGGGGTAGTGACCAGCCGCTTGTTGTAGAAGAGCCCCATCAGCCGCAGCGATTCGGGCACGCCGTAGAGCGCATCGTCGTAGCGCACCGTTTCCAGCGCCACCGGCAGGTAGCGATCACGCGCCGTCTCGTCGACGAGATCGCCGATGGGCTGGATCAGCCCGGCTTCGGCAAGGGAGCCGATAAAGCTGCTGGGCGCCAGCATCAAATCGGGGCCGAGCGCGGCTTCGGCGGCGGCCTTGTAGCGCTCCAGCAGCCGATCCGCTGGCACGTAGACCGCGTTGATGTTCACATCCGGATTCAGCTCGCCAAAGCTGTCGAGCACCTGGCCCAAAACGGCGGCCTGCTCCTCCTCCCAGCTGTGCCAAACGAGGACGGAGCCGCGGGGCAAATCGTCGCCGCGCGGGCCACAGGCAATGAGCAGAAGTAGAATAGAGAGCAGCACTGCAATAAACGGTGAAACCTTCATAAACTATTGGGAGATATACCTATTGCTTGGCAACCGACCGCTTCTTGGGCGGCGTTTCTCGCGCAAAAAAACTTTTGCCCACATCTTCTGTTTCCTCCGCTGTCTGTGCTTCTACCAGCGGCGCGATGTGGTGCGCGCCGTTGCTGCCGTTAGTGCTTGCCCCCGCTTCGGCGGGCGGGGCCAGCTGCTCCCAGGGGATGCCGCTGCGCACGTGCAGGTCGCGCTGGGGGAAGGGGATTTCTATGTTGTTTTTCTTGAGCTGATCCCAGATCATGTAGCGCAAATCGCTGCGCACCTGGCGGATGACCTGCGCGTTGTCCACCCACACGGCGACCTCGAAATCGAGGCTCGATTCGCCAAAATCCTTAAAGTTGACCACGGGCTTGGGCTCTTTGCGCACCAGCCCGTGGCGCGATGCCGCCGCCAGCAGCAGCTCGCGCACCTGCTGCGGCTCCGCATCATAGCTCACGCCGACACCAATCCAGATGCGCACCATGCGGTCGCTGTGTGTGTAGGTTGTCACGGAGGAGGTGAGCAGCGTCTGGTTGGGGACGACGATTTCGACGTTGTCCAGCGTGCGAATCGTGGTGGAGCGGATGCGCAGATTCTCGACTTTCCCCAACGTGTTGTTGATATCGATCCAGTCGCCGGGGCGGATCGACTGCTCGAAGAGCAGCAGGATGCCGCTCACAAAATTGCCGACCAGCTCCTGCAGGCCAAAGCCAATGCCAACCGACAGCCCCGCGCCGATGATGGCGAGCGTGGAGAGATCGATGCCGAGCGTGGCCAGCGAAGTCAAGACGCCCAGCGAAATCAGCACGTACTGGGTGACGGTGCGAATGGTGTTGTCGATGCCGGGGTCCGAGCGCAGGCGGGGCAGGACAAAGCTGTCGAGCGCGTCGCGGGCGAGCCAGGAGGCGAGGAGAAAGAGGTAAAAGACCACCGCCGCCACAAAGAGTGAGCCGGTGGTGACAACGTTGGTTTCAAAGGTGAGCAACGCAATCTCGTTGAGCGAGACAATGCCCGAGAGCAGCCGCACGCCGCCGACAATCAGGATAAAGATAAAGAGCGGCTTGAGCAAACGCTCGCTAAACCAGCGCGCCCGCTCCTGGCGCAGCGCCACGTAAAAGAGCGCCACCAGCAGCCGGTAAGCCAGCAGCATCCAGAAGAAACTCAGCAGTTGACGCAGCAGGCCCGTCAACCAGCCGTTGACATCAAAAATCCACAGCGCCAGCAGCCCCAGCCCAATGGCGAGAAAGGGGCTGACCGTTTTGGAGAGTGCGCGCCGCCAGCGCAGGAGCGTGCGCTCTTTTTCCGTGCTGGGGCGCGGCTGGCGTCTGCCCGCGCTTTCGGCAAGCGGGAGAACTCGGGCAGGCACCAGCCACGCCGTTAGCACAATCAGCAAAAAGGCCAAAAGCTGCCGCTGCACGGCGGGGCGCTCTAGCACGGGCATGATGCTTTGAAAAAAGTTCTGTAGGTTTTCGAGAAAAAAAGCGTTTTCCACGTCGGGGGCTCCAGCTATCCACTTGGCGGCTCACCGCGGCCAGCCGCCATTCTCTATCTACTCTTAATCGGTTTCAACGTCTGTTTCTTTCATTTGGTTTCCCCAAGTGGTGCTCGGTAGGCAAAATCAGACAAATGTTGGAGAAGCAGCGTGAGAATGATCGGCGGGATTGCCAAAGAGGGGGCAACATTGCCCGCGGCAATATTACCCCCTCTTCGTCTTACGCTCAATTGAGTAAACGGCTGTCGTTTGGCAGGGCCGACAGCTAAACTTGCCTACGTGACATCTTTAATCTTCATGCCGTTCTTCTTGAGGTAGGGCATCAGCCCCAGCTTGTCCACGCTTTTGAGCGCACGGGCGGACATGCGCACCTTGACCGAGCGGCCCAGCTCCGGCACGAAAACCGTGTACTTCTGGACGTTCGGCTGCCACGTGCGACGCGTCGCCTTATTGGACCACGGGCGGTTGTTGCCCGTCATCGGCCCCTTGCCGCTCACTTTACACTTTGCCATGCGATTACTCCTTTTACCAATAATTTCGTGTGAAAGACTTGTAAAAAATTTTAAATTCAAGCGCGCGCGCTCCGCAGCTTTTGCTCGCTACAGCTTCGGCAGCGTAATGCCGCGCTGACCTTGGTATTTGCCCAGCTTATCCGCATAGGAAATCTTGGGCGTCTCGCCCCGGAAAAAGAGCACTTGCGCAATGCCTTCGTTCGCGTACAGCTTGGCGGGTAGCGAAGTGGCATTGCTCACTTCGATGGTAACGTGCCCTTCCCAGCTCGGTTCCAGCGGCGTCACGTTGACGATAATGCCGGAGCGTGCGTAGGTCGACTTGCCGAGCACGATGCAAAGCACGTTGGGCGGAATCCGAAAGTATTCCACCGAACGCCCCAGCACGTACGAGTTGGGCGGAATCAGGATGTGATCATCCGTGCGATACTCCGTCATCCCGCGCTCGTCGATCGCCTTGGGATCGACGATGCTGTTGTAGGCGTTGGGCGTAAAGACGCGAAATTCATCTGCGATCCGCATGTCGTACCCAAAGGAGCTGAGGCCGTAGCTGATGGCTGTGCCGCGCACCTGTTCGCCGATAAAGGGCTCGATCATCTGCTCGTCTTCGGCCAGCGCCCGAATTTCCCAGTCGGATAGAATCATCCCGGTACGTGATCCCTGTGTTCCACTCATCAATAAGATGCCGGGCAGAGTGCTCGGCTTAACCTTTTAATCTTACTGGCTTGCCCATGCTTTGTCAAAAATTAGCGGCGGGCTGGGGGTTATTCTAGTTCAAGGGCGAGATTTCGCTGGCGGGGCGTTTGACCTCTCTCCCCCGCTGTTGGTTCGTGGGTAACGAGTCGAGACGTTGCCATTTTGACCCGTGCCGAAGCTGACCCCAAACTGAAGTACATCCCAGCGGACCAAGCGCAAGCGGCACAATGGCTTAGCGGTTAAACAACGCCATCAGCGCGTTCTGGTGCCTGGGCTGGCCGTTTGACGAAGCGGGCGCAACGGCGTAGAGCGCCTCCGCCAAATCGTGGATGCGCTTGCTTACCGTAGCCCGTGGATAGCTGCCGACAAAGGGCACGCCGCGATTGATGGCGTATAGCGCCAGCGAGGAATCGTCCGGCAGGCTAACGCTGATGGGCACGGGCAGCTGCTTACGGATTGCGGATTCGTCCAGCCCGCCGTGCAGATCGGCGCGGTTGAGCACCACGTGGATGCGGGCACCCACGCCCTGTTCGCTGGTAAGCATTTGCAGCAGCGCGAGCGTACTGCGCACGCCGATCACATCCGGCGTGGCCACGACGATCACGTCATCGGCGCGCAGCAGCAATTCGGAGAGCATCTCGTCCGTGGCGGACAATGTGTCAACGACGGTGCAGGCCGCCGTGCCGGGCAGCAGCGAGAGAATGTTCTGCGTCGTCTCCAGCGGTATTTCGACGAGATCGCTCAAACTCATGGGCGCGGCGAGCAGGCGCACGCCGCTCTGGTGTAGCGTCAAGTGGTCGCGCACCGCCGCCTCGTCCATCTGCCCCTGCATTTTTACCAAATCGGCCAGCGTGCGCTGGGGGCGCA
The DNA here is from genome assembly GCA_965213535.1 of Caldilineaceae bacterium. Lineage (GTDB taxonomy): Bacteria > Chloroflexota > Anaerolineae > Caldilineales > Caldilineaceae > JBCCFC01. The sequence continues at coordinate 6,580,332 of OZ243888.1, forward strand.
GGCCGAGCATCGGGGCGAGGTTGCTGATGCCGTGGTGCATCTCGGCCAGCGTTACCTCTAGCCCCAGCCGCTCGCGCAGCGCAACGGCGAGATTGAGGGCAATTGTGCTGCGCCCCGCGCCGCCGCGCAGGCTAGCCACAGCAACCAGACGGCGGCCGTGCAGCCGCAGCGCGCTCGTCCCCGCGTTCGCGCTGCGGCTGCCGTTTCGATTCATGGCCCGATGGGGCGGCATGGCCCGCGCCGGCTGCAGCGGCGGGCTTTGCCGCGCGCCGCCGGGCGCGGGGCGGCCGGGGGCAAAATCACCCTGGCTAAGATTATTGGTGGGCTGCGGGCCGGGCTGGTTATAGGTGGCTCGCTGGTACGGCGGCAGTTGGCCTGCGGCGGGCGGTGCAGCCGGTGCATTCGGCGCAGGGGAGCCGGAGGCCGCAGGCTTCTGCAGCGCATTCAGTACCGACTCAATAAACTGGCTCGATCGCGTGGGAAAGGTGATGAACTCCGTGGCCCCCGCCGCCATCGCACTTTGCAGCTTGGGCAGGTGTTCGGTGCGCAGCAGCGCCACCACCGGCGTCTGCGGGCTGTTGGCGCGCAGTTCGGCAATCTTTTGAATCGAATCCACCATTTCGAGGTCGACCAGGTAGACGTTAACGTCCAGCCGATCCTGCCACTTGGTGGGAAGCGGCTGGCTGACGAAGGGCAAAATCTGCCAGCCGCGCTTGGCCGCCACGCGGGCGACGGCGTCGGCACACTGCGTTACGTTGGTGAGCAGCGCCAGCCGCAAAGGGGGTTGGTTCATTGGATTCTCGTCTTTCTGCGTCGCTGTACAACCAGCGCTGAGCGTTGTGTGAACTTTGCGCGTGCCCAATAAGTCTGTTTCCCAAAATTCGCGCCCCGGTTTTGAGTAATCTACCTCGAATTTACGGCGACGGCAACATCTTGTTTAGGATTGAGCGCAAGTAATACCAAGCGCGTGACTAAAGCGCATAAATCGGGAAAGCGACTTTATTAACTTAGGCCGTTCTAGAAAATTAACTGCGCCCTGGGACAGTCGCTGCCCAGACAATTATGCAAATTCTTCATTGGTTACGGGCCGGTGACAGTCACGTTCGCGGTATACTTGTTTTCTTGAATTAACCTTAACGAACGCCGACAAGAAATCCTCGCACTATTTTCGCCAAAACCAAAATACCCCTGCCGCCATTTCGGTAGGGCCATTTGAGCTTCTACAAATTTAATCGGCTGCTTGGCGTAATTCCTTCCACGAGCGGCGGGAAAAATTGTTTGCCGTTGCCGCTGGTGGAGAATAGTTTGGTAAACGGCTGCCGTCCGTATTACGATGTGTCGATGAAGCGCACGCAAATGAAGAGGTTGAACCAAATACTATCTACTTCGAGTGTAAACCGCTGGGCAAGTCGCCGGTGGCTGCTCGCGTTGCTGTTAATGGCCGCGCTGCTTGGGTCTTTGGCCTGGGCGACGCTGCGCAATCGACAGCCCTCGGCAGCGCTTGGGCCGCAGCAGACCGTGCAGACTGCCAACGACAAAATCGGCGTACACACGCGGCTGACGGACGAAGTGGAGCCGTGGAAGATCAAGCGCAGCCTGGAGCTGGTGCGCGAAATGGGCGCACCCTGGATCGTCGAATACTTTCCCTGGGCCTACGCCGAGCCGCGACCGGGCCGCTTTGACTGGACGCACAGCGACCTCGTTGTCGACCACGCCGAGCGACAGGGGCTGACGACGATTGCCCGTCTCGGCTTTGTGCCGGAGTGGGTGGAGCCGGAGCAAAGCTCGCCGCTCTATCTGGACGAAGAGCACTTTGAGCAGTTTGGCCGCTACGCCGCGGAATTTGCCGCGCGCTACGCCGGGCGCGTCGACTACATTATCATTTGGAACGAGCCCAACCTCGCGCTTGAATGGGGTTTCCCGGACGAATCTTCGGAGACCTTCGCGGCCAAGTACGCCAAGATGCTGCGCGTGGTGACGCCGCTGATTCGCGTAGCCAATCCCGACGTGCAAATTCTGGCCGGGGCGATGGCCCCCACGCTTGCTCCCGCTGGCAGCCCGGACGGCATCGACGATTTGCTTTTCCTCCAGCAGCTCTACGAAGCCGGAGCCGCGCCCGATTTTGACGTGCTGGCGGCCCACGCCTACGGCTGGTCTTTCCCGCCGGACGAGCCGCCCGCTGCCGACGCGATCAACTTTCGCCGCGTGGAGCTGCTGCGCGACGTGATGGTGGCCCACGGCGACGGCGACAAACCCGTGATGATTACCGAAGGCGGCTGGAACGATCACCCGCGCTGGACGCGCGCCGTGCGCCCTGGGCAGCGTATCCAATATACGCTGCGTGCTTACGAGTTGGCCCAAGAGTGGCCGTGGATGGAGGCGGTGGCGCTCTGGGCCTTCCGCTACCCGTGGGACGCGAAGAGCTATCAGGACTACTACACCTTTGTGCGCACCGATTTTGAACCCAAACCCATATACTTGGAGGTGCAGCAATACGCTCGGAACGGCTCGGAGTGAGCCGTCTTTGCTCTTTCCGTGGGGAAGCTGACAGTAAAGTATCCCCCTTTCGCTATCCTGAACAAAATATATTACATCGCGACCCTCCACCCCTGACGCCCAATCGCGCTTTTTTGCGGCTCAACCGATCAGGCCGTGTCATCAAGTAGACCAGTCGTCATGCATAAATTATTTGTTGTCGAAGATCACGCCGTTGTACGTCGCAGCTACGCCATGCTCTTTGCACGGGCGGATGGGCTGGAGCTGGCGGGCGAAGCCGGATCGGCAGAGGAGGCGCTGGAGGTGCTCTTCCAGTTTGAGCCAGATTTGGTGCTGGTGGACATTTCGCTGCCGGGCATGAGCGGCCTCGATCTGATTCAGCAGTTGCGTACCCGATCCGCGTCGCTGCGCTTGCTGGTCGTAACGGGACACGACGGCGAGGTCTACCGCCGCGAGGCGATGCGGGTGGGTGCCAATGGCTTTGTAAAAAAGCACGAAGGACCCAAGCGGCTGCTGGAAGCCATCTACGAGGAGCTGAACGCGCAGTAGGCGCGTTTTCTGAACTGGCATATAAGGAAAAAGGAGGGGGCCAAAGCAACTGTAGTTGCTTTGGCCCCCTCCTTTTTCCTTCGACTTTTTCAACAGGTTGTAATTCTGGTGCGGCGTTGGCGTCCTCAGATGCCAGCCAGCCCGACGCGGGTCGCATCTGGGAATGCACTCTCCGCGCTTTTGATAATTAAAGCGAAGTCAAGATAAAAACAGGAGTTCGGCGCTTAGGTTCCGTTGACATTTGGAAAGTGGCCCTCACCCCCGGCCCCTCTCCCACCGTGGGAGAGGGGAGAGATTGGCTCCCTTCTCCCAGGATGGGAGAAGGGCTGGGGATGAGGGCGCGCTCGACTCACCTTTCAAGCCCTCTCAACAAATTGTCAACAGAACCTAGCAACTGTCACGGGTTCCTAAAATTCGTCTTCTCAACGTGGCTTCACTTTAGGGAAGCGCCTGTCGCACCAACTTGATGCCCTATTCCCCCGCGCGCTCCGGAATCTCCACGCCAGCACCGACTTTGTACACCGCCTGCCACGGGCGATAGGTACTGACCAGCGTCTCGGTGCGCTCAGCGCCATTTTCGCGAATCGTGCGCGCAATCGAGACCGTCTTGCCGTCCGCCTGCCACTCGGTCTGCTCGATGGCGTCCGCCGTCAGCGACTCGTCGCGCACGTAGCGCGGCGGCTCTGGCTGTTCGACGTCCGTCACCTCGCGCTCGCCGACAACTACCTCGCGCGCGGGCTTTGTGCCGTAAAAATCAAAGTGCATGACGCCGTTTGCGCCATCGACCACCGGGTCGATCAGGAGATAAGCGCCGGTGTCGTTGCGAAATTTGAAGTCGACGGTGGGCGTGTAAATCGTGGCGTCCAGCCCCGGCTCGCCATACCAGCTGACTTCGTAGCCGTGGTTGTAGCGCTCGACAATTGGGAAGCCGCCAAAGTAGGCCGCGCGAAAGACCGTGGTGCTCACCTGGCAGACGCCGCCGCCAATGCCAACCGCCGTTGTGTCGCCCGCGATAATGAGCGAATCCTCAAAGCCGGTGGCGGAGGAGATATCCTCGACAAAGCGGTTAAAGCTAAATAGCCCACCGGGTGGAATCACCACCCCCTCAAATTTCTCGGCAGCGACTTCAATGTTGCGCACCCGCGCCGCGCTGCTGCCCGCAAAGTAGGAGGAGCCGCGCACGACCAATTCGCGGATGCCCATGCTGCCGACGCTGTTGGAATCGACGGCGGGGGGCAGCGGCTCGATCACGAGCGAGGCGGTCAAGTCCGGCTGGTTGCTGGTTCGCCCAATCGAGAGCGCCTCGCGCAGCGACGCCACCGTGGCCGCCACGTTGAGCTGGCGACCGGCCCGGCTCGGCTGCACCACAACCGGCCCTTGCGAGGCGGCATCCCAGCGCAAGCGGGCGTCGCGCGCGGGCACGCTCACCTGCGCCGCCCAGCCCTCAACCAGCGCCGTCAGCGCTGCCTCGTCCACCCGCAGCCGACCGTCGCTGACGGCGGTGATGGCGTTGAGCTGGGCGGGGTCCAGCGCAAATTCGGTGGCGCTGGCTCCATCGCGCGCCACCAGCGGGCGGGTAATACGGATCGCGGCGTCGTCCGCGGCTGAATCCGCCGCTGTCGAATCGGGCGACGGGGCTGTCGCAAGGGGGGCAATTTCTACCGTGCTGAGGGGCACGGCCAGCGGCTGCGCGCTGCCTGCGTGCTCGTGTAGCGCCGCCATTACCGTCTGAACCGTGTCCGTCACGTCCACCTCCAGGCCGGGCTGGGCAGCAATGCTCACGTCGCCAGCCTGGCTGGCCGGGCGCGGCGACCGGCGCACCTGGCTCGCCACGCTTTCCACCGAGGCGCGCAGCCGCGCTTCGTCCGGCACCGCAGCCAGCGTGACCGCTTCGCCGCTCAACAGCGTGGCCGCCTGCGTGCGCAGCCGCGCTCGCCAATCGCCCGCGCGCCCCACCAGATAGGCGCGGTTGACGGCGTCCAGCAGCTCGGCCTGCGCGACTTCTGCTTCCGCGGCGTCTTCTGCTCCCGCGGTGTTCATATCCAGCGCCAGCGGCCACTGCTCGTCTGCGTAGCGCAGGCTCACGGTCGGCAGCGGCGCATCGACGGGCTGCGCACTCAGCTGCTGCATCGCCGCGGCCCGCGTCAGCCCGCCCACCGGCACGTCGCCGATGGTAACGCCGCTGTAGATGCGCTGGGCGTGCCAAAACTGCCACGTGCCCAGCGCGATCAGCCCCGCTACCAGCAGCAGCGCGAAGAAAATCGCGACAAAGTCAAGCGGCGTGCGCTCAAGGCGCGGCCGCCCTGTGGGATGGCCGGGCGTGCGGTCGGTGGGGAAGGGGTGGGTAGTGTAGACGGACATGGGCAGAAGTTAGCTGTTGGTAATTGGTGATTGGTTGTTTCTGGAGCGGCGTTCTGGGACGGTGTTCTGGGCGGTGCAAAGGTTGGCGGTGCGCTGGGCAAGGCGCAATTCGCGTAAACCTGATGCTACTCTATCACGCGCCCGGGCTCAAGTTTTGTGGGATCACCCACAACGCGTTGACCAGATTGAGCACAAACAGCAGCGCAAAGGGCAAGATAAAGACCGTGGCCCGCAGCGCGCGCAATGTCCGCTCGCCGCCCGCCGATTGGGCGGCGCGGCCCAGCGACGGCGGCAGGCGACGGCCCAGCCAGTGAAACGTCAGCGAATGTAGGCGCCGGGGCCGGGCGTTGATCAGCAGCGCGGGCTGGGCGAGCAGCACCAGCGCCGTGCCGCCGATGATCAGTAGATTCCACTCGCCCAGATTCCCCGTGTAGAGGCCGGAGATCAGAATCGAAGCGGCCAGCACGGCGGCCAGCCCGCCCGTTGCAATGCCTTGGGCGGGCTGAAGCACCTCGCGCCAGCCGAGTGCAAAAAAGGTGGCGAGCGGCAGCAGCGCCCAAAAAAAGTAGCGCCCCTGATGCTGTACAAACTTCGCGTTGTAGGCCACGTAGCTGGCCGCCGCCGCCAGAATTAGCACGCCGAAAAAGGCGAGCATCCAGCGCTGAAAGGAGCTCATACCCGTGTCGGGTGGCCCCAGGATCAGCCGCACCAGCGCCCACAGCAGCCCCAGCAGCACCACAACCGCAAAGACGAGAATCACGGTGTAGACGCGCTCATCCATTGGCAGGCTGAGCCAGCCAAAGACGCCCCAAAAGCTGCGAAAGGTGAGCGTAAAGGCGCGGTCAAAATAGGGGCCCAATCCTTCGCGCGCGATCCAGGCCAGCGTCTGTGGCTGCCCGGCGACGACCTGATCGTGGAAGGCCAGCGCCAGCGGATCAAAGCCTGGGTAGCGGCGCAGGTTGCGCAGCCAAATCGGCCCCGCTAGCAGAGCGGCGGGACCCACCATCCAAAGCGTCGCCGCCGCAGCGCGCCAGAGCGGGTAGCGCAGCCGCCGCCAGAGCACGAGCCCAACGGCGGCGGCGGCAACCGCGAGCAGCACGTAGGCGTAAATTTTGGTCAGCAGCCCCAGCCCCAGGACGACCCCCAACCAAACGAATTCGCGCCGCTGTTGGTTCCGCAGGGGCTCGTCCGCCGGCTGATCGGCCCCCGGCGGGGCAACGAGATCGGCATCCCACAGGTGGCGGCGCAGCCAGCGCAGCAGGCCGAGCAGCGCCAGCGCGACAAGCAAATTTGCCAGCGCATCGTTGTTGATCGCCGCCGTCATCGCCACGTGCATGGGTAGGGTGGCGGCAAAGGCGGTCGCGCCCACGGTCAGCAGCGCGCGGTTGGGGAAGATCACCTCCACGCCGTGGTAAAAAAGCCACAGCGTCACCGCGCCGAGCAGGACGCTGTAGAGGCGCAGCACGAGCGGGCTGCCGCCGCCCAGCCAAAAGAGGGGCGCGGCGGTGAGGTAGTAGAGCGGCGGCTGGTACATCTCGTAGCGAAAGGGCGCGATCACGGCGGCGCGCTGGCCGCTGAAGCGGCGGCTGATAATGCGCGCCTGGCTCGCGCTGCTGTAGTCGCCCTGCTTTAGAGTGGGCAGGTGGCGCTCCTGGGCAAGATAGGCGATGTAGTTGTAGTGGGCCGGTTCGTCCGGCGCTTGCCAGGCGGGCGTGCGCACGGCGTAGAGCGTCGCGGAAAGCAGGTAGAGCGCCAGGATCGCGACCAGCCAGCGGCGCGGTCGCTGAATGTAAAGATGGTCAAACGGGGCAGTGAAGGCGAAGGCGGAGGCAGGGGCGGGGGCGGAGATGGGGGCGGGGGGCGGCGGGTAGGCGCTGGCCATGGTTTCGCTGTGCCCCTAAGGCTGCGGAATCACCAGTACCTGGCCCGGATCGAGAAAGTTGGGGTTGGCGATGTCGTTGGCTTCGATGATCTGCTGCTGCGTGACGCCAAAGCTGACGGCAATGCCGCCCAGCGTGTCGCCCTGCTGCACGGTGTAGGTCTCCTGCGTCGCCAGCTCGACTTCGCGCTGCGAGACGCCCGGAATGATCAGCTCCTGGCCGGGGCGAATGATGTTGACGTTTTGCAGCCCGTTGGCTGCCGCAATCTCCGCAGCGGAGACGCCATAAAGCTGGGCAATGGCCCCCAACTGCTCGCCCGGCTGCACGACGTGCGCGGCCTGCGCACCGTCAGCCGCGGGTGCGGTGTCGGCGTCTGTTGCTGCGCCGTCTCCACCAGTGTCGCTGCCGCTATCGCCTGCGCTGCCGCCCCCGCCGCCGACGGCGGCCTGCGTGTTTTCCACGCCGGGAATCAGCAGCGTTTGGCCGGGCTGTAAATTGTTGGGATCGGCGAGCGCATTGGCGTTGAGCAGCGTCGTCTCGTCCACGCCGAACTGCTGGGCAATCACGCCGAGGGCGTCGCCGGCCTGCACGGTGTACTCAAAGGGCGGCGGGGTCGGCGTGGGCAAGCCAGCCTGGGTGATGCCGGGGGCCGAGGGCACGCGAATCTCCTGCCCCACGAGGATGTCGTCGCTGCGCAGGTAATTTAGTTCGCGAATCGTCGTCACATCCGTGCCAAATTTTTCCGCTACCGCACCGATGCTGTCCCCCACCTCAACGATGTAGCTAAAGGTGTCGTTGACGGCGGGCGTCGGCGTGGCCGCCGCTTGATCTTCCACAGCCTCCGCTGCCGCCTCGTTGGGAGTGGTGACCAGCTCGTCCGGCAGCGAAATGCCCAGCGTGCCGCTGAGGGCCGTATCGCTCAGCACAACGGTTAGCGTGTCGCTGGTGGCCTCGCTGGTGCTGCCGGTCACTTCGACGGTGACCGTCCCCGTGCCCACCTGCGTGCCGCTGATCGGCTCGGTGGCCGACGCCCCGGTGACGACATCCCCCACGTCAACCGTTGGCTCCGGAGCGGCCCGGTCGCGCGTGCAGCCGGTCAACGCGGCGAGGAGCAGCGCAGCGGTTAGCGTTGTTGCAAAGCGGGTGGAGCGGTGGAGCGGCGAAAAGTTGGCGAACATCTGGTGGCCCTAGCTGGGGGATCGGCGGTGCGGATGGCGAGAACTGGCTGGATGATAGCACAGTTGGAGGGGGCGGCGCAAAGGGCGAAACGGCGCGGGCTGCATCTGCAGCTTGTCTAGCGCAGCAGTTGGTTTACCGTGAGCGCGGCGGAGACGACAAAAATCAGCATGCCCAGGTTGAATGCCCAGATGCCAAAGAGCAGCGCAATCACGCCGCCAAGCACCGTGCCCAGCGTGATGCCAGCCACCGCGAAGTAGCGCAGCCGCCGACCGCGCCGCTTGCCCACGGCGCTGCGCACAATCTGCGCCACGATGCCGCCCGCGCTGGGCCCGGCCACAATGGCGATGATGATGCCAAAGATAAAGAGCTGGCCGAGCAGCGCGCCGACAATGGGCGTCGCAATGGCGGCGACTAAAAGCGCCGTGCCAAAGGCAATTGGGTTGTCGCGCGTTTCGGCGTTGAAGTAATTGTCCTGCACGCCGCGAATGCACTCCGGGCAGCGGTAGCCCACATCCGTCAGCTTGGCGCACTTCATGCAGATCGGCTTGCCGCAGCGGTTGCAGCGCAGCAGCGTTTCGCGATCCGGGTGGTTGGCACAGTAGAGCGTTTCAATTTCATCCGCCACTTCGCTCACTTCCATCGAGCTGGCCGCGCCGTCGCTTCCGTCGCTGACGGGCAGCGCGGCGACTTCCGTCAGCGGCGTGCCCGCGGCGCTGCTGGCCTGCGGCACGGTCTCGTGCATCTCGCCCTTGCTGACCTCAACGGTGGCGTAGTCGCGCTGCGTGTGCAGATGTTGTTCGGCATCGTAGGTGGCCCGGCGACGCGGATCGCCCAGCGTGTAGTACGCCTTCGCCAGCGCCTCCACGCGCGATCCGTCGCCCGCCGCTTCGGCTTTCTCGCGCAGCCGCTCGTAGACGGCCTCAATCACGTCGTCGGACGCAGCGGGGTCGATCTCTAAAAGCTGGTAGTGGGTTCTTTCGCTAGCGGGAGCCGTCGTCGGCTCAAAAGTGTTTTCCGTCATGATTGTGGTTAGGTAGATCACCTTTGCTCCGCAAGGTGACAAAGATGGCTGGCCCGATCCGGTTCTGAATTTCACCGGGTCGAATTACAAATGTCACGTAGCGGAGCATACGTGACCTACAACTAAACCGTCCACTGAAGCTTATCCATCAGCGTCTGGTAAAAATAGTTGCGTTCGCGGTAGCGGACAAAGCGCGCCAGGTGCGGGCTGCCGACGATGACAATCTCATCGTTGTCGCTGATCTCGATCTCCACCTGCCCATCCACCGTCAGCATGGCCTTGTGATCGCTGGAGACGCGCAGCCGCACCTCCGTGCCTTCGGAGAGCACCACGGCGCGATCCATGCTGAGGTGGGGCGCAATCGGCAGCACCAGGATGTTGCGCAATTCGGGCGGCAGAATCGGCCCGTTGACGGCCAACGCGTAGCCCGTGCTGCCCGTGGCCGTGCTCACGATGATACCATCGCAGGTGTACTGGGTCAGGTAGCCGTCATCCAGACTCACGCCGACGCGGATGACCCTTGCCAGCCCGGCCCGGCTGAGCACGACATCGTTGAGCGCATCGTATTCGCAGACGACGCAGGGGTTGTTGTCTACCATCCCATTTTGGGCGCGACGCTCCCGCGTGGACTGCTGCCCAGCGTCGGGGACGCGGCTGTCCTGCGTGCCGCCGTGCCCGTCGTCGGTTTGCGCACCACCTGCGTCGCCACCTGCTTCGTTCTCCAAGCTGCGCTCGACGCGGGCGCGCACCATCAGCCGCTCCTCGATCCAAAAATCGCCGCCGAGGATGCGCTCCAGCGGGCCGCGCCAATCTTCGGGGAAAATTTCGGCCACAAAGCCCAGCCGCCCCATCTTGATGCCCAACATGGGTACGTCATATTCGGCGCCCATGCGCGCGGCGTGCAGCATCGTGCCGTCGCCACCAAGGGTGATCAGCAGGTCCGTGTTGGGCAGATGCTCCATCACGTGCTCGCGATCCCAGGCGCGCGTCTGCCACACGTCCTCCACGTGGTGCGTGTGCAGCAGGTTTTCAATTTCCTGCGCCAGCGGCTTGGAGTTTTCTTTGTTGGGATTATACAAAATCCCCACGCGCGCAAATGGCGGCTGGCCCGCTTGGCGGTTGGCTTTACGGTCGGCTTTACGGTCGGCTTTACGGTCGGCTGTCGGGCGAACGTTGTGGTGCTTGCTCATGGCTATCGATTTAGCAGATGTCCTGTAGGTTGGTGTGGGAACATTAGGCAAACGTTGGGCGAAGTTAGGGTTTTGATTAACCGATTGTGGTATACTGCCGCTATGCGAGTGCTTATTCTTTCCGACATCCACGCCAATCTCGTCGCGCTGGAGGCCGTTTTGGCCGCGGCGCGCGAGCAGTACGACACCATCTGGTGTCTAGGTGACGTGATTGGCTACGGGCCGCGACCCAACGAATGTGTGGAGCTGGTGCGCGAACGCGTGCAGCTCTGCGTGCTCGGCAACCACGACTGGGCGGGTATCGACCGGCCGGGCGTGCGCGTGCGCGACTTTAACCCCCAGGCGCGCGACGCCATTCTGTGGACGCGCAACGAACTAAACAGCGAAAATCTGCGCTATTTGGACAATCTGTCCGATCACCCCATGCACCCGCTGGACGACGACACCCTGCTCATGACGCACGCCAGCCCGCGAGAGCCCGTCTGGGAGTATATTCTAACGCCCAAAGTCGCGATGGAGAATTTTCTCTCCTTCAACGAACAGATTTGCCTGGTGGGCCATACGCACAAGCCGATTGTCTATCACTGGCAGCTGCACGAGATGGAGCACGATCCGGCGCTCAACGGTCGCCACCCCACCGATCAAGCGGGGGAAGCGTTGCCAATCGAGCCACGCTACCGCGCTACCGTCGACGCGCTAATGCCCAAGCCGGGCACGGCCCTCCAGCTCGACACGTCGCCCAGCCAGCGGCTGATCCTCAATCCAGGCAGCGTCGGCCAGCCGCGCGACAACGATCCCGACGCCGCCTACGCCATTCTGGACACGGAAAAATTCACCTGGGCTTACGAGCGCGTCCCCTACGACATCGGCGCCACCCAGCGGCAGATGCGCGAAGCCGGGCTGCCGCAACGGTTGATCGAGCGGCTGAATTACGGGTGGTAGACGTAGAACAAGCTGTTGGCTTGTTCTACGTTTACCACCCCCGCTCCTTGACCAACCCGTGATTGACGCGGCCCTGCGCGCCGTTGTCCATGCGATCATACATCTCGAACCAATCGGGCATTTCGCTGTTGCGGCGGCGCTGGCGGGCGATCTCTTCGCGTTCGTGGTAGTCGCTGATGCGGCGGCGAATCTCATCCGCTACCCGCCGCGGATGGGGCACGGCATCAAAGGTGAGGCTGCCCTGCTGGGCGGCGGTTTGCAGCGTGACGTTGCCAAAGTCCAGCAGATAATGGATGGGGCTGGGGATGTTGAGCAGGATATCTTCGATATCCTCCAGCCGGGCCTCGCGCTGCTCTTCGGAGAAGAAGAGCGGCTTTTTTTGCGTATCGATAATGCGCTCGGTGGTAACTTCATAGGTGTCGTTGCGCCAGTCCGCCACGATCCACGCTACCCACGCCAGCCCGGCTAACGAAAAGAGCACGGCGGGCAGCTCCAGCGCAATTGCCGTGCCGATGTTGTCAAAGGCCAGCGGCAGCAGGAGCGTGCCCAGCGTGAGCAGCAGCGTCAGCAGCAGCGGGCCCAGCACGTCGCGCAGCAGCAGAAACCAGTGCTTGCGCCAGACAATGTGATCGGCATCCGAAGCCAGCACCAGGTGGCGCTCGATGTCCAGCGCCTGGCGCACGCGGCTGCTCAGCGACCCCCGCTGCGCCTCCGTTTCGGACTCTGGCTCTTCTTCCTCGTCCTCACAGAGCTGGCCGGGAATTTGCAGCGCCAGCCCCAGCCGATTCTCCAGCATCTCGTGGATCAACATCTTGCTCTGGGCACGCCCCATGACCTCGCGCCGCTGCATCTGCTCGAAGATGGCCCCGCGCACGGCTTCCGGCTCCGGCACGTAATCAAAGGTAATTTGTCCCTGCTGGCTGGCCGTTTGGATGCGCACGTTGCCAAAGCCGAGGAGGTTGCCCACAAACGAGCGCGAGGTGTCCACGCTGCGCACCTGCTCCAGCGGGGCCACCTGCTGCCATTCGCTAAAAAAGACCACGCGCTCCTGCCGCACCACGCGTCGGTTGGAGACAAACAGAAAATCGTTGAGGTAATCCACCACGCTCCACGCAAAGTAGCCAATCAGCCCCAGCGAGATCAACAGGCCGGGAATTAGCACCAGCGGGTTGAACAGCGCGCCGCCCAGGAAGGCCAGCCCCAGGACGGGCGTGCCCACCAACAGCAGCGTGGGAAACCAGATTTTGCGCACCAGCACGATCCAGTGGCGGCGTTGATACATCGCCATGCGCTCGCCCTCTTCCAGCCAGCCATATTTGTGATCCCGCTTCTCCAGCATTATCTTCTTGGTTTCTTCCTGCATCACCAGCTGGTCGATCAGCTCCTCGCCTTCCTGCTGGAGGAAGCGGCGAAAATCCGCCTCGTGCAGGCGCAGCCAGTGGCTTTCCGGCTCGGCCTCCACGCTGGAGCTCATGGCCTGCGGCACGTTGATCAGCGCCGCCTCGCTAAAGTAGCTCGGCCCGGAGATGGGCGTGCGCGGCATGGCGTGCTCTTTGTCATCCACGGCGTGGAGCGTGGCTCGGCTGCCCTCCATCAATACCCAGAGGCTATCTGCCACCTCGCCCTGCGGAATCACCAAGTGGTGAACCGGTATGTAAAAATAGCTGGTGAAGCCCGTCAGCGTGTCCAGCAGGTGGTCGCTCAATTCGCCGAAGACCACGAGGCCGCGCAGCGTTCTGACCCCCCGCTCGTCCAGCATTGCCCCCCGCGCTTCAATGTCGATGTTGGTGATATTGCGCACGGACCGGCGCGGCAGCTGAAAAACGCGCGTTGTGCAGCAGGCGCGCGCGCTGGTGGGCGCGTCGAAGTCCACGCTGTTGCGCCCCCGCGCCCCCTTTTCGCCATAGCCAAAGGCGGCCCCCGTCCCCAGCCACTGCTCGCGCTCACCCCCCCGCAGCACGACTTGGCCCTGGTCGACGATGTAGAGATCGCTGGCGCCGGCTTCATCTTGGAAAATGTACTCGTCGCGTGCAAACTCTCTCGCCGCGCCCGTCGCCTCGGCCAGGAAGCTCAAGGCCACCAGATCACATTGGGCAAAGAAGGGAACGGTGCGCAGGCGGGCGATGCGCTCCAGCGGCGCAAGCTTTGTGCGCAAGGTGGGGAAACGGTAGAGCAGCCGGTTAAGCGCCTGTGCCTGCACGCGGATGATCTCGCAAAACGAGGTGGCGCGGGCGGTGGTGCTGTGCGCTTGGTTGTAGAGCAGGTCGAAGTGCCCCATCAGGTGGTTCGCCTCCACCCGCCGCCGCAGGGACTGCTGCTGCCGCTGCCCGGCCCGCTCCGTCCGCACCTGCTCCGCCGCCCCCTCCAAGACGTAATACGTGTAGTTGACGGCCGTATCCTGCTGGTAAATCACCTGCCGCGGCGAGGCCGTGATTACGTCGGTGGACATGCCGAGGATGTAGTGCAAATCCTGTGGCGGCAGCTCCTTTAGAAAGGGGAGTTGATTGGCGAGTAATTTGTAGACGTCCTGGCCGTTGTGGGTGGCGGGTGTATTGCTCATGGGGGAAATTAGCGAAACCTAACAAATCGAATGAGTGAGTTCCGTAGACAGCGCTACAGCCGTTCCTTCACCGTTTCGGCCAGCTTAACGCTGATGCCGGGCACGGCAGTCAACTCGTCCACGCTCGCTTTGCGGATGCGTGCCACATCGCCGCCAAAGGCCTGAAGCAGCGCCTTGCGCTTGGCCGGGCCAACGCCGGGCACATCGTCCAGCTTGGAGCGCGTCTGCTCTTTTTTACGCAGGTTGCGGTGGTAGTTGATCGCAAAGCGGTGGGCTTCGTCGCGCACGCGCTGTACGAGGTGGAGCGCCGGGCTGCCGCGCTTGAGCCAGACTGAATTCTTCTGCCCCGGCACAAAGAGCTCCTCCTCGCGCTTGGCCAGGCCGATCACGGGCACGCGCTGCTCCAAATCAAATTCCTTCAGCACTTCGGTCGCCACGTTGAGCTGCCCCTTGCCGCCGTCGATAACAACAAGGTCCGGCAGAATTTTCCAGCTTTCGTCGGATTTGCGCGCTTTCTTGCCGGGGTCGTCGGCGTCGCCCGCTTCCTCGGCTACGCGGCGGAAGCGGCGGCGCAGCGTTTCGCGCATGGCGGCAAAATCGTCCGGCTCGCCCTGTGCCCCGCGCCCGCGAATTTTGAAGCGCTTGTAGGCCTTCTTGAGCGGCGTTCCTTTGGCAAAGACGACCATCGACCCCGTGGTGTTCGTCCCCTGCAGCGTGCTGATGTCGTAGCATTCGATGCGGAGCGGCGGGCGATCCAGCCCCAGCGCCTCCTGCAGTTCCGCCACGGCCTCGGTCTGTCGATTGGTGTCCTGGGCGTTCTGCGCCTGCTGCACGCGCAGGTATTCGACGGCGTTGTGGTGCGCCATCTCCATCAGCTTGCGCTTGGCCCCGCGCTGCGGCAGCCGAATCTCGACGTTCGCCCCGCGCTTCTCCGCCAGCCACTGCTCTAGCACCGCATCATTCTCCGGCAGCGCGTCGACGAGGAGCAGGCCAGGGACGAGCGCGGCTTCGTCGTAGAACTGCTGGATGAACGTGCCAATCAGGGCGGCGGAGAGTTGGTCGTTGGCCGTCGGCTGTTGGTTGTTGATTGTTGATTGGTTCGTCGGCGGAGAATCATTCGCTGGCGACTGACCGTTGGTCGACAGGCCGTTCACCTGACTGTCTGACTCGCTGACCACCTCTTCCCCTTCATCCACAATCTCCAAATACTCCGCCCCTTCCAGCAGAAAATTCTCGCGCCCGATCATCCGTCCGCGCCGCACAAAGTAGACCTGCACCGCAGCCTCGGATTTGCGCTCGTCCTGGGCGACGGCAATGTAGTCCGCGTCCTCGATGGTGGCGCTGACGACCTGCTGCTCCTGGGCAATGCGCTCGGCGGCCTTGATGCGGTCGCGGTAGATGGCAGCAAGCTCGAACTGCATATTTTCCGCCGCCTGCTCCATCTGCCGCGACATCTGCTTGATCACCTTTTGCGAGTCGCCCTCCAAAAAGTTCATCAGCCCCTGCACGCTGGCGCGGTACTGCTCGCGATTTTGCGCGCCGATGCACGGCCCGCCGCAGAGCTTGATGTGGTAGTACAAACAGGGGCGTGAATCGTTGCCGTCGATCTCGCGCTCGCAGTCCAAATAGGGAAAGACGCGGCGCAGGGCGTCGAGCGTGCGGTAGCAGGCGCTGCTGCTCGAATACGGCCCGAAATAGCGCGCGCCGTCCCGCTTGTTCATCTTGCGCACCACCTCGATTTTGGGAAAATCGTCCTGCCAGTTGACCTTGATGTACGGGTACTGGCGGTCGTCCTTGAGCCGGATGTTAAAGCGCGGCTTGTAGCGCTTGATCAGCTCGTTCTCCAGGACGAGCGCCTCCAGCTCGCTCTGCGTCACCCACCAGGTAATGTCGCGGATCAGCGAGACGAGCGTGCGCGTCTTGGAATCGTGCTGGGCCGAGCGGTTGAAGTACGAGCGCACCCGGTTGCGCAGGATTTTTGCCTTGCCCACGTAGATGACCTTGCCCTTCTCGTTGCGCATCAGGTAGACGCCGGGCGAGTCGGGCAGGTTGATTAATTTTTGCTGAACCTTATCGGGAAGATTGCGTGCCATGGGGGAAGTTTATCATAGAATCAACGTTTGCGGCGGAGGACGGCGCCCAAGCCGTCGAAGCGCAGCTGGGCCAGTTCAAGTTCGTGACGGGGAACGGGTTGGTGGGCGCGGTTGAGAACGGAGTCATTGACGTAGATAAAATGTTCATCTATACCAGTTGCAACAACGACGTGGTCGGTTGCGTAGAACCAATAGCTTTTTAGGTCACCCGTATTCACAGAAGCGATTTCACAGAAGCGATAATGGGTAGTTTGTCCTCGAGATATTGTGCAAACGTATCAACATAGATATTGCCAATTTTGACATCAAGGTCGTATTGGTCAAGCCGCGCGAGATGGCGAAATGGTGTACCAAACGACTTTGTTCCCAGCCGCGAGACCAGCTGCCGATGGGATATGTGAACGTCAAGATACTGCGTGACCATTAGTGCGCACGTAGGAAGGCAGTCGGCCTCAGTGCGTTGCTGGCAATGTGAAACGGCAAGCGGTTGCATTGGCTTGCTCAAGAAGCGCGTGGAGGGCTTGGTCACCTGCTTGGACTGTGCCGGTTGTAACGTCCACATCAAGCGAGCCAACGCAGCCAACATCACCAAACGACGGAAAAGTCAGATGGACGGGGACTTGCCAAACGGTTTTTGGCCCCACGACAAGCGTTGGACATTCCGCGTGCATCTGTGTGCTAACGTCGAGATGGATAAGACGATTCACGGCTTTCTGAGCCTCCATCGCCGATACGCCCAGCGTGATCGACTGATTGATGACCAAATCTAGGGTGGTCGCGTCCGGTGCAGGTTGTTCTTTAAGCAAGACGTTGTACGTCACGGGAATCTCCTTTTAATTTGAACTGCGTCAAGTTTACCACAATTTAGCACAAATTTTCAACAGCATGGCAATCACTATTCAAACGGCCCGCCCCGTGCTATGATTCTCCCTGTTCCCCAGACTTTGTCAGCAGGATTGCCATGAATTTTCAGCAAATTACAACCCTTTTCCGCCCCACCTTCGCCAATCTGCTCCTGATCACAGCCGGGATGCTCACCGTGCTGGCGTTGACGACCATTGCCTACTTCCCCCGCTGGCGGCGCGACCCAACGACAAGCGTCGCCAAAATTGGGGCGCGCATCCGTTTCCTTTGGGAGCTCTCCGCTGCCTTTATCCTGGCAACCTTTTTTGGTCGGCGCATTCTTGTTGCCGCCATTGCCTTTATCGCCTACCTTGCCCTCAAGGAATATCTCTCGCTTACGCCCACGCGTCGCGCGGATCGGCGCGTGCTCTTCTTTGCCTACCTCAGCATCTCCATTCAATTTGTGATCATCGGTTTTGATTGGTACGAGGCGTTTGTGCTCTTTGTGCCGATCTACGTGTTTCTCGTCATGCCGCTGCTGATGATTGCCACGGGCGACACCGACGGATTCCTCCAGGCGTGGAGCCTGCTCGGCTGGGGCATTATCACCAACGTCTATAGCCTGGGCCACCTAGCCTTTTTGGTGATGCTGCCGCGTGATGAAAGCGGCGCAACGGGCTTTAGCCTTTTCCTCTTTTTGATGATCTTGGCTCAATCTAACCACGTGGCCCAATCGTTCTTTGGCCGCTGGGTGCGGCGACCAGCGCTCTCGATCCGGGTGAGCCGCACGCGCAACTGGGCCAGCCTCTTCGGCAGCGTCGCGACGACCTCGCTGGGTGCGTGGCTGCTGGCCCCGCTGCTGACGCCCTTCGAGGGCATCGAGGCCGCGCTCTACGGCGCGCTGGTCGCCCTGGGGGGCTTTGTCGGCTACATTGTCCTTTCCGCAATCAAACACGATCTCGAACTCACCGACCGCGGCACGATGACGGCGGGCCACGGCGGCATGTTGAATCGCATCGACATTATTGTTTTTACCGCGCCGCTCTTTTTCCAGGTGGTGCGCTATGTTCATTACCAGTAACAAGAAAGATTTGACGCCAAGATGCAGCGACGCGGGGAGAACATCGTTAACGAACAATTCCTTTGCGTCTCCGCGCCTTTGCGTTAAATTGTATAGTTGACGAGTAAACCATGCGACTCCTCCAAGCCCTCTTCTTCCTGCTCATCGTGCGCCCGCTGATCTCGCTGGTGCTGGGGCTAAATATCCACGAGCGGGACAATCTGCCCGTGCGCAAACCAGCGATTATTGCGCCCAATCACAACAGCCACTTGGACACGCTGGTGCTGATGTCGCTCTTCCCACTCTTTCGGCTGCACCACGTGCGTCCCGTCGCCGCCGCCGATTTTTTTCTCGCCAACCGCGTGCTGGCGTGGCTCAGCCTCAACATCATCGGCATCATCCCCATCGACAGGCTGCGCGCGGACCCCAACAGCGATCCGCTGGCCAAAATGTCCGCCGTGCTAGAGAAGGGCGAGACGCTGCTGATCTTCCCCGAAGGCTCGCGCGGCCAGCCCGAACAGCTTGGTCGCTTCAAATCTGGGGTGGCCCGGCTGGTGCAGCGCCACCCCACCGTGCCCATTATCCCCGTCTACACCTACGGGCTGGGCAAAGCCATGCCCCGCAACGACATTCTCATCGTGCCCTTCTTTGCCGATGTTGTCGTCGGCGAGCCGATCTACTGGTGCGGCTCCGTCGAGGCGACGATGGCGGCTTACGAAGCGGCCATGCGCGATCTGCGCGAGCGGCTCAAAATCCCCGCTTGGGAATAAGACGCTACGTAGGAACCCTACTTTTTCTAGGCAGAATGGCGGTTACGATGGGCGGAGGAAGGGCGGAATCTATTAGACATTATATCGATTTATGGCAGGGGCGGTGATCGGCGACGAATGAATCCGTCACCTGCTTTGCCAAGTGCGCTGAAGCGCACTGGCAAGGGGCTCCTCCAACGCGCTTCAGCGCGTTTTGCAAAGCAGGCAGGCAATTCATTGCCAGCCGATTGCCACCAACGAACCAACTGGGCTATCCACCGGCTATCTCGAAGGCCGAGATCGGGCCAAGAATTAAATCGATATAATGTCTATTCCTTGAATCTACACACAGCAAGAAAGCCTTAAAGGAGGCCCTACATGCGAAATCGACTTGTGCTTATCACTGCTGTGGTGCTGGTGATCGTGGCGCTGCCCGTGGGATGGTGGCTCTTTTCGCCGCTGATTTTGAATCAGGAGGTGGACGAAGCGTTTCCGGCAGCGGGCGACGTGGTCGCGGCGGAGGTGGAAGCGGAAGTGGGAGAGAGTGAGGCGCTGGCGGAAGTGGCTCCCGTTCAGGACTCTGTCGAGGAGACGCGCGCCCTCCAGCGAGCAGGCGAGCTCACTGATACGGCGGCGGAGGAGCCGATGCCCACGGCGGAAGCAGCGGGCGAAGCCGAATGGCGGACCGTTGCCGAGGCCGCCTTCCAGGACGCCGACGCCTCGCACCGCGGCTCCGGCAGGGCGACGATCCTGGAGCAGGGCGAGCAGCGCGTGCTGCGCTTCGAGGAGTTCGAGGTGACCAACGGGCCGGATTTGCACGTGCTGCTGGTGGAAAACATTGCGGGCACGTCCAGCAGCGAGCTGGGCGAGTACGTGGATTTGGGCGCGCTCAAGGGCAACTTCGGCAGCCAAAACTACGACATTCCCGCGGATCTTGATCTGTCGCAGTTCAGCGGCATCGTGATCTACTGCCAGCCCTTCCACGTCGTCTTCGCGACGGCTCCGTTTTGAGCGTTTGCCCTATTGAAAGGCGACCGTGTAAAATCTAAAGGTTTGTCAGATTCTGACAAACCTTTAGATTTTTAGGAGACAAAATATGATTGCTCAGACGCTCAGCAGCGATAAGGCACGCCTTCAGTGGCGCAACATTTTAGACGATGCGGGTGCAGGCAGAAATGACACCGTTGTCGAGCGCTATGGAAGGCCCATCGCGGCGGTTATTCCCTACGAAGACTACGTTGCTTTGCAGGAGGCGCTGGAGGATTTACGTGATGCGCGCTCCGCTGCCGCAGAATATGCTGAGTGGCAGCGCGATCCATCAACGGGAACGGATTGGGAAACCGTCAAAGCCGAATTGAGAGACGAAGGCTTGCTGGATGAATGAGCCGCCAGTGTGGCGCGTTATCGTCAAGCGTCGTCCACAGCGGGCGCTGCGTCGCCTGCCTAAAAACGTGTCTAAGC
Organism: Caldilineaceae bacterium; assembly: GCA_965213535.1. GTDB lineage: Bacteria > Chloroflexota > Anaerolineae > Caldilineales > Caldilineaceae > JBCCFC01. The sequence goes on from OZ243888.1 coordinate 6,600,716, forward strand.
GAATTGTCAAGGCTATCGATGACTTGGCGAAAGAACCAAGACCGCACGGCTCAACCAAACTGAGCGGCTACGAAAATCTGTACCGCATCCGTATCGGAGATTGGCGCATTAGCTATGCAGTTGAGGATGAAGAGCTGATTGTGCTGATCATCGAAATCAAGCCGCGCGGCGACGCCTACCGTGCTTTGTAGCCTTTGTCTACTTCCTACTCCCCAAACTTACCCCGCAAATACTCGACCACCAGCCGGTCGATGCGGTCGCCCTCGCCGTCCCAGCGCTCCTCCAAATTCTCCGCGCCAACCAGCGCCCGCAGCGCCCGCCGCGTCTCGCCATCGACCGTGCCGGTGATTTTGCCCCGGTAGTGCCCCGTCCGCTTCATCATCTGCTGCAATTCGCGCGCGACCTTGCCCAGCGGCACGCCGTCGTTGGGATCGACTTCGCCGAAGTAGAGGTGGTGCATCTCCACCAGCTGCTTGAGCCGCTGGATCGGGCGCGGGTCGTCGTCGACGCGCAGGTCCAGGTAGCGGTCGGTCTTGCCGCCGTAGCCGCCATGTTCGCGTACGACGAGCACCGCCGACGCCTGCCGACCGCGGCTGTCGCCGCCCGCCGCCTGCCCCGCCGCCAGCGCCTCGACGAGCCAATCGGCCAGCTCGCCCCGTCGCTTGTTTCCCCTGCCGCGCACCTGCTCAAAGCGCTCGGCCATCGCCTCGACCGTTCCCGGCACGAGAATGTTGCCCTGGCAGCAGAAGCCCTCGCCCACGTGGTGGCCCGCCCAGTCGTAGCAATTTTCGCCCGTAAACGCCGCCGCGCGCCCCGCCCCGTCCACCACGCCGACCTGTCGCATAGTCCGCGCCGCCATCCCCGCGTAGTCCGCGCCGTCATCGTTGGCGACCAGCGCCTCCACCGTCGCCTGTGCCGGCTTGCCCCCAGCCATCATCGCCAGTCCATCCGGCCCGTAGCTTAGGTTCGCGTAGGACTGCGTCGCCACCGCGCCCGCGCCCGCCCGCGCCCACGGCACGACGGCCCCCACCGCCAAAAACTTCGACTGCACCGCCACGCCCCACTCGGCACGGTCGGGATCGTGGGCGACGATGGAAAAGGTGGCAATGGGCTGCATGGCGAGACTTTCCTGGGGCGGAAGATTAAAGGTGACAGCATCATACTGATTTGTCTATTACTTGGCAATTGCGTTCGATTCGAGATTTTGCGTTAAGCTGCTATAATTGAGCCGGTGAAGCCGCGCAGCGTGTGGAGATAAAAGTATGGATACCATCCTTGAACTGCCAATCGAAGAAAAAATGCTTTCCCAGCTTCGGGAGATTGCGGATACACGCGGCACAAGCGTTCAACACATTGCCGGGGAGCTTCTCCAGCGCTTTGTTGCTGATCGCACTTCTGCCACAAGCGTTGAGCAAAAATTGGATCGTGAGATTGCAGCGTACCAAGCCATGCACAAGACGCTGTTCGAGCAGTATCCCGGCCAGTATGTTGCCATTCACGAAGGTCAGCTACTGGGGGCGGATGTGGATCAGGTTTCGCTTTTTCAACAGGTAAAACAGCAATACCCGAACAAGACAATTCTAATTCGCCAGGTTCAACGCCAAGCAGAGCCGGAACTGCGCGTGCGCTCCCCAAGAATTGACCATGAGTGATCCCATTGCCTTGTTCGATTACGACCAGTCGTTCGATCCCTCATTTCCTATCATTTACCTTGAGCTTGGGTCTCCTTTAACGGCAACAACGGAGTTTATCACTGCCTTGGTGGACACGGGGTCAGACGCATCCCTCTTCCCACAGGAAACGCTGGACCGTCTTGGTGCAGAAGTTGTGAACCGCGTGTGGATTCGTGGCCTTTTTGGCGAACGTCGTGCTGCAAAACTTTATTTGGTCACTGTGCGGGTTGGGCCTCATCAAATATATGGTATCCAAGCTGCAGGCGTTTCGGCCGCCGAAGATGTTCTTGTCGGACGCGACGTGCTGAACCAGCTCGTTATCACGTTAAACGGCCCGGGCGAAGCGTTAAACGTCTTGGCCACATAGTTTCACCACTCTATCGAAACCCTCCCCATGGCCACTATCACCCTCCTCGGCGCGGGCCGCATGAGCGCGGCGCTGACCGTGCCGCTCGCCGACAACGGCCACGAAATTCGGCTTGTCGGCACGCACCTCGACGATGACCTCATCGCCACCCTCCGCGCCACCGGTCGCCACCCGCGGTTGGACGTGTCCCTGCCGGACAGCGTTTCCCCCCACACCTACGATCAGCTTGACGACGCCGTGCGCGACGCGGCGCTGATCGTGCTCGGCGTCAACTCGCTCGGTCTGGATTGGGCGGCCATGTCGCTGAGCATGACGGTGTTTGACGCGCCAATTGTGCTGCTGACCAAAGGCTTGGTGGGCGACGATCCGGGGTGGACGCTCAATGAAGGCACTCGCATCCAGACGCTCTCGACGGCGCTGCGCGAGCAGCTTGCACCCGCACAGCAATCCGTACTGATTGCCGCCCTGGGCGGCCCCTCGCTGGCGGGGGAGCTGGCGGCGCGGCGCGACACCTTTGTTGCCCTGGCCTGCCCCCAGCGCGACATGGCCGAATCGCTGGCCGCGCTGCTGCGGACGGGCTACTACCACGTGCAAACGAGCACCGACTTAGCGGGTACGGAAGTCTGCATGGCGCTCAAAAACATTTATGCCGTTGCGGTTGGCGTGGCGCGGGGCCTAGTGACCCAGGCGGGCGACGGCGCGACCACGTACAACAACACCGCCGCCATTTTTGCGCAGTCGCTGGCGGAGATGGCCTACCTCGTGGAGCAGACGGGCGGCGACGTGCGCACCGTGCACTCGATTGCGGGCGCGGGCGATCTCTTCGTCACCGGGCAGGGCGGGCGCAACGCGCGGCTGGGCGAGATGCTGGGACAGGGGCAAAATTTTCTGGATTTGCAGCGCGGTGAGCTACGCGGCGAAACCGTCGAGGGAGCAGAATTAGCGCTGGCGATTGGCCCCGCCGTGGAGGCGCTGATTCGCACCGGCAAGCTCGACGGCGCGCGCGTCCCGCTCCTGCGGCGCATGATTCAAATCATCCTCAACGAAGCGCCGATTGAGCTGCCGTGGGGCGAGTTTTTCGTAGGTAGTTTTTAACACAGCGTTAAAGAATTTTGGTTCTTCAGGATTTCAGGGGGGATGGCTCGCTCAGGGTTTGTTCGCCAATAACGCTGGAGAATACCCAAAGACAAAGTTGACCGTAGGCGCTGCTTGTAGCTGCGCAATCGTGGGATCCCCTTCAGAAAGGGAACACCACTCTACGTGCGGCTACAAGCCGCACCGACAAGGCCAACGACCTATTTTGGTCTTCGCTTGTCGACCCCTCGAAATCCGAAAGAGCCTTAATTTTTTCGGCAGGGAATTCTTTCTGTCGCAAACCAACCAGATCGGCTAATTCAACAGAACGCGACCGCAAGCAACAAGCAGATTTCTCACCTTCGCCCAAAATGACGGCGCTCTCCGCGGCCCTCCGCGCCTCTTCCTCCGCGCCCTCCACGTTAAAAAGTAGCCAATTTAACCCAAACATTGGAGCCATGCCCATGATCCCCGCCAACAGCACCCTCCTCTTCCAGGGCGATTCGATCACCGACGCCAGCCGCAACCGCGACATCACCGACGCCAACATCCCCTCAGCGCTTGGCAGCGGCTACGTCAACCTGCTCGCCGCGCACCTGCTCCACGCGCGACCCGGCGATGACTTGCGCATTTTCAATCGCGGCATCGCCGGCCACCGCGTCGTCGACCTGTATGCGCGCTGGAAAGTTGACGCCATCGCCCTAAAGCCCAGCGTGCTCAGCATCCTAATTGGCATCAACGACACCTGGCACGAATTTATGAGCGGCAACGGCGTCGAGCCCGCGCGCTACGAGACGATTTACCGGCTGCTGTTGGCGTACACGCGCGAGCAGCTACCGGACGTGCAGCTTATCCTTTGCGAGCCCTTTTATCTACCCACGGGCGTCATTCAAGACGACTGGATTCCCGACATTCGGGCGCGCCAGCAGATCGTCCGCCAGCTTGCCAATGAATTTGACGCCACCTTCGTCCCCTTCCAGGCCGCGCTGGACGACGCTCAACAGCACGCGCCGCCCGCCCACTGGGCCGCCGACGGCGTCCACCCCACGCCCGCTGGCCACCGCGTGCTGGCCAATTGCTGGCATGAGACGGTGGTCGGTGAGCGCCCGTAGACTTTATGCTCTCCATCAGAACAGAAGTTTTTGGACGCGGATGTACACGGGCGTTGCACACGGATATTCCAGCGTCTCGAAGGATGCGGTCTTGCTCTGAAATCCGTCTTTATTCGCGTCAATCCCGTCCAAAATTTCTGCTTTCCAAAAAGCCGCGGGTCGGTCGTGCCGGTGCAGCGTTGCAGGATAACTCTTGACAACCCGGCCCGCCAAACCCGCAGCTTTAGGTGTTGACAATTGTCACGTGACAAACTACCATGAACGGATGATCAAGACATTCGGCGACAAGGAGACGCAACAGCTTTACGTTGCCGGTAAGTCTAGACGCTTGCCACCGGACTTGATCAAGAGAGCAATACGCCGTCTGGAATATGTTAATCTTGCAAGCACGCTCAATGATTTGAGCGTGCCGCCGAGCAACCGCCTTCATGCTTTGACAGGAGATCGGGCGGGGCAACATTCGATTTCCATTAACAATCAATGGCGTATCTGCTTTCGCTTTGTTGACGGCGATGCCTACGCAGTGGAGATTGTGGATTATCATTGATTAAAGAAAGTGCAACGGTGACCATAATGGCGATTGCCAACATAGATTCGCGGCAGATTCCCCCCACGCATCCGGGCGAGATGTTGCGCGAGGATTTTTTACCAGATTACAAACTAACCGCAACCTCGCTGGCGAGGGCGCTGGGTGTTTCGCGCCAGACTATCAATGAATTGCTCCGCGAACGACGAGCCGTTACGCCGCTCATGGCGCTGCGGCTGTCGCGCTTGTTTGGAAACTCCCCCAATTTTTGGCTTGATGCCCAACACGCACGAGACTTGTGGACATCGCAACAGCAGCACCATGTAGAGCTGGCGCAAATTCAGGCCCTGTAGCTTGTTCTCTACTCAGACTCAGCCAGGCTTCGAGCGAATGGGGCGGATTTTCTGATCCGTCTTCATCCGCAAAATCCGCCCAATCCGCTAGCCACTCTTCGCCGGCAAGATCAGGTGGCTATCCCCAAATTCGTGCCACAAATACCCTTCGCGCACGGCCTCTGCATACGCCGCCCGAATCAGCGACTGCCCGGCAACCGCATAGAGCATGGCCAAGTGGCTCGCCAGCGGATCGTGCAGCCCGCTGATCAGCCCATCGACGGCGTGAACGCCGCGTGCCGGGTGAATGTACGCCCGCGTAAAGCCACGCGCTGCCATCACGTTGTTCTCCTCTGCATTCCACGCCGATTCCAGCGCCCGCACCACCGTCGTGCCCACGGCGACAATGCGCCCACCCGCCGCCCGCGTTCGGTTGACGGCGCGAGCGGTTGCCACCGGCACGTGAAACGGCTCGGCAAAGAGCGCGTGATCCTCCACCCGCTCGCTCTCGACCTCCAGGCTGGAAACGCCCGCGTGCAGCGTCAGCCCGGCGACGTGCACGCCCCGCTCCCGCAGCGAGCGCAGCACGCGCTGGCTAAAGGGCCGCGCGGCCGAGGGCATCTCGGCGCTGCCCGGCACGCGGGCAAAGATTGTCTGGTAAGCGCTCAGCGGCTGCGCCTCGCCGAAGTAGCCGTAGCGAATCGGCTCGCCCACGCGCCGCGCCAGCAGGCAAGCGTCGCCCGCCAGCTGCACCCACCACAGCCGCGGCAGCCCCGGATGGGGCGCAATCATCTGCACGGATTGGCCGCCCACATCGATGGTCTCGCCGGAGGTCAGCGGCAGCGGGCCGGGTTGGTTGCTGGCCCAGCGCGGCTCGGCCAGCCAGAGGCCGCTGCCATAGTTGGTGGACAGGTTGAGCCGGAAGTCGCCGAGCCCTTTGGATTTCGGGCCCGTCGCGGGCAGGCTCGCCGCCAACGTCGCGCTGCGGTTGACGACGAGCAGGTCGCCCGCGTTTAGAAAATCAGCAAGCTGGTGAAATTGTGCGTGCTCGTGGCGATGCCCGCTGGGCAACCCGCGGCTCACAAGCAGACGCACTTCGTCGCGGGCCAGGCCGCGCGCTTCGGGCGGCGCGGTGGCTTGTAATGCGTCGGGCCGCTTGAATAGTAATTCTGTGCGATTCATCGTTTTCTCCTAAAGTGCGTGCAAAATGAAAGCAAGAGTTCGCGGTCCAAGTGACAGATACTACGTTGGTTGGAAAGGGGGGCGCTCCCAATTGGGGTCGAAGGGGGAGCGGTGTTTAAGGACGCCATAGGCGATGTGAATCAACTTGCGAATGGCGGCGCAGACAATGACCTTGTGGGGTTTGCCACGCGCTTTGAGCCGTTGAGCCAAGGCGCGCACCACAGGATTGTGTTGGATGGCAGAAAGCGCGGGAAAGTAAAGTGCCCCGCGCACGGCCGCCTTGCCCTGCTTGGACGTTTTAGCCTTGCGCCGAATCGTATCGCCCGACTCGTGATGCGAGGGATTGGCGCCAGCGTCAGCGGCCGCGGCGGACGCGCTTTCATAATTGGCCAAGTCATACATCTCCGCCAGCAGCAAGTGGACGGTGGTCTCACCAAAGCCGATGATGGAGCCGAGCAACTCTTTGTCTGCGCGGAGGTCGGGCTCCTGGGCGATAAACTCGGCAAGGCGCTCTTCAATCTGCCGAATCTGCTCGGCCAAGGTGGTCAACACCACCTTTAGCGAGGCGCGCACCTCCTCGTCGCGGCAGTCGACTAGCCGATTTTTCTGCTGGGTCTGTGTCTTAACCAGCCCATCGCGGTGACGCACCAGACGGCGCAACTTGCGCTCGGTGGGCGAGGGCGGCTGCCAGCCACGCGGACGCAGCGCCGCACAAAAGGCGGCAATCACCTCGCTGTCCAGCTTGTCCGTCTTGTTGCGCCGCATCTGGCTCATGGCAAAGCCCTTGATGCGGGCCGGGTTCACCACGCTCACCCTATAGCCCTGCGCATGGAGGTAGTCGGCCAACTCCTCCCAGTAGACGTTGGTCGCTTCCATGCAGGCGTGAAGCTCAGCTGCCGACTCAGGCAGCTGCCGCCTCAGCCACTTGTCTAGCCGCACAAAGCCTTTGGCGTTGTTGTCAAACTGCTTGTGCGGCTGCTGACCATTTGGCTGGCGCAGCGTGGCGTCAAAATAGCGCTTTGAGAGGTCGATACCAAGCGTATACAGGGGCGTTTCTTTCGGCTTGTAGTGGATTGGCGCGAGTTGGCGCTTGTTCGGGCAAACCCTTGTGAAACGAGGTTGGAACACACTTGATCCTACACAGCCTCTTGAACAAGCAGATGAACTCGATTGATCTAATCTGTCACACGGCCTCAGCGGGCTTCAGTCTTTCACAGATTCTGCCCCTAGTTTAGCGCAAGGAGTCTTTCGTTGCCCAATCGCCTATAACTTGACATAAAGCACGCCCGCTTACAAGTCACTGTCCATAGCTGGACAGCTTACCCCATTTTGTCTGGACAGTGACTGTCACTGGCTCCTCAAACTCCTGTTCTCGACGCAAATTTACTTTAAACCAATCAATTTAACTCAAAGGCGCAGGGAGATTCTTTGTCTACAACCTGATTGAACAAAGACGGTCTACGCAAATGTCAAGCTCGTACGACCAAGACAATCTATCCCGCTACGCCTTGCGTCTTTGCGCCTCCGCGTTGAACTTCTATGCGTTGACCAACCACCGCTCCCCCTGCGCCTGAAAGCGCTGCCCGCTCACCGACTTGGCCTCCTGCCCCAGCAGCCACGCCCAAAAGGGCAGCGTGACTTCCGGCAGCGGGCGGTCGCTGATGTCCTCGCCGGGGAAGGCGGCCTGGTGCATCTGCGTGCGCAAGTCGCCCGGATCAACGGCGACGACCGAGATGTTCTGCTCGCGCAGCTCCTCGGCCAGCGTGGCGCTGAGCAAATCCAGCGCGGCCTTGGACGAGCCGTAGCCGCCCCAGCCCGCATAGCCGCCCACGGCCGCGTCGCTCGACACGTTGACCACCAGCCCCCGTGCTTCGCTTAGCAACGGTAACGCCTCCTGCACCAGCGCTAGTGGAGCGAAAACGTTGACCGCGTAGACCTGCTCCAGCGTCTCCAGCGGGTAATCCGCCAGCGTGGGCTGCGGCGACGGGCCGAGCAGCGAGGCGTTGTTGACGAGCAGGTCAAGCCCGCCGAACTTGCGCGCCGCGTCGACCAAGGCTCGCCGATGGGCCGCATCGCTCACGTCGCCGGGCAGGGCGAGGATGTCGCCGTTGCCGCTTGCGTGCGCCAGCTCGTCGGCTAGCGCACTCAAATCGCTCGCGCCGCGCGCCGTCAAAATCAGATTCCAGCTCCGCGCCGCCAAAAATTCCGCCAGCATCCGCCCCAACCCGCGGGACACGCCGGTAATCAGTGCCGTGTTCGTCATAAGAAAGTCTCCTGTAAATCTAGGTGACCGTCACTGCCCCGTATCGGATCATCGACCCAACCTTGCGTAGGCAGTGACTGTCACCGGCTGTAACTCAGGTGACAATCATCGTCCGCCCACCGACTGATTATGTCGTACTGTTTTGGACGGTGACAATCACCCTGGCCAACAGTCTACCAACAAAAACGGCCCAGCGAATTGATCGCCGGGCCAGAGTGAGCCTGTCCAAAAGGACAGAATCAGAAGTTGACATCTGTGGAAGCGTAGTACAATCGTGGTATGAAAGTGAAAACCTCCATCACCATCTCAGAAGAATTGCTTCGTGCCATCGACGAATTTACCGATGGCAGTCAGAATCGCTCATTGTTTTTGGAAAACGCTGGGTGGGAGTATGTCGAGCGGCTGCGGCGCGCTCAACAAAACGCCCGCGATCTCGAACTCATCAATCAGCACGCCGATGAACTCAACGCAGAAATGGCTGATGTCTTATCGTATCAAGTAACACCATGAAGCGCGGGGACATTTATCGCGTGGCCAAGCCGCCCGGCGGCGACCCGCGCAAGCATCGATTCTTCGTTGTGGTCAGCCGCGACGCGGTGGTTTTGTCGAATTTCTCCTCGGTTATCTGTGCGTCGATCTACACAGATGATCAGGGCTTGTCGACTCAGGTTTCTGTCGGCGTGCAGGAAGGGCTAAGGCACGACAGCGCCATCTACTGCGACGCCTTAATCAGCATTCCCAAGAATCGATTGACCGGTTACGCTGGGCATCTGTCTCTTGCCAGAATCGATGAGCTTGATCGAGCGCTGGCTATCGCACTTGATCTGCACGCAAGCGATTTTACTATGTAGCGATTTTACTATGTAAAGTCGGGCTACATCACCAACCCCCGCTCCCTGGCAATCGACACCGCCTCCGTCCGATTCCCAGCCCCCATTTTCCCCAAAATTGAGCTCACGTGAAACTTGGCCGTGCGCTCGGTGACGACCAGCGCGTGGGCGATGTCGCGGTTGGTGCGGCCCGCGGCCAGCAGGGCCAGCACCTCCTGCTCGCGCGGCGTCAACTGTTCAAATTGAGGGACCGGCTCCGGCTCGTTCAGCCGCTGCATCAGCTTCGTCGCGACGGCGGGCTGGAGCAGCGAGCCGCCCGCGTGGACGATGCGCACGGCGTTAAACAATTCCTCCCGCGGCGCGCCCTTGAGCAGATAGCCGCGCGCGCCCGCCCGCACGGCGTCGACAATGCGCTCGTCCGTGTCGAACGCGGTGAAGACGAGCGTCGGCAGCGCTCGCTCTTCGTCGCCCGTGCGCTCTTGCAAATGCCGCAGCACAGCGACCCCATCCACCCCCGGCATCTCCAAATCCAGCAGCAGCACGTCCGGCGACAGCGCCCCGATCTGCCGCAGCGCCTCGTCGCCATCCCCCGCCTCGCCGATCACGACAAAGTCCGGCTGCGTTTCGAGCACGGCGCGCAGGCCGTCGCGCACGATGGGGTGGTCGTCGGCGAGGAGAATACGAATAGAGTTGGGCATAATGCTCACGTCTCACGCAATGGAATTCGCGCCACCACCACCGCCCCCGACCCCACTTCGCTCTCCACCACCAGCGTCCCCCCCAGCAGATGCGCCCGCTCGCGCAGGCCGACGAGCCCGTAGCGGTTCGGCTGCACGCGCTCGATATCAAAGCCGCGACCGTTGTCTTCGATGCGCAGGGTGATTTCGCTGGGCGTAGCGATCAGGCGCAGGGTGACTCGCGACGCGCGGGCGTGCTGCCGCACGTTGGTCAGCGACTCTTGGGCAATGCGATAGAGTCCCGTCTCGACAGCGACGGGCAGCGGCTGGTTTGCGCCGACTGTTTCAACCGCCACCGGCACGTCGCTCTGCTGCTCTACATCGCGGGCAAGCTGGCGCAGCGCCTCGACGAGCGTGCCGTTCGCCAGTGGGGCGGCGCGTAAATCAAGCACCGAGCGACGCGCTTCGTCGAGGTTGCTGCGCGCGAGGTCGAGCGCGCTATGGATGGCGCGGCGGACGCGCTCGGTCTGCGCGGCATCCGCGTCGAGCAGGGCATCTGCCGTCTCCAATTGCAGCGCAATGGCGGAGAGCCCCTGCGCCAGCGTGTCGTGGATTTCGCGAGCTAAGCGGTTGCGCTCGGTCAGCGCGCCGAGCTCGCGGCTGCTGGCAAAGAGCCTCGCCCGCTCGACGGCAATCGCCAGCAGATCGCCCACCGTGTGGAGCAGCCGCAGGTCGTCGTCGCTCAATTCGCGCCACGTTGCGCTGGCGACGTTCATCACGCCCAGTTTTTTCTCGTCGTTTTTTGCGCGCGCAGCGGCCGTGCGCGACGGTTCTGCCCGCACAAAATCTTCGGGTGCGTAAAGCGGCACGCTCGCGTGGTAGCGCAGCCCATCCGTGCCGTCCACCAGCCCCCACAGCCGGCTGCACGTGACGACGTTGACATTGGCCGCGCCCGCCAGATCGCCGTCGCGGAAGGTGTCCAGGCAGTAGCAGGAGCCTTCCATTTTGGCCGGGTGGCGCGCCAAAGCGGGCGGCAAATTCTGCGCCGCGGCCAGGTACGAATCGCCCTCCTCGTTGAGCAGCCAGACCCAGCCCGTCTCCAGCGCAAAGAGCTCGCCGACCAGCGCCAGCGTCGACCGCAGCGCCGCATCGAGATCAACCGAGCGGTTGAGCGCCTGGGCAATGTCGTTGAGGATGGCGAGCTCGCGGGTAGGCCGATTAACAGTAGACATAAAAATTTGTTGAACGGCTGGCATTCGAGGCTACTCCGGATGCTGCTGCGACTCCGTCCATACAAACTGTGGTTCGTAGCCAAAGGCTTCGCGCGCCTTGGCCGTGCTGAGCAGCGACCGGTGCCGCGACAAATCGCCGCGGATTTCCGTGGCGTCGCCGAAGTATTCGCGGACGAGATCGGCCTGGGGCGTGTCCAACACCTGTGCGCCCGTGAGATTGTATGCGCCGGACTCAATCGCCTCGCCGCGCGCCAGCTTTTCCAGCGCCAGCCGACAGGCGCGGGCCACATCGCGCGCGTCGGTGCGCGTCCACAGCAGCCACGCGCCGCTCGCCGGGTCGTCGGCCATGGCCTCGATTTGGGGCGCAAGCTCCGCCGGCGCACGCGTGCCCATGATGCGCAACGAGAGGATCGTCATGCCGTAATTTTGCACAAAGTAGCTCGCCGCCTGCTCGCCCGCCATCTTGGAAAGCGCATAGCAGTTGACCGGTCGCAGCGGGTGCTCTTCATCCACCGGAACGTAGAGCGGCGGGTGCTGGGCAAAGCCGTAGATTTGATTGGTCGACGCGGAGATCACGTGCGGGATGCCGAGGTCGGCACAGGCCTGAAAGACGTTGTAGGTAGCGCGGACGTTGTCGCCGTAGGTGCGCGTGTCCACAACCATGCCCGCGTTGGCCCACGCGCCCATGTGGACGACGGCGTCGGCCTTGGCGCGGGCCAGCGCGCCGTAGACTTCGCCCGCCTGCGTGAGATCGACCTGGAGCGTGGGGAAGGGGATCTCGTGCTGCGAGCCGTCGTCGCTGTGCACGTCTGCGCCGGTGACGCTGTGGCCAGCTTCCAAGAGATCGCGTGCGATGTAGGTGCCGATGCGTCCGGCGCTGCCGGTAACGAGAATGTTCATGGGATTTGGCCCTTGTTTACAGAGAATTAATTTTCGGGTAAATTGTACCACACTGCGCGGCCAGCGTCCCCGGTCAGCCAGCGTCCCCGGCACGCGCCGCACGCTGCTTCGTCTTCCCCGTTTGATCTGGCGCGTGCCGGGGACGCGAGCCCATACTTGTAAATCTATGCGTTTGAAGAATTTCCTCAATCTCACCGCCGCCGACTTCATCGTTCGCTCCGCCTACCAGATCGGCAAGACGCCGCTGCTGCCGATTTTTGCGGCGACGCTTGGCGCAAGCGACCTCGTGCTTGGCCTGATTGTCTCCGTCTCGACGGTAACGGGGATGGTGCTCAAGCCGCTGATTGGCGTGCTCTCGGATGCGCGCGGGCGGCGCGTGTGGCTGCTGATGGGAACGGGCTTTTTTGCCGTTGTGCCCTTTTTTTACCAGCTTGTGCAGACGCCCGCCCAGCTCTTTGCGATTCGCCTCATCCACGGTACGGCGACTGCGATTTACGGGCCGGTGACGCTGGCGTATATTGCCGAGCAGAGCTTGCTCCACAGGGAAACGAAAAGCGGAGCGGAGAGTTTGGGAAAAGGCGAAATATCGGTGGTTGGCACGCCTGACCCCACCCCCCAATCCCCTCCCCGCGCGCGGGGAGGGGGGGCACTCGGCTTCGTCGATAACAAGCCGGCGCCGGGGAGGTGGGGTCGACTACCCACCAAACGCAGCGTGCGAACCCAATCGCGGCTGGCGGAACACTTTGGCTGGTTTGGCCTCGCGCGCAGCGGTGGCTACATCGTCGGCCCGGCGGCGGGCGGGCTGCTGCTAACGTGGCTAACAGCAGCGGATGTCTTCACGGTTATTGGCGTCGTGAGCTGTGTGGCCTTCCTGCCCGTGCTGCTGTTGGATGAATCACGACCCGTGCTGCAAACACAATCACCCCAAGCCAGCAAGCGGGAGCAATTTGCTGCCCTGGCCCGGCGTATGACTAGCGCCCTGCACGCCAGCAGCCGCACCCCCGCCATCTGGCTCAGCGGCGGACTGGAGTCTAGCGTCTACGTGGCGACTTACGCCATCCGCGCCTTTTTGCCCGTCTACGGCCTGAGCGCGGGCTTTAGCCTGATTGCCGCCGGGCTGTTCTTTTCAGTGCAGGAAGCGGCACTGGCCTTGCTTAAGCCAGTCGCCGGGCGCTGGAGCGACCGCGTTGGCCACCGGCGCGCGATCAGCTTGGGCATGGCGGGGCTGGGTGTACTGCTGCCCCTTTTAGGCTTTGCCCCCAACAACGCCGTGCTGCTGGCGATCGCTGTGGGCACGGGCGCGGCTCAAGCGCTGATCTTCCCGGCAACGGTCGCGCTGGCCGCCCGCCAAATTTCGCACGACCACACCGGCGCGGGTATGGGCGTCATTGGCACGCTCAACAATGCGGGCAAAGTCGCCGGCCCGCTGTTGGGCGGGGCATTGGTGGCCGGGTTGGGCTATCGACCCATGTTTCTCGTGCTGGGGGTGCTGTTGCTGCTGGGTGCAGCGGCGGTTGTGGGGTGGGAGCGATTCGGCCCCATTTTCCGGCCCTTTCCTCCCGCGCGAAGAAGAGGCGTGCTGGGCAGGCGATGAAGCCTGGCAGCAACACGCTCGGATCGGGTATCGACACTGCGTAATCTACAAACCACCGTTTCCTAACCCCTTCCTCCGCTTGCGGGGAAGGGGCCACAAGCTCTCGTTCCCCACGAACCATCAAGGAGGGGATGGGATCAACCACTGCCACACCGCGACAACTATGCGACCCCAGCCCAATGACCCCCTCGGCCCCGGCGCGACTGGCTTTCCGCTTAGCTATTGGGAAACTTACTACGCCGAGCCGGAAAAGATGGATGGCGTTTTCAACGCGCGCCGCCAAGCCCTCGCGCTCAAGGCGCTGCTCGACGCGCACTACGTCGATGTGGGACGGCTGATCGATTTTGGCTTTGGGCTGGGCCACCTTTTTCGGGCGATGGTGGACGTGCTCGTGCCCTTCGAGGCCGTTGGCGTCGAGCCATCGCCGCACGCTTTTCAGCAGCTAACGCCCAACGCCGTCACCGACATTCAGAGCGTGCGCGTCGAACTGCTGCGCACGGACCTCCGCTCCTGGTGCGACGACCCCGCGCACGAGGCGGTCTTCGATCTGGGCGTCTGCACCTCCGTCTTTCAGTATCTCTCCGATCCCGAAATTGAGGCCGTCATGCCCGTGCTGGCCCGTCGGCTCAAGTATCTCTACTTCACCGCCCCCACCGAAGAAGAACTGCGCTGGCAGACCGACACCCTCGATTTCGACGACCGCTACGCCATCCCCCGCACCCGCGATCACTACTACTCGCTCCTCCGCCCCCACTTTGCCATCGTTGGCCACCGGCTGCTGGAAAGCCGATCCTGGTTCAACGATGATACAACTTTCTTCGTCGATTTGCTCTTTCGCTATTAAGTTCCGTTGACATTTGGCAAGTGGCCCTCACCCCCGGCCCCTCTCCCCCGGTCCCTCTCCCCCGGTCCCTCTCCCCCGGTCCCTCTCCCCCGGTCCCTCTCCCCCGGTGGGAGAGGGGAGAGATTGGCTCCCTTCTCCCAGAATGGGAGGAGGGCTGGGGATGAGGGCGCGCTCGACTCACCTTTCAAGCCCTCTCAACAAATTGTCAACAGAACCTAAGCAGAATTGATTCACGAAGAGCACGAAGGAACACGAAGAGAAGAACGCATGGCCTCTTCCTTCGTGCCCTTCGTGGATCGCCTTTTCCTGGTGTCGCTTCTCCAAACGTCCGCTTACCCCTTTTTTCTTGCTCTGATTGCTGCCACAAAATAACGACATCGGCTCCAACAAATGGCGATGTCGCCTGCAAATATTACTGGTTAAACTGGTCCCTGTGTCCATCGATTTTTTGCGGCGTGTCCCCCGTGCTGCGCGACTACAGGTGTAACCATGAACCGCTTCCTCGCCCTCTCGCCGCTCGCTCTTTTGCTTCTGTTACTCATCTCGCTTTCGCCGATGTCGGTCGCCGCCCAGGTAGCGCCCGCCCCCACCCAACCCTGTCCCCAATCCGCCTTTCTCGCCGCCGTCCAGGCGGGCGAGGCCAGCGGCACGCTCGATCTCGATCCCACCTGCCTCTATGAATTGACCGCCCCGACCAGCGACTGGTTCGGCGGCAGCGGGGCCGTGCTCCAGCAAACCCGCGTGATCAACGGCAACGGCGCGACAATCCGTCGTGCTACCGGTGCACCCGCCTTCCGCCTGCTCGCCCTCCAAGTTGAAGGCGGCACGACGATCCGCAATCTCACGCTGGAAAACGGCGATGCGGGCGATGCGCGCGGCGGGGCCATCTGGGCCAACAGCGACCTCGCGCTGGAGAACGTCACCCTGCACGGCAATCGGGCCGCGCTGGGCGGGGCCATTTTTGCCCAGGCTGATCTTGGCCTGGAGCAGGCGACATTGACGAACAACAACGCCCAACGAGGGGGCGCCATCTACACGTTGGGCGACGATTTCTCCGCGAACCAAATCACGCTGATGGGCAACCGGGCCAGCGACTGGGGCGGCGCGCTGGCCCTCCACAGCCAGAGCGGGTCGTTGATCAACGCGCTCTTTGTCGGCAACATCGCACCGCGCGGCGGGGCGGCGCTTCACGCGCTGGGCGCGACTTTTCAGATGGAGATTGCGCAGAGCACCTTTGTCGGCGGCGAGCCGGGTGGCGTGCACGTCAATCCCGCTGCGGCCATCTTCAGCGACGGCTACCTCAACCTTAGCAACAGCATCCTCAGCGGCTACGATACGGCGCTGATCGCCGCGGGCGGCAGCGAGACTAGCCTCGACGGCGTTGTCGTTGGCGAGGCCAAGGTGCGCGAGGATTACAACCTCTTTGCGAACAACGGTCGCATCACCCAGCTGCTCGACGCCAGCACGTATGTACACCACGGCGGCAGCAGCAAAATCGTCGCCGACGCAGGCTTTGCCAACCCCGCCGCAGGTGACTACGCCCTGCGCGCCGATTCCCCCGCCGTGGACAGCGGCAGCACCGCCGGCGCACGCGCCCTCCAGGTCGACGCCGCGCTCAACGAACGCCCCTTTGAAGATACGGCCATCGATATGGGGGCATTCGAGTTTCAGGGGCGGGCGCGCCCGGCGCTTTCCATCATAAAGCAAGCGCCGCCGTGGGTCGGCGTGGGCGCACCGGTAACGTATGTGCTGGTGGTGGCCAACGACGGCACAACGGTTGCCCACGATCTGGTGATCAACGAGATTTTGCCGCTGGGGCTGGGCTACGTGCGCGGCAGCGCCAGCGACGGCGGCGAGCGCAATGCCGACGGCGTGCTCGCTTGGGCCATCGGCGATCTCGCGCCGGGCCAGCAGCGGCGCGTCACCTACGCCGCCGCCGCGTGGCAGGCCCCCAGCGGCGGCGACTACCGCGTCTTTAGCCGGGCGGATGAAACGGTTGAGGCGAGGGGCGGGCCAACGTCCATTGCCTTGAGCACAAATATCCGCGGCGCCGTGGGCTTCTTCCCGCGGCCCAACGGCTTCCGCTTCCCCAACTACACCACCAGCCTCAGCGACGATCTCGTTGCCGACGATGTGGCCTTTCTCTTTGGGGCGCAGCACGTCTGTAAAACGCAGAATCCCTGCGTGCTCACCGCCACCGCCGAGGCCTGGCAGCACGCCCAGGTGGCGCTTCTGGGCCGCGGCCACGGCGCGGGCATGGCCGCTGGCGCGCTCAACCTCTTTGCCAACCGCAACGTCTCCCCCGGCGATTTCAACACGGGCGCCACCACCACCTACGGCCTGACGCAGGAGGCCGCACGCCGCTACGTTGCCCTGCTCGCCGCCGCCCAGCCACAGCCCCCGCTCGACTTCGAGGTCGCACAGGCCATGTCGCCGGAGCGGACGCCCGCCCACGTGCTCGACACGCTGCTGGCCAACCTTTCGGCGCGCGGCTTCAGCGACCGCTTCCTGCTCGGCTTTGCGCTGGCGGACGGCAGCGCCGCCCACCTCGTCGTGCCCCACGCCGTCGAGGAATTGGGCGCGGATGATTACCTGCTTCACGTCTACGACCCCAGCGCGCCGGGTAATTCGGCGCGCGCCGTGCTCCTCAACCGCGCCAGCGGCGAGTGGGCCTACGTCAGCACCACCGCGCCCGACCAGCCGCTGGGCGACTACCGCGGCAGCGTCGACAGCGAGACGCTCTGGCTCGCCAGCTGGCGGCGGGCCATCACCTTTCCCAAGCGCTGCGACGTGCTCTGCGCGAGTGATGATCCGTGGGTTGAATTTCAGCTCGACGGCGAGGGTTACCTGCTCGTTACAAGAAACGACGGCTTGCGCGCGGGGATGGATTTGGCGACGGGCGCGTGGATCAGCGAAATCGAAGGGGCCGAGCAGCGCCCCTTCGCCGCGGGCACGGGGTTGCGCACGCCGCCCCTGCTGCGCCTGCCCCACGCCGCGGGCGCAACCTACCAAATTCAGATTGCCCCCCGCGACACGGCCTTTGGCTACGCGGCACCCGTCGGCCTCAACGTCTTCGCACCGGGCTACGCCGCCCGCCTCACCCAGCTGGGGCTCGCGTCGACGCCGGTCGCTCCCACAGCGCTGGGCGACGCTGCCCCAGCCGATCCACCCAACGTCGCCGCCACAATTGACCTCGACCCGGCCCGCCAGGCGCTCGTCTTTACTGCCGCCGCCAGCGAAATCCAGCGCGGTGATGACACGCCCTGGATCGCCATCTCGACACACAGCGCGGCGGGTGCAGACTACACCGTCAACGTGCGTAACCTGGACGTCGACGGCGGCGAGACCGTCGCCGTGGGCTTCGACGCCGCGGCGCAGACGATCACCGTGGAAAACAGCGACCCGCGCGACAACGTCTATTATTTCCACATCGACCGCCTCAACGCCGACGGTACGCACCACGTCTTCGAGCAGCGCGAGGCCAGCGACGGCAGCGGCATTGGCCTGCGCGTAGCGGTTGGCCCGACGTGGGACGGTCGCAGCGCGCCAGCGGTGACGCCGCTGACGGGGACTCCGCTGCCGGGGGAGGGAGAAGCGAGTGGCGCACTCTTTTTGCCGCTGGTGAGGCGGTAACGTGCGTAGTGGGAGGGCACGCCCTCCCACTACGCACGCTCGACGTACAACAGGTGATCCGCCCCACCCAACAGAGACGGCTCGCGACTAGGTTCCGTTGACATTTGGAAAGTGGCCCTCACCCCCTGACCCCTCTCCCATCCTGAGAGAGGGGAGAGGTTGGCGCCCTTCTCCCATCCTGGGAGAAGGGCTGGGGATGAGGGCGCGCTCGACCTACCTTTCAAACCCTCTCAGCAAAATGTCAACGGAACCTAACCCGATAGTTTATCTCCACCCGCCGCGCCCATTCCTCGCCCGTTAGCTTGTTCACCTTCTCCTCGTGGCTAGGGAAACGGCCATGCCCTGGGGTCGTGACGATCACTTTGATGCTCCCGCTCGCGTCCGACGTTGCCGCGTAGCCGGCCGCGCGGCGCAACCCAAACCGAAGAAAGACGGCCCAAGTGACCGTCACGGCCCGCAACAGCTAAATCTACCCAACTACGTCCGGGCCGTGATTGTCACTTGCTAATGACCTCCCCCAGAAAAGAGACCATCACGGCCTACGCATCAGGGCGAGTCTACTCCCCGGCTGCTAATTCCCGCTGCACCTTCTTGGGCAAGCCCTGCACGACGAGCGCATACGAATCGTCCATCATGGCACGCAACTCATCGTCCGGCACTTCACCGTTGAGGACGATGGTGTTCCAGTGGCGCTTGCTCATGTAGTAGCCCGGCCCCACGGCTTCGTACATCTGGCGCAACGCGAGCGCATCGGCGGGGTCGCACTTGAGGGTGAAGCGCAGCGGCTCTTCGTTCCAGGCAACGAGGGCAAACATTTTGCCCGCCACTTTATAGACGAGCGCGTCCGGGCCGAACGGGGTTTCTTCGGTTGCACCGGGCTGGGCGAGCAGGTGGATTTTTAGCGTGGGCAAGTCCATAGATAGTCTCCGTGAGCGGTTTGCACGGAAATAGTATACCCGCCGTTGGGATAGACAAAAAAGTCTGGCTTCGGATGGAAGCCAGACTTTTTGTAAAATTTACAATCTATTTCGACGGTGCTGGCACAACGCGCTGCGCTATCACCGTCGAGATCACCGTCGAGATCACCGTCGAGCATCTACTGCATCTCGATAATCCCACAGCCGATGCGCGAACCACTGTCGCCGCCGGGCTGGGTGGTATAATCGTCCTCGTCAGAGTGAATAATCAGAGCCAAGCCGACAATGCTGTTTTCGCCATTGAGCGCAATCAAATCATCAGTGGTTTGCAGCAGCGCGTTCGATTCGCTCGCGCCAATGTTGCCCAAGTCGCCGACGTGGCGTGCATCTTCGTCATCGAAGGGCGCGCCGTGGGGACTATCGAGCGGGTTGAAGTGGCCGCCCGCCGCACCGCCTGGTTCGTCCACGCCATCATTATCCGAATCGCCCGGCTCACAGCTGCCGTTCTCGTGTACGTGAATGCCGTGCAGCCCTTCCTCAAGCCCGCGAATGTCGGCCATTATCATCACGCTGTCCCCCTCCTGCACGAATGTTACCGTACCGGAGACGCCGCTGCCGTCCAGCTCATCGATCTGCGCCGTGGCGGTCATGCCGTCCATCATGCCGGTATCGGTCATCATGTCCGAATCAGTCATCATCTCCGTGTCGGTCATCTCCGTGTCGGTCATTTCCGTGCCGTCGGTCACGTCGGTTGTGGCGGTCAAGCCCATGGTCTCGGTCACCGTCGAGTCCATGTCAGGAACGGCAGCCTCCGGCGTGCCGGTGATTTCGAGGTCGGGCAGCGTGTTGCTCTCCATGTCGCTGGTGTTGGCGGCTGGGGGCACAAAGGTGCAGGCCGCGGCCAGCGCGAAGGTCAACGTGAGGGCGAGCCAGAGTGAGAGGTATCGCAAACTTTTGCTTTTCATGGGGTCTCCTTTTGCTATGTGTGCTTTGGTGGAATAGGGTCGAACAGCGGGATACCCTTACCATAGCAGAGAGGGAGACGGCTTGTCTTGTACGTAGGAAATAGGCAGAGATACAGATAACGGGCTAAGTACAAGCCAACATGTTTTGATGGGTGCGTAAGATGATCATCTCTTGCGGGTACGGTCGCATCTGAGGATGCTCCCTCCGCGATCCATCCATCGTTCCTCTTTTGCTTGTACTTAGTCGTCCGCCAATGTTCTTTTGGCGGATACAACCCAACCCCATGCCCCACGTATGGGGAAAGGGGGCTTAAAACTCCCCTCTCCCATCCTGGGAGAGGGGCCGGCGCTTGAGGACCAATTCCCAAACGTCAACGGAACCTAAGCGCGAAGACACAAGGGCACGAGGAAGATGCATGGTTTTGATTATTGCTTTGTGTCTTTAGTGCTTCGCGTTTTATCTAGGAACAACTCTATTGTTGCAGCAGCCTTGACGGTCTTGACTTTTGCAGGGAAACACGCAAAATAGAGCAATCGGGCAAAGTGAAACGATTAAGGATAAAGCGATGGATGGGCAGGAGCCGGTGCAGCACAAGGTCGAACAAAATGGGAATGGCGAAGCAGAGCGAGCGGGCGCCGCGCAACGGCCTGCTCACGCAACGGGCCAACTCATGGACGGCGCGATGATGGACAGCGCGATGACGGACGGCGCGATGACGGACGGCGCGATGACGGACGGCGCGGCTAATGAGGAGGTGTCCCTCGCCGACACGGAGTTCAAGGCCGAGGCTCCTGTCGAGCAAACCCCCAAGGCCCTATTCGACATTCTGCACCAGCTCCAGCAGCAGACGGGCCACGACTTCGCCAGCTACAAGCGCTCCACCATGCTGCGCCGCATCGGTCGTCGGCAGCAGGCAACGGGGATGGCGGAGCTGGGCGCCTACGCCGAGCACGTGACGCAGTCGCCGGAGGAAGCGCGGGCGCTCTTTCGAGACAGCCTGATCTCCGTGACCAATTTCTTCCGCAATCCCCAAGCCTTCCACGCGCTGAACAACCAGATCGTGCCGCGGCTCTTTGCGGGCAAGCAGCCCGGCGACGCGGTGCGCGTCTGGGTCGCGGGTTGCGCCACGGGCGAGGAGGCTTATTCGCTGGCGATCCTCCTGCACGAATACGCCGACCGTCTGCCGCAGCCGCCCCGCCTGCAAATTTTCGCCACCGATATCGACGACGAAGCGATCGCCGTCGCCCGCCGCGGCCACTATTCCCCCTCCATTGCCAAGTATGTTTCGCCTGAACGGCTCCAGCGCTTCTTCGTCAAGCAGGAGAACGGTTATCTTGTCAATACTACGCTGCGGGACAGCGTATTCTTTGCCGCGCACGATTTGATGACGGATCCGCCCTTTTCGCGGCTGGATTTGGTGGCCTGCCGCAACTTGCTCATTTATCTAAATCGCCAGGCGCAGGAGAAAATCTTCGCGCTCTTTCACTACGCGCTGCTGCCGGGCCAGTATCTCTTCTTGGGCACGTCCGAAACCGTCGATGCGTCCAACCTCTTTGCCGTGCTGAACAAGCCGCAGCACCTCTTCCAACGCCGCGAGCAGGCGGCGACTGCCGCGGGGCGCTTTTCGCTGACTTCCGTGCTGGATGCGCCCAAGGCGACTGCCGCGGGCCGCCCCGCTGCCACCGGGCGCTCGCCCGGCATTGAGGCGCTCTACCAGTTGCGCACGCTGCGCCGCTATGCGCCGCCCCGCCTGCTTGTCAACGCGAATTACGAAATTACACACAGCTTTAGCGGCGTGGATAAATTTCTGCGCGGGCCGGAAGGTGCCTTTTCGCAGAATGTGCTGCACTGGGTGCTGCCCGGCCTGCGGCTGGCGCTGCGCACGGCGCTTCACCAAGCTTTTCAACAGGGCGCACCCACGACATCGCACCTGCTGCCGGTGGAAATTCAGGGCGAACCGTACCTGGTCCAGCTGCGCGTCGAGCCGGTAAACGATCCTGATTTTCCGGCGGGCTACGTGGAGGTGATCCTTGAGGAAAAGGAGGCTCCGCCGACTGGCTCGCCCGGCCTTGACGGGGCGGCTGGTGTTTCCGTGGATGGAAAGGGCGAACCGAATGCGCAGATGGCGGGGGAGCTACGGCGCACGCGTGAACGCCCGCAGCGCATCGTCGAGGATAGCGACTTCTCCAGCCACGAGTTGAAGAGTTCGAACGAGGCGCTGCAGCTCCTCAACGAGGAGCTGCAAGCCACGACGGAAGAGCTGGAGATGAGCACGGAAGAGCTTCAGTCCATGAACGAGGAGTTGACCACCGTCAACGGCGCGCTGGAGCACAAAATTGGCGAACTGCACCACGCCAACAGCGACTTGTTCAACCTGATTGCCGCCACCGATGTCGGCGTGATCTTCCTGGACCGCGCGCTCCGCGTGCAGCGCTTTACGCCGCGCACCACCGAGCTTTTTAA
Organism: Caldilineaceae bacterium; assembly: GCA_965213535.1. Taxonomy (GTDB): domain Bacteria; phylum Chloroflexota; class Anaerolineae; order Caldilineales; family Caldilineaceae; genus JBCCFC01. The sequence continues at coordinate 6,623,301 of OZ243888.1, forward strand.
TTTGATCGAGGCCGACATTGGCCGCCCGCTGGGGCATATCTCCCACCACCTGCTGCAAAAGCGCCTGCCGGAGCGGGCCGCACGCGTGCTGGAAACGTTGGCGCCGAGCGAAGAGGTGGTGCGCAGCGAGCACGACCGCTGGTACATCGTTCACATGTCGCCCTATCAGACGATTGGGGAAGCGGCAAAAGAAGCGGCTGATCAAGCAGGGGATGGCGGGGTAGACGCCGGGAACGACGCCGAGAGCGACGCCAAGGTCGACGGCGTGGTGATCACGCTGGTGGACATCACCAGCCTGCGCCATGCCGAGCACGAAGTCAAGCTGCGCGTGCAGCAGAGTGCGATAGCCGATCTGGGGCGGGAGGCACTGGAGGGCGCGGCAAGCAAACCGCTGCTGGCGCTGGCCGCCGAGCGGGTGGCCGATGCGCTGGGGCTGCCCCTCGGCGCGGCCTGGTCGCTGGCCGCTGACGGCGGCCAACTGCGCCTCGTAGGCGGCCACGGCTGGCGGCGCGACGGCAGCGAAAACAACTTCCCCCCAACCAGCGTGCCCGTCGACTACGCCTCGCCCGTTGGCTCTGCTCTGCGGCTGGGCGAGCCGGTCGTCATCGGCGATCTCGGGCACGAGCCTCGGCTCGCGCCCGACGAACTGTTGAGCGAGCACGGCGTGGTCAGCAGCCTCAGCGTTGTTATTCAGGGTGAGGAGGGGCCTTACGGCGTGCTGAGCGTCCACGGACGTGAGCCGCGCGAATTTACCGGCTACGAGGTGGGTTTTGTACAGGCCGTGGCCTATCTACTAGGCGAAGCGCTGACCCGCCGCCAGACGGCTACCGCCCTGCGCGAGAGCGAAGAGCGCGCCCGGGCGAGCCTAGCCGAGCTGGAGATCATCTACAACACGGCGGGCGTTGGCCTCTGCGTGCTGGATCGCGAGCTGCGCTACCTGCGCATCAACGAACACCTGGCCGAAATCAACGGTCTCTCCACCAGCGACCACATCAACCGCACCATGCGCGAGATCGTGCCCGATTTGGCGGACAAGGCCGAAGCGGTGATGCGCGGCATCCTGGAAACGGGCGAGCCGACCTTTGGTATCGAAATCAGCGGAGAAACGCCCGCCCAGCCGGGCGTGGTGCGCACGTGGCTGGAAAACTGGTTTCCCCTGCGCAATGCGGACGGCCAAATCCTCGGCATCAACGTGGTGGCGGAGGAAATTACCGAGCGCAAGCGCAGCGAGGCCGCCCTGCGCGACGGCGAGGATCGGCTGCGCCGCGTGTTGGACAGCCTCGCCGCCTTTGCCGCCGTGCTCACGCCGGATGGCCGCATGGTTGAAATTAACCGCGCGGCGCTGGCAATTGCCGATTTGCGGATGGATGACCTGCGTGATCTGCCCTTTGAGCAGGGCTACTGGCTCGCCCACGACAGCGAGCTTCAGGCACGGATTCGCGGCTCGATCAAGCGCGCGGCCCGCGGTGAAACCGTGCGCTTTGACATCCGCGCCCGCGTTGGCCCCAAGCAGTTTGTGGATGTTGACTACACCGTCGCACCCGTCTACGATTCGGTGGGCAACGTTGCCTATCTCGTCCCCTCCGGCTTCGACATTACCGAGCGCAAGCGGGCCGAGGCGGACCTGGCGGCGTCCGAGGCCAAGTTTGCCACCGCCTTTAGCGCCAGCCCGCTGCTTTTGACCATCACCTCCCTGGAGACGGGCAGGCTGCTGGAGGTCAACGAGAGCTTTGTCCAGCTCTCCGGCTACACGCGTGACGAGGCGCTGGGTCGCTCGCCCGTGGAGCTGGGTTTGTGGCTGGATGAAGCCGACCAGAGGGCGGGGATAGAGCATCTGCGTCGACAAAAATCTATCCGCAACGCCGAAGCGGTTTTCCGCATGAGGGACGGTTCGCTGCGCACCTGCTTGGCGGGGGCAACCGTGGTTGAAATTAGCGGCGAGCCCTGCGTGCTCACGGCGCTGGTGGACATTAGCGAGCAAAAGGAGGCCGAACGGGCGCTGCAGGCCAGCGAAGCGGAGCTGGCGCTGATCACCGACAACGTGCCCGGCCTGATCAGCTACGTGAATCGCGACGAGCGCTACACCTTTGTCAATGCCACATATGCGGACTGGCTCGCCAAGCCACGCGAGCAGATCGTTGGCAGCACGGTCCGCCAGATGCTGGGTGAATCCGCTTACGCCAACATTCAGCCCCACATCCAGCAGGCGCTGACCGGCCAGGGCGACAGCTTTGAAAATACCATTACCTATCCAGATGGCAACACGCGCACCGTGCTGGCGACCTACGTGTCCGACGTCGGCAGCAGGGGCAACACCGGGGGTAACACCGGGGGCAACACCGGGGGCAACACCGGGGGCAACACCGGGGGCAACACCGGGGGGCAGATCAACGGCTTTTACACGCTGGTAACGGATATTACGCAGCGCAAGCAGGTGGAGGAGCAGCTGCGCAAGCTCACCGACACGCTGGAGGAGCTGGTTCAAACGCGCACGCGCCAGGTGCGCACGCTCTCCACCGCGCTCACGTTGGCCGAGCAGCGCGAGCGCCACCGCATTGCCCAGGTGCTGCACGATGATTTGCAGCAATTGCTTTACGGCGCGCAAATGCAGCTCGCCATGGCGGAGGGCGATCTCGAGCGGGCGTTGGCCCCGGCGCAGGCAGAGCAGACGCTGCCGCTGCTGCGCGAAAGCAACGATGCCATTCTGCGCGCCATCAGCGTGGCGCGCACCCTTTCGGTGGAGCTCAGCCCGCCCGTGCTCAAGGGCGAGGGGCTGTTCGAGGCCATCCGCTGGCTGGCCAGCCACATGCGCGATGTCCATCGGCTGGAGGTGGCTGTCTCTGTGGAGCACAAGCTGCAGATTGCGCGCGAGGATTTGCGCGTGCTGCTCTTCCAACTGGTGCGCGAGCTGCTCTTCAACATCGTCAAACACGCGGGGGTCGATCAGGCGCGCGTGACGCTGGATGAAGATGCGGCGTACATTCGCATCGTGGTCGAGGACGACGGCCGGGGCTTCGACCCAAACGAAACACAGCTGGAGGCCAGCACGGGCTTTGGCCTTTTTAGCATCCGCGAGCGGCTGCGTCTCTTCGGCGGTCGGCTGGAGGTTGCCTCCGCGCCGAGCAACGGCACGCGCATCACAATTCTGCTGCCCACCACGGTCGCCCGGCAGGCAGCGACCAACGATTAAGCAGCCACCCCGCGGAGTTCGTACGCCCACGTGCGAACGGGTCGGCGAGCTGGGGCAGGGAATTACCCAGTGCGGCGAGTGGCGATTGCACCACCACACGCGACGGCTTGATCAAGCAGCGATTTTTACAAAACGTCAATCCCTATTTCATGAACAACTGGACAGCAGCGCGGGCCACCATGCACCGCCAGTGGCGGAAGATTGGGCTGGCTGCTCTGCTGCTCGCTGCCCTCGTTACCCTTCTCGTCCTTCTGCGCAACGCTCCCCTTCTCGGCGACCTCCTCCCCCGGCGCGACGCCACCTGGCAGGCCATGCAGGCGCGCGGCAGCTGGCGCGTCGGCATCGACCCCAGCTTTCCGCCCTTCGAGATGCTCGACGCCGACGGCAACATCACCGGCCTGGACGCCGAGCTCTCTCAGGCCATTGCCGCGACGTGGGGCCTCGATGTGGAGCTTGTGCCCATCGGCTTCGATGGCCTGCTCGACGCGCTGCAGGCGGGCCGCGTGGACAGCGTCGTCAGCGCGCTGCCCTTCGACGAGCGCATGACGCGCAATGTGGCCTACTCGCGGCCTTACTTTGACGCGGGTATTCGGCTGGCCGTGCGCCGGGGGAGCGACGTGGAGGCCGTGGAGGATCTGCAAAACGGGGAGCACGCCGTCGCCGTAGAGTGGGGCAGCACGGGCGACCTGATCGGCCGGCAGCTCCAGCGCGAAGGCTATGCGCTGGCGCTCGTGCCGCTGCAAACGCCGAGCGAAGTGGTCGACGCGCTGCAAGCGGGCACGGCCGCTAACGGCGAAGCAGTCGACGCAGCGTTGGTGGACAACGTCACGCTCAAGCAGGTGCAGTATGCCGGGGCGGGCGGCGCCGCGCTCGTCGCCGTCGGCCCCGCGCTGGAGAGCAACCCCTACGTGATCGCCATGCCCCTGCGCGCCGTCACGCTGCACGAGCAAGTCGCGGACGGGCTGGACGGGCTGGAGGCACGGGGTGTGTTGGTCGAATTGGAGGCGGCGTGGTTTGGCGGGGAATAGGGTGTTCCGCAAGCAAACCACGGCTCGTTTCGTGTGACAACGATTGGAGAAGTTGAGCACGATTGATGCGGAGCTTGTCCTGAGCCTGCCGAAGGGACGCAGAGGCGCAAGGCGTTGTCCGCCAGCGGCTTCTCTTTACGTCCCTGCGACAAAGTCTCATTGTCCACCCGGAACGACGATTATCTAAAAAATTTTTAGGCTGATCCAAGAAAATAAGTATGCGGCGGATGTGACCGTCACTGCCCGCAACCAGTAAAGCGTTCGCACAATTGTCTGGGCAGCGACTGTCACAGGGGACGGTTAATTTTCTGGAACGGCCTTGCACAATCTTCAACATGCCCATATTCCCTACCATCCGCATCCTTTGCCTCGTTTTGCTAACCGCGCTTATCTTGAACAAAAGCGCTGTTGCCCAACCAACCAAACTTCAGGATGTGGGGAGCTACCACGGCTGGCTGATCGAGACGCTTGCCAGCCAGCACGGCTTGCCGCAGATCGAGCGCGACAGCGGCTGGCTGCTGCCGACTGATGAAGCGGCGACGCTGTCGGCGCTCTACGTCTACAATGCGGCTCGACAGGAGATAGCCGTCGCCGATCAGCCCTTTGAGCGCGCCGTGCGCGTGCGGGTGGACGAAGCGCTGCCCTTGGTTTGGGACGGCGGCGCGGCCATCGATGTGGTAAACGAGCAGGCGGGGGAGCGGGAGGGCGAGGCGGCGGATCAAATCGGGCCGGGCACGGCGGTGCTGCTGACCTTTTGGGTGCGCAGCGTGGCGGCGGAAGCGGCGGGCGGCGCGCTGCGCGTGCGGCTCGAAGATCGCGAGACGTACCACGCTTCGCTCTCCGAATGGATCGCGCCCACGGCCGATTGGCAGCAAATTTGGCTGCGCACCACCCTGCCCGCCGCGGCGGAAGGGGCTACCGCCGGCAACGGCGTGCAAATTGCCTGGGCGCTGGCCGCCCAAGCGCAGACGCTCGATATTGGCGGCCTGGCCCTGCTGCACTACAGCGGCGCGCTTGCCGATCTGCCACAGACGAGCCGCGATCACTATCCCGGCCAGGCCGCCGATTCCCCGTGGCGCGCCGCCGCTCAGCAGCGAATCGAAGCGGTGCGCCGGGCCGATCTCACCGTGCGCGTGGTGGACGCCGGGGGCCAGCCCGTGCCCAACGCCAGCGTCCACGTGGCGATGCAGCGGCACGCCTTTGGCTTTGGCACGGCCGTCCGCGTCAACGCGCTGCGGGAGACGCCGCCGGGCGAGGCCAACGAGGCTGAACAGTCGCTCTATCGCCAGCACCTGCTTAATCTCGACGGGCGCGGCCACGGCTTCAACGTCGCCATCATTGAAAACGGCCTCAAGTGGACGACGTGGGAGGCCGACGAGTGGACGACCCAGGCGGAGACCATCGACGCGCTGGCGTGGCTGCGCGCACGGGGGCTGCGCGTGCGCGGGCACAATCTGCTTTGGGGCAGCTGGGACGAATTGCCCGCCGATCTCTTTGCCCGGCGCGACGATCCGGCCTACGTGGAAGCCAGGGTGCGCGGGCGCATTGCGGAGACGCTGGGGCACGAGTCGCTGCGGGGCGCGCTCTTCGAGTGGGATGTGATCAACGAGCCGCGGCTGGAGCGCGAGCTGGCGAATCTCTTTATCGGGCCAACCTTTCCCAGCGGCGACGAAATCTACGCCGACTGGTTTGCCCTCGCCCAGCAGAGCGACCCCGCCACCCGCCTCTTCCTCAACGACTACGGCATCCTGAGCGAGGGCGGGCTGCTGGTGGGCCAGCAAAATTCCTACCACGACCTCATCGATCTGCTCGACGCACGCGATGCACCGCTCGGCGGCATCGGCTTTCAAAGCCACATGAGTTACCCCCTCAGCGCTCCCGAACGCATCTTGGCCGTGCTGGATGAATTTGCCCGCCACGGCCAGCCCCTCGTGATTACCGAGTACGATGTCGAGCTGGCGGGGAATGAGCTGGCTGGCGAAGCGATCGGTGATCCGGCGGCGCTGGCCCGCCGCGAAGCCCTGGCGACGGACTACCTGCGCGATTTTCTCACCGTCAGCTTTAGCCACCCCGCCGTAACGGGCTTCCACCTGTGGGGCTTTTGGGACGGCCAACATTGGCTCAACAATGCGCCGCTCTATCGCGAGGATTGGTCGCTCAAGCCATCCGGCGAGGCATACATTGATCTCGTCTTCCACCAGTGGTGGACGGATGAACAGGGCCGCACCGACAGCCAGGGCCAGTTGACCACGCGCGGCTTTCTAGGCGACTATCTCATCACCGTTTATGCGGATCAGCTGGAGACCGAGCCCGTGCAGGCCGTGTCCACCGAGCTCACGGCCAGCGGGCAGCAGATCACGATCACGCTGGGGCAGGCGCAGCCGGCAGCACCGGGGACAAGCGTGCGGTTGCCCCTAATCATGCGTTGAGCAGGGAGCTCCCCTCCCCATCCTGGGCTTAGGCCGTTCCAGGAAAATAAACACCCCAGGGGCGAGTTGAGGTGACTGTCACGGCCCTCCATGAGAAAGACTTTCCCCGCTGGTAAATGGGCGTGACTGTCACATCTGACGGGCACACCTGACCGGGTAATCTAATTGTTGGAATGGCTTTAATCTTACCCACAAGTCGCCAACGAGGCTCAGCGCATCGTGGGCCAAGCAGAACCCCACCCCAACCCCTCCCCGCGAGCAAGGAGGGGGCTTTTGTTGACTCGATGGTTCTGCGGCTGTTCCGTGACACCGCCCGCTTGGTAAACAAGGCGAGGCTATCACTTTGCTTGCGACCGCTTCGCCCACCAGTCACCCTTCCCCTGATGTCGGGGGAAGGGCCGGGGATGGGGGTTCTTCTCCGCCCTCCCGCTTCGCTGCTTCCCCCCCAATTTGTGGGTAAAGGCAAACATCCTGGGAGAGGGGCTGGGGGCGAGGGCCAAGGAGGGCCAAGCAACAGACGGCAACGGACCCTAAAGCCTCCCTCGCCTCGCCATCTTCTTCAGCGCACGGTAATCCAGCCAATTCGCACCTGCTCATTCGCGGTTTCCAACTTGCCCGCCTCGAAGACGGGTGCGCGCGGCAGGGCTTCTTCGGAAATTCGCTCGTAGAGGGCGATCCAGACGCCGTATTCGCCCGGCGGCAGCGCTTCGGGCAGCGAGACGCTCACCTCGCTCAGCAGCCGATCGCCCGCCCGCCACAGGCTCGTGGGAAATTGCGGCGCGGGCATCTGATCAAACTGGGCGACGGGGACGCCCGCTGCATCCAGCACCTGTACCGACGCGGTATAGTCCACCAGCGGCTGGCCGATGGCTTCCCAGCGCAGCGTCGCCGTGATCGAATCGCCCGCGCGCACGGTCGCCGGCGCGATGTCGTGGCCCGTGAGGGCAATGGCGTCACCAAAGCGGACGCTGCTCGTCGTCAAATTTTCGCCTGCCACGCTTGGCGTCTCCTCCGGCCAACCCCGCGGCGTGACGACCACCTCCCCCGCAATCCCCGCCCCCAGCGCGTTCCCCGCCGCATCGTAAACCGGCAGCGCCAGCCGACCCGTCTCCTCCGTGGCCGGATCAAAGAAGCCGACGTAGACTCTGGCCAGCAGCGGCGTTTCCAGCGGCTCGCCGTCGAGCGGGCCCTGGACGAGCACGGGATAGGCATCGGCATAAATCGCGCCGGGCGTCCACAGCGAGGTGGGATTCGTGCCCCAGCCGGGGTGCGTCGTCAGGTTGGCGACTTCGACGCCGCGCTCGTCCAGAAATTGGACAAACAGCTGGTAGTCCTCGTCTACTCCCCCGTCGTTGAGATTGTGGGGCGCGCGCAGGTAGAGCGTCACCGGCACGCGCTCGCCCACGGCAAAGCGCCGGTCGATTTTGGGGAGATCGATGGCGACGAGTTCGAGCGCGTCGCCGCCGTTGCTTACGTCGCCAAATTGAAGGCCGACGGGGGTGGCGCGCGCCGGGATCGCCGCGGGGCTGTCGCCGATGGGCGGCGGGGCGGCGTAGGCGCGCGGGATCAGCCAGGCGACGGCAAAGAGCGTGCAGCCGGTGAGCAGCGCGGGCAGCGCCCACGGCGCTGTCCGTCGCCAGCGCTGTGGCAGCCAGCGCGCCCAGGCGTCCAGCCCCAGCGCGGCCAGCGCGCCAAAGGCGGCCAGCCCCGGAAAAAGCAGCCGCCCCTGGCTGCTGATCGCCCCGCTAAGCCAGTAGGTGAGCATGGTGAAGAGGATCAGCAGCCACGCAGCAAGCAAGATTAGGGTGGGGCGGTGGGGGGTGGGGGCGATGGGGAGCGGGAAAGAGAATCCGCGTTGTTCCGCGTTGTTCCGCGTCCCAAAAATCTTTTGCAGAACGAAGAGGAGCAGGCCGCTGGTGATGAGCAGCGTCGCCCCATCGAAGAGCCAGTAGGCGGCGCGGGGGAGGGGCAGGTTGAACCAGCCAAAGAGGCCCCAGAACGAGTAGCGCAGGCCGCGCAGCTCGCCGCTAAAGTCGCCGCTGAAGAACGTGCCGTCGCGCAGCCCCTCGATGGCGAGCAGGTCGCTGGCGCCGAGCGGATCGCCGTAGAGCAGAAAATTACGAATGTACCACCAGCCCGCAATCGCCAGCACGGGCGCGCCCGCCCACAGCGCCGCCCGCCCCAGCAGTCGCGCATCGCGTGAACGCCAGGCCAGCCACGTAGTCACGAGCCCCGCCAGCAGCAAAACGCCCAGTCCCTGCAGCTTGCTCAACGCCGCCAGCCCCAGCAGCACGCCCAACACCAGCCAACGCCAGTTCAGCCGCGGCGACAACCGACCCCCAGGCCCAGCGGATACAGGCCCCCCCTCTCCTCCCAGGAGAGGGGGCCGGGGGGAGAGGTTTGCCAGCCACCAAACCGCCGCCGTGCTGGTAAAAATGACCGCGTTGTCGTTGCTCAACGAGGCGCTGATAAAGACAAACTGGGGCAGACTCGCCACTAGCGCCAGCGCCAGCAGCGGCAGCGTCGCCGACCCCGGAAACGTCATCGCGGCCAGCCGGTAGACCAGCACGAGCGTGCCCGCCGCCAGCGCCAGCGAAAGCCAGCGCCCCACGTGCAGCGCCAGGTTGACGCCGCGCAGCGGCCAGTCGACGCTGCTGTAGAGCAGAAAATTTTTGTTGCCGGGAAAGAGCGGATCGCCCAGGTTGGCGCGCGGATTGATGGTGCGGATGGCGTCGAAATTGCTTTGGTCGATGCCCGCCGTGAGCGCGCCAACGAGCAGGTAGTAGAGCGGTGCTTGCCCGCCCTCGTGCGCCCAGGGCGTGGCTTCGTCTTCTTCCGCAGCGGGGTCGATCACGGGCAGGCCGTTGCCCCGCGCCACGTGGCGCGCATAGCCGTAGTGATAGAGCTCGTCCGGCGTTTCAAAGGGCGGCACCGCCAGGCTGAACCAGAGGCCAACGAGCACGAAAATCGCGATGATGGCCGCGGCGATCCAATCATGTCGGTTAAGGCTCATCGACCAGCCCTTCCACCGGCAATCTCACCACATCGCCTGCCGCCTCGAGCCCCTCACCCATCGCCTCGGCCACCGGCAGCTCGACCAGCGAGGCCGGATCGTACATCGAGAGAATCAGCTGAGCTCGCAACCAGTCCACGCCGGCCCAGTCGACCTCGGTTCCGTCGCCGCTGTCGGGCGGCAGCGCGGCGTATTCGATGACGGTCTGCTGCGGATGCCACAAGTCCATCGAGATCGACGCAAACCCCTCGTAGGGCTCGCGCTCGGCCTGGGCAAGCAGCTTTGCCCCTCCACCGGGCAGCGTCTCCTCCAGGCGCAGGATGTACTTGAGCCGCGTGCCGTCCTGCTCGCCGCTCGGCGTAATTTTCTGCCAGTAGAGCGTGACCGGCAGCGCGCTGGACGTGGTTAACGCTGCGTCAAGATCATAGCCCCGCAGCCGCAGCCCGCTCGACTGCGCGTCGCCAAAGACGACGTTCACGGGGCGACCGCCGCGCGCCGCCACGTCCAGCGGCTCGTTGTAGACGGGCGGCTCGGCGAGGTAGAGCTCGGCCCGCAGCGCGGAGTCGCTGTCGAACTGGATTTCCTGTACGAGAAAGAGACGCTCGCGTAGAATTTCCTGCACGAGGTCGTCCGGGTCCATAAAGTTGTAGGCGTTGGATTCGATGCGCCACGCGCGCGGGTGCGTGGGCCGCTGGGCGTCGACGAGATCGCGGGTGTCGCTCCAGTCCGCATTGCCTTTGGGGAAATCGAGCATGGGCACGGCGTAGATGTCGGCTTCGTTCACCCATTCCAGCGGCAGGTAATACTCAAAGAGCCGCCGGGCAAAGGGCGGGTCGAGCAGCACGAGATCGCCGGGCAGCAGCCGCTCGCGCAGGTGCTCGGCCAGCGCGGAGAAGTCGTCGTTGTCGACGGTGCAGCCCACGCAGGCCGACCGCGCCGCGCCCTGGGCAAAGGTCGTGGCGTGCAGGCGAAGATTGCCGTAGAGGCTGCCGCCGACCAACAATGCCGCCAGCAGAATGGCGGCGGGGCGGGCGAACGGTTGCCGCCAGCGCCACAGCGCACCCAGCCCCGCGCCCAGCCCCAGCAGCCAGCCGCCGCCGATCACGGCGAGGTGGCGGGCGTTCATGTAGGCTGGCTGCACCAATCCCACAAGCAGCAGCGCCGCCACGGGAATCACAACCATCGCCAGCGGCAGCCAGCCCCCTTGCGACATTGCGCTGCGGCGACGCAGCGTCCACAGCACGCCGCTGATAAACACCGCCACAAAGAGCAAATCCAGCGCCCACAGCCACGGGTTACCCACATCCGCCCGCGGGCCAAGGCTCAAGGCGTTGAGGATGTCGCGCAGAATAGTGGTTGGCGGCGTCGAGAAAAAATTGCTGCCGCCGCCGCGCGCGAGAATGCCCCACGCGGCCCAACTCGCCAGCAGCCCCGCCACCCCCAGCAGCCCCGCTATCACAACGAGCACGCGGCGATTGCGTGGCGTTAAGCCCGTGCCGGTGTTTTGCGTGCCGAGCAGCAGCGCGTGGGCAGGCAGGAGGAGGATGGCGTAGTAGTGGGTTGCGAGAAAGGCGACGAGGGTGAGGCTGTAGGCGACCAGCCAGAACCCCCTCCCAGCCTCCCCCAAGTTGGGGGAGGGACCGTTGGGTGGTTGGATTGAGCTCCAATCGTCGGTCTTACCCGTCGCGGCTCTCTCTCCACTCTGAGGAGGGCTGGGGAGGGGCAACGCCCGCACCAGACAGTACGTGCTCAACACGCCCAACGTAGCCAGAAGCGCGTAGGGCCTGGCCTCCTGGCCGTAGCGCAGGAAAAAGGGGTTAACAGTTGCCAGGCCCGCGGCCCACCAGGCCGTTGACGGCGGCAGCGCGCCCCACGCTTTTTTATGTAGGGCGGAGCGTGGGGCGGAGTGCGAAGCGGAGAGCCGCCGACCCAGCGCCCACACGGCGGGCACGAGCAGCGTCGCCGCCGCTGCCGAAACCCAACGCAGCACGAACTCATCGACGCCCGCCAGCCGCACCAGCACCCCTTCAAGCAGGAAAAAGAAGGGCGGATGTTGGTCGATGCTCATCACGGTGACAACGCCATCGCGGATGGGCAGCGCGCCGCGCAGCAGCGCGCCCCAGCCGGCTTCGGCGCGCTGGAGCGTGAGGCTTTCATCCCACCACAGATGGCGGTCGCCCAGCCGCCACGTCACGCGGGCAAAGGCGAGCAGCACGAGGGCAAGCAGCATCGCGCGCGCTGCCGACCCTGGGGATTTGGCGAATCCCCAGGGTCTTTGATTGTCCGTTGCCCGTTCACCCGTTTTCAGATCATCCCTTCTCATAGGCGAAAAGTATGCGGCAGCGACCGGGAATGCGCAAAATTCAGGCACAAGTGGGTTATAGAACGTGCTAAGTATCTGGCCTGAGTCGATGGCAACGCGGCAGTCGCCCTCGTCCACGGTAGCATTAAGCCCGCCCAGAGCAAGTCGTTCCCGTCTGCGATCTTCTTATGTTTGGTTTTCATTTGGAATTGCTGCACTGGAATTGCTGCACGCGCGGCAAGGTTAATCGGCCGCAAGTTTTTGTGGATCGACTTCCTGCTGCTATGCTTTTAAGCGCCCGAACGGATAGGAGCTGGCGTAGAGCACAACCACCGTACTGCAACGGGCAGGACAAAAACATTAGCCAAACGGAGAGCTGCGAACTGGCGACGCCCAGGTGATTACCCGGGCTGGATGTGCAGCGCAACTTTGGCCGTGTGACGTGCGTCTAAGTTTGTAAATGCGCGGACACTTGATTTCTCGAAACAGCCCAATTTATGCAAGCCATTGCCCGCGACGCTTATCTGCTCGACGCGTTTTTTCGCTATGCGATCAACCGATACCTAGTCGGCAGCGAGCGGGAGGGCTTCGTGCTCATCGACGCGGGCACGCGCTGGAACGCGCGCGGCATTCTGCGCCAGCTTTGCGGCAGACGCGTCGTCGCCCACGCGTTGACGCACGTGCACCCGGATCACCAGGGAGCGAGCCACGCCGTCTGTGCAGCGCTGGGGATTCCGCTCTGGTGTGGGGAGCGCGGCGTCGAGGATATGGAGCGGGGCACGGTGCAGAATCAGCTGCCGCCGCACCCAATCCCCCAGCGGCTGCACCGGATGTGGACGGGTCCGCCCCATCCCGTTGCCCGCGTGCTGCGCCACGGGGACGAGATCGCGGGCTTTCGCGTGCTGGAGACGCCCGGCCACGCGCCCAGCCACCTTTCGTTCTGGCGCGAAGCCGACGGCGTGCTGATCTGCGGCGACGTCATTGCCAACCACGGATCGCGGGGGGGCGACCCGCGCCTTTCCGAGCCGACCCCCATCTACACGCCCAGCCCGCCGCGCAACCGCGAGTCGGCGCGGCGGCTGGCGGCTTTGAGGCCGCGCGTCGTCTGCTTTGGCCACGGGCCACCGCTCTTTGATACACAAATTTTTATTGATTTTGTAAAGGGACTGCCCCATGACTGATTTGACAACCAACTGGCACAAGGGCGACATTCGCGCCAACGGCATCAATTTGCACTACGTGCGCACCGGTGAGCCGGAGAGCGAGAAACCGCCGCTCGTCCTTTCCCACGGCATCACGGACAGCGGCCTCTGCTGGACGCGGCTGGCCCGTGCGCTGGAGAACGAGTACGACATCGTGATGGTCGACGCGCGCGGCCACGGCGATTCGGACAAGCCCAGCGGCGAGTATTCCTCGCGCGTACACGCCGCCGATCTGGCTGGGCTGATCGAGGCGTTGGATATCGACGCACCGCAGGTTATCGGCCACTCGATGGGTGGGGCCACGGTCTCGATGTTGGCGGCCACGCGTCCCGATCTCGTGTCGCGCATCGTGCTGGAGGATCCGCCCTGGCGCTCGGACGCGCCGGGTACGCTGACGACGGCTGAGCGGACCGAATCGCTCGGCGCGTGGCGCAGCGAAATGGCCGAGCGGCAAAAGCTGATGCAGACGTCGATTGAGGCGCGGGGGCGCAAGCTCAATCCGGAGTGGGACGAGGTGGAATTCGAGCCGTGGGCGCGTGCGAAGAAGCAGGTGAGCCTGGATGTCTTTAGCTATCGGCTGGACGAGCCAGCGGCGTGGCGCGAAACCATAAGTCAAATTGAGTGCCCCACGCTGCTCGTCACGGGCGAAGTCGAGCGCGGGGCGATTGTCACGCCGGAGACGGCGGCACGGGTGGCTGAAGAGAATGAACAGATCGAAGTGGCCCGCGTCGAGGGCGCGGGCCACAACATTCGGCGGGATCGATTCGATGACTTTTTGCGCGTGGTGCGCGGGTTTTTGGCGTAGGGCGAAGCGCTGCTTCGCCCTACATTAGCGACCAACAACCGGCAAATAATAGAACGCAAACCGCCCCATCTGCACGTTGACAGTCCCGCGCGCTTCGCCGTCGGCAAGCTCAACCGGCGTGGCACTGTTCAAGCTGAAGCCACCGCCGTACCAGCGCGGGGTTAGCTCGCCCGCCGGGTCGACAAAGCGGATGATGTAGAAATCGGTAAAGAGGCCGCGAATTTCGTAGTGGCCGTTGGCGTCCGTGGTGGTGTAGATCAGCGGCGTTGGCTCGCCATAATAGCCGCCGTAATAGTCGTTGCGGCGATACAGCTCTACGCGGATGCCCGCCAATGGCTCACCGTCTCGCGTCACCGTGCCGCTGAGGCTGGCATCGGCGGGGTCGGGCAGGATGAAGTCGATGTTGCGTTGCCCGCCGTTAACGAGCGTGATCGTCTCGGCCTCGTCAAACGATGTCGCATCGGGGTAAAAAATTGTCTGTTCGCCGTAAACGGTGTAGACCTGCACGCCGAGGCGGTACGTACCGGGCGCTAAATTTAGCCCATACGTTTTAACGGGTTCGCCAAATGGATTGATGATCGGGGCAGAGTTAATTTGCATCCAGCCAGCCGTCTCGGAATCACCTGAACGTTGGAAAATGAGAACGCTGCCGTACCCCACGCCCTGTCCATCCTCCGTTTGCACACGCCCGCGAATTTGCGTGTGGCGCTGCACGCGCAAGTCGACGCCTTCGACGGTCTCGCCGCTTGGCACGCTGATCGCCTCGGCTTCGCCGTTGTTCCCCGTGCTTTCGTTGGAGCCGGCGTAGCAGCCGTATTGGTACTCGGGCAGCGGCGTCAAATCGAGGCCGAAGCAGACGCGGTAGCTGCCCGAAGACGGCGTCGACAGCCGGTAGCGGCCCTGGCGATCGGTGGTGGCGAGGTAGAGCAGGTTAAAGGAATAGGTGGATGGCTCGGTGGCGTAGAGCCCCACCGGAACGTTGGCGGCGGGGTCGCCGTTGGCGACGGTCGCCCGGCCCGTGATCGCGCCATCTTCCGGCCCCTTGGACAGGTCGGTAAAATCAACGTCGCGCGTGATGCCGGCAGCTTCGACCAGGATTGGCGTTGCGCTCTCCAGAGAGGGTTGGTTGGGATAGTACTTGATGAACGGATAGCTGGCGGCCTGCACGTAATAACGTCCGGGCGGAATGGCGTCAAATCGGTAGCGAGCCACGTTTTCCTCTTCCACCACGTCAATCGTTGAAGCGCTGTAAATGACGCCGCCATCTGCGCTCTCCAAGTTGACGTTGATGTAGCCCCCGTAATACGGATCGTCGGCGCGATAGCCCTGCCCTAGCTCGATAACGCCGGTGATCGCGCCGCCCACTTCGAGCTGCGCGTTGATTTGAAGCGTCTCGCGCTCTGCCACCTCGATGGGCGTTGCCGATTCCAAATTCCGCCGCCCTTTGTAAAACTGTGGCAGGTGACGAAGGCGCGTATCTGCAAAATCAATTGCACGCTGATCAACAAAGGCGAGACGATAGGTATCGGGCTGCAGCGTACTGACTGTATAGACGCCCTGAGCATCCGTCCGCACGGAGAAGTTGCGATAGCCGTAGTCGGGGTAAGGGTAGTGGTTGAAGGCATTCTCCTCTTGCTCCTGATATAGTTCCACGGTGATGCCCGACCGCGGCTCGCCATCAAAGCCGGTGACAACGCCGGTGAGGGTCGCGTAATCGTCGCTGTCGCCCAGGGTGATGTCGATATTGCGTGCGGTGCGCCCGGCACTTGTTTCGACGTTGCTGGCTGCGTCAAAGGTTAGGCTGTCGTCGTAACATTCGGTGTACGGTGGCCCCTGATAGTAGACATCCTCCTCCAAGTAGACGGGCTGAAGCGTGGCGCAGAGCCGATAAACGCCCGGCAGCAGATTCTCGAAGCGGTAGCCGTAGCGGTTATCGTCCGTGTTCAAGAGGGTAGAGAACGCTTGCATATCGCTATAGAGCTGCTCGTTGCCGTCCAGACCGTAGTAGGCGTACTCGACGCGCAGTTCGCCTGCCGCGTCGGGATCGAGCGCGAGCAAAGCGCCCGTTAGCACCACCGTGCCGCGAATAATCGCGCCGCGCGTCATCACAACATCCACACCGCTGATGTCGTTGCCCGCCACCGGAAGGGTTTGTGCCGCGCTAAAGTTTTGGACGCCGTCAAAATACTGGTAAGCGTAGCGCCCTTGATAGTCATTAAAGGAGAGGCGGTAGATGCCCGTGACGATTCCATCGATCCGGTAGCGGCCCGCTGCATCCGTGTAAACGGGACCGTAGCTTTGGGTCGCGCCCTGTGTCCGCACTTCGATGCCAGCCAGCGGCTCGCCCGCCTCGTTGGTCACTCGGCCCGAAATGCTGCCGACAATGTTGGGGGCGTCGGGCGCATCGGGCACGTCCTGGGCATGGGCAGTCGCGGGGGCAAGCAGGGAGAGCAAAGTCAGCAGCGCCAGCGCAAGGCCGACGCAGGCGGCGTGCCGGAGCAGGGGCCACGGCGATGTGCGCAGAGACAAAGACGGTCGGGAACGAACGATCATGGGATTCTCCTTTGTCGATGAACGGATTTGACGAATAGATGGGTCGTGGGCCAAAAACGGATTTCGCATCAACATCGCACAGCCGACGTTGCCAATCAAGGGACAACTGTGTATCATTTCATGTAACGCGGCGCTGGCTTGTTACAATCGATTGGCTGCTAAACCATCGGTGTGCACAGGCAAGACGAACGAACGTGCGTAGGGGTTCCGTTGCCGCGCCGTTGAATGATCATCTGATACCACAGGAGCGCTCCCATGTCTACTGCTGAAAAATCCAGCCGACTCAAAATCACCGATATCAGGCTCATTCGCCTGCGCACCATCGAGGAGGTCGGCTCGCTGGAGCCCGCCTGGGACAAGGGTGGCCAAATCCACTACACCCGCGGCGGCGGCGACTTTGTCGAGGTGCACACCGATGCAGGCATCGTCGGCATTGGTCCCGGCGCGGACGAGCGCGTTGTGGAAGCGGCGCGCGCCCACTTGATCGGCCAAGACCCGTTTGACACCGAGCGTCACGTGGGCACGCTGCGCTATTACGCCCGCGGCCTGCACTACCGCGGCGCTACCGGCATCGATATTGCGCTGTGGGACGTAATCGGCAAGGCATGCGGCCAGCCGCTTTTCAAACTGTGGGGCGGCGCCAAGGAGAAGGTCGCGCCTTATGCCAGCATGGTGCAGTTGTCCACGCCCGCCGAGCGCGCCAGCCTCGCCGGGCGGCTGGCCGACGAGGGCTGGCAGGCCATCAAGCTGCGGCTGCACTACCCGACGATGGCCGAAGATTTGGCGCTGGTGGAGGCCGTGCGCGACGCGGTTGGCGAGCGGATGCAGATTATGGTCGACGCCAACCAGGCGCAGTCCAGCGGCAACTGGCAGCCCGGCCTGCTGTGGGACGTGCGCCGGGCGCTGGAAACGGCGCGCGAGCTGGACAAGCTCGGCGTCTACTGGCTGGAGGAGCCGCTGCCCCGCTACGCCTTCCCCGATTTGGCGCGCATCAACGCCGAGGTTGCCATGCCGCTGGCCGGGGGCGAGAACAACCCCTTCTTGAGCGAATTTGTCGACATGCTGCGCCACAACGTCTACGATATTTTGCAGCCGGAGAGCATGGTGATGAACGGCGTGACTGAGCTGCGCAAGATTGGGGCGCTGGCCGAGGCCCACGGCAAGCAAATCTGCCCGCACCACGGCGGTCGCGGGCTGGGCACGATTGCCCACCTGCACCTCACCTGCGCCTGGCGCCACGCGCCCTTCCTCGAAACGCTCCACGATCCGCCCGTGGCCGACTACAGCCACGGCTGGTCGATCCTAACGGAGCCGCCGCGAATCGACGCCGAGGGCTTTATCCACGCGCCCCAAGGAGCTGGCCTGGGCGTGGAGATCGATCCGGCACTGCGGCTGGACTAGTACATTTGGGCGTACATACCACGGCAGATAAATTCGTCTGTGACCTCTGGCGGGCAGACGCAAAAAACTGCCTACTTATTTCCGCCGGGATGTACTAGACTGTGTTCCGTTGATATCTGGGAATTGGCCCTCACCCCCGGCCCCTCTCCCACCCTGGGAGAGGGGCGATTCATGCTCCCTTCCCCCACTTGTGGGGGAAGGGCCGGGGATGGGGCGCACTCGACCTACCCTTCCAGCCCCTTCAGCAAAATATCAACGGGACCTAAACTGTTGCGAACTACTTGTTTCTCTGAATTCGCCTCAAATTTGGGGCATTCCTTATTTTGACGTTGCGACCGTCGTCGGGTAGCCGACCGGGTCGATCAGCGCCTCGATCACGGTCGGGCGACGGCTGGCGACGGCGGCCTGCACGGCCTGTGCGCATTCCGCTTCGCTGGCGACGCGGTGTGCGTCCAGCCCGTAGGCGCGGGCGATGGCGGTGAAATCGGGGTTGCTGAATTCGGTGCCGAAGGCGGGCTTGCCCGCGCGCACCTGGGCGGAGCGGATCAGGTCAAGCGCGCTGTCGTTCATCACGACAACGGTGACGGGCAGGTTGCGTTCGGCCAGCAGGCTCAGCTCGCCCAGCACCATCGCCATGCCCGCGTCGCCGGTGAGGCAGACGGTCGGCTCGCCGAGGGCGAGGCTGGCGGCGATGGCGGCGGGCAGGCCAAAGCCCATGCAGGACAAGCCGTTGGAAACGAGATAGCGGTTGGGCACAAAGGCGGGCCACTCCAGTGCGGCCAAAATTTTGTGCGAGCCGACGTCCGTCGCCAGCAGCGTCTCGCGCGGCAGATGGTCGCGCAGGGCGCGCAGCACCGTCTGCGGCAGCAGCCGATCCGCCGCGGGCGTGGGCAGCGAGCGGGCGGCGAGCTGCTTCCGGTGCGCCGCCACGCGCGCCGCGCCCCAGCCGGAGTGAATATCGAAATTCAGGTTGGTGAGTTGCGCCAAGGCTGGCGCAATGGGGCCGACCAATTCCGCCGCAGCCTCGATGGTCGGGTCGACGTTGGCCCAGTTTGCCACCCAAATTAGCGGCGCGTCGACCGCCCACGGCTTGACCAGCTCCACCACGTCAAAACCGATGGCGATAACGCAATCCGCCTCGCCCAAAATTTCGTAGACTGGATCGGTGCGGGTCAGGCCAATGGTTCCAGCAAAGAGCGCGTGATCCGCGGGCAGCGCGCCCTTTGCCTTGGGCGTGGTGATAACCGGCGCGTCGAGCGCCTCGGCAAAGTCGCGCAACTTGGTGTAAGGTCGCTCCGGCTCCAGGCCCAGGCCCGCAACGATGACGGGCTTTTGTGAATCAGCAAGCAGGCGCTGCGCCGTTTCAACCGTCGTGGCCGACGGCTGGACAGGGTCGCGCTTCTGAGCAGCGAAATTTTCCTGCGATAGCGAAACAACTTCCAGCGGCAGCGGCGCGACATTGCTGGCGAGGCCGAGATGCACGGGCCCCGGTCGCCCAGCCGCGGCCAGGTCAAGCGCCTCCTGCATGGCGTGGGGATTCTGCGGCGTTAGCGCTGCCGTGGATTTTGTAATGGGGCGGAAGATGGCCCGGAGATCGAGCACCTGGTGCGTGTGGCGACCGACGAGGTTGCTGGGCGACTGCGCGGTGATGAGCAGCACTGTCGCGCGGTCGAGCCAGGCGTGGGCGAGGCCGGCGCAGGCGTTGGTCGCGCCGGGGCCGAGGGTGGTGAGGGCGACGCCCGGCCTGCCCGTGAGCCGGGCCGTGGTGTCGGCCATGTAAACGGCGGAGGCTTCGTTGCGCACGAGCACAAAGTCGATTCCACCGTTGCTGCCTGCTGTGCGCAGCGCGTCGAGCAGCTCGGCGTTTTCGCCACCGGGCAGGCCAAAGACGCGGGTCACGCCCGCATCGACGAGGGTTTGGGCGAGGTTTTGGGCAACGGTGGTCATAGCGAGCCTCTTGTGTAGCGCCAAGCAGCGCTTGGCGAGGGTCGAAGCAGCGCTTCGACTTACATTAGTAATCCAGCTCGGTGCGCTGAATTTCCAGATCGCTAAACTGCGTCAGCTCTTTGCGGAAGTAGAGCGAGGCCGTGCCGGTGGAGCCGTGGCGGTGCTTGGAGACGATCACGTCGGCAATGTTCTGCCGGTCGGTGTCCTCGATGTAGTAATCCTCGCGGTAGATAAACATGACGACGTCCGCATCTTGCTCGATGCTGTTGTGGACGATGACGTTGTTGGCAACGAAGTTTTGGTTGCCCGGTACGGTTAGGTCATAGACGGGCTCCATGCCGTTTTCCTCAATTGAGACAACAGAGTCCCAATAGACATCGCTTTGTGATAGAGCAGCTATTTCACTGCATTGCACAACGTCGGCCAATCGTGCTGCACGGTCGCGACTCACATTCTGTTTATATAACCCTGTACCACAATACTGATTACCCAATTTAGCTTGCATTTGGCGGCTGGTAATACCATTCCGCTGCATAGCAGGGACAGCATGTTTTCGCCAAATACTGTGAGGGATAATATCACGATTGGTATTATGCGCTCGCTCATGCAGCCAATGTCGGATGTTGTTTAGGCTTTTCTGTTTATACTCACCAACTGCCCCAACGCTGTCCATAAACTTAAGCCAGTCAGGTTGGCCGCTGACAATAATATGGTACTGATCCCGACCTTTTTCAGCTTGAGTCATTCTCTTTTTCCGAGCATTGATCCCAAGCCGCAGCAGCAACAACTGTACATCATAAGCTAATTGTTCGCTGCTCGTGGCATAGTAAATAGCTGGACGCGGTTTTTTGCCCCAGGTCATGCGAATGCATCCATCAGTGGCCCACAGATGACGCAGAAAGATTGCAGTACTCTCTTTTGATTGAGAGAACATAGCAGTTGGCACAAATTTTTCATAGGAGCGTAAGCCGAAAATGTTAAGGCTGTCAAACCATTCTGCCAGCGGATTTCGCTTTCTATGAGTCAAGTGTTCGGTTGCAGCGAGATAAACTTGAAACCACTGACGCTCCGGATTGATACGTGGTTCAATGGCATTACCAAATACACTTTTAGCTAGGGCTGCAACAGTTTCTGCTAAGTCTTTTTCACGCGTTGTGTACTGGATAGCGTGGCGTGGCAACGTACAACCATCACCAATCATGTGTCCTATTAAGGCTAACTGATCGTGAGAGAGCGTTGTGCTACCCTCAACATCGAGTGTACGCGGCAGCGCAATTCGCTCACCCTGCTCCAATTTATCCAACCGCTTCCAACCTTCAATTGTCAAAAATTTGTGGTTGGCCGTCGCCCGCACGCTGCGACCAAGCTGTGTCGTGAGCGTAAAGACAGGCCTTGTGCCCGTGCAAAACGCATTGCTAACCCGATTATGCTCTAGCTTCCACGTCTTCGTGTTGAGGCTAGAGACCACGAAACCATGCTGCCCCGCTAGGTCCCGAATTGGCACGCGGCAACCGGTTTCGGGCAAGTGGATTAGCGTATCCCCTGTCAAGCAGCCCGACTCGCGCAAATCCGACAGCATGGGCCGCTTGTCGGCGCGGCTCTCGACGGCGCGGCTAAGCTGCGAGAGCGCGATCACGGGGACGTTGAGCTCGCGCGCCAGCGTTTTGAGCGAGCGGCTGATGTAGCTGATCTCCTGCTGACGATTTTCGTTGCGCCCGCCGCCCTGCCCCGTCATCAGCTGCATGTAGTCGATGATGATCATGTCCAGCCCGTATTCGGCGTAGAGGCGGCGCGCCTTGGTGCGGATTTCGTTAACCGTGGCCGCGGGCGTATCGTCGATAAAGACGTTGGTGCTGGCGAGCAGGTTGGCCGCGGCGATCAACTTGTCCCACTCGTCCTCGTAGACCTGGCCCAGCCGCAGCCGGTGGCTGTCGATGCCCGTCTCCATCGAGAGCAGCCGCTGCACGAGCTGATCGTTGCCCATTTCGAGGCTAAAGACGGCGACGCGCGCGTTGAAGTTTTTGGCCGCGTTCTGGGCGACGCTTAGGCCCAGGCTTGTGTTGTGGACAAGCATATCGTCGGCGACAAAGTTGTGAGTCTGAGGCACGGTCAAATCGTAGACCTGCTGCTCACCCACGTAATCGATGGCGACAATTTCATCCCAGTAGACATCGCTCTGTGCAAGGTCGCTCAATTCGGTCGAGCGGGGTTCCTCTGTCTTCCCATTCGTTGGTATGCGAATTGCAGCAACTATATCAAGCAAACGCTGTCGACTGGGCGCGCGTTTGCCCACGTGTAGGTTGGCTCCTTCGCCGAGCCCCATTTGGATACCGATTTGACGCCAGCTTTGTTTTCCCTTTGCTTGAATTATTTTCTCCCAAACGCCAACGGGAATTGTATCGCGGTTAGTGTTGATAGCCGTCTCGGATAAGCGAGCCCGCACGGCTGCCACCGCTTCTTCCTTACCAAAGGTGCCGATCTCATCCACAAAAATCCGCAAACTTTCGGCGTCCGTAACACGTACTTCAAGCGCCGGTCGGTAATTTCCTTGATAGCGGATCGACCGCTCGCGCACTTTGGCCAAGATGCCAAAGCGCAGCAGCAGATGCTGCACCGACCGCGCCAGCGCTGGCGAAACCGTGCTGTAAGAGATGGCGGGCTGATTTTGATTCTGGATGTAGATGCTGCCGTCACAGGCGAAGAGCCGGTTGAGAAAGAGCGCCAGCTTGGATTTGGTGTAGCGGTAAACGCTCGGCGGCACGTCTTTCTCCGCGGCAGCCTTGCCCCAAACATCCTGCGTTTCCAGCCAGCGAGTCAGCGTGTTCTTGCCATTTTGCTGAATGGACGCTGAACCATGTGGAGCCAGAATTTCCTCAGAGACATTCAAATGCGCTGCCAAACGAGATAATCTGTTAGCGGCAGGGGCAGTTTTCCCGCGCGTCCAAAAGCCAATCGCCCCAGTCGATAGACCCATTTGACGGGCTACCATCGGCATCGACTGCTGACGTTCAGCCAAAATAGTGCGCAGTGTTAGAGCAAACTGCTCGCGATGCTGGCGCACCAACTCCGCATCGGCAGAAACGTAGACCGTCGGCGTGCGCGTCTCTTTGCTCCCCTGAACGCGCGTTTTGGTTCCGGGAAACTGCAGCGCCGCACAAGTAAAATCTTCGCGCAAACGGGGATTGCTATTGGTGAACTGTGGATTTTTGCCTGTCATACAGCCATCGGCCAGCAGATAGGCCAGCGCTTTGACTTCATGCTCCGGTGCGTCCTCCTGCCCAAAGATCGGCATTTGACGCGGCACGGCCACGCGTGCGCCAACGGCCAATTCCGCCAGCGGTCGCCACCCATCAACGGTGAGAAACGGATGCGACAGCGTGACTTTGATATGGCGACCCAGCGCCGTTTTAACTCGGTAGACCGGCTTAACGCCATCATCGACAAAGTCGCTGGCGCTGGCTGGTTGCAATTGGTAGTGCTTATTCAGCGTCAGTACATCCCCTTGTCGCGCACGCACCATCTCCTCAACCGTACGCAATTCACCCGTCTGTGGGTCCGGCAGGCGCGTGTCGGCGCTGACGCACTTGCCCATGCCCGGCCGGGCCGCCAAAATAATCAGGTCGCTCTTCTGGAAGCCGCCCAGCATCGTGTCCAGCGCGTGGAAGCCGGTGGGCACGCCCATGAGCATGTCCTGGTTGCGCGCCAGAAAGTCAATGCGGTCGACCACGTCGGCCATAATCGCGCGGATGGGCGTCAGCTCGCGCTGGACGCGGCTCTCGCTCACGCCATAAATAATCTGCTCGGCGCGGTCGATGACTTCGTCCAACTCCTGGCTCTCGTCGTAGGCGATTTCCGCGATCTTGCCCGCTGCGCCAATCAGCCGCCGCAGCACCGCCGTGCGCTCGACAATGCGCGCGTAGTGGTCGACGTAAAAGGCGGTCGGCGTGGTGCTGATCAGGTCGGCGATATAGGCGGGGCCGCCGACGTTGGTCAGCTCCTCCTGCCGCTCCAGCTCGTCCTGCAGGGTAACGAAATCGAGCGGTTCGCGCCGCTCGTTGAGCGCGAGCATGGCCGTGTAAAGCGCGCCGTGGCGCTGGCGATAAAAGTCCTCGGCGCGCAGAAAGTTGGCGACTTTGACAATGGCGTCGGGGTCGATCAGCAGCGAGCCGAGCACGGCGCGCTCGGCTTCGATGTTGGCGGGGATGCTCTTGGCCGGGGCGTTTTCGCCAAAGCCTTCGTCGCCCAGCTTCCTGCCGCCCAAGTCGCGGCGGGGCTTTTGCTGAGAGAAGCTGCTGCCAGCGTGGCCACTTTGGTCGCGCTGTCCGTTGCGACTGCCCACTGCCCCGTTCTCCTGGGTCGACGTCTCCTTCGGCTGCGCGCCGTTTTGGGGCGAGCGACTCGTGGCGTTCTCTACGCCCGGCTCGGCGGCAGAATTGTTCGGATCACTCCCCTCGTTGAGTATTCGCGCTGAATCGGCGTCGCCCCAATCGCTGCCGGAGAAATCGTTCGGTGCAAAATTGCCGCCCGCAAAGTCACCCACCTCAAAGTCGCCATCCGCTGTGGGCGGCGGTTCATCCGGAATGGGGGGGGGCGGCATGTCGCGGAAATCTTCCATGGTGAATTGGGTACAAGTTTGGGGAAAAGACCAGGATAAAGCCTGGATAAGCCTCAACGCGCAAAAAACGGCGCGACCATCGCAATGGCCGCGCCGTTTGATTCAGTTGGTGGCGGGGGAGTTAGTTGCCGAGCAGATTGTCAAAATCCAGCCCCTCGATCAAGTCCTCAAACGCGCCCAGGTCTTCGTCCGCCCGATCCGGCCCGTCCGAAGCAATCACGCCCTCTGTCAGCGCCATCTCCTCCTCCGGCTCCATCCCGGCCTGGTCCATCACGTCCTCGCTGATATAGATCGGGGCGCTGGTGCGCACGGCCAGGGCGATGGCGTCGCTGGGGCGGCTGTCCACCTCTACCAGGTCGCCGTCCACATCGAGCACGATTTTGGCAAAGTAGGTCTGCTTTTCCAATCCGTTGATCACTACGCGCTCGACTTCGCCGCCCATCGTCTCCACCACGGCGCGGATCAGGTCATGCGTGAGCGGGCGCGGCGGCTCCATGCCCTGAAGCTGAATCGTAATCGCGTCCGCTTCAAAGGGGCCAATCCAAATTGGAATAAAGCGCTCACCGGAATCCTCGCGCAGCACAACAATGCGGTGCTGCGACATCAAGCTCACGCGGATGCTGTCAATCGTGACTTCCACGAGTCCATCTACCATGGGGTTCTCCTGCTAAGGTTCTACATGCACACCAGCCGCCCGCGTTGATAAGCTCGTTTGGGTACTGGAGCGGGAAAGGCGGTGGCGAACGAGGGCATCGTCTAGGCTGCGCGGATTATAGCATAGTTGATCGGGGGGGACAAGTGAGATTTTGTCCGTCTGGATTTGTCCAAGCGCGAAAATTTTTGCAAGCAAAACAAACAGACCTCTTCCGAAGTTGAGCTGTAGCCTTGCTGTGAATTTCCTCATACAAAAGTTAGACAAGATTTTGCTACTTGTCTTGCGCTTTCGCTTCGTGATATACTACAGCTTCGCTCCCTCAACTAACAGCGCAGTTAGTCAATCCATTCGGTTCCCTGTTGATCTTGCTTGGCTAATCGATGGATTCCTCCAACACCGATTCGTTGGTGCGGCGCACTTTCCCAATAATTTATTCGAGCCGTAGGAGTTGGAAAAGGATCATCAACCGTTCGTGAAACAAATCACGAACGCGAATTTATCTTGCCGCGTGCTGATTGCAATTTAGGAGAGCTATTATGACAACTTTTATTCAATCTCAACCAATTTCATCCGACTGTTGTCCCAGCGATGACGTTGATATTCGACATAAATTTTTACACGATTTTGATGCGCCCAGCGGTCGCGAGCTGCCGCCAAGACAGGGCATGTACAACCCCGCCTTTGAGCGCGACGCCTGTGGCATCGGCTTTGTGGCCCACGTGGAGGGGCGGCGCAACCACCGCACGCTGGAGATGGCGCTGGAGGCGCTCTGCAACCACGCCCACCGCGGCGCGACGGCGGACGACCGCAAATCCGGCGACGGCGCGGGCATCCTGACGCAAATTCCTTATGAGTTTTTCTGCCGCGAGCTGGAGCGGCTGGGCGTTGAGCCGCCATCACCCAGCGATCTGGCCGTGGGTCAGCTTTTCTTGTTTCGGCAGGACGAAGCGGATCGCGCGCTGGCGATGCAGATCGTGCGCAACGTGTTGGCCAAGCTGGGGCTAAAGGTGCTGACCTTCCGCAACGTGCCCGTGGTGGATTCGGCGGTGGGCGAGCGCGCCGCGGCCATGCGCCCCTGGATGGAGCAGGTCATCATTCAGCGCGGCGCCAGCGGCCCGGCGGCGGGCGATGAGTTCGAGCGGGCGCTTTACCTCGCGCGCAAGCGAATTGCGCGGCGGGCGCGGCAGGCGGGTGTGCAAAGGTTATACATCCCCAGCCTCAGCAGCCGCACCATCGTCTACAAGGGGTTGGTCCAGGCCGAGGAGCTGCAAAATTTCTACCCCGACCTCAGCGACACCGACTACAAGACGGCCATCGCCGTCTTCCACCAGCGCTACAGCACCAACACCTTCCCCACCTGGGAGCGCGCCCAGCCCTTCCGCATGATTTGCCACAACGGCGAAATCAACACGCTGCAAGGGAACACGAACTGGATGCGCGCCCGCGAGAGCGACTTGGCCAGCCCGCTGTGGGAGGACGACATCCACGATCTCAAGCCGATTATCGGGCGCAGCGGCAGCGACAGCTCCAGCTTGGACAACCAGCTCGAACTGCTCGTGCGCTCTGGCCGCGACGTGCGCCACGGGCTGATGATGATGATGCCCGAAGCGTGGGAGCGGCTGCCCGAAAGCGAGGCGCGCCCGGAGCGCCGCGCCTTTTACAAATACCACTCGGCGCTCGTCGAGCCGTGGGACGGCCCGGCGGCGGTGACGTACACGGACGGGCGCATGGTCGGCACGATTCTGGATCGCAACGGGCTGCGGCCCGCGCGCTACGTGGTGCTTAACAACGGCTTTGTGATTAGCGCCAGCGAGGTCGGCTCGGTGCACTACGACGAGAGCCAGGTGGTGAAGAAGGGACGGCTCGGCCCCGGCCAAATTTTCTGCGTGGACACGACGCGCGGCGTGATCATGGACGACCTGGAGATTACGCAGCACTTTGCCACGCGCCAGCCGTATGATCGCTGGGTACAGGAGAATTTGGTCTCGCTGAGGGAGGTAATGGCAAAAGATCCCCCCTCCGTCTCTTCCCCTGGGGAGGGGAGGGCCGCTGGTTCGTATGCCAATGGCTCAGCGTCGAACGGTGTGGGCCTGGATGGGGTCAGCAAAAATGGAACAAGCCCAAATGGAAAGCCAAAGAAAAAAACCAACGATGAGTTGATTCGGCGGCAGCTGAGCTTTGGCTACAGCAGCGAGGAAGTCGCGGTGGTGCTGCGGCCGATGATTGCCGATAGCAAGGAGCCGGTCGGCTCGATGGGGGACGACACGCCGCCAGCAGCCATGAGCGAGCTGCCGCGACCGCTCTTCCACTATTTTAAGCAGCGCTTTGCGGAGGTCACCAATCCGCCGATCGACCCGCTGCGCGAGGAGACGGTGATGAGCCTGCGCGTGCTGCTGGGAGCGCGCGCAAATTTATTAAGCGAGACGCCGGAAGCGACGCGGCTGGTCGAGCTGGCGACGCCGCTGCTCAAGCCGGAGGAGTTGGCGGCGCTGTGCAAATCGGATGAGTCCGAATTTCGGTGTGCCAAAATCGACGCGACGTGGGAAGCGCCCTCCAACTTCCCCCCCGGGGAGGGGAGGGCCGCTGGTAGTGAGGGTGGCGATGCCTTGCGGGCGGCGGTTGAAAGGCTTTGTCAAAAAGCCGAAGAAGCCGTGCACGCCGGGGCGCGTTTGCTGGTAGTCAGCGACATCAGCGCGGATAAGCACACGCTGCCAATTCCGTCGCTGCTGGCGGTGGGGGCGGTGCACCACCACCTGATCCGAAGCGGGATGCGCATGGCGGTGAGCCTGATCAGCGAGAGCGGTGAGCCGAGGGATGTGCACCACTTTGCGGCGCTGATCGGCTACGGAGCCAATGCCGTTTTTCCCTACCTCGTCTATGAGCAGATTGCGGAGATGGTGGCCGAGGGGCGCTATCTGGGTGACATGACGGTGGCGCACGCCAACACGAGTTTTGTCAAGGCGGTGGACAAAGGTCTGCTCAAAATCATGAGCAAGATGGGCATCAGCACCGTTGATTCGTACTGTGGAGCGCAGATTTTCGAGGCGATTGGCGTGGGTGACGAGCTGCTCGATGTCGCCTTTGAGGGCACGCCGAGCCTGATCGGCGGCGTCGGCTTTGCTTCGGTAGCGGAGGACGTGCTGGCCTGGCACGAGGCGGCCGAGGCGACGCGCGAGTCGAAAAAGTCGCCCAAGCTGGAGACGTGGGGGCTCTTCAAGCCGCGGCGCAAGGGCGAGCTGCACACGTGGAGCCCGCAGGTCGTCCACGCGATTCAGGATGCCGTGCGCGCGGCGGATAGCGGCGAGGGCAGCGAAAAGTACAGCGCCTATGCCGAGCTGGTCAACGGCATGAGGATTGCGCCGCGCCACCTGCTGGGCTTCCGCCGCACGCGCCCGGCAATTCCGGTGCAGCAGGTCGAGCCCGTCGAGAAAATCATGCTGCGCTTTTCGACAGCGGCCATGAGCCTGGGCGCGCTCTCGCCCGAAGCGCACGAGACGCTGGCCATTGCCATGAACCGCATTGGTGGCATGAGCAACTCCGGCGAGGGCGGCGAGGCCAAGCACCGCTACTTCACCGAACGCGCCAGCAAGGTCAAGCAGGTGGCGTCGGGTCGCTTTGGGGTAACGCCGGAGTATTTGATGAGCGCCGAGGAGCTGCAGATCAAGATGGCGCAGGGATCGAAGCCGGGCGAGGGCGGGCAATTGCCCGGCCACAAGGTGAGCGAGATGATCGCCGAGCTGCGCCACAGCACGCCCGGCGTGGCGCTGATTTCGCCGCCGCCCCACCACGATATCTATTCGATCGAGGACTTGGCCCAGCTGATCTACGATCTCAAAACCGTCAATCCGACGGCGCGGGTTAGCGTGAAGCTGGTTTCGGAGCTGGGCGTGGGCACGATTGCGGCGGGCGTGGCCAAGGGCTTTGCGGACGTGATCCACCTGAGCGGCAACTCCGGGGGCACGGGGGCCAGCCCGCTCAGCTCGGTCAAAAACGCGGGCTTGCCCTGGGAATTGGGGCTGGCCGAGTGCCACCAGACGCTGCTGGCGAACGGCCTGCGCACGCGCGTCGTGTTGCGCACGGACGGCGGCCTCGCCACCGGCCGCGACGTGGTGATGGCGGCGATGCTGGGCGCGGATGAGTACAGCTTTGGCACGAGCGCAATGATCGCCGAAGGCTGTATCATGGCACGGGTTTGTCACAAAAACACCTGTCCGGTCGGTGTCGCCACGCAGAATCCGGCGCTGCGCGCAAAGTTTGACGGCACGCCGGA
This sequence comes from Caldilineaceae bacterium, assembly GCA_965213535.1. Taxonomy (GTDB): domain Bacteria; phylum Chloroflexota; class Anaerolineae; order Caldilineales; family Caldilineaceae; genus JBCCFC01. The sequence goes on from OZ243888.1 coordinate 6,652,711, forward strand.
GATGGTCGTCAACTTTATGACCTACATCGCCGAGGAGGCGCGCCAGCTGCTGGCCGAACTGGGCTTCCGCAGCCTGGACGAAGTCGTCGGCCACCCGGAGCTGATGGAGCAGCGCGTGCACGGGCGCGAGGCGGGCTTTATGGAGCTGTCGCCGCTGCTTTATACGCCGGACGTGGGCAGCGCGCGCCGCAACGTCACCGAGAACGCGCTGCGGCCGGAGCCGGAGCACGTGGGCAACCGCCTTGTCGAGCAGGTGCTGGCGAGTTTGACGGCCAACCCGGACGCGCCGATTCGCCTGCGCCACAAAATCAACAACACCCAGCGCACGGTGGGGGCGAAGCTGGCTGGTCAATTGGCGCTGCGCTACGGCGACGCCGGGCTGCCGGAGGGCCAGATTCGGATTTCATTTGTGGGCTCGGCGGGGCAGAGCTTTGGCGCGTTTGGCATCAACGGGCTGAATTTGGAGCTGGTCGGCGAGGCACAGGACTATGTGGGCAAGGGGCTGAGCGGCGGCGAAATTGTGATCAAGCCGCACGAAGATGCGACCTTTGTGCCGCACCAGAATGTGATCATCGGCAACACCGTGCTCTATGGCGCAACGGGCGGGCGGCTGCACGCGGCGGGCGTAGCGGGCGAGCGCTTTGGCGTGCGCAACTCCGGCGCGACGGCCGTTGTCGAGGGCGTGGGCGACCACGGCTGCGAATACATGACGGGCGGCACGGTCGTCGTGCTGGGCGAGACGGGCCGCAACTTTGGCGCGGGCATGACGGGCGGCAAAGCGTTCGTGTACGACATCAACGAGGAGTTCGAGCGGCGCTACAACACGGAATTGATTGCGATTCGTCGGCTGGAGGAAGCGGACGATAAGACGCTGCGTGCGCTAATTGAGCAGCACCTAGAACGTACGGGGTCGCAGCGCGCGCAAACGCTGCTGGACGACTGGGCGACGCAGCGGCAGCTGTTCTGGTACGTTGCCCCGCGGGGCGATGTGATGCAGCTGGAGGCGTCGAATGAAGGGGCCGAGGGCGAGGCGATGGCCGAGGGCGAGGCGGAGACGGCGGTGGCGGCGTAGAACCCCATCCCCTCAACGTTGACTCGTTAAACACACGACAGGTGAAGCCCCTTCCCCGCTAGCGGGGAAGGGGTTTGGGGATGGGTCCGCGCTACCGAAGAGAGAAGATCGTGAACTACACAAACCTCGTCAACCAACTCGCGGACAAAGCAAATCGCAACCAAACTATCATCGACTTGGTCGGCGCTATCAACGCCCGCGACCTCGCCCAAGTTTCGCTGGAGCCGGAAGCCAAAGCTGCCCTCATTCAAGGCCTCCAGCACGAGAACGCCAAGGTGCGCTGGTGGTGCCTGCAGATGATGGACCACCTAGCGGACGAGTCGTTTACCCCTGTGATTTTGCCGCTGCTCGATGATCCGGTCGGCAAGGTGCGCAGGCACGCCGTCCACGCGCTGACGTGCGACGTGTGCAAGCCGGAGCGCTGTGGGCTGGTGTTGAGCGAGAGCGTGAAGACGCGGATCGAAGAAGTGGCTCGACTTGATCCAGACGAGCGCGTGCGGAACGAGGCAAGCGTTGGGCTCGCGCAGTGGGGCTGATGGTCGCGGCTCACGCCGCACGCGTCAGCACGGCGTAGGCTTCATCGAATTTGATGCGGGCAAGGGCAAGATCGCCGAGGGAAACGCGGATGGGGTGCGGATCGAAGGCTGGGTCGAAGACGTAGGCGCGTTGAGCATCCATGCCAGCAACCACAAGAGCGTGTCGCACGTTATCGGTTGGCCAGTGCGGGAGGTCGGTCGTCATAACAGGGATGATTGGCAGTTCACCCATCATCAAACGCTGATAAAGGACATCAAGTCCACCGCGCCCTTGTATGACAGTTGCCTTTAGTCGCTCAAGGTTTTGGATATTGGAAAAGGTCGCGCCCGCAGAAGGCACTGTCTTCAAGAGCCTGACTAATCGACTGTAGCGCACGCGCACATTGAAGTGTGCTAAAACCATTGCTGAACACGCGGCAAGACATTCTCCATCGCGTTTTTGGCGGATTAATGAAATGTCGATGTAGACGGGTTGTGGTGCTGAGAAAAACATGAGTCCAAGCTTTACGCGACGGGCTGCGGTTCTGGTTTGCCAACCAGCTGCGGATCGACTTCGTCGGCGCGGAACGACTTGAACGGCGGCTGTGCTTTTCCTACCTCCACTGCACGTTTCTCAATGCACAGCTTGCTACTTTCTAAATTAAGCATTTTCCCCGTTTCGGCATCCACATCAACGGCTACATCAAGCTCGTGCCGTCCCGTGTGGGGGAAGCCGATCCAGATGGGCACGCGCCAAATCACCCGCTCACCAATACTGAGCGACGGTGTTCCAGCACCGATTAACATGCTCACAGTGTTAAACAGCCAGCGGCTCACCGTTTTGCGCGCCTCCTCGGCGGAGACGTGGAGGGTGACGGTTTGGCGAATCTCAAAGGTTCCCTTGTCGGGAATAGGGTGTTGGTCGAGGATGATTTGCATGGTGGGTTTGGGTAAGAGGAAATCCAAATTTGCGCGACGGGCTAGAAACAGTTTAGCATAGGCGGATAGACAAAACAATCCGATCAGAAGCAGCGAGCGGATTTGGCAGATGCAGCGGATAATAGCGGATTTTTGGAATCCGTCTTCATCTGTCGAATCTGCTGCATCCGTTTGCAATTCAGCATTTTACGAAATTGAGGCAATTGACTCATGGGCAAAACGCTCTTTGAAAAAGTCTGGGACACGCACGTGGTCGCACAGGACGAGGGCGCGCCCGCCGTGCTCTACATCGATGCGCACCTGGTGCACGAGGTAACGTCGCCGCAGGCCTTTAACCTGCTGCGCGAGCGCGGCCTCCAAGTGCGCCGACCGGAGCGCACCTTTGCGACGATGGACCACGCCATCCCCACTCGCCAGGGCGTCGACATCGAGCTGTGGCCGAGCGATGCGGCGACGCAGGTGCGCGCGCTGCGCCAAAATTGTGCGGACTTTGGCATCCACCTCTACGACATCGAAGGCGACATCCAGGGCATCGTCCACATCATTGGCCCGGAGCTGGGCATTACGCAGCCGGGCATGACCATCGTCTGCGGCGACAGCCACACGAGCACGCACGGGGCCTTTGGCGCGCTCGCCTTTGGCATCGGCACCAGCGAAGTCGGCCACGTGCTGGCGACGCAGTGCCTGATGCAGAGCAAGCCGCAGACCTTCGCCATCAACGTCGAGGGCGAACTGGGATTTGGCGTCACGGCCAAGGATATTATTTTAGCGATTATTGCGCAGAATGGCGTCGCGGGCGGCGTCGGCTACGTCTTTGAGTATCGCGGCGCGGCGATCGAGCGCTTGAGCATGGCCAACCGCATGACGATCTGCAACATGAGCATCGAGGGTGGCGCGCGAGCGGGCATGATCGCGCCGGACGAGACGACGGTCGAGTACATCCGGGGCCGCGAGTTTGCCCCCAAGGGCGACGACTGGGAGCGCGCCGTCGCCTACTGGCGCACGTTCGTCACCGACGACGACGCCACCTTTGACCGCGAGATGACGCTCCACGCCGATCAGCTTGCGCCAATGGTGACCTACGGCACAAATCCCGGCCAGGGCGTCTTTGTTAACGGCACGATTCCCACGATGGATGAATTGCCCGATGCGGCGGCGCGGCGCGACCTGCTGAGCGCGATGGAGTACATGCAGCTCCAGCCCGGCCAGCGCATGGAGGGCCAGCCCATCGACATCGTCTTTATTGGCTCCTGCACGAATGGGCGCATCGAGGACCTACGCGAGGCGGCGGACGTGGTGCGCGGCAAGAAAATCGCGGATAAAGTGTGGGGCATTGTCGTGCCGGGCTCCAAAGCCGTCAAGGCGCAGGCCGAGGCCGAGGGGCTGGACCGCATCTTTAGCGAGGCGGGCTTCGAGTGGCGCGGCGCGGGGTGCAGCATGTGCCTGGCCATGAACGACGATAAGGCGGGCGCGGGCAAGTACGTCGCCAGCACGAGCAACCGCAACTTTCGGGGTCGCCAGGGGCCGGGCGCGCGCTCGCTGCTGATGAGCCCAATCATGGCGGCGGCAGCGGCCGTCGAGGGGCGCGTGGTCGATGTGCGAGAGGTGTTGTAAAGATGCTCGAACCACCCATCACCAACCCCGACGAAGCCCTGAGTCGCCTGCTCGACGGCAACGAGCGCTTTGCGACCGACCACCCCGTCTATCCCAACCTGGTGCGCGAGCGGCGCGACGAGGTCGCGCTGGGCCAAAGCCCCTTTGCGACCGTTGTGGGCTGCTCGGATTCGCGCGTGCCCATCGAGCTAATCTTTGACCGCGGCCTGGGCGACATCTTTGTCCTGCGCACGGCGGGCCAGGTGGGCACCAACGCGTCGCTGGGCACGATCCAGTTTGGCGTGCTGATGCTCAACATCCCGCTGCTGATGGTGTTGGGCCACCAGGGCTGTGGCGCGGTGGCGGCGACGATCCAGACGCTGGATGAGGATGGCGATGCGCCCGGCGCGATCTACTCGCTCGTAAGCGCCATTGGCCCCGCCGTGCAGGTCGCGCGTGGCCTGGCGGGCGATTTGTTGACCAACGCGATTGAGGCCAACGTGCGGCAGCAGGTGGAGCAATATGCCGCCGACCCGCTGCTGGCCAGGGCCGTCGCGGCGGGCAAATTGCGCATCGTGGGCGCGGTCTATCATTTGGCAGATGGGCGCGTGAAATTGTTGCAGGCGTAAGTAGAGCATGCACGCTCTTGGCGCTTCAAGCCTCGTGAAACACATTTTTGCAAAGCGAACCCTCACGAAAACATACTCTTACGACAACACTGAAAGATAAGCCATGCAACCCTTCGACCAACTCACCAGCACCGCCCTGCCCCTGCGCCAGGAAAATGTCGACACCGACCAGATTATCCCGGCCAAATACCTCACCGCCGTGACCAAGGCGGGCATGGGGGATGGCCTCTTCTCGGCGTGGCGCTACAACAGCGACGGCTCGCCCAACATGGACTTTGTGCTCAACCAGCCGGAGCACGAGGGCGCACAGGTGCTGATCGGCGGGCGCAACTTTGGCAGCGGCTCCAGCCGCGAGCACGCCGTCTGGGCGCTCACCGAATACGGCTTCCGCGCCGTGATCGCACCCACCTTTGCCGACATCTTTTACAACAACAGCCTCAAAAATGGCCTGCTGCCCATCCCCCTGCCGGAGGAGACGGTTAATATGCTTTGGGATTTGATCGAGGAGGAGCCGGAGACGCAGATTGCGATTGACCTGGACGAGCAGACCGTTACCCTGCCGGACGGTCAGCAGATGCGCTTCGAGATGGACCCGTTCCGCAAGCAGTGTCTGCTGGAGGGAATGGATGATTTGGGCTATTTGCTCTCGAAGGAGGGGGCGATTGCCGAGCACGAGGCGGCGCTGGCGTATTAGCCGTCGGCCAGTGTATCGTTTCCCTTTGCGGAGACCCCCAAGTGTTTCCGGCGATTTAAGGATTGTGGGGTCGAGCACAGCAGTCACCGGCTAGACAAGTATCTGATTCACCACAAATCTGCGCAATCTGCATTCGATTCTTTCTTCACTATCCTCGTCAGAACTTCTGCGCTGAGCACGGGTTATAGTAAGATGGGGGCGAGCCAGCGGCTCGCCCCTACAGTTTGTGGATCGACCTCAGTTTAAATGGCAGATTTTAGACAGTAGAACAAGAAACAGCATGAAGATTGCGCTGGATGCAATGGGCGGCGATCACGCGCCCGCAGAAATTGTGGCGGGGGCCGTGGCGGGCGCGCGTCGCGAGCGGATCGCCGTGGCGCTCGTCGGCCAGCCGGAAGCGATTCGCGCCCAGTTGGCCAAACACGAAACGCGCGGCCTGGTCCTTGACATCGTGCCCGCGGCGGATGTCATTGAAATGGACGACAAGCCGACCCAGGCGCTCAAGGCCAAGCCCGATAATTCAATGTCCGCCGCGGCCAAGCTGGTCAAAACGGGCGAGGCACAGGCCTTTGTGACGGCGGGCAACACCGGTGGTGCGCTAACCGTCGGCCTGCTCCAAATTGGGCGCACGCCCGGCATCTATCGCCCGGCGCTGATGTCGCCCTTTCCCACCTCGCAGGGCGTCTGCCTGCTGCTGGACGTGGGCGCAAATCCGGACGTGCGCGCGGAATATCTGCCCCAGTTCGCCGTTATGGGCACAATCTACGCCCGGCGCGTACTGGATGTCGCCCAGCCGTCGGTGTATATTTTGAGCAACGGCGCGGAGCCGGGCAAGGGCAGCCAGCTTGTGATCAACGCCTACCGGCTGCTGGAGCAAACGCCGGGGATTGATTTCCGCGGCAACATCGAGAGCAAGGACATCGTGGCGGGCAAGGCAGACGTGGTGGTGACGGATGGCTTTACGGGCAACGTCTTTGTCAAGACCGCGGAGGCCACGGCCAAGCTGATGCGCAACGTAATGCGCGACGAATTCACCGCCGGGCCGATCAGCATGGTCGGCGGGCTGCTGGGGCGGGCGGCGCTGCGGCGCGTCAAGCAGCGGATGGACGACAGCGAGTACGGCGGGGCCGTTCTGCTGGGCGTGGCGGGGCTGGTAATCGTGTCGCACGGGCACAGCAAGGCCGAGGGCATTCGCCACGCGATCCGGATCGCCAAGCAGGGCATCGAGCAGGGCGTGGTGCGCGAAATCGAGCAGGGCGTGGCGCGGCTGCGCGAGCCGGAGGGAGCGGAGGGCGCGCCGATGGTCGCGGCAACGACGGCCTAAAGATAGTGCGTGATGCGTGATGCGTGAACTGGTAGACAACCAGAGTCGCAGTGGAATAAAAATTCGGCAGAAGTAACAGCCCACGCACCACGCACCACACACCACACACCACACACCACGCATCACACATCACGCACCACGCATCACACATCACGCACTAACTTTTCATTCGACAAGGACTTCCATGCGCATTTACCGCGACCTCAACCAGATTCAAACCAAAGAAAAGCGCGGGCGGCGGCTCAGCGGCACGGGGCTGGTGATTTTATTTATCGGCCTGCTCGCCAGCTTTGTGCCCAACATCTATCCCCCCGGCCAGCCGACGCCCAACGCCATCGCCGCTTTTTTGCAGGCCAACTGGTCGCTGATCAGCCTGGTGGCGCTGCCCGCGGGCTTTATCTTTGCCAGCCTGGGCAGTTACTTTATCAACCGCTTTGCGCGGCGGCGCTGGCCTGGCGGCCAAGCCCTGGGCCGGCCAGACGAAGTGGTGGAGCGCAGCCTCAAGGGCTTCGACGACAAGTACGCGCTCTTTATCTACAGCTTGCCCGCGCCCTACGTGCTGATTGGCCCCTGCGGCGTAATCAACTTTGCCGTGCGCGGCGACAAGGGGCGCATCAAAATCGCCGGCGATCGCTGGCGCGAGCCCTTTAACTTCCGCCGCTTTTTCACCGTCTTTGCGCGCGAGGGGCTGGGCAACCCGCCCCGCGATTTGCAGGAGGAAGAGGGGCGGCTGCGCGGGCTGCTGGCGCAGGTGGACGAGATGGAGGACGGGGAAAGCGACAAGACCGAGCCGCTGGCGGAAGTACCCATCGATGGCGCGGTGCTCTTTCTCAATAACGACGTGCAGCTTGAGGTAGATGAGCCCAGCGTGCCCGTGCTGATGGGCAAACAGGCCAAAAATTACGTGCGTCAGCGGGCCAAGGAGGTGCGCCTGCGCACGAGCACGCTGCGTCGCCTGCGCGAGGAATTAGTTGCGGTGAGCACGGGGACGTTGGCGGAGTAGCGTCGGCGACAAGCAAATCGGGGCATACAATTGGGGCATACAGCCGTTGGCGACGAATGAATTCGCCGCCTACTTTGAAAAGTGCGCTAAAGCGCACCGGCAACACGCTCGCTCTGAACGCGCTTTAATGCGTTTCGCAAACCAGGTGCTGATTTCAGGTGCTGATTTTAATCAGCGCCGGTCACAATCCACGTGATAGGGTTATCTCGCCGGATACGGCGCAATCACCCAAAGCCCAGCTTCCGCTCCTTCATGCTGACAAAGCGATTGCGCCCAATAATTACGTGGTCGAGCACGCCGATATTGAGCAAGTCACCCGCCTCGACGATCAGCCGCGTGACGCGCACGTCTTCGGGGCTGGGCGTGGGGTCGCCGGTCGGGTGGTTGTGGATCACGACGATGCTGGCGCTGTTGGCGCGGATCGCCTCGCGGAAAATTTCGCCCACGCGCACCACCGTCGCGTTGATGCTGCCCACGTAGACGGCTTTGATACTGGTTAGATAATTCTTCGTGTCCAGCAGGGCGACGCGCAATTCTTCCTGCGCCAGCAGGCTCATCTCCAGCATCACCATGTTGGCGACATCGGCGGGCGTGCGAATCTGCGGCCGCTCCTGCGGCGACGCGGCCATCAGCCGCCGTCCCAATTCCAGCGCCGCCTTGATCTGTGCCGCCTTGGCCTCGCCCAGCCCGCGCACCGCGCACATCTCCTCCACGCTTGCCTGCGCCAGCCCCGCCACGCCGCCAAATTCCGCCAGCACCCGCTCCGCCATCCGGATCACATTTTCGCCCTGCCCACCCACGCGCAAAATAATTGCCAGCAATTCCGCCGTGTTGAGCGCCCCCGCCCCCGCGTAGATCAGCCGCTCGCGCGGGCGCAGATCGGTGGGGAGGTCGTGAATGGTGGGGGCGTAGATGGGGGCGTTGTCGTACATGGGTAGTATTTATTGCGAGATGAGCTGGTGATTGTCACTGTCCGTGGCTAGACAGTTTGAGAGAATTTGCTTGGACAGTGACCGTCACCAGCGGGCTATGCAAAGACGGGAACACGATGAGAATGCGGACAAACGTGACCGTCACTGCCCAGATGATGGGTGGTGTGCTGTCCAGCCTTGGACCGTGACGGTCACGTTTACCGTGCCCTCTACCGCCCGTGCCGCCGGTATGCTTCGGCCACGTCGTGCAGAAAACGGCGGGACTGCGGTGGCGGCTCCACCTCTAGTTTAGCAGAGAGCGCATCGGTCAAACGTCGTAGCAGCGAGAGGGGAACGCTGCCCGTCCGCTCACGCTCCAGCGTGGACTGGATGAGCTCGTAATCGGCCATCGTCAACCGGCGGATGTAGGGGAAGCGCAGCAGCCATTCATCGTTTTCTGTGGTGCTTGCGCTTGGATTGAGTTCGTCCACGGCTTTGTTTGCGGTAGGCGACGCGGCCCGCGCGGCCAGCACGTCGTTCAGCGAAACGTTGGCGGCGCGGCTCGACGTGCGTGCCGAGGGACGCGCGCCGTCCCGTTTGCCATCCGCCAACCGCACGACCAGCGTACCCGCGGCAAAATCGCCCAGCCGCCGCGCCCGCCGATTCAGCAGCATCGTTACCAAGCCGACCAGGTAGCCGCCGGGCAGAAAATCGACGATGCGCACGAGATTGCGCACGGCCACGCCCAAAAAGCCCACGGCGCTGCCGTCGCTGCGGATGACCTGCGTGCGGGCCACGCGCTTGCCGGGCGTTTGCCCATTCCACACCAGCTCAAAGATGGCGAAGTAGCCCCAAATGAGCAGAAAGTTGACCAGCGTCGAGACCGCCAGCACCAGGCCGCCCGCCCACGACAGTTCGTCCCTATCCAGCGTGATGTTGGCAAAGCCTTCGGTGATGCCCAGCACCACGCCCGTCAAAGTGCTGAGCAGCATCAGCACCACGCCCAGGATCAGCACGTCAATCAGCGCGCCGACAAAGCGGTTGCCGATCCCTGCCACCTCGTAGCCAAAGCTTACATTTTCCGGCGTCTCAATGGTATACTCTTCGCGCATGTAGTCGGTGGAACGCATCTTGATTTTCTCAATGGGTCTGTGTTCAAAGCAGGTTAAGGTAAGCCAGTAAAATTTAACGCAAAGGCGCAGAGACGCAAAAGGGTTGCCCGTTGATGAAGAATCGAAGAATCTTCTCGCGTTCACGAGCAAACGGCGCAACAGAGTAGCGGTGACTGAGCGTTCGGCGTGGGCTCAGTCGAACGTTTGTCAAAGCCAGGCCGACTCTCGCACGCGAAGTTGTGTTAAACCAGCTTCTTTTTGCGCCTTTGCGTTAAAACTCTTTCAAACTATGGGTGGATTCGGTTTGTGAATTTAGACAAATTTTTACAGCAGCGGCAGGAAAGCTGGCGGCGGCTGGAGCAGCTGCTGGACAAAGTACGCGACGCCCGCAACAGCGAGCGCGCCATCACGCAGGCGGAAATCGACGATCTCGGTCGGCTCTACCGGGCGGCCACCTCCGATCTGGCCCTGGCCCAGCGCGACTTTCCAGCGCAGCAGGCGACGGTTTATCTCAACGGCCTCGTGGGGCGGGCACACGCCACCCTCTACCGCGGCCAGCCCCTGCGCCGCGATGTGCTGCCGCGCTTCTACCGCACCACCTTCCCCAGATTATACCGCGATCTGCTGCCCTACACGAGCGTGGCCTTCCTGCTGTTTTTGCTGCCCAGCCTCGTGGCTTTTTTGCTGGTTCGCCAAGCGCCGGAGCAAATTTTTACGCTGCTGGGCGAAAGCGAGGAGCTGCGGGAGCTGGTGCGTCTCGTCGAGCGCGGGGAGCTGTGGACGGAGATTGCGCCCACCGTGCGCTCCGCCGCCTCCACCGCGATCCTAACGCGCAACATTCAGGTCATGTTTCTGGCCTTTGGCGGCGGCGTGCTGGCGGGGCTGCTGACTGGCTACGTAATGATTTTTAACGGCCTCAACATCGGCGCAATCTTTGGGCTGCTCCAGTACCACGGCCTCAGCGGCGGGCTGGCGGAATTTGTGCTGGCCCACGGCTTTATCGAGCTGAGCGTGATCTTTGTGGCGGGTGGCTGCGGTCTCTACCTCGGTGATGGGCTGCTGCGCCCCGGCCTTTATTCGCGCGGCCAAGCGCTCGTGCGCCGCGCCGTCGTCGGCGCACAGGTGATTTTGGGCTGCGTGCCGCTGTTGGTGCTGGCGGGCTTTATCGAGGGGCTGATCAGCCCCAGCGGCCTGCCTTGGAGCGTGAAGCTGCTGGTCGGCGCGGGGACGGGGATCGCGCTGCACGGATATTGGCTGCTGTGGGGAAGATAAGCAAACATCCATGAAAACCTACTTCTACGACCGCACCGCCTACCAGCTTTCGTCCGAAGCCGTACCCAACTGCTTCCTCGCGCTGGATGAGCATTTCGATAGACAGTTTCTCAACGAGCGCGAAGCCTTTACCCACCCCAACGTGATTCTGGCGGAAAGCATCTGCGCGCGCATGGCGGACATCGAGCTCTACGCCTCCCTGCTGCGGGACGTGCGCAACCAGCACGGCACGGGCGATCCGGAGCCCGCCCAAGCGTCCAGCCAAGCGCCCGGCATCCGCACGGGCCGCATCCGCGACGACCGCCTGGGCGACGGGCGCGCCTCCAGCCTGACGCGCGCCTTTGCCATTGGCTACCTCGGCGCTTGCGTCGCCCTGCTGGACGCCTGTGCGGTGGCGTTGACGCAGCTTTATCATCTCTCGCTGCCGCTGGCCGAGCGAAGGCTGACGCACGCCAATTTTTGGCACCAGCTCGTCGTTAAGCAACCCAACGTTCACCGCCGCTACCATGCGCTGCGCCTCTTTATCAACGAAATCGCCCGCTGGCAAAACGAGATTCCGCACCGCGTGCCGCCGCTCTCAATTTTGCAGGGGCGCGAATATCTTGGCCAGCCCATGCGAGGCGAAATGCGCGTCCAGCTCGTCGAAACGCCGGACGTAAGCCTGACGCAGATGGCGACCAACGCCGTGCCGCTCACCTGGATCGATCCGGTGAGCCTGCACCGTCGCTGGCAGCCCCAATTGCTCAACCTCTGCGAACGCCTCTGCCGCGATCTGGAGGCGGGGACGACGACGGGGAATTTTCAGGAATAGTGCTTATTGCTCATTGCTTATTACTCAGATTAACCCGACCTGGTTCGCGTTAGGCAAAGACTCGGAAAGGGTTCCGTATCAGCAACAAGCAATAAGCAGCAAGCGCTACAAACCATCTACAAGCTGCAATCCTACTTCCATGACTCCACCTACCTCCGGAACCATCGCCGCGGGCGACTCGCAAACGGCCGCCGCGGGCGCGCAGATGCTGGCCCGCGGCGGCAATGCCGTCGACGCGGCGGTGGCGGCGGCCTTTGCCTCATTTGTGGCCGAAGCGCCAATTGTCAACATCGGCGGCGGCGGCATTGCGCTGCTGGTCGACGGCGCAACGGGCGAGGCCGCCGCCTACGACTTTTTTAGCGACATGCCCAGCGGCCCGCTCTTGCCAGCGATCGATTTTCACCCGGTGACGATTGATTTTGGGGGAGCAAAGCAAGTTTTCCACATTGGCCGCGCCAGTGCTGCTGTGCCGGGCGCCGTGCCGGGGCTCTGTGCATTGGCCGCCGAGCGGGGCACGCTGCCGCTCGCCACGCTGCTGGAGCCCGCCATCGCGCTGGCCGCGGAGGGCGCCGTGCTCTCGCAGGCAATGGAGTTCCCCTACACCGTGCTCCAGCCCATCTACCGCGACACGCCCGAAATGGCCGCGCTCTACCTGCCCGATGGACGAGCCGTGCGGCCGGGCGAGCGGCTGCGCTTCCCCGCGCTGGCCCAGACGCTGCGCCTGCTGGCCGCCGAGGGCCCCGCCCTCTTCCGCGACGGCGCGGTCGCCCGCGCCGTTGTCGCCGACCAGCAGGCGCACGGCGGGCTGATCACGGCGGCGGATTTGCGCGATTACGCGGTGTACCGGGCTCCGCCGCTCTGCGTGCGCTATCGCGAATTTGACGTGCTGCTGCCGCCGCCGCCTTCGACGGGCGGCACGCTCATCGCCTTTTCGCTGGCCCTGCTGGCCTCGATCGAGGTGGCCGCGCTGGGCCACAACTCGGCGGCGCACCTGCAGGCGCTGGCCGAAACTATGCGGCTCACCAATCGCGCCCGCAGCGAGTGGGACACGTCCGCCCCGCGCAACGGCGAGCCCCGCGCCGCGCACTTCCTCGACGAGGCGCGCCTCGCGGCCTACCGCGACGAACTGCACCACTGCCTGCGCGACAAATCCTTGCGCGTCGATGTGCCGCAGCCGCCCGCCCCCAACCACACCACCCACATCAGCGTCATCGATGGCGCGGGCAACGCCGTCGCGCTGACGACTTCGGCGGGGGAGAGCGCGGGCTTTGTAGTGGGCGAAACGGGCGTGGTGCTCAACAACATGCTGGGCGAGATGGATTTGCATCCGCTTGGCTTTCACCGAGCCGCGCCCGGCTCCCGCTTAGCCACCATGATGACGCCCACCGTCGTGCGCCGCCGCGGCGGCCAGCCGATTCTCGCGACCGGCAGCGGCGGCAGCAACCGCATCCGCTCGGCCATTTTGCAGACGATCAGCAACGTGGTGGATTTTGATTTGCCAGCGCCGCAGGCGGTCAACGCGTCGCGCGTGCACTTCGAGGAGGGGGTGCTGCAGGTGGAGGGCGGCGTGTCGCAGGGGGCGACCGAGGCGCTGGATGCGCGCGGCTACAGCGTCAACCGCTGGGCGGGCAGCAACTTTTACTTTGGCGGCGCACACTCCGTCGCCGTCAAAGCCGGGCGGCTCGTGGGGGCGGGTGATGCGCGCCGCGGCGGGGCGGTGGCGTAGCCCGTTGGCGGCGCGCACGGGGAAGCTGGCATCAGCGCGCGGCAAGCAGGCTCTCTTTGGGCTGGGGGCGGCCGTTTTGGCTTTGCATAAACTGGTTGCGCTCGCGAAATTGGGGGCTGGGCTGGGCCAGCAGGCGGGCGACGGGCCGCAGCGTCATCCACCACTGATCGCGCGGGCGCTTGATTTCCACTTCATAGAGACGACGGAACTCATCAAACGGGGTAAAGCGGTAGCCCTCCGGCATGAGGCCGATCGCGCCGCCGTTGGGCACGGCGTTCTCGGCCTCGTCCTGGATGAACTCAATGCAGCGCACGGCCATCCGCGTGGCCTGCACGCGGTCAAAGGGCGTCGGCATCCCGCCCTGCTGGAGGTGGCCCAGAATGGAAGTGCGCACCTCGAAGAGGCTGCCGCCCTCCTGCTCAAAGAGATCGGCGATAAACTGGGTTGTGTAAACGGGATTGGCTTTCTCGTTGCGGATCATGACGCCCAGGCGCTTGCCGTGCTCAAAGCCCTCCACCAGCAGCTCCAAATCCGCCAGCAGATCGGGGAGGCGCACGCCTTCTTCGTGTAGATAAACGCGCTCCGCTCCCGTGGCAATGGTGCTCATCAACGCCAGGTAGCCGCAGGTGCCGCCCATTACCTCCACGATAAAGCAGCGGTGCGAGGCCACGGCGCTCTGCTTGATTTTGTCCAGCGCGTCCACGATGCTGTTGAGCGCCGTGTCCGCGCCCACGCTTAGCTCGGAGCCGGGCAGGTTGTTATCAATGGAGGCAGGCAGGCAGATGATGGGAATGTTGAAGGCGGGGAAGCTGGTGCGCTGCTCGTAGAGCTGCTGCGCCGCCGCGTAGCCAGACCAGCCGCCGACCATCATCAGCGCGTCGATATTCTGCTCCTCGAAGCGACGCGCAATTTTGTAAAAATCGCTGCCCTCCAGCCTGCGGCGCGTCGTCCCCAGCTCCGAGCCGCCGGTAATGCCCCAGCCGTTGACGCTCATCCACTCCATATCAAACAGCTCGCCGTCGACCAAACCCGCAAAGCCGCGGCGCACGCCGACTATGTGGTGGCCCTCGTCGATGCCGATGCGCACGGCGGCGCGCACGGCGGTGTTCATCCCTGGCGCGGGCGCATCGGCGTTGAGCACGGCAATGCGCAGCCGCCGCTTGCCCGGAATGGGCGGGTGGGGCAGTGCGCGGACGAGCGTGCGCAGCGTGCGAAAGGTCTGCTTGTAGTTGGTGCCGCGCAGATCCATGGCGCGCTCAAAATCCAGGTTGGTAATCGCTTCGTTGACGGCGTGCGTCTTGGCCACGCAATCCATCAGCGGCGAGCGCTGTACACGATTGCCCACCAGCCCCATCAGGTAGGCGGGCGAATCGGCGTCGGACTGGAGCAGCTCGTCCACCGCGGCCACGCCGAGCAGCGTGCTCAGGTTGCGATCAAAGGCGCTGGGCGAGCCGCCGCGCTGCACGTGGCCCAGGATCGTCACGCGCACGTTTTCGGACATGCGCTCCTCGATGGCCTGCTTGACGTGGCCACAGGTGATCGGGTTGCCGTGGCGATCAATCGCGCCCTCGGCCACCACCACGATGCTGTCGCGCCGCCCGGCCTCGCGCCCCGCCTTGAGCACGTCGCACATCTTGTCTTCCCAATTGTCGAGGTTAGGCGGGCTTTCGGGAATCAGCGCCCAATCCGCGCCGGAGGCAATCGCGCTCACCAGGGCCAGGTAGCCGCAGCGCCGCCCCATCACCTCAATCACAAAGGCGCGCTGGTGCGAGGCCGCCGTGGACGAAATTGAATCAATCGCGTCCACGATGCGGTGCAGCGCCGTATCCGCGCCGATGGTCATGGCCGTGCCAAACATGTCGTTGTCGATGGAGCCGACCAGCCCAACCACGCCTAGAAAGTCATGCTGATTGGCCTGCTCTTCGCTGATTTCGCCCGCCTCGCGCAGCGACTGCACGTGATCGCGCCACTCATTTTTGAGCAGGTTTGCGCCCGTCAAGCTGCCGTCGCCGCCGATGATGATCAGGCCCTGGATGCCGCGCTCGATCAGATTTTTGGCGGCGAGCCGCCGGCCTTCCACCTCGCGAAATTGGCTGCAGCGGGCGGAGCCAATAATCGTGCCGCCCTGGTGCAGGATGCCGCCGACGGAATCCCAGTTCATGGGGTGAATGTTGTTGTCGATCATGCCGCGGTAGCCTTCGTAGACGGCAAAAATTTCTACGCCCAAATCCAGCGCGGCGCGCACGACGGCGCGCACGGCGGCATTCATGCCCGGTGCATCGCCGCCGCTGGTGAGCACGCCAATGCGCCGCATGTTGATGCGCTGGGGGCCGGTGTGAATGGATTGCGTGGGTTGGGATGGAATATCGATGGGCATGGCTTACCTCTAAGCAGCGAGGGGCGAGCGCTCGCAAATGGGAACGTTCTAAAAACGCTGGGAATAAGTACTTTCAAAAGTTTTGATGCCGGTCATTTAGAGCCACTAACCAGGCGACCGGTAAAGCAAGACAATCTGCGCTGACGTCGGGGCTCGCCGCACTGCGAGGTAATTGCGATTATAGCATACTTTTGTCGCTTTGTTCCGTCCATTCGCTACCAAAGCAGCAATTTCAAATCCAAAAAGGGAACCGCAGGTAAACGCGGATAAACGCAGATTGAATCCGCCTCTTTCTAAAAATCTGCGTTCACCCGCGTCCGTTTGCGGTTGAGATCTTCAAATCTGGAACTATTGAAAAGGAGCCGTTCAACTTAACAAACGTTACTTTACACATAGGCGTAACGGTGGTCACAGAGGATATGGAGCAGATTCGATACGCTACCTTAACCATTGATGAGAACGATCCGTACTTGTCCGTCTGCCGCCAAATCGTCTGCGACTTTGAAGTTTATTGATTAGAAGATAGAGGAATCTCGTGAGCTTGCCCGTTCCCCGGCCCGCTGTGACGATAGCCACCCCAACTGAGTTTGACCTGGCAATTTACGTTACTGAACACTGCTTTAACTGTGAATACGCCCGCGAAGTAGCCGCCGCCATCCGCCAAAACTTTCCGCACGTGCGGCTGCGCATTGTCGACATCGCCGCACCGGGGGCGGACGTGCCGGAGGTTGTCTTTGCCACGCCGACGTACCTGCTCAACGGGCGCGTCTGGTCGCTGGGCAATCCATCCGACGAGCAAATTCGCAAAACGTTTGCACGAATTGATTCTGAACCAAATTTAGGTTACACTGCTTTCCAGATAAATTAGACATTGCCGCACTTAGACATTGCCGCACGAGGAGCATAAATTTTGAGCACCCGAATCGACGACCGCAACGGCTCGCCCCAGCCAGCCGAAAAGATGAAGCACCTCTCCGAGCTGGAGGTCTTTCGCGATTTGTCCTCGCGCGAGATGGAGGAGCTCAACCGCATCACCACCATGAGCACCGTGACGAAGGGGCGCGTCTTCTACCGCCCCGAAGAGCCGGGCGAGGTGCTCTTTATCTTGAAGGAGGGGCGGGTGCAGCTTTACCGCATCAGCCCCGAAGGCAAGAAGTTGGTGATCACCACGCTGGGGCCGCACACGCTCTTTGGCGAAATGGCGCTGCTCGGCACGAAGATGCACAACACCTTCGCCGAAGCGGTGGAGGATTGCCTGATCTGCGTGATGAGCCGCACGGACCTGGAGCGGCTGATCCTAAACAAGCCGCAGGTGGCGCTGCGCATTTTGGACATTACGGGCAAGCGGCTGCGCGAGGCCGAAGAGCGGCTGGAAAACATGGCCTTCAAGGGCATCCCCGCACGCTTAGCCAGCCTGCTGCTGCGCCTCTCCACCGAGCAGGAAAGCGACGAGATCGTCGGCCTGACCCATCAGGATTTGGCCGAGAGCGTCGGCACCTACCGCGAGACGGCGACGCAGGTGCTCAACGATCTCAAAGGCCAGGGGCTGATTGAGATTGGCCGCAAGCGGATCAACATCCTGAATAAGAACGGGCTGGCCGAGGTGGCGGAGAATTAACCCCCCACCCGTGACAAAGGCTTTGTGCAAAGTTCCACAAACGCCTGCAAGAATTGACAACCCACAGCGAGCTGTTTACAATGAATCTAAATAAGCGACTCAACTGAGATCGCTCATTATTCACCAAACGGCCGCTGCCGCCTGCACCGTCAACCCCTTTGGAAGGGGCAGCGGTGACTATATTGGAAGGACCAAACATGACCCACGTGATCTTTGATTTGTGCATCCGCGACGGCGCGTGCGTAGAAGTGTGCCCCGTCGAATGCATCATCCCCGGCCAGCCCGAAGATGAATGGCCCTGGTACTACATTGACCCGGATACCTGCATCGACTGCGGCGCTTGCGTCCCCGAATGCCCCGTGGACGCGATCCTCCCCGAAGAGGATCTGCCCGAGGATCAGGCCTACACCACAGAGCTGAACGCCCTCTACTTCACGGATGGCCCCGGCTACGCCGCGCTTGACATGTAACTGCTCTGTTAATTCAGAAGCCTCTGCTGCCGCAGGGGCTTTTTTTGTATAGAAAAGAACCCCTCCCCATCCCTCCCCACCGGGGAGAGAGCCGCGATTGGGCAAACGAAGGATCGGCTCCTCCCCCAAGCTGGGGGAGGCTGGGTAGGGTAAAACATGATTTGCCCATCACTCAAACTCGCAGGAGCACTTCCCCATGGCAGACGACCCCATTACCCAGCCCGACTGGTCGGATATCCACCGCGTGCTGGTCATTTTAGCCCACCCCGACGATCCCGATTTTGCCTGTGGCGGCACGGTCGCTAAAATGGCAAGCGAGGGCATTGACGTCACGTATATGATTTTGACCGACGGCAGCAAGGGCAACCACAACCCGGAAATCACGCGCGAGCAGCTGATCGAGATGCGCAAGCGCGAGCAGCGCGCCGCCGCCGAGGTGCTGGGCGTGAAGAGCGTGGTCTTTATGGGCGAAGAAGATGGCTTTCTGCGGCCAACCTTTGCCCTGCGCAAGCGCATCGTGCAGGCGATTCGCCGCATCCGCCCCGAGCTGATCATCACCACCAGCCCCGATCGCTATCTCGTGGGCGAGGGCTACATCAACCACCCCGACCACCGCAACGCGGGCCTGGTTGCGCTGGAGGCAATTTTCCCGGCGGCGGACAATCCCATGTTCTACCCCGAAATGGCGGAGGAGGGCTACCTGCCCCACAAGATCAGTCAGCTTTACGTCCACGGCCACCCGGAGCCCAACATCGAGATCGACTACAGCGACTGGATGGAGACCAAGCTCAACGCGTTGGCCAACCACAAAAGCCAGTTCGACATCGACGAGATGCGCCCCCGCTTTCTCGAACGCGCGGGCGAAGAGCAGGAGGACGGCAGCACGCGCTACATCGAACGCTTCTGCGGCATGAGCTTCCGCCAGCGCACGCCGGAAGGCGAGCAAAAGGTCGAGGACGTGCCGGAGGAGGGGGACAAGGAGTAGCTCCCCCACTTAGGGTTATGTGTTAACTGTTTCTTAATAAACTATCTACAATCTATTAACGCCGCTCCTGTAGAATTATCTAGCGGGGCGTCGTCCACCCGTGCCCCGCTGCCGTAGGATTTTCTACTTATGAGCGACACGCTGGTCTCTCAACAACCGAGCCAACCACGGACCGCGCGCAGCCGCTCCCTCGCCAATCCCTTTACGGGACGGCGCGGGCGCAAGCTGCGCGAGGCGCTGCTGGCCTATCTCTTCCTGCTGCCCGCCTTCCTTATCGTCGGCACCTTTGGGCTCTTCCCCCTGATCTTTGCCGCCTACGAAAGTTCGTTGCGCGGGCTCAACACCGTGCTGGGTCGCTACGACGGCTTGAGCAACTACGTGCGCGCGCTCGACGATTTGACCTACGTGCTGGCGCTGTGGCTGGCCGCGCTCTGCCTCGTCTTGGCCGTGCGCAGCGTAGTCGTCGCCGTGCGCGATGCGCGAGCGAATAAGCAAAATCCCTGGCCGTGGATGCTGCCCGGCCTGCTGATTGGCCTGGGGCTGGCCCTGGCCGTGATCTTTGTCTTCCGCGCGCTGCCCGAAATGCTGGACGTGCCCAACCAGATGCGCGGCCGCGGTGCGACCACCGCCCAGTTTCGCCAACTCATGGCGATTGCCTTCTTCGCGCCGGCCGTGCAGCAGGCGCTGTGGGGCGCGGTCGGCCTGCTGGCGGCGGGTGGCGTGGCCAGCACACTGCTCGAACGCGACCCCGCGCGCCGCCGTCGCATCGGTCACTATCTCGGCAACTTTGTAACCTTTACGCTGCTCGCGCTGGGCGGCCTCGCACTTGCCAACTTGACCGTGGCCGAAATCAATGCCGCCTACGCCGAAGCGCTGGCCGACGGCGAAGGGCTGGCCTTGTGGGCGCAGATTGCGACGATCAGCGCGGGCTTTGGGCTGCTGCTGGCGGCGTGGTTTCTGTGGGAGAGCGCGAGCGACAGGCAGAGCAACGTCAGCGTGGCCCTGCGGCTGGGCGCGGCGGCGATGCTGCTCGTCGGCGGCTGGGTGCTGATAGGCGAGCTGCCGCGCATCATTGCCCAAGGCGATCCGGACTGGTGGATCGGCCTCGAAGCGACCATTTGGTATTCGCTGGGCACGGTTCCAGTTCAGCTCGGCCTCTCCCTAATGTTGGCAACGCTGCTCTTTCAGGAAATTAGGGGGAAGTCCTTCTTTCGCATGGTCTTCTTCATCCCCTACATTGCCCCCTTTGTGGGCACGGCGGCGGTCTTTCGCATTCTCTTTTCCGCCCGCCCCAGCGCCCTGATCAATCAGCTCTTCACCGCTCTCGGCCTCGATCCGCTGCGCTGGCTCAACGAGCCAACCGGCCTCTTCCAGCTTCTCACCGGCTCCGCATTGACGCTGCCCGCCTGGGCCGAGGGGCCAAGCCTGGCGCTGGTGGTGATCATGGTGTTTGGCGTGTGGAGCTTTGTCGGCTTTAATACCGTAATTTTCCTGGCCGGATTGGGGCAGATTCCGCGCAATCTCTACGAAGCGGCCTCAATTGATGGCGCGAGCCGCTGGGCTCAATTTCGCCATGTCACCCTGCCGCTGCTTTCGCCCACTATCTATTTCTTGACGCTTTACTCAGTTATCGGTACATTCAAAGCGTTCGAGCACATTTACGTCATGCGCCAAGCAGCGGCGCTCGGCACGACGGACACCGTCAGCGTCGTGATTTTCCAAGCCTTTAGCCGCGACACGCGCTTTGGCTACGCCTCGGCGCTGGCGATTCTGCTGCTGCTGATCATTCTCGCGCTCACCTTTGTCAACAATCGCATTGCCAGCAGGCGGGTCTTCTATGGCTAGTCTTTCCACCGTTACTGAACAATCTGCTACTGACCAATCTACCGGGCAAGCCGTCCAGCCATCGACTCAGGTGGGGGCCAGCCGCGCGCGCGGCGGCCTGCTGCTCAGCTACGTTGTGTTGGTTCTGGGTGCGGTGCTGGCGCTGGCCCCCTTTTTGTACACGATCAACGTCTCGCTGATGAACCAGACCGAAGCGTTGCGCGGAGACTTTTGGCCGAGCACGTTCCAGTGGGCCAACTACGTGGAAGCCTGGACGGATGCGCGCTTCTCGCTCTACTTCTGGAACAGCGTGCGCATCACGCTGATCACGCTGGCGGGCACGCTCGTCTTCTGTTCGCTGGCGGCCTACGCCTTTGCGCGCATGAGCTTCCCCGGCAAGGGGCTGCTTTTTACCCTGCTGCTCTCGACCCTGATGCTGCCGGAGGCGGTGGTTTGGGTGCCCAACTTCATCACCGTCTCGTGGCTGGGGCGGTTGACGCCCATCTCGTGGATCAACAACTGGCCCGCGTTGACCGTCCCCTTTATGGCGGGCGCCTTTGGCATTTTTCTGCTGCGCCAGTTCTTCCAGCAAATCCCAGACGAGCTGTGGGATGCCGCACAGATCGACGGCGCGGGCCACCTGCTCTATCTGCTGCGCGTCATCGCCCCGCTCTCGCGTGCCCCAATTCTGACGCTGGCGCTCTTTAGCTTTATCGGCTCGTGGAACGCCCTCGCCTGGCCAATTCTGGTGACGACAACGCCGGAGTGGCGACCCATCTCCTACGGCCTGCTTAACTTCATCGACGATGCGGGTGCGCAGTTCCACCTGCAAATGGCTGGCTCGATGATTACGATCACGCCGATTCTGATTATCTACTTCTTCACCCAGCGCACCTTTATCGAGGGCATTGCGACATCGGGATTGAAGGGGTGATTAATTGACAGTTGACGACGGACAATGGTCAATCGTCAATCGTCAATCGTCAATTGTCAATTGTCAATTGAAATCGTAGCCAACGCGACCCACGCGTTTGTTAAATAAAACGACCGAATCTTTTTCAAAGGAGAACCCCCATGCAAAAGAAGTTTACCTGGCTGGCCGCGCTCTTGATCGCGCTGCTGGCGCTGACGGCCTGCGTCCCCGCTGGCCCGGCCACCGATGCCGCTGATGATGCTGAGATGGCCGGTGAGGGCGAAATGGCGAGCGATGAAATGGCTGGCTATGCCGGTGTCGACCCCACCGACCAAAGCATTGTCTGGTGGCACCAGCACACGGGCGCACGCGAGGAGCTGCTCAACGAGATCATCGCGCGCTTCAACGAGGAGAACGAGTACGGCATTACCGTTGAGGGGCAAAGCCAGGGCGGTTACGATGAAATCCGCGACCTGATGAACGCCAGCATCGCCGCCGGCGAGCAGACTGCCGCGCTGATCGTCGGCTACCAGAACGATCAGGCTTTCTACCAGCTCAACAATTCGCTGGTTGACCTTGATCAGTTTATCAACGATTCCGAATACGGCCTCTCCGAGGAAGCGTTGAGCGATTTCTACCCGACCTTTCTCCAGCAGGGCGTGCACCCGGAGTTCAGCAATGAGCGCCTGGGCTTCCCGCCCAACCGCTCGATGGAGGTGATGTACTACAACCAGTCCTGGCTCGAAGATCTGGGCTTTGACGGCCCGGCGATCACGCCCGACGAATTCCGCGAGCAGGCCTGCGCCGCAGCGGAAGCCAACGGCGACGGAACCGGTGGCTACATCCTGCGCGACGACGCCTCCGCCGTCTCCGCGTGGACCTTTGCCTTTGGTGGCAATGTCCTAACCGAGGACGGCACGGGCTACGTCTACGATGGCCCAGCCACCGTCGAAGCGATGACCTTTCTCAAAGAGCTGCTCGACGCGGGCTGCGCCTTCTTCTTCACCGAAGGCTTCCCCAATCCGGAATTCGCCGCCCGCCGCGCGCTCTTTGCACAGGGCTCCAGCTCCGGCATCCCCTTCTACGCCAGCGATATGACGACTGCTGCCGAAGAAGCTGGCACCGAAGAAGATACGTGGGGCGTCGCCGCCATTCCGTACACGACGGATGAGCCGGTGCAGAACATCTACGGCGCGGACGTGATGATCCCGGTCACGACGCCGGAGCAAGAGTTGGCCGCGTGGCTCTTTGTCAAGTGGTTCACCGAACCGGAAAATCAGGCCGATTGGGTGCGCGCCAGCAACTACTTCCCCACCCGCGAGGGCACGGACGAGTTTATCACGGACTACGAGGCCGAGAATCCGCAGTGGGCCGAGGCCGCCGAGCTGCTGCCCTTTAGCGCCTACGAGCCACAGCTGATTTCCTACACCGCCGTGCGCGATGAGGTGTCGCAGGCCTTCAACGAAATCATGCAGGGCGCGGAGATCGAAAGCACGCTGGCTGAGCTAACCGAGACCGCCAACGATCTCCAGGAAGAGCTGTCGGCAGAGGTGGAGTAGCGTTGAGCCGATTTGGACTGTAGAATAAGTAGAAGTGGGGTGGAGCCAGCATTCAAAGATGCTGGCTCCGCTTTTTGATTTCAGCGCCCCGGCGCTGATAACGCCCGGACTCTCCTGCGCAGGCCGACTTAGGTCATTCCAACAATTAGACCACCCCGTTAGCCTGCCTGGTCAGAGGTGACAGTCACGCCCATTTAGCAGCGGGGAAAGTCTTTCTCATGGAGGGCCGTGACGGTCACCTCGACTCGCCCCTGCGGTGTTTATTTTCCTGAACGTCTTATTAACATCGTAACTGATATAACGGTCGCTTCTTGCTCAGTTTGTTACGCTGTGGACGAAACACCCCGACACAAAATTTAACCGCAGAAACAGTTCTGGGAGAGGTAAATTATGGAAGAGCAACAAAATAAATTACAGCAGTACACGAGCGACATGCTGTCGCTGGAGCGCCACATTCACCAGGCCATCGAGCAGCAGCTCAACGACGACAGCATGAAGGCGCAGCCCGAAGCCAACCAGCTGGTTAGCGAGCTGGACGGCAAAATGGAGAGCCACATCGGCATCTTGGAGAATCACCTCAAGGCGCTGGGCGGCGATGCGGCTTCGCCGGTGAAGGAAGCCGTGAGCTCGGCGCTGGGCGTGGCCGCCGGCCTGTACGACCGGGCGCGCGGCAAGGAAGTTTCGCGAGCGCTACGCGACGACTACACCGCACTAAACTTGGCCGTTATGGGCTACCAGCTGCTCCACACAAGCGCGCTGGCCTTTAACGACTCCACCACCGCTGATTTGGCGCTGCGCCACCTGAACGATTATACGCCGATCGTCATGCGCTTTAACGAGGTAACGGTGCGCGTGGTGGTGCGCGAGCTGATGCAGGACCACGATGGCGTCAACCCCACCGTTGTGGATCAGGCCGTGCGCAACACGCAGAAGGCGTGGCAAAGCAACTAACGCAACGCGAAGCGCTGCTTCGCCGCTGGTTGAGCAGCAAAAAGCCCGGCTCTTTCAAAGAGCCGGGCTTTTGCATTGGTGGCGAAACGCGAAGCAGCGCTTCGCGCTACGCTAGCGCACCGAGCTACTGTCCGTGCCTGGGTGGTTGTAGTGCTCGTTTAGCTCGTGCTCCGCCGTGGTGTCCCACTGCATGTGCGGATCGTACTTCGGCGCACTTTCGACGTGTTCGCGCCGCACGTTGACGACAACGCTGGCGTCGCTCCAGCGTACTTGCTGCAGCCAGCTCTGGGCCAGCAGCACCTGCTTGCCGCCCAGCCAGCCGCCCGTGTCCGCCAGCAAATAGCCAATTGACCAGTCGCTCTCGGCGATAAAAAAGTCGCGGATGTGGCCGATGTCGCCGCTGGTATCGCCATCGGTGGGGTGAACGTTGTAGCCGATCACTTCGTCCACGCTGCGCAGCGCATAGCGGGCGTCCGCCGCTTTTGCGTGCTCCAGCTGAGCATCGGTGGGCATCTCAACAATAGGCATCGTCGTCCAGTAGCCAGCCCAGCCGTAATGCTGGTGCAGATCGGCCTCGGCCTGCTGCGAGGCGAGCTGCTCAGTGCTTACATCCGGGCTGTTCTCAATCTGCTCCCGCGTCAGATTGACCTTGGCAAGTCCGTCCTCCCAGTCGACATCCACCACGGATGCCGTGGAAAGCAGCACCAAGTCACGGTTGAGCCAGTTGCCCACGTTCACAACGAGATAGCGCACCTGCCACGCCGCGTCGTCGAAGTAGAGATCACGCACGTGGCCCACGTGCTGCCCCTCGGTCGACGTAATCGTCAGCTCTTTCCAATCGCTTGCTCTGCGTAACATGTTGCCTCCTTTGTTTAGTACCGGAAGACAGCCGCCACCCGCTGCGCGCCGCCGGGCATCTGTGCTGGCTCGACGGCGTAGACCGCGCCCCCGTGCAGGTAGGCCTGCACCGCGGCGAGATCGACCAAGTCGGTGTCGCCGGGCTGGCGCTCGTCGTGAACGTCGAGCTCGTTATCCTGCATATCAAACGTGCCCCAGGCTTCGGCCCCCTGGGCGACGAAGAGCGTGCTCACGCGCGAGTAGTGCGCCGCGGGGACAACATCTTCCAGCGTACTGCCCGCCTGCTCGATGCCCGTCGCTGCGCCGTATTCGTTCTTGGCGTTGTCGATAGCTTCCGTAAAGATCGGCTCCACAATCGGCCACGCCTTCTCGTGCAGCATCTCGGCATCCCACTGCTCGGGGTTGCCGTGTACGCCCTTGCCTTCGACGAGGTGCTGGTAGTGGCTGGCCTCCTCGTAGATCGGCAGCAGGTACTCCACGCCCGCTAGCACGAGCGGCCGATTTTCTTCGTTGAGCATATCGGTGACGCCGTTGCTCAACTCTTGGAAGAAGCGCAGAATATACTCTTTGTCGAGCTCATCACCTGCGCCTGAACCCGTGCCAAAATAAACGGCTCCCCCCTCGCCGCCTGTGGCAACCGACTGCCGCTCGGTTTCCGGATCGTCAAAGCGGAGCGCTTCGGCTAGGCTGGTGGGCATTTCCTCGCGCAGATCAACGGGCTCCACCGTGTTGCGCGTGCCCTGGAAGAGGCGCACTTCGTTCTGGCTCAGCGCCAGGATGTAGAACGTACCGTCGCCGCTGAGCAAAGGCAGCAGCGGCTTGATGTGAAAGCGCTCGTCCACCATCACCGTTTCCTCAAAGTCGATCGGCAGCCGGTAGATGTTGATCGCTTCGGACGAGAGAAAGAGCGCCAGCCCGTGGCTTTGGTTTTGCCAAAAGGCTTCATCCTTCGTCAGCTGAATTGCGGGCATCAAAAAAGTTTCCGCGTCCTCCTCCTGGGTGCCGCGCTCTTTGAGCTGCTCGACGGCTTGGCCCACGAGGTTCTTCAGCCGGATGGGATCCTGCTGCGTCTCCGAGCCGCGCACGTGCGTCGGCATAAAGATCGAGACGGTCAGCCCATCCGCCGGGGCCGTCATCAACTGTTCGATTTGCTCCTTGGACAGTAAATCGTTCACGTCCATTCCTTTCCATTTGTCGCCGTAAGCGGCTTTTTTTGTCTAAGTGGGAATGATTAGCCGGTAGGCTAGTGATCAATCATACCGCATTGTGCCAACTGTAGTCTGCGAGGTTGAATACAGGAAAGTTCGGTGCTGGTCGGTTGTCGATTGGCGTTTCACGCAGACAACATAGGTAAAGGAGCGGATGTCGGCGAATTGTCGGCAAAAGCTCCCCTGCTTGTCGCGTGAACGAGCTCATGCCAATGCGTGAAGGGAATCAGTTGCCATTTGACTGGCGCATCTTTACAATGAGCCAATGAGTACGATTTTGTCCGCGGCAGAGCCACCCAAGTCTATCGAAGCAATCCAGCGCTTAGTCAGCGCTTCGCCCTACGCTCGAATTGAGCCGGGCGTGCTGGCCGTTTTTCGGCTGCTGGTTGGCCTGCGGTTGGTGCTCGTCATCCCCTCGACTGTGCTCTGGATTATCGACCGGACGCCGATTTTGCTGCCGGAAGTTTTTACCTGCGCCACGCTCGCCGTGCTGCTCGTCTACTTGATCGCGCCGGGGCTGCCGCGGCGGTTGGATGGCTGGTATCTGCCGCTCGCCCTAACCGCCGCCACTATCGAGCCCATCGTTTCGCTCACGGCGACGCTGCGGCTGGCGTTGCTCTTCCCCTGGCCCGACATGCCGGAGGCTGGCTTGGGCCTTCTGGCCAACTGGCAGCTGATGACGCTGCTGCTGATTCCGCTGGTCTTGGTGGCGTGGCAGTACAATTTTCGCGTTGTGCTGATTTTCTGTTTCGTTTCCACCCTGCTGGATATGGGACTGACCTATCTCGTCATTCCCATTGATTGGTTCTCGCCATCCGATGAGTGGTTTCGTTTGCACGGGCTGAAGATGGCGCGGCTGATCGCGTTTCTGCTGACGGGCTACATTGTCGCACGGCTCAATCATGCCCAGCGTCTGCAGCGACGCGCCCTGCGCGAAGCCAACGAACGGCTCGTCTCCTACGCGGCGACCATCGAACAGCTGACGGTGAGCCGCGAGCGCAACCGTCTGGCCCGCGAGCTGCACGACACGCTGGCCCACACGCTCAGCGCGCTGGCCGTCCAGCTCGAAGCCGTCGACAGCGCGTGGGAACGTGAACCCAAACAAGCGCGCGACTTGCTAGAGAAGTCGCGAAGCAACGCCCGCAGCGGCCTCACCGAAACAAGACGTGCGCTCCAGGCCCTGCGCGCTTCGCCGCTGGAGGATTTGGGGCTGCTGCTGGCGCTGCGAACCGAAGCCGAAACCGCCGCAGCGCGCCTGGGTGCCACCCTAGCCTTCGACTTGCCCAGCGGCGACAGTCTGCCGCCGGATATGCTGCCGGACGTAGAGCAGGGCATTTACCGCGTTGCGCAAGAGGCGCTTGCCAACGCCGTCAAACATTCGGCGGCGCGGGAGTTGGCCGTGTCGCTGGAAATTAAACCGTTGGCGATTGAGCCATTGGGGAGTGAGCCATTGGGGAATGAAGCGGGGAAGTTGTGCTTTGCCGTGTGCGATAATGGCAGCGGCTTTGACGTGCAACAGTTCCAGCAGGGCGACGAAGCCGACCACTTCGGCCTGCGCGGCATGAAAGAGCGCGCCAAGATGCTGGGCGGCACGCTCGCCATCGAAAGCACGCCGGGCAAGGGCACGCGCATTGAACTGTCGATTCCACGAGGAAGCGAGGAGAAGGTGAAATGATTCGACTAATTCTATGCGACGACCAGCCCATTGTCACCGAGGGGCTCCAGGTGATTTTAAGCGCGGCGCCCCGCTGCGAAGTGGTGGGCGTGGCGCACGACGGGGCGGAGGCGGTCGAGCTCGTAGCGCGCGAGCAGCCCGACGTGGTGCTAATGGATTTGCGAATGCCAATTCTCAACGGCATCCAGGCCACGCGCCAGATCCGCGAGCGCTTTCCGCAAGTCAAGGTGCTCGTGCTCACCACCTACGATGACGACGGCTGGGTCTTCGATGCGGTCCGGGCGGGCGCATCCGGCTACCTGCTCAAGGACACGCCGCGCGAGCAGCTCATCGCCGCCATCCGGGGCACGGCGGCGGGCGCGACGCACGTCGATCCACAGGTGGCGGGCAAGCTCTTCCAGCAGATCAGCCAGCCCGGCGCCGTCGCCACCTCGGAAGCCAATCCGCTCGTCGATTTCAGCGAGCGCGAGCGCGAGATCCTCCAGCTCGTCGCCGAAGGGCTGGACAACGCCGATATCGCCGACCGGCTCTTTCTTTCCAAGGGCACGGTGCAAAATTACGTTAGCAGCATCCTGGCCAAGCTGGACGTGACCAACCGCACGCAGGCGGCGGTGATTGCTCTGCGTCACGGATTGGTGGGGTAAACATCTTGGCTCGTTCCCACGCTCTTGCGTGGGAATGCCCCACCCGACGCTCCTGCGTCGTCGCACAATCTGCCACCCAACAGAATCACCCTGCTCTTTGTGCAGCTACCGGAAACGCAGGGCGCCCAGCCCAGCCCGCATTCCCACGCAGCGCATGGGAACGAGCACGCGCACGCTACAGCCGCACGCCCTTCAACCCCCCCTCTGCCACCCATTCCTCAATGTGCGGCTTGCCGTGTTCGTAGCCCTTCTCCACCACCTCATCAAAGAGCTCAAAATCAAACAGCCCCACTTCGGCCACCGGCGGCTGGAGCAGCAAATCCGCGTGGGCGACCTGCTGGTGCGTGGCGTTGATGCTGTAGAGCGCGTTGGCCCGCATCATGATGCTGATGATGGAGGGCGCTTGCACCTTGCTCACAAAGGGCAGCAGCCGACCGGCCAGCACGCGGAAGCCGTTGAGCCACTCGCCGTAGTGGAATTCGCTGTCGCGCTGCGTAAAGCCCAAATCCACGGCGATCACCGGCCCCGAATCGACCATCGCACGCACCACATCCGCCGGGGTGTTGTTAAAGATGCCGCCGTCTATCAGCATGTCGCCCTGCTCGCTGAGGGCTGGCGGGTGGATGCCCGCCAGCGACGTGCTCGCGCGCACCGCATCGCGCGCCAGCCCTTCCCGACAGATAACCATCTCGGCCTGCGACAGATTGGCGGCAATCGTAAAGCCCGTCGTCCACAAATCCTCCAGGCGCACGTTGCCAAAGATGTCGCGGTAAGCCTGCACCAGCCGCTTGGCCCGCATCATCGACGTGAGCGGCAGCGTGGGGTCAACGAGCACCTCGCGCTGCATCAGCTTTTCGCGCGTGTTGGCGATGATGGTCTCGCTGTCCAAGCCCATTGCAAACTGGGTGGCCGAGATCGCCCCGGCGCTCGTGCCGCCAACCACATCGACCGGAATGCCCAGCTCCTGCAGCGCGCGGATCACGCCGTAGCCCGCCGCGGCTCGCATTCCGCCGCCACCCAGCGCCAGCCCCACGGCCCGCCCGCGCAGAAAGCGCGAAACGCGGCTAATACCTTCGCCGCCCGGCTGATTAGATGCCAGCGCAACGTGGTGGTGGCGGCGCAGATCGCGGGCGGCCAGCCAGGGCGCGGTGCTGTAGTGGATGTTGGCAAACGCGTCGGGCTTACGGGGGTGGAGCAGCACCAGCTCGCGCTGCGGCAGCAGCTCGGCGTGGGGCATGTCGTGGATCAGCTGCTCGGCGGCGCTGATTTTGGGCGAGCCGTCCACCCGGCCCACGATCAGCAGCCGGTCGGCCTGCTCGACGCAGCGGCGCGTCCAGCCCGGCAGGCTGGCATCCGCCTCAAAGATGAGCGCGTCGTGCCCGTCGGCCTGCGCCTGCAGCCAGTCGACAAAGCCGTAGTCGTCCACAAAGTTTTCCAGGTCGACGACCGCACCCGCTCGCTCGCGCATCACCGCCTCTGCCGAGTGCGGCGTGATGTACGCCACGCTGCCGTGCCGCGACAGCTCGGCGACCAGCGCCAGCGCAAACTCCGTGGCCGAGCGGTCGTTCGCGTCCGCGCTCGTCGGCACGATAACGGCGCTGATCGTGTGCGGCGGCTGCGGGCGCGGCGGATCGAAGCGGGTGGCGGGTTGGCCAAAGCGCTCGTTCGCCATCTGCGCCGCCACCCGCATCATGATTTCGGGGTGGCGCTGCGTCAGCCGCAGAAAGGCGTCGCGCGAGAGGCGGCACGCATCGCTGTCGCGGGCGGCGCGGACGGTGCGCCGATAGGGCCTGCCCGTGAGCAGCGACGTGTGGCCGAGCACCGTCCCCGCGGGGATCGATTCGCCGCGCTGCTCGCCAAAGTGGGGAGCGAGCTTGCGCGGCAGCGTCTCCTCGAGCGTCTCCTCGAGCGTCTCCTCGAGCGTCTCGTCGAGCGCACCGTTTTGGCGCGTTGCCCGCGCCGCCCCGTCGACAAGTACAAAGAGGTGATCGGCCGCTTCGCCCTCGGCGAAGAGCGTGTCGCCGCGGTAGAAATAGTGCCACGAAAGCTCGCGCATCACGTCGCGCAGGGGGTCGGCGGAGTCGGGCTGACGGTTTTCGGGCTGATTGGCCTGGTCGGGCGGGGAGTGCAGCGCACGGTCGGCTGTCTCGACCGGTAAGTTTTGATTCGGAAGACCGTGCAATGCACTCGACGATCGCGAGTGCATTGCACGGTCTCCGTCATCCTCGCCTTCCCCTTCTGGTAGCTGACCGTGCGCCGCACTCGTGATCCAACCATCGCCATTTACCGCCGCCGCCATTCCCGGCGCATCTTCTGCCCCAAATTGGTGACGCTCTTGCAGCGCGTTCGCCAGCGCCTCGCGCTCGTCGGCTCCGGTTGGAATCAAAAAACGCCAGTCGTCGACGGTCGCCTCCAAATCAGCCAGCGTGAGATCGTCGGCTGCAAGGGGCTCGCCCGCTGGCAGGCCGAGCAGGAGGCGCGCGGCCTGCTGGCGCTTGCTCAGCGCGTGGGCGGCACGGTTTTGGATCAGGTGCAGGGCGTAGAAATCGGCGCTACCCGCTCGGTGGTCTCTTTCGGCAAACTTACTCACGCCTTTTCTCCCATCATCTGTTGGAGTTCGGGGAGCACCGCGCGCGCCGCCGCTGCACCCGCTTCGATGGCCGTGCCCGCCAGCTCCAGCCCGTGCAGCGAACCAATGCTGGGCGGAATGTTGGGAGCCAGCAGAAATTCTGGCTTCGCTTCGGCCAGCCGCAGCCGCGTCAACTCGCGCACCATGATGCTGTTGATTTGAATCAGGTCCGTCACCGCGGGCGGGGTGAAGCGGGGGAAGGTGCCGCGGATCAGCTCTTCTTCCTCCTCGCCGTAGAGCACGCTGCTGTTGATGTTGACGGCCACGAGCACCTCCGCCCCCTGCTCGCGCGCCAGATCGGCGGGCAGGTGGTTGAGAAAGCCGCCATCGACCAGCCGGTGGCCGTCCTGCTCGACGGGCGTAAAGATGCCCACCAGCGAGAGCGACGCGCGAATCGCATCGATTACCGAGCCGCTGCTGAGGTTGAGGCCGCGCCCGCTGCGCATGTCGGTGGTGGTCACGGCCAGGGGAATGGGCAACTCGTCAAAGGTGATGTCGCCGCCGAGCTGCCCTTTGATGTAGTTGGACAAGCTTTGTCCGTTCATCAGGCCGCGCGTGGAGGGCAGCCAGTCCACAAACTGCAAAATCTGCCCAAAACCCGTCAGTCGCAGCACCTCGGCCTCCAGCTCCTCGCCCGTTTTGCCCGCGGCGTAGAGCGCGCCGACAATCGCGCCCATGCTTGTGCCCGCCACGCTGCTGGGCCGCAGCCCCGCTTCGTCCAGCACCTTGAGCACGCCAATGTGGGCCAGTGCACGCACGCCGCCGCCGCTGAGAGCCAAGCCGAGTCGGGGAAGTTGAGGGTTCATGGGTTTATTGAACTATATGATGAACAGACACGGGCATAGCGGCTGGGCACGCCCAGCCGCTATGCCCGTGCATTCTATCAATTTCTTGATGCGAAAGCCAACAAGAGCAGGTGACAATCACGGCCCGGACGTGGTTGGGTACGTTCAGCTGTCTACGGGCCGTGACGGGCTGACCCTTACCCTCAATTTGAGGAATTTGACATGGGTCGAGGTAAATACTTGCTGCCACCCTGCAGAGCAAAGCTAACTCGCGGTACGCTTCCCGGCCAGAACGTGGCGGTCGCCGGCCCTCACTCGAGCGTCTGCAACCGCTCCCTCTGCTCCGGCGTTGGCACGACAAGCACGGCCTCCTGATAGAGCCGCGCCATTCGCCTCAAATCACACAGCTCGACGACCACGCGATGGGCCAGCGACGGCGGCAGCAGATCGTGGAAGCGGCCCAGATTGAGGAAGCCCGCAAAGCGTGGGACGAGGCGACGCAGCTCGTGCGCCGCAATGCCGTCGTCCCACGGCGGCAGGTTGGCGAGCGCTTTGGGCAGGCGCAGGCAGTGCTCGTTGCGCACCCGGATCAGCTGCGCCTCCTCGGCGTCATCCCAGTCGCTCTTCCGCAATAGCGCCGGGTCGAGCTGTTCCTGCAGAATGCCAGCGAGCAGCGCGCCGTACATCGCGCCCCAGAAGTGAAAGAGCCACGTGCCCCCCTGCTCCGCCAGCAGCACAATCTGGTTGGGCAAAAAACCCAGGTGCGCCGCCACGCCCCGGCTTACGTCGAGCGGGACGGCAAAGGGGGTGGAGGTAATGCGCGGCTCCTGCTGTGGCATGGATTCCTCATCCGGGAGAAAGGAAAAGGGAAGCTGGCTGGGCCGCACGCCCAAGCGCCAGCGGTCGCGCCACACCACTTCCATCGAGCGCCCACCCATCAGCAGCCTCTCCCCCGCGACCCGCACGCGACCCGTCTGTGCGATGGCCTTGTTCGTGTACGCATCGATCAGCGTCCAGCTGCTCGTCGAGCCATCACCAATGTTGCTGTAGATTTCGTGGGTGTCGACCAGCTCGTCCAGCGCGGGACCGGGTCGCCACTCGCCGAGGCGGGCGGGGCGCAGATAATCGTGGCGCGTCAGGTTGGTGAAGATTTTGCGCACCGTTTCGTCGTCGATGGGGTCGGGGGCGACGCGGCTCAGGTCGGCCAGCCGGATTGCGCCGGTGGGGCTTTGCTTGAGGATGCTAAAGCTCTGCTGCACCAGCACCGACGGGCGAAAGTGATAGGCTGGCCGCTGATAGTCAGTCGATGGGTCGTCGCCCTGGGCCAGCAGCAGGAGCGCCTCGAAGTGCGCTTCCTCCAGCGGCGAGCGCGCCAGGCAGAGCACGCGCGTGATCCCCGTGCGCCGCCCGCCGCGGCCAATCCGCTGCAGAAATGAAGTCAGCGTCGGCGGCGGGCCGAGCAGCACCACGTCGTCGATGCTGCCGATATCGATGCCGAGCTCAAGCGTCGACGTGCAGACGCAGAGGGCGACGCTGGCCGCCGCAAAATCGGCCTCGACTTCGGCGCGCAGTCGCGCATCCAAATTGGAATAGTGGACGAAGACGCGGGCGGCAAAGGGCAAATGCTCGCGCAGGAAGGCGGCGCTCTCCTCGACTTCGCGGCGCGTGTTGCAGAAGAAGAGGGACTTGCGAATCGCAAGCGGTTCGGCGGCGCGGCGAGTGATCTGCTGCACCACCGCGGCCAGCCCGTCGATCTGCACCACCTCGGCGTCGATGGCGCGCTGCCCCGGCACGCTGATAATTTTGTACGCCGCTCGCTCTTCGTCAACAAAAGCGGCCTGATCGATTAGGTAGCGCTCGGCTACGCCCGCCGGATCGGGGACGGTGGCGGAGAGGGCGATGCGCTGGAGCGGGCGAATTTCCTGCCCGGTGCGCTGCTGGTGGTAGGCGCGGATGTGCTCGATGCGCCGCAGCAGGCAGCGCAGGTGATCGCCGCGCTCGGAGTGGTCGAAGAGGTGAATTTCGTCGAGCACGACGGCGGCAAGTTCGGTGAAGAGGCGTGGCCCGCGCGTGAGCAGCGAGTCGGTCGATTCCGGGGTGGTGATCAGCAGCGGGGGCGGCGCTTGCAGCGAGACGGCGGCGGTGTCGCCCGTTTTGATGGCAAACGAAATGGCGAGGTCAGCCAGCGGGCGGGCCAGACGTTCGTACAAATCTTTGGTGAGCGCGCGGGTGGGGCAGAGGTAGAGGACGCGCAGACCGGTTTGCGGGAGCGGTCGCTGGTCGGCGGCGGCGGCAGCAGGGAAAAAATAGCGCTGCACCAGCGGCACGACGGCGGCCTCCGTCTTGCCCGCGGCGGTGGCGGCAATGAGCAGCACGTTTTGCCCGTCGAGAATCGGCGGGATGGCGAGCTGCTGGATGGCGGTCAGGCTGCCGTGTCGTGTGAAGAAGGGGGACCAGGTGTGGGGGAGTCGGCGGCGGATGGCTTGGGGGGAGGTGGGCATAGTGGAGTTGTCGGCCAGCTGTAGACGCTGCTCAACAAAAGCTCAGAGGCAGACCAGCGGGGGAATCAAAATTTGTCATTCCCGCGAAGGCGGGAATCCATGGATAGCTAACGAGTCGAGTGAGCGGAAATCCACGCTCGTTGGTTTTCACTTGTTAGGCGACAGAGTTTGCTATCAAGCAACGCTCAGAGGGAGAGCAGCGGAGACGTCAAATTTTGTCGTTCTTGTAGAAGTGAACATTTGTGGTCGGTTTAGCATGGATTCCGCCTGCGCGGGAATGACAGATTGTCTCGCCGCCATTTGATTGCCCTGAATCGAATGCTTAGTTATCATCTGGCCTTGCGACAATGCGGAGCGTCTAGACGCGCTACGTGCGCACCATCGAGCGCAGCTCGTCGAGCAGCGTCGCCGTCTCGTAATCGGGGTACATGTAGAGCAAATCATACAGCTCGACGCTCAGGCGCACGACGCCGCGGATGCTGAGCTGGCCGCTTTTCATGCCCAGCGCCAGGTGCTCGGCGGCGCCGCGACGGATTTGTCGCTGGCGCTCGCCGATTTCGTAGCCGTAGGCCTGCGCGTGGTAGCTCATGGCCTTTTCGAGGTATTGACCAATTTCCTGCGGCGTCTGGTGCGGCTCCAGATCGAGGATTTGATCGTCGGCCAGCCATTCCTCCAGCGGCAGGCGATTTTCGCTGCGGGTAACGGTGAAGAGAAAGAAGAGCGACTGCTTGTCCGCGTAGGCGAGCGGGTAGGCGCGGTAGCGATGCTGCGGAAAGTCCTCCTCGCGCAGCTGCGTTTGCTGATCATGCAGCGCTGCGTAAATGACCGCGCTAAAAAAGGTGCTGGCCTTGGGCCGCTGGTAAGCGCGCAGCAGCGAGTAGCTTTCGGCTTCGTCGATCAACACGCACAGCCCGCTGTAGCCGACGAGCCGCGCCAGCACGCTGACGCCGCTCAACAAATAAGCAACCTGGCGCGCGTTGTGGCCGACTCGGTAAATGCTGGGAAATTTGACGCCGCGCGGCTTGGCCCGGTTCATCAGCTGGACGCGCCGCCCGCCCATCAGCCACGCCTGCCACGCCCGCTGCTGGCGGGTGGCGGAGGTAGCGGCCAATGCTTGGAGGCCAACGGCCAGCGGATCGTTGTCGACCGTGGTCAAGTCCGTCAACTGCTCCATCAAATCGGGGCGCACGACAGCCTGCGAGAGCAGCGGCTCCAGCCCGCGAATGTCGGAATCGGGGCTGCGCAGGTTGCGCATGAGGCCGCTATAGATGTCAAACGAGCGGTGGGGCGGCAGCTCCTGCAGATCGAGGCTGACGGTGGCGACGAGGAAGTTGCGCTGCAGCGCCTCCTGCGCCGTTAGCTCGACGATGTGGCTCTTGCCAAAGCCGTAGTCGCCGATGACGGCAAAGGCGCTGCCGCCGCTGCCGTGCGCGTGGCTGAGACCGGCGGCGAGCTGTGCGCGCTCCTCGGCCAGCCCAATGGTCAGCTCGTTGATGTGCTGCACCGGGGCCACGCCCACGCGCAGCGCCTCGACGAGCTGGCGCGCCTCGAACTGCGTCTGCGTCATCGGCTCGAAGTCGTAAGCCGGGACAACGGGCGACAGCGTGCCCTGCGGGGTGAAGCCGTTTGTGAGATGGGGCGCTGTGTCCATTTGATTCTCAAATTCGCGGCGCGGGCGGCGAAAGCGCAGCCCGCTCTCAAAGCGCACCATCCACTCATCCCCGTTGCGATACTGGGCCAGAATCGTGCCGGAGCCATATTGCGGATGGGTGACGGTTTCGCCGATCATGGGTGGGTGAAGTCTCGAAAGTCAAGAAAATTAACGAAAAGGCGCAAGGGCGCAGAGGGCTGGTTTGTTGGTTGCCATGTTTTATACACAAAATGTTTTGGTCGAGTGCGATGCACGGCGCTGGCTCGGATAGCAGATGAATTTGTGTCCGCCTCGTGCGTGCGACGCATGATCCAAACAATTTCACCTTGGTCGGTCAATGACTGCAACGCACGGCATACACGCGACCGCTACCCGACCATGTTTTATGCCGTGCATCGCAGTCGCTCCTCTCGCAGCACGCTCACGCATCACGTATTCACCCGCTCAATACGGCGGCGTCTCGCCCCCCTCCAGCTCGTCGACCTGGCCGCGGATAATCGCCGTGGCCTCTTCTTCGGTGAGCACGTGCTCGCCGCTGGCGTGCTGGCGAGCCAGCGTGGTGACAAAGGCCTTGACGAAGATGCGGCGGTGGCTGATGTCCAGGAAGACGTCGCGGGCAATGTTGGCCAGGATGGCGGCGTTGGCGTACTGGGTTTGAACGTTCAGCCCGGTCTTGAAGGCCGTTTCGTAGATCGGGATCAGCTTTTCGCCGATGGCGACCATCAGCTCGTTCTCGGCGAGGTCGAGCTGGTCGAGGCTGATTTGGGGGCTGAAGTGGTTGGCGCGCGAGAAGCGGCCGGGCGCGCGCACGCGCTGCTGCAGGGCGGGGTAGCGCGGCACGATGTCGTGGAGAAACTGGGGCGGCACGGCGTAGACAAAGAGCGCGCCGGGCAGCTCGTCGCGGCAGCGATCGATGACCTCGCGCAGGTTGTCCGTGGCCAGCTTTTCGGCCTTGCCGCCAATGCTCGCCATGCGGTCGACTTCGTCAAAGAGCAGCACCAGCCCGCTGTAGGAGAGGGCGCGAATCGTCTGCGCCAGCGAGCGCAGCATCCGAAAGGCATTGGTGCGCGTTACCTTGCCGGTGACGCCGATCTCGCGCAGAGTTTTGGTGTCGCCGGGGGTGGTGGCGCTGCCGGAGAGCCAGCGGGTGAGCGAATCGAGCCGGTCGTCCTGGTCGCGGATCAGCGCCTCGAAGTAGCCGATGACGGCGTATTTGTAGGCCGCGCTGTCGATAAAGGAGGCGTCGACGGTGTCGATCAGGCCGCGGTAGTTGGGGTGGTTGAGCAGCTCCAGGCTGAACGGGGCGGCGGAATCCGCGCCGAGCACGATTTTGCGCAGCGTCCCCTCCAAAAAGCGGGGCAGGCCGCGCTCTTCGGCCAGGTCGCTGTCGGCTTCGTGCCAAATCAGGTTGCGCGCCACCGCTCCATAGACGAGCCGCTGGTCGTTGTAGGGCGTCTCCACCGGGCTGAGATCGACTTTGGAGACGGCGAAATTCTTGCTCCAGGCGATGTCGCGCAGGCAATACAAAAAGTGCGACTTGCCGCTGCCGTAGTCACCGACGACCATCTTGTAGGCCGCGCCGCCATCTTGTAAATACGAAGACAAATAGTACTCGTCCAGCGCATCGAGCAGCGACTGGTTGCCCACGTTAAAATACTGCACCCCCCGCGACGGCGGCGTCCCCGAGCTGCCCAGGACTTCGATAATCTGGCGCGCTAGTAACGGGGAGAGAGACATAAACGGATTCCTTGAGAATTATCTAACGCTACAAATTTTAACGCAGGGGCGCAAAGGCGCAAGGGAGACGGCTCGTAAATTGCACGACTGAATAAAAATTTGCCAGTGCTCTACGACTTAATCCCTGCCCAACCAAGCGTGGCATATGAGATAACTCCTTGCGTCTTTGCGCCTTTGCGTTAATTTCTTCGCCTTCCCGGTCCCCGCGTTAATCGCTCGAATCAAAGGTAATCGTGGCGTAGTATTCGCCATCGAGCGCGCTGGCGGGAATCCAGACGCTGCGGGCGGCGCTGTCGGCCTGGGCTTTGGTGGCGCCGCCGAGCCTCATGCGGCGCGTCTCGCCGTCGACTTGAACCGTGGGATTCTCCTGGCTCAGCACGATGTCGCGCACGAAGAGGGGACGCTCGTAATCTTTGAAAGTGGAGCGGGCGGGGGCATTCCAGAAGCGGGTATTTTGCCGGTTGAGGGTGACCTGGCTGTAGACTTCGACCAAGCTGGCGCGACCACCGCTGGGGCGCTGCGTGCGCTTGTCGATCACCTGCTGCCAAGCGGTGTAGAGCTCCTGCAAAAATTCGGGCACGTTGAGCGAGCGCTCCAGAACAGCTTTGCGCTGGCGCTCGTAGGCTTTGAGGATCGGGCCGAAGGAGAGGGGAATCGGTCGCGTGAGCGGCTCTTTGCCGTAGAGCCACTGCGCCTTGCGCGTGCCGATGTCGATGTGCAGCACGAGGTCGTCCACCACCAAGCGCGGTGGTCGCCCTTCGATGGTGATGCCGCGCTGGGCGAAAATTTCCTTGAGCTCGCGGGCAAAGTCAAAGGCGAGCGATTCGAGCGCGCTCTGCGTCTCCTGCCCAAAAGCATCGACGACGCGCTGCATCTGCTCGTCGTCCAGCAGCTCGCTGGCCTGAGCAAGCTTGGCCTGTACCTTTTGCATGGCGAGCGCGTCGCTCTGCTCTTCGGCGGCAAGCCGCGTCGCCTGCTTGAGGGCGCTGAGCGAGGTGCGCAGGGCTTTGAATTGTGGCGCGAGTTCTTCCTGGACGGCGACGAGGTCGGCGGTGAGCGTTTCGTTCATGGGTGTGCGTGATGTGAGTTCCGTGTCCGTCAAATGTCGTAAATTATAGGGGTGGGCGCAAGGTTTGGTCAAAAAATGAGAAAGATGACTTTGCAGTTTGTCGGCTAGCCCAGTTCGCTCTTTACCATTTCAATCAGTCGATTAAGATGAGCAACGCCCGCGCCTTCGGCCCCTCGCCTGACAGAGCTCAGATTGATTGTATCCCACTGGAGCAGCAGCACGCCACGTGCATCACGCATGTGTTTGTCCGATTCAGTCTCGCGGAAGGCAATCAGTTTCGCGGAAGGCAATCAGTTTCGCAAGGACAATGTCTTCGGCAGTAATAAAGTAGGCTGTTCCACCTTCTGCATCATATTCGAGTTGTTGTCTCCGCTGAAATGCCATGCGGGAGAAGAGATTTTTGGGCAGCGGCACGACATCAACTTTTGCACCGGTTGAGGGTTGAATGACGTTGAACGGATAGGTACGCAACAGCGAGTCGTGGATGGCTTCTTCACTCATATAGTAGTCGGGAATGGGAATGCCCCGACAAACGGATTAATTTGATGTGGTCGCATGTCGACGACAATGTCTACATCGATTGTCAGCCGAGGTTCGCCGTAAAAGATAGCAGCAAATCCACCTACAACCATGTACGGAATCCGATTCGTTCTAGAACGCTGATTACGTAAACGAAGAAATCTTTTAGCTCATCAGGTTGTACCGGCATTATCGTATTCTCGACTTAGTTTCTGATTGCCCTGCATCCGGCGGGTAACGCGCGGTAAGCGAGTTCTTCCGAGGACAAATCTGGCGCCCGTTTGCGCTCGGTTAGCCTGACGATGTTCAAGGTGAAGCGATAAGCTTGAAAAGCAATCTCGAGCCGTTGGGCGCCGCTCATCGCGCGCCACGCCTGAAGCTGGCGCGCGTCGAGCGGGCCGAGCCGGCGTTGAAGCTGGGCAACGGTTGGATTCTGCATCACTGTCTTCTCCACGAGTTTCTCTTACCGCTTTTGAAAATGAGAGTCGTTCCCAAGTAAGCAAACAAAGCATAATGCTGGCGAGGCTTGTGTTTGATCGTAGTCGGAGAGCACGCCCCCCGACTACGGTCGAGCGGCGTCCCCCAATTTTTAGCGGGATTTGTTAATCAGGAACAGGTCTATTATGCCACGCCGACCTCTCTACGTTTGCGCAAGGTGGCCCATCAACGCCGCGTACTCGTCCCGCAGCGGCAGCTCCAGCTCGACCTTGATCCGACGCCGCTGCGCCGTTGCTTGCTCGCCCGTGATCGGGTTCAACCCCACCTTCTCGTAACCTTCCCAAAAGAGCCCCACGCCGCGCTTTTGCCAGCTTGGCAAATCGTTGAAGTTGATGCCGCGCTGGAAAAGCAGCTCGTTTTTGTCCGCGACGGAGAGCTTGTGCAGCGCGCTGGTCGCCGCGCGCACGGATTGGCCTTCGTGGCGCAGGAGCCAGTAGCAGTGCGAGTTGAGCGCGTTGCGGTGGGCATCCTCCTGCCGCCAGCGGAAGTAGTCGGCGACGAGGCCGAGCGTGGGGAGCTGGCTGATGCGGCAGTCGAAGGCGGCGACGTCGCCGAGGCGGGCGGAGAATTTGGCGCTGGCTTCGCCAGCCAGCACGGAGTTGAGCTTGCGCAGCTTGCGATTAAAGCTCTCTTCGTCCCGGTGCAGGAGCAGCGAGATTTCGTCGCTCTGGGTGTAGCCGTAGACGACGCGGAAGCCGCACTGCATCAGGTGTTCGACGGTCGCCGTCATGTGGTCGCGGAAGATTTCGTCGAAAGGCACGTCAAAGGCGTGGACTTCTTTAGTCAGGCGGGTAAAGCCGCGTCCGTCCAGCCGGGCCACCATGTGGAGGCCCGGCAGCACGCAGTGGTCGTGCGCCGTCTCAAAGCGGCGCATCTTGTGATCGAGGTCGTCAAATTTCACGAGTGCTTCTCAGCAAGACATCTCAGCAAGACAAAGGGGGAGGTGCGGAATTTTGCCGGAGGCACCAGACTAGGGAGAGGGAGCGATGAGGAGTTGGGCCGTTCCAGAAAATTAACCATACCCTACGACGGTCGCTGTACACTTATTTTCTTGGATTAGCCTTAGCGGTGGCCCAGATGGCGCAGCACATCCTGCACCAGCCGCTCCTGCCAGATTTCAGCGTGAAAGCGTGCTTCGGCGCTGCGGCTGCCGCTGGACGTACTGGCATCCTGTCGCCAGCGCTCAATCTGTTCCCGCAGCAGCATAGCAAATTCGGACCAAATCTCGACGTACCCCCTCAGCTCCCCTTCGCCCAGCGGGTGTCCCCGCTGAACGGCTTCCTCACGCAGCCGCTCAAACTCTTTCAGCAGCTGCATCGCAACCGCAATTTCCTTTAGCGACCACGGTTTTCGCAACTCCTGAATCGTGATGCGTAATGTTTCCTTGTTCACAAACTTCTCTTCATTCTGTGCGAGCTATCGCACGTGCCCTTAGCATAAATTACGCTTTACGAATAACTGATCTATTGAAGTCAATGTGATACAGCCAATTAACTTCTCGAATCAGTTATTATAGCACAAACCCCTTCGGAACATTACACATGTATTGTACAGATATTTTGCAAAAACACTACGACATTTGTCGTAGAAAACGTTAAAATCGCCTCTTTGCTACACGTCCGGCTCCCAATCAAAGAATAGCTCGACCGGCGGCTGCTCGCGCACCGACTCCGTTTCGCGTCGATGCAGCAGCGCCGTCTTCACAATCAGCTTGAGCCTCGCCCAGTTGTCGACCTTCACCGCCACGGGCGTGGGCCGCTCGCCCTTGGCGTAGCGCGCCGCGTTGCGGCCAATCGCCTCGAAGTGGTCGAGCGTCAGCGACGGCGACTGCGGAAAAAGCTCCAAATTGTCCAGCGGAGCCAGCCCGCGACGCTGGATCACCGTTGTGCCCCTCGACTGCAGGCCAATGCCCACGCCCGCGCCGCTCAAGCCCGCGGCCACATGCCCAATTGCGCCGCAGTCCGACGAGTGATAAACCTTCACCACCCGCGCAGTCAGCCCCTCCCCGGCGACGCCCGTGAGGATCGCGGCGAGCACGGCTTCGTGGTCAAGTTCGTTGATGGTGCACGTCAAGGCCGTGCCAAAGGCGGGGCCCACCCCGACGATGATTTCCGGTCGCGTGCCCGCTTGGGCGGGGCCGAGTTCGTGCAGGTTGGCCGCCGGCTCGCCCGTCTGCGCGTCGATAAAGTCGTGCGGCGGCTTGGCCTGGGGAATACGCTGGATTTCGTCCCAGCGCGTGCCCGCCTCCTGCACGCGATAGCCCGTCCCCGGCCCCGCGTAGTCGTTGACATCGTTGATAGCGCTGCGCACGTGAAAGTGGCCGTTATTGTTGGCGCTGCCGGTTTGGGCAGCAGCGTCATCATCGACGCCGTTGTACGCGGAGCCGTTGGTCGTAAAAATTGCCGATGGCTGCAAATAATCGCCCGCCACTCTCTGTCGACCCATTTCGAGGACGTTGCGCGCCACGTCGCCAAAGCCGCGCCGATCGAGCGCGGCCACCACTTCGAGCATCGAGCGCTCGCTCGCCAGAAAGGCGTCCGCCGCCTCCAAATCGGCCACCAAGTCGCGCGCGGGTAGTTTATCGCCGACCATGTCGTCGCTGGAATGGGCGATGGTCGCCGCCTCGATCTCTTCGTCACAGATGGCTGGAAACTCCAGCTCGGCGTAGACGGCCTGGATCGCCTCGGCGGCGCGGCGGCGGATCGCCAGCACGTCGGCTTCGTTTACGGGGCGCACGCCGCCATCGATCTGCATGTCGCGCTGCAGGACGTTGTAGTCGTCAAAATCTTCGGCATCGAAATTGCCGCCGCCAAAGAGATTGTCGCGCTTGGGCACGGCACTGTAGCCGGAGAAAATGAAGTCCGTGCCGGGGATAAATTGCAGCATCAGCTTGGCCGCTTTGCGAATGGGCGAGTGCGACGCCAAAGCATCGTTACCCGAAGCGACCTCCAGCCCCAGCATGGCCGCCAGCAAATTTTCGGCCAGCACGCCGCGCACGCCGCCCGGCAGCGATTCGGGCAGCGCGATGCACGAAATTGAGCCATTTTGCACGCCCTGGCTGCCCGCGCCCCTCGTCACGAGCAGGCAGCGCGCTTCCAGGTAGAGCATCGAGCAGCCCCCGGCGTGGCCCATCAGCGCTTCGGAGCCGGTGCCGCTCGTAAAGCGCACCTTGACGCCGCGCGAGGCGTAGGCCGAGGCCAGAAAGGCCTTTGACCACGGCGTGTCGTCGCCATCGGTAAAGGAGCGCTCCGAACCATAAACGCTCAAGGTCTCGGCATAGCTGACCAGCCCCTTCATCGCCAGCCGCAGGCCGAGCGACTCCTCGACCGCGCACTGCGTGAGCACGCCGCCGCTCCCCGTTTGCGTGCCGACGAGCACGGACAGCGCGTTGAAGGGCGCGTTGCGCGCCACGCGCACCGTCGTCTCCACTTCGGCAAAGCCGCGCAGGGCGGCTTCGGCGGCGTCCGCGGCGAGCAGCGCTGGGTGCTCGCGCCAGTTGGTCACGTGCGCCTGGTTGGCGGGCGTGCGACGGACGCGCATCTTCGCCAGCCCCATCATCATCTCGAGCACGTTGAGGTGGCGGGTGATGTCGCAGAGCTTGGCGGGCGTGCAGCCCGCGGCCAAGCGGCGCACCTCGGCGGCGGGCACGTTGATGTCGACAAGCA
The DNA here is from genome assembly GCA_965213535.1 of Caldilineaceae bacterium. Classification (GTDB taxonomy): domain Bacteria; phylum Chloroflexota; class Anaerolineae; order Caldilineales; family Caldilineaceae; genus JBCCFC01. The sequence goes on from OZ243888.1 coordinate 6,696,448, forward strand.
TTCGGGCAAGCTGCTGCGAGTCGGTCGCCATCGCTTCTTCGGCCACCGCGAGGTCGAGGCCGTGCGACGCAATAAAGTGGTCGAGCGCGTCAAAATCGACCCGCGCTTTGCCGTCAATTTCGACGACTTTACCTTCTGCAATGCGCAGGCTGGGTACGGGATCGTACGGGCTGTCGGTCACCATCAGCCCGGCTTCCGGCCACTCCTCGACAAAGGTTTCCTGGTTGATGGGGCGCTCGGCGAGAATGGCGAAGCGTTTGGATTGGGTCATGGGGTTGGGTTGCGTTGCGGGTCACATATGCTCCGCTATGTAACAAGCTTGGTTTAACCACAAAGGCTGGTGAGTAACAGTTCGGCGGGACAGACCATCAACGTCACCTTGCGGAGCAAGGGTAGCCTACTGCTGCTCCGCAAGCTCCCGGGCAATCGCAAACGAATCATCCCGGGGCGCGTAGCCAACTATTGCACGCGCGTCGCTGATGTCAAGGCGCTTCCACTTGTTGTCCGAGACGCCGTGGAAGACTTCGTAGCGCACGTCGTCCGGCGCGTCGATGCTGGCCTGGACGAGCCGGGTGAGGTCGGCGTAGGTGAGGATGATGTCGAAGTAGTAGTGGTCGAGGTTGTAGCGCTCCGCTGCTTTGGGCGCTTCGTCCGGCGTGTGCGACACCGCGCCAAAGCGTAGGCAAATTGCCGAGAGATCGCGCTGGTCCGCGTAGAAGCAGGCGACGGCCTCGCCCCAGCACTTGGTCGCGCCGTAGAGGTTGAGCGGGCGCACGGGCATCGATGTCTTGACCTGAACATCGTCCGGGTAGCCAAAGACGGCGTTGACGCTGGAGGCAAAGACTACGCGGCGGCAGCCCGCCTGGTGCGCGGCTTCAAAGATGTTGTAGACGGCAATGACGTTGTTGGGCAGCAGGCTTTCCCACGGTGCTTCCATGCGCGGGTCCGCGCCGAGGTGGACGACGGTGTCGATGTCGTCGACAAGCGGTCGCACGGCGTCGAAGTCAGCGAGATCGGCCTGGTGGAAGGGGAAGCCGTGGGTTTCGTCGGGCTGCTTCACGTCGGTGAGGACAAGATCGTAGCGGTCGCGCCACTGATTGGTGAGATATTGGCCGATGCGGCCAGCCGCGCCGGTGATGAGGACTTTGCGTTTCATATTCTCTGTTTTCAATGGGTTGCTGAGGGTCGCTGCCGTCGGTTGCTAACCCAACGTCGTTGTCCCAGGAGTTGAGTAGCTTTACGTCAGTTCGCTAAAAACCCTTTACACTGCGGGTGACCAATATCATCTCGTAGCGTAAGGCGGCAACGTCAAGCGGAAAGATGCGGCCTTGGCAGCCAGCCGCCAAATCATTATCGAGCCAGTGACGCAGGCGCGTTTGGCGTCTCAGTGTTTTCGCCTTGTCACGATCTGCGGCCCCTGCTCCACCGCATTATTTACCACGCGGCTAAATTGGTTTTTGGCGTCCTGCAGCTGCCGGGTTTGATTCACAATCGTCGCCCGGATCAAGCTGGCTAGACTGGCTGGATTGTAGTAGACGTGCCCCCGATTGTCAACCGTTTTGTTTTCTCCTAACAGGTCAATTTGAGGGCCAAGTGCTGTTCTGATGCGCCATCCAGCTAGGAACCAATCACCTCACTCCACGCGATAAATGTCGACCGGGTACTGGCGGTGCTCAATGGTGCGGGGAAAGTGTCGGTAAGTCAGTTCGAGCTGGGGCACGTCGATGGTGACGGAGCCAACTGGACTTGCGCTCAACTGCGTCGTGAGGGTGGCGGGGAGCGGCGTGGCGCTGACGAGCCGCAGGGAAAGATTGCGTTCGCTGGCATAAGCGCGCACGTCGGCGAGCAGGGCGGCGAGCGCTTGGGGGTCGAGCGTGGTGGTTCCGTCCTGATTTTGCGTGTAGCGAAGGGTCGCAACGTTGTGGCTGAAGGCAAAGGCAAGGGGGACGCCGATTTCGTCGGGCAGCGTGGAGGGGGCGAGGCCGTCGTCCGTTTCGGCGTCGACGGCTGTCAGCAGGACGATGGCGTCTCGGCCGCTATCGTTGCCCAGCAGCGCATCGATGGCGGCGATCTGCTCGACGGAGCCGCGCAGTTCGCGCACCGAAAACAGGCCGCGCCCCTGCCACATCATCCCAACCACGAGCGCGAGGGCCAGCGCGACCGAGAGCGCCGCTCGCCGCTTGGGCGTGCCGCGGCGCCAAGCCAGCGGAGCCAAGATGGCCACCGCTGTGCCCAGCATCAACGTGGGCAGGACAATGGGCACGTAGCGGCGCATTCCGTAAATTTGGACGGGGTTGTTGAGCAGGCGAAAGACGTACTGCCCGGTGGTCAGCAAGCCAATGAGCACAACGGGGCCGATGCGCACGAGCGAGGCGCGGCGCAGAATGTGTGCCCAGCCCAGTGTCGCCAACGCAAGGCCGAGCGGGGTGAGATACCAGCCGAGACGCACCCAATTTTGCGCGTCGAGCCGCTCGCTGGTGAAGGGACGGATAAAGTAGGCGTAGACGCTCAAGGCAATCAGCGCACCGGCGAGCGCAAGACGGGTGGGTCGCGCGTCGAGCAGGCGACGGAGGGGAAAGCGGGCGGCGACGACAGGATAAATCGCCAGAGCGACCCCGGCCAGCGCGAGCCCGGCCACGGCGACCAGCACCGCGTTGCGCCCGCCAAGCTGCGGCAGCACGCCGCCGTAGGTGTGGCGCACGTAGGTATCGTTGATCAGCAGCGCAGAGGCGACGGCGTAGGTCGCCAGCGCGGTGAAGGTGGCGGCAAACATTGTCCAGCCGCGCGACCAGCGGCCCTGTCGCCAGCGGAGAGCGGTGAAGGCGAGCAGGAAGGCAACGACAAGGGGGAGATCAATACGGGTGAGCAGGGCGGCGCCGAGGGTCGCGGCGGTGAAGAAGCCGGTTGCTGACCCCACCCCCTCAAAGTTGGCTCGTGGGGGAGCAAAGCCTTGTAGCCCCCTCCCCTCTAGAGGGGAGGGGGTTGGGGGTGGGGTTTCGCTGGTGGAAAGCGGTTTTTCTGTTTCTCCCCCTTCGGCAAACTTAGCGGCTGTGAAGGAGGGGGCGTTGGTAGATCGACTTTGCGAGTCTGTTCCTCGATTGATAGATTGCTTTTGAGCGATGAATTGGGGTGGGGCCAGCGCGGACCCCTCCCTAGCCCTCCCCCCCTGGAGGAGGGGACTGATCTTTCGTGGATCGTCTGGTTGATGATTTGCGCCGTCCGCCGCATGGGTAGTGGCGGGGCGCGCCTCGCCACTACCCATGCCTTCCCATAGCTGCTGAAAACCCCACAGGGCGCAGAAAATGAGCAGCAGCGTCAGCGGCTCGGTGGTGGGATAGCGGGCAAAATAAATTTGCAGCGGCGACAGGGCAAGCAGGCCAGCGGCCAGCAGGCCGACGTTGGCGCTAAAGAGCGTGCGGCCCAGGTAGAAAATGGCGGCGACGCCGAGCACGCCCCACAGCGGGGTCACGCGCAGACCGAGCTTGAGGCCGAGCGCGGGGATGCCGAGGAGCGGCTGAAGCGCGTCGCCGACGGCGATGGCGACGGCCATCAGCGCGGGGTGGAAGGGGAAAAATTGGGGGACGACGCTGGGGCCGTCGACGAGGGGGGTGGATTCGGCATACCAGCCGAGAAATTGATAGGAGTGGGAGTCGACGTAGTGACCGGTGAGCGCGGCGTGCTCGGTGACCAACGCCGTCCAGGCGGGATCGCCCTGGTTGGCAAAGCGGCCCGTCTCGGCGACGGCGGCGGCGAGGTTGACGTAGCTGCCGGGGTCGATGCCGGCGAGGAGGTAGTCGTGGGGGCGGAAGTAGAGGAGGGTGCAGAGCAGGAGCAGGGCGACGAGGAGTGATTCGTGACGCGTGGACCGGACAAAGCGGGGGCGAACGGCGAACGATTTGGCAACGAGGCCACTCAGCAACGTCATTACGCCCAGCGTGACCGCCAGCGTCGTCAGCGAAAAGAGGCCGACCGTCGCCAACCCCGTCGCCAGCCAGCCGGTGAGGACAGCGGCGCTGACGACGGCCAAGAAGGTGGCTTCGATCCAACTGCGGGCGTTCGACCCCACCCCCTCAATGCTGGTTTGTTGACGTTCGTGATCTCGCAGCCCCCTCCCCTCTAGAGGGGAGGGGGTTGGGGGTGGGGTCTCGCGTGCCCAGAATTGAAGGGCCGTGAAAATTGCGTAGGCAAGAGCGACGACGAGCGCGGCAACCGAAAGCAGCGGCACGAGGCTAGGCGGCATGGTCGAAAACGACTTGTTCGGGCGCGCCATTTAAGGGCGCGACATCGTTGGCCGCGGGCGCTGTCCCATTCACGTGGTGATGCGGCGCGTGCTGCCAGCGGGCGTCCAGGTGGACGACGCCTTCGGCGCGGCGGGCGGCGGGGGTGCGCACCTCGAAGGGGTAGAGGCGGTGGTGGTGATCAAAGGCGACGGTGGAATCGGTGTTGTAGAGGGCGACGGTGAATTCGTAGTGGCCCGCCTGCAGCGGCAGCTCCTCGATCACGTAGTCGACCGTGCCCGCGCCGTCGATTTTATCGATGGCAACGCCCTCGTGGACCGAGTTGGGGCCGTTGATGTGGACGCCGTCGCGGCGGTAGATGGCCAGGCCAAAGGCGGGCCGCTCGATGGGCTCGTGCGTCTGGTAGCGGAGGCGCAAGTGGAGCGGGCCGTCGGTGTCGAAGTGGTGGCTGGGCTGGCCGTTGCCGTCCAGCAGCTCCACGCCCGTAATTTCCGCCTGCCCCGTGCCCCAGCGCGATTCGCTCTGCTCGATGCGCGGTGCATCCGCATCCCGCCCAGCCTGTCTCTCTGCGCGCCGCTCGTAGTAGCGGTCGTTGGCAAAAGCCAGGTAGCGGTCGACCACCTCCGCCGACGCCCCGTCCTGGCGCACGTAGCCCTCGTGAATCCAGACGGCGCGGTCACAGAGCTGCTCCAAATCGCTCAGGCTGTGGGAGACAAGCAGAATCGCGATGCCGCGCCGCTTGAGCTCGTAGATGCGCTCCAGGCACTTCTGCTGAAAGCCCTGGTCGCCGACGGTGAGCACCTCGTCCACGATTAAGATATCCGGCTCGGTGTGAATCGCTACCGCAAAGCCGAGGCGGACGTACATGCCGGAGGAGTAGTGCTTGACGGGCGTGTCGATGAAATCGCCCAGCTCGGCAAAGTCGATGATTTCGTCCAACCGCGCGTCCATTTGCTGGCGGTTGAGTCCGTAGATCGAGCCGTTGAGGTAAATGTTTTCGCGCCCGGTGAGATCGGGGTGAAAGCCCGCGCCCAATTCGAGCAGCGACGAGACGCGCCCGCGCACGTGGATCGCGCCGCTCGTCGGCTCCAGGATGCCGGTGATCAGCTTGAGCAGCGTCGACTTGCCGGAGCCGTTGGGGCCGACGATGCCAATCGTGTCGCCGCGACGCACGGTGAGCGAGACGTCGCGCAGGGGCCAGAAGAAGTTGTGCTCCGGCACGGGCGCGCGCTGGATCAGCCGGATAAAGGCCTGCTGCAAAGAGCGCGCCCGCTCGCGGTGCGTGGCAAAGCGCTTGGCCACGTGCTGGACTTCGATGAGGGGGAGGTCGGGTGAATCAGTGCGCGGCTGGGTCATGGGAGGGAGTATAGCGTAGGAGGTGGGGGCGGGGCAAGAAAGTGGAAAAGTGTGTTGTGAAGAAGAGGCCGCGGATTGCGCGGATTGCGCGGATTTTTGGCTTGTCGGCAACGATTTTTCGGATGGATAATATATGCGTTCATCTGTTGTTCAAAATTTCAAGCAGGAAGCCTGCCACATAAAAATTTGATTATACGACAAGGCAGTGGTAGGGTAAGTTTCCTCCTAATTTTGACTTTCTACGCGATCCGACTTTCTACGCGATCCGACTTTCTACGCGATCCGACTTTCTACGCGATCCGACTTTCTACGCGATCCGACTTTCTACGCGATCCGACTTTCTACGCGATCCGACTTTCTACGCGATCCGACTTTCTACGCGATCCGACTTTCTACGCGATCCGAGGATGTATAGCGAAAGGAACAACTCGTGTCAAAGCCCCAATGCGTTCTGATTTTGGAAGGCCCCGCTAGCGCTGGTTTTAGCCATACCCTCGGCCAAGGCGACCACTACGTGCGCACGGTTGTCAATGCCCAGCAACTCCTCGACGAAAGTCACTTTGCCGATCTTATCATTCTCGACACGCTCCGCCCCGACTTGACCGTGCCCGTTTATCGACAGCTCGAATCTCAAGTTGATACGCCGGTATTGATGATTGCGCCAGAAACTCCGCCCAACTACTCGATTTCGCTTTTGCGCGTCCCGTTTGTTGAGGAGACGTTGCAGCGGCAAGTGGACGAGCTGCTGGCAGAACGACGGGCAGAGGATATGGTGCGGGTTGGCGATTTGACGATTGATTTCAAGGCACAACGCGTGCTGCGGGGCGAGGTGCGCGTGAAACTCAGTCCGGTGGAATTCTCTTTTCTAGCCTTTTTGGCGCGTCGTATGGGCGAAGCCGTTTCCTTTGAAGAGTTGCTGACTGGCGTGTGGGAATACGAACCCGATACTGGTGACCGCAACGTGGTGACGACGACGGTACAGCGCGTGCGCCATAAGTTGGATGAAAATCCCAAAGCGCCGAAATACATCGTTTCTGTCAAAGGTGTCGGCTATCGTTTGCGAAGTCAGGAGCAGTTCGAGGAGGCAATGAGGCGAGCGTCAAAGTTGTGATTGAACTGTGATTGAGTTGATAGTAAATTGTCATTGAAATTCGCCCACGCATTTGATATCCTTTGGCTGTAAGTCAGCCGCATCATTTGAGCAAAGGAGATTTTCAATGCAAAAGTATCTCACGTTTGATGCCAACTGTTCCGTTTGCAGCCAACTGGCTAAATTTGTAGAGGAGAGGTCGAATGAGTTGCAGGTCATTCGGCTCAGCAGTAATGAAGCAAAAGAGTTGCTGGATCGTGCGTACCCCGAAGGTTGGAAGCCAGCGCCGTATCTGGTTTTTGAGCGGGACGAAAAGGTAGAAACTTTCACGGGGTTTGCTTCTGCCGTTCGTCTGGCTCAAATACTAGGTGTCAAGAACGCTTGGGGACTCTGGAACTTGGCACGGAAGAAACGAGCGTTTGCGCCGAAGCCTAATGAAACAACAGCGTCTCCTGCTCGACGGCAGTTGTTGAAGATCGGGATGACTTTGCCCTTGATTGGGCTCGCGGTGCGGGCTGGATTTAATCCTTCCACTGCATACGCTTGTAATCCATGTTTTGATTGTGGAACAAATTCAAGACTTGAAAACTGTAGGAGACGATTTAAATGTGGAAACCCTATTGTCTGGGACGGGGAATATGACCTCAATGTTTATGATAATCAAAGTGGTGAGTTATGCCATAGTTTTCTGTATACGAGGTGTGATAAGGGATGTTGACTTTGTTTTCAGAAAGATGAATTTTCACCCGGAGGGGTAATCATGACTAAAGTGCAATTAAGAAATCTGACCGTTCTCTCTGCACCTACGCCAAGTGTTGAAGCTGAAGAGATGTTGGACTCAGAGGTGCAAGCCAGTAGCTCCTACTTAGAGGAGGTTTTGGTCGATTCTTTACCGGAGTCAGTAGACTTCGAGGTATGGAACTCAGACTACCTCCAAAGTCAAGGGGTTAAACCAGTTCAGGCAGGACGATTATTAGCACCTGCGACTGCCTCACACAAGGTGGAAAAGGTAATCGTGAAGTACAAGGGCGACTCTGGTCAGTGGCTCACCTTGAAACAGGAACGCATCTTTTTGGATGATGGGGAAGAATCCCCTCAAATTACTGTCTATCACCCTATTTGGGAAGAAGAGGTTGATGGGCGTTCGGTAGTCTTCTTCACTCACTCCGTTCAGGCATCTGACCAACCTAGTGGTCATATCAACATCTACCACTGTTGGTGGCAAGAGGGTGACTTTTTGGTACGGCTACAAGGTCCTGATACGTGGGTATCGATTGAGGAAATGAAGAAAATCGTGAGCTCTGGGCAGATTTTGCAATCAATGCAAGTCGAGAATTCGACATATTTGCCTTTGGTTGCTAACTGAATGCTGGTGAAACAGCTGGCTATCAACATCTGATTAGAACCAAAAGAGCGCCTCAATTGAGGCGCTCTTTTGATAAATTGCCTGTTATAAATTAGGCGAAAATCTCGACATATAAGATAGAAGCAAATGTGTGCTGATCAAATAACGATTTGTTGTACAGGTAAAGATGGCATATTTAAATCCTGACCAGAAGCTCGTAGCAGAAGTGATCAAAGAGCCAGCGAAATTTACTGCGCTCTATAGACAACACGTCGATAAAGTATATCGCTATCTTCTTGCTCGTACGGGGAGCACCCTTGATGCACAAGATTTGACATCTGACGTGTTTTTAAAGGCGTTAGAAAGTATCAAAAATTATCGTGGAGAAGGCTCATTTGCAGCATGGCTAATGGGAATTGCTCGCTTTACAGTGGCAGATTATTTTCGGGCGAGAGGGTCGATTTTATCAGTAGAGCATACATCTATTGAAGACATGACTGATATTCCAAGTAAATCTCCTCTGCCAGAATCAGTTGTTGCAGAACGTTGGGAGTTGGAACAAGTTATCAAAGTTCTGAATTTGTTAAGTCCCGACCGAGCCAATGCATTATCTCTATATGTATTTGCAGGACTTTCAATCGAAGAAATAAGCCATATATTACAGAAAAGCGAACCAGCTGTTAGAATGCTGATTTATCGTGCAACAAAAGACGTAAAGGAAAAGTTTGTTTTTGAAGACAATTACAGCTATGAATACAAATAATACCCAACCGCACAAATTTGAACAGCGACTGAAAAATCCAGCAAAAAGGAGTGCTTTGCCTATTAATAGTTATCTCGAACTTGATGAGCCCCTTTTGTCAGATTTGTCTGAACTCGCCGAAACAATACAGTTGTCGCACTCTTATCGTGAAGGATTAGAAGAAAGGCTTATTCAAAAGGCTAAGGAATATCAGGTAAAAACGAGATTTTCAAAACGACCCATTTGGCATTTCATGAAGGAAGGGAGCGTTAACGTGACCAAATTTAAACAAGTTAGATTGAGTTATGCAATTGGATTTGCGGCACTTACGATGTTAATCTTGGTGGCAGCAATGCCTGTGGCTGCACAATCATTCCTCGAACATTTTATTCCGCGCGAAATTGTTGGGTTGCCAACCATCTCTGGCCCGGTAGATGTTTCGACGATTTCAGAAGATGAACTATTTGAGAACATTGCCGATTTGCAAGAGAAGGCCGGGTTTGACTTTGTTCTGCCTACCGAATTGCCTGCTGGTTGTCGTTTCTGGGATGGCACATATCTATCGGCGCCCATCAGTGAGGCACACCTGTACTATCGTTCAGGAAAATATTCATACTGTTTTTCAGTCTATCTACAGAAAGCAGACAAAGTTCAGCGCCCATTTGTCCGCGAAGGGTCATTTGAGGAGGTATCAATAAATGAACAGCCAGGACTCTATTTCAGGGGAACGTGGGATATTCAGTCCTATGGGTCAAAAAAAGATATGCCTAAATCATTCAGCATTTCTCCTGGTGAGTCGATCACAGAAGCACTGCAAAAAGCAACTGAGGCAGATCGAATTGAGACAGTTTGGACGAAAGACCATCATGAACTTGCATTCGAGCAAGATGGTCTTTTGATTCGACTGCTTGCTAACTCAAACATCTCTAAGAAGCAGCTAATTGAAATTGCAGAGTCTATGGAATAAACCTCAAGCTGAATTCAATGCAGCAAGCATTAGTCGAAAAGTTGAGTGGAGTGTGAGAGTGAATAGAATTTGGCGGCATCAGTGGACTGTAATTGTGCTGTTAACCACCATCGCCTGCGCCGCCGTCGACTGGAGCGCGGAATTTTGAAAAGATAACGGCGGTCAGTTTGAGTCTCGTCTCATTGCTGAAGATATGACGAGTGGGTTCTGCATCTTCGACGACGGCACGGAATGCGACGCGCAGGACTTCTACGAAGGGCGCTGCCAGCCCGAGCGCACCGCCGATCAGCAGCGGCTGGTCCCCGTTCAGGCGGGCGATAGCGCCAGCGCCCCCGTCCCGCCGCCGACGACGCTCGACGGGCTCCTCGGCAAGGCGGACCTGATTGTGATCGGCGAAGTGGGGCCGGTGTTTGAGTACGTTACCTTCTATAGTTATGGGCCGGATGGGGAGGAGCTGGGGCCAGTCGATGCACGGGGCAATACGCTGCCTGCCCTGCCCTACACGCGCTTCGTGGTGGAAGTGGAGGAAGTGCTGCGGGACGACGGCACAATTGCCCGCGGTGACCCGGTTATCTTGGAGATGGCGGGCGAGGCCACGGCGGAGACCAAGACCTTGACCCAAGATATCGACTTCCCCTTTAGCTTCACGGGCGACCGCCATCTTTTCCTGCTTACGGCCAATCCTAGCGGGAAGACTTACGGCTTTTACTACGGCCCGTGGAGCCGCCTCCTCATCGACGGTGAAACGCTGCGCATCAGCAACGGGTCGCAGGACTTGCTGCTCTTTTACGACGAGGCATCTTCCCGCGAGCAGCCGGTCACGCTGGAGATGTTGGTCGAGCGGGCTGCTAGTGACACAGTGGATGCAGCGCAGCTGGCAGACGCTCCGCTTGAGTGCCCGCTTGCAGAATTAACCGATTTTGACATAAAGGAAGGCTCCGGCTATCAGACACCAAAGGAGGCCTTGGATAGTTATCTGAACGATCACCCCGAAATTGAACACCCGCCCGGCGAGATAGCGGCCAAGCTCGAAGAGGAGGACGGGGTCACCTGGATATACGTGCGAGAAGGGGAAAAGGTTGGCTCGATTTCGGCAGACTACATGCCGTGGGGGTTGTGGCACGTGATGGGCGTCGAGCGGTGCATCGATGGATCGGAACTGCCGCCCGTTGCGCCAGCGAGCGAGTAAATCATCTGAAACCAGCGAACGGAGCGCGTGGGCAAACACGTCGCTCCGTTTTTCCTATGCAAGCACATTTGCCAGATTCTCTTGTGGAGCCGTTCTCATTTGAGAATGCTCACTCCGCGATTGCGGTCTGCTGATAAATCACGCCTCGCCCTCGTCCTCACCCTCATCCTCGTTCAGTGGCCTTGGAGAGCCCAAGTCCAGCGACGACAGCGAGTCCATCGTGACCAACTCCTTGCCGTCCCCCATGCGCACGCGCCGACCGACCGTCTGCTCAAAGGTCCTGATCTCTTCCGCCGCTTTGCCGCTCCGGGTAAGCGCCTCGAAATCGTCAAAGGCGAGGTCGGGCGCATCGTCGGCATCCGGCAGGCTAAAAATGTGTTCCTGAATCTGCTCGCTCAGGGCGGCCGTGTCCCGCGAGAGGCGGATTTGCTCGCTTTGATTTTGCGCCAGCGCCTTCAAAAAGTGCTGCTTGGCCTCGGCGGCCCCCAGCTGTTCAAAATAGGCGGACTGCTGCCGCCACGGCGCGACAAACTCCGCCAGGGCGTCGCGGGCGCTGCGCTGGGGCAGAAGCAGCGCATCCTTGATCGCCCCTTCCCACGGCGGGTTATTGTCGATCAGAAAGTTGATGCCCTGCACGCGGCTGCGCTGGGCGTTGACGTACCAGAGCACAATCAGGAAGCTTTGCGAGTCAAACTCGTCGCCGCCCCAATAGCCGTCGAAGAAGCTGGGCGGTCGCTCCAGATCAAGCTGCGCCGTATCCACGCCGCTCTCGCTGAGCCACCCCAGCGCGACCTGCTGCGCCGCCGGGTCGAGGCTCAGCTGCTCGGCCAGTTCGGCCAGCGCGTCCAGGTGGCCGCGCTCGTCCAGCCAGCCGCGCAGTTGGCCGCCCCACGCCGCGTCCACGTCGTCCTGCACCAGGGCATAGGCGGGGACAAGAATGGGCAAAAAGTCGGCGGCTTGTGTGTTGCGCGTCATGCCGTCCAGCTTGGCAAAGGTCTCGGCCTCGCTGCCGGTGGCGCTGGGCGGCTCGCGCCACAGCGCATCCAGCCGCGGGCGCAGCACGCTCAGCGGCGATAGGTTGGGCGTTCGTTGTTTTTTCGAGCGTCGTTTGGCCATGATTGTTCCTCCAGTTCTTGATGCGTTCGATTGCGTCGTAACTGATTTTCTAACGAATTATTAAGACAGCAGCGGCAAAAATCCGCTTTGGTCCGCCCAATCCGCAAAATCCGCTAGAGATTCTTTTTTCTTTGCTACCGCTAAAATCTCCCAGGTAAGATTTCTTGAATTATTCAGGCAAGGGCGAGCGGCTTAGCTAAAAATCGCGCTGGAGCAGATTGCGTTCGCGGTAGACGTGGGCGGCCTCGCGCACAAATGTCGCGGTGCTGCTGGCGTTATACTTCGTCTCCAACTCCCGCGCCAAGCCGATTAGCTCATCAAAGGTGGCGCGGTGGGGGCGCAGCTGCTCGTAGATCGCGAGCAGCGCCTCGTTGGGGACGCGCGTCAGCTCGGCGGCGCGGGTGAGATTTTCAGCCAGCTGACCAAAGCCCGCCTCCCGTGCGATTTCGGCTTGAGCGAGCAGTGCCTCGGCGCTGATCTGCAAATCGTCCGGCTGCAGCGCGCCGGCCGCCGCCGCATCAAGCGTGATGTCGGCGAGCAGACGCCCGCTGCTGGCGCGCAGCGAATCGGCCTGTTCGCTGAGCGGGTAGGTGGCGGAGATGGTCATGGGTTGTGCTGCTCCAGTTGCGTGGTTGTTAAGCCAGTAGTTAATGTCGTTGAGTTAAGCCGAATTGCTTGCAATTGGCGATTGGCGATTAGAGAGTGGGCTGGTTCTACGGCGCTTCCAATCGCCAATCGCCGATCTCCAATTGGTCACCCCTCCAGCCAGTAGGCCAGCGCCCGCCACGCGCCCCAGCGCTCGTAAACCGCGGCCATCTCCCCGTCCGTCGGTGCTTTCTCGCGAGCGGCGAAGTGGCGCTCGCGCACCCGCCGTCGAAATTCGCTGTCGACCGGCAGCCCGTCGTAGCAGCCGAGCAGCATCAGCAGCGCGTTGGCCGCGTAAGGACCTACGCCCTTGACCGACAGCAGCTCCTTCTTTAGCGCCGGGGCTGGCAAATCCGCCTGCCGCAGCGCCTCCAGGTCACGCGTGCCGTCGCTGATTTCGTGGGCCAGCCGCAGCACAAAGGCGTTGCGGTAGCCCAGGCGAATGGTCTCATCAAACAGGGCCGGATCGGCGGCGGCGACCTGCTGGGGCGTGGGAAAGGCGCGCGGCGTCTGGTCGTCCTTCGTTTGCGTATCCACGGCGTCGCCGGGGAAGGGCGTGCCCAGCGATGCCACCAAACGCTCGATCATGGCAACCGTATTTTGCCACGTCACGTTGGTGGTCGCAATCATCTTGACGACGTCCTCCCACAGCGTGGGCGAGCGCAGCAGGCGACCGCGCCCCCGTTCGCCCGCCGCGCGCAGGTCGTCGTCTGCCAGACAAAGTGCGTGAAAGGCCGCCAGGTCATCATCCAGCCGCAGCATCCAGCGCACGCGTTGGCTGATTTCGCGCTGCTCGTCGGCGGACGCTGGTTGGGCATCCCCCGTTTCGATTTGGACGCAAACCCCAGCGTCCGCCCCCGCTGCGGACAGGGTCAACCGCACCGTGCGACCGCTGCCCAGCCGCTCGATGCGCTGGAGGCTGCCGTCCGCCAGCCAGCGATTGGGCGCGAGATGATGCCAGCCGTGCTCGGTCAGGTTTGTGGCAAAATGGTAGGGATGGAGAACGGGTAGCGAGAGATTCACGACGCCCGCTCGATCTGCGCGCCCAGCCCCCGCAGCTTTTCATCGATCCGCTGGTAGCCGCGATCAATCTGCTGCACGTTGCCAATCGTCGTCGTCCCTTCAGCGGCGAGGGCGGCGAGCACGAGCGCCATACCCGCGCGAATGTCCGGCGAGCTGACGGGCTGGCCGCGCAGCGCGCTCGGCCCCACCACGACGGCGCGGTGCGGATCGCAGAGGATGATTTGCGCGCCCATGCCGATCAGCTTATCCACGAAGAAGAGGCGGCTTTCGTACATTTTTTCGTGGATAATGACCGTGCCCTGCGCCTGCGTCGCCACCACGAGGGCGATGCTCATCAAATCGGGTGGAAACTGGGGCCAGGGGGCGTCGTCGATTTTGGGAACGGCCCCGCCAAAGTCGGGCCGAATACACAATTCCTGCTCGGCCTCGACGACAAGCGTATGTGCGGCGTGATCGGGCGCGCTGGCGTCGTGCTCCAGGTGCATCTGCACGCCGAGCCGCTCGCCAAAGATCATCGTCATCATACGCAGATCGTCGGGGTCCACGCCCCGGATGCGCACCTCGCCCTCGGTGATGGCGCCGAGACCGATAAAGGAGCCGATCTCGATAAAGTCCGGCCCCACCCGGAAATCACCGCCGCCCAGCGACTCCTGGCCGTGGACGGTGAGCGTGTTGCTGCCGATGCCCTCGATGGGGCAGCCCATCTGCACGAGCAAATTGCAGACGTCCTGCACGTGTGGCTCGCTGGCCACGTTGCGCAGCACCGTCGTGCCGCGGGCCAGCGCCGCCGCCATCACCGCGTTTAACGTCGCCGTCACCGAGGCTTCGTCGAGCAGGATGTCGGCGGCCTGCAGGCGACCGCTGCTGCGCAGCTCAAACTTGCCGTTGGTGGAAAAGGTCGCGCCCAACTCGTCGAAGACCTGCAGATGCGTGTCGATGCGGCGGCGACCGATGTCGTCGCCGCCCGCCGTGGCCTCGACGTGGAAGTGGCCAAAGCGCGCCAGCAGCGGCCCCATCAGCGTCAGCGAGCCGCGGATTTGGCTAAAGCGCGTGGAGTCTGGTGCGGGCGTCTGTACCGCTTTCGCGCAGAGCCGAAAGCTGTTGCCACCCAAATCCTCGATGTCGACGCCGAGATCGCCGAGCAGGTGCAGCGACGTTTGCACATCGCCAATGTCCGGCACGTTGTGCAGCGTGACGGGCTGGTCGGTAAGCAGGCAGGCGTTGAGCAGCGGCATGGCCGCATTTTTATTGCCAATGGGCGTGACCGTGCCGCGAATGGGGTGGCCGCCCTCGATAATGAACGTTTCCATGTTGTCTCCTTAATCGCAAATTTAGAATGGGAAGCGCAGGTGGGCGCAGGTAAACGCGGGTTTTCGAGAAGCTTCTGGGTAAGGCTAATTGTGCAAGCAACATGCACAAACAACCGAGCGGTGCTCCCACCGCTGTCGTGCATTCGACCCCACCCCCTCCGCGGTGGTTCGTTGTCAACGAAGCCTCGGAAGCCCCCTCACCGCGCGCGGGGAGGGGGTTGGGGGGTGGGGTCTGCACGGCCAACGATTGATGCGATTTGCGTGCATTTGGTATAATTCCACAAACTTAACGCGGAGATTCAGGGGCGCTAGGAGTTGCCTGTTAACGAAGAATCTCCCTAAATCTTTGCGTCGCCTCTAAAATTTCTTCATCTGCGTTTATCCGCGTTGATCGGCGGTTAATTTTCTGCGTGAGCTGTCCGCCGTGATTGTAGCGGAAGGCCGCGTGCCGCGGAAATTGGATTGGCGGTCGCTTGGAGCTGTGCTAAACTAAAATCATGACCACCATCTCCCCACCCACCATCTCCCCACCCACCATCTCCCCACCCACCACCGATCTCATCCACCGCCTGCGCGACAGCCACGATTTTCTGCACCACACGCTCGCCCTGCTCGACGCCGCTGAGCTCGACGGCGCCACGCTGGGTACGGAACACGGCGACTGGTCGCCCAAGGTGATGGTGGCGCACATTGCCTTTTGGGACGACTGGCAGACGCGGCGCATGGAGCACGCCGCGAGCGGCGCGGCCGCGACCGAGCCCTTCGCGCGCTCCGCGGATGACAACGACGCCCGCGCCGCCGCCGATGCCGAGCGCGACTTTGCCGAAGTGCTCGACGCCGCCGACCTTGCCCGCCAGCAGATGATCGACTTTGTGATCAACCTCGACAAGGCGAAAATTGAGACGCCCCATCCGGAAATCCGTGGTGGTGAACGGCGCGAGCTCGACTTGGCCGAGCTGCTCCACCACATGGCCCACCACACGCGCGACCACGCGTGGACAATTCGCCGCTACGCCGGCTCGCTGTCGCGCTGGGGACGGGTGGACTTTCGCCGCTTTCTGATCGAGCAGCACGAAAATTTGATGAACAGCATCGCCGGCCTCACCGAGCAGAAATTGGTCGGGACGGCACTTTCGCCGGGGTGGAGCATTCGCGATGCGCTGGTGCACTGCGCGAGCTGGAACGAGTGTGGCTGGCGCACGGCCGCGGCGTGGCCCGCGCCGGATTACGAGGGCGACGAGCTCAAGGCTTGGTCGAGCGGGGAGGGGCTGGATGAGGTAAACGAAGCGCTGCTCGCCGAGCGCGCGGCGTGGACGATGATCGACGTGGCCGACTGGCTGGCGACCTACCACCGGCGCACGATCAACCTGCTGGATCGCAGCAGCGACGCCGAGCTGTCGCAGGTGGGGACGAATCTGTGGGGCGGCGAGATGGCGCTCTCGCAGGTGATGTTTGAGTATGCGCTGCACGACGCGGAGCACGCGGCGCAGATTTGGGGCTGGCGGGCGGAGTCGCAGGGGGGCGGCTAACGGCAGCAGCCTGCCTTTGCGCCGCGCATCGCCGCGAGCTGCCCGTTAGCTTCCGTTGATATTTGGAAAGTGGCCCTCACCCCCGGCCCCTCCCCGCGCGGGGCTTAGCTTTACCCACAAGTGATGAAGGTCGGCCAGACGGGCACGAACTGCGGCAAAGGCAGATGTCTGGCTATAGAAGAAGTCTCTGCCGCAGTTCATGCCCCTACGCTTCTATGCGGACCATGCGGTAGGGGCATGAAGTCGGGCGGGAAGGATCGTCTCTTGCGCCGCCGTCTCGTCTCCGCCCGAGTTCGTGCCCGTTCTTCTGCCCACAAGAGATGTGGGTAAAGCTTAGTCCACTGTGGGAGAGGGGAGAGGTTGGCTCCCTTCTCCCATCTTGGGAGAAGGGCTGGGGATGAGGGCGCGCTCGGCTCACCTTTCAAGCGGGGGTTTAGAGGTCGACGGGCTCAGGCGGTGCTACCTGGTTGTGCCTGTTTACTTCTTAAACCTCAACAGTTTGCGATTGTCGAATTTTAACGCGGAGGTCGCGGAGGAGGAGGCGCGGAGGGCCGCGGAGGAGAGGGAGTAGGTAGGCCTCCGACGGCCGAATACAGCAAAGACTTTTCCAACCCCGCCAGATTCTTCGCCAAACAGCGGTTCAACATGATAACTCTTTCTTCTCTCCGCGGCCCTCCGCGAACGCCTCTGCGCGCTCCGCGTTGAAAAACTCAAGGCTGAGAAGGAAAGAACTCATCCCATGGCAGTTCAACGGGTAAGCAACCAACGAGGGTTCGGGGGCGCTACTTGGCTTTACCTCTTTACTTCTTGAAACTGCTTCAGTCGGTGACGACTCTATCCAGTAATTCCAAATTTGGCGTATGTCGCCAGAAGATTTGCCACGAATTACACCAATTACACGAATGGTCGGTGGGTCGGTCTCCAAAATTTGTGCAATTCGTGCAATTCGTGGCCAGCCTTCTTTCGTAAATACTCAAATTTGGAATTGCTGCCCCCTATCTCCATCGATTGACCTTACCCTCCTACAAGTGTTATAGTATTCCGCTAGACTCCTCGACCTTTTGCGCCGAGTTAACCAATCGGCATTTGAAACGAATCACCGTGCCTAACCAAAACGATTCCAATACCAAAGCGGGCAGCTCGCCCGACTCCAAGCCCGACTCCAAGCCCAACCCCAAGCCCGAACCCACCGTTATCGGCATTGGCGCGTCCGCGGGCGGGCTGGCCGCGTTGCGCACCTTCTTCGCCCACGTGCCCGAAGAGAGCGGGCTGGCCTTTGTCGTGGTGGTGCACCTTTCGCCCGAACACAAAAGCCATCTGGCCGACCTGCTGCAGCCGCACGTGAAGATGCCCGTGCAGCAGGTGACGGAGACCATACCGCTGGAGCCCAACCACGTCTACGTGATCCCGCCCAATGCCAACCTCAACACCATCGACACCCACCTGCGCCTCTCGAAGCTGGAGGAGAAGCGGCGCAACCGCGCGCCCATCGACCACTTCTTTCGCACGCTCTCGCGCACCCACGACGGCCACGCCATCGGCGTGATTCTCACCGGCACGGGCAGCGATGGCGCGCTCGGCATCAAGGAGATCAAGGAGCAGGGCGGGCTGACGATTGTGCAGGATCCCAACGAAGCCGAATACGACGGCATGCCGCAGAGCGCCATTGCCACCGGCTTGGTGGATCTGGTGCTGCCGCTGGCCGAAATTCCCGAGCGGGCGCTGCGCGCCGCCCACACCAAGCCCAAGGTGCGCGTGCCGCAAAACGAAGAGGAGATCGAGGCGAACGAACGGCAGCTGCTCCAGAAAGTTTTTGCCCAAATCCGCGCGCGCACGGGCCGCGATTTCGGCCACTACAAGCGCTCGACCATCCTGCGCCGCATCGCCCGCCGCATGCAGATTCGCCACGTCGAGGAGTTGGCGGATTACCTCGATCTGCTGCGCAGCGAGGCGTCCGAAGTGCGTGCCCTGGCGGACGACCTGCTGATCACCGTCACCAGCTTCTTCCGCGATCGCGACGTCTTCGAGCGGCTGGAGCAGAAGGTGATCCCCCAGATGTTCGAGGGCAGGGAGCCGAACGATACGGTGCGCGTCTGGAGCGTGGGCTGCGCCACGGGCGAGGAGGCCTACTCGCTGGCGATTTTGCTGCTGGAGGAGGCGGCCCGCCACGACGCGCCGCCCCTGATTCAAATCTTTGCCAGCGACCTGCACGAACACTCGCTCGCCCACGCCCGCGACGGCTTCTACCCGGGCGATATTGAAACCGAGATCAACGCCGAGCGGCTCCGGCGCTTCTTTATTAAGGAGGATGGCGGCTACCGCATCCGCAAGGAGGTGCGCGAGCTGGTCGTCTTTGCGCCGCACAATCTGCTGGGCGATCCGCCCTTCTCGCGGCTCGACCTCGTGGCCTGCCGCAACGTGCTGATCTATCTGCAGCGCGCCGTGCAGCAGGATGTGATCGAGCTCTTTCACTATGCGCTGCGGCCCGGTGGGGTTCTCGCGCTCGGCACGGCGGAAACCATCGAATCTTCCGACCTCTTCCACACCGAGGACAAAAAGCTCTGCCTCTTTCGCAAGCGCAACGTGCCCGCGCCGGAGCCGCGGCTGCCCGTCTTCCCGCTGACGCACGTGCGGCTGCCCGGCGACCCGCCGCGATCGGAGCGCGGGGGCGAACCCGTGGCCTACGGCACGCTGCACCAGCGGCTCGTCGAGCGCTACGCCCCGCCCAGCCTGCTCGTTACGCCCGACGACAAGATCGCGCACCTTTCGGAGCACGCGGGGCGCTACCTCGTACACCCCGGCGGCGAGCTGACGGCCAACGTCTATAAGCTGGTGCGCGAGGAGTTGCGCATCGAGCTGCGCGCGGCCCTGCACGCGGCGCGAGAGGCGGATATGGTGGTGCGCGCCAAGCCCATTCCGGTGCGCTTTGATGGCGAGGCAAGCCCCGTCGTGCTGCACGTGCGGCCTTCGCTGGAGCCGGAGCAGGCGGGGTACGCGCTGGTGATTTTCGAGGAGGGGGAGGCGGTTGCGCCCTTCTCGCCATTTTCTGGGGCACCATTTTCTGGAGCAGCGCAGCGGGAGCCGGTCGACCGCCCAAGCACAAACGGCAGCGCGGATGAAAGCGCGAGTGAAAGCGGGGAGCCGGAGCGGGTGCGCGTGCTGGAGACCGAGCTTAACCTGGCGCAGCAGCGGCTGCAAAGAATTATCGAAGAGTACGAGACGAGCCAGGAGGAGATGAAGGCCGCCAACGAGGAGATGCAGTCCACCAACGAGGAGCTGCGCTCGACGATGGAGGAGCTGGAGACAAGCAAGGAAGAGCTCCAAAGCATGAACGAGGAGCTGCAGACCGTCAACCAGGAGAACCGCCACAAGGTGGAGGAGCTGGCCCAGCTTTCGGGCGACCTGCAAAATCTGCTCAGCGCCACCGACATCGCCACCCTCTTCCTGGACCGCGACCTGCGCATCATGCGCTTTACGCCCAAGGTGGGCGAGATCTTCAACGTGCGCCTGGCCGACCGCGGCCGCCCCCTTTCGGACCTGACGCATCGCCTCGGCTACGATGATCTGCAGGGCGACGCCCGCCGCGTGCTAAAAACGCTCATTCCCGTAGAGCGCGAGGTGCGGGATGACGCCGGGCGCTGGTATCTCGCGCGCGTGTTGCCCTACCGCAGCGGCGACGACCGCATCGAGGGCGTGGTCATCACCTTTGTGGACATTACGCAGCGGGTGCAGTCCGAAGCGGCGCGGCGCGAGAGCGAGGAGCGCTACCGGCTGCTGGTGGAGAATGCGGAGGAGTACGCCATTTTTACGATGGACAAGGCGGGACGGATCGTTACCTGGAATTCGGGGGCGGAGAAGACGCTGGGCTGGACGGCAGAGGAGGCCATCGGTCAATCTGGCGTCATTGTTTTTACGGCTGCCGATGACGGCGATCGCTTTGAGTACGAACTGGAAACGGCCGCTGCCCAGGGGCAGGCCGTCGACGAGCGCTGGCACGTGCGCCGGGACGGTCGCCGCTTTTGGGCTAACGGCATGATGTTTGCCCTGCGCGACAGTGCGGGCACGCTGCACGGCTTTGCCAAGCTGCTGCGCGACGAGACGGGGCGGATGCAGGCCGAAGAGGCGCTGCGCGAGACGCGTGACCGCCTGCTCATGGCGCAGGCTGCATCGGGGTTGGGTTGGGCCACGGTGAACTTCCCCACCGGGGAGATTGTCTGCGACGCACGCGCCCGGGAAATCCTGGGGCTGAAGGGCGAACGCACGCTCGACACGTTCCTCGAGCACCGCCTGCACCCAGAAGACCGCGCGCGCGTCGAGGCGGAACTGCGAGCGAGCGTCGCCGAGCAGCGCCCGTTGGACTTGATCTTCCGCACTGTTGACGCGGACGGCGAGCTGCGCCACGTCCACACCACGGGCTTGATCGAGACCGCGCCGGATGGAAGCCTCCTGCACGGCAACGGCTTCGTGCGCGACGTAACCGAACAAGAGCGAGCCAAAGCCGCGCTGCAAGAGAGCGAGGAGCGCTACCGCCTCACGGTGGAAAACGTGGACGAATACGCCATCTTCACCATGGACGAGGCAGGACACATTGCCTCGTGGAACTTGGGCGCGGAACAAGTGCTGGGCTGGTCGGAGGCGGAGGTGGTTGGTCAATCCGGCGATATTATCTTTACAACAGAAGACCGCGCCCAAAACCGCTTCGAGACGGAGATGCGGCGTTCAGTGGAGAAGGGTAATTCTTCCGACGAGCGCTGGCACCTGCGCAAGGACGGCAGCCGCTTCTGGGCCTACGGCTTTATGACGACCATGAGCGGCGACGATGGCGAACCGCGCGGCTTTGTCAAGCTGCTGCGCGATGAGACGGAGCGCCGTGAGCGCGAGGAGGCGCTGCGCGAGAGCGAGGCCCGCCTGCGCCAGGCGCTGGACGCCGCCAACATGGGCATCTGGCTCTACGACATCGAGGCGGGCGTTACCCACTTTGACGCCCGCGCGCGGACGATTTTTGGCCTGGGGAAGCGCACGCTCGAACAGGGCGAGGTCTCAACCCTGATTTTCCCCGACGATCTGCCGGAATTTCAGAGCGCCCGCGACCAAGCGCTCGACCCCAAGCAGGGCGACACATTCCGGGAAACCCACCGCATCGTGTGGCCGGACGGCTCCGTGCGCTGGATCGAGGGGCACGCGCAGGTGCTTTTTGCGGAGGAGAAAACCGAAGCGGGCCAGACGCGCCGACCCGTGCAGGCCGTCGGCGTGGTCGTCGACGTGACGGAGCGCATGGCGGACGCCCAGGCGCTGCGCGAACTCAACGAAACGCTGGAGGAACGCGTCGACGAGCGCACGCGGCAGGTGCGCGAGCTGGCCACGGAGCTGGTGCTGGCCGAGCAGAACGAGCGCCACCGCATTGCCCAGATGCTGCACGACGAGCTGCAGCAGCAGCTCTACGCCGTGCAGATGCACCTTAAACTGCTGGGCGACAACGTGGTTGCGAGCGAGCCGACGTGGGCCGGGCAGGCACAGTCGCTGATCGGCTACCTGGGCGACGCCATTACCATCACGCGCCGGCTCACCGTTGATCTCAGCCCGCCCGTGCTGCAGGGCGAGGGGCTGCTGGCCGCGCTGCGCTGGCTCGTGAGCCACATGGAAGAGGTATATGATTTACAGGTCGAACTGGTGGCCGAGAAAGTCACGGTCGCGGTGGATGATGAGCTGCGCATTCTGCTCTTTCGCCTCGTGCGCGAGCTGCTCTTCAACGTCGTCAAACACGCGGGCGTTAATCAGGCGTGCGTCGACGTAAAAACCCTGGATCACCACGTCGAAATCACCGTGATTGACGAAGGCCAGGGCTTTGATCTGCAAACGCTTTCCGTGGAGCGCCCGGCGGGCGGCTGGGGTCTGTACAGCGTGCGCGAGCGGCTCAACCTCTTTGGCGGCAGCCTCAACGTCGAATCCGCCCCCGGCGCGGGCACGCGCGTCACGATTGTCGCCCCGCTCCAGCGCCCGTGATGGTTGCGGCCCAAGTTGGCCGAGTGTGAACGTCATTAGCCCTCACCCCCGGCCCCTCTCCCAGAATGGGAGAGGGGAGTAATGCCTTTGCTTAGAACGGGGAGGATTGGGGGAAGGACTGAACAGCTACCCTGTTTGATCATCAATCAGGCTGCACAAGTGGCGGCGATTGGCGTACCCAAGCAAGCGTCTGGCGTAACCCAGCCGTCATATCGGGGTCTGGCTGCCAACCGATCAGCGAGTGCAGCCGCGCAACGTTCCCACACAGCGACAAGCGATCCGACGCGCGAACGCGGGCGGGGTCTTGCTCGTGGGGAATTTTGCGGCCCAAAACGACTTCGATGACGGCGAGAACGTCTAGGACAGAGCGGGCTTGGCCGGTGGCGACGTTAACACAGGGCACGGTGGGCTTCGGCGGCAGCGGAATCGCGCTCAAGGCGTGCAGGGCGCGGGCAACATCCTCCACGAACACGTAATCACGTTTTGGCTTAACGTTGCCCAGCCGGATGGAGAGCTCGCCGTTCGATACCTGCATCAGAATGGCGGGAATGAGGTGGAGGTTCGTCTCGCGCGGGCCGTAAACGTTGAACAGGCGGGCGATGAGGCAGCGCGTGCTGGCCGTTTGCTGGAAGCGCTGCATCAACTGCTCGCCAAAGTGCTTGGACTGGCCGTAGATATCGAGCGGAACCGGCGCAATCTCCTCCGACAGCGGCCCAGCCAGGGCGGGATAAACGGCGCCGGTTGAGGCAAAGACAAGGCGGGGAACGTTGATCCGCTGGCAGGCTTCCAGCACGGAGAGCGTGCCCTCCACATTGATGCGGATCGTCTCCAGCGGATGGGCGTTGCAGTACGGGATATAGTGGAGCGCCGCCAGATGGAAGACGACTTCGGGCGCAAACTGCTGTACACTCTGCGCAAGCTGCTCCTTGTCGAGAATGTCGCCAACGGCAAGTGCGAAGTTTGGATCTGTTGGCAAAAAGTTTTCTTTACCCGCCGAGAGGTTATCGATCCCCAATACGCTACATTCATTATCCAACAGCGTCCGCACCAGCGCCGACCCGATGAACCCCGCCGCTCCGGTTACTACAACTCGCTTGAGTGTCATAGAAGAACCTCCTGCAAAGCAGCCGTGGAGGACAAATTTGCCACGGCCAATCAATATACTCGCAGTGTAGTCCTGCCGTCAGTGAAATACAATAGAAAATTTAATTTGTCAGCAAATCGTAATCAGCGATGGCGATAGTGATAGTTCTGCCAAACCAAATTAGCCCCTTTTATAGCTCCCGCACCGTGCAATCGGCACGCGCGCGCGCCTCATCGCGCAGCGCCACGCCCAAGCCTGGTCGCGCTGGCGCTTTCATGCGTCCTCCCTCCACCTCAAAGGGGTGATCCACCAAATCGCGGTAGAAGCTGCTCGTAAACGAGCGCACAATCTCCTGCCGCCAGGTGTTGGTGCAGTGGGCCGAGAGATGCAGCGCGGCGGCCAGCGTGACGGGTCCCGTGCAGTCGTGGAAGATAATGCCCAGATTGTGCGTTTCCGCCAGGTTGGCAATTTTGCGCGCTTCGGTAATGCCGCCGGCCCACGTCACGTCGGTCATCACCACGTCGCAGACGTCGGCGCGCATCATTTCTTCGACGGCATAGCGATTCATCAGCAACTCGCTGGCGCAAATGGGCGTGCGCGTCGATTGGCGCAGCTTGGCCAGCGTGTGTAGATTGTCGGGCTTCATTAGGTCTTCAAGCAGCGCCGGCTTGTACGGCTCCAGCGCCTCGGCGATCAAGCGCGCGGGCTGAAGCGCCCAGTAGCCGTGCCCCTCCAGAATCACCTCCATCTCCATACCCACGGCGTCGCGAATCGCCTGCCAGGGCCGCAGTCCAGCGTCGATGTCGGCCTGCGAAATGGTCTGCCCGTTGTTGGCTGGCGCGAAGGGGTCAAAGGGCCAGATTTTCATGCCCGTAATGCCCTCATCGAGCAGCGAGCGGGCCAGCTTGCCCGCATTGCGACCCTCGTTCTCTGCCCACGCTGCGTAGTCGAGATAGTCGGTATGGATGGGCTGCACATTCTCGCGGCGAATGCCCGGCGTGCCCTGCGCATAGCCAGCGGTGGCGCAGGTGTTGTAGACGAGCACCCCCTCCGGGTGCGAGCTGCCGCCCAGCAGCTGCCAGATCGGCTGGCCCGCGTGCTGCCCCAAAATGTCCCACAGCGCCACATCGACCGCCGAGAGCGCGCGCATCTCCAGCCCCTTGTTGCCGTAAACGTGCGAGCCATTGTAGGCGCGTCGCCAAAAATCTTCGATTTGCAGGGGATCGCTGGCGAGCAGCATGGGGGCCAGCACCTCTGCGATATAGGCCGTCACCGAGCGCGGCGTGTAGTACGTCTCGCCCAGGCCAATCAATCCGCTGTCGGTTTCCAGCTCCAGAAAGGTAATGTTGGGGAAGGTGTCAAAATGAACGGTGCGAACCTGCGTAATTTTCATCTGATTTGCCTTTGGGATTGAGGAAAATTGGCTATTGGGGAAAGCGTTGGCTTATTGAAGCAGCGAGGCGGTCAACTGTCAAACTGGTTAGCGTTGTTGAAGCGAAGGCAGGGTGGAAGAATTTCTAGCGGATTGAGCGGGCTGAGCGGATTGGAGCTGATTCAATGAGAAGTGCCCGGCTCCAGATGGGATCGGGCCGCTTTTTTGCGTGCTGGTAACGTTGATTCTGCTGTGCTAAAATCTGCTCCTCTCGCTGTTCCACAGCAGAAGCGCAACGTCATGATTCCCATTCCCACAGAACGCACACCGACCCATCCCGGCGAGATACTGCTTGAAGAATTTCTAAAGCCGATGGAAGTTACCCAACGCGAGTTGGCCAACGCGATCCACGTGCCTTACCAGCGCGTCAATGAAATTGTTAACCAGCGTCGCGGCGTCGCGCCGAGCATGGCTTTAAGGCTGGGTAAGTTTTTTGGCATGTCGGCGGACTTTTGGCTGAACTTGCAGATGCGCTGGGATTTGTACTTTGCGCAGCGGGATGAGGCCGAGGCACTGGGGCGGATTGAAGCGCGTGAGGTTATGGTATAATTTGCTTGGTCGAATCCGATGTAGAGCTTACTGAAAGTGGATGCATGATCATGAGCCAAAGCGAACAACTTCTGCTAGAAACAGTCAAATCGTTGCCACCCCAGCGCGTCGATCAAGTCCTTGACTTCGCGCGCTGGCTTCAGACACAGCCCGCGCCGGAGGAAGTGGAAAGCGAAGAAATTACCGAAGCCGAACTCGACGCCGAGGAAGCCGCCTGGCAGCGCACCTACTTGGCGAACCGCGAAGAATTTCGGGCAATGGCGCGCCAAGCCGTGGCTGATTTGGATGCTGGGGAAACGCTGGAGATGGTCATCGACGACGACAAAATCTACCCGCGATGAAGTCGCGCACCACAAAGCAGTTTTGGCAGCTTTACCACACGCTGCCGCTCCGTACGCAACGGTTGGCGAACAAAGCCTATGCGCTCTGGCGAGACAACCCCAGCCACCCCAGCATACAGTTCAAGCAGGTCGACCCAGAAGAATCGATCTACTCCGCCCGTATCAGCCGACAATACCGCGCCCTCGGCGTTCTGCGCGGCGACACCATCACGTGGTTCTGGATCGGCAAGCACGAAGTGTGCGACCGCCTGCCTCGCTGATTGGCCGCGATTCGGCATCCGCGTCCTCGACAGCGACGGGTTGACCCGGCTATTCGACCGGTGAGAATAGAGCACCTATTTCATATACATCAACCGCCGAGGAGTTCGTTAATTCTCATTAACCCTTAACGTAAATGTATTTCTGCGGTGCTATAATTTAAGTATTAGTAGAGTTCGCATGGATATAAAGTTTGGAGCAAGAAGACTTGCGAAAGAAGCCAATGATTCAAAGCGGCTTGTCCGGAAGCACGGTAAACGTAGAGCCGACTTAATTCGTCGAAGACTTGATGAATTACGCGCTGCAGAAACACTGGAAGAAATGAGGTTTTTACCAGCAGCTCGCTGTCACGAACTACGTGGGAATCGTTCTGGACAGCTCTCCGTTGATTTGGACCACCCCCATCGTTTGATATTTGCCCCAGAAGAACCAGTGCCGACAAAGCCCGATGGTGGTATCGATTGGGCGCAGGTTGTATCTATTGTCATTACTGGGATAGAGGATACCCATGAGTAGCAACCTTAAAAACGAGTATGTGCCAGATGTTGTTTCTTCTCCTGGCGAAACGATATTTGAGACGTTAGAAGAATACGGGATGTCCCAAGCGGAGTTAGCTGAGCGAATGGGGCGACCAAAGAAGACAATTAACGAGATTATTAAAGGAAAAGCTGCCATTTCGCCAGACACGGCAATCCAATTAGAACACGTCCTAGGTGTGCCAGCCGGCTTTTGGATACGCCGTGAACAGCATTATAGAGAATCACTAGCTCGTTTGGCAGAACGCGAACGCTTGTCTGAGGCAACAGAGTGGTTGTCGAAGATGCCCGTGCAGGAGATGGTGAAAAAGGGCTGGATTCGTGACTTTACTGATCAGGTCGAGCAAATTGAGGAGCTGCTAAATTACTTTGCTGTTGCCTCGCCCAAGCAGTGGGAGACTGTTTGGCTGAATCCAAAAGTTGCCTTTCGCAAATCGCTATCGTTTTCGAGTTCCCCGGAAGCGTTGGCTGCTTGGTTGCGTAAAGGCGAAATTGAAGCACAATCGATTTCGTGTGCGCCCTACAATGCAGATCATTTTGAGAGTGCTTTACAAGAAATTCGCTCTCTGACAACCAATACGTCGGAAGGCTTCGAATCGCAGATGCGAGCGTTATGTGCTGAAGCGGGGGTTGCGGTCGTGCTTGTTCCCCAATTATCTGAAACACGAGCAAGCGGGGCAACGCAGTGGCTTGCGATGGATAAGGCACTTCTTCAATTGAGTTTGCGCTACAAGAAAAATGACCAGTTTTGGTTTTCCTTCTTCCACGAAGCCGGGCACATTCTTTTACATGGGAAACGGGATGCATTTATCGATGATGGGCAGGATCGTCACGATCCGCAGGTCAACGCCGAGAAAGAACAAGAAGCCGACCGCTTTGCTGCGGACTTTTTAATTGAGCCCACTTTATACCAACGATTCGTTGCTTCAAACAAACCCTTCAGTAAACTCGCCATTCAGCAGTTTGCGGCCGAACTGGGTATTGCACCGGGGGTTCTTGTGGGTCGATTACAGCACGATAAGCATTTGCCCTTCACGCACTGCAATGACCTGAAAGAAACTTTTAGTTGGTTAGAATAGAGTGAACAATGGGTAAAGCTGTTTACTACACCCTGAACGACGACACAATTGTTGAGCTGAATGACGAACAACTCGCCCGCATCGACGAACGGGCCGAGCGCGGGGATGACGCCTATTACGCCGACATCCCCGAAATTACTGATGACTTTCTGCGCAACGCGAAAGTCATGTATCCCGTTGTCAGTAAGACAAAAGAGGAGCAGGCTCAAGAGGAGGTGAGTCTGCGCTTGAATCGGGAGACGCTCAACTATTTTCGCGAAAACGGTGAAGCCTACGAGACGCACATCAGCGCAGCACTCGATGAATACGTGGCCCGCCAGCAACAGGCGTGATCTCCCCAACCTCAAGCCGTCAACCAAGACCCTCTCGCTGCGCATGAGCGAATCGATGCTCAACGAACTTCGCCCGCTCGCCAACCGCCGCGACGTACCCGACGAGTCGCTGATTAAGATATTCCTCCAGACGCGCATCGACGCCGAGCTGCGCCGCGAGTTGGTGTAGGTTGACTCGGTTTTTCCGCGCTCAACAGTAACGAATTTTTCTAGCTGCCTGACCAAGTAGAGGCGTGGTATAATCCATTCACACACGCAGGTATGAAGAGAGGAATCATTCTATGACCACTTGGCTCGCCACCGTCGATGCTGACCACAAAATTGAAGCGCCTGCTGCGCTCCCCGCGGGCCAGCGCGTGATCGTCGCGCCGGTGCCTGATTTCGAGGCAGTGCTAGCTGATCCAGAACGCGAAGCGGATTTTGCCGCCGTGCGCGAGGCGATTCGCGCCGCCACGAATGACGAGCAATATACGTCTACGCCAACAAACGAGGAGATTGTGGCGCTGGTAAAGAAAGCACGACGGAGCTATCGCGAAAATCAGGCAAGCGAGAATTAGCGAGCGATGCGCGTCGTGCTGGACACGAATCAGCTGATTGCCGCACTCATGCGCCCGGCTGATTTGGCAACGTTGATGATGGCTTGGGAATCGGCGCGTTTTACCGTCTTGGCTTCCCAAGCGCTGCTAGATGAGTATGAGCGCGTGTTGGTTTACCCAGACATCGCGCCGCTGATTCGACCACAGCTGCTTCGTGCCTACCGAAACCGTCTGTTGCCGCGCATCGAACGCCTTACGCCTGCCAACATTCCCCCAATTTGCCGCGACCCGGATGACGACAAATTCATCGCCGCCGCCGCTTATGGCCTAGCAGACTATCTCGTCACTGTCGACAAGCACCTGCTCGCCACCGACGTGGTGCGCTATTTGAGCCGATTTGGCGTCGGCGTCGTTGACAGCGACGAGTTGATCCGGCTGCTCGACCAGCAAGGGTAGGCCACCCTGCGTGACATCACATTCCCTCACAACGCGTTTGGTCCGCTCGCCGACTGAATGCTGATTTTTCGACTTGACAGTACGTGTATACTTTCATAATATACGGCCATGTTCGACATCAACAACGTCGCTGGGTTTGATTGGGACGAAGGGAATCTGCTCAAAAATTGGGAGCGCCATCAGGTAGCGCACGTTGAATGCGAACAGGTCTTCTTCAACTTACCGCTGATGATGCAACCTGCTGCAAAACAGCCAGAGGAAGAGCGCTACCTCGTACTTGGGCAGACCAATAAAAAGCGGCGACTATTCATCGTATTCACTATGCGAGAAGAGCGTGTTCGCGTGATTTCCGCACGCGACATGAGCCGAAAAGAGAGAAAACTGTATGCTGAAATCACTGCCGACTTTTCAGAGTGAAGACGAAGAACGCGAGTTCTGGGCGACCCATGACTCGACGGACTACGTGGATTGGGTACAGGCAAAGCCAACCGTCTTCTCCAACCTCAAGCCCTCGACCAAGACCATCTCGCTGCGCATGAGCGAATCCATGCTCAACGAACTTCGCCTGCTCGCCAATCGACGCGACGTGCCCTACCAGTCGCTGATCAAGATGTTCCTCCAGGAGCGCATCGACGCTGAGCTTCAGCGCGGATCGGCGTAGGCAACTCATCCAGCCCTCACTCCCATCCCGTGCTCGACCGCACTTGGGTGCAACGCGCGTCGGCGTGTAGTGTGGCGGCACAATCTATTCATCCATAAGAAATTAAATGTTGAGTGCATGTATTACTCTCGACGGAAAGTTGGCAGCTGGTAAGTCTGCGACGGGAACAATTGTCGCGGAAGCACTTGACTACTGGTTTGTTGAGCCTCGCAGATTATATGAGGGGGTAATATGGTCTTTGCTCAAACAGCGAGCACTATTCTATGGGGAGATGTTATCTGACCGACACCTTGAGAAGGCAATAGATCAATTCACTTTTTCCGTCGAAAGAAAACCAGATGCCTCGCAGTACTATTTAGCTCGGCGTGACACGCGCATGAACAGGCAGGGGCGGTACATGCACTTTGTGATGAGATTTAATCCTCCTCCCTATCAGTTTATGATTGACGAACAACCTACACCTTCTGATTCGGAGTCAGTGGAATATTTAAATGCTTCTCATGCAAAACTCTCCGATGTGTATGCATGGAAAGGAGAGCTAACGGACCAATTAATTAAAAACCCTGCGATCCGATCACTTCTGCAGGAAAAGATGATCTCGATTGCAGAAGTTCAGAATATAGTAATGGCGGGAGACAGCATTTCGTCTTCGTTGCTGCTGGCGGCGGGTAGACGATACGTATTGGAGGCGAGTCAGTGGTGCCGGAACGTGCGTGAAGTAGATGGAATGCGTCAAGGACTTGGCGCTATTATTGGCAGGAATGAGCATCTGACAACCACAGAACGCGAAGACCAACGAAGAGAGCAAGCGCCTCAGAGATTTAGCTTTCTGGAAGATGCACAAATTATCAATACAGAAGATGTATTGATCTATGACGTTGCGAACGAGATGTTACCATCCGAAAAGTATGTGCCTTACCCGTATGAAGATGACGACCGTAATTACTATTCGCTGCAGCGAGATAGAGTTTTTGGATTCCGCCGTAACCACATGGGCTATATCGAATATTATGAGATTGAATGATGAACCTACAATGCTCATCCCAGTAAATGAACTCACCCCGCGCCTGACCGCGCCCTCAACGGCGTGAGAGATTGCCACTTGTGAGGTGAATAATGGCCGAAATTGCTAATGAACTAAGTAGAGAAGAAAGTACAGAGAACAATCCAATCAATAAGAGAGCCGATTGGCTGATGCAAGAGATAGATAACGCTCAGGAATACATGAGTTACAAAAAGAGCTTGCATAAAAGCCGCGCTACCTATCTGAAATTGGGCGCTATTCTTCTTTCGGGGAGTGGAACCGTGCTGCTCGGTCTTCAGATTTCTGGCTTCGAGAAACTTTTCAAAGATTTAGCTTTTGTGTTTATTGCTTTGGTAACGCTAGTTAATGCGCTTGAGCCGTTTTTTAACTTCCGTTCGCTTTGGGTAGCACATGAGGAAGCTCAAGCTGGGTTCTACAAAGTTAAACAAGATTTGGAATTTTATTTGGCCGGTATTTCTCCAAATGAGTTGAGCAGTGAAGTCATTGAAAACTTGTACTCGAAGTATCAAAACGTGTGGGAAGCTCATAACCAAGCATGGCTCGGGTATAGAAAGCAGGAGATGGCTATAAATTCGTATACGTCGCAAAATACGTATTAGGCTATCTGTCCAATGGATGGCTTGATTTGCACCTCACCTATCCCACGCCAGCCCTTCGGCGACCTGCTCCAGCACATCGGCCACCAGGATGCGAGTGCCGCGAATGGTGGGTTTGCCGTGGCAAATCTCCGGGTCGCTAACGATGTGTCGTCCGATAAATTTTGCTTGCATAGTGTCCTCCGATTGCATATCAACCATTAACTCTGCCCAATTGTATCGTAAAATAGCCCAAGAATGGAACGCGGATTAGGCGGATCGGGCGGATGAAGGCGGATACAAGAAAAATCCGTAAAAATCCGCCTAATCAGCCCAATCCGCGTTCTATCGACTTCGCCGCCAAGCCTTCTCCGCCTCGACCCCCAAAAACACCACCACGCTCACCACCAAACACACAAGCAAATCAAACGCCCCCAGCGTCGTCGTATCGAAAATCCCGTGCAGGAAGGGCACGTAGATCAGCGCCATCTGCAGGGCGAAGGTAATGGCCACGGCGATGACCATCAGCCGATTCGAGAAGAGGCCAATCGTGAAGAGTGAGTCGCGGTTGGAGCGGATGGCGAGGGCGTTGCCCATCTGCGCCAGGGTGAGCGTGGTGAAGAGCATGGTGCGCCACGTCTCCTGGCTGCGGTCGGTGCTGTAGGCCCAGTAACCGACGGCCAGCGAGACCACGCCGATCAGCAGCCCGGTGTACAAAATTTGTCGCCCCAAGCCCCGCGCAAAAACGCCCTCTTTGGGCGAAATGGGCGAGCGTTCCATGACGCCGCTTTCGGATTTTTCCACGGCCAGCGCCAAGCCCGGCAAGCCGTCGGTGACGAGGTTGATCCACAGAATTTGAATCGGCACCAGCGGAATCGGCATCCCCAAGAGCGGGCCAACGAGCATGACGAAGAGCTCGCCGACGTTGGAGCCCAGCGTGTACTTGATAAACTTGCGGATGTTGTCGTAAATCGTGCGACCTTCTTCGACAGCCGCCACAATCGTGGCGAAGTTGTCGTCCAGCAGCACCATGTCCGCCGCCTCTTTGGAGACGTCCGTGCCGGTGATGCCCATGGCGACGCCGATGTCCGAGCGCTTGAGCGCGGGCGCGTCGTTGACGCCGTCGCCCGTCATCGCGACGACCTGCCCCTTCCCCTGCAGCGCCTCGACAATGCGCAGCTTGTGCTCCGGCGAGACTCTCGCGTAGACCGACACGTCCTCGACCGTGGCCTTCAAATCCTGCTCGCTCATCTGCGCCAGGTCGCGCCCGGTGCGCACCTGGTCGTTGGTCATGATGCCGATTTCGCGGGCAATGGCCTGCGCCGTCAGCGGGTGGTCGCCGGTGATCATAATCGGGCGGATGCCGGCGCTGCGGCAGCGCGCCACCGCCACCTTGACCTCGTCGCGCGGCGGGTCCATCATGCCGATCAGCCCGATAAAGGTGAAGTGATTTTCCTCCTCCTCGATGTGCTCGGCGTCGGGCACTTCGTCGAGCGGGCGGAAGGCAACGCCGAGCACTCTCTGCCCGTTCTCCGCCAGCGACGCGTTGGCCGTCTGGATGCGCTCCTTCATCGCGTCATCCAGGCTGACAAACTCGTCGCCCAGCCAGACGTCATCGCAAAAATCGAGCATCACGTCGACTGCGCCCTTGCTGCAGGCGACGTAGTTGGCCTTGCCCCACGGCGCATCGCTGACGTGGCCATCCTGCTGGATTTCGTGGATGGTCGTCATCCGCTTGCGCTCGGAAGTAAAGGGAATTTCGGCCACGCGCGGGCGGCGTTTTTCGAGATCGCCCTTGTCGATATCGAATTTGGAGGCGGCGGCGATGATGGCCGTCTCCGTGGGGTCGCCGATCAGCCGCATCTCGCCGTCGTCCTCGCGGCGATATTGCGAATCGTTGGCGAGCGTCGCCACGCGCAGCAGCAGACTCAGCGAGCGCACGGGCGGCTCTTCGTCCGGGCGCAGCACGGCTTCGGCCAGCGGCTTGCCCTCCTCCATCAGCGTGTCGATGTCGTCCCGCTCGCCCGCCACGTCCAGCACCGTCACCGTCATGCGGTTCTCGGTCAGCGTGCCCGTCTTGTCCGAGCAGATCGTGGTGACGGAGCCGAGCGTCTCCACGGCGGGCAGCTTGCGGATCAGCGATTCGCGCTTCAACATGCGCTGCGAGCCGAGCGCCAGGGCGATGGTCACCATGGCGGGCAGCCCTTCGGGCACGGCGGCCACGGCCATGCTGATGGCGACGAGGAAGAGCTCGCGCACCGTCTCGCTGGCAAAGAGCGCGCCAAAGTCAAAGCCCTGGTTGGCCAAAATTTGGCTCACCTCGTCGCTCGTTGCAAAGCCGACGACGAAAATAACGAGGATAATCACCAGCGCAATCGCGGCCAAGTTCTTGCCCAGCCGATCCAGCCGATTTTGCAGCGGCGTCTTCTCCGCGCCCACGGAGGAGAGCAGGTTGGCAATGTTGCCCAGCTCGGTCTCCATCCCCGTCTCCGTCACCACGACTTCGCCGCGCCCGTAAGTAACGGTCGTGCCGCGGAAGACCATGTTTTTGCGGTCGCCAATCGGTACGTCGGCGTCCGCCGCTTCGTCCAGCGGCGTGTCCCGCTTCTCCACCGGCTCGGATTCGCCCGTCAGCGCCGCCTCCTCGGCGCGCAGCCCGTTGTTCTGCACGAGCCGCCCATCGGCGGGCACAATGTTGCCCGCCTCCAGCAGCACGACATCGCCCGGCACGAGCTCGTTGGACGAAATCTCGTCGACCTGGCCG
The DNA here is from genome assembly GCA_965213535.1 of Caldilineaceae bacterium. Lineage (GTDB taxonomy): Bacteria > Chloroflexota > Anaerolineae > Caldilineales > Caldilineaceae > JBCCFC01. The sequence continues at coordinate 6,730,649 of OZ243888.1, forward strand.
CCGCGGCGCACGCGCACGCTGGGCACGGCCAGCTTCTTGAGCTCGGCAATCGCGTTCTCCGCCCGCCACTCCTGCGAAAAGCCCAAAATCGCGTTGAGCACCACAATCGCCACGATGACAATGGTATCCTGCGCCTCGCCAATCAGGCCGGAGACCACGGCGGCGACAATCAGCAGCAGCACCATCGCATCGGTGAACTGCTCGGCCAGAATTGCCCACGGGCTTTTCATGCCCTTGTCTTCGAGCTCATTTGGCCCATATTGGTCTAGGCGCGATTGCGCTTCGCTTTGGCTCAGCCCCTGCTGAATATCGGTGTCAAGTTCGTTGGCGACGCGCGCAGCGTCCTGTGCGTACCATGCGGCCATTGGGTGTTCCTAGTCGGTGGTGGGTAGCGGATAATGTTTTGTGACGATTCTACACAAAGTTGACGATTGTTGATGGAAGGAAGTGTGCAAAATCGAAGTGCACAAAAAAGCCCGGCGCAAACGCGCCGGGCTTTTTTGTCATACTCTTCAAAATTTACGCCGCCACCGCCCCCTTGAGCCGGTTGGCGTACGACTTGCGGAACTTGCGCACCTTCGGATCGATGACCGCGCGGCAGTAGCCCTGATTGGGGTTCTGCTTGTAGTAATCTTGGTGATACTCCTCTGCCGGATAGAAGTTTTTGAGCGGCTCAATCTCCGTGACGATGGGGTTGCGATACAAATCGCTGGCGTCCGTCTCGCGCTTGGATTGCTCGGCCATATCGCGCTGCTCGTCGCCGGTGTAGTAGATGCCGGATCGATACTGCGTGCCCACATCCGCGCCCTGGCGGTTGAGCGTCGTCGGATCGTGGACGCGCCAGAAGATCTCCAGCAGCTCGGCGTAGGAAATCGTCTCCGCATCAAAGGTAACCTGCACCACCTCGTTGTGGCCCGTGCGCCCGGTGCAGACTTCGCGGTAGGTCGGATTTTCCTTTTGCCCGTTGGCGTAGCCGGAAACAACCTGCTCCACACCAATGATGTCCTGGTAGATCGCCTCGGTACACCAGAAGCAGCCGCCGCCCAGCGTCACCTTTTGTATATTTGCCATAAAATTTTATCCTTAATCAAGTGGGAAATTTTTTCTGATTCAGTGCTTATGTTAACATAAACCCCACTAGAAATCCGTGGAGAAACTTACCAAGCGCGCTTGGAGGTTGCCTTCAAGTGTATGCTCTTAGCGGCTTTGGGTTCACGGTATCGCTGGCATACGTCACCCCATCCGTTGGCTCGACGGCGTAGGCTTCCAGCGCCGTGCTTTGTAGAAGGTTGTCGATGGCGGTGCGTGAGCCGCCGATGTAGGTTGTCTTAAAATCGATTTCGGTGGCGACGCACCAGGTGCGGTCGGCGGGCCACCAGAAATTGGCGCTCTGGTAGCTGAGGGGAAAATCGAGCGGCTCCTCGGCCTCGGCAGCCGGATCGCCGAGGCGAGCGCGCACGGGAGCTCGCGGTTTGAAAAGAACCAGGTTTCTCAGCGTCTGCCACGCGCCGATAAGGGGATGAGTCCGCCGAACGAGGAGCGTGCCGCGCTCGGCGCTGCTAAACGTTTGCTCGATGGCTTCGATTGGCGCATGGAACAGATGCCAGCGGCGCGATGGCGTCTCGAAGGCGGGTGCGCGCAGCACCGTTTCGCCAAGACAGCCAAAGCCCTCCCACACGGCGAAAAAGCAGTGCTCAGGCGTGGCCGTATACTGTCGCAACAGCGGCCACAGCACGTGCGCCGTGGCCAGCGGGAGCGAGCCTTCCTCCGGCGAGGCGAGATTGGCGGGCGGGTCGTCGCCCATGATGTGTTGCCACTGCATCTGGCGATGCACGGTGCGGCCCGTCTGCGCAGCGACTTCGGCCCAGCTCACAGGTGTAGCTGAGTAGCCGGGAAAGATATGGCTGCTGGATCGTGGCGGGTGAAAAATGCGCGCATAGGCCTCAAAGCCGGCGGGCACAATGGAGAGCACGCTTTGGGCAAAGCCCTGTACGCCCTCTGTAATCCAGCGTGCGGGCTCTGCACTCTCGGCGGGGATAAAGGGAAAATTACTCATACGTGTAACTCCATGATTTCCGCCTCGATTTCCCCCTTGCGCACCACCAATCGCCCCACGGTTACCGGCAGCTTGAAGCGCCGGGGCCCCGCCGCGCCGGGGTTGACGAAGAGCACGCGCTGGCCGCCAATCTCGCGCTGCACCACGGAGGGCCGGTGCGAGTGACCGCTGACAACGACGTGGACGCCCGCGCTGGCCGGGTTGAGGTCGAGCGTGTTGGCGTCGTGTAGGAGGTAAATCGAGAGCGGATGGCCGTCCAGCTCCAGATCGACAACGGCCGTTTCCGGCAGCGCCTCTGCCCACGCGCCGTGGTCGACGTTGCCGAGGATAGCCGTTGTGGGGGCAAGGTCGCGCAGGGCCGCAAGAATAGCAGGCTGGCCCACATCGCCCGCGTGTAAAATATGTGCGGAGCCGCGCAGGGCGTCCGCGGCTTGGGGGCGCAGCAGGCCGTGGGTGTCGGCAATTAGGCCGATAAATGGAGACATAAGCAGGAAGAAATCTTGTGAAAATTACAAAAGTAGCGCACAATAGTCGACTGGTCGACCGACGTTGATCGATCAATATGGGCGTGTTACCAGTATAGCGCTTACCGAAACGAGGAGCAAAGCGAATGCGAGTAGTCGTAGTTGGGGCGGGCGATATTGGCCTGCAATTGTGCAAGCGGCTGGCCCAGGATCGCCACGATATCCACCTGATCGAGGCCGACCGCGATAAGGTGCTGCGCGCGGGCGAGCAGCTCGACGCGTTTGTGGTGGAGGGCAACGGGGCGAGCCTGGCCAACCTGCGCCAAGCGGGCGTCGAGCAGGCCGCCGTGCTGGCGGCGGTGACGGACAATGACGAGGTCAACCTGATGGCCTGCCGGCTGGCAAAGAAGCTGGGCGTGGCCACGACCATTGCCCGCGTGCGCAGCGACGAGATCACGCGCGACGATTTTGTGCTGTCGCCGGCGGAGCTGGGCACGGATACGATTATCCACCCGGAGCGTGAAGCGGCGGACGCGGTGATGCGGCTGCTGCACCGCTCGAACGCCATCTGTGCCCTGGAATTCGAGGGCGGCAAAATTCAAATGCTGGGCCTGCCCCTGGAGCGTCGCTCGGCGCTGCTAAACGTGCCGCTCGCGGAGCTGATCGAGCGCCACAATCACCCGCCGATGCGCATCGTCGCCATCGACCGCAACCACCACACGCTCGTGCCCACCGGCAGCGATCAGCTGCTCAACGGCGACCACGTCTTCGCCATTTGCGATCCGGCGTACGTTTCGCAGTTTGTGGAGCTTACGGGTAACACGCCCACGCCCGTGCGCAACGTTATGATTTTGGGCGGCGGCATGGTGGGCCGCTTTATTGCCCAAGATGTGATAGACCGGCACATCCGCCCCCACGCCAACGTCAAAATCATCGAAGGCAACCAGCGCCGCGCGCAGAAGATTGCGGACGACCTCTCCCAGGCGCTTGTGATCCACGGCGACGGCACGGACCTGGATTTGCTGCGCAGCGAGGGCCTGGCCGAAATGGACGCCTTTGTCGCCGTCACGGGCGACGACGAGCGCAACATCATCACCTCGCTGCTGGCCAAGCAGCTCCACGTGCCGCGCGTGATCGCGATGGTTAACAAAGTGGAGTATTTTGACGTGACGCCGGACCTGGGGCTGGACGCGCTCGTGAGCAAGCAGCTGCTCACGGTCAACGCCGTGCAGCGCGCCATCAACCGCCGCGACGTGGCCTCAATCGCCAGCGTGCCGGGGCTGGACGCACACATCACCGAGTATATTGCCCAACGCCGGGCGCGCATCACCCGTCGCCCGCTCAGTAAGATCAATTTTCCCTCGGGGGCCATTGTAGGCGCGGTGATGAAAAACGGCCACATGGAAATACCCAGCGGCGAGACGCAGATCGAAGCGGGCGATCGCGCCGTCGTCTTCGCGCTGCCACATGCCGCACAGGAAGTCGAGCGGCTCTTTCATTAAAATAGTGTTTAGTGCTTAGTGCTCGTTGGTGGTTGGGTTGACTTACTCTTCCGTATGCGTCCACGTTCACTGCCAATCACGAACCCGTTGCCTTTCAGGACAAGCAATAAGCACTACGCACTAAGCACTACGCACTAAGCACTAAGCACTAAGCACTACTTTTCCCCCATGCACCTAGCCAGCGTCATTCATCTTCTCGGTCGCCTGCTTATGTTTTTGGCGGTGGCGATGCTGCTGCCGCTGCCCGTTTCGTTTGCCTACGCCGACGGCGCGCACTGGGCCTTGCTGCTCAGTTCGGGGCTGACGGTGGCAGTGGGCTTTGCCGCCTTTCGCTACACCCGCTACGGCGGCGATTTGCGCACCAAGGAGGGCTTTGCCATCGTGACCTTCGGCTGGCTGAGCTTTTCGCTGCTGGGCAGCCTGCCCTTTTTGCTGAGCGGCTCCATTGTGGGGCTGACGGATGCCTTCTTCGAGACGATCTCCGGCTTTACCACCACCGGCGCGACCATTCTCACCGATGTCGAAGCCGTGGTGCCGAGCATTCTCTTTTGGCGCGCGCTGACGCACTGGTTGGGCGGCATGGGGATCATCGTGCTCTCGCTGGCTGTGCTGCCCTTTTTGGGCGTGGGCGGGATGCAGCTCTTCAAGGCCGAAGTGCCCGGCCCCACGGCGGACAAAATCGCGCCGCGGCTGGCGCAGACGGCCAAGCTGCTCTGGGGCGTCTACGTGCTCTTTACCGCTGCCGAGACGGGGCTGCTGATGTTGGGCGGCATGAACCTCTACGAGGCCTTGAGCCACGCCTTTGCCACAATGGCCACGGGCGGCTACTCCACGCGCAACGCCAGCGTCGCCGGCTTCGACAGCGCCTACATCGAGTACGTCATCACTTTCTTTATGGCCATGGCCGGCGTAAACTTTGCGCTGCACTACCGCTTTCTCACCGGTGATTTTGGCGCGTACTGGCGCGATAAGGAATTTCGCTACTACCTCGGCATCGCCGGCGTCGCCACGCTTGTAATCGGCACAGCCGTGCTGGTCACCCAACCCGTTGGCCCAGCTCGTGCCCTGCGCGACACGCTCTTTCAGGTCTTTGCCATCATTACGACCACGGGCTTTGGCACGGCGGATTATGAGCAGTGGCCCGTGGCTACGCAGTACATCTTATTCGCGCTCATGTTTATTGGCGGCAGCGCGGGCTCCACGAGCGGCGGCATGAAGGTCATGCGCATCTACCTTGTCGTCAAGTTTGTGCTGGGCGAAATCAAGCAGCTGATCCATCCCCACGCCGTGATTTCGGTGCGCGTCAACAACAGCAGCGTGCCGCGCGAGGTGATCGCCAACGTGCTTGGCTTTTTCGCGCTCTTTATCCTGATTTTCGCCGCGGGCGTGCTCGCCATGACGGCGCTTGGCCTCGACCTGCCAACGGCCTTTGGCGCAGTTGTCGCCTCGCTCGGCAACATTGGCCCCGGCCTCGGCGATGTGGGCCCCACGGACAACTACGCCTGGATTCCCGGCCCCGGCAAGTGGATTCTGTCGCTGCTGATGCTGATGGGGCGGCTGGAATTGTTTACGGTGATTTTGTTGTTTTCGCCGCTGTACTGGCGAAAGTAATACGTAGTGCGTGATGCGTAATACGTGAACCGGTAGATTCGTCGACAGGTGATTCAGTTCGATGTGGGCAAGCGTCGACTTGTTATCATGCAACCGTCAGTTGTAAACTCAAATTTGCACTTCCTGCCAGTTTACGCACCACGCACTACGCACCACTTTCCCATGCAAACCCACTTCGTCGACCTGCCTTCCGCCCGCCTCCGCTACTTCGAGAACGGCACGCAACACCCCGGCCCACCCGTTCTCCTGCTCCACGGCGGCGGCACGGATGCGGCGCTGCTTTCGTGGAAGGAGACGCTGCCTGCGCTGGCCCAGCGCCACCGCGTGATCGCGCCGGACTGGCCGGGCTACGGCGAAAGCACCAGCCCCTCGGGCGATTTTCGGCTGCGCGCGCTGGTTGACGTGATACACGAATTTTTAGAAGCGCTCGATCTGTCGCGCGTGCACTTGGTTGGGATTTCGATGGGCGGCGGGGCGGCGCTGGGCTACGCGCTGGCCCATCCGGAACGCGTCGCCAAGCTTGTGCCGGTGGACAGCTATGGCCTGCAGACGCGCGCGCCGCTGCACGAATTTAGCTTTCTCGTCGCGCAAACGCCCTTCCTCAGCCAGGTGACCTACGCCGCTATGCGCAGCAGCCGCGCGCTCACCCGCGCCGCCATCCGCTCCATTTACGCCGACCCCAGCCGCATTACCGACGACATCGTCGAGGACGTGTATGCTATTGTCAACCGGCCCGGCGCGAACCGTCCCTTTGGCGTCTTCCAGCGTGATGAGATGGGCGGTCGCAGGCTGCGCACAAACTATTTGCCACGGCTGGGCGAAATCACCGCGGCTACGCTCTACGTGCACGGAAGGCAGGATTCGCTCGTGCCGCTGGCCGCCTCGCGGGAGGCTGCCCGGCTCACGCCCAATGCACGGCTGCACATCATCGACGGTTGCGGCCACTGGCCCCCGCGCGAGCGGCCAGACGAATTCAACCGCGCGGTGGGCAAGTTTCTGCAGGAAGCGCTGTGAGGCCAGCGCGTCCCCGGCACGCGCCGAAACCGATGCCAACGACAAGGAGAGATGTGGCGCGTGCCGGGGACGCTCTCCACCAATCTCCAATTTCAAATCACCAACTACTGGGAGAACTTATTCATGCTCGACTTTAGCTCAATCCGCAACGACTTTACCAAAATCAACGATTTGCTTGCTGGCCTTACCCGCGACGACCTACGCGATCTGACCAACGAAATGATTGATACCCAGCAGGGCTACATCGCCGACAGCACCGACGCCGACGTAACCTTTGTGCCCAGCGATCCGGAGGCCAACGACGCCTTTGCCGACGATCCCGACGCCGTCGACATTGCGTGGACGCTCGGCCACGTGGTGGTGCACGCGACGGCATCTTCGGAAGAATCGGCTTTCCTAGCGGCGGAGCTGGCGCGGGGCGTCGAGCCGCACGGACGCTCGCGCTATGAAACGCCGTGGCAGGAGATTACCACAATCGAGCAGTGTCGCCAGCGGCTGGAGGAGAGCCGCCGCATGAGGCTGGCCACGCTTGAGGTTTGGCCGGACGAGCCGCACCTGGACAACAAGCAGCAGCCCTTCCCCGGCGCGCCTATGCTGGACGCCTACGGTCGCTTCGTCGCTGGCCTAGCCCACGACGACAGCCATCTGGGTCAGATCCAGGAGGTTGCGCGCCAGGCCAAAGCGGCGCGCGCGTAACGCGAAGCAGCGCTTCGTTTTTTTAAAAGCAGAAGTGCTGCTTCGTCTTCCGGAACGCAAAAAAGAGCGGCCACTTGTCGGGGGACGCTCTTTTCGGATGGTGGCCACGGCGCTGTGGCCAGTTGGGATTTGGAAAACCGCTCCTATCTCAATCGCGTTGATTTACAGGCTATCGACAGATTGAGCATCGACAGATTGAGCATCGATAGATTGAGCATCGATAGATTGAGCATCGATAGATTGCACATCCATAGACTGAGCATCAAGAGATTGCGCATCGACAGATTGAGCATCAAGAGATTGCACATCCATAGACTGAGCATCAAGAGATTGCACATCCATAGGCTGAGCTAGCTGAACGTCGGCAGCCGAAAGACCTTTGGGTCCTTCAGTTAGCGTATACTCCACGCGTTGACCTTCGTTTAGCGAGCGGTAGCCGTCTGCATTGATCGAGGAGTAGTGGACAAAGACATCGCCCTCCCCCGCATCCCGCTCAATAAAGCCGTAGCCCTTAACGTTGCTAAACCACTTTACGGTTCCCGTTTCGCGCTCACCCATCGTGACCTCCTTTGTTGGCTGGATGAACTTTTGGCACCTTGTCAAAGGTGGCACAATCAGATAACAGCGCTGGTGTGTCGCCTAGTGAGGCGCTTTAAGGAATAAAGTATACAGTTTTTTGAGAATTGGTCAAGCTTGCACTTTTGCTTACAGCAGTTCCAAGTATTAAGAAAGAAAGTTAACCTGCTTCCACCCATGATTCCCTTCGCTTCCAGCCGCAGCCACCTCGCCCGCGACCACGCCCTGTTTGCTCCCACCGGCCACGTTGCCCAGCCTTTGAGCGGCTGGACCAATACCGAGGGCATCCTGCTGATTTCGCCGCAGATGGGGGCGCGCTTCGCCCAGTATCTTGCCGTTATGCAGCCCGGCGGCGCGTTCACCACGACGGCTGGTGCGCCGCTGCCCGGCGTGCAGCGCTTTCTCTTCGTGCAGTCCGGCGGCGTCACGCTCTCCGTCAACGACCAAAGCCACGAGCTGTCGACGGGCGGCTATGCCTACCTGCCCGCCGATACGGCGCACGGGCTTGTCGCGGAGGAGGCCAGCCGCTTGGTCATCTTTGAAAAGCGCTACCAGCCCCTGCTCAATCAGCAGGCCGCTCTCGCCCCCGTTATCGGGCGGGAGCAAGCGGTGGCGGGCGAGCCTTTCCTGGGCGATGAGGACGCCGTGCTTCAAACGCTGCTGCCCGTCGACCCGGCCTTTGACATGGCCGTAAATCTCTTTACCTTCGCGCCCGGTGCGGCCCTGCCTTTTGTCGAAGTCCACGTGATGGAGCACGGGCTGATTTTCCTGGCGGGCCAGGGCATCTACCGCCTCGCCGATGCGTGGTATCCCGTGCAGCAGGACGATGTGATCTGGATGGCTTCGTACTGCCCCCAGTGGTTCGCCGCCATCGGCAAAACGCCCGCGCGCTACCTCTACTACAAGGACATCCACCGCGATCCTTTGCAGTGATTGGTATCGGATAATACACCATTACCTGCCGTTTGCCACCCGCTACCTGCCGCAGGCCACTCACCACCTGCTACTCTCCAAAATCACCTATGACCTCGCCCACCTTCGACCCCACCCACGTCCAAATCGACGCCGAGCGCCTCAGCGACGAGTTGCTCCATTTGGCCGATTTCTCAGACACGCCCGTGCACACGGACGACTTTGCCAGCGCCGCCGACATGCGCGCGATCACCCGCATTCTTTTTACGCCGATGGATATGAAGGCGCGCGATTACGTGCGAGCGCTCGCCGAAGAGGCGGGGCTGACCGTTCGCGCGGACGCCATTGGTAATCTATTTTTGCGCTGGTCGGGCGCGGATGAGGCGCTCACGCCTGTGGCCACCGGCTCGCACATCGACGCCATCCCCTTTTCCGGCCAGTACGACGGCACAATTGGCGTGCTCGGTGCGATCGAGGCGCTGCGGGCGCTACGTCGCGCGGGCTTTCAGCCGCAGCGCAGCATCGACATCATCGTGTTTACGTCGGAAGAGCCCACGCGCTTTGGGCTGGGCTGTATCGGCAGCCGCACGCTGGGCGGCACGCTCGACGGCGACGTGCTCGCCGCGCTGGAGGACGACGACGACGTGACCTTTGACGAGGCGCGTCGGGAAGCGGGCTACAGCGGGGAGATCGACAGCGTGCCGCTGGGGGAGGGCTTTTACAGCGCCTTTGTGGAGCTGCACATTGAGCAGGGGCCGGAGCTGGAGGCGGCGGGCTTTCCAATTGGCGGAGTGACGGCGATTGCCGCACCCGCCGCCTTCGAGGTGACGGTTACCGGTGAGGGCGGGCACGCGGGGGCAGTGCTGATGCCCAAGCGCCGCGATGCGCTGCTGGGGGCCGCCGAGCTGGCGCTGGCCGTGGAGCGCGCTGCCCTAGAAACGGGCAGCGAGGATTCCGTCGCCACCGTGGGCGAAATCGACCTCTATCCCAGCGCGAGCAACAGCATCCCCAGCCGCGCCGTGCTCAGCATCGATGCACGCGACACCGACGAGGCCGCACGCGACGCCATGATCGTCCGCTTTCGGGAAGCCATGCAGGAGATTGCGAATCAGCGCGGGGTCGAGTTTGAGCTCGACACCATCAACATCGATCCCCCCGCCCTCTGCGATCCCAACCTGGTAAGTCGCATCGAGCGTCAGGCCAAAGCGCTTGGCCTCTCCACCATGCGCCTCGTCAGCCGCGCCTACCACGATACGCTCTTCATGGCGCAACTCTGCCCGGTTGCCATGATCTTTGTGCCTTCGCAGGGCGGCATCAGCCACCGCCCCGAAGAGTTTACCGATCCGCAAGAGATCGCTCAGGGGGCGCACGTGCTGGCCCGCGTGCTGGCCGATCTGGCTGGCGAGGCCACTTCAAACAGCTGGAACGGCTAGAAAAGAGTTCCGATTTGATGAGAAGAGAAGCTCTTCTCCCGAGGCCGTTCCAGAAAAGTAACTGTCCCCCGTGACAGTCACTGCCCAGACAATTATACGAATTCTTCACTGGCCGCGGGCAGTGACAGTCACATTCGTTGTATATTCATTTCTTGAATTAATCTAACAGCTGCCTCTGGAGTCAATCGGGACAGAAACCAATCACCAGCGGGAATATAAGCCCTGCACAAAAAAGCGCTTCCCATACTGGGAAGCGCTTCGTTTTTGATCAATATAAATCAAACAAAAATGGCGACGGGTGGAGTCGAACCACCGACCTAGGGTTTATGAGTCGCCAATCTAATCGAAAGCTAAGCGAATACGACCGCTACCACTGGGAGCCGCTACCTGTATTGGGTAGCGGCTTTTTATTTTGACCAGAAACTTATCGAAACTATGCCACGAGAATCTATTACGATCCGCCAAGCGATTGGCTTATTCCTACTTGATAGGGAAGCGCAGCGGCTTTCGCCTCATACATTGAGCTTCTACCGCGCACGGCTGGAACGATTCGCCTCGTGGTGCAACGAGCAGGGGCTAGAGACCTTGCAGGAGCTACAGGCGGTGCATATTCGCCAATTCCTCGTTACCCTGAAAGACACATCGGCACACTATCAGCACGGCGTGGCGCGGGCGATTCGCGCGTGGCTCAACTTCTGCAAAGCGGATGAGCTGATGGAGAAATCGCCCTTTGATAAGGTGAAAATGCCCAAACTTGATAAGAAAATCCCGCCCGCCTTTTCTATCGATGAAGTCCGTAAAATCGTGCTGGCCTGTCGAACGGAACGCGATCAAGCAATCGTGCTGCTGCTGTTGGATACGGGCTTACGCGCCAGCGAGCTGGTCGCGCTGGACGTGGGCGATGTAGACCTACAGGATGGGGTGATCCACGTGCGGGCCGGGAAGGGCAGTAAGGGCCGTCGCGTGCCGATTGGGGCCAAAGCACGCAAGCAGCTACAGCGCTATTTTATTCTGGAGCGTGGCAATGTGAGACCAGAGGAACCGCTGATTTTGAGCTACAACGGCGGCGGGCGCTTCACTTATAACGGCGTGGCCAGTCTGTTCAAGCGGCTGAAAAGCAAAACGGGGATTAAGCATCTATCGGCCCACACGTTCCGGCGCACCTTTGCCGTTACCTGTCTGCGCAACGGCATGAACATCTACATTTTGCAGCGCATCATGGGCCATGCTGATTTACAGGTGCTGCGCACCTATCTTGCACTGGTGGAAGATGACTTAAAAGCAGCACATAAGCAGTCATCACCAGTGGACAATCTATTGTGAGGCATCGCCCCTACGCCGTGCGGAAACACGAGCGTAGGGGCTAACCTATACCGCCACGGAGGGACGGTAGAGGCTGGGCATAGTATACACCCAACTTCTTACCTTTGCACCGTTGGCGGCATCGTCAACGGTTTTTTGTATTCCAATTTCTAGCTTAACGGAGGTAAGCATCATGGGCAAGAAAGATTCATTTGTTGGTTACAACCAACAAACCGGCGCTATCGAGCGCTGGGATGCACGGCAAGGGGCATGGGTAGAGACGACGCCCGGCGACAAGCACGCGCCCGCCAGCACTGGTGACGGCCGTCGCGAGATGACGGAGCACGAGGCCGCGGCGCTGTCGCACGTGAAGTCAAACGAGATTCAGCAAAGCATTGTCACAGGTGACTACAGAGACCGCGCGGAAGGGTTCCAGCTCGCTACCGTGCCGATTGCCGTTGCCTTTGGCGTGGGCGTGCTGCTTGTCTCTGTTGTGGGGTTCAGCACGCCACTTTTCAGCGTAGCGGCGTTGACCGTCTTTTGGGTAAGCTTCCTGCTGTGGTGGCTGCTGGCCTACGCTATCCACCTGCTCTTTAGCCCAGATGGAACGGCGTTCATCGGCGCGGTACAGGGATGGGCGTACATCAATCGCGAGCAGAAAGAGCGCCACAAGCGCATGAAGGGGGGCCGCTAATGTTTGGATTGTTTGGGCGGCGCATCGAGGACGAGCGCGAAGAGTACGCACGTGATGTAGATGGGAACGTGCTGGCCTTTGTCGTCTCTGGGGAAGAGCGCGACGACTTGCCCGGCACGTTTGCCACGGCGGAACACGAGGACTTCATTCACGACGGCACGCCCCATCAAAACCCCGTTGTGATTGAACGCACGGAGCTGCATTGGTTCTTGTTCATCCCCTACACGGTGCGGGTGCAAGATCGCTACTACCCCATCACGCGAGGGCGAGACGGGGCCACGCGCGCCGACCTTGAGGGGATTCAGCAGCGCGTCGACAGCAAGCGCAGGAAGCTGCGCAGACGCTCGCAGCGCGCCTACATCGCACCCTTAGACGAGCGCAAGGAGCGGTTAGCCTATCGCCGGGAAAACGCCACCCAGCGCGCGCGAGGCGTTCCACAGCGCAGATTGAGAGGACAGCCGCGCCGGGCACGCAGACAGCGGAGGGCGTACCGATGAAGCAGCAAAAGATAGCTTGTCGATTCTGCGGACGGAAATTCACGAAACAGGCGCTACGACTTCACCGACCACGATGCGAACGAAGAGAGAAGGGGAAATCATGCACGAGTTAGAGCAAATTTTGAGCACCAAGCCGACCATCGCCACCGCTGCGCCGTCGCGTCACACGCCGCTGCGACAAGCTGCACAGCGGCTGTCTAACCGCAACGTGGCTGCGGCCAGGGCGGAGGTGCTGAACACCGCTTTGCAGGAGCTGGCGGCACTCTGTTACGAAAACGAGGGCGGCTACCCCGTCAATATCGATGAACAGACGGCGCGCATTCTTGTGCCCGTGCCGATGGGGAGCGCCGGTTATGCGGCGTGGGGGTTGCGCAAGCTGGAACGCGACGTTCTGCGGAGAATCCTAATCGGGCGGATGCAGTCAAAGGCCACGCCGCCGCTGTTCACTTACGACCCGCTGGAACGCAGTTGGGTGCTGAATTTTTGGGATTACAGCACGCTTGCTGCTGCCCAGCAGCACAACCAGCAGCATCCTATCACGGGCCACCAGTGGCGTAAGTTTTACGCCGCTCATGTTGCCAACGACCGGGCGCGACGTGAGCGCGAGGTGAGCGCGAGCTAGTCGTGAGGTGGGCGCGAGGTATGCCACGGTAGCCGCGACGTGGGCGCGAGACAGTCGCGGCCTAGTCGCGCGGTGTGCCGTGGTGAGCGCGCCAGAGGTAGAGACAAAATCAGCGACATATCAACCAAGAAAGAGAGAGGGGCATACCATGAAGAAAATCATCATATTGGGCGCGCTGGCATTCATTGCCGTGAGCGTCTGGAGCGTGGGGAGCAGCCTGTCGAGCGACGCTTTAAGCATGGCCACGGGGATTCTGTTTGGCATTCTGGCAGGGCTACCCACCGCCCTGCTGGTGCTGGCATCGAATCGACGCGACGACTACGACAGCCGCCCCCGGCGCGGCTTTGGCCCGTCGCACGAGCAGGAATCACAGCGCGAGCTGCACGCCCTGCGAAGCGAGAACATCCGCCTACAGGCGGCGCTGCAAGCTCAGCAGCTCCCACGGCCCACGGCGGCGCGGTTGCGCGTAGTGAGCGAGTGGGAGCAATGACGAACATCGTCAACCTAACCATCACGATCCGGATGGGCGATACCATGATGATTCTCAAACCCAATAAGCACGGGCAATTTGAAAACGTCATCGTAATTGCCGACGATGGCGACGTGCGCAGCGTGCCAATCGAGGACGCCGTGAATATCCTATCGGCGTTCTTCAAGGCACGCGAGAAGCGAGACGGCAAGTAACGCGGCGGGCGATGGGGCTTTCTTTCTGCAAGGCATCCATCGCCCGGAAACTATCTGATAGAGTTTGCTAATGATTGTTAGCACAACCTATTAAATTTAATAAGGGGTAGGGAATGAGCGCACAAGCCATCGTCCACACGACCAGCAGCACACAGATTCAGCCGATTATTGATATGGTACTCGATACGGTATCCGAGCGCAGTCAACGCGATTACGGGCGCGCGCTGACTGACTTCATTGCATGGTATCAGCAGAGCAAACACGGTGCGCTGAACAAAGCTGCTGTGAACGGGCACATCGCCACGCTGAAAGAGCAGGGCGTACCTGCCAGCAGCATCAATCAACGCTTGGCGGCGATTCGCAAGCTGGCGCTCGAATCGGCTGACAATGGCTTGATTGACGAAAGCACGGCCCAAAGCATCAAGCGCGTGAAGAACATCAAGCGCCAGGGTGAGAAGCTGGGCAACTGGCTATCAAAGTCACAGGCCGCGAAGATGATTAACGCGCCCGATGCGGAGACCTTAAAGGGCAAACGCGATCGCGCGATTTTGGCCGTGATGATTGGCTGTGGGTTGCGTCGTGAGGAGCTAACAACGCTCACTGTAGGGCATCTACAGCAGCGGGAAGGGCGATGGGTTATCCTCGACTTGGAAGGTAAGCATGGGCGCGTCAGGACGGTTCCGATGGCGTCTTGGGTGAAGTCGATTATCGACCAGTGGACAGCCGCCGCGCTCATCACAAGCGGCTATCTATTCCTGCCCATGCGCAAGGGAGGTCACCTACAGGACGGCCCCATGACTTCACAAGCCATTTGGAAAGTTGTTCAGCAGTACAAGCCGGATGGCGTCGACAAGCTGGCTCCGCATGATTTGCGCCGCAGCTTTGCGAAGCTGGCTCACAAGGGCGGCGCTCCAATTGAACAGATTCAGCAGTCGCTTGGGCACGCCAGCATCCAAACTACCGAGCGCTATCTTGGCGTTACATTAGACTTAAAACAAGCGCCGTCCGATATGATTAAGCTGGACGTGTAGACACTTCTAAAGACGAAGTAGAGCCGGGTCTAACCGATGGATTGTTCTAGCCCAATCATTAAAGAAAGATTAGAGAATATAAGGGTTGATTTGCGCGGGCAAAAGTGGGGCCGTCCAGAGGTAGCGAAGCGGGCTTGTAACCCGAAGGGCGTAGGTTTGAATCTTGCCCCCGCTACTCAAAGCCGTCGATTTGCCAATGGCTGGCTTGACGAGGCTCAATGGACAGAATATAATCTTAACGCAGACAGGAGACCATGCAGAAATAGCGCCACCCTAAAGGGTAGACGCTTGGCTTTCGACCAGAGTAAATTAGAATAAAATGGCGACGGGTGGAGTCGAACCACCGACCTAGGGTTTATGAGTCCCTCGCTCTAACCAACTGAGCTACGTCGCCAAGTGTGAGGTCTCTGCTTCATAGGGAAAGCCGCCAGCGAACTGGCGGCTTTAAGTAGCGGGGGCAGGATTCGAACCTACGACCTTCGGGTTATGAGCCCGACGAGCTACCTCTGCTCCACCCCGCGTTATCTTGAGAACAGTATACCGCCTGTTCAGACTGCTGTCAAATTCTGCTGTGTTCTAAATGCAGGAAAATCTTAAACGCCGTCGACGAAGAGCGAGAGCCACTGCTGCCAATTGGGCGTAAAACTATCCAACTGAGCATCGGGAGCGCTGACCGCTTCCTGAAGCGCGCTTGAACCGGCGTCCTCCATCTTGCCCGTCTCGGAAATTGTTTCGGCAGCGCGCGTCGACTCCGGCAGCACGAGCAAAATTTGGTCGCCCGGCTGCGATTGGCCAAGCTCGTCGCGAGCGGTCTGCACGGCGTATGCTTCGCTTTGAACGTAAGTTAACTCGTCCTGTAGACGCGCGTTCTGCTGCTGGGCGAGCTGCTCGCTCTCCTGCTCCTGAGCCAAAGTTGCTTGCGTCTGATTCATCCGCCACATCTGCCCCACATAGCTGGCAGCAAAGAGCAGGCAAAGCGCGGCGGAAATAATCAGCAACAGACGTGGATTGCGCGACATAAAGATTTTTACCTACCAGAACCACCTACCAAAGCAGGGGTAAGCACGCCAAAATGCAGCTTGCCCAACAGCAGCCGTAACAAGCCACATCATAGCAAAAGGGGGATGGATTATGCAACCCATCCCCCTTTTGCTTACTCTGTCGCTTTGGATGCCGCAGGAGGGACTTGAACCCCCATGAGCTAATGCTCACTACGACCTGAACGTAGCGCGTCTGCCAATTCCGCCACTGCGGCAAGCATCCAAGTAATGAGACGCAACTATATCACGCGCTGCCGACGCTGTCAAATGGCGGAGCCTCGCGCCAATTACAATCCCTCCGCTACGGGCGTTGCCGTGGGCAGTTGATTGACCGGCACGCGTCTCGTGACAATGTACCAATCTGCAAAGCTGTTAAAGCGCTGGGAAGGGTTGCTGATGTCGCCGATTTGCGCATTGTGGATGCGGTCGCTCACGCCATAGGAGTAAACGGGGTGATAGAGCATCAGCGCGGGCACCTCCTCGGCGAAAATATCCTGAAACTGCGCGTACAGCTCGCGTCGCTGGTCGATGTCCGTGGTGGCACGAGCCTGCTCGAGCAGCGCATCTGCGCGATCATCACGCCACTTACCGTAGTTTTGGCCGCCGCCGTCCGCCTGCGAGCTGTGCCACAGTGAATAGGGATCGGGATCGCCGCCGGTTAACCACGTGGCCAGCACAGCATCAAAGCGACCACGCGTCAATACATCCGCCGCCAGGCCAACCAGATCGATCTCTTCCGGCGTGGCCACGGCGCGCACGCCAATCTCGGCCCACTGCGCAGCCATCAGCTCGACTAGCTGCCGATGGACGGGATCATCGTTGTTGGTGTGCAGGACGAATTGGAGCACTTGCCCCGCTTTATCGCGCACGCCGTCGCCATCGCTGTCCATCCAGCCCGCTTCGTCGAGCAGGGTGTTGGCCTGCTGAACGTTGTAGTTGTAGCGCTTGGCGCTGGCGCTGTAAGCCCAGTTGTTGGGGGTAAACAAGCTGTGCGCCACCACGCCCTGCCCCGCCACTGCATCGTTGATCAAGGCTTCGCGGTTCAGCCCGTGGTAGAGCGCCTGGCGAACCAGCTTCTCCTGGAAGAAAGGCGCGTTGGGGCTGTCCAAGTTTAGGCGCACGCTCACATAGCCAGCCTGCACGGTGGACAGCAGCGTTAAATCCTCAAACGCACTCACCGCATCGACACTGCTGGGCAGGATGCGGCTGATGCCATCGATCTCCTGGTTGCCAAAGGCGGTGATGAGGCTGGGTGAATCGGGGTAGAAGCGCATATCCAGCGCCTCGATAAAGGCATCGTCCACGTCGTCGAGCGGGTTCGGCTCCAGCCGCACGTGTTCCGCCGTCATCTCCGTGATGCGGAACGGGCCGGACCCCACCGCTAGCCCCGGTAGAAAGTCTGAAGCCAGCTCCACGGCCGGGAGTTCGCCATACAGATGTTCGGGCAGCAGCCCAATTGAGGTAAACTCCAGAAATGGGGCATAGGGCTCGCTCAGGCTAAAGCGCACCGTCAACTCATCCACCCGCTCCACCTCCACCGAGCGCCACGTGCGCGTGAGCACGGGCAGCCCCTGCACGCTTGGATCGCGCAGGATGCCGATGGTGAACATGACGTCATCGGTGGTGATGGGCATGCCATCGTGCCAGCGCTGATTGGGCTTGAGGCGAAAGGTGTAGTCCGTATCGTTGGCGACCGTCCAGCTTTCGGCCAAGTCGCCCACCATGCGCCCCCGCTCGTCGATGCGCGTCAGCCCGCGGAAGAGCAGCGCCGTAAGGTCGTTGTCCGTATCCGAGCTGTCCAGCAGCGGATTGATAGAAAATGGCTCGCCCGCCACCCCTTCGCGAAAGACGCCGCCCTTGTCCGGCACATAAGTCACCGCGACAGTGTACATGGAAAAGCCCAGCACGGAGACCAGCAACAGCACGCCGCCCAGCGCCAGCATGACCTGCCAGCGGATGTGGCGACCGAGCGCCAGCGTGGGTGTATCAGCAGCGGTGGGATGGGGGGGAGCGGGAAGCGAACGGGAAGGTTGCACGGATTACCTCGAAGAAGCAGTGCACGGGAGCGAAACGGAGGACGGCAAGATTTTAGAAAAAATAAAAATTTAACGCGGGGTGCAGAGACGCGAAGGAAAGATTCGTCGAGAAAGCGCCTCGCGTCCTTTCGACGTGCTTGGGACAAGCTCCGCGCCTCCGCGTTGAAATCTCGCTGCGTGGCTACTTGTTGCTAGTAGTAGGGGCCTTACTCAAACGCAACAGCCAAGAATGAGAGCAGCAAAAACAGCCCTGCCAGCGCGAACGTCACGTTAAAGAGCGTCTTCTCCATGCCGCGCCGCGTGCGATAGATGTCCGTGCCGCCAAAGACGCTGCCCAAGCCGCTGCTTGTCTGCCCCTGGATCAACACCACCGCAATCAGCGCAATGGCGACGATGATGGTGGCAATCATCAAATAACCGGAAAAATTCATGGTTGAGCTCCTAAAATAAAGACATCCGACGCCAGAGCCGGATGCTGTGCAAATTTTCTAAGTTGATTGTAAGCCAGTATAGCAGCTTTGGCCCGTTTGACAAAAATGCGCTGCCCACAGAGCCAAGCGTTTTGCCCCTTCGGGGTAAGCTAATTCCGTTCTCTACTTGCTGTGTTGTTCTCTAGCCGCTGTGTTGTGCTACCGCGTCAACGCGATCACGTACAGCACCGGGTTGGCACGGCTGTCGCGCACGGTGTCCAGCGTGGCCGAAGGGGAATTGGCTGTCGCGCGCAAGTCAGTTAGCGCTGCTTCCAAGTCGCTCGGCAGCAGCAGTATATAGTCGAGCGCGGACAAATCCGTGGCGGCCAAGCCTTCCTCTGGCAGCGCAAATCGAGCCCGGCCCGCCGATACAATCTGCACCACCGGCTCGTCCCAGTAGCGCGCCGCGGGCAGGGCCACGCGGGCATCCGCCGGCAGCGACTGTAGCGCCCGCGCCAGGTAGCTCGGCAGCACGTCGCTCGTCACTACGCCAGTTGAGAGCACTGCGCCGTCCGGTGCTGCGCGCTCAACCGGGGTGTTGGGGGTCAGCGCAAATTCGCGGTAGTTGGTCCAGCCAGTCAGCGTCGTCCACGCCACCAACCCCACCACGAGGTAAGCCACCAGCGAGCCGAGCTGGCTCGTGGTTAGCTCCAGCACGGTGGTTGCGGCGCGGTCGAGCGCAAAGGCAAGGGTGAGCGCAGCGGCGGGCAGCAGGGGCAACAGGTGGGGCCAGTAGGGGGCCGCCAGCGCCAGCGTACTGCCAACAAGTGCCGCCAGCAGCAGCCACGTCAGCAGCAGCCAGCCCGGCAGCCGATCCAGGTTGAGCAGCAGCGCGCCCGCGCCCAGCAGCAGCAGCGCGCCCAGCCCGCCCGCGATCATTGCTTCGGGGTAGCCAAAGAGGGGGCTGGCGTCTCCGCCCAAGTTAAAGGCCAGTAGCGACGCGCGCGCGTTCTGCCAAAAGATTGTCCACGCCCCGTTCTGCAAGAAAATGCCCTGCAGCTGGGATTCGGCCACGGGCGAAAAAAGCGACGGCTCGAAAGTCTGCCCACGGAAAGCGTTGGGCGTGCGCAGCCACACGGCCAGCAGCGGCCCCATCGCCGCCAACCAGCCGCCCGCCCACGTCCATGCCGCCTGCCCCAGCGCCGTGTAGCGCCGCACGGCCCAAATTGCCTCGATCTCACCCGCCTCCGTCGCCCGCTCAACCACTGCGGGCTCGCCTTCTGTAAACCACAGGTGCTGCAGCAGCCACAGCCCCAGCCACCAAACAATACCCACCAGCCCAAAGAGCAGCCCGCTGCCGTAGAGCAGCCCCGCCACGCCTGTGGCCACGCCGCTCAGGGCCACGAGCGCCAGCCGTCGCTCGCGCACGCCGCGCAGCAGCGCCCAGAGCCCGCCCACACCCCAGAGCACCGGCTCTAAAAAGAGCGGCTGGTGGCTAAAGTGGCTAAAGGTGTAGCCCGTAGCCAGCAGCGTCGCGGCCAGCAGTGCCGTTGTGCGGCCGTCATCCTCCAGCAGGCGCGTTTCGTTTGGTATGGTGACTTTGTTTTGGGTTGAGGTTGCGTTGGCGGGGACAACCGCCGCCGCAGCGGGGGCCAAACTGGCGTCGGCGTCATCCACCGCTTCCGGTTTACCTGATTCGTCGAACTTCTCCACCTCGCCGACGGCGACGCTGGGCGCGCGGCGGAAAATTTCGCAGCCCAGCAGCCACGTCGCCGCCACGAGCAACAGCCCGGTAAGAAGGCTGCCGAGGCGCAGACCCAGCAGCACGTCGATGTGGAGACCAGGCATGGCGAAGCCGAGGCGGTCGAGCCCGGCTGTGTTGAGCGCGTCGCTGGCGAGGAGGGCCAGGGCCGTGCCCGTGTAGGCCAGCGGCGGCAGGGAGCTGGCGTCGCGGAAGAGGCCGCTAAATTCGCCCGCCAGCAGGCGCTGCGCCCCCAGCGCCACCTGTGCGCTCTCGGCGGGCACGCGCGGCGGCACGTCCCCCAGCCGCCAGCCCACGAGCAGCGCGGTGGCTAGCAGCAGAACCAGTAGCCAGGGCCAGCTCCGCTCCGGCTGCGCCGTGGTTGCTTCATCCAGCGCCACCTGTGCCGTCGTCGAGGTGCGGCGGTGCAGCATATCCGCCAGCAGGCCCGCACCCACAAAGAGCACGAGTCCGCCCAGCCAGGCAAAGCGAACCCAGAACGGCTCGTCACGGGTAAGCAGCAGCGGCAGCCCGGCGGCGAGCGTCAACGCCAGCGCTGGGGCCGCGAGCAGCCACGGCATAATGCTGCGTCCGCGGCCTTGAGCTGTGGCTGCCGCGAATGAAGTGTCCAGGGATAGATCGTTGGGGTCGTCCGGCAGCGGGTCAAGCCCGGTGAAGGTGCGGTTGAAGGGCTGCTCGGTGGGGTCCTGCCAGGGCAAAATTACCAAGCCAAAGACAAGCGCGGCTCCGCCCATCAAAATGGCGGCCAGGCGGAAGAGGTCGGCGGGTAGCCAGCGGGCAAGGTCCGCCAGTGGGGGCAGCCCGTTGAGCAGCCAAATGGGGAGAGCCTCCAGGCTGCGTGCGTCGAAAATATATTGGGCAAAGTAGGCGGCGGCGAGCGCGCTCACCAGCAGAATCAGGCGGATGGGCCTCACGCGTCAGCCTTTCAAGCGGGATTGTAGGTCGAAGCAGCGCTTCGACCCGCGCCGAGCAGCGCTCGGCGCGATGGAAAATCTACAAACAAAAGCAGGGACGAAGTTGCCTCCGCCCCTGCTTGTTTGGATTGTGTAAGGCCATTCCAATAATTAGATTACCCCGTCAGATGTGACAGTCACGCCCATTTAGCAGCGGGGAAAGTCTTTCTCGTGGAGGGCCGTGACGGTCACCTCGACTCGCCCCTGGGGTGTTTATTTTCCTGGAACGGCCTAACGTGCGCTAGGCCTTGGTGACCTCGCTGGTCTCGACCGTGCCGTTGACGGACGGCGCTGTGGTCGTGGCGGTCACCGCGGGATTGGCGCTGGTGTCGGCGACGGTGACGTTGCCGGTGGCCTCGTCGTTCTCATCATCGATCTGCGAATTCTTGCGGAATTCGCGGATGCCTTTGCCAACTGAGCCAAAGACTTCCGGCAGCTTGCCCACGCCAAAGAGCATGGCCACGATCACGAGAATCAAAACAAGTTCAAGGGGTCCGGGAGTAGGCATTTAAATCTCCTATTAAAAAGTCTGCCGCCTCTGACAACATGGAACGCCGTGGGCGACAAGGTGCAAAATGCGGGTGAGATGGTAGAATTGGAAGCAATTTCGTGGATTCTTTTCCCAGTATGCGCTAAAGTGGGAACAAATGCAAGAAATCTCCGCCAAGGCCAACGGTATAGCATCAGTATAGCACGCGGCTGCTGTTGTGTAAAAGTGGTGAAACGTATTGCGGCAATTCCAAATTTGGCGTATGGCGCCAAGAAAATTCGCCACGAGTTACATCAATTACACGAATGGTCGGTGGGTGGTCTCCAAAATTGGTGCAATTGGTGCAATTCGTGGCCGGTCTTCTTTCGTAAATGCTCAAATCTGGAACTGCTAAATGTATTGGGACTCTTCGATCTTTCTCGCCAATTTGTGCTAAGATAAATTCATGCTAACTGAGCTTCACATTCGCAACTTTGCCATCATAGACGACCTGCACCTGACCTTTGGGCCTGGGCTCAACATTCTCACCGGTGAGACGGGCGCGGGCAAGTCGATCATCATCGACGCGCTGGGGCTGCTGCTGGGCGACCGTGCGGCGGCGGATTGGGTGCGCGCGGGCAGCGAACGCGCCGAAATTGAGGCGACCTTTACGCTGCCCGCCGCGACAAATGAGCCATCCATCAAAACCGAGGCTGGTGCAGAAGTTGCTGCCCATGCCGAAGCAAAGGCAGAAGCTCATGCCGAAGCCAACAGGGCCGAAGCTCATGCCGAAGCCAACGGTGCCGAAGCCAATGGTGCCGAAGCCAACAGCAACGTGCGCGATCTGCTTGCCGAGCAGGGGCTGGACGACCCGGATGCGTCGGAGTGGGCCGTGCTGAGCCGCGAGGTGCGGCTAACGGGGCGCAACGTTTGCCGCGTCAACGGACGCGCCGTCAACCTGCAAATTTTGGCGGACGTAGCCGGTCGCTTGATCGACGTGCACGGGCAGGGCGAGCAC
This sequence comes from Caldilineaceae bacterium, assembly GCA_965213535.1. Classification (GTDB taxonomy): domain Bacteria; phylum Chloroflexota; class Anaerolineae; order Caldilineales; family Caldilineaceae; genus JBCCFC01. The sequence goes on from OZ243888.1 coordinate 6,753,431, forward strand.
CTCAACCTGCTTCAGCCGCGCACGCACATCCACCTGCTGGATCGCTACGGCGGCTTGGTGGCCGAGCGCGCCGTTGTGGCCGAGCGGGTGCGCGAGTTGCGCACAGTGCGCGGCGAGCTGAATCGGCTGCGCCAGGATGCGCGCACCGTGGCCCAGCGGCTGGATTTGCTCAACTATCAAGTCGAAGAAATTTTCGAGGCGGCGCCGCAGCCGGGCGAGGACGAAGAGCTGGAAAACGAGCGCCGTCGCCTGGGCAACGCCGAGGCGCTGCTCAAGCTGGCCCAGGCGGCCACCGCGATTCTGGACGAGGGCGATGATGGCCTGCCCAGCGCGCTCGATCTGGTGAGCGAGGCCGTTGGGCGCGTGGAGAAATTGGCGCAGATTGATCCATCGATGGCGGAGACGGCGGGCGAGGGGCAGGGCGTGCTGGATTTGCTGGCCGAGCTGTCGCGCACGCTGCAGGATTACGCCGAAGAGCTGGAATTTAATCCGGAGCGGCTGGAAGAGGTCGAGGAGCGCATCGATCTGCTCAACAACCTCAAGCGCAAATATGGCGACACCATCGAGCAGATCAACGCCTTTGGCGAGCGGGCACAGAGCGAGCTGGAGGAGCTGAGCAACTGGGAGGGGCGCACGGCTCACCTGGAAAAGCGTGAAGCCGCGCTGCTGCACGAAATCGGTAAGCTGGGCGCGGCATTGAGCGAGCACCGCCGCGCCGCGGGCGAGCAAATGGCGCGGCAGGTCGAGCAGGAGCTGGAGGATTTGCGCATGGCCAAGGCGCACTTCGGCGTCGCCGTGGAGCAGACTCTGCGCGACGACGGCGCGATTTTGCCGGACGAGCGCCGCGTCGCCTTTGACGCCACGGGCGTCGACCGCGTGGAGTTTCTGCTGAGCAGCAACCCCGGCGAGCCGCTCAAGCCGATGGCGAAGGTCGCCTCCGGTGGCGAAACGGCGCGGCTGATGCTGGCGCTCAAGAGCGTGCTGGCCCACGTCGACGCCACGCCAACGCTGATTTTTGACGAGATCGATCAGGGCATCGGCGGGCGCGTCGGTGCGGTGGTGGGGCAGAAGCTGTGGGGATTGACGGGCGCAGGGGAGCAGGCGAGCGGGGGAGCGGGGGAGAAATCGAAGGGGAAGAAGCGTGCGACGAAGAAGCCGCTGGCAGGTCAGAATGGAGCTGCCGAGGCGCAGCACCAAGTGTTGTGCATCACGCACCTGCCGCAGCTCGCGGCCTTTGGCGATCAGCACCTGACCGTCAACAAGCAGATTCGTGCGGAAAATGGCGAGGAGCGCACCAGCACCGTCGTGACCACGCTGGCGGGCGACGCGCGCGTGGAGGAGCTGATGCAGATGCTGGGGGCCACGACAGAGGCCGGTCGCCGCTCGGTGGAGGAGATGATGGCCGAGGTGGCCAAAGTGAAGGGGCAGGGGTGAAGGGGCAGGGGTGATTCGCTTTACTTGGGATCCGCGCAAGGCGGAGTATAATTTGCAGATCCTCAACGCGAGGGCGAACGCTATTCACCTCGCATATCGATAACAACGGCACCGCCAGAATCACCAGCGCAAGAAAAGCGACCGGTGGAGAAAGAAGAGAGTATTCAGAACAATTTTGGTGACAAAGCAGCGACGATACAGATTATCATTGGGGAACAGGACGACATCGATTTTGATGATGAGTTGCTGCCAGAGTACGATTTGTCTTCACTGAAGAATCCAATCATTGGTAAGTATGCAAATCGATTTAAAGATGAGACAGCGATTATTACGCTGGAGCCAGATGTTGCCAAGGCTTTTCCCACCGAGGGTGATGTAAATAGAGCGTTGCGAATGTTGATGGCTGTGGCACAGGAAGTTGCCGCGGACTGAGGAACTTGCTATGGTCAATAAAAAATTTCGAGCGTGGGTAAGGCTAGTCAGCTTACTGATGCTGCTGGTCGGATTGGCGCTCAACCTCGCCACCGCTCTCGCCGCCCCCATCGCCCAATCCGACGCGCGCACCGTCTACGTCCTCCAATTTCGAGGTGCGGTGACGCCCGTGCTGCAAAAGTACATCGAGGACGGCATCGACGCCGCCTTTGAGAGCGGCGCGGAGGCCGTGGTGCTCCAGCTCGACACGCCGGGCGGCAGCGTCGACATCACCAACCAGATCACGCAGGTGATGCTGGCCTCGCCCGTGCCGGTGGTGGTCTACGTGGCGCCAGCGGGTGCGCACGCTGGCAGCGCGGGAACCTTTATTACGCTGGCGGGCCACGTGGCGGCCATGGCGCCGGGCAGCAGCATCGGCGCGGCCAGCCCCGTGGACGGCAGCGGCGCCGACATCGGCGAGACGATGTCGGCAAAAGTCGAGAATATTTTGAGCGCGGACATCGAGAACCTGGCCGAGCGACGCGGCGAGGAGGCCGTCGCCTGGGCGATTGCTGCCGTGCGCGAGGCCGAGGCCGCCACGGCCAACCGCGCGCTGGAGCTGGGTGTTGTTGACTACATCGCCAGCGATATGCCCGATCTGCTGGAGCAGATGGACGGCTTTGTGGTGACCGTGCGCGGCGACGAAACGACGCTCGACACCGCCGACGCCATCACAATTCCGCTGGACCTTAATCCGATTCAGCAGTTTCTCAACTTCATTACCAATCCGACCATTGCCGCTATTTTAATCAGCCTCAGCACCGTGGGATTTATTGCCGAAATTTGGAATCCCGGCACCTTTATCCCCGCCGCTATCGGCGCGACGTGTCTGCTGTTGGGGCTCTACGCGCTGGGGCAGCTTGGCGCAAATTTTGCCGGGCTGGCGCTGATCGTCCTGGCCATTGGGCTGTTTATTGCCGAAACGTTTACGCCCACCTTTGGCGCGCTCGTCGCGGCGGGCATCGTCATCTTCGTGCTCGGCTCGGCGCTGCTCTTTGATGCGCCCGGCGTCGAGGTGCCGTGGGTCGCCATTACCACGCTGGCCTTTGCCACGGCAGCGGTGACGCTGGTCATCAGCACGTTTGGGTTGGCCGCCCAACGTCGACCGGTCAAAAGCGGCGAGATGGCCATGATCGGCGAGATGGCCACGGTGCGCGACGCGATGGCCGAGGGCGAGCAAGGCAAAGTCTTCGTCTTTGGCGAGTGGTGGAACGCCAAGCTCGAAGCGGGTGCGCTGGAGCCGGGCGACGAGGCCGAGGTGGTCGGTCGCGATGGGTATACGCTGCTGGTGCGGGAAAAAGTTTCTTAATGTGCCACGTTGACGCAAAGCCCCATTCATGCTAATCTGCGGCAGTTAACCGCGTAGCAAAAGCACACGGAGCAGGAAGCAAAAGGCAATGACCAAGCGCGTGATCTTGCCCGGCGGCAGCGGCTTTTTGGGCCGATCCTTTGCAGATTATTTAGTGCAGCGCGGTTACAAGGTCGCTGTGCTGACGCGCTCGCCGCAGGTGGGAAGCAGAGACGTTCAGGAGCTGGCGTGGGATGGGAAGACGCTGGGCGCGTGGGCAGAGGCGCTGGATGGTGCGGCGGCGATTGTTAATTTTACTGGCAAAAGCGTCGACTGCCGGTACACGCCGGAGAATCGCCGGGAAATTGTCGATTCGCGCGTCGATTCGGTGCGCGTGTTGGGCCAGGCTATTGAGCGGTGCAGCGAGCCGCCGCCGGTCTTTGTGCAGGCGGGGTCGCTGGCGATTTATGGCAATACGCGCCAGCGCTGCGACGAAAATGCGCCCCACGGCAAGGGCTTTTCGGTGGAGGTTTGCGAACGGTGGGAAGCGGCTTTTTCCAGCCTCGATTTGCCGCAGACGCGACAAGTTCTGCTGCGAATTGGCTTTGCGCTGGGCAAGGGTGGCGGCGCTCTGGAGCCCCTTGCAGCGTTCGCCCGATTTTATTTGGGTGGAACAATCGGACGTGGAAAACAGTACATTAGTTGGTTGCATCTAGACGATTTGAATGAGATGATGCTTTGGGCAATGGAGCACGAGCATATCGAGGGCACGTACAATGCAACCGGACCCCGGCCCGTTACCAACGCCGAGTTTATGCGTCAGCTTAGACAGACGCTGAATCGCCCGTGGAGCCCGCCCGTGCCCGCCTTCGCCGTACGACTTGGCTCGCGGCTTATGCGCACGGAGCCGGAGTTGGCGCTTACGGGACGCAACTGTATACCGGCTCGATTTATCGAGCAGGGCTTTCGCTTTCGCTATACAAAGCTTGAAGAGGCGCTGACGGACATTTTGCAAATGCCTTGATCACACAGCATGCACCGGCATCACCCACTGATATTACCCACTGATATTACCCACCGCGCAGCAGCAAACATCACGGACAGCTATGATTCGACAAATTTTAGACAAAACCACGCGCCTCCAAGCCTTTGCGGGCGCATTTTTTTGCGCGGTGATCGTGCTGGCGCTCTCGCCAGCCGCGTCCGCCACGCCCGTTCTTTCCACGCCACAATTTGACGTTCCAACCTTCGAGCGGGCCGCGCTCGACCCCGACGATACGGACATCGCCGACTTTGCCGCCGTGGCCGCGCCGGAAGCCTACTCGCTGCGCTGGCGCGTGGGCGCGGGCGTGGGCGAGCGCAATCCGCTCCAATACGAGTGGGCGGACGTACGGCCGGGCTGGTACCTCAACTGGTCGACCTCGCCCACCGGGCGCGCGACGGATCGCTACCGCTTTGATTTACCCGCCGAAACCGGCCTGGGCATGGAATTTGTGCCGATGGTGCGGCTGCACGACGGCAACATCACGCCGAGCGTGGGCACAATCCTCAAGCAGGCGACGCGCAACCCCGGCCACCTGTGGTTGGTCGGCAACGAGCCGGATGTGATTTGGCAGGACAACGTGACGCCGGAGGAGTATGCCCGCCTCTACCGCATTGTCCGCCGCGCCATCAAAGTGGCCGATCCAACGGCGCAGGTCGCCATTGGCGGCATGAGCACGGTGACGCCGCTGCGCATGGAGTACATGCAGCGCGTGTGGGATTTTTACCTGGAGACGTATGGCGAGGAAATTCCGGTGGACGTGTGGAACATCCACGTCTTTATCCTGCGCGAGGAGCGCGACAACTGGGGCGTCGAGATTCCGCCCGGCTTCCGCAAGGGGGCGGCGCGCGTCGATCAGGGGCAGCTCTACGAGATTGAGGACCACGATGACCTTGAGTTGATCGAGGGGCAGGTCGTGGCCTTTCGCCGCTGGATGGCCGAGCACGGCCAGCAGGAGAAGCCGCTGATCATCAGCGAATACGGCATCCTGATGCCGCCGGACTACGGCTTTCCGCCCGAGCGCGTCATCAACTTTATGTGGGGCACCTTTGATCTCTTCCACACCCTGCGCGACGAAGAGCTGGGCTACCCCGCCGACGACTACCGGCTCGTCCAGCGCTGGAACTGGTTTAGCACCAACGACGAACTCTTCCCCTCCGGCAACCTCTTTACCGACGAAGGGCGACCGTCCGCCATGGCGGAGGCGCTGTCGACGTACTTGGAGAGCAGCGGCGGGGTGACGCAGTAAGAAAGTGCTTAGTGCTTAGTGAAGAGGGATGATTGTCTTTGTTCGATAAGACAAACATCCCTCTTGTGCTTACTATCGGATGGTGATCATCTTTGTTCGACAAGACAGTTACCCTGGAAGCACTAAGCATTAAGCACTAAGCACTAAGCATTAAGCACCACTCCCCTCTCAATACGCCCCGCGCCCGCGCGCCACTGCCGGCAGCGAGCGCAGCAGCAGCCCCACATCCAGCATCGGCGACCAATTTTCAATGTAGTAGATGTCGAGCAGCACCATCTCATCAAAGGTGAGATCGCTGCGGCCGCTGACCTGCCAGAGACCGGTGAGACCGGGACTGACGGCGAGCCGCTTGCGGTGCCACTCGCTGTAAGCCTCCACCTCGGCGAGCAGGTTTGGCCGCGGGCCGACGAGGCTCATCTCGCCGCGCAGCACGTTGTAAAGCTGCGGCAGCTCGTCCAAACTAAAGCGCCGCAGCCAGCAGCCCACGCGGGTGCGCCGCGGGTCGTCTCTCATTTTGAAGAGCGGCCCCGTCGCTTCGTTAAAGGCCGCCACCTCGCCCAGCCGACCTTCGGCATCCTGCACCATGGAGCGAAACTTGAAGCAGCGGAAGGGCCTGCCGTGCTTGCCTGCGCGCACCTGTTCGTACAAGATGGGTCCGCGCGAATCGAGCCGAATGGCCAGCGCAATTAGCCCCAGCAGCGGCAGCAGCACCCCACCGATCAGCAGCGCCAGCACCACATCCATCGCCCGCTTGAGCACGAGATTCCAGCCCTGGATCGAGCTCTCGCGCGAGCCAATCAGCGGAATGCCGTTGAGCGACTCCACCTCCAGCTGATTCATTGTCAACTGAAAAAAATCGGGGACGACCTGGGCGCGCAGCCCGCGCCGCTCGCACAGACGCAGCAGCCGCTGCACCGTGCGGTGGCTCTGCCAGGGCAGGCAGATAATCACGCGGTCCACGCGGGTTTTGTCGAGCACGCGCACAAAGTTGTCGATGGAGCCCAGCGCCTTGAAGCGGCCAATATCGGTGCGGTTCTTGTGCGGGTTGTCGTCCACAAAGCCGATCAAGCGCAGCCCCAGCTCCGGTCGCGCCACCACGTTGCGCATCACCATGCGGCCCACATCGCCCGCGCCCACCAGCAGCAGCCGCTCCACGCCGACATCAAAGCGGCGCAGATAGCCCAGCGCCAGCTTGATCACCAATCGGCTCAGGGTCAGCAGCCCGATGATCAACACCGCCGCGTAGAGAAAAATCAGACGGCTGTAGAGCTGCTCGCGAAAGACGAGCGTCGTCACGATCAGAACCATCATGCCGAGCGTGGTCGCCGTGCCAATGTGGTAGATTTCTTCGATTAAGCTGCGCCCGCGGCGGTAGGGGTAAACGCGCGAGAAGCGGAACGCCAGCGGCAGCAAAACCGTCAAGGCTAAGATGAACGGCGCGTAGTCCAGCAGGCTGTGGCGAGCGGTGGGGTCGAGCGGGCGGAAGAGCTGGAGCTCGTAGCGCGTAAAGTAGGCCAAGCCAAAGGCCAGCCAGATCAGCGCAACGTCGGTGGCCAGCAGCCAATATGGCCAGCGCGACGGCTCGACGCGCGCCGCCAGCCGCGCCAGGCGGCTGTTTTGTCTACGTGGGACGGCGGGAAGATCGAGTGAGGTGGCAATTCTGTTGATCATGGTGGTAGTATAACACGTTTCCGGTTGGGGTGCGCTGGCCAAATCATAGAGATATGCCATGTTTCAAAAATACAGTTTGCTTTCCCTGCTTGTTGTGCTCTGCCTATTCTGCGCAAGCTGCATTGTTCAACCCGTTGACAGTTTGGTCAATCCAGACGTTTGTCGGCTCAATGGCTCAAATGGCGTCATTTCGGCTGGCATCGATTACGACTACGAGCCGCTGGCCACGCCCGCCGAAGCCATTGAAGTTGCCGACCTGATTGTCGACGGCGAGGTGATCAACGTGGCGGACGGCATGAAAGTTTCTCCGCCAGATTTTGAACCATGGCTCCACACGGCTTTGCAGGTGCGGGTTGATCACGTCATCGATGGCGATGAGCTCTTGGCTGGTGAGGCAATTATCGTACAGATTGCGCGCAGTCCCCTGCTGGCTTTCGAGCAAGTGGCAGCGGGCTGTTTTCTAGGCCGCACGCTGCTCGTATTGGAAGATGCGTCGGCTTGGGAACCCCAACCCCATTCGATATTCGAGAATCGGCCGGACGGCCCGCTTTATATGCCTTACTCAGATGGCGCGTGGTTCCAGCAAAGTGAGGATGCACCAATCCTGGGCGCATTTGTCAGCATCGACGAGCTTCGGCCCGCCTGGGACAGGCCAGCTTCGATTGAAGAGATGGTTGCTCTGCTCGAAGCGGCTAATGAAGATTGACAAATTGGCTGGCTACGGCCTTAAATTTTGGTAAACCCCTACCGTCTCGCGCGCCGTAGAAGCCCAGGAAAATTTAGCGGCCTGCGCCAGCCCCCGCGCGCGCAAATCCGCACGCAGCGCCGCGTCCGCCAGCCCCCGCGACAGCCCGTCGCACAGCGCGCGCTCATCGTCCGGCGCAAAGGTAAGCGCGGCGTCCGCGGCGACTTCGCGCAGCGCGGGAATGTCGCTGCAGAGGACGGGCGTGCCGCAGGCCATGGCCTCCAGCACGGGCAGGCCAAAGCCCTCAAAACGGCTGGGATAGACAAAGAGTTCCGCGGCGCGATACCAATCCGGCAGCTCCGCCTCCGCCACGTAGCCGGCGAAAAGCACGTCCGTCGTCGCGTTGAACTCCTCCACCGCTGCCCGAATTTCGTCCGCGTACCAGCCCATCGCCCCCGCCAGCACCAGCTTGATCTCGCCGCGCTGAGCCGGATGTGCCTGCTGCCACGCCACAAAGGCGCGAACGAGCGCCGCCAAATTTTTGCGCGGCTCCAGCGTGCCGACATACAGCACGAAGCGCGGCGGCAACCCCTTGCGCGTGCGAAACGCCCGGCTGGCTTCCGGCGCAGCGGGCGCAAAGCGCGGGTCGACGCCGTTGGGGATCACACAGACCTTGGCGGCGGGCACGCCAAAGCCCCGCACCAGATCGTCCGCCGTCTGCTGGCTAACGGCAATTACCTGGCGGGCCTGCTGGACGCTGGCCCGGCAGAGCCGCCGCAGGTACGCCCGCTTGAGGCGGCGGCGCCGATCTTCGCCGTGCAGAAAGCTTAGATCGTGGACGGTAACGACGCCGGGCACGCGCGTCGCCAGCGGCAGCACGTTGACCAGGCCGTGGACGAGGTCGACATGGAGCGAGTGCAGCCGAAGGGGCAGCACCGCTTGCTCCCAGGCGATGCGGGCCAGCGGACGATGCAGCGGCAGCGGCGAGCGGTTCAAATTGATGCCGGGGGCATTGATCTCCTGCTCGTTTACAAAAGCCGTAAATTTTAGGTCGTCATCTGTTTCGCCAAGATGGCGCAGCAGCCCGGCACAGTAGCGGCTAACGCCCGCGCTGCGGTAGCTGGCCACGGTGTTGAGCAGTTGGGCGTTGAGAGCGATGTGCATGGTTGAGAGGGTTTGGCGATGGGCGGAGCAAGCCGTGGGCGGCGTAGCGGGAGGTCGCACCCTTCCACTACGCCGCCAGCAGCCGGTAGACGTCAACCGTCTCCCGCGCAATCTGCGTCATCGTGTAGCGTTCGAGCACGCGCTGTCGCCCTTCGACGCCGAGCCGCTGGCGCAGGTCAGCATTGTTGCACAGCCATTGCAGCGACGCCGCCAGCGCATCGACATTTTCTTCGGAGAAAGTCAGCCCGGCGTCGCCGATCACGTTGGGGATTTCACCGCTGTCGCTGCCGAGGACGGGCACGCCGCAGGCCATGGCCTCGATGAGCACGCGGCCAAACTGCTCCTGCCACTTTGGCGTGCGGCGGCTGGGCAGCACGAGAATATCCAATCCACGGTAGAAAGCGGCCATGCGCGTGCTGTCGATGGGGCCGAGAAATTCTACCTGCTGGGCAATACCCAATTCACGCGCCAGCTTTTCCAGTGCCTCCCGCTCCGCGCCCACCCCGCAGATCGATAGACGCCACGCCCGCCCCGAATCCCCCGCGAGCTGGGCACAGGCGCGCAGCAGCACGTCCACCCCTTTTTCGGGCACGAGGCCACCGGCGTAGCCAATCTGAAAGGTGGCCGACGAAGAGCGAGCGTCACCCCAAGCGGGTGCGGGCGAAAACACGTGGGGATCGACGCCGAACTGGGGAATGAGGTGGATGGGGGCGCTGTAGCCTTTGGCGCGCAGCACGTCGGCGGCGGCTTGGCTGCCGGCCAGCGCGCGCGATGTGGCGCGGTAGTTGGCCTGCTCGAACCAGCGAAAGGGCGGCGGGTAGGAGCGGTGAAGATTTTGCCAGGTGAAAAAGGTTCCGGCAATTTTCATCTGCTGCGCCAGCCGCAGCGCGTGCCAGGTGGCCGCGTTGTACGGCTCTTCGTCCACGTGCAGCACGTGGGGGCGCAGGCGGTGCAGCGCTTGGGCCAGGGTGGGGTAGTGGTGCAGGTGGAAATTGTCGCCAAAGCGAACGGGGAGGATGTGGAAATCGTAGCCATTCGTGTAGCAAGGCGCTGCGACTTGCCGACCGCGGTTGTCCGTCCAGCTTGGCGGCACGAGCACGGTTAAATCAATGTTGTTGATTGCGGCAATAGCCTCGGCCTTGCGCTGGTACGCGCCGACGACGAGCGCCTTGCTCAGCAGAACGACGCGCAGCTTACCAGCGTGCGGTTCGACGGAGTTGGGTGGCGCAAAGTGGGCGGGGGCGGAAAGCGTCTGCATGACGCCATTATAGCACTGGGGGGACTTGGCGCGCCAAGTCCCCCCAGTGCTGGGGAAAGTGAAGCTTGCCGCTACTGCGCCATTATTTCGTCGAAGAGCCCGGCAAACTGTGCGTAGGGCAGTGCGCCTTCGATGAGGCGACCGTTGAGATCAAAGCTGGGGCGCAGGCGGATGCCTTGGTCACGGCGGGCTTGGTCGAGGCGATTGATTTTGTCCGCGATGGCGGGGTCGGCGAGGCAGCTGCGCAGGGCGTCGCCGTCCAGGCCGAGTTCGCTACCCCACTGCACCATCGTCTCGTCGTTGGCGCTCCAGAGCTGGCTTTGGCGTTCAAAGAGCAAATCGTGCATCTGCCAGAAGCCCAACGTGGACTGCTGCCCAGCGCACTCCGCCGTGCGCGAGCCAAGCAACGAGGCCGCGCCGTGGTCGAGCACGTGGTGGAAGCTCAGGCTGACGTTGCCGGCCGCCACGTAGTTGGCGATAATTTCCGGTTCAACTCGCAGCACGTGCGAGCGGCACGCGCCTCAGAGAAAGTCCGAGAAATCGACAAGTCGAATGGGCGCGGCAGGGTTGCCGAGCACGTAAAAGTCGCCCTCGATGCTGGCCGTTTGCGTCCAATCGGGCTCTTCGGTAGGTTCAGCAACGGGTTCAGCAACGGGTTCCGTCGGCGGAGCAACGTTGTTGACGGTCGCTTCGTTGGGCACGGTCGGCGCGGGGTCGGCGGGGGCTTCGCCGTCTGGCTCGGCCACGGCGACTGCATCCGGCGCGGGTTCACCGGCTGTCGATTCGGCGAGCGGGACCGTGGGAACTTCCTCGGCGGCGACGGTTGCCTCCGGCGAATCGACCGGTGGCGCGTTGTCGACGGGCGGCGCAGCTGTCGACGCACCGCAGGCGGCCAGGACAACCGTTAGCGTCAGCAGCGCGCTTGTTAGAAAACGTTGGGGGATAGTTTGGTGCATTAATAAAATGGGGTGTAACTATTCAGCCCTCACCCCCACCCCCTCTCCCACCCTGGGAGAGGGGAGCCGTCCTCTTCGTACTTGTACAGAGATTGGGTAGGGAGCTGAACAGTTACGATGGGGTAAACAATTTGTTTGGGTGCGCAGCGGCTAGATGTGCCCAGCCGCTGCGCGGGAGGCCTGCACGGCTAGTTCGGCAGCCCCTCCTCCACGGCAAGCGTCAAGATTTCCTCGAAGCGTTCGTAGGGCAGCGCGCCCTGCACGAGCTGACCGTTCTCGCCCTGGATCACGACAAAGGTGGGCGTGCCCTGAACAAAGCTCTGTCCCTCGCTGTAGTCCGCGGCGACGCTTTCCAGCGTGGCGGGGTCTTCCAGGCAGCTGGCGTACTCATCCGCGTCCAGCCCCAGCTCGGCAGCCATCTCCACGAAGACGGGCGTCGACTCCCCGCGCGACCACTCTTCAAGACGGTCAAAAAGCATCTGCTTCATCGGCTCAAATTCGCCCTGGTAGCCGGCGCACTCGGCGGCTACGGCCGCTTCCTGCGAGGCGGGGCCGAGAGCGGGGAATTGTTTAAAGACCCAGAAGATGTCGCCCGTCTCGACAAAGTTTTCGTCGATCTGCGGCTGCGTTTCCTGGGTATGGCGGCGGCAGAAGCCGCACTGGAAGTCGCTAAATTCAACGACCACGGTTTCCGCACTGGGATCGCCGTGGTAGAAATCGCCCGCCATGGTGATGCCGGGGCGGTCGGGGTCGGGGGCGAGGCCGTCGGCGCAGGCCCACTCGGGCAGGCCGCATGGCACGTTGCCCGCCGCAATCCCGTCGATAAAGCTGGCGAATGTCTCGAAGGGCTGTGCGCCAATTACGTCAGTTTCGATGCCGGCTTCGCTGTTGACCAACTGAAAGCTGGGCGTGCTGTTGTAGCCCAGCGCCTGGGCCTCGGCGGCGCTGGCCGCAATTTGTGCGCTCTTTTCGCCGCTTTCGATGCAGGCCGTCAACGACTCGGCATCCAGGCCGATTTCTTCGCCCAGTTCGGCGAAGTAGGCGGTGCGCTCGTCGATGCTGCCGAGGGCGGACCATTCGCCTTGCGTATCAAAGAGGCTGTCGTGCATCTGCCAAAAGGCGTTGGCGCTGGTGTCGGCGGCGCAGAGCGCGGCGGCGTGGGCGACGGGCGCGTTGGGATGAAGCGAGGTCAGCGGGAAGTCGCGGAAGATGACGCGCGTCTTGCCCTCCAGCACGTAAGCGTCATTGAGCAGGGGCTCAACCTGTTGAGCGTGGCGATTGCAGAAGGGGCACTCGTAATCGCTGTACTCGTACAGCACCACCGGCGCTTCGGGAGCACCGCGAAAGGCAAAGCCTTCCTGGGTAAAGCCAACCGTCATGCCCTTGTACAGCTCGTCCGAAACGCTGGCGACCTGGGCTGCGGCGGCTGTACCGGCGCTGCTTGCCTCGGCCCCAGCTGTATCGGCCCCATCTGTATCGGCCCCATCTGTATCGGCCCCATCTGTATCGGCCCCATCTGTATCGGCCCCATCTGTATCGGCCCCAGCTGTGTCGGCCCCAGCTGTGTCGGCGTCTTGGGCAACTTCGGCGGCGTCTTCAGATGCGGCGTCCGGTAGCGTATTGGCTTCGGGGTCTTCTTCCACATCAGCTTGATCCACACCGGCTTGATCCACATCGGTATTTAGTTCGATGCCGGGTACTTCAATCGAGGGCGTGGCGCAGCTCAGCAGCAAGCCAATCGATAACGTCAACACGGCGATTAGGCCAAGAATGCGGCTTGCGCGGGGCCGCGTTTGTAAAATTTTCACAGGGATTCCTTATATCTGGACATTAAGCGTTCTACAAATTACTACTATAGCATACATTTGGCTGGATTTTATGAGAATCTCAAGAAAAACCGGCAAATTTACACGCGAAAAAATTTTGGACGGCTTTGATAAAAAAATACCGCACGAAGCCCCGTGCGGTATGCTTCGTGCGGTATGCCCCGTGCGGCGGAGAAGAGAGAGCGCGCGCTAATTGGGTGTCCTGTCCACGGACTCAGCGCGCTGCTGGGCCGTCTGAATGATTTTACGCACCGTTTCCACGCTGATGTGTTTGACAACGCCACGCTCCACAAGATAGGTGCGCAGCCGCTGCAGCGACCATTCGGAGTAGTGAAGCCCCAGCCGCTGGGGTGGTGTCCTGGCAATTTTGACAATCTGTTCGCGCTGCTTTTTGCTAAAGAGGGGCGGTCGACCGGGCGATTTGCCGCTGCGCAAGCCCTGCACGCCCTCCTCGTTGAAGCGATGAATCCACTTGCGTACGTTGATGGGATGCAGCCCCACACGGCGGCTGATTTCGGGCACGCGCCTGCGTTGGACAGATAGAATGATTATCTGCAACCGATGAATGGGCAGCTCATCGCTGGGCGAACGCAGGGCGCGCTCGATCTCGTGTTTTTCAGTTTCCGTTGGGCCTCGCGCGTAAAGTGCCATCAATGAGTTCCTCTGTGTTGAGTCTTCGCGTGAACGGATTGGGTGAAGCCTCCGCGTCGAGCGCTCGCACCGGCAGATGGCGGGGAATCAACAGCGAAGATGGTAACCAATGGAGGTGGATAGGTAGATTTTACTCTTGCGAATCATAAAAAATGCAACCGACTATCAGTGTAGCATTCTTAACTATTTTTTGAATGCCATATAGTCGGAAATTTCCTAATACTTTTGACGGCTTTTGTGTAAAGGGCTTTGCGCGCAGGCTCAAGTTCACGCATCGTCGCAGCTGCTTGGGGGCAATTGTGGCAAACAAAAAGCGCGGTCGACCCCGCAAGGTCGACCGCGCAAAACGCGTTTGTGGCTAATTTCAATAGAGCGCAGCTGAGAGTAAGCCTTCTCAAAGGCGAATGGGCAAGAGAAAGAATACATTTAGCTCACTGCATTCTGCTGAGTTTGAATAGACAACTCGGGCCAAAGCTCATCACCCCACAAGGGTGTGGGAGCGATCGCTGGCGCGCTGCGGAGTGCGCACGCGGCGACGCTGGGGCGTAGTTGCGCTCTTGGGCAAACGGTGTTGACCCGTCACGCGTTCGGGGTGGGAGTCCAAGTGTTGGTGGTCAAAGCCTTGGCCCTCCGCTGCTTCACCAGCCGATTGATTAACAAACGCAGAGGCTGAGAAACAAAGTGCGATGGTCGTATCAATGAGGCTATTTTGCGAGCCGTAGCTGTTGCCGGAAAAGCCATCGGCGTGGTGATCCGTCTGCCACCGTCCGTCAAGCAGGTAGCGAAATTGGTAAATGCGCCCCTCTAGCAGCTCCACCTCGGCCCGCCAGACGCCGTCCCGCGACTGCTTCATGGGCAGCGCCCGCTTGTTCCAGTTGTTAAACTCTCCGGTTACAAAAACTTGGTCGGCCCATACGCACGAGGGCAGTTCAAAGGTCACGCGGATGTGGCCGGGCAGCGAAGAATGCTGTTTACGGATCATGGTTCTTTCTCCAGAAGATTTCTACCGATGGGGTTGCGCTGTCCGCTGCTTAATGCGTGGGTTCAGAACTGAGAGCACTTTACCATTAGAATACGTAATATAGAATACGTAAGCAAGGCGATTCCGCACAATAGTTTGCGTAAAATTTTGTTAAACGTGCCCAAAGTGCGGAGTGCTGGCTAGTGCGGAGACCGAATGGCTTTTCTGCTGGATTTCTGCTGGGGCGAGTTGCCGTCCGCCTGGGCTTGGCGTACAATCGAGGACGGATTTCATTATATCTTGCTAGATGCCAAAATAACTTGACGTTTACCACACGAATCCCTAGCAAAGAGGAGACAGAGAGGAATCGTATGAAAATCAAATTTTACGCACACGCAAGCTTCCGGCTGGAGGGCCAAGCCGACAGCGGCGACTCCGTCGCCGTGGTGACGGACCCCTACACGCCCCATCTCTCCCACTTCGAGCCCATTGAGGAACCAGCGGATGTGGTGCTGATGAGCTCCTCCACGGACACCTTTCACGCCGACCCGTCGCACGTGGGTGGCGAGCCGGTTGTAGTGAATACCGTGGAAGTGGCCGAGGGTGGAACGACGATCGCTGGCCTGCACGTTGAGGCCTATCCCACTTTCGAAAGCTTGACCTACGATTACAAGGACAAAGAGCCGGACGAAAACGCAATGTACCGCTTCGCGCTGGACGGCATCTCCATCCTGCACATTGGCGACGTGGGCAGCGCCATTCCCCAGCAGCACCTCGACGCCCTGCGCGGCAAAGTCGACGTGCTGCTGGCGCTCACCGGCGGCGAGCCGACCATTGCCCTCGACGATCTCGACGAGGCGATTCGTCAGCTGAGGCCCAGCGTGGTGATTCCCATGCACTACTTTAGCGAGCGCGGCGTGATCGAGCACATTCTGCCGGTGGACGAATTTACGCGTCGCTATCCCAGCGAGCAAGTCACCCGTGTGGGCGCAGCGGAGATGACGTTGACGCGGGAGGACTTGAACGGCGGGCTCAACGGTGGGCCGCAGATTTATGTGCTGGAGCAGTCGCGGTAGGGGCTGTTCCCGTTCTGGAGATCCGTCTTCATACGCCCGACCCGCTGCATCCGCTAGCCAAATTTGAAATTACCGAAACGAAGTTCCCATACAGAAAGCTGGATTCCACATGCCCGATCAAGCAAGCAACCCCAAGCGCATCCTCGTCACCGGCTCGACGGGCGCAATTGGCCAGCCGGTCTGTGAACATCTGCTGAGCCGCGGCCACAGCGTGCGCGGCTTTGCCCGCCGCCCCACGCCCGGCCTGGAAGATTACGTAGTCGGTGACCTAAACGACCCGGAGAAGGTGCGCGAAGCCGTAGAAGGAATGGAGACGATCATTCATCTGGGGGCCTACCCCAACGATGCGGACTTCATGGAAGTGCTGCTCGAGCCCAACGTGATCGGTCTCCATCACATTTGCGAGGCAGCCAAGGAGTTTGACATTCAGCGCTTGATCCTCTCCAGCACCGTACAGACGATTTCCGGCCACCAAAATCTGGGACGAACAATTACGCTCGAAGATGGACCCGCACCGGTCAACCACTATGCGCTGACCAAAGTCTGGGGCGAAGTCGCCGGCGACATGTACGCGCGCGTTCACAACCTTTCGGTCGTTAGCGTGCGCATCGGCTGGCTGCCGCGCAATGCCGGGGAAGCTGAAAATCTGGTCAACAGCCCGGCGGGCAAAAATATGTTCTTTAGCCACGAGGACGCCCAGCGTTTTTACGAGCGCTGCGTGGAATCCGAGAACCCGCCAGCGGGTGAATCAGTGATCCTCTTCGCCGCCAGCCAGGCGGAGGGGACGCCATACATGGATCTCGAGCCCGCCAAGCAGATCATCGGCTACGAGCCGCAAACTGCGTGGCCCAACGGGCTGCCCTTCGACGTCAGCCACCTCGTTTAGGCGCGATTTGCTTTAGGTTTTCCGGGCGACCCATGACGCAAGAGCTTCTTCTCCGCCGCAAGTGGACGCTGCGGGCGCACGGCCAGCAGGTAGTTTTTATAAAGAACCCCAACGAGCGCGCGGCGCACGTGTTGATGAAGGCGTTCTTGTGGGCGCTCTACCTGCCCGACTATCCCGACGCCATCGTCGAAATCTCCATTGGCGATCGCTATAAGCCCGATGTCGTCTCCATGTATGCGCCCTCGCTCGATAAGCCGGGGCTGCTGGGCGAGCCGCGCTTCTGGGGCGAGGCGGGACAGGTCAGCGTTAAAAAGTACCGCTCGCTGCTCAGGCGCTTCCGCGACACCCACTTTGCCATTGGCAAGTGGGACACGCGCCTCGACCCGCACATCGACATCGTGCGCGAGGCGATGGACGGCGTGGAGCGCCGCGCGCCCGTAGATTTGCTCTGTTTTCCAGACGATAGCCCCTCGCGCTTTATTGACGCGCAGGGGAATATAAACGTTGCGCATAAAGATTTGACTTGGGAGCGTCTGAAATGAGCAGTCGACTACACCACCGGGAACGAAATTACTGGGGACGAATTGACCGACACGTTCGAGCCACACAAGCTACACAATAGTAAGATTTCAACGCGGGGACGCAGAGGAGTGCAGAGGGGAAGAAAGATAAACGCCACTATATCTTCTGCTCTCCGCGGCCCCCCGCGCCTGCTCAGCGTCTCCGCGTTGAACTGAAAACTGATCACTAGATTACCGAGGAACCCATGAACACCACTGTCAAATCCCCCACCCAAACCGTCGAGATTGGCCCCGATCAGCCCTTCGTGATCATTGGCGAGCGCATCAACCCCACCGGGCGGAAGAAGCTGGAGGCGGAAATGCTGGCGGGCGATCTCAGCCGCGTCGAGCGGGACGCGCGCAAGCAGATCGCCGCGGGCGCGCACGTGATCGACATCAACTCGGGCGTAACGAGCGTGGAGCCGCACAAGGTAGAGCCGGAGCTGATGGTGCAGTGCATCGAGCTGGTGCAGCGCATCACGGACGTGCCGCTCTGCATCGACAGCAGCGTCGTGCCCGCGCTGATTGCGGGCATCAAGGCGGCGAAGGGGCGACCGATCGTCAACAGCGTAACGGGTGAAGAGGAGCGGCTGGAGGCCGTGCTGCCCGTCGTCGCCGAATACAACGTGCCGGTGATTGCCATCAGCAACGATGAAACGGGCATCAGCTACGATCCCAGGGTGCGCTTTCAGGTGGCCAAGAAAATCGTCGAGCGGGCGGAATCCTACGGCATCAAGCGCGAAGATGTGATCATTGATCCGCTGGCCATGCCGGTGGGCGCGATCAACACGGCGGGGGCGGATTTGTTTGCGATTGTGCGCATGGTGCGCGAAGAGCTGGGCTGCAACACCGTCTGCGGTGCGAGCAACATCAGCTTTGGGCTGCCCAATCGCGCGCTGATGAACGCCACCTTTGTCAGCATGGCCATCGCCGCGGGGATGACGTGCGCCATCACCAATCCGCTGGAGGCCGAGATTCGCAACGCCATCTACGCCGCCGATGCGCTGATGGGCCACGATCCATCGTGCATGCGCTACCTGAGCGCCATGCGCGCGGCAGAGAGCGCGGGGAGCAACGGCGAAGCCGCCGCGAGTGCAGCGGACAAGCGGCAGGCGCGGCGCGAGGCCCGTCGCGCGCGCCGCAGCCGCGAGTAGTCAAGCGGCTGCGCCGACATTTGGCCACAGCCAGCCAAATAGCAGCTAAATGTCCAGAAGGTATGTGAAGATTTGCACAGGTGCAACCCCGCCTGTATAATCCGGCCAAGCACACGCGCCGACGAGATACCTTTTATGCAACCCGCAGAAATATCGGCAGAACCTGAGCAGCCGACACGCATCAACGTGTCTCGCCTCTTTCTGCTCCTGCTGGTCTGCTTAATTCTACCCGTCCTCATGGGGCTGCTGCTGGATATTCTGTTGGAAACGACGCCGCTCATCACGCTGGTGGTTGGCCTGTTTTTTATCACGCTAGCAGCGGTTGTGGTTGTCCGCACGGCCACGCGCGAATTTGAGCGCATTGCCCAAGAGGTTGCGCCAGATGTTGCGCCAGCATATGAAGAAGCCGAGAACGACGCGGCAACGTTGGGAACCGATGCCAGCCAATGAGCAAGCATCTTCTGAAAAAGCAACAGTTAGATTTTTGCAAGAAACGTTTTAACAAAATGCAAAAGCGGCCCCTTTAGCTTTGGCCGCAACCTTCCACTCCTTGCCGGTTGGGCAAGACATTGCAAAGGAGTACGAGCGTGGACTCGAATCCAAATCGATCAGAACACGAACAAAATCCCGAAGAGAAGCCAAACCCCGTCGAGGATTCCTCTCAATCCAGCAAGCGGCCATACGACGAGTACGACGTTGCCCCTGCCGAAAACGTTGATAATCCCAATTACGATACCGATCCGGAAGACATGCCCGCCGTGGACTTTACCCGCGTTGAGGAGGCGGCCCAGCGCGAAGAGGATGCCAAAGAGGAGAGCGGCGTCGTTTACGCCACGGGCGGCAGTTCAGATGGGGGAGATGCGCGAGATACGGACCCCTCCACCGTTGTTTATGCTGGCTCCACATCGCCCAGCTTCTACGAGAGGCGTGTGCAGCCGCTGCTGAGCCGGATTGGGCAGTGGTTCCAGCGGCAAGGGGAGCGCTCTGTGCAGTGGGTGCGCAATAATCCGCGCGATGCCGCCATTGCGGTGGGCGTTCTCATTCTGCTGATTCTCAGCATCATTTTCCGCGCCCCATCGCCACACGTTTCGCTGCCCGCCGAGCCGATCAGCGAACGGGCCCCCGCTTGGCTGACCAATTCGCTGCTCACCACCTTTCTCGTGGATATTGTGATCATTGCGATAGCGCTGCTGGCCACGCGGAACGTGCGCCTGGTGCCGCGCGGCTTCCAGAACGTAATGGAAATGATCATTGAATACCTCTACGGCCTGGCCGAAGGTATTGCCGGCAAGCATGCACGCACCTTCTTCCCATGGGTGATGACCATCTTTATCTACGTCATCATCAGCAATTGGGCCGGTCTAATTCCAGGCGTGGGGGCCTTTGGCTACAAGTATGAGGGCTACCATGGCGGGGACATAGATAACACGGAAGAGGAGTTGGAGTTCGAGCAGCCGAGCGAGGAGTTGGAGCCTGGTGATGATGCAGAAGGTTCGGTGCTGGACTTCCAAATTGCGTCCGCCGATGCGAGCACGCTCTTTTTCCGCGGCGACGCAGCCCCAGCGGCAGCGGAGGAAGGCGAGGGCTTTATCCCGCTCTTTCGTGCGCCGAGCGCCGATGTCAACATGACGTTTGCGCTGGCGCTGATCACGATGGTTGTGGTTCAGTACTACGGTATCAAGTTCCAGGGCGGGAGCACCTACCGGCGCAAGTTCTTCACCTGGCACGGACCCAACTTGGGCATGAAGTTCATTAATGCCTTTGTGGGCTTCCTAGAGTTTCTCGCTCAGTTCTCGCGTTTTCTGGCGTTTGGCTTTCGTCTCTTTGGCAACATCTTCGCCGGTGAGATCGTGCTTTTGACGATGATTTTCCTCGTCGCCTTCCTGATTCCCATGCCCTTCTACGCGCTGGAAATCTTCATTGGCTTTGTGCAGGCACTGGTCTTTTACATGCTGGCGTTGGTCTTCTTCACCGAAGCCACCGTCGTTCACGGCGAGCATCACTAATCACCCCTTGCTGATTGCTGTGCTTGGCACGTGGCAACCGTTCCAGCCCGGCACGACTCAATAAATCGACAAACCAAAATTGCAAATCAACCAAAATTGATTGAAGGAGCTTCAGATGGACTTTACAATTCTTTACAGCTTTGCCGTTCTGCTCATGGATGTGCTGCTGCAGGATGAAATCGTCACGGGCGGCATCAGCGCCGACGCGATGGCGCAGTTGGGTGCCGGTCTCGCGATTGGTATTGGCGCGGTTGGTGCGGCCATTGGCATCGGCATGATTGGCGCACGCGCTATGGAAGCGATGGGCCGCAACCCGGAGGCCGCCGGTACGATTCAGACCAACATGATTCTGGCGATTGCCTTTGCCGAGTCGATTGGCATTTTTGCGCTGGTTATTGCCCTGTTGATTAAGTTTGTCTAAACGCGAATTCGCGTCGCTTGGCTGATTGGGCACGGCTTTCCAGCCGGTGGTTTTAATTGGCGACCCCTAGCAGCGGCGCAGGCGTACAAATTAAACAAGGAGGCGAAATGCTAGGCGAACTCGGATTTAGCGGCGTATTGCTCGCCGCACAGGTATTTAATTTTTTTCTGCTCTTCTTCATTCTGCGCTTGTTTCTCTACAAGCCGATCCTGCGCGTGCTGGATCAGCGACGCGAACGCATCGAGCAGAGCATGAAGGACACCGAACGGGCCAGCGCCGCGGCGCAGGAGGCCGAATCGGACAAGGCCGTGGTAATCGACGAAGCGAGGCGCGAGGCGCAGGAGATTCGTGCCCAGGCCACGCGCGATCAGGAGCGTATTGCGCAGGAGATCCGCAGCCGCGCCGAGCAGGAGGCGCAGGAGATTCGGATTCGTGCGCAGCAGGAAGCGGAAACGCAGCGCGAGAATGCGCTGACGGACGTCAACCAGCAGATTGCCGATCTGGCGATCCTGGCCACCGAGCGCATCCTGGGGCGCGAGCTTTCGGACGAGAGCGAGCAGCGCCGCTTTGTGCAAGATTTCCTGGAGCAGCGAAACGGGAGCGCCGCCTAATGAGCAGCCCGAACAACGGTAACCAGACGCAAGCGCAGCGTTACGCGCAGGCCGTTGTCCAGGCCATGGTCGAACGCTGGCAGGAGACGCTGTCCCAGGTCAGCGTCGCCATTCGTGACAATAGCGATCTATCTAAGACGCTCAACGACAGCAATCGCTCGGTGGATGATCGCTTTAGCGCGCTGCAGAGCCAGGTTGAGGGCGACATCCCGCCCGAAGCGCAAAATCTGCTCAAGCTGCTGATCCAAGGCAACGATCTCAGCCTGTTGTCCGGCGTGTCCGATGCGCTAACAAGCATCACGAGCGGTCGCAGCGGCCCCAGCCGGGTGGAAATCACCAGCGCCGTGCCGCTGACGGATGACGAAAAGCGCCAGCTCCAAGAGAAGCTCAGTGCGGAGCACGGCGAAGGGATGCTCTACGACTTCCGCGTTAATGAAGCGCTGATGGGTGGTCTGCGTATTCGCGTTGGCGACCGGCTGACGGATACGTCTGTCGCTACGCGCCTGGCAGCGATGCGCGAGAAGCTGACGTCGGCGGTGTAGCGAGAGCGATTCGTTATTGCAGGTTGATTGGTTCGGTAAGTGACCAGCTTCTCTTTCTGATAATCGGTTTCGACTTCCGCGCGGTTTTTATCCCGAAGTGAACTGGACGGTTGTAAACTGATAGTCAAAACTGATAGTCAGAGGTCAGAGGCTTTGCTAAATCAACCCAATCTCTAGTAACCAGTTTCCAATCTCTACTTTCCAGAAACGTTGCGCCAAAGATGGCGCTAGACATATCTAGCCATCGGTGATCTCACCGGTGGCTGATTTACACGAAGGAGGATGCTTATGGCCGTGCGCACAGACGATTTTACCGCACTGCTCAAGGAACAAATTCTAAACTTTGATGCTTCCCCCACCCAGATCGACGTGGGCGAGGTGCTCAACGTGGGCGACGGCATTGCGATTGTCTCCGGGCTGGAAGGCGCAATGGCGGGCGAGCTGGTCGAATTTACCAAGACGGGCGTGCTCGGCCTGGCGCAGGACCTGCGCGAAGACGAAGTCGGCGTTATCATCATGGGTGAGTACACCGGCATTGAAGAAGGCGACCTGGTGCGCAGCACGGGCGAAATTGCTTCCGTGCCCGTGGGCGATGCCCTGCTCGGTCGCGTTATCAATGCCGTGGGTGAACCGTTGGACGGCAAAGGCCCCATTGAGACAAGCAAGCGCCGCCCAATTGAACGCATTGCGCCCGGCGTCATCACTCGCGAAGAGGTGAGCGACCCGGTGCAGACCGGCATCATGGCGATCGACGCGCTGATCCCGATTGGTCGCGGCCAGCGCGAGTTGATCATCGGCGACCGGCAGACGGGTAAAACCGCCATTGCCGTGGATACGATCATCAACCAGAAGGGCAAGGATCTCTACTGCATCTACGTCGCCATCGGCCAGAAGCAGTCCAACATTGCGCAGGTGGTTTCGACGCTGGAGCGCTACGGCGCAATGGAGTACACGACGGTCATCACCGCCTCCGCCGCCGACCCGGCCGCCCTGCAATACATTGCGCCCTACGCCGGCTGCGCGATTGGCGAGGAGTTCATGGAGACGGGCCGCGACGCGCTCGTTGTCTTTGATGACTTGACCAAGCACGCGCAGGCCTATCGACAGGTGTCGCTGCTGCTGCGCCGCCCGCCCGGCCGCGAGGCCTTCCCTGGCGATGTCTTTTACCTGCACAGCCGTCTGCTTGAGCGGGCAGCAAATATCCGCGAGGAATTTGGCGGCGGCAGCCTCACGGCGCTGCCGGTAATCGAGACGCAGGCGGGCGACGTTTCCGCCTATATTCCGACCAACGTGATTTCGATCACGGACGGCCAGATTTTCCTGGAGAGCGACCTCTTCTACGCCGGTATTCGCCCGGCGCTCAACGTCGGCACGTCTGTCAGCCGCGTGGGCAGCACGGCGCAAACCAAGGCCATGAAAAAGGTGTCGCGCGGCATCAAGTCCGAGCTGAGCCAGTATCGTGAGCTGGCCGCCTTCGCCCAATTCGGCAGCGACCTGGACGCTTCGACCCAGCGCCAGCTTGAAGGCGGTCGCCGGATGCAGGAGTTGCTCAAGCAGCCGCAGTATCAGCCCTACGACCTGGACAAGATGGTCATGAGCCTGTGGGCCGCGAGCAACGGCAAGCTGCTTCAGGTTCCCGTCGAGTACGTCAACGAATGGGAGAAGGACATGCACGCCTACATGGATGCTAACCACTCGGAGATCGGTCAGACAATTCTGCGCAGCAAAGACCTGCCGCAGGATACGATTGATTCGCTGGAACTGGCGATGGATCAGTTCAACGATCAGTGGACGGCGCCGAACGAATGAATTAAGAATAATGAATGATGAATGGGTAGATTTTGCTGCCTTCGATAGATAAAGTTATTTTCAAGGCCACGTTCCCTACCCATTCATTATTCTTCATTCATCAATCTTTTCTTTTACTATGCCAAGTACACTTGAAATTCGACGACGCATTCGGTCGGTTAAAAATATTGGGCAGGTGACGCGAGCCATGGAGGCAGTGGCGGCGGCGCGGATGCGCAAGGCCCAGCGTCAGGTGTTGGCGACGCGACCCTACGCGCAACAGGCGCGCGAGGTGCTCGCTTACATTGCCCGCCTGCCGGATACCGACACCGAGCTCAACGCGCTGATTCAGGGACGCCCCGTTAACCGCGTGGGCATTTTGCTGATCACGGCGGATCGCGGATTGGCTGGTGGCTTTAACTCCAATACCCTGCGCACGCTGGCTTCGTTTATGCGTGACCAACGCCAGCAGGGTCGCGAAGTCGAGGTGGTGACGGTTGGCAAGAAGGGGCGCGACTGGCTGCTGCGCTATGATCCGGTGGTGCGCGCTGAATTTAGCGACATGCCGGAATCGCCCAGCGCGCGCGACGCGCGACCGATTGCCGAACTGCTGGTTAACGACTTCACCGGCGGCCACTTTGACGAAGTTTACACCATCTACACCGATTTTATCAACACCATGCGGCAGGAGCCAACGGTGCAGAAGCTGCTGCCCGTCGAGCCCGCCGATCCGACCGTCAACATGGCGCCGGACTATATTTTTGAGCCATCGCCTGAAGAAGTGCTCAATCAGGTGCTGTACGGCTTTACCGAGGTGCAAATTTTGCAGGCGCTCTACGAATCGATTGCCAGCGAGCACTCGGCGCGCATGGTCGCCATGCGCAACGCGACGGACGCCGCGGAAGAGTTGGTGGACGAGTTGGGGCTGACGTACAACAAGATGCGCCAGGAAAGCATTACCAACGAGCTGATGGATATTATCGGCGGCAGCGCAGCCGCTGCATAGAACGTTTATTTTTACCCTGAACGTGACAGAGGATTTTCGCGGATTGACGAATGATTCCCTGTCAGTCGCTTCAGCATGATGATTATAGAGCAAGGAGAACCAAATGGCTGAATATGTCGGTTCCATTCAGAGCGTACGCGGACCCGTGGTGGATTTTGAGTTTAATCAGGGCGACCTGCCCGAAATCTACGATGCGGTCTATGTTGATGTCGATAACGATGCCAATACGGAAAATCGGCGCGAGGTGTTCGAGGTGGAGCAGCAGCTCGGTGACAGCATTGTGCGCGCCGTGGCCATGGGCAGCACCGACGGCTTAACGCGCGGCATGAGGGCTATCTCCCAGGGGGAACCGATTACGGTTCCCGTGGGTCCCCAGACGCTGGGTCGCCTTTTTAACGTGGTCGGCGAGCCGATTGACGGCAAGCCCGCCCCCGAAGGCGGCGAAATGTATCCCATTCACCGCGAACCGCCCCCCTTTGACGAGCAGTCGCCCTCCGCCGAGCTTTTCGAGACGGGCATGAAGGCCATCGATCTGATTGCGCCCTTTACCAAGGGTGGCAAGACGGGCATCTTTGGCGGCGCAGGCGTTGGCAAGACGGTAATTATCCAGGAGCTGATCCACAACGTGGCCGAGTTCCACTCCGGCTACTCCGTTTTTGCCGGCGTGGGCGAGCGCAGCCGCGAGGGTAACGACCTCATGGTCGAGATGACCGAGTCGGGCGTAATCGATTCGACGGTGATGGTCTTTGGGCAGATGAACGAGCCACCCGGTGCGCGCTTGCGCGTGGGGCTGACGGGCGTGACAATGGCCGAGTACTTCCGCGACGAGGGGCGCGACGTGCTGCTCTTTATCGACAATATCTTCCGCTTTGTGCAGGCTGGTTCCGAGGTGTCGTCGCTGCTGGGTCGCCTGCCGAGTGCCGTGGGTTATGCACCCACCTTGGGCACGGACATGGGCGAGCTTCAGGAGCGCATCACCTCCACGACCACGGGGTCGATCACCTCGATGCAGGCCGTTTACGTGCCCGCCGACGACTACACCGACCCTGCACCGGCGACGACCTTTGCCCACCTGGACGCCACGATTACGCTTCAGCGCTGGATGGCGGATCAGGCACTCTTTCCGGCTATCGACCCGCTGGGCTCCACGAGCCGCATCCTCGATCCGAACATTGTGGGCGAAGAGCATTACGAAGTTGCCCGCCGCGTGCAGCAGACGCTTCAACGCTACAAGGATTTGCAGGATATCATCGCCATTCTGGGGGTGGAAGAGCTGAGCGAGGATGACAAGCTTACGGTGGCGAGAGCGCGCAAAATTCAGCGCTTCTTGACGCAGCCTATGTTCGTGGCCGAACAGTTTACGGGCCAGTCCGGCAAGTTTGTCAAGACGGCAGAAACGGTGCAAGGTTGTCAAGAAATTTTGGATGGCAAGCACGATGACCTGCCGGAGCAGGCGTTCTACATGGTCGGCACGATTGAAGATGCCGCCGCCAAGGGTGAAACGATGCGCAGCCAACAGTAGGAGTTGCGATTTGGCAATCACGATTTGCGAGGCGTTGCCGGATGACCACAGCGTCTCGTAAATCGTAAATGGAGAGATCATGGCAATTCAAGTAGATATTGTCTCGCCTGACAAAAGCCTCTTTTCTGGTGAGGCCAAAATGGTCACGCTGCCGGGGCAAAACGGCGAAATAGGCGTTATGGGAAGTCATGCCCCGCTGCTTTCAACATTGGGCGTAGGTGAAGTGGTGGTGCAGCAAACCGACGGTGACCCGATATACATTGCGCTGGCTGGCGGTGTGGTAGAGGTGCGTCCCAATAAGGTTACCATTCTGGCGGACGAGGCAGATAGCGCCGAGGATATCGACGTGCAGAGTGTAGAGCAAGCCTTGGCACGCGCGCGCCAGTCGCTAGAGGAAAATCCACCTTCGGAAGAGCGCGCCCAGCTCTTAGCTGCAATTCAGCGCAGCAATCTGCGCCTGCGCGTTGCGGAGCGCCAGATGCGCCGCAGCACGGGCCGCCGCGAAATGCGACCAGATGCTTCGTAGGCGTGGTGTTTACCTGAGTTCTTCGGACGGGCACGGAATTCCGTGCCCGTCTTGCTTTGTGTAGAAGAGCAACCGCTTACCCGCTGCTCCCAGCGGAATTTGAGACGCCCTTCCCCATCTTTTATAATACGCTTCATGTTTGAAAAACACATTGGGATTGACTTAGGTACGGTCAACGTGCTCGTCCACGTCAAGGGGCGGGGCATTGTGATGCACGAGCCATCGGTCGTGGCGATTCGCCTGCGCGATAATACGATGGTGGCAGTGGGCCACGAAGCGTATGACATGCTGGGGCGCACCCCCGAAAGCGTCGAGGTTGCGCGCCCGATCCGCGACGGCGTGATCGCCGACTTTGTTGTGACCGAAACGATGCTGCGTTACCTCATCGATTCAGTCACGGGCGGGGGCAGCTTCAACCGGCTGTTTCGCCCCAAGGTGATGATCAGCACGCCGCGCGGCGTGACGGGTGTAGAAGAGCGCGCCGTTCACGATGCGGCGATGCAGGCGGGTGCGGGCGCGGCGTATCTCATTCCCGAACCGCTGGCCGCAGCGTATGGTGCGGGGTTGCCCATTGGTACGCCTACCGGCAACATGGTTGTGGACATGGGCGGCGGCACGACGGAAGCAGCGGTTGTCTCGATGTACGACATTGTAACGTGGAGCAGCGTGCGCGTGGGCGGCAATCGCTTCGATGAATCGATCATCAGCTACGTGCGCAAGAAGTACAATTTGTTGATTGGTGAACAGACAGCCGAAGAGCTCAAAATTGGCATTGGCAGCGCGCTGCCGATGGAGACCGAGCGCGAGATGGAAATGCGCGGGCGTGACCAAGTCACGGGTCTGCCAAAAATCATGCAGATTACCAGCAGCGAAATCACCGAAGCGCTGCTGGAGCCGCTACAATCTGTTGTGAGCACCGTGCGCGCCACGCTTGAAAAAACGCCACCGGAGCTGGCGGCGGACATTATTGACCGTGGCATGGTGATTACGGGAGGGGGCGCACAGTTGCGCAACATCGCGCCACTGCTGACGCAGGAGACGGGTGTGCCCTGCTACATGGCGGAAAACCCGATTGCTTGCGTGGCGTTGGGTGCGGGCCAAGCGCTGGAAAACTACGAGATTATGCGGCGCAGCCTACCAATCGTGCCAAATTAGCGGCAAAACGTTGTACGAACTTTACGCAAAACGTCTCATAAAAAGATATAGCCACAGATACATTTTTTGTGTGCTTTAGATTTTGAGTTGTCAGAGAGTTCCGCTATAATTGTAATGGATGAACGCTTCTCACGTTTTTCCAATGTTCTTTTAATTTTGTTCTGAGTTATTCGCTCTTGTTCTTCGGCCACTTCCATCCTTCCCTGCCCATGCGAGGCGACAAATGAATCGATCCACCGTGGCGACGCCGAATGCGCCCGCTGCCGTTGGCCCCTACTCGCAGGCGATTGCCGCGGGTAATTTTGTGTTTGCTTCGGGCCAGCTTGGCCTCCTCCCCGAATCAGGTCAGCTGGCGGAGGGGGTTGGCGAACAGACGCGTCAGGCGCTGGCTAATCTAGCCGCCGTGTTAAAGGCTGCCAACAGCAGCATGGATCGCATTGTTAAGACCACAATTTTCTTGGCCAACATCGCGGACTTTAGCGCCGTTAACGCGATCTATGCCGAAGCGTTTACGGGCGATCCACCCGCGCGCAGTACCGTGGAAGTAGCGGCGCTGCCGCTGGGGGGGCTGGTTGAAATCGAGGCCGTGGCGCTGGTCGATTAGATAAATCCTGCTTAGGTAGATCCTGCTTTGTCGCCTTTATTCTTTGCGGCGGGCGGTTTTTATAAGTTGTTCGCACTTTTTTGCCACATTTATTGGTGGCACGTTCTATTCATTGGAGGCAGAAACCCGTAATGAGTTCCGTTCAAATTGCTCCCGAAACCAAGTATTTTCACCCCAACATGAATGGCATGCACTTTGGCGTGGGGAACGCACCCAACGAACCCCATCCCATGGCGCTGCTGCTGGAAGAATTTGATCAGGTGCTGCAGGAGCCGCACCTGGGCGAAATTCGCACCGGCAGGGTGGTGGACAAGCGCTCAAATGAGCTGCTGATTGACATTGGCTACAAGTCCGAAGGCGTCGTCAGCGGGCGTGAGATTGACCGCGTGCGCGAGATTGTCGCCAACCTGAGCGTGGGCGACGATGTGTCCGTCTACGTGCTGCGCGAAGACGAAGACGGCACGACCATCCTTAGCATCAGCCGCGCCGAGGCGGAGAAGGATTGGCAGCAAGCCGAGGATTTGATGGCCAACCAGGAGATGTTTGAAGGCAAAGTCGCGGCCTGCAACCGCGGTGGCGTCATTGTCCAGTTGGGGCAGGTGCGCGGCTTTGTGCCAGCCAGCCAACTGTCCACCAACGAGCATCCGCGCCCCGAAGGGGACGACGACGAGGGCGACAACCGCTGGTCGCACCTGATGAACGAGCCGCTGATGCTCAAGGTGATCGACCTGGATCGCAAACGCAATCGGCTCATCCTCTCGGAGCGTCTGGCCATGCGCGAATGGCGACGCAAGCAGAAGGAAAAGCTGCTGGACAGCCTGACAGAGGGCGCCGTCCTCGAAGGCACGATCAACAGCATCGCCGACTTTGGCGCGTTTGTTGATCTCGGCGGGGCGGACGGCCTGATTCACCTGAGCGAGCTGAGCTGGAGCCGCATCTCGCACCCCAGTGAAGTCGTTAAGACGGGGCAGAAGCTCAAGGTACAGGTTATCAGCGTGGACCTGGAGCGCCGCCGCATTGGTCTCAGCCTGCGCCGCATGGAGCCGGAGCCCTGGGAGACGATCGAAGATCGCTACGAGGTCGGCCAGA
This sequence comes from Caldilineaceae bacterium, assembly GCA_965213535.1. GTDB lineage: Bacteria > Chloroflexota > Anaerolineae > Caldilineales > Caldilineaceae > JBCCFC01. The sequence continues at coordinate 6,783,033 of OZ243888.1, forward strand.
TTGTTACCTGCACGATTACGAAGCTCGTCAACTTTGGTGCGTTTGCCCGCATCGTGGACGACGAGATCGAGGGGCTGGTGCATATTAGCGAGCTTTCCGAGCAGCGTGTCAACCACCCGAATGAGGTGCTGCGCGAGGGCGAAGAGCACGAATTGCGCATTATCCGCATCGACACGGATCGCCGCCGCATGGGCTTGAGCCTCAAGCAGGCCCAACCGCAAATCCAGATCGACTGGCAGATTGCGCCCAGCGACGATGCGATGGAGAGCAACGGCAGCAACGGCAGCAACGGCAGCGAGCTCGCCTACGCTGATGAGGAGATGATGGTCGCAGCCGACTGATCTTCTATCGAACGTGTCTACCAAAAAGTCCGGCTTCCCCAAAGAAGCCGGACTTTTTTGTTGGCCCGAAGCCTTCGCTCTCGACGAAGAGGTTGCATGTGCTTGAGGGGACGAAGCAGCACTCCGCGCCCCTCAAGCATACGCTCCACCTTCTTCAACTCATGGCTATCCGGCATACTTCCGGGCAAAAGTTATATAGATAAAAATCAACCAGGCTCTGCTAAGATAATGCACCCGTTGAGAAATTCAAACAAAATGCAAACGTCTTCCGCGGAACCACACAAGACCCAAAGACGTTTTGAGTAGGTGCTCTTGCTGCACAACCCGCACAACCCGCACAACCCACCGACAGCACAGCCAGAAATTCAGCGCAAGTTTGGCGCATTTTGCGCAATTGACAAGAGCGCACAAAGCTCGCTACAATACCAGCACCGCAATCGCTCTCTCGTCGCTACCTCCTCCACTGTATTCGCGGTTCGATACTCCCTGTTGCACTTGTTGCGTCCTCCTCGCGCGTTGAGTGCGTTTGGTTCTTCTTTGCAAGCACCCCCGCTGTGAAGCGGAACACCAGTTACGGCACAGACGTTCCGGAAGTGTTATACTCTGCCAATACCCGAAAGGTTGGAATTTGTACTAGGAAACGACACTATGTCAGATAAACTTGAACGCTTTACAAAACGCGCTCGGCGCGTTCTCACGCTGGCGCAGGAAGAAGCGCTGCGGCTAAACCACAGCTACATTGGAACAGAGCACCTGCTGCTTGGCCTCGTGCGCGAAGAAAATGGCGTCGCGGTTAAAGTGCTGCGCGAACTGGGCGTTGAGCCGGGCCAGGTGATTCGCGCCGTGGAACGCACGGTGGGTCGCGGCGAACGCGCGCCCTTTGGCAAACCTTCGTTGGCCCCGCGCACCAAGCGCGTGATCGAGCTGGCCGTAGACGAAGCGCGGCTGATGGGCCACCACTACATCGGAACGGAGCACCTGCTGCTCGGCCTCGTGCGCGAAGGCGAAGGCATTGCCGTCAACGTGCTGCGTGGCCTGGGCATCAACCTGGATCGCGTGCGCACGCAGACGGCGCGCAACATCCTGCAGAGCCAGTCTCAGCAGAAGGACAAAAAGAAGGACTCCAAGACGCCGCTGATGGACCAGCTGGGTTACGACTTGACGGCCGCGGCGGAGGAGGGTCGGCTTGATCCGGTAATCGGCCGGCAGACGGAGATCGAGCGGCTGATTCAGATTTTGAGCCGCCGCACCAAGAACAACCCAGCCCTGATCGGCGAGCCGGGTGTGGGCAAGACGGCCATCGCCGAGGGCATGGCCCAGCGCATCATCGAGGGGGACGTGCCGGAGCCGCTGCTCAACCGTCGCCTGCTGATGCTGGATGTGGGCAGCCTCGTGGCTGGTACGATGTACCGCGGCCAGTTCGAGGAGCGGCTGAAGAAGATCATTGATGAAATTATCACGAGCAACTCCCTGCTCTTTATCGACGAAGTCCACATGCTGGTGGGCGCGGGCGCAGCGGGCAGCAGCGTTGATGCGGCCAACATTTTGAAGCCAGCGCTCAGCCGCGGCGAGTTGCAGGTCATCGGCGCGACGACGCTGGATGAGTACCGCAAATACATCGAAAGCGATGCGGCGCTGGAGCGGCGCTTCCAGCCCATTACGGTGGACGAGCCGAGCATAGAGGAGACGGTGCTGATTCTCAAGGGCGTCAAGGAGCGCTACGAGGAGCACCACAAGCTTTCGATTACGGATGAAGCGCTGGACGCCGCGGCCCACTTGGCGGCGCGCTACGTCACGGATCGCTTTATGCCGGATAAGGCCATTGACCTGATCGACGAGGCGGGCAGCCGCGTGCGCATGTACAAAGCGCCCAACGCCAACAGCCTGCGCGAGACCTTTATGGATCTGAAGCGTCTGCAAAAGGAGAAGGCGGAGGCGCTGGAAACGCAGCGCTTCGACGACGCCATCGACCTGCGCTATCGCGAAGTCGAGCTGGAGACGAAGCTGAGCGAGTTGCGCCAGGGCTGGAACGAAAACACCAACCGACCCAAGGTAACGGCGGAGGATATTGCCGAAGTTGTTTCGATGTGGACGGGCGTGCCGGTTAAGCGGCTGGCTGGCGAAGAACGCGAGCGGCTGCTGGGCATGGAAAAGGAGCTCAAGCAGCGCATCATCGGCCAGGAAGAGCCGCTGGAGGCGATCAGCAAGGCCGTGCGCCGTGCCCGCGCCGGGCTGAAGGATCCGCGTCGCCCAATTGGTACGTTTATGTTCCTGGGGCCCACGGGCGTCGGCAAGACGGAAACGGCCAAGGCGCTTGCTGAATTTATGTTTGGCAGCGAAGAGGCACTGATCCGGCTCGATATGAGCGAGTTTATGGAGCGCCACAACGTCAGCCGTCTGGTTGGTGCACCTCCGGGCTACATTGGCTACGAGGAGGGCGGTCAGCTAACCGAAGCGGTGCGGCGACGCCCGTACAGCGTTATTCTCTTTGATGAGATTGAGAAGGCGCACCCGGAAGCCTTTAACATGCTCCTGCAGGTGATGGAGGACGGCCACCTTGCCGACGCGAAGGGCCGCCGCGTGGACTTTCGCAACACCGTAATTCTGATGACAAGCAACATCGGCGCCAAGCTGATCCAGGGTGCCAACCGCCTCGGTTTTGCAATTACGCGCGAGGATGCCGATTCGCGCGACGCCGAGTATGGTACGATGAAGGCCAAGGTGATGGACGCGCTCAAGAAGTCCTTCCGCCCCGAGTTCCTGAACCGGCTCGACGGCGTGATGGTCTTCCGCAGCCTCTCTCGCCAGGAAATCAGCATGATTGTCGAGCTGGAGCTGCGCCCGCTGCGCAACCAACTGGCCGAGCAGGAAATTACCCTACAGCTCACCGAATCCGCCCGCGACCGCATTGCCGAGGAGGGGTACGACCCCGACTACGGCGCGCGTCCGCTGCGCCGCGCAATTCAGAACGAGCTGCAGGATCCACTCAGCGAATCGCTGCTCGCCAACGACTTTGTCCCCGGCGATGTGGTACAGGCGGACTACCGCGAGATCATCAACGACAAGGACGAGCTGGAGAAGCGCTTTGTCTTCGAGGTGATCGAGCACAACGAAGTCGAGAGCGTCGACACGGAGACGACCGAGGCCATCGAGGCAATGTTGCAGTAGCGTGTCTGACGTAGTGGGGGGGGGCGCCCTCCCGCGACGCGCACGTCTAAAAAGGAGGGGCACGAAATTTCGTGCCCCTCCTTTTTGTTTGCCGATTTCCCCTATCGGCGCTACCATAAATCTATCCAAAAAATCCCCACTAAACGGAGAAAGAAAATGAGCGAACGGATCGGATTTGTCGGCCTGGGCATTATGGGGCGTGGCATGGCGCACAACCTGCTCAAGGCGGGTTTTGACGTATGCGTGTGGAACCGCACCGCCAGCCGTGCGGAGGCGCTGATCGAGGCGGGCGCGACCCAGGGCGATTCACCGGCGGACGTGGCTGCACAGAGCGACGTTACCATCGTTTGCGTTAGCGACACGCCGGACGTGGAAGCGGTGATTCTGGGCGAAGATGGTGTCATCCAGGGCGCGAAGGCGGGCGATCTCGTGATCGATTGCAGCACGATTAGCCCACAGGTGACGCAGCAGATTGCGCAGAAACTGGCCGAGCGCGACGTGCACATGCTGGATGCGCCGATCAGCGGCGGTAGCGAGGGCGCAGCCAACGGCACGCTTAGCATCATGATTGGCGGCGAGGCCGCGCAGGTCGAGCGGGCGATGCCGATTTTCGAGGCGATGGGGAAGACGATCACCCACGTCGGCGAGAGCGGTGCGGGGCAGACGGTCAAGCTGGTCAATCAGGTGCTGGTCGTTGGCAACTGCCTGGCCATGTGCGAGGCCTTGATGCTGGCCCAGGCGGGCGGTGTCGACCTGAAGAAGGCCTTTGATGCGGTCAGCCAAGGCGCGGGGGGCAGCTGGATGTTTACCAATCGCGCGCCCCAGATTATCGAGCGCGACTGGTCGCCCGGCTTTACGATTGATTTGCAGCAGAAGGACGTGCGTCTCGTGCTCGACGCGGCGGACGAGCTGGGCGTGCCCGTGCCCGGCACGTCGCTGATCTTTAATCTCTACCGCACGCTGGAGAAGCGCGGGTTGGGTGGGGATGGGAACCACGCGCTGGTCAAGGCGCTGGAAAATTTGGCGGGCTTCGAGGTGGGGCAATCTCGTGCGTAGCGGGAGGGCGAACTCAGCCGCCGCTAGCGTTGGTAGCGCCAATCAAATCAATGGGGAACAGATTATGACCGTTCAAACTATATCAGCCGTCAACGCCGCGGCGCACGTCAAAAAGCACGGGCTGATCGCCATCGTCCGCGGCGACTACTCCGCGCAGGAAATCACCGAGATCGGCGACGCGCTACTGGCTGCGCCGGTGCTGATCGCCGAGGTAACGCTCAACAGCGCAGGTGCGCTAACTGCCATCGCCGATCTGCGCGAGCGCTACGGCGAAAATATACTGGTCGGCGCGGGCACGGTGCGCACGGCAACGCAGTTTGATGAAGCCGTGGCGGCGGGTGCGCAGTTCACGGTCGCGCCCAACTTTGATGGGGAGACGGTGCGACGCGCCGTCGAGCGGGACGTGCTGCACCTGCCGGGCATCTTTACGGCAACCGAGGCGCAGATGGCCATTGCGGCGGGCAGCACGCTGCTCAAGCTGTTTCCTTCAGATGTGATGGGGCCAAGATATTTGAAGGCGCTGCGCGCGCCGCTGAGCGACGTGGACTTTGTACCGACCGGCGGCATTGATGTCGACAACATCGGCGAATATGCGCGGGCGGGTGCGGTGGCCGTGGGCATCGGCAGCGCGCTGATCCCAAAGCGGGATTGGTCGGCGCAGGCGATTATCTCCAAGGCACGGGCGCTGCGAGCGGCGTGGGAGCGCAGATAGAGATAGAGACAAGGGATAGAGAGGTGATTGGGTAAACGGTCTTCCCCCTCTATCCTTATCTCCCACCTCTATCCCTATTTCAAAAGCACAAGCAGCCTTGGCCCAAAGATGGCGATGGCGACGCCAAGGCTTCCCAGAACGGCGAAGACGAGCGCGCCCGCGGCGGCGTCTTTGGCGATCTTGGCGAGGGGGTGGTAGCCCGGCGAGACGAGGTCGATGGTGGCTTCGACGGCGGTGTTGATGGCTTCGAGCGCGAGGATAAGGCCGAAGGTAAGGGCGAGGATAGCCCACTCGGCGGCGGGAATTTGCAGCCAAATTCCCACAGCGCTCACCACGATAATCGCCGCCAGCTCGATCCAGGCGTTGGGTTGAGTGCGCAGGGTGTGCAGCGTGCCGTCCACGGCGGCGCGGAAGCTAAACCAGCGACCCGTGAAGAAGTTGCGGTCGGCGTGGTGCTTGCGGGCGAGGGCGTCCAGCTTGCTTGTGCCTGCTGGCTCAACTTCGCTGCTGGCGTGTGGTTCCACGGCTGGTTTCTTCGGCGCGTGCTCTTTGGGCAAGTCCCCCGCAGCAAGCGCTTCCAGGATTTCTCCCTGCAGGGTCCACATGTCCGCTTCTTCCTCCGGCGTGGCGTGATCATAACCGAGCAGGTGCAGCGTGCCGTGGACGACCAGCAGCCGCAGTTCGTCCGCCATGGCGCGTCCACCTCGCGCGGCCTGATGCTGGGTATAGGGGTAGGCAATCACGAGATCACCCAAATAGCTATTCATCTCCTCTACTAAATCCGGCGGTAGAACAAGATCGGCCTGCGCCGCGTCGGGCTGGCTGCCAAAGCTGAGAATGTCCGTGGATGCGTCAACATGACGATGGTTGCGGTTGAGCGCTCGCACCGTTTCGTCATCGCTGATCGCGATGGCGACGCTGCCGCGCGTCACGGCCCTGTGGCGAAGCGTGGCCTGCACGGCGCGGATCAAATCGTTGTGGGATAGATGCTGAGCCAACTCTGGGGCAAACTGGGGATCGCACTGCACGGTGATCGCGTAAGAGGCATCACCCGGTTTGGAAAGCGGCGTACGGGGGGAAGCGGCGCGCACGATCAATCTCCAGCGCGGTCCACGGCGCGACGGCGCGGCGGCAGCTTGGCGCCGTTGGTAAGCGGGTTGCGCCCGCGCTGTCCCTCGGCAATAGTGACGCTCTCGCGGCGTGGGCCAACCGGTTGGGGCGGCTGGCCGTTGGTCGTACGGGAAGCCGCGGGCTGGGGCGATGGGCCGGGTACGGGAGCGGGACGCGTGCGCACGGCGGCCACGTCGTAGGTGGTGATCTCGCCGGGATAGGTGATGCGCGGGTGGTGAACGCCCTGCAGCATTTGAATAAAGACCGTCTTGATTTGCGACAAGTCGCGCAGGGTGAGGTCGCACTCGTCGAGTTCGCCGGAATCGATGCGCTCGTCGATCAGGCGGTTGACCAGCGCATCGAGCTCTTCGCGCGTGGCGGGCTTAAGCGCACGCACGGCGGCTTCGCAGGTGTCGGCCAACATTAGCACGGCCGTTTCGCGGCTCTGCGGATTGGGGCCTTCGTAGCGGAAATCGTCGCGCGAGACGCTGTCCGGATTATCGCCGCGGTCGACGGCCCGCTGCTGGGCCTGCACAAAGAAATACTTGACTACCGAACGCCCGTGGTGCTCGCGGATAAAGTCCTGGATCCGCGGCGGCAGTCGATATTTTTGCGCCAGCGCCACGCCGTCCGTGACGTGGCTGGTGATGATTTGGGCGCTGGTTTGAGGATCGAGCTTGTTGTGGGGCGAGATTTCATCGCTCGTGTTTTCGACAAAGAAGAAGGGGCGTGACATTTTGCCGATGTCGTGGTAGTAAGCGCCAACGCGCGTCAAAAAGGCGTCCGCACCAATGGCGGCGGCGGCGCGCTCGGCCATGTTGCTAACAATGATCGTGTGGTGGTAAGTTCCCGGCGCTTTGAGCAACATCTGGCGCAGCAGCGGATGGGTAGGTCGGCTCAGCTCCGTGAGCTGGAGGGTGGTCGTCAGCCCAAAAAGATTTCCCAGCAGGTAGTAACCAATTAGTGCTAGGCTGGCAGAGAGCCCGCCGTTGAGCAACACCGTTAGCAGCAGGCGAAGCCCGTCCATCGAGGCGGGTAGTCGGACGAAGGGCGCGTAAAAGGCGACCATCACCAGCGCATTGCTAGCGCCAACCACCGCCCCGGCCCACAGAAAGGCCGTCAGCCGCTCGTGGCGTCTCAGCATCAGCGCGCCCAGCAGCCCGCCCAGGCCGACGTAGGTCACGAGCACGGGATTGCCGTTGACCATGTAGTTGGTCAGCAGCGTAAAGGCAATCACCACAACCAGGGCCACGCGCAGGTTGATCAGCGTGGCCAGCAGCATGCCCAGGGCGGCAATGGGAAAGAGATAGGGGGTCCAATCGCTGGCGGGCAGCATCAGCTTGGCGACGAGGAGATAAACGCTGGTGAGCAGAAGCAACGAGAAGAAGAGCCGCCGCTTTTGCACGACTTCGGGCGATAGGTAGTAGAGCGCAAGGCTCGTGGCGCTCAGAAGCACCAGTACAAAGCTGGCTGAACGCACCAGCAGCCACCAGTCCCACGCGGGCTGCAGCAGGCCAGCCTGCCGAATAGCCTCAATGTCCAGCTCCGTCACAACATCGCCTTTACGGATAATGTTTTCGCCACGGGCAAAGATAACCCGTTCTGGCGGCGTGTCGCGGCGCGAGGATTCGCGTAGCGATTGAGTGCGCTCGTCGTTGGGGAACATATTGGGGCGCATCAACTGCTGAACAATCTCCACCGCCACGTTAAAGCCTGCGCGGCTCAGTTCGGGCTGCACCAGCAGACGTACGCCGCGCCGTTCGATCTCCAGCGTGCTTTCGCGGATTTCATCGCGCATGGCCCCGCGCAGGGCACTGGGGATTTCGAGGGCTGCACCCTGCCACTCGGCGGGCGTCAGCTCCAGGATTTGCTGCGCCATGGCCGCGCTGAGGTCGAGGTCCTCCAACGCCATCAGGCGCTGCCCCTTTTGCTCATCGCTCAAATCTGCATCGTCGCGGATCGCGTTGATCTCGGTGACGAGGCGGCTGGCAATCTCGCGCTGTCGCCGCAGAATTTGGTCGTCCGGGCCGTCGTACTGCTGGGGAATGCTGGCGGCGACGCGGTCGCGCGCCTGTTCGGTGAGCAGGGTGCTTTCATAGTCGAGCGCGCGCGGCGCTTCGATATCGCGCTGGGCGACGTTGCCCACGGAGAGGCGGGCGCTGGGCGCAAGCGGCGTTTGCCACGTGAGCAGCACGGCCGCCAGCAGCCCCAAGGCCAAAATCGAGAGGCCAATGGTGGTAAAGCCCAGCCAGGTTCCAGCACGTGCTCTAATCGAGGATGCCATAAATTTTTTGGGAATACACCGGAAATTCGTGGGCTACAGCGAGCGGCTCAACCAGAATGCGTCGAGCCGCCAGGGGCGAGGAGAGTTGTCCAGCCGCTCTTTACACAATTTACGCCAGCAGACGGCGCACCACGGCATTAACAGCCCGCCCATCGGCGCGACCGGCCACGCGCGCCATCAACGGCGACATGACCCTGCCCATCTCCTTGGCCGAGCTGGCGCCCGTCTCGGCGATCACCTCGCGGGCAATCACTTCGATCTCGGCCTCGCTCATCTGCCGAGGCAGGTATTCTTCGAGCACGGCCAATTCGGTGCGCTCGATTTCGGCGCGCTCGCTCTCGCCGAGCCGCTCGTATTCGGCGGCGGCGTCGCGGCGCTGCTTGGCTTGGCGCTGCACGACGGCGATGGCGTCTTGCTCACTCACCGGCTGGTTGCCGTTAGCCTTCGCGGCCTCGGTCAGCGCCGTCTTCACCGCGCGCAGCGTGAGCTTGGCCGTATCGTTGCGATCACGCATTGCCTGCTTCAGGTCGTTATCGATGCGCACTTGAAGGGTAGCTTCTGTTGTCATAAAAATTAGTCCGGTATCTGTCGCTCGCCCCACGGCCAGCGCAACGGCCATTATACCGTTGGCGAAGAGTCTAGGTCAATTTGGCCAAACGAGTTGCAGCAGTTCCAGATTCAAAAGATTTTGAGCCACAAATTGCACAAAGTACGCGAATCGGGCTAGGTTCCGTTGGCTTTTGGGAATTGGCCCTCACCCCCAGCCCCTCTCCCATCCTGGGAGAGGGGAGTTTTAAGCCACCTTCCCCCCACGGGTGGGGGAAGGGGCGCTGCGCACCACACAGATTGGGCCATCAGCGAAATGTCAACGGAACCTAATCCAAGAAACTAAGTATACCGCGAATGTGACTGTCGCAGCGTACAGTTGGTTTTCTGGAACGGCCTCAGAAAGAGTTGCTCGTCAAAGTCTGTGCAATCTGTGCAATTCGTGGCTAATCTCTGCGGCGCTTTACAGAAAGGTTCGCCAAATTTGGAGTTGCTGGGCGAGCTGCAGCGATTCTAACTGTGAAAGAGTTTCGATTCTCTGAGTTTTCGCGAGATGGCCGCTGCCTAGTCTGCTCCAGCGCACGGATATTGATGAAGACGCGTTTTGCGGAAACAGCGGCCCCGTGAGTACAATGGTCGTTATGTTCTCTGATCAAGCTAAAATTTATGTGGAAGCGGGCGGCGGCGGCAACGGCGTGGTGGCCTTTCGCCGCGAAAAATACGTGCCGCGTGGCGGGCCTGCTGGCGGGCAGGGCGGCAAGGGCGGCGATGTGATCTTTCGCGTGGATACGGGGTTGAACACGCTGCAGCGCTTTAAGCGGCAGGTTCACTTCCGCGCCGAGCGGGGCACGCACGGCGGCGGCGGCTTCAAGACCGGCGGCGGCGGCGACGACCTGGTGATCTCGGTGCCGCCGGGCACGCTTGTGCGCGATGCGGAGACGGATGAGCTGCTGGCAGACTTGACGCGCACGGAGCAGCAGGCCGTGATCGCGAGCGGCGGGCGCGGCGGGCGCGGCAACGTCTCGTTCAAGTCGTCGCGCAACCAGGCGCCGCGCATCGCCGAGAAGGGCGAACCGGGAGAGGCGCGCTGGCTTACGCTGGAGCTCAAGCTGGTAGCGGACGCGGGGCTGATCGGCGTACCCAATGCGGGCAAGTCGACGCTGCTCAGCGTTGTCAGCGCCGCCAAGCCCAAGATCGCGGCCTACCCCTTCACCACCGTTACCCCCAACCTGGGCGTGGCCGAAGTGGAGCACCGCCAGATTGTGCTGGCCGATATTCCCGGCCTCATGGAGGGCGCGCACGAAGGCGTCGGCCTGGGGCTGGATTTTTTGCGACACATCGAGCGCACGCGCGTGCTTGTCCACGTGCTCAACGGCGTCAGCCCCGATCCGCTGGGTGACTTTGAGGCCATTAACCAGGAGTTGACGCTCTTTAACCCCGACCTCACCGAGCGCCCCCAGCTCGTCGTCTTTAACAAGATGGACCTGCCGGACGCCCAGGAGATGTGGCCCACCGTGCGCGACCTGCTGGCGGAGCAGGGCTACGAGGCGCTGCCGATCAGCGCGGTGGCGCAGGAGAACACACAGGAGATGCTCTACCGCGTGCAGGCCATGCTCGATGCGCTGCCGCCGGAGGAGGAGCCCGTCGAGGAGGGGCTGATCGAGATTACGCCGGAGGCGGATGAGCGCGCCTTTCGCATTGGGCCGACTGGGCCGGGCGAGTGGCAGGTTGAGGGCGTGGCCATTGAGCGCACGGCCAGCATGACCAACTGGGATTACTACGAGGCGGCGCTGCGTTTTCAGCGCATTCTGGAGGCAATGGGCGTGGCCGATGCGCTGCGCGAGGCGGGCGTGCAGGAGGGCGATCTGGTGCAGATCGCCGACGTTGAGCTGGTGTGGGGCTACGAGAACGCCTACGAGCAATAAACTACCGTAGGGGCACGCCACTTGTGCGCTACCGTGTGCGCTACCGTGTGCGCTACCGTGTGCCCCCACCAACGGAAAGCCGTGTCCATGCGCGACACCGACTCAATCAGCGAAGCCAACGGCCACGATTTAATTGACGAAGCCAACGGTCACCCCGGCGATGCCCCGCCCCGCCGCATCGGCATCTTCGGCGGCACGTTCGACCCCGTCCACATCGGTCACCTCATCCTGGCTGAGGAAGCGTGGTTCCAGCTGGGTCTGGATCGCGTCTACCTCGTACCCGCGGGCGATCCGCCGCACAAGCAGGGCCAGCGCATGGCCCCCGTCGAGCAGCGGCTGCACATGGCCGAGCTGGCCACGGCCGATTCGGACTACATCAACGTGAGCCGCATGGATGTCGACCGGCCGCCGCCGCACTACACCTCGCACATGGTGCGGCTGATCCGCCAGCGGGCGGGCGACGCGCTCGACCTCTATTTTTTGATGGGGCTGGATTCGCTGCGCGATTTACATACGTGGCACGAAGCGGCCTGGCTGGTGGAAAACTGCAAGCTCGTGGCCCTCAGCCGCCACGATGTGATTCTGGACTGGCCGCGCTTGGAGCACGAGCTGCCCGGCATCCGCGAGCGCGTGATCATCTTGGATATGCCGGAGCTGGAGATCGCCAGCCACACCATTCGTGATCGCGTGCGGCGGCAGCAGCCGATTCGCTACCAGGTTCCGCGAACGGTGGAGCAGTACATCCGGGGGGAGGAGCTCTATCGGTAGAATAGCTTTCGAGCAGGAATCGCTGCACGACTTAGTTCAAAGTACCAAAAAGGCGGACGCAGATGCGTCCGCCTTCTTGTGTGCCCCCGCTCCGACTCGAACGGAGATGCCCTTACGGGCACAGGCCCTCAACCTGCCGTGTATACCAATTCCACCACGGGGGCATGAAGCGGTATTGTAGCGGGTCGGCGAGGGATTGTCAAAATTAGGCTAGGAAAGGGTGCAGTTCATCTGGTGGCAAAATATCAAAGGGGCCAAGTCCAGGTCGGCACAGCCGATAAGAAAGCGATGCTCAGCGAAACCGTTCTAAAGTGCGTGCAAAATGAAAGCAAAAGTTCGCGGTCTAAGTGACTGTCACTGTCCATAGCCGGACAGCTTCCCCCATTTTGTCTGGACAGTGACTGTCACTGGCTCCTCAAACTCCTGTTCTCGACTGTTCTCGACGCAACTTTACTTTAGGAAAAATTTCGGCGACCGTGGATAAAGCCAACAATCTCTTCAGCACTCAGATTGAGATCAATGCCTTGGAATGTGAACTTCGCCTTCTGCCGCGGCCTGATCAAGAATCGTCGCCAAACTCTGGTCTTGCTTCGGGATAGGTATAAACAGCAGCCATTAGTTGACCTCCACAATTTGTACGTTGAATGGGCGTGCAGCATCTTGCAGCTTTCTGTCGAGCGCCAACAGTGACGCGTCGAAATAATCGTACAAATTCGCTTGCGCTGCGATTCCCAGCGATTGAGCCACTTTCACTTGTCCAGCGTACGCTGTTGTACGCCGTATACGCTTTACTAAGTCAAGAACTTTAACGTCGTTTACACGACGTTAAACAAAGTCTGCTACGATCGCTCACAAAAATCAACCATTAAAGGAAACCCATGCACGCTCTTCCCTTTGACAAGCCCGGCCGCTTCTGGAAAGGCAACCTCCACACCCACTCGACGATTTCGGACGGCCAACAGTCGCCCGAAGCAGTGTGTAGGCTCTACCGCGAGGCGGGCTACGACTTTCTGGCGCTGACCGAACACTTTATGCCCCAGTTCAACTTCGAGATCGCCGACACGCGGCCCTTCCGCACCGAGGACTTCACCACCATCATCGGGGCGGAGCTGCACGCGCCGCAGACGGAGTTTGGCGGGCTGTGGCACATCTTGGCCGTTGGCCTGCCGCTGGACTTTGCGCCGCCTGCCGGTGGCGAGAAAAATCTCAGCGACAGCCGCGAAAGCGGCCCCGAACTGGCCCAGCGCGCCATGCAGGCCGGCGCGTTTGTCGCCATCGCTCACCCCTACTGGTACTCGCTCACCGAGGCCGATGCGCTCTCGCTGGGCGATGTGCACGCCGTCGAGATCATCAACGGCGTCTCCGCCGAGCACAACGACCGGCTCGAGAGCTGGCACTTTTTGGACGTGCTCAGCGGGCGCGGTCGCCGCTACAGCGCGCTGGCCACGGACGACTACCACGCCAAGCCCGACCACCGCGACTTTGCGCGCGGCTGGTGTCACGTCAAGAGCGAAGCGCTGGAGCCGGAATCGCTGCTGGCGGCGCTTAAGGCGGGCCACTACTACTCGAGCACCGGGCCACAGATTCACGACGTTGAAGTCGTGGCGGGGGAGTGCGTGCGGGTGCGCTGCTCGCCGGTTGATTCGATTTTTGTGACGGGTCTGGGCGCGGTGGCGCGTCACCAGCACGGGCAGGGAATGCTCGAAGCCGAGTTCGACATCCGCCGCTTTGACAGCCCCTGGCTGCGCGTCACGGTGCGCGATGCGCACAACGAGCGCGCGTGGTCAAACCCAATTTGGGTGGAGTAAAGCGGCTACTCTTCCAGCACCAGATCGGCGACAACGAAGCGGTGGTCCGAGCCTGCGATGTTGCCGACAAAGGCGCGGCGGACAAGCCAGCCATCGCCGTGATAAATGTGGTCGATCCGCAGCAGCGGCGGCAGCGTCACCCCGCTGATGCGCACTTGATGGGGCCAGGTAAAACCCGGCCCCGAACCGGCGCTGGCAAACGCATCGTTCAGCCGCTGGCGCAGGCGGCGGTAGTTGTACTGCCCTTCCGTCGTGTTAAAATCGCCGACCAGCAGCAGCGGTACGCCCGACGCCTGCTGAGCGTCGACCCGGTCGAGGATGTGGCGGAACATGCGGTTCTGGCTATTGGGATTAAAATTTGCCACGAGGGGAACGGGGCCAAACCAGCGAAGCGAAAAATTGCCCGGCCAGGGATGTGCGCTGATCAGCGTCACCGGGCGACCGTGAAAATCGAGCGTGACCTGCTGGCAGTTGCAGCTCTCGCGGTCTTCGCGGAAGTGGGGTGGTTGGGCATCTAGAAAGGGGTAGCGGCTGAGGATCGCCATGCCGGATGCCTTGCCCGTGGGGTAGTGCTCCTGGTAAGGGTAGCGCTCGCCAACGCGTTCCGGCAGGGAAGCGGAAAGGATGAGGCCGCTCTCCTGAATCGCAACCACGTCGGGCTCCAGCCGCTCCAGCGTCGCCACCAAGCCGTCGACGTTGGTGTTGTCCGATTGCGCGTTCCACGACATGATGCGCAGCGGCGCGCCCCCGTCGCTGGCCAATATGCGCTGGGCAGCCCGCGGCTGAAAGCGCAGCGAGGGCGGCAGGTAAAGCGCACCGTAATCAACCAAAAATAGCAGCAGCGGCACGGCCAACACCGCCCCCGCGCGACCGCTGCGCAGCCCAGCCGTCAAAATCAGCAGCAGCCCCAGCGGCAGATAAATCCACACGCCGATCATTTCCAGCAGCCGCCACGGCCAGCTCGTCGTCAGCAGCTTGGGCGCGTTGAGCCACGAAAGTGCGCGCCACGCCAGCAGCCCCAGGGCGTAGAACGTCGAAAGCGCCAGAATCGCCAGTCGGCTTATTTTTAGAAGAGGATTCATACCGTTAATTTTTGCATTTGGCTGCACAGCTTAGCCACACGGCCCAGCCACACAGCGGACAAAATCAAGCCGACCCATCGTAACATCAATTGGCCACCCCGCTGCTTTCAACGTGCTTGCAGATTGATTTAGTTCCGGTCGGTCTTAAAAACAGAAGAGGTGATTCACGAAGAACGCGAAGAAGCACGAAGACGAGCACGTCGACCCTCTTCCTTCGTGGCCCTTCGCGCCCTTCGTGGATCATTCCCTGGAATTTATCCCCACAAGCGACACAAAGGAATCCTCCATGACCACTCCCCCCCAGCTGCGGCGCGAACTCGGCATCTTTGGCGCGCTGATGATGGGCCTCGGCTCGATGATCGGCACGGGCGTCTTCGTTAGCATTGGCATCGGCGCGGGCGTGGCTGGGCCCGCGGTGATCCTGGCCGTAATCGTCGGCGCGGGCGTAGCGATCTGCAACGGCCTCAGCAGCGCACAGCTTGCCGCCAACCACCCCGTCAGCGGCGGCACGTATGAATATGGCTACCGCTACCTCACGCCGTGGCTCGGCTTCTCGGCGGGCTGGACGTTCCTGCTGGCGAAATCGGCCTCGGCGGCGACGGCGGCGCTGGGCTTTGGCGGCTACCTGCTCAACGCCTTTGGCGGCGAGAGCCGCACGCTGCAAATCGCGCTGGCCGTGCTGGCCGTCGCCGCCCTCACCGCCGTGGTCGTCACCGGGATTCGGCGCAGCAACGCCGTTAACATTGCCATCGTCTCGGTGACGTTGGTCGTGCTGGCCTTCTTTATCGTGGCGGGCTTCCCCAACGTGCGAGGCGTCAACTTTGCGCCTTTTTTCGCTGCGCCGCTGCCCATCGATCCCAAGGCGGCACAGCCCACGGGCTTGGGTGATTTTGTCGCCGCGCTGCTCAACGCGAGCGCGCTGATGTTTGTGGCCTACACGGGCTACGGCCGCATCGCCACACTGGGCGAGGAAGTCCGCGACCCACGGCGTACGATTCCGCGTGCCATCATTGTCACCATGGTTGTCACGATGATTTTGTACGTGCTGGTCGCTGTGGTCGGCGTGGGGATTCTGGGGGCGGGGGGGCTGAGCGCGGCCACGGCGCAGATCGCCGCGCCGCTGGAAGTCGCCGCCCGTGAATTTGGCATTTCCGGCGCAAGCACAATCCTCGCCGTCGGCGCGATCACCGCCATGTTGGGCGTGCTGCTCAACCTAATTCTTGGGCTGTCGCGCGTCCTGCTCGCCATGGGCCGCCGCCGCGACGTGCCCGCCGCCGTCGCGCGGCTGGACGAAGCGGGCACAACGCCCTACGTCGCCGTGATTGTGATTGGCATTTTTGTGGCCGCGCTGGCGCTGATCGGCAACGTGCGCACCACCTGGTCATTTAGCGCCTTTACCGTGCTCATCTACTACGCGCTCACCAACGCCTCGGCGCTGCGCCTTTCCGATGCTGAGCGCTTCTACCCGCGCTGGATTTCGTGGGCGGGCTTGGCAGCCTGCGTGTTCCTTGCGTTCTGGGTCGAGCAGCAGATTTTGCTGGTCGGGCTGGGGATGATTGTGGTGGGGTTGATTTGGTTTGGCGTGGCGCGGGTGCTGTCTCGAGCATAGCAATTCCAAATTTAACCTGCCAGAAGAATTTTTCGCCGCGGATTGCGCGGATTTGCGCGGAGTCAGAGACAAAAAATCCGCGGCGAAACTCTCTTCAACTACGCAGCAAGCGGTTCAAAGTTGGAATTGCTTGAGACAGCAAATTCGGTTTTTCTTTTCTCCTGCAGTATGGTATAACAAGCCCAGACAACCCTCCCGGTCTCACGCTTCCGGTCTCACACCGCCGTGCGCCCACCCCATCAACGATAAATCCAAACGACGACCCAAACGACGACCCGATTCACACTCAACTGCTAAAAGGAACAACCCCATGAAATTTCGCACACTCTTTGTGATCCTTGCCCTGGCGATGGCCGCGCTGCTTGCTGCCTGCGCCGCCGTCCCCGCCAACGACAGCGCCGCCGATGCTGCCGACGACAGCGCCGTGAGCAACGAAGGCGTCTCCTGCTCCGAAGCCGAAATCGTCGAGACGGACGACGGCTACGATCTGGGCGGCTGCACGCTGCGCATCGCCGTCGAAAATGCCTACCAACCCTTCAACTACATCGACGTCGCCACGGGCGAGGCGATTGGCTACGACTACGATATTTTTAACGAGGCCTGCGAGCGCCTCAACTGCGAGCCCGAATTTGTCGAGACAAGCTGGGATGCCATGGTCGCCATCATGGGCGGCGAGGGCCAGTTTGACACCTTCGACGTGGGCGCGGACGGCATCACGATCACGGAAGAGCGCGCCCAAAACGTCGACTTCTCCGACCCGTACATTACTTCGCAGCAGGTGCTGATGACACGCATTGACGAGGAGCGCTTCACCGAGCCGGAAGAGTTTGCGTCTGACGAAGAGCTGCTGATCGGCACGCAGTTGGGCACGACGAATTACGACGCCGCCGTCGAGCTGGTGGGCGAGGAGCGCGTCGTGGCCGTGGACCAGTTTGGCACGGCGGTGCAGTCGCTGATCCAGGGCGATGTCGACGCGGTGATGATCGACAACGTGGCTGGTCAGGGCTACGTCGGCGTCAACGCCGACCAGCTCAAGCTCACGGGCGAGCCGGTAATGAGCGAGGAGCTGGGCTTTATCTTTCCGTCGGGCAGCCAGCTCGTCGAGGCCGTCAACAGCACGCTCGACAGCATGACGGAGGATGGCACGCTGGATACGCTCTTTGACGAGTGGTTCGCCACGGAGGAAGAGGGAAGCTAGATCGTTCCCGTGTCCAAGCCAATCCGCAGAGGTCGCCGCGTTGGGTGCTCTCTGCGGATTTGTTTTATCTACTAACTGTCATTTTGGTAGTTAAGTGAGATTATCACCGCAAGAAAGAGGGAGAAGCGTGTTGGTTGAGTAGAATAGTTGTATGGACACAACAATTCTACTTCCGCCCCGTTCTCCCCTGGATAGTTTAGCATGTGTGAACGAAGCGTGCGAACTGTACGGGCAAGCCGGTCAGGGAAACCTGACTGTGCGCAAGGTATACAGCAAAGATCGGATTCGGTACTTGCGCTGCCGGGCATGTCAGCGGGAGTTTAGCGAGCGCAAGGGCACGGCGTTGTGGAACACGAAAGTGCCGGAAGCGAAAGCGGTGGCGGTGGGCGAGCACCTGGCCGAGGGCTGTTCGGTGAGCAGCACGGTGCGGCTGGTGGACGTCGACCGCAGCGTGGTCAAGCGACTGACCCAGCGCTTGGGCGAGCACGGCGAGGCGTTCCACGAGGCGCGTGCAAAGGAGATTGAGGTCGAGGCGCTGCAAGCGGATGAGCGACACGGGTATGCGGGCAACAAAGGCCAACCCGCCTGGGAGGCCGAGGTCATCGACCCGGCGAGCAAGTTTGTGCTCGCCCACGAGCAGGGACGGCGCGACGAGCGCTTGATTCGTCGGCTGCTTACCGAGAGCGCTAAGCGGCTGCGCAATCGGCACGACCTGGTGCTCTTCACCGATGGCGACGCCAGCTATGCCAGCCTCTTTGCCGAGCTCTTTGGTCGAGCCTATCAGCCGCCGCGCCGGGGAAGCAGCGGGCGGCGACCCAAGCCGCGCTTCCGCATCCCGCGCACGCTCGCCCACGTCCAAGTCATCAAGCAGCGTGAGGGCAGACGCGTGGTCCATATCGAGATTCGCTACGCGCACGGCTCCAAAAAGCGGGTGCAGCAGGCGCTCGACCGCCTGGGCTACACCACGCCCAACACCGCCTGCATCGAGCGCCGCAATGGCACCGCCCGCTCCATGAGCGCCTACCAGGTCCGGCGCAGCTTGGCCTTTGCCCATCGACCCGATGCCAAACATGCCCTCGGCTGGTGGGGCGTGACCGTTTACAACTGGTGCCGCCCCCATCGCTCGCTGCGCCTGCCGCTGGCCCAACCAATCGGTAAAAAAAGTACCGGCAACGCTCGCCTGCCATGGCCATCGGCTTGGCCCATTCCATTCTTTCCGTCCGTGAGCTTCTGCTCACCCCTATCTTTCCTCCCCCTTGTGGAGATAATCTCACCTGACTACCGTCATTTTGCTCGCACGAAAAAAAGCGAATCTCTTTGTTCACAACTTTCGTGTTAACAAAGAGATTCGCTTTGACGCCAAAAGATTTCTCCCTCCGCTTGAAATGACAACTCATTCCCCCGAAGGAGCAAGCCCGTGGCCGCTGATGCTGAACTAACTGAGAGCGAACTGCGGCTGGACCCTTCGCGCCGCCCCAGCTTGATCGAACGCGCGGCCACCTGGCAGTGGTGGCTCGTCTTGGTGATTGGGATCGGGCTGTACATTGCCTTCCTGATCGCCACCGACGCCGAAACGCGGCAGATTTTTTGGTTTATCACCGGCCAAACGCCCGAACGGCTGCTGGACGGCCAAATCCTCGTGCAGGGTGTGGTGATGACGCTGACCGTGGCGCTCTCCGGCTACGCGCTGGCGCTGACGATTGGGCTTTTTATGGGGCTGGCGCGCTCGTCGTCGCAGCCGATTTTGTACAACCTCTCCTCCTTTTACGTGGAGATTTTTCGCGGCATTCCGATTCTGGTGCTGCTGCTCTACGTTGCCTTTGCGCTGACGCCGCTCGCCGTGGGTGCGCTCAACCTCATCGGCCTCCCCATTTCCACGCGCGACGTGCCGCTGGCCATGCGCGCCATTATTGCGCTGGCGCTGGGCTACGGCGCCTTCTCCGCCGAAATTTTTCGGGCGGGTATCCAAAGCATCGACAACGGCCAGCACGAAGCCTCCAGCGCGCTGGGCATGAGCTACTTCCAAAAAATGCGCTACATTGTGCTGCCGCAGGCCGTGCGCCGCATCCTGCCGCCGCTGGGCAACGACTTTATCGCCATTGTCAAAGATTCCTCGCTCGTCTCCATTCTCGGCGTCCGCGATCTCACCCAGCTCACGCGCCTCTACTACAACAGCACCTTCCTCTACCTCCAGTCGCTCACCATGCTCGCCTTTATCTACCTCGTGATCATCCTGCTGCTCACGCGCGGCGTGCGCTGGATGGAGCGTCGGCTGGCGCGGGCGTACGAGCGGTAAGCGGGTGCGTCCCAAATTTCGGAGCATTCGACCCCACCCCCTCAACGCTGGTTCGTTATCAACGAAGCCTGTAAGCCCCCTCCCCGCGCGCGGGGAAGGGTTGGGGGTGGGGTCGCGTATGCCACCTTTGATTGATCGCCTTGTGCCGAACCTCTTCAAAATTTTGGGGACGCGCCCACCACTAAACGCAGCGCTTTACGGCAGCGTTGCAAAGGGGTAAACTAATGCGAGGCGTCGAGGAAAAAGGCTGGAGCAGGAAGGTAAACAATGGCTATACCCGTAAGATCGCAGAGCAAAGCGCCGCATACGAGCGAGCCAAATCAAAACGACGTATCGCCGCTGCAGGCGGGCGACTTTCTCACGCGCGCCGAGTTCGAGCGCCGCTATGCCGCGCACCCCGAAATCAAAAAGGCCGAACTGATTGAAGGAATTGTCTACATGCCCTCGCCCGTCCGCGCGCGCCAGCACGGCGATCCTCACTTTGATTTGATTGGCTGGATGGGCCAGTATCGCGCCGTCACGCCCTTCCTGCGCGGCAGCGACAATGCGACTATTCGCATGGATTGGCTCAACGAACCGCAGCCGGACGCCATGCTGCGGCTCGATCCCGAAGCGGGAGGCAATTCCCACGTGGATGACGATGGTTACCTGCAGGGCGCGCCCGAATTTATTGCCGAGGTGGCGGCGAGCAGCACCAGCTATGATCTGCATCAAAAAAAGGCCGTGTACGCGCGCCAGGGCGTGCAGGAATATCTGGTGCTGCAAACGCAGGAGCAGCTGCTGACGTGGTTCGTGCTGGATGAAGGTCGCTACGTTGAGCTGCTGCCCGGCGAGGCTGGCGTATTGCGCAGCCGCGTGCTGCCGGGCCTGTGGCTGGAGGCGGAAGCGTTTCTGGCGGGCGATCTGGCAAAAGTCTTCGCGACGCTGCAGCAGGGGCTGGCCTCGGCAGAATACGTGGCGTTTGCGGCGGCGTTGTCCAATTAACAATTCGTTCACACGTGGAACAGGTTATGGCACGATTGATCTTTGTCGGCGATGTCGTGGGCGAGCCGGGGTTGGCCTTGCTGGAGACGCACCTCCTGCGTCTGATCGAGCAGCACGGCGCTGATTTTGCCGTGGTCAACGCCGAAAATATCGCGCTGACCGCTGGTGACCCGGCCCCCGGCAATGCGGGCATGACGCGCGACCTGATGACGCGCCTCTTCGCCCTGCCCGTCGACCTCGTTACGGGCGGCAACCACTCGTGGGACGGGCCGGACGGCCACGCCATCCACAGCGACAAGCGGATTTTGCGACCGCTCAACTACGGCGAGCGCGCGCCCGGTCGCGGGGCGGCGATTGTCGAAAAGAACGGCACGCGGCTCGGCGTGATCAACGTCGTTAGCCGCACGGCGCTGCCGCTGGCGGACGAGCCGCTGGACGCCGTTGAGAGGCAGCTCGCGGCGTGGGCGGGTCAAACCAACCTGGTGCTCGTCGACTTCCACGGCGAATCCGTCAACGAAAAGATGACCTGCGCCTTCGCCTTCGACGGGCGCGTCGCCGCCGTGGTCGGCACGCATACCCACGTGCCCACGGCAGACGCACAAATTTTGCCCAACGGCACGGCCTACGTCACCGATGTGGGGATGACGGGGCCGAGCGGCGGCATCCAGGGCTATGCGCCGGAATTCTTCGTGCAGCACAGGCGCACGCGGCTGCCGGGCGGCGACGCGCCCTTTGCGCTGGCCGAGGGCGACGTGCAGCTGGGGGCCGTGTTGATTGAGAGCAAAGGCGGAGTGGCCACTCGGATTGAGCGGTTGAGCCTGTAAAACGTCGGTTTTTACCCAATGGCAATCATGCACAAATACCCCATCGCCAGCGTCCAGGAAATTCCGCCCGGCGCGCGCAAGCTCGCGGAGATCGACGGTAAATCCATCGGCGTCTTCAACGTCAACGGCGACTTTGTCGCCGTGCTCAACCTCTGTCCGCACGAGTTGGCGCCCGTCTGCCGCGGTCGCGTAAGCGGCACGACCTTGCCCTCCGCGCCTGGCGAGTTTCAGTGGGGGCGCGAGGGCGAAATTCTCGCCTGCCCCTGGCACGGCTGGGAATTTGATCTGACCACCGGCGCGTGCCTCACCGACCGGCGACGGCTGCGCCGCTTCCCGGTTGAGGTGGAAGGGGGGACGGTCTTTGTAGTGGTGGGTCGCGGGACTTGACGAGCGGGCGCTGGTGGTTGTGCTATACTAAGGTCGCGAACGTGTTGGTGAAGCTCAAGGAATCACGTATGAATCGGTTAGCTCAATTAAACGTGGAAGCGAACGTGGTGGCACATCTGGATGCGCAGGAGACCCCGTTGCGTATTCAAAGTGAGCGAAAAACGTACTACATTTTGACAGTTGAACAAATTGCGGCGCTGATGCGGCCGCTATCGAGTGTCGAGGACGATGAGTCCTTTACGCCAGAAGATTTTGGCTTGACGGAAGAGGACGTGACCAACCAAATGGCACGCCGTCAAGAACTTGAACAGCAAGTCGGTGCGGTTGACCACGCACCTCTCGACCCCGACCTAAAAAATTGTTTGGATATGCTGCGAACGATGTCTGAACTCTCTCCTTCCGCGTCGCTGGTAGACGAGCAGACGCTGCAAGCGCTGGAAGAAGCGATGCTACACAACCTACAAATAAGCGTCCGCAACGCAAGCTGATGGCTCATCGTCTACGCATTTTGGTTGAGACGAGAGCCAGCCGTCGCTGCGAGTACTGTCGGCGCTATCAGGAATATGTGGGGGCAGTCTTTTTTGAAGTCGAGCACATCGCTCCCCGCGCACATGGTGGCCTTACCGTTCCCGACAATTTGGCGTTTTCCTGTCGCCGCTGCAACCTGCTCAAAGGTAGCGCCACAGCAGCTTTTGATCCGCTAACCAGCCAACTTGCCCGTCTTTTCCACCCTCGTCTCGACAGTTGGTTTGAACACTTCGAGCGCAGTCTTGACCAATTGCAAATTCTGGGACGGACAGCGATAGGCCGTGCGACAGTTGCGCAGCTGCAATTTAACGACACCGACGAGATACGCATTAGAAAAATTCAGCGCGACTATCTCTTCGAACGCTTTCCGCTTGACTAAAATCTGTTGGGTTTACACGTTTATTCACGCATTACGCTCCCCATGCCCCGCCCCAACATTCTTTTCCTCATGAGCGACGAGCACCGGCCCGACGTGGCTGGCTTTGCGGGCGATCCCGTCGTCCGCACGCCGACGCTGGACGGGCTGACGCAAAACGGCGTTGTCTTTCGCAATGCGTACACGCCGTCGCCGATCTGCATTCCCGGCCGCCAGGCGATGATGTCTGGTCAACTGCCGCGCACGTGTGGCTGCGAAAATTTTGGCGAGGATTTAGCCGCCGGATATATGACCTTTGCGCGGCGCTTGAGCCAGTACGCCTACAGCACCGTCGCCTGTGGCAAGCTGCACCACACGGGGCCGGACCAGATGCAGGGCTGGACGCAGCGCATCGGCAACCAGATGCACGTGGGCGATCGCTACATCGAGGGGCGGCGCGACGAAGCGTTTGAGCGGGTCGCACGGCCCACGCGTGAAGTGAAGTGGTCGGATGCCAAGGAGGTGAGGCGGGCGGGGATTGGCCGCGCGCACCACACGGCGCAGGATGCGTACACGGTGCAGGGGGCGCTCGATTTTATTGGGCACTATTTCAACGATCCCTTCTACGACCGCGAGCAGGGGCAGCGACCGCTGCTGCTCAAGGTCAGCCTCAACCAGCCGCACTATCCCTATTTTACGGACGCCGAAAAGTTTAACCACTACCTCAATCGCGTGCAGCCGTACCTGGAGACGGAGACCTTCCCGCACCCGTTCTTGAGCCAGCGACCGGTGCAGCCCGGCGTCGACGCGAGCGAGCGCGAGCTGCGCCGCGCCACGGCGGCCTACTACGGCATGATCGAGACGATCGATGCGCACTACGGTCGCGTGCTGGCGGCGCTGGAGCACGTCGGCCAGAATCTCGATGACTGGATTATCGTCTACACCAGCGACCACGGCGAGATGCTGGGCGAGCACGGCATCTGGGAGAAGCAGAAATTCTTCGAGGCCAGCGCCCGCGTGCCGCTGATCGTGCGCTGGCCGAATGGCTTGGCGGGTGGCCGCCCAACCGGTAGAATCGTGGATGAAAACGTCAACCTCTGCGACCTCTTCGCCACGCTCTGCGACCTGGCCGACATGCCGACGCCCTCCGGTCTGGACAGCCGCAGCCTGGCCGGTCTGCTGCGGGGCGATGCAGTCAACTGGGACAATGAAACGATTTCGCAATTCCGCGGTCGCAACCTGATGATCAAGCGGGGCGCGCTCAAGTACCAGTACTACGGCGAGGAGATGCCGGAGGTGCTGTTCGACTTGAATCGTGATCCAACGGAGCGCGAAAATTTTATCGATGAGCCGCGCTACAGTGAGCAGCTTGTTGCCTTTCGCCAGCGCCGGGACGAGCTGGGCTTTGGGCCGAACGCGGTGGAAAATTATGTTAATGCGGGGTATTGACAAAAATTAACGCAAAGGCGCAAAGACGCAAAGGAGAGCTCTTGTAGACTGTCTTGGTTGCGCCGAGATAATCAGCGCCGAAGCGCGTAATTCATGGAGACAACGCAGCCTACGAACCAACGCAGCCCACGAACCAACCCCCTTGCGTCTTTGCGCCTCCGCGTTAAAAATTCTTGCAAAAGGAGAAAGCGATGAAAATCACCGAGATCAAGACCTACCTGATGAACGCCGGCGTCGAGGGTGGCGGCTGGGCAAAGCGCAACTGGCTCTTTGTCAAAATTTTCACCGATGAAGGCGTTTACGGCGTGGGCGAGGCCAGCGGCTGGCCGAGAGTCGTCGAGACGGCGATCCGCGACCTGAGCGAGATGCTGATTGGCGAAGATCCGATGCAGATCGAGCGCGTCTGGCAGAAGATGTATATCGCCATGATGGGCCACGGCATGACGGGCATCGTCGGCGGCGGCGCGCTGACGGGGATCGAGATGGCGCTGTGGGACATCAAGGGCAAGGCGCTGGGCGTGCCCGTCTACAGCCTGCTCGGCGGTAAAATCCGCGACAACATCCGCTGCTACGCCCACGGCCACACGCCGGAGCGCGCGCTGGAGCTGATGGAGCGCGGCTTCACCGGCGTCAAGACGGGCGGCGTTAAGCAGCCGCTGCAGAGCGTGCGCGCGATCCGCGAGGCGGCTGGCCCCGAATTGGACATCATGGCCGACGTGCACGGCCCGCCCTGGCTCACCGTCGCCGATGCAATTTCGCTGGGCAAGGCGCTGGAGGAGTACGAACTCTTTTTCTACGAGGACCCGGTGGCGCCGGAGAATGTCGACAACATCGCCAAAGTGTCGGCGGCGGTCAACCTGCCGATTGCGGCGGGCGAGCGACACGCCAACATCTACGGTCTGCGCGAGCTGATCGAGCGCGAGGTGGTGGATGTGGTGCAGCCGGATACGGGCCGCGCGGGCGGCCTGCTGCAGATGAAGAAGCAGGCGGCCATGGCCGAGGCCCACGGCATTACCTTTGCGCCGCACGACGGATCGCTCGGCCCCGTCGCCGAAATGGCGGCGGTGCACCTGCTGGCGACGCTGCCCAACTTTCTGATCTTGGAGCACCGCGAGGACGATTGCCCGCAGCGCTACGAAGTCATGCAGCCGCAGCCGGAGCTGGTCAACGGCTCGATTGTCGTACCGGAGACGCCGGGCCTGGGCATCGATATCATCGAGGAGGCGATTGCGCACTACCCGTCCACGGGCAACATCAGCGAGCCAAAGATGGACGAATACGTCTACGTGCAGGCGCGGCGCGGTCGCGCGAAGTGGCTGGAATAAGCAGACAACAAGTGGTACAATTGCCAGAAGCTTTTATTTATCAAGAGGGAAAAGTGATGCACACAATCACAGCTAAGTATTTGGGGGGGCGGATCGTTGAGCTACCCATGCCGCTCGATTTGCCTCAAAACAGTGAGATCACCCTTGTCCTTTCAGACAACGACGATGAAGGGCAAATGCAGAAACAATTTCAGCAGGCTGCTGAACGTGCGTTTGCTGAACTGTGGGATAACGAGGAGGACGAAGTGTGGAATGAGTACCTCTAGCCAACGCGCAGTGCAACAGCGCGACATTTTTCTTGTTCCCTTTCCTTTTTCAGACCTCGCTGGTCAAAAGGTTCGCCCTGTTCTGGTACTGTCGAACACTGCCTACAACCGCGCCAGCGCGGACGTGCTGGTTTGTGGGCTCACCACTAATTTACGCGCGCTGCCCTACTCTATCATTATCGAGACATCCGATGTTGAGCGCGTGGGCACACTTCGTCGCCGCGGCAAAGCTAAAGCCGATACAATCGCCTCGCTTAAACAGTCGTTGCTCATCAAACGTATTGCCCGCTTAAAAACCGACAAGTTTGAGCAAGTCGTCGCGGAAATTAAGCGCTTAATTTCCGCGTGACTCTCCTCTGTTCAAATTTCTACATGACTAAACCGTTCCCCAACTGTGTCCCGAAGTGAGATATTTCAATCGTCGAAGCATTCATCTATAACGGGAGGAACCCATGAACACACTCGATCCCACCTGCCTACAGCACGGACTGACGGAAGCGGAGCGCGAGGCCTTTGAGCGCGACGGCTACTTCATGGTCGAAGATGCGCTTGCCCCTTCCCAGGTGGAGCGGCTGACGGAGATCGTGGATCGCATTTACGAGCGCGAGGCGGACCAGAGCGCCGGGTCGGACGGCAAGCTCTTCTACGGCGACTTTATCCCCGACAGCCCGCTCTTCCTCGATTTGGTCGACTATCCCAAAATTCTGCCCAAGGTGTGGGATATTCTGGGCTGGAACATCTACCTCTACCACGCGCACCTGATTGTCACGCTGCCTTCGGGCCAGCCGGCCAACAACAAAACTTTTGGCTGGCACCAGGACAGCGGGCGCGTCAACGTGGAGATGGAGAGCCACCCGCGTCCGCGATTGTCGCTCAAGGTCGGCTACTTCCTTTCGGACACCAGCGAGGCGGGGCGCGGCAACTTTTGGGTCGTGCCCGGCAGCCACCTGCACGACACCATCGACAAGCCCGACGGCGAGGGCCAGCCCGAGGGCGCGATCCCCGTGCTGGCCAAGCCGGGCACCGCCGTCTTCTTTGATCGCCGCATCTGGCACGCGGGCACGCCCAACTGGTCCGACCACACGCGCAAGGTGCTCTTTTACGGCTACGGCTACCGCTGGATTCGCACCAAGGACGACATGTCCGTGCAGCACCTGTGGGACGAGAGCAACCCAATCCGCCGCCAGCTGCTCGGCTGGGGCACCAACGCCAACGGCTTCTTTACGCCAAAGGACGAGGACGTGCCGCTGCGCGTCTGGCTGCGCGAGCACGAGCCCGCAGCCGCGGCGTAAGCAGCTGGCCGAACGTGATCGTCACGGCCCAAGGCGTCTCTACCTAACCAGTCGCGCCTGGGCCGCGATTGTCACGTCCCTCGACCAACGTTCTTGAGTTCCACCGTCTATGCCCACGCCCTCCATTGACTCCCTTCCCCACGCGATTCTTCAGGGCGACCGCCTCGCCCTCGCCCGCGCCCTCACCCTCGTTGAAAATCAATCCGTCGACGACGCGCGCGCCCGCGACCTCCTCGCTGCGCTCTTCCCCCACACCGGCCACGCCCACCTCCTCGGCGTGACGGGCGCGCCCGGCAGCGGCAAATCCACGCTCGTGACGGCGCTCGTGCAGAGCTACCGCGCCGCGGGCGCCACCGTCGCCGTGCTCGCCGTCGACCCGACCAGCCCCTTCACGGGCGGCGCGCTGCTCGGCGACCGCGTGCGCATGAGGGCGCTCAGCGGCGACCCCGGCGTCTTTATCCGCTCGATGGCGACGCGCGGCAGCCTGGGTGGCCTGAGCCAGACCACGGGCGACGCGATCCACGTGCTGGACGCGGCGGGCTTCGACCGCATCATCGTCGAGACGGTGGGCGTGGGGCAGGCGGAGGTGGCGATTGCGCGGGCGGCGCACACGACGCTGGTCGTCGAAGCGCCGGGCATGGGCGACGGGGTGCAGGCGATCAAGGCGGGCGTGCTGGAGATTGCGGACGTGCTCGCCGTCAACAAAGCGGATCGCACAGGCGCGGATCGTACGGTGCGCGCGCTTGAAATGGCGCTTGAATTGGGCAGCGCCCCGCGCCAAATCCAGCACCACGGCGCGCTCTTTGACGTGGCGCTGCCACCAAATTTAGCCGCGCGCGATGACGACTGGCGCGTCACCGTCCACCAAACCACGGCGACCAGCGGTCTTGCGCAGAACAGCGGCGTCGCCGCGCTGCACGCCCGCCTGGAGGCCCACCGCGACTGGCTCCACCGCTCCGGCGAGTTTGGAGTGCGCGAGCGGTTGCGCATGGCCAGCGGGCTGGAGGATTTACTGCGGGCGGAGGTCAATCGGCGCGTGCTGGCGGGGCTGCCGCGAGACGGGCTGAGCGAGCTGGTTGAGCGGGTGCAGGGGCGTGAGGTCGACCCGTGGGGGGCGGTGGGGACGTTGCTGGGCATGGGGGAAGAGTAGCGGTCCCGACAAGTATATTGACTTGCGACATAAATCTTACTTGGCTCGCCGCAAACGGACTACGTCTTTTGACGTATTTCCTCAACATTTTGGCAATTTTAGCAGTTTGAGGGTTGACGCCCGCTCTTTGTTTGTGCTATGTTGCGAGCGACCACAACAGTGTAATCGATCTCCGCTTCAAGCAACTGCCTCATAGGAGTCTCTATGTTTCGGCGTCTTCGTTTCCCTCGCTTCCTTCGAGCCATCATCGTCGCGCTCTTTATCGTTCAGAATGCGCTGGCGCCGGTGCAGGCCCTCGCGGCTTCGACCCCCCCCCCCGCTTTTCCAGTAGCCCAAGAGGAAGAGCCGCCCATCGACGCAGAGGAGCTTCCGCCCGTTGAGCCGGCGCCCGGTCTCTTTGGTGACGAAGAGATTGCGCCCCCGCCCATCCACGTTTCGGATGCCTTGCCCCCGCTGGCCCCGGCCATTGTGCGCATTGAAGGCGCTCAAAGTCTGCTGCTCCCCGGCGATACCGCGCAGGTGACCGTTCGCGTCTGGCAGCATGACGATTGGGAGACGGAGTTGACCCTGCGCGTTAATTTGCCCGACCAGCTACTCCTAGAGGAAGAGGGACCGCTCAGCTGGACGCTGCCCCAAAACGTTCAGGAAGGCCCGGCGATTGTGCAGACCCTGAACGTTGTTTGGCAGGGCGCTCCAATTGATACGACCGGTGCGCTCATCCAGGTTCTGGCAGTGGTCGAGGCGGAGGGGTATGCGCCCGTTAAGGACGTTGTACAGCTGGCCGATCTGCCGCTCGACCTGGAAACGCCCCTCGACGCAGCCGCCGCTACCCAGGAGACAACCAGCGCGGCCCAACAAAGTTCGGGCATCGATGCGCCGGAGCCGGTTCTGCCCAGCGTTTCCCACCTGACCAGCGACCTGCAAACGGGCGGCTCGACCATTAACTACCCAATTGACGTACCGCAGGGCTTGGGGGGCATGGCGCCCAATCTGAACCTTGGCTACTCGAGCGTCAGCGTGGACGATCTGCGCGACGCCAACGGCATGGACGACATCAACGATACCGGCAGCTATAAAGCGCAGGCTGGGCTCGCTGGGTTGGGCTGGCACATCGGCGGGATGAGCTACATTGCTCTGTCGGATAGGGGGGAACCAACTGTTTTTGAAGATGACGAATTCCAGCTGGTGCTAAACGGCAAAAGCTCAAAGATGCAAATTACTGGGCTTGACAATGATAGTATTTATGGAACGGCGGGAACATATGGCGTGGCTTCCCCCTGGACCTTTTCCAAGGTTGAGTATTATCTGAGCGATAAGCAGAAAAATGGTCGCACCGTAAAGCGTGCGGGCGAGTGGGTCGTAACCACGTCAGACGGCACGAAGCACTACTTCGGCAGCCCAACTCACCCGCTAGATGGTCAGGGCCAGCTTGGTACGTTTCAACATCAGCAGCTGCTTTTAGCTGGCGACGGGAGTGGGTTCTCCTACTGGTTGCCTACAAAGTGGTATCTGCGTCAGTCCGTTGATCCGCTGGGGAACAAGATTGAATATCACTACGACGCCGAGATTGCGGGCGTTGAAAGCAACTGCTCCGCCCCGCCTCCCATCAGCACCGATGCCACAACGTACCACAGCGCCGTGCGTCCCGTTGAAATTCGCTGGAGCTATACCGGCATCAACCCGCCCGGCGATCTCAGTGGGCCAAGAGATAGACAGACTTACAAGATGCGGGTGCAGTTCGGTTACGAAGAGCGTGGTGAATCAGACTGGCAGGTTAAGGATTACGAGGACGACGACTGTGTGCAGGCGATGTTTAGCAAAGAGCGCCTGCAGGACATTCGCGTCGAAGTACGCAAAGCCGATAACTCCGACTGGCACACGCTGCGCCGTTATCACCTGGACTACGACCTGAATTCACCGGAGTGCAACGATTATCCAAGCAACTTCAATGTAGACAGCATTCACTCGGAGCTGGCCAGCATTACCCACCACGGGGAAGATGATGGGGTGCTCAATCGACAGTGTTTCTTTCACTTGCGCAAGAACGGCGCCAGGCACGGGCAGGTCTACATCGGTCGCGTGTACAACGGCTGGGGCGCGCACGTGGACTATGGCTACAGCAAAGTTCCGCTGCGCTGGTGCGCCGTCTCGGATGAATATGAGATTGACGACCCGACGAACAACAATGATCCCATCAACGGCGAAGAGTGCCCCTACAGCAACTCGGACCCCAACGTAGCAGACAACATCGAACACGAGCGGCGCTGGTACGTTAGCACCATGGCGACCTATAACGACGGGCTGGGCGGGGGCCGCTCGGTGGTGCGCTTTGACTACGAAGGCAGGGCTGCGCTGCAGATGACGCGCGACTCGGTCGACTACTACACAGTAATCGATATTATGAGTAGATAAAGGTAAGCGATAGAATAGGTCCCAACGCGAAGCAATGAGCAGAAGAAGGAGTTTCCCATGGGACGCAAAAAGCACATAAACAATGTCAAGTTGCCGGGCGAAGAACGTAGCTACCTCAATCGGCTGACGCTGGGCGGCGTGATGAGTGTACGCAAACTGAATCGGATAAAGATACTGCTGTTGGCCGATGAAAATCATCATCAAGGGCAGAAGACAGACCAAGAGATAGCCGATAAGCTCGATACGAGCCTGTCGACGATAGACCGGATCCGGCGTCGCTATGTGCAAGACGGGCTCGAAGCGGCGATTAGCGAAAAGCCAAGAAGCGGTCGCGCCCGCACCATCAGCGGCGAGCAACGGGCCAAAATCACCGCATTGGCCTGCTCAGAACCGCCAGCAGGGCGTAGCCAATGGAGCTTGCGCTTGCTAGCGGACAAAGCGGTGGAACTCGAGTTGGTTGAGCACATCTCCCACAACGCCGTGGGCGAAATTCTGAAAAAAACACGGTCAAGCCTCACCTAGTCCGCCAATGGTGCCTGGGCAAGCTGACGCCCACCTTTCTGGCGCAAATGGAGTATCTCCTGGCCATCTATGCCCGTCCCTTTGACCCGCTGCGCCCGCTCTGGTGTTTCGATGAGCGTCCCTGTCAACTGATTGGCGATACGCTCGTCCCCTTGCCTGTTGAACCCGGCAAGCCGAAACGACAAAACTACGAGTACGAGCGCCATGGCGTCTGCTCCGTTCTCCTGGCCGTGCAGCCTCTCACCGGACGTTGCTTTGTGCAGGTACGAGACCGACGCACGGGACAGGACTACGCCGAGTTCATGGACGCCTTCGTCGAGCAACACTGTCCGCCGGGTGGCCAGATTCAACTGGTGCAGGACAACCTGAGCACGCATACCTACACTTCATTTTACAACGCCTTTGAACCGGAGAAGGCCTTCGCCTTGATGCAGAAAATTCAGATGCACTACACACCCAAAAAGGCCAGTTGGCTCAACATGGCTGAAATTCAACTCTCGCTTCTATCCAGGCAATGCCTAAAGCGGCGCATCGCCTGTCAAGTCGAATTGAGCCGTGAAGTCCTGGCTTGGGTTGAAACACGCAATCGAGCCCCTCTCCCCATTCGCTGGCAGTTCACGCCCCAATTGGCTCGCCAGACCTTCAACCGCTTCTACCCTAACCCCTCAAAACCTCAATGACAATGTACTAGTACACAGCGGCGTAAGTAATTGGGCGGTTCGCGTGCGCCGCCG